>CAVXAP010000027.1:0-555472 GCA_963759635.1 uncultured Actinomycetota bacterium
TACCTTCCGTCAGTGGGCCCCTATGTCAACGGCTCGCGGGTCGCTGGATTCACTCCCTGTTTGTCTAGGGGTGAGAATCCGGCGGGGTATGTGGTGGGTACTCTCCTGGGAGGTGGGTGTGGTGGAACGCCGCAGCGAAGAGCAGGGTGTTGAGGCTGGAAGCTCTGCCACGCAGCTTGCCGCTAGGCAGTCAGTCGTGCCTCTTTTGCGTCAGCCGCACCCACCCCGTCTGGGGACGGAACTGTGCATGTTTTCGGGCCGGATCGGGCCGTGTGCGGCGGTTTGGGCTACCCCCTCGAGCGGCGGGTTCAGCGGCGATGCTGAGAGTGGGGGTTGGCTGCGCAGCGTTGGCGAGATCGGCGCGTAGCGTGCGGTAGATCAGGTCAGAGAGCCGTCTTTTGAGGCAGCGGAGGGCTTCGCGGCTGGTTTTGCCTTCGGCTCGTTTGCGCTGGTAGTAGGCGCGGCCTTCGGTGTCTGCGCGGATCTGGGTGATCGCGATCGTGTAGAGCGCGCGGTTGAGCTGCCGGTTGCCACCGCGGTTCAGGCGGTGTCGAACGGTTCGCCCCGACGATGCGGGGATGGGTGCTGTTCCGTTGGCGGTGGCGAAGTGGTGCCGGGTGGGGTAGCGGCGGATGTCGGAGACGTGGCCGATGATGGTCGCGGCGACGACCGGGCCGACGCCGTATACCTCGGGCAGCGTGCTGCCACTGGTTTTGACCAGGGCGTCAATTTGGATCCGCAACTCAGCGAGCTGCTCGGTGAGGGTCAGCATCCGGTGCAACCGGCTCCGAGTCACCGCGGCCCGGACACTGTCCTCGCCGCTCAGCAACTCCAGTGCAGCGCGCAGGTGCGCCATGTTGGTCAGATGCGGCAGCTGGTGCTGGTAGCCGGGCCGCAGCCACCCCAGATCGGTGTGGACCCGGTTCGCAGTGGCGGTGCGTTCGTTCACCAGCTGGTCGCGGTACTCGGTGAGCACCCGAAGATCCGCGGCGTGGCCGGTCATCGGACGCACCGGCGGCAAGGATGGCTCGCGGGCGGTGATGCGGGCGATCGCGACCGCGTCGACCGGGTCGGTCTTGCCCTGGCCGGGCCGGCTCAGCCGTTCCCGCGACGTCATCAAGGGCGGCACCTCCACGACGTTCAGGTCCCGCTCGAGCAGATAGATCGCGGCCGGCCAGCCGAAGTTGCCGGACCCTTCGATGCCCACCCGCACCACGTTGTGGCTGGTCAGCAGGGCCAGCAGTCGGGCGTAGCCGCTGTCCTGGTTCGGCAACTCAAGTTGCCTGACGACCCGTCCGGCGTGGTCGATCATGGCCACGGCGAGGGTGTCCTTGTGCGTGTCAACGCCTGCAAACATTCGGTCTTCTCCATCCCATCCAGGTATTCCGCGGCCGGGCAGAGCGCAGGCATCTCAAGGGGATACATGGCTTCCCCCACGCCCCTATCGAGCGTCAACAGCCCAGACGAGCCGCCGCCGGGAGGCACCCACTACTCAGAGCCTCGGGCATGCCGGGCAGCAAAAGGTTGAGCCTTCCCGACGACGGTGCGGACCCCGACGACGTCGAGGCACCAGCCATCCTCACCTGAGATGCACTAGGTGTATGGGACTTGGAAGCTTTGGGAGTGCGAGGGGTACGTCGGAAGGGGAGTACCGGTGATCTGAGACCTCAGGGGATTGGTGGCCATGTCACCAGTGACCTGTGGCCGGAAGACTAAGATCGGGTCGAACAGCAAATCGACGGTGATCGGCTGGTGATCTTCATTGGTCAGACGGACGCCGGCGAGTGGAGCGCCTGCTGTGTGCTGTCCATAGTCGGGCACCTCCCCAATGCAGATCGGGACCATCGTGGCCCGGAGAGGACCGCGGACCGCCCACAAGAGTCCGGTCAGGTGCAGTAGCGCTGTTGATGATGAGCCCATCCCGGGCACGATGGGAGGTCGCCGACCAGCGCTGGCGCTGTCATTCGATCGGTTCGCGGCGGACGGCCGGAGCGTGCTCGGTCGAGCCGACGCCGCACCTGCACGTCGCGAACTCCTGCGACCGGGACCTTACTGACCGTCATCGAAGAACGAGGCTTACGGGGTGGCCAGCATGCACATGTGCTCCCTGTCTGCTCGGCGCCTCGGCCAATCCACATGAGAACGCCCCACGCGACGAGCGTCACACCGAGGAGGATGCGCAGTACGTCCACCGCTGTCGATGAGCCATTCGACTCGCGCAGTACCTCCGCGATCGCTGGAACCGCCGCAGCGACCGCGGCAATAGCTATTGCCCAATGAGCAGGGCGGGACCGCCCGCGCGGCCTATCCGAGACAGAAGGGACAGCAGTACAGCGATGACTGGCGGAGGCTAGGGGCCACCGCGACGCCGCAGGGGAGTAGCTCACCTACGACCTCCGGCACGGGAAGGATGCTTCCGGCTACCGGCTACCTCTGCAACGGCGCGATCGCCGCGCACCGCTGTGGTCGGGAGTGAGAGGCGGCTAGTCGGGCGGGATGTTCTGGTTGAGACGGAACACATTGTCCGGGTCGTACCTGCGCTTGAGCCCCTTCAGCCGGTCGAACTTCGCCGGCCCGTACGCCTGCCGGACCCGTTCCTCGCCCTCGTCCATCATGAAGTTCACATACACGCTGGATTGGTACGGGGCGAGCGCCGACCAGTACGTCCGCGCCCACTCGCGTTCGGCGTCGAAGCCCTCCGCCGTATAGCTGTTGCCGTTGATGTTGAACGTAAACCCGGCGGTGCGCCCAGAGAAGGAGGTCTCGTCCTCCCCGATCCGGGCGACTGCGCCCCCCATCTGCCACAGCGCGATGCTCGAGATAGGTGACACGATCCGCCAGCCGTGCTCGGCGATGATATCGATCACGTCGTCGTTGAGCTCGGCTACGTCGCAGGTCCGGACGTAGTACCACCATCCGTGTGGGAACCCGGGATCGAACATCGACTGATGAGCCAGATACGGCTTGGGCTGGCACAGATCCAGCAACGGCTGGCCAAACGATTTGAGCGGGCGCAGCACACGTTCGCCATCCTCGATCGGCCCTGCATAGCAGGCCGTGACCGCGATAACGTGCCGGCCGACCAGGTCCCTCGGGACGCCCGGCAGGTCCAGGACTCGGCGCTGCACCACGATTGTCATCAGCTCGTCCGGGCAGTCGGCGACCCAGTCGCGGTAGAAACGCAGAACCTTCGCCGCCTCCTCCATGGGCCAGAACACCGGTCCTGCGAATACGTCAGGCCCCAGCGGGTGCAGCCGGAACTCGAAATTCGTCACAATGCCGAAGTTGCCGCCGCCGCCCCGGACTCCCCAGAAAAGGTCGGCATTCTCTGTGGCGCTTGCCGTCACCCACTCGCCATCGGCTGTGACCATCTCTACCGAAAGCAGGTTGTCGACTGTCAGCCCGTACTTGCGCATGATCCAACCGATGCCGCCGCCCAGCGTGAGTCCGGCGACCCCGGTGTGGGTCACGATCCCGGCCGGTACGGCCAGCATGTACGCCTGCGTCGCCTGGTCCAGTTCCCCCAGCAGCACCCCGGCCTGGACGCGTGCCGTACGCGCATCCGGATCGACCCGGATCCCCTTCATCAAAGACAGGTCGATTACCATGCCGTCGTCGCAGGCAGAATGCCCTGGGAAGCTGTGTCCGCCGCCGCGGACCGCGACCAGAAGTCCGTAGGTACGGGCGAAACGCAGTGCGGTGGCCACATCATCCGCATCCGCGCAGCGGGCAATGCTGGCCGGGTACCGGTCGATCGACCCGTTCCAGACACGCCGCTGCGACTGGTAGGAGGCGTCGCCAGGACGAATCAACGTGCCCCGAAGGCGCCTCTCCAGCGTGGTCAGCACTCGCGGATCGAGAGCATCCTGCCTGGACCTGAACATCGTCGTCATGGATGCCAGTGTTCGCCACAGAGGCCAGCGCTGTCAGGGACCTGAGTTCCAGTCCTGTTCTGCGATGAGCCGTGCCGGATCGACGATAATGATGCGGTTCCGTTCGGTGTGCACCACGCCCGCGGCGCGCAGCTCACGGAGCACTCGGACGATCACCTCGCGGACCGTCCCGACCGACTCCGCGAGCTGTTGCTGGCTGACCGGGACGACCAGTTCCGGCGTCCCTTCGGACGCGATGTCGAGCAGATGCCGGGCTACCCGCTGGCGAACGGTGGCGAAGGCGCTGCCCGGAACCTCATACAAGAAACTGATCGCTCGTTCGCTCTGCTCGCGGAGGAAGGCCTGCGTCACGCGTATGTCCTGCGCCGCCGCACGACGGGCGACGCCGGGAGACAGCGCCAGCACCTCGGCGTCCACCAGCGCCTGGACCGCGGCCGGCAGGGCGAACCCCGGGATGAACAGCGACATCACGCCGAGTAGGGCGCCCGGTCGGCAGTACCGGACCGTCATCGTGCGGCCGTCCCGCGCAGTCACAAACACCCGAACGAGTCCGGAGACGACCAGCTCCAGGACCGGTGCGCCCTCACCCTCGCGATGGATCACCGACGAGGCAGGGATCTTTAGTCTCACCGCACCGGCCATCAGGTCGTCGATAACATCTGTCGGTAGCTCGCGCAGATGCGACGCTAAGACCGCGGATTCCAGATCTGCGTCCACAGTCCGAAACTAGGGCATGTCCGATGGATCGATCATCGCCACTGACAGAGGGGTCGTGAACGCGTCCGGGCAGTCGCAGGATCTGGTGTTGCTCGTGGACGTCGCCAATGTGACAGGATCGCGCCCGCAGCGACCCGCCTGCTCAACGAGTTGGAGCCTTTGAACAGTGCCGAGGTCACCCCTTTCGGGCGCGCTGGGGACGGTACGAATTGCGGAGGTCCGCGCCGCGGTGGAGGGGTGCGGCCGAGCGCGCCGGCCGGAGGCCTTGCCTGCCGCGGCTGGCGGGTACCGTCGCGGGCCACTATCCAGCGGGGCCGCATCGACTCCACAGCCGGCAAGGGTTGTGAGCAGGTTCATTGACGATCATGTAGCCGGCGCCGACAAGCAAGGCCGAGTTGCCGCTCGTCGAGATTGGAACTGCAATGGTGACCGCCAGGCCGTCGGAAACAACTTCTGTGGAGTGTGGAGTACGGCACAAGGTGCTGCTCTATAGCCCGGGGTTATCAACAGGTCGGAGCCTTATTGGCACCTCGGGCGGACAGTGTGGCCAGCCGGGGCATCAGTACAAGGGCTGGAGACGATCGGATGGAGAAGTTGCTGCTGACAGTGCGGGAGGCCGCAGACGTACTCGGTGTCAGTCGGTCGCGAGTGTATGAGCTGCTCTCCGCCGAGCAGCTCGACTCGGTGAAGATCGGTTGGTCTCGGCGGGTGGCACTAGCTTCGGTGCGGCGCTTGGCGGACGGTCCGTCGGCGTCATGAACTCCCGCCGGCCTCAGGGTGAAGGCCCCGACGGGCTCCCCGGCTACGTGTGGACCGACGAACCGCCCGACCCGACCGCCTTCCCGCTGACGCTCCTTCGAGCCGTCGCGGAACGGCCACGCTGCGCGCTCAATACGACCAAGGTCAAAACCGCGGCCGCTGCTGTGGACAGTGCCTCGGCAAGGGGGAACCACCCCCTTACTCCGGGCACTGCCCGCGGCTCGGCCTCACCCGATGACCAGCCAAAACCAGGACCGGCAGTCAAGGGTGAGCGCAGCGAATCCGCAGCACACGAGCGCAGCGAGCCCATGACGGCCGAACGGAAGGCCCCACTCTGCGCATCGGGGGAGGCCGAGCCCGCAGCCACCGACCCACCAGGAAGGACGTAGATCATGAAGATGTACATGACGATTGAGGAGGTCGCCCAGTCGTTACGCGTGACCGTGCCGACGGTCCGTTGGCTGCGGCAGGAAGGCCGGTTTGCTCCGGCGATCAAGGTCGGGCGGAGAGTGCTCTGGGATGAGGAGGCTCTCACGGCTTGGCTTGAGGCGAACCGAGAAGCGCTGGCCCGGTGAGTATCCAACGGAAGGTCACGCCGGAAGGCAAGGTCCGGTACCGGGCGCGCATCAAAGCAAATGGCCGGGAGGTCGCTTCTCGGATGTTCGACCGCAAGTCTGATGCGGTGGCAGGATCAACGGCGGCGGTTGAGGGCGGGTGAGTGGCTGGACCCGCGTCGAGGCCAGGTGCCGCTGAGTGTGGTCGCCGAGATGTGGCTGGAGTCGCGGTTCACCGTGAAACGTCGGACGTTGGAAAGTGACCGCGGGGGGTGGCGGAACTACATCGCTCCGACGTTCGGGCGTCGGCCAGTGGCATCGATCGTGGATCGGTGGAGCGCCGGCAAGGGCCCGGGTGAATGGCTCTTCGCCGCGCCGGCGGGCGGTCCGCTCCGGGAAACGAACTGGCAGCGGTCGGTCAGCTGGCGTGAGGCGAAGGCGACGATTGGGCGGCCCGAGCTGCGCGTTCACGATCTGCGGCACACGGCGGCTTCGGTGTGGCTGGCCTCTGGCGCTGACCCGAAAGTGGTCCAGCGAGTACTGGGGCATGCCACAGCTGCCATGACGATGGACCTGTACGGGCACATGATCGACCGCAATTTGTGGGACGCGGCCCAGCGGCTCGGGGGCACCACGGGGGCACGGCCGGATGAAGGACCGGACGATGAAGGTGGCGCCCTGGCGGAAAGTCACTGACTAGGGATAACGCCCTGGAGCCGCCTTGGGGAATCGAACCCCAGACCTACGCATTACGAGTGCGTCGCTCTGCCATCTGAGCTAAGGCGGCTTGTGTGGCGCGCCGGCTGGCTCGGCACGATCGCCCACTATATCGACCGGCCCAGCGCATGACGAAGTCCAAATGGGCGCGCCAGATCAGCACCGAGTCCCATCCCGCGGCACTTGACTACGAACCAGGTATGCATCGACCAGCGACTTGACGCAGCCACTCTGCCCGTACGCCAGGTGTCCTTCGCCATTGAATGTGACCAGCACCGCCGAACTGAGTTGGTCGGCCATGGACTTGGCATATTCATAGGGGGTCGCCGGATCGCCTGTCGTACCAACGACCACGATCGGTGGAGCCCCCTCCGCATCGACCGCGGGTTGCTTGGGCGCAGACTTGACCGGCCACAGCGGACAGGCCAAATCGGGACCATTCAGTCGACCCAAGATCGGCGCGCGCCGGGTCTCCTCAACAAGCCTCTTCTCAGCCGCGCGAACGCTATCGTCCTGGCTGTCGAGGCATCGAATGGCAGGAAAGGCATAGTTGAGCTGCCCATAGTTGCCATCACGATCGCGTCGGTCTGAGGCGTCGGCCAGCTGCATCAGCCCAGCGCCATCCCCATCGAAGATTGCTGCGGTCAGCGCATCCCGCAACTCCGGCCAGCTGCCCATCCCGCCATACATCGAGTAGAAGACCGCCTCGACGCCCTGCTGCTGGCTGAGAGTACGCCCGCCGGCCAACGCCAGCGGCTGCTGGTCGAGCCGATCAAGGAATTCCTTGATCTTGAGCAGCACGTCATCACGCTGAACGCCAAGCTGGCAATGTTCATCCGCACACCACGACGCGAAATGACGGAACGCCCGCTCAAAGCCATCCACTTGATTGATCTTGGACTTGGAATTGATGTCGACCGCGCCATCCAGGACCATCCGCCCTACGCGCTGAGGAAACAGATCCGCATAAAGCGCGCCGATCCTGGTGCCGTACGACGACCCGAAATAGTTGATCTTGGAATCGCCCAGCAGGCGGCGCAACAGATCAAGATCGCGTACGGTCTCCATGGTCGAAATGTGTTCCAGCAACGCCCCCGATTCACGCAGACAGGATTGGCCGAACTCGATCTGTGCGTCGATCCTGGCGTGCAGCTCGCTGGGATCATCAGGTGAGTTGTCCATGGAGAAGTAGCGATCAAGATCGTCGCGGCCGAAGCAGGTCACGGGCGTGGAACGACCGACCCCTCGTGGATCCCAACCGACGATGTCATAGCTCTCCAGGCCCGCTGCGTTGAAGTAGCCGACATAGCCCACCCCCGAGCCGCCGGGACCGCCTGGGTTGATGATCAGGCTGCCGAGCCGCCTAGTGCCGGTAGCCGGGCGCCTGGCCACTGAAAGGGTGATGGCCGTCCCGTCTGGGTCGGCATAGTCCAACGGGGCGAGCATCGTCGTGCACGAGAACTCCTGACCGCACCGCTTCCAGTCGAGTCGCTGCCTGTCATAACGTGCCAGTCCTATGCCTGGCGGCGGCTTGGTGAAGCCCTCGGGTTTCACATCCGGGATGGGCTGGAGGGGCCGCCCATCCTTCGGCAAATCTGGAGTCGACGTCGCGGCCCCGGACGGTGAGGCCACCGACGACGCCTGACCCTGCGGAATCCGCGAATCGGTCGAACACGCGCCGCTCAGTACAGCCAGTAAAGCCACCGTGGCGCCTAACAGGCAGAACCGGCGGGCAGACCCTGGCATGTCACGAGCGTACGCGGCAGCGCTGTAGCGCGAGCCCCGGTGTCAAGATCAATAACGGTGTGCTGGTTGAACGGTCTGAGAAACGTTCAGTCTTCCCCGTCATCGGAGCGGCGACGCCGTGTCCGTGCCTTGCGCACCGGTCCCGGTAGCTGCGCCGGAGTGGCGCGCGAAGCGTAGAGCTGGCGAGCACCGCAGGCCGCGGCGAGCGAACAACTCCTCGTGGCACCGCTGGCGCTCATCCGAACGACCACCGAGTCGGCCGGCACTTGATGGCCGACCACCACGCCGTCCCCATCCTCCAGAGCGACCTGCTCCCCGACAGCCGGCGCGGTACGCGCGAACTCGGCGTACAGCGGATGCTCATACTTCAGGCAACACATCAGCCGGCCACAGGCACCGGAGATCTTCAGCGGGTTCGGCGGAAGATCTTGCACCTTGGCCATCCGTAGGCTGACGGGCTCGAAGTCCTTAAGAAACGTGGCGCAGCATAGGTCGCGCCCGCAATTGCCGAGGCCGCCGACGAGCCGGGCGGCGTCTCGCGAGCCAATCTGCCGCAGGTCGATCCGCGCCTGCAAGCTGCGCGCCAACTCGCTCACCAAGACCCGGAAGTCAACCCGATGCGGCGCCGTGAAGTAGATGACGACCAGCCGGTCGAAGTCGATTCCGGAGTCGATGAAGTCGACCGCAACCACCTTCATCGGCAGCGCATGCTTCTTGATCAACTTCTTGGCGACCAGCTTGGCCTCGGCGCGCCGTCGGCGGTTCGCCGCATCCCGCTCCAGTTGCTCAGGGGCGGCCAAACCAGCGCAGACTGGCAGCCTTTCGAACCCGTCGTCCTCGACCCACTCTGGCGCCCACACGCACTCGGCGACCTCGGGACCGGAGTCGGTGGGCACCAGGACCCGATCACCGACGCTGTAGTTGGCGTCACCCGGATCGAGGTAGTACAGCCGGCCGTATCGCTCGAACGACACGGCCATAACCCTCCCCATGACACAAGACTAAAGCCGAGGCTGGCCTCATGCGTCCTGAGTTGCATCCCTCTTGCGTTCTGAGCTTGCCCTATGCACGCCGCCCCGAGCTTGTCAGAGTGCGCACTCGTGCGCGAGATGGACATCTAAGACCCATGGCCCACACAAACCGGAAGCCCGGCAGATGCGGGTCTGCCGGGCTTCCACGGGTGGGCGTACTGGGGGGCAGGGTCCCACCCGCGCCAGTCAGGTCTATTTGATCTTGATCGTTTGGCCGATGTAGATCAAGTTGGGGTTCTTGATCGTCTTCTTGTTGAGCTTCCACAAGCCCTTCCAGCCGCCCTTCACGTGGTACCGCTTGGCGATCTTGCGAAGGGTGTCGCCACGCTTCACGTGAACGGTCTTGCCACTGGCACTAGCACTGTACTTCTTTGGAGCCGCCTTCTTGGCGATCTTCTTCGCCGAGTCGTTCACCTTCGTCGTTTGGGAAGCCCCAGGATTGGTCGACGGCGTCGCCTGCCTGTCCGCCTTGCCGTTCGACTTGGTCAGTCCCGCACGTCGGCCGCAGGTCGGCCAGGCACCCGCACCTTGGCCTGCTAGCACCCGACGCGCGATCGCGATCTGTTCAGCCTTTGTTGCCTGGTTGGCCTGGCTGGCGTACGTTTTCCCGCCGTGCCCCTTCCAGGTACCTGCAGCGAACTGCAGGCCACCGTAGAAACCGTTGCCGGTGTTGATCTTCCAGTTGCCGCCGCTCTCGCACTTGGCGACGCGGTCCCACACGCTCGTCGTAGCCGCCTCGGCAGGTACGGCGCCCGCCAGCCCAATCCCGTAGGACAGAGCAAGGGCAGCACCCACGCCTACGGCGCGCTTGATGATGGTGGATGTCAACGTAGGAATCGAGTCCTTCCCCGAGTACGCCTGTGGGCGACCTGGTTCGGGCCGCCATGGGCCCGGCGCTCACGCGGTGCAAGAGATGCACCGCTGTGAGCGCTTCACCCCCGGGACTCTCTCTTCCTGACGTGAGAGAAATCCGCTGGTTCCTCCACCTCCGCTTTCGCCCGAGACGTTCTCGGCAAGGCGCCGTCCAGCGGAGTTCGGCAGACGGACGCGCGATCTCAGCAGGCACATTGGATGCCTCCTGAGTCCTTCCCCCTCGGCATTCCGCCCCCGCCGTTTGATAACGAAACGGAAACGAGCCGCTCTCCACCGTAAGGGCAATCTTCCGCAGAACGCAACACTCTGCGATATCAATTTGTTACCTTCAGCGGCTCATCTCATATCATGAACATCGCGCGCCCCCACGCGCGTCTGCCCCGTCGGAAACCTATGTGAACCCAGGTTCCCCACGCTCTGCACGGGTTGCAGCTACTTAAGACTTCTAGCAGGTCCGATGTCCGGCCAGACTCGGTCCAGGTGTTCGGCGAGACGCTCCCACATTGCGGCTGCCCACCGGTGTCATTGGTGTGGCTCTCAGATGGCCTGCGGTCTCGCCGGGCGCCGCGCGAGGAGAGGCTCAAAAGGGGTTTGTTCTGCTTGAAGTAGCGGTGCCCTCCTTGCTGTTACTGATCGGCTGAGGCAGGGAGGTGCACGCCGTGGGCGTGATTATCGCGTTGTGCCACCGTCGAGGTGGTCGACGAACGGGGCCGCATCATCGACGGCGGCCGTTTCGGGACCGACAAGACCGGCTACGTCGAGATGCTCGACGCTGGACGCCGTCACCCTGACCGGGTCTGGGCGGTCGAGGGCTGTAATGGCATCGGGAGGCACATCGCGCACCGGCTCGTGCACGACGGTGAGGTCGTCTTCGACGTGTCGTCGAAGCTGTCCGCGCAGGTGCGGGTCTTCGCCACCGGCAACGGCTGCAAGACCGATCCAGTCGACGCGCGCTCAGTGGCGATGGTGGCGCTACGCACTCCGAACCTGGTGCGGGTTGAGGTCGAGGACGAACTGGTAGTGATGGCCATGCTGGTGGATCGTCGCGACGAGCTCGGCCAAGCCCGCACACAAACCATCAACCGTCTGCACAGGTTGCTGTTGGAGCTTTTCCCAGGTGGGGCGCCGAAATTCCTGTCCTCGCACAAGGCCCGCGCGATGATCGCCACCATCAAGCCCCGCGACATCGTCGGCAAGACCCGGCGCCGGCTCGCGGTGGAGCTGATCACCGAGCTCGAGGCCGTCGACAAGAAGATCAAGGGTGTCAAGCTCGAGCTTCGTGAGCTCATCGCGGCCCGCGGCTCCACCCTCATGGAGCTGACCGGGATCGGTCCCTCCGCAGCGGCCCGGCTGCTGGTCGACGTTGGCGACATCCACCGCTTTGCCGACCGCGACAAGTTCGCCTCCTGGAACGGCACTGCACCCCTGGACGCCTCCTCCGATGACCAGAAACGTCACCGGCTCTCCCGGGCCGGGAACCGGCGCATCAACCGGGCACTGCACATCATGGCCGTCGTCCAACTGCAGAACCCGACCCAAGGACGTGCCTACCTCGACGCCAAGAAGGCCGCCGGCAAGACCTCGATGGAGTCCATGCGCGCGCTCAAACGACGCCTCTCCAACGTCGTCTACGCCCACATGCTCGCCGATCAACAACGACGTGAGGCAACGAGTCCGGGAGGGCAACAGGGACACGACTCTGACTCCAGCGCGACCGGCTCACATCCCTACACCGGCTCTTCGGACAAGCCACTTCCCGGACCCGTCTCACCCAAGCCTAGGACCACCCACGTCGGAGGCTCTTGACTTAAAGGGGAGCCATGAGCGAGGCGCCAGGAAGCTGAGGTTAACCCAGATTGCCGACAGAGGGTATGGCGCGTCGAATCAGCATGCCAAGGCCGGAAACGAAAACGGTCTGGCTTGATCAGCCAGACGTTGGAAGGTTGTCGGAGAGGACGCTCGGGGGTTCGTCCCCTCCGGCAACCTGTGCGGCCCAGATTACTAAAGAACTCGCAGAAAATGAACCCCGAACATGTCGGCGGAAAGTCAGCTACACTATGCCGCCGCACCTCGCCCTTCAGCTCCCGGCGTGGCCACAAGCGTCACCCTTCGACGAGACCGATCAACGCAGCCTCGACCGCGAGGAGCGGCGCAACGTTTCCCTCAAGCGCCGTGCGGCAACCAAGCAGCGCATCGATCCGATGCAGCGTCGATTCGGGGGTCGACTTTCGCGCCAGCACAACAATCTGAGACGTCAAGTCCTCATTGATCAGCGGTGCTCCCGACCCGGTCTGGATGCTCAGCACATCGCGATAGAAGCCTGTCAGCTCGGTGAGTGTTCGATCAATCGCATCCCGCTGAAAGCGCTTGGTGCGAGCCCGCTGCTGTTCGTCAAGCTCCTTGATCGCAGCCTGAGCTTGGCGCGGCTTCGCCCCCTTCGTACCGAATCCCAAGGCCTCTTCCAGTGCCGCCCGCTCGGTGGCGTCCAGCTCGCCAGTCGCCGCCGCCGCCTCCGCCGAGGACGCCTCGATCACCTGAGCCGCTGCCGCCAGGCATGCGCCCAGCCCATGCAACTGGAAAGGGATTTGCAGCACTTGTTGCCGCCGATTCCGAGCACTCTCGTCGCGCGCCAGCACACGCGCCCGCCCGATATGACCCTGCGAAACGCGTGCCGCGTACGCCGCCAGCTCCGGTGCAATGCCATCGCGGGTCTCGAGCAGTCGTCCCACCGCCGGGATAGTCGGAGTCTGCAAGGTCAACAAGCGACAACGCGATCGGACCGTGGCGACCACATCATCAGCGGTCGGCGCGCACAACATCCACACCGTACGCGGCGCCGGCTCCTCGATGCTCTTCAGCAGTGCATCGGCTCCGCGTTCGGTGATCCGATCGGCATCCTCGATCACAATGACCTGCCAGCGTCCGAGCGTCGGGCGCATGGCGGACCGGCGGACAAGCTCACGCACCTCGTCGACGCCGATCGACAACAACTCTGTACGCACCAGCGTGACGTCTGGGTGCGCACCGGACAACGACGTACGACACGCGGTGCACTCCCCGCAGCCTCCCGAGCTGCACTGCAGCGCGGCCGCGAAGGCCCGCGCCGCATTCGATCGTCCTGAACCGGGAGGACCCGTGAACAACCAGGCGTGACTCATGGCATGCGGTTCGCCCGCCGCGGCGCGCTGCAACATCGCGACGGCCGCCGTCTGACCGATCAGCTCCGCCCAGACGCCGGGCCCCCGGTCGGGGGCCCTAGCCACCGAATCCGTGAGCGGTGCAGTCATGTCAACCAACTCTGCCATTCACTGCTGACATCACCGGTGGCGTGCCAGTGTCAGCAATGGCGCGACCCGAGCGACCACCTGGGCAGCGATCTCCTCCCGTGACGCGCGGGCATTGAGCACCAGATAGCGCTCTGGGTTCCGCCGCGCCAGCTCAAGAAAAAACTGTCGCGTCCGCTCATGGAACACGTCTCCGGCCGACTCGAGGCGGTCCTTTTGAGCTTTGGCGTGGATCCCGTCGCTGAGCTCAGCGTCCAACACCACAGTCAGATCGGGTCGCAGATCCTCGGTGGCCCAGCGCGCGATGCACCCAAGGTCGGCAGGCTCGAGAACCCGACCAGCCCCCTGATAGGCCAGCATCGAGTCGACATATCGATCGCACACCACAACGGCGCCGCGCTCGAGCGCGGGCCTGACCACCGTGAAGATGTGTTGTGCCTTGTCGGCTGCGTACAGCAATGCCTCAGCGCGCGGCGACATGTCACCGGTGGCCGGGTCCAGGACGATTCGCCGGATCATCGCTCCGACGCTCGTGTCGCCGGGCTCGAAGGTCCTCAGTACCTGGTGTCCTGCATTGTCCAACCAGGCGCAAAGCCGGTCGACTTGGGTCGTCTTGCCGACCCCGTCACCGCCCTCGAAAACGACAAAGGCCCCACCCGCTGTGCTCACGCGCCGAGCTTCTTCTTGGTCTTAGCCCAAACGTCCATGAACTCGCGCCGGATATGGCGTGACTTTCGGGTCTCACGTTCGAAGTCGCGGCCAGCGGCAAATGCCTGCTCCGGAAGCAGATTCGCCACCCGCTCGTACGTGGCCTGCTCGCGGTGATGATCGTTATGGATTGCCGACAACAGCTGCCGAGGCTTGAGCAGCTGGTGCTGGATGGTCGCCGACTCCTCGGGAAGCACCTGGCCTGCCACCCCAACCACCCATTCGAGTCGTCCCATCTCCTGCCAGGCCTCGTCCCACTCCTCGTCCAGAGAGTCGACGTTGAGGTGATCCGCGCAGCGACGCATGCGCGTCACAGCCATCGAGACCAGTCCAGCGAGGACCTCAGCGGCAGGATCGGAGCGCTGATCGGCCAGCTTGGGCGAGCGGACCGCGGCAACGAGCCGTTCCAGCACAGTGAGATAGCGCTCGCTGCGTAACCGAGCGGTCAGCCGCTCGTGCTCGTGCCCATTGGGCGAGCTTTCTTCCAGGCTGATCCAGCCCAGCTCGTCATAGAGATCCTCGACCCACTCAGGGTCAAGTACCACCGAGAGGCCCTTGAGCTCGTCCCTCAGCCGCGCCGCCTGTTCGGCCAGCCGGTCGACGGCTGCGAGATCGCCGGCGCGGATCGCGAGATCGGCTTCCACGATCTGTCGCAGCCGCAGCGCGACCAATTGCGAGACGAACTTCTTGAAGGTCGCCGCCGCATCGAACGGGCCGGGTATCGGTATGTCGGTCGACCCGGTTGCGGGGGCGCCGAGCCGAGAGACCAGCCGCGGGAAACGTGGTACTTGGGTAGCGCCGACCTGCAGCAGGGAACGGTCCAGCCACGCCGCCTGCTCGTCGTCCAGTCCAGGCCCGACTGGGGTGATCAAGACCTCGCGGTAGCGAGCGGTAGTCAGGCCGCCGCGGCGTACGGTGACCTTGTCGTCGCGCAGCAAAGCCAGCGTGGTTCCTTCGTCGTCGCGCAGCGCAAACTCCCGCCGATCACAAGTGAGTGCCGCAACCGGTCCCAGCGTCGCCCGGCGACGCAGCGGTCGGATCATGTCGGCCAGCTCGTCAGGAAGATCGGCATGACCCATCAATTCGATCCGGTCAATGGGCAACAGCGGCTGCCAGTCGGGGGCGGTGATGTACCACTCGCCGCGCCCGTCCAATACCCGATGGGCAAGCAGGACGCCAGATCGGATCAGCCGGTGATCAGGCGCGTCCAATAACGTCACCGAGATCTCGTACGCGCCGTTGTGTCCGACCCGGGCGACTAGATGGTGCAGACCAAGATCAGGATTGATCAAGCGAGGCGTCGCTGCGCTGTAAGGCATGTCGTAGTAGCGCTGGCCCACGGGATTAGTGCTGGACCCCTCAGGAAGCGCCGCTGGCAGGGCAGCCACGGGCCTGTTGCGCTTGCCCGCATTCGCCTTGCGGCGCTTCTTCTTACCCATGGTCGAACACTAGTGCTGTCTTGTCCGCATCGGTGATCCCTAAGACGACCAAGTCAGGGTCAGCCGGCCTTGGCGCGTACCTGCTTCGACGCCACTCCTTTCGCGGCCGGCTTCGGAGTCGATGTGGTTGCTGCCGCCGCTTGCCTCCGCTTGGCCGGGCGCTTCTTGGGTGCTGGTCCTTTGGCCCGTTTCTCGGCCAACAGCTCGGCGGCGCGCTCGGCGGTGATGGTGTCGATATCGTCGCCTCGCCGCAACGTCGCGTTGATCTCGCCGTCGGTAACGTAAGCGCCGAAACGACCTTCCTTGATGATCATGGGCCGCCCGGAGGCAGGGTCGGCGCCAAGATCTTTGAGTGGAGGCTTGGCGGCCGCCCGGCCGCGCTGCTTGGGTTGGGCGTAGATAGCCCGAGCTTCCTCAACGGTGATCGAGAAGATCTGATCTTCGCTCTCCAAGGAGCGTGAGTCGGTGCCCTTCTTCAAATACGGGCCGTAGCGTCCATTCTGTGCGGTGATCTCCACACCGTCCTCATCTGTGCCCACCACCCTCGGCAGGCTCATCAGCTGGAGCGCCTCCTCCAGGGTGACCTCCTCCAGGCTCATCGAGGAGAGCAGCGATCCAGTGCGGGGCTTGGCGCTTTTCGGTGCGTCCTCGTCGAGGATTTCGGTCACGTACGGGCCAAAACGCCCGCTCTTTGCGACGATCACTCGCGAGGTTTCCGGATCCAGACCCAGCTCTCGCTCCTCGCCAACCGGCTTCGCCAGCAGCTCCCGAGCAAGATCAACAGTGAGCTCATCCGGTGGAAGATCATCAGCGACATTGGCGCGACGACCCTCGTCATCCTCCACATAGGTGCCGTAGCGACCGACCCGAACCACAATCTTGGGCGCGCCCGTCGAGAGGGAGTCAAGATCAGTGATCTCGAACGTCGAAAGCTTGCGAGCGTCGATCTCACCAAGCTCCGACACCAGCCGGTGCAGGCCCTCACGGTCGTCACTGCCGAAATAGAAATCGGTCAAGACCCTGAGCCGCTCGGCATGCCCATCGGCGATCTGATCCAGCACCTCTTCCATCTCTGCGGTGAAGGCATAGTCGACCAGCTTGGGGAAGTGCTCCTCGAGCAACCGGGTGACTGCAAAAGCCAACCAGGTCGGCACGAGTGCCGTACCTTTCTTGAACACGTAATCCCGCGCAGTGATCGTGCGGATGATCGTCGCGTATGTCGACGGCCGGCCAATCTCCAGCTCTTCCAGCTTGGCCACAAGCGACGGCTCGGTGTAACGAGCCGGTGGACGCGTCTCATGCCCCGACGCCGTCACGGACTCGGGCCGCAGTGGCCGCCCGGCAGTGAGGTGCGGAAGCCGGGTCTGCTCGTCATCGGTATGGCCGTCGGTCTCCTCGACCGATTCCACGTAGGCCTTGAGAAAGCCGTGGAAGGTGATCGTCCGGCCGGAGGCAACGAAGGTGCACAGCTCGCCATCGCGAGGTTGAGCGTTGATCTTGACCGTGATCGAGAGGCCCTCGGCGTCCTTCATCTGCGAGGCGATCGTGCGCATCCAGATCAGCTCGTAGAGCCGGAACTGATCACCGGTCAGCCTGGTTTGGGCGGGCGTCAGGAAGGTTTCGCCAGCAGGGCGGATCGCCTCGTGCGCCTCCTGAGCGTTCTTGACTCTGGATGTGTAGATCCGCGGCTGGTCCGGCAGGTAGTCAGGGCCGAAAAGTTGACGGACCTGGTGCCGGGCCGCGGCGATCGCACTGCCGGAGAGCGTGACCGAATCAGTCCGCATGTAGGTGATGAACCCGGCCTCGTAGAGATCTTGAGCGACCGACATCGTCCGCTGCGCGGTGAATCCGAGTTTGCGGCCGGCTTCCTGCTGCATTGTGGTTGTGCGGAAGGGCGCATATGGGCGGCGGCTGTAGGGTTTGGACTCGACACTGTCCACCTCGAAGCTAGCCGAGCGGAGTGAGTCTGCCAGCGCCCGCGCCTGATCCTCGTCCAGGACCACGAGCTGATCATGGTCCTTGGTGATCAAAGAACCGCGGCTGTCGAAATCGCGCCCCTGGGCAACCCGTCGCTCACCAACCCGAGTGAGCCGCGCCGGGAAGAGAGGAGGTTGGGCATCGGGGCCGGCGTCCAAGATCGCGTCCAGATCCCAGTACGAGGCGCTCCGGAAGGCGATGCGTTCCCGTTCCCGATCCACGACGAGCCGGGTCGCGACCGACTGCACCCGTCCAGCCGACAACCGCGGCATAACCTTCTTCCACAGCACGGGCGAGACCTCATAGCCGTACAGACGATCAAGGATCCGCCTGGTCTCCTGGGCGTCGACGAGATCCTCGTCAAGATCACGGGGGTTGGCGACCGCCTCGGCAATGGCTGCTTGGGTAATCTCGTGGAAGACCATGCGTTTCGCCGGGACCTTGGGCTTGAGCTCCTGCAGCAGGTGCCAGGCGATGGCCTCGCCCTCGCGGTCGCCGTCAGTGGCGAGCAACAGCTCGTCGGCACTGGCCAGTGCGTCCTTGAGTGAGCGGATCGTGGCCCGCTTCTCCGGGTTGACGACGTAGAGGGCCTCGAAGCCGTTGTCCACGTTCACGCCGGTGCGAGCCCACTTCTCACCCTTGTATTTGGCGGGGACTTCGGCGGCACCGGTCGGGAGGTCGCGAATGTGACCGCGGCTGGATTCGACGATGTAACCGTCGCCCAGAAAACTCGCGATCTTGTTAGCCTTCGTCGGGGACTCGACGATCACGAGTCGCCTGCCCCCTGCGTTCGCTGCCACCGATCCTCACTTTCTCGTTCGACGTGATCACATGCGCGGCGGAGCATTGGATCGTCATCTACGACCCAAATGACCAAGCTGCCGCGCCCCCAGCGCGCTTACTCTACGGGCCAGGATCAACTACGGCCGTGAACGTCACCGTTTCGAAATGAATTCCCGCTACGGCGCCGGGTACTGACCGAGAGGGTACGCCGGTGCCGGCGGGACGCTCGTCGGACCGACTGGCCGAGCAGGTGGCTGGTAGTAACGCTGCAGTCCCACACGCTTGGCCTGCCACAGGATCAGGGCGAGCGCGCTCCCGTTCACCACCACCGCCATCAGCAACATCAACGGCGTACCGGTCGTATCGCTTCGGACGAATGCCTGAGACCAGCCTCCGAAGATGATGACCACGCTCAACGTCAGCATGTTGTTGACCGCGTGCATCGCAATGCCGGCCTCCAGCCCACCGGTCCACCACGCCGCCAGTCCTGAAGCCACCGCGAGACAAGCGATGGTGCCCAGCACCCATGGGTCCGGACTCAGGTGCGCAGTTGAGAAGGCGGCGGCCGACACGGCAAGCGAGACCACAAGCCCGACCATAGGCCGCGCGAACCAGGCTCCTACGTTCTGCATGATCCAGCCGCGGAAGAAGTACTCCTCCCCCGCTGCCTGCAGTGGCGTCAGGAGCAGCACGATGACCAACAGCGCCACCCAGTGATCCGGGCGCGGAGAGCTGAATGGGTCGACCAGCACACCAAGCAGGGTGTACAGCGCCCACAGCGGCAGGATGACAGCGACACAGCGCAGCAACCACCGCCAGCGGATTCTGCCCGCGACCGAAGACAAGTACCCCGGCCGAATGCCGTGCGCAATCCAGATCGACAGACCGCTGGCCGGGATGAGCACGATGAGCGTGAGATTCAGGTAGAGGAAGCCGATCGGGCCCAAATTGGCGATGTCGCTGGTTGTCCTCACCGTGTACTCGACGAGGTCGGGCGCTCCGCTGACCAGTCCGGCGACTAGCACGGGCACGATTGCGAGGCCCATCATGATCAGAGTCAGCAGCAGGACGAGGACGAGGCTGAGCAGCGGCTTCCACCAGCGATAATGCGGCCCGCGAAGCATCTGCTGGTAGACCCGTGGGACCTCGGGCAGCGCGCTCGTCGAAACCGGCATAGGCGGCGGGTAGGGAGGCGATCCGTACGGCCCGACCTGCCCGTACGGCTGTCCAGGCCATGCTTGGCCGTAGCCCAGCGGTCCGGTTGGCTGTGGTGCTTGTGGGGGTGGGTATCCAGCCTGCGCAGGATCAGGTTGGTACACATTGGGCGGCACTTTATCGAAGCCGCGGGTAGAACCGTCGCCGTAGGAATTGCTGGTCATCGCAATCCAGTGTGCCTTGCGGGCGGGATCCGGCAGGCACCAACGACCGGCGTCGCTCATTGAGCTAGTTTGTCAACCTTTGTCTCGGCTTGCTTCCTCGGGACCTCGACCGTGTCCTCGGCCTCGAGCTGTGGACGCGGTTTCTGGTCTGCCGCGCCCTCGGCCTCGAGCTCCGGACGCGGTTGCTGGTCTGGCGAGCTGGCGATCGCCACCTCGCGGCGGGTGCTGATGGTCACCATAACGATGATGACCGCCAACGCGATAGCTGCGATCACGTAGCGCAGGGCACTCGGTGTGGTGGCGAGCGGCGACATGGCGACAACTGCGGGGGCGATCAGCAGGGACACCAGGTTCATGACCTTGATCAGCGGGTTGATCGCAGGCCCCGCGGTGTCTTTGAATGGGTCGCCAACGGTGTCACCGATCACCGTGGCGGCATGGGCGACAGAACCTTTGCCGCCGTGATGGCCGTCCTCGACCAGTTTCTTGGCGTTGTCCCAGGCGCCGCCCGAGTTGGCCAGGAAGACCGCCATCAAGGTTCCGGCCGCAATGGCACCTGCGAGGTAGCCGGCCAACGCCGATGCGCCGAGGCCGAATCCGACGGCTATCGGGGCCATGAGGGCCAGCAGCCCAGGCGTTGCAAGCTCGCGCAACGAGTCCTTGGTACAAATGTCGACGACCTTGCCGTACTCGGGCTTGCCGGAGCCGTCCATGATCCCGGGGATCTCCCGGAACTGGCGGCGTACCTCAAAGACCACCGCACCGGCGGCACGGCCGACGGCGCTGATCGCCAGACCCGAGAACAAGAAGACCACGGCAGCGCCAAGAATCAGGCCCACGAGCGTCTGCGGGGCGAATACGACGGCCTGCTCGATGAACCGGCCGTAGTTCTCGGCCAGCACGCTGCGGACGGAGTCGGTGTAGGAGCCGAAGAGAGCGGTCGCGGCAAGCACGGCGGTGGCAATCGCGATGCCTTTGGTGATGGCCTTGGTGGTGTTGCCGACCGCGTCCAGTTCGGTCAGCGCCTGGGCGCCTGCACCGTGCACGTCGCCCGACATCTCGGCGATGCCCTGGGCGTTGTCGGAGACGGGGCCGAAGGTATCCATCGCGACGATCACACCAACGGTGGTGAGCAACCCGCAGCCGGCGAGGGCGATCGCGAACAGGCCGACGACCCCGGAGCCGCCGAGCAGGAACGCACCGTAGACAGCTGCAGCGATGACGATCGCGGTGTAGACCGCCGACTCCAGTCCGACCGAGATTCCGGCGAGCACCACGGTCGCGGCGCCAGTCAGCGATGTTTTGCCGACATTCTTGACCGGGCGATCCTCGGTGCCTGTGTAGTAGCCGGTCAGGCTGAGGATGAGAACTGCGAGCACGATGCCGATAGCCACCGCGCCGACAGCGACGATCCGCGGATCGTCGATCGGTCCGATCTCCACGCCTGGCACGTCGAGTGCAGCGAAGGAGGAAGGCAGGTACGCGAATGCGGCGATCGCGACGAGCACGGCGGAAATGGCGGCAGAGAGATAGAAGGAGCGGTTGATGGTCTTGAGGCCGTTCTCGCCCGCTCGTGGCCGCGTCAGGAAGATGCCGATGATGGCTGTGATGACTCCGATGGCCGGCACGATCAGCGGGAACACCAGGCCGGACTCACCGAAGGCGGCCTTGCCGAGGATGAGAGACGCAACCAACATGACGGCGTAGGACTCGAACAGATCGGCGGCCATGCCGGCGCAGTCGCCGACGTTGTCACCGACGTTGTCTGCAATGGTCGCGGCATTACGCGGGTCATCCTCGGGAATGTTCTGCTCGACCTTGCCCACCAGGTCGGCGCCCACATCGGCCGCCTTGGTGAAGATGCCGCCGCCTACGCGCATGAACATGGCGAGCATAGCCGCGCCGAAGCCAAAGCCCTCGAGGATGGTTGGGGCGTCGCCGCGGAAGATGAAGACCACCAAAGAGGCGCCCAGCAGGCCCAGCCCGACGGTAGCCATGCCGACATGCGCTCCGGTTCGGAAGGCGATCTTCATGGCTGGATCGCGACCCTCACTGCGGGCGGCAGCAGCGACGCGTACGTTGGCACGGACGGCCAGCCACATGCCGAGAAACCCGATCATGGCAGAAAAGACCGCTCCGGCTAGGAATGCGACGGAGCGGCATATGCGTAACGTCAGGCTGCTGAAGTCCGCGCTGGCGTGGACTGGGAGCAGCAGTAGGAGGAAGAACGCGGCGACAGCAAACACACTCAGAGTGCGGAACTGGCGACCGAGATAGGCACTCGCACCTTCCTGTACGGCGCGCGCGATTGACTGCATGTTCGGTGTGCCATCACCCGCCGCCAGCACCTCGCGGCGGAAGATCATGGCCATCACAAGGGCGATCAAGGCGATAACGCCGACCGCTGCGACGAACGTCAGGTTGACTCCCGACAAGCTAATAGAAGTCACTTCCAAGGGAACTGGAAGCAGGGACATACATCGCCCTCCTGAGACACTCGGTACTTGCGGCTACTGCCCTTAGCCGCTCGCGAAGTCTAACCACAAATAGCACTGGTTTCCTCATCGAGGCGTACACACGAACACATCGCAATGCGCTCGGCAACCGGCCCCGACCGCTCGGATCGACCCCGGAGGACCCACGGGCGACGATTGGGAAGACGCCTCTTCGCGTGGCTGACTTCGAGCGTACGCCCCCGGATGAATAATGGCGCTATGGTCGTGCTCGCTTTGATACTGCTTGTCCTGGTGGCGGTGCTCGTTATCGCGATTGTGGTGAGCAACCCGGAGGTCTACGACCTGTCCATCTTCGGAGCCGTCGTCCCCGCGAACGCCGCGGGCATCTTCATCACCGGCGCCGTCGCCATGGCAGTGACGATCCTGGCGCTGCTGCTACTGCGGACGGGTATCCGTCGCGGACGGGCACGGCGCACGGAGAGAAAGGTCCTGATGCAGGCCGCAGGCGACAAGCTCCCGGGCTCGAGGGCTAATCCGGAGGAAACCTCAACGACCACCAGCAAGACGTCGGACACCTCGGCGACGAGCGACTCTGACACGACTGAACCGACCACCACCAGCAGCAGCACTGAACCGACCACCACCAGCAGCAGCACTGAACCGGCCACCACTAGCAGCAAGGAGAAGTCGAGTCTCGAGCCGGAAGGCGAGTCCTCGACGACGCCGGCCGAGCGGCGGGCGATGCTGGATGAGGCGGATGCGCTGGCCAAGGACGAGCCTCAGAAATAGCGTCCCCCGAGATCTTCGAACTCGGTTGAACCCCTCGTGGACCCACAGCGTCAGGTGTCACCTTGGGTGCGTTTTCCTGAGGACGAGAGGAACGACACACCCAACCTTGAACGGTCGATGTTCGGGAGTCAGGCCGGCGACTGCTGATGGAAAGCCCACAGCCACCGCCCGTCGCCGAAGACGAAGGTACTGCTGACGATCGCTCCTCTCCGGTGTGCGGCTCAGGCCGCCACCTGTCGGCCCAGGGAGCGCCGGCAGAATCTGTCAAAGTCCTCGGAACGCCTCGATAGGCTCAGCGCATATCCGGCACCGGACCTGCGTGAGCCTCCGCAGCGACCGTGCTCGGCATCTGCGGAATGCGCGTGTGCGCCACAACCGAGACGCGCACAGTCACCACGAAGTCGACTGCATCGCCTACCTGACTGCAACGATCCAGTCGCGCACCGTTGTGCCTAGCCGTCAGCGCTGCCTGGGCACACGGGTCCCGGCTCTGCTGGAACGCCGCTGCCCCACTCAACGCGCTGAGGTCAGCCGCGGCACGAGCCCGGTGATAGCCGACGGCGTAGCCGGCCATCACCAAGGCGGCACCGTTGAGCGCCACAACGACGCCCAGGATCCCGGCCATAAGAACCGATGAGCTTCCCGACTCCGAGCCCACGGTTCTCTGCGTGCTCATGGCCCCTCGCTTGCTGTGGGCTCTGGAACCACCTGCGCACGAGCCTCGAGGGGCATCGCAGGCAGCGAGCGACCCAACGGTCGAGCCCTGACTCGCACGATGACCGTGACCAGGCTCGGCCGCTTGTCGATCGATATCGTCGCTCCTATCGGCGCAGTAGCCTTTGCCTTGCCGACCGCGGTCGTGTCCCCGCGGGCTGCCTGACGGGCGACGGCGGCCGCGGCGTCGACACAGCGGAGCTGGGTAACGACCAGATAGATCCCCCAACACATCATGGTCAGCACGGCGAACGCTGCCAGAGTGGTGACAGCCAGTTCGGCCGTCACCATGCCCCGTCCATCCTGCGCTCTGATCTTCCGCACGTCACGATCCCCGACTCGCCTCGGCTCGCGGTTGTCTCACTGCAAGAAGCCGGAGAACGAGTGGATCACCATCAAGATGAACTTGAGCAGAGCGTCGTGGACCGGTCCGCTGGTCACGATTCCCAGCAGCACGCCGGCGATGGCGATGGCGGCAATGATGCCGACCGCCCACTCGGCGCTCACCATGCCCCGCTGGTCACGGTGACTTGGCGGGGCCTCGGGCGCCGCGTCTGTCTCCGCCACAGAGATGTCTCCAGTCATCGGTTCCTCCTCAGGTGTCGCGCACCGCTCCTGGGTGCGGCATCGGTTCTGATGCGTATGGAGTTTCCGGATGAAGAGCCCTATCGTGCGGCCGGGCGACAATCTGTTGACAGCGCTCGGGGTGCCCGGCGATCTGTGGATATCTCCGCGTGAGCCATCGTCAGGGGAGCGCGTTGAAGACAGCAGAGGCCACGGCCGGCACGATCCCCAGCAGCATGAAGGAGGGAATGAAGCACGTCATCAGCGGCAGCACGCTGCGCACGCCGACTGCTCGGGCCCGCACCAGCAGCTCACTCCGCTGTGCCTCGCGAGCCGCAGCAGCGTGATGTCGCAGGCCTTCCACCATGGAGGTTCCCGACTCCACTGAGCGAGCCAGATCCGCGGCTGCCAGGCCTAACTGCGGATGATCATGAAGAGTCCGCCAGGCCGCCACATCGCCCACGCCGAGCTCGAGCAGCCCTAAGACCTGACCAAGATCATCAGCGACGGGACCGTCGAAGGTCCGTACGACCGCAGCGCACGCCGCACGGGCGGGCAGGCCGGCGCCGAGGCAGGCAGCCATCAGCTCCAACGCCTGCGGGACTTCCATGATCAACTGTTGTCGGCGGCGGTGTGTCGACCGTGGCTCGACCCAGCCAAGCGCCAGCACTCCGGTTGCAGCGACCACTGGCATCGCGAACCAGAGCAGGCCTCCGAACCAGCCATCGATCCGAGCCCCGGCCAGGCCAAGGGCGAGGGCACAGAAGAGGCTCAATAGCACACGGTGGGTCAGCGCCGGCGCATCCGCTCGCCCCCGCAGCAGCCGTACGAGCGGGCGCACCGCCCCGGTGAGCCTTGATCTCCTGCGTGTCATCCGGCGAAGCTGACCTGCGGGATGCCGCAACAGCAGAAGTACCGCCAATCCGACGAACCCTGCGCACAACAGGGCGGTATTCGACACTGACATGGGCCCGGTCAGCATGGTCGTGATCAAGATGGAGGGCACGGGCTACCCCTCCGCGGAGGCGCGTCGAGCCAGAGCCTCAATCCACAAGACACCACCACAAGCCAGCAGAACCCCCGACAGTAGGCATGCCCAGCCAGCGGGACCAGCCAGCAGCCAGCGTGCCGGATCACCTCCCAGCAAATAGCCAATGCCGACGCCACACAGGGGCAGGGCAGCCATCACCTTGCTCGTTGCGCGGGCGGCGGAAAGCTCGCTGTTGACGACCCGGATCAACTCTTGGTCGGCCGAGAGGCTAGCCGCAACCTGATCAAGGGTGGAAGACATCGGCGCACCGGTTTCCACCGAGACCTGCCAGGCCCGCGCGAGATCGAGAAGTCCGTTGCACCCGGCACGTCGTGCCTGCTGCCGCCAAACGTGGCCCACATCCCCGCCGAGGCTATGCGCATGGTGCCCGTCGCGTAATACCTCGCAGTCAGCCGCAGCGATGGCCAGTGCAGCGGATGGCACCTGTCCGACGCGGAGGTAGGACGCCAGCACCGTACAGGCGAGGGCGACGGCGGCTCGCGCCCGGCGGGCTGATCTTCGTTGTCGGTGCTGGGCAACCAGGCGAGCGGCCGTGAGGACGACCAGCAGCGCAGCGCTGGCGAGTACGGCGCCCGGAGCCTCTGTCATATAGCCGACACCAATGATCAGGCCAAGCAAGATGATCACGATGGGCAAGACCGTCCATAATCGTGTCCGCTGTGTGCCATTCTCGATGTGTGCCCCGGTGACGGACGCTGGTGTCCGCGGTGCGAGTCGGCTGCTGAGGCGGCGCGCCGCCGGGCGCGGCACCGCCAACCACGCGGTCAGCATCGCGCAACTGAGGCACACCATGATCATGATCAACGGTCCAGCATCCGTTCCAGCTGGCGACTGCCCGGACCCAGCACGGTGCCCCCGTCAGGGCCGAAGTGAACGGCGCGCTCGCTGCGGACCAGCCCGCTCCCCTGCTCGCGGATGAAGATCGAAATCTCGGCAACCCGGCGCATGCCAGAGTTGTCGCGGGCAACATGGATGACCGCATCCAGCGCTGAGGCGAGCTGCGCGTGCAATGCGGCCCGCGGGAGCCCGCCGAGCGAAGCTAGGGCTTCCAGGCGAGCCGGGATATCGGCCGTGGAATTGGCGTGGACGGTGCCACAACCACCCTCATGACCGGTATTCATCGCTGTCAGCAGGTCGACGATCTCCGCCCCGCGTACCTCACCTACTACCAGCCGGTCCGGACGCATGCGCAGTGACTGACGGACCAGATCAGTCAGGCTGATGGCGCCGGCGAGCTCGGTGTTGGCGGGCCGACCTTCGATCCGTAGGACATGCGGATGGTTGGGCGCGAGCTCGCGCGAGTCCTCGACGATGACGATCCGCTCGTGTCGCGGCACCAGAGCCAGCAGTGCGGCAAGCAGAGTTGTTTTGCCTGAGCCGGTTCCACCGCTGATGAGGAACGCCAGTTTGGCCTCGATCATGCGTGACAAGAGATGCGCCGCGCCCGGAGTGAGGGAGCCAGAAGCCACGCAGTCGTCGAGCGAGAAGCTTCGCTGAGCAGGCACGCGCAGGGAGATGCAGGTGCCTGGTGAGGCCAGCGTGCCGAGCACTGCATGCACCCGACTTCCATCCGCCAGCCTTGAATCGACGAAAGGCACCGCATCGTCGAGGCGCCGACCGACAGTGGCTGCCAGTCGCTGGGCGAGCTGGCGTACGTCGGCTTCGCACGGGAAGCGAAGATCGGTCAACTCGAGGCCGGCGCCGCGATCGACGAACACCTGGTCCGGGCCGTTGACCAGAACATCAGTCACCCCAGGCTCATGAAGCAGCGGCTCCAATATGCCCGCGCCAACGCTGTTCCGTCGCAACGACTCCACGGTGTCGAGCACAGCCGAGTCGCTGACGATGAGACCCTCGTCTCGCATGGCTGTGGCCACATCAGCCGGCGTGTAGCGGCGGCCGAGTCCGGTAAGGCGATCCCTGACGAGATCCAGCGCCCGGTCGTCGACGCCAAGATTCCCGGTTGCTAGCGGTTTCACGGTGGCGGTCACGTCCTCGCCAGCGCCTTCACTTCGGCGAGCGCCACTGCGGCAGATCGCCAAGCAGCTCCCGGCAGAGCCGGGCGAGGGAGCTACGGGCAGACCGCCCCGGCGGGTCGCCTCGCTCGGCGGCCCAAACCAATCCCGGGTCATCGAGGAACGATCCAAGTAAAGGCAAACCGACGCCGGTGGCCACAAGATTCGGCTCCAGCAGTCGTGACCGACTCTGGCGGACCACCAGTCCGAAGCGATCGCACTCGCCTTCCCGCTCCCGGACCACTTCACGACCGGCGGCGATCCCGCGGACGTCGTCCCGCACCAGAAGCACTGACAGCTTGGCTCGTCGAAGCGCCTCCCAACCGGCAGCGCCAAGCGCTCGAGGCAGATCGACCACCGTGATGTCATGGCTTCGCATGGCCGACAGCAGCACCGACTTCAGTTGCTCTGCCTGCAGCTCCCAACCTGGCGTCGCCTCACCCCGGGCCATGGAGAGCAGATCAACGCCTTCCACAGCTGGCAGCTGCCCCGCCAGCTCGCCGAGGTGTCCGCGCGCAGTAGCGAGCCGTGGCCAGCGCCAACCGGCTGTACGTTCTGCGCCCAACAGCAGGTCGAGCCCGCCTGAGCGGGTGTCGGCGTCAATCAGCATCGTGCGCTGCGAGGCGCGAGCCGCAACAAACGCAAGCCCTGCGGCCAGCGTCGAAGCACCGACCCCGCCGGAGCCGCCCACGACACAGACCAGGCTGCCGGTCATGCGACCTGCTCCGCTGACATCAGCGAGGGCCTCAGACAGCCAACCTGCACTCGCTGGCAGAGGCACCAGCGCTGCGCCGAGTCGTATCGACCACTGCTGTGCCTGGGCAGCGGAGGTGTTCTCCCCTGACACCAGATAGACCTCAGCGCGACGCGGCAAACCCATTGCCGCAATACGAGCCGCCTGATCGACGCCGAGTAGCAGCATCGACGCCGAAGCCCAGTGCGGGCGCACCTGACCCGGGTCGCTCAGAACGAGCGGCTCGACACCGACCACTGCCGTAACGGCCAACACCTGGTCGAGCAGCTCGGGATCGGCGATCGCCGCCACGACGGTGGTTTGGCCGAGCTTGTGTGGGTCCATGTCGGCAGTGTGTTGACATCGGCCCCGAATGCGCCGCGCCCCGCGAAATCTGTGGATGACTCTTCGAGCGACCTCCGGCTTGTGGACAACGCGCTTGGGTTTAGGCGCTTACGAGGATCCCAGCCGGGATCTGCGTCTGACCCGAGCGTTTGCGCGCCCGTGGTCGGGAACGTACGCCCAGCGGCTGCCACGCCCGAGGGTTTGCGCGGCCGTGGTGGGAAATGTACGCCCAGCGGCTGCCACACCCCCAGCGCGTTTGCGCGCCTGTGGTGGAAACCTACGCCAGGTACGACGGCCGGCATCAGCCCTGGAAAGGTCATGCGCCGCAATTTGATCTTGTGGGGAGCAACCGGTTGGCACGTCCTGGGCATCAAACCAACAGGCGCAGGTGTCAGATTTCCGCTAGCCGGGGGGCCTTTCCATTGCGTCCGGATGGGGGTAGAAAGGACTGCAAGGTAAGCCGAGTCGTCGAGAAGGAGTGCGCTTCTAGGAGCTTTTCCTGGTGACAGTCCGAGAAGGCTGTCACACGCAGTCTTGACCGACGAATCGGTGGACCTCGCACGGCATCCCAGCACCCACGCGGCGATCACCCATCCCCGACGGGAAGTTGCGATCCAGGCTTGACCTGGGCCAACACGTTGAAAAGATGCACGCATGGTCACTTGGTGATGACGTGTCAGGCACGGCGCCCGCCTCGGTGGGCGCCGCGTCATGTGCTCTTCCCTCGCCGGCTTGTCAGCGTGTGTGGCCCTCCGAGCAGCCACGTACGCCGACACCTCAGCGGCGAGCCGCCGGCGAAAGCTCAGCGCCACGAGCCACTGCTGATGCGCATCGCAGCAGCCAACCCTTGACGCCAGTGATACTGCCGTCCGCGTACGCCTCCAAGCCAGCAGCGTAGGTGGAGCTGCCTTCCGCGTGCCCAGCCTCGACGACGATCACTCCGTACGGGTCCAAGCCCGCCGCGATCAATACCAGGTGTTCCGCCGCTCGCGCGATCAGGCCGCTCGCCTCAGCGAAGGGCGCCACCACCGCCACCTCAGCATGTGCAATGGCCCCGACGACGATCGCTGGCGCTGATGTGTGGCGGGTCAGCAGCTCGCCAAGGCTGTTCATGCGTGACGACATCGCCGGTTCCGAGCCGATCTTGCCGAGCTCGTTGTCGGGCACGACGCCGCGCGCGACCACGGCGTGCGCTCGAGCCAGTGCCTGCGCAGGCGCGACCCTGATCAGAGCCGCCAGCGATGCCAGCTCAGCTGAGAGCCTGAGGGCGCCAATCTGCCATCGCGCCGGGTCCTCGGTCAGCTCCGCGTTGGCTCTGGCTCCCGCCAGTAGCGCCTGGCTGAGTTGCTCGTCGTTGATCTTGCGGAGCCCGCGATCCCTCAGCAACGCATCGACTGCATCCGTCGCAGCTGCTACCGCAGACGGCACGCCCTCGAAGCGCGCAAGATCAGCCAGCGGGTCGAGCACCATTAAAGTTTGCCCCATGGCGACGCGGCGAAATCCTTATCCAGAAGCTGCGCCCGCATGGATGGTCGGCGAGGAACCGGCGCGGGTCCTCGACATCGGCACGGGCCGCGGCGGATTCGCCGCGATGCTGCGCGATGCCGGTCATGAGGTCTTCTGCATCGATCGAACGGCCGAGCTCGTCGCCGGCCTCCCAACCCGTCTCGGCACCCGCCTGCACGTCGTCGGTCAGGTCGAGTCGTTGCCGTTCCTGTCGTGTCACTTCGATGTCGTCACCGCCGCGCAAACGCTGCACCGCTTTGCGCCAGGGCTCGCTCTGAGTGAGATCGCCCGGGTGCTCAAGCCCGGTGGCTACCTCGCGATCGCGTACAACACGCGCGACGACACCGTCCCGTGGGTGCGGCGACTGATCGCCTTAATGCGTGCGGCCGACCCGGGGTCGATGCGCGGCGACTTCGGCGAGGACAGTGTCGAAAAGGTTGCCGAGAGTCCATACTTCGGCCTCCTGGAACGCCGCAACTTCCGGAATTGGATGCCGATCACCCGCGACGGGCTCATCTCCATGGTCGAGCGGCGGCCAGCAGTGGCCAGACTGGACCTCGCGGCCCGGAGTCGGCTGGTAGCTGAGGTGGGCGCCATCTATGACGACTACGCGCGCGTACCCGATCCGCTGATGCTGCCGTTTCAGGCCTCCTGCTGGCGGGCTGAAGTCGATCACTCCAAGCTGGTGATCAATGACGACTTCGACGATGTACTCCGGATCAAGCTTTGATCTGGAAGGTTTCGGCCGCCGTCGCGGAGACGAAACCTAGGTTGCTGACGGATGCGGGTACTGCCGTAGGCCCGTAGATCCATGAGTCGACCCGAAATGAGCGTCGTAGGCTGAAGCCGAAAGACCGAGAACGCCAAGCGGGCCGCCTGGCCTGATCCGGATCATCGATGCTCTTGAGGAGACCTGCCGTGACTGATGAGGCCCTGTCCAACCTGCTTCACGAGGACCGCCGCTTTCCGCCACCCGCCGACCTCGCAGCACATGCCAACGTCACCGCCGCGACCTACGCCGAGGCTGAGGGAGACTTCGAGGGCTTCTGGGTCAAGCAGGCCAAACGGCTGAGCTGGCAGACCGAGCCGACCCAGGTCCTGGACTGGAGCAACCCGCCGTTCGCCAAGTGGTTCGCCGACGGCACCCTTAACGTCGCGTACAACTGCGTCGACCGGCATGTTGAGGCAGGCAACGGGGACCGTGTCGCTTTCTACTTCGAGGGCGAGCCGGGAGACACCCGCGTGATCACCTATGCCGAGCTGGCTCGTGAGGTGAAGCAGGCGGCGAATGCACTCCTCGAGCTCGGCGTCAAGACCGGCGACCGGGTGGCCATCTATCTGCCGATGATTCCCGAAGCGATCGTCGCGATGCTCGCCTGTGCCAGGATCGGCGCACCCCACACGGTGGTTTTCGGCGGCTTCTCCTCAGACGCGCTCTATTCGCGAGTCATCGACTGCGGCGTACAGATCGTGATCACGGCTGACGGAGGTTTCCGCCGCGGCACCGCGTCAACGTTGAAGCCGGCCGTCGATGAAGCGTTGAAGTACGGCTGCGACGTACGCAATGTGCTGGTTGTCCAGCGGACCAAGCAGGACGTCCCCATGACAGAGGGACGCGACCTGTGGTGGCATGAGTTCGTCGGCAAGCAGTCCGACGAGCACGAGTGCGAATCCTTCCCGGCCGAGCACCCGCTCTACATCATGTACACCTCGGGCAGCACGGGTAAGCCAAAGGGCATTCTGCACACCACCGGGGGCTACCTGGTCGGCGTCGCGTACACGCACTGGGCAGCCTTCGACCTGAAGCCCGAAACTGACATCTTCTGGACAGCCGCCGATATCGGCTGGGTGACCGGGCATTCCTATCTGGTGTACGGGCCGCTGGCGAATGGGGCCACATCGGTCATGTACGAAGGCACGCCCGACACCCCGCACAAGGGGCGCTGGTGGGAGATCATCGAGAAATATCGGGTGACGACGCTGTACTGCGCGCCGACGGCGATCCGCACGTTCATGAAGTGGGGCGCTGACATTCCCGAGGCCTTCGACCTCTCGTCACTACGCATCCTGGGAACAGTGGGTGAGCCGATCAACCCCGAGGCGTACGTCTGGTACCGCCACTACATCGGCGGTGATCGCACCCCGGTAGTCGATACCTGGTGGCAAACCGAGACCGGGATGCAGATGATCTCTCCGATGCCGGGCGTGACCGAGGGCAAACCGGGCGCAGCGATGCGGGCTGTTCCGGGGGTCGAGGTCGAGGTGGTCAACGACGAGGCCGAGCCCGTGCCCAATGGATCAGGTGGCTATCTCGTGATCACGAAACCTTGGCCGGCGATGTTGCGGACCATCTGGGGCGATGATCAGCGCTACATCGACAACTACTGGTCACGCTTCCCCGACATGTACTTCGCAGGCGACGGCGCGAAGAAGGACGAGGACGGCGATATCTGGCTGCTCGGTCGCGTCGATGACGTGATGAACGTCTCCGGACACCGGATGTCAACGACCGAGATCGAATCGGCGCTGGTGTCGCACCCGAAAGTCGCCGAGGCTGCCGTCGTGGGAGCGACCGATCCCATGACGGGCCAGGCGATCGTGGCGTTCGTGATCTTGCGAGCCGATGCGGGCGAGGGCGGCGTCGAGATCGTGCAGGAACTGCGGACCCATGTCGCGAAGGAAATCGGTGCTATTGCCAAGCCGCGCCAGATCATGGTGGTCGAAGAACTGCCCAAGACCCGTTCGGGCAAGATCATGCGCAGATTGCTCCGCGACATCGCCGAGAACCGGGAGTTGGGCGACGTGACCACCCTGACCGACTCCTCCGTGATGAATTTGATCAAGGAGAATCTGGCCACAGCCAACGCTTCTGCAGACTAGCCGCGCGCTAGGCGAGAGCCGACGTGCGCTCGAAAAATATCCAAAGATGTTGCAGTCGCGGAGGGATTTCGGTCCCCTCGTACGGCGAGCGCTCCACGAAACCGCGCGAGCGATAGAGCCGTTGGGCGTCGGTCATAAACCGACACGTGTCCAGAAGTACGGTGGTCGCGCCCATCTCCCGTGCCTGGTCGAGCAGTCGATCCAGGATGGCGGACCCGACATGTTGATCTCGCCAGCCTGGCGCGACATACATGCGTTTGACTTCGGCAACGCCTGGCCTGAGGGTTCGGATCGCGCCCACCCCCACTGGTGCTCCGTCGCACTCCGCCAACAGCAGTCTCCCGACGGGCGAACGGAAACTGGCCAGCCCGTCACGGACCAATGCAGGAGTGGTTGGCGGCTCATCGACTTCGTATTCAGTCGCAAGCCGGTCAATGGCCCAGGTCAGGTACTCCGCCATCAACGCTGCAACAGCATCATCATCGAGGCCAGGCTCGGCTTCCCGAATCAGACAGTCACCGGAATCCGACATCAGTTCCCCCTGCAGTCCCATTATTAAGCTGCTCGCGCATCGCGCTTGGAATCCGCCGCCGTCGTCGTCGCTCGCGGAGGGGAAAAACACCTCCGCTCCCTCCATATGCATTGCTCGCTCCGCTCGCTGAGGCTGGCGCTCGGAAGCCGCTGCCTTCCTCACTCGCTTCGCAGACCAAAGGCGTGTCTGCTCGCTCGCTCGTCCAGGACAGCGGCGCGCCAGCCTAGCTCCGTGCGTCGGCGCGCGATTTCCGACGCTCGCAGCTTGTCCCAACGGCCTGCGAAGGTCGATAGGCTCACGTTGACGAAAGGAGTGGACGTGGCTGACCTTCCAGTCGGGGACATCATCAAGAACATCACCGACGATGTGAAGTTGTTGGTACAGGACCAGATCGAGCTAGCTAAGGCCGAGCTGGTCCCTGCGGCGAAGAACGGTGGGACTGGCGCCGGACTGTTTGGAGCTGCCGGATACTTCGGGATCTCCGCGTCTATTCTTCTCTATTTCGCTGCGGCCTCCGGCCTGGTTGCCGCGGGCCTGGCGCCGTGGCTCGCGTTCTTGATTGTGGCCGTCGCCTTACTGCTGATCGCCGGCATCTGCGCCGGGATCGGCTACCTGTTCGTCAAGAGAGTCAAGCCCCCGGAGCGGACCATGGCCCAAGCCAACCTCGCGACGACCGAGGTCCAGGAGGCGGCGCAGCGCGCGCTCGCTGCCGCGAACGCTCCGCAGATCGAGGGACAAGTGGTCCCCCCAACCAGAGCTATCACCTGAGCATCTGCGGCCGAGCCAACAAGTCCGGGTGAGCTCTTCAGGTGGCGGGGGCCGGCGTACGCGACATCCTGCTTGAAGGGCCGTGGCGTCATCGCGATATCGCGGCCAACGGGATCCGATTTCACGTTGCGGTCGGGGAGCAGTTCAGCCCTCGCCGACCGCTGGTGCTGCTGCTGCACGGATTTGGTGAGTTCTGGTGGGCATGGCGGCACCAATTACCCGCACTGGACGCCGCCGGCTTCAGTGCGGCCGCCATGGACCTGCGTGGCTACGGCGCAAGTGACAAGACTCCACGCGGATACGACCCACAGACCACCGCCTTCGATGTCGCCGGCGTGATCAAGAGCCTTGGCTTCTCCATCGGTGTGGTTGTCGGGCATGACTGGGGTGGCATTGCGGGCTGGACGACCTTGGCGTACGCGGCCGCTCCGGTCCGTGCCCTAGTGAGCGTCGCCGCCCCTCATCCACTAGCCTTCCCGTGGCGACCCAACCTTCCAACGCTCGCGTTCTTCCAGCTGCCGCTATTCCCGGAGCGGCGGATCATGGCGGACGACGGGCTCTACATTGAGGAACTGCTTCGCCGCTGGGCGGCCGACGGGGCCGGATTCCTGACTGCGGCCGAGGCCCGGCATTACCGCGACGCCTTGATGCTGTGGCCGAGCCCGCACTGTGCCCTGGAGTATCAGCGGATGTTCGTCCGCAACCACCTCCGGGGCATGGGTAGAGATTTCCGCCGGGCCCTTCGAGAGCCGGTGTCAGTACCGCTGCTGTCGATTCGCGGCCAAGAGGATCAGCTTGTCCCGCTTTCCGCGATGATGGCGGCCGAACGGTGGGTTAACGCGCGGCACGACGTCATCAGCCTGCCGGGCGTCGGCCACCTGCCGCATGAGGAGGACCCGGCTGCAGTCACGACAGCCATCATCGACTGGCTCACGGCTCCTTGATCACCGACAGCAGGATCGAGAGTTAGTGTCAGATGAGTGAAGCAAACCTCGGTAACAGTCCGCCGCACGTACTACGTGCTGACCGCGGGCAACACCTTGGCGGCTTCGCTGATCTGGGGTATCAATACGATCTTCCTGCTCGACGCCGGGCTCAACAACTTCGAGGCATTTGCCGCCAACGCTTTCTTCACCGCTGGCATGGTGCTCTTCGAGATTCCTACCGGCGTGGTCGCGGACCGCTGGGGACGCCGCGCCTCGTTCTTGTGCGGAACGCTCACTCTGGCAGCGACTACTGGTCTCTACGTGCTGCTCTGGCAGCTGCATTCGGCATTCGTCTGGTGGGCGATCGTCTCAGCGCTCCTCGGACTCGGATTCACCTTCTTCTCTGGCGCTACTGACGCCTGGCTGGTAGACGCGCTGACCGCAACCAGATTCGATGGCCAGCTCGAAGGCGTCTTCGCCCACGGCCAGATTGTCATCGGGGCGATGACACTCGGCGGCTCGTTAGCCGGCGGTTATCTCGCCCAGCTCACCAATCTGGGCGCACCGTACGTCGCGCGGACGGCGATCCTGCTCGGAATGTTCGTCCTCGCCTTCGTCATGATGCACGACCTCGGCTTCACTCCCGACCGCAGCGACCGGCCCATGGCCGAGATGAAGAAGATTCTCAGCAGCTCGATCGAGCACGGCCTCAAGGTGCCGGCGGTCCGAGCCATCATGCTGGCTGGGATGTTCAGCGGCGGTGTCGGATTCTATGTCTTCTACGCGCTGCAGCCTCACCTGTTGAACCTGTGGGGCAATCAGAAGGCGTACGGGATCGCTGGCCTGGTCGCGGCGCTGGTTGCCGGCGCTCAGATTGTCGGCGGGCTGATCACCCCGTGGATCCGCCGCGCCGTCAAGCGACGCACTACCGCACTATTGATCTTGGAAGCCTTGGCTGTCGCGATTCTGGCACTCATCGGGCTTGCCGGTAACTTCTGGGTGGTTGTTGGATTGATCATGCTCTGGGCGCTGGCGTCGTACGCCGGTGGACCCATCCGCCAGGCGTTCCTGAACGGCATGATTCCCTCGGAGCAGCGCGCCACCATCCTGTCTTTCGACTCGCTGCTGTACAACGCCGGCGGGATGGTGGCACAACCTGCCCTGGGCAAGAGCGCCGATGTCTGGGGCTACCAGGTGTCATACCTGCTTTCGGCTGCGATGTCCGCACTCGCCCTGCCGTTCATCGCGCGGGCACGCCGGCTCAACACACCGGCCGACCGCGAGACGGCGCCGCCCCCGCAAACGGAGGCAAGCTCAGCCGAGCAGATAGATACGTGACTCCCACGGTTCGAGCTCGAGCGATGTCGAGTCGCTGTGAGTGGCCAGCAGCACTTGGGCGCCGGTCAACTCGGGAACGGCATTGGGCGGCACACTCGCCGGTCGAGATGAGCAGTTGGCGATCATCAGCAACACCTGATCATCCAGGGCCCGGGTCAGCGCCCAGATCTGCTCATGATCAGGAAGTAGCAGTTCGAACCGGCCATGCACGACCACGGGATGATCATGACGGAGCTTGATCAACTTGCGGAAGTGATGGAACACCGAGTTCGGGTCGTCGACTGCTGCCTCGGCATTGATCGTGATGTAGTTGGGATTGACCGGCAGCCACGGAATCCCGGCGGTGAAGCCCGCGTGTGAGCGGTCGTCCCACTGCATCGGCGTACGGGCATTGTCCCGACTCTTCACCGACAGTGAGTGCAGCACTGCCTCGACCTCCATCCCCAGGCTCAGCGCGTCGGCGTGATAGTTGATCGACTCGATGTCGCGATACTGCTCGATGGTGCTGAAGTACGTGTTGGTCATGCCAAGTTCTTCGCCCTGGTAGATGTACGGCGTGCCCTTGTGCATGTGCTGCACTGTGGCCAAGGTCTTGGCGGAGTTCACCCGATGCCGGGGGCTGTCGTCGCCAAACCGCGACACAGCCCGTGGTTGATCATGGTTATCCCAATACAGGGAGTTCCAGCCGACCTCGGCCAGCGCCAGCTGCCACTCATTCAGATTATTCTTCAGCGCCGGCAAGGAAAGCGGAGCCAGATCAAACTTGCCGCCGCCGCCAGGCAGCGAGTCGAGGCTCACGTGCTCGAAGGTGAACACCATGTTCAGCTCATGATTGGCCGGATCAGTGGTCCTGCGGGCGGTTTCAATCGTCGCGCCCGGCATCTCGCCAACTGTCAGCAGGTTCCGGGCATCGAGGCCTACCTCCGAATTCATTTCGGCGAGGAACTCATTCAGCCGCGGACCGTTGGCGGTGAAGGGAAAGCATGACACGCGGGTTCGGCCCGGTGCCGGCACACCATCAACGAGTTCATGCTTTGAGATGAGGTTGATCACATCCATGCGGAAGCCGTCCACGCCCCGATCAACCCACCAGTTCATCATGTTGTAGACAGCGCGCCGCACCTCGGAGTTCTCCCAATTCAGGTCTGGCTGCTTGGGGCTGAAGAGGTGCAGGTAGTACTCCCCACTGCGCTCGTCGAACTGCCATGCCGAGCCCGAGAACGCCGACTGCCAGTTCGTCGGTTCCGCACCCTCGCTGCCAGGTTCAAAGCCCGGACGGGCCGGGCGCCACCAGTACCAGTCTCGCTTGGCCGAGGCTGGATCTCGAGACTCGATGAACCACGGGTGCTCATCGGAGGTGTGGTTCACCACCAAATCCATGACGATCTTGATGCCGCGCTCATGCAGGCCCGCGATGAGCCGTTCCAGATCCTCGAGGGTGCCAAACATCGGATCGACGTCGTGGTAGTCGCTGATGTCGTAGCCGTTGTCATCCATCGGTGATGCATAGACAGGCGACAGCCACACCACATCGACTCCGAGCTCTACCAGGTAATCCAGGCGGGAGGTAATCCCCACAATGTCGCCAAAGCCGTCGCCATTGCTGTCCGCGAAAGACGGCGGATAGATCTGATAGACGACTGCCGACTTCCACCAATCGGTGGGGCGGTCAACGGGAACGGCGGCGGTCTGTGTGGGCTCGAAGGTCACACATCCGATCCTTCCACAGCGATACCGAGGCGCTCCCTCAACGCAGCTAGCTCGACGGCGATGTTGACTCGGGCGGGATCGGTCAGCCGCCATCCCTTGGCTGTACGGAAGATTTCCCCGTCGGCAAGCTCAGTCAGCACGGCTAGCCGTCCGGCCAGAGATTCCTCCTCCGGCAGCTGCGCGTACTCCTCACGTACGGCAGCCACGTAGTCGGCGTAGTCCGCTGGATCGGACGCGAGGATTGCCAGATCCGCGTCGCAGAGCAGCTCACCCTCTGGATCGCGGGGGCCCGGCACATGGGTTTCGGTCAGTCGGACCAGCCGTGCGATCTGGTTCAGGTCCTCCTGTTCTAGCCCGACCCTGCTCAGCTCACGCAGTGCCAACCTGGCCGAGGCCTCCTCGTTGCTGACCTGGCCGGCCGGGATCGCGTACACGGCGTCGTGGAACCACGCGGCGAGCCGCACCAGAAAGAGGTCATGATCATCAGCAAGCCGATCGATCATGGTCAGGACATGCAACAAGTGTTTGGTGGTGTGGTAACGGCGGTGCGGTTCGCTGTAGCGAGTGATCAAGTTCTCGCCGAGTTCCTGCTGACGCGGCAGGGTAGCATTCCAGCGCGCTAGCAGCTCGGACTTCTCAGCATCAGTGGGCATCGGGCCCTCCTCGGTCCGGCGTCGAGTCGGTCAGGTAGCGCGCCGGAATCGCTACCACACGATGCCGATCCCAGGGCCGTTGCCATCCGGCAAGATCGAGGACGCCATCCAAGAGGTGCGCAGTCAGCCCCCAGATGAGATGCGCGTTCACCTCGAACGCCGGCCCCGTGTAGCCCGACGGATGCCGGACCTGGGCACGATGCGCGGGATCGGTGAGTACGGCGACCGGCACGATATCGATCGATGCTGCTTCTCGGGAATCGATCACTGCCACCGGGCTGGGTTCGCGCCACCAGGCGATCACCGCTGTGACATCGAACCCGCTCACCTCCACGTACGCCGGCGGCAGCACGCCGAGTACGTCAATCCCGCTGCGGTCGACGCCGGTCTCTTCTGCAGCCTCGCGGAGCGCAGTGTCGGCAATGTCATGATCATCCGCATCAGCGGCGCCGCCAGGGAAGGCGATCTGTCCCGGGTGGGTACGCAAGCCGGCGGCCCGCTCAACGAAGAGGATCTCCGGACCTGCCGGGCCATCACCGATCAAGACCAACACCGCTGCCGGCCGGGCTCCGATTCCTGGCCGGATCGACACCACTTGTTCGAGCCTCGACTGCTGCGCGAGCGCATCGGTCAGGTCGTCCAGCCACTCAGGTCGCTCGCTCTGCGTTTCGGTCATGGCGTGACCCCGAGGTGCTTCTGCGCCAAGTTGCGGATCTCTTCAGCCGAGCTGAATGGCCCAGCGTGCCGATAAGCGATCGTGCCGTCTGGACGGATGAAGAAGGTCTGGGGCGGGCCGGTGATCTGCAGCTCTGCACGCAGCACGACATCTGGATCGGCCAGCTGCGGGTATGTCCAGGTCGACAGTTGCGCAAACTCGATCGCTAGATCCGGCCGTGGGTCGGCGTGGTCGATTCCCAGAATCTCCAAGTCCGACTTGTTTGTCGTTGACACGTCGGCGAGGTAGGGCGCTTCCTCCCGGCAGGGTTCACACCACTGCGCCCAGACGTTGATCATCATCGGCTTGCCGCGAAGCCCGGCCAGCCGCACTCCGCGGCCGCCGCCGAGGCAGGGCAACACGACGTCGGGCAGTCCGGACGGCACGGCCGCGACCTCAGGGTCGGACTTGGGACAGTCGGCGATGCCCGCCGCCTTCTTCATGGCCGCAAGGTCTGCCGCCGACTCCGGACTCGGTACCCGCTCTGTTGGCGACTCGACAGGCGTGCTCGGCCCGGTGAGCACCGAAGACCCGCTGCAACCATTCAGAACGATCACGAGTACCGCGACGGCCGCCAGCCAGGCCCGACCAGAGGTCCCCCTCGCTCGCTCAAGTTTCCGGCCATTGCGGAGTTTTCGACCCTTGCCGCCGCCACTGGAAGTCGAATTTCCGACCACTGCTGAGTTTTCGACTCTCGCCGCCGCTGGTGCAGGTCGAATTTCCGACCAATGCGGAGTTTTCGAGACCCTCATTATCCGCGCGGCTCCCGGACCAGCTTGGCAGCCTTGATCGGGTCGGTCTCTCCCTCCCCGTACGAGGGGCACCAGCGGGCGACCGGGCAGGCGCCGCAGGCTGGGTTCCGCGCATGGCAGCGCCGTCGGCCGTGCCAGATAACGTTGTGGCACAGCTGGGTCCAGTCCTTGGGCGGAAAGAGTGCGCCCACTGCGACTTCGACCTTGTCCGGGTCGGTCTCAGTGGTCCATCCGAAGCGGCGGACGAGCCGTCCGAAGTGGGTGTCCACCGTGATCCCCGGAACGCCGAAGCCGTTGCCAAGCACTACATTGGCGGTCTTCCGGCCGACGCCGGGAAGGGTCACCAGGTCTTTCATCCGCTTCGGTACTTCGCCGCCGAAGCGTTCGGTCAGTGCGGCGCCAAGCTTGATCAAGGTGTCGGTCTTGGCCCGGAAGAAGCCCGTGGGCTTGATCAGCTCCTCCAGCTCGGCCCGATCGGCAGCGGCGTACGCCGCAGCGTCGGGATAGCGGGCAAAGACCAACGGCGTGATCAAGTTGACACGCTTGTCGGTGCTCTGTGCGGACAGGATGGTAGCAACGAGCAGCTCGAGAGGATTGCTGAAATTGAGCTCGATATGAGCGTCGGGATAAGTGGCCGCCAAGATGCGGTTGATGGTGCGGGCGCGGCGTACGAGCGCAGTGCGGGACTTGTCGTACGGCAGGGTTGCGGGCAGGTCCGCGACATCGGGAGCCAGCTCAACAGCGCCGCCTGACGTGCTCGAACTCATTCCATCACAGTAGTGTCCTGCGCCAGGAAGAGCCGACTTCGAGGGCCTGACGCTCCTGAGCTTTCAACGGTAGCCTTGCGATCGATGGCCGTGCCGTGATCAGGGAGGTACCGCGTGGATCCGGAAGTCTTGAAGAAGGCACCGCTGTTTGCCGGACTGGAAGACGAAGCCGCGACCGCGCTCTCCTCTGCCATGGGGAAGCTGCACCTCAACAAGGGCGATGTGCTCTTTCACGAAGGAGACTCTGAGGACCGGCTCTACATCGTGGTCAGCGGCAAGATCAAGTTGGGGCGCACCGGGTCTGCGGGACGGGAGAACCTGTTGGCTGTGCTCGGACCCGGCCAAATGTTCGGCGAGTTGTCTGTTTTCGATCCGGGACCGCGATCGACCACAGCCACGGCGGTCACGGCCTGCGAGCTGCGGACCCTGGAACACGATGAGCTGATTCCATGGCTGACCGACCGTCCCGAGGTAGCTCAAGGCTTGCTCGGCCAGCTTGCCGCGCGGCTCCGGCGCGCCAATGATGTGGTCGCCGACCTGGTCTTCTCCGACGTCCCAGGCCGGGTCGCGAAGCAGCTCCTGGAGCTGGCACAGCGGTTTGGTGACAAGCGGGACGACGGTATGCACGTGCATCATGACTTGACCCAGGAGGAGCTGGCCCAGCTCGTCGGCGCCTCCCGCGAGACGGTCAACAAGGCTCTCGCTGACTTTGCAGCCCGCGGCTGGATCAGGTTGGAGCCGCGCTCTGTCACGATCCTCGACGTCGAGCGCGTGGAGCGCCGGGCGAGGTAGCGCGGCACCACCCAAACCGCGCTCCCCCGCCGAAACCTATGTTCACGTAGGTTGTCTACGGTCTGCATGGGTTGCAACGTGTGCAGACCGTCAGCAAGCTATGCAGACCCCTGACCAACCCATCACACGAGTGAGCGAGGGATGGGGGTGAGGGATGGGACGTGGCAGGAGACGTGGAACCCCGGCTCGCGCGTTCGACCTGTACGGGAACGGGCGAGCCGGGAATCTGGCGAGGCCGGGTGTCGCCTCAGGCGGTGCCGAGAGTCACCTCAGCGGTCTGCGCCGGGCCACCGTCGCGGACGAACGTCACCGTGACGGACGTCCCAGGGGCGTAGAACCGGGTAGCGGCGATCAGCCCATCGGTGGTGGTGGTGTGGAACTCGTTGATCTTGGTCACCACATCTCCAGCCCGCAGGCCGGCCTTCTCAGCCGGACCGCCGCTGACGACCTCACCCAGCGGGACACCGGCGGAGGTGGGCAGCTCAGAATCAGAACCGCTCAACCTCACCCCGAGTTGCGCATTGCTTGACTTGCCGGTAGTGATCAGCTCGCTCGCGACACGCGACGCTACGTCGGAGGGGACGGCGAAGCCGATGCCGATGTTGCCCGGCTGGCCGCCATCGGCACCCGAGCTGGTGCTGGCGATCGAGGAATTGATGCCTACGACGTCACCGTTGAGGTCCACAAGGGGACCACCCGAGTTGCCCGGGTTGATCGCGGCATCGGTCTGCACGGCAAGATAGACGGCGTCGTTGTTTTCGCCAGAACGCACCGGGCGGGCGGTGTTGGACACGATGCCACTGGTCACCGACTCCGAGAGCCCGAGCGGCGCGCCGGCGGCCACCACACTCTGGCCGACCGTGAGCTCGCCGGACTTCGCGAAAGTCGCCGGGTTGAGATCCTTGGCACCATCAACCTTGATCACTGCCAGGTCATTCGACTCAGAGGTTCCGACAACCTTGGCAGTCGCCATTGAGCCGTTGTGGAAGGTGACGGTGATGGTGCCCCCCTGGGCGGCGCCCGCGACCACATGGTTGTTGGTCAAGATGTGGCCGTCCTTGTCGAGCACAACGCCGCTGCCGATTCCGCCGCTGCCACCCGACTGCACCGCAATCGTGACCAACGACGGCTCGATCTTGGCGGCAGCCGCTGCCACAGTGCCGTTGAGGGTTGGACTCTGCGGCGCCGCCCCGCTCGTGACGGTGACCGGTGAGACGCTGCCATCGTTGACCAGGAAGGCGTACGAGCCGATGCCGGCGCCTGCACCCAGTATGGCGGCGAGGGCCGCGCCGGCGATCAAGGCACCTGTTCTGCGTCTGGGACGCTCCAGCACTGTCGCTGGGGCGGGGTTCGCGTTCAGCGGAGGAACACCCGCCGGAGCAGGAAAGTCGGCTCCGGTGTAGCCGCCGTACGGACCGTTCGGCAGGACGACTGTCGGCTCTTCATCCGGGCGCTGGGGCTGCGGATTCGACGTGAAGTTTGGGATTCCAGGCTGCTGGTTTGCGTTCATGGCTACGACAGTTGCGCGGGATCCTATGAGCACCCTGTGAGGTGCACATGAGCTCGCTGAGCGTTCCTGGAGTTCCCGCTCGCCAGGCTGAGCTCGCAGCCGATGTGCACTGAGCTTATCGAAGGGCACCGCCACGGAGCCGCGCGCGACAGGCTCAGCACTCATCCCATATGCCGCAGATATTCCAGTTGTGCCCTGACCGACTGCTCGGCCGCAGGCCACACGCTGCGGTCGACATCGGCGTACACCCGAGCCACGATTTCGCTGGCTGTACGGTCGCCCGCCGCGAGAGCGGCCCGGATCTCGTCGAGGCGCTCGCGCCGGTGGTCCTTGTAGAAGGACAACCATCGCAATGGGTCGGCAACAATCGGCCCGTGACCGGGCAGCAGCTCGGCAACGTTACGGGTCTTGACCAGCCGCTCCAGAAGATCGAGTGAGTCGAAATATGCCGCGAGATCCCCGTCCGGGTAGGTGATCACCGTCGTACCGCGGCCGAGCACCATGTCGCCAGTGATCAGCCGGCTTACCCCGTCCTGACCGGACAGCAATAACGAACGGGAGTCACTGGTATGACCGGGCGTATCGAAAACCTCGAGGTTCAGGGCGCCGATCTTGATCAGCTCTCCACCTTCCAGCCCATCCGGGCCGATGCGGAACTGCGGATCGGCGGCCCGTACGCCGCAACCGGCACGCTCGGCCAGCATCGCTGCGGATTCGGAGTGATCAAGATGCCGGTGTGTCAGCACAATCGTGACGAGCCGAGGATTACAGGCCACAAGGATGGCCTCGAGATGTGAGTCGATGGCCGGCCCGGGGTCGACCACCAGGGCACCATGGTGCTGGTCAACGATCACCCAGGTGTTCGTTCCGTCCAGGGTCATCGGCCCGGGATTGGGCGCCCGGATCAGCTGCACATAGGGCGCCGCCGACGCCTCCGAAAATGTCATGTCGAGCCCTGACGAGGACGGGCCTGCGGATAGCGGAACTCCCAGCCGCTATCACTTCTCGCCAATCTCGGCAGAACCGGCTCGATCTGTCGATCCGTCGCTCGATTGATCACCTCGGCCACAGTTGAAAGATCAGCGAGCTCCATCAAGATCGAGATCGTGGGCGGCAGCATCCTGATCCGGCCGGAACGCCCGTCGGCCAGTGCCTGACCCGGGGTCGTCCACTCGGCGCGATCAGTCTCGCCGGAAATGTCAAACGCCTCTTGATCGGCGGGCATGGCCGCTACGAAAAATCGCGTGTCATAGCGGCGAGGCTCGATTTCTGGGGTGATCCAGTGCGCCCAGGGATAGACGTCAGCCTCGGCCAGCACCACACCGGTCTCTTCGGCAGTCTCACGGAGGGCGCAGCGGCGGATCGGATCGCGACCATCAGACGCGTCGGCTGGATCGACACGACCGCCAGGAAAGACCACCATCGAGGGCGCAAAGGCCATTCCTGCATGTCGATGCAATAAATAGGTCTCGAGTCCAGCCTGGCCGTCCCGCAGCAAGATCACGCTCGCCGCAGGCGTGACGGGACTCGGCACGGAGTCGGGAGTCCAGCGTGCGGCCCGCTCCACCATCTCGGGCGGTATCAGCGGAGCCAGCCGGATCAAGACGTCGTAGGAGTGTGACGGCATGAGGGACAGATCACAGCGGCACAATCGTCGGCGTCGAGCCGACACTGACCACGAGCTCCACCTCAACCGGCGCGTCTAGCGGTAGCACCGCGACACCGACCGCGCTTCGGGCATGCCGCCCGGCGCCGCCGAAAATGTCGCCCAGCAGCCGGCTCGCGCCGTTCGCGACGAGCGGCTGATCGGTGAATCCGGACGCGCTAGCCACGTACACGACCACCTTGATGATCCGCATGATCACGTCGAGATCGCCGGTCAGGTCCACCACCGCCGCCAGCCCGTTGAGCGCTGCGATCCGAGCACAGTCGACCGCCTCGTCGACCGAGACATCGGCGCCGACCTTCCCGACGGCTCGCAACATGCCGTCGATAAGGGGCAGTTGGCCAGCGGTGTAGACGACATCCTCGAACCGCACGGCAGGCACGTACGCAGCAACTGGCGTAGGCACCGCCGGCAAGCTCAGTCCAAGATCGGCTAGCCGTCGCGACGGCAGAGTCACGCACCGGCTCCAGGACCTGGGATCGGGCGCTTGAGGTAGGCGACGAGGTTCTCAGGATTGAGACCCGGCACCACCTGCACGAGCTCCCATCCGTCCTGCCCCCAGTTATCCAGGATCTGCTTGGTTGCGTGCACCAGCAGTGGCACAGTCACGTACTCCCACTTCGTCATAGCCTCACTGTAGAGGCCGCCGCGCTGTGTTGATTGCATCGCGGCAGCCTTCAGCGAAGCGCAGCCGCGACCTCCTGCAGTCGCCGAACCGGACCGCCCGTCATGGTGTCAGTGCGCGACTGTTATGCGCACAGACAGAACGGATGGCCGCTCGGGTCGAGAAAGACGATGAAGTTGGGACTGTGGTCGCCGCTGGCAGCTCGGCGAGCACCGATGGATTCGGCGTACGCCGCGGCTGCGTCGAGATCGTCTACCTGAAGATCGAGGTGAAACTGCTGCGGTACCTCATTGTCGGGCCAGGTCGGCGGCTTGTGATTGAGCGCGAGCTGGAAGTCAATCTGCCCAGCCGAGCCGTCGGTGATCGTGGTCCACTCGTCCTCGACGGACTCAACCTTCCAGCCGAGCAGAGCGGTGTAGAACTCGGCCAGTCGCCGCGGATCGTCAGTGTCGAGCACCACGCTCTGAACGCTGATCTTCGGCCGCTCCTGCGACGTGGACGTGGCCTCTGAGGTTGCCGCCCTGGGGTCGATACTCGTATCGGATATAGATGTCATGAGCCCATCCTTCCGATTACCACTGACACTCTGACGGGCGGCCGCCGTCAGAGTGGGATCAAACACGACAGTTCTCGTTCGGGGAGCGTCGGTACATTGGCCGGATGAAGGTAGGCATTCTCGGCGGCACGGGACCCCAAGGGCGTGGCCTTGCCAGACGACTTGCTGCAGCTGGACATGACGTCCTGATTGGGAGCCGGACCGCCGAGCGAGCGCAGCTGATCGCTGCCGACTACGACCAGACCCAGGGATTGGGCTCAGTCACCGGTGGCAGCAACTCCGCGGCGGCGACCGCCGAGCTGGTGATCGTGACGGTCCCGTACGAGGGTCATGCCGACTTGCTCTCCTCCCTGGCCACTGAGCTGGCCGGCAAGATCGTCGTCGACTGCGTCAACCCCCTCGGCTTCGACCAGCGCGGGCCATTTCCCCTCAGAGTGGCCGCCGGCTCCGCAGCGCAGGAAGCGCAGCAGCTACTACCCGAGTCCACCGTGATCGCCGCCTTCCACCACGTCAGTGCTGCACTCCTCGATGACCCTACGGTCGACCAGTTCGCAGATGACGTGCTGGTGCTGGGCGAGGACCGTGAAGCCGTCGCGGTCGTGTGCGAGCTCGCCGCCACGATCCCGGGGGCGCGTGGCATCTATGCCGGGCGGCTACGCAACGCGGGCCAGGTCGAGGCGCTGACCGCCAACCTCATCGCCATCAACCGGCGTTACAAGACCCATGCCGGCCTCGCGATCACAGGCATGTCATGAGTCCCCGGCATACCCTGCACATCGTTAGCGGGAAGGGCGGCACGGGCAAGACCACCATCGCCGCTGGTCTCGCGTGTGCTCTTGCCACCAGCGGACGCCGGGTGCTGCTCTGCGAAGTCGAGGGACGGAATGGGATCTCAGAGCTGTTCGGCGTGCCGGCGCTGACCGGACCCGGGGAGCGCAGGATCAGCCGGACGTCTGCCGGCGGCATGGTGTACGGCTTGTCGATCGATGCCGAGGACGCCTTGATCGAATACCTCGACACCTTCTACCACCTCAGCATCGCCGGCAAGGCACTTGACCGCTTCGGTGCTGTCGACTTCGCCACCTCGATCGCGCCCGGGCTGCGGGACGTACTGCTCACCGGCAAGGTGTACGAGGCGGTGCGGCGCAAGATCAAGAACCGCCCGAACTCCTACGACGCCGTCGTTCTCGATGCCCCGCCAACGGGCCGAATCGCGCACTTCCTCAATGTGAACGCCGCTGTCGCCGGTCTGGCCAAGGTGGGGCCGATCCGCAGTCAGGCCGACTCGATCATGCGACTGCTGCGGTCGGCGACTACCGCAGTGCATTTCGTCACCCTGCTCGAGGACATGCCGGTCACCGAGACCGAGGAAGCCATCGCTGCTCTCCGGCCCACTCAGATTCGGATAGGCACTGTGATCGAAAACATGGTGACACCGACCCCGCTCGATCTTGATCAGCTTCAGACTGCGGCTACCGGCTCAGTGGTTTTGAAGGTTCCGGGCCTGACGATCAAGCAGAACCAGGCGTTGGCGTCGGAGTTCGCGATCGAAGCCGCGCGTACGCTGCAAGAGCAGCAACGGCACGATCGGCTCACCGCGCTAGGCCTTCCGCTGGCGCAGATCGCCTTCGATCCCGGGGGCATCGACGAGGGTGCGATCTTGGCGATCGCCGAGCAGCTGACAGATCAGATGAGCCTGGAGGCCGCGTGACCAACGAGTACGACGGAAGCGCCCTCCAGTCGGCGGTGCCTTTCCTCGACGTCGACAAGATCATCGGCGACCGTGACGACCAAGATCATTATCTGTTGCGGCTCGGGTGGGGTTGGGAAGACGACGACGTCCGCCGCGATCGCGGTCCGCGCTGCAGAGGCTGGCCGGAAGGTCGTGGTACTGACCATCGACCCGGCACGCCGGCTGGCCCAGTCGCTCGGCGTCAGCGAGCTCGACAACACCCCTCGCCCGGTGACCATGATCGATACCGCATCCGGCGGCAGCTTGGACGCGATGATGTTGGACATGAAAGGCACGTTCGACGACGTGGTGGTTGCGCATTCCACGCCCGAGAAGGCAGCCGCGATCTTGCAAAACCAGTTCTATGTGGCGTTGTCCTCGGAGTTCTCCGGTACCCAGGAGTACATGGCCATGGAGAAGCTCGGTCAGCTGCACAGCGAAGCGGAGGCACACGGCACCTGGGATCTCATCGTGGTGGACACTCCACCGGCACGGTCGGCCCTTGATTTCCTCGACGCCCCAGAACACCTCAGCGCACTTCTGGACGGCCGGTTCCTCCGCTTGCTGTTGCATCCCGCGCGCGGCCCGTTGCGCGTGATGAGCGCCGGGTTCAGTATGATGACGGCCGCAATGACCAGGATCCTCGGTGCGCAGATCCTGGGAGACGTGCAGACCTTCGTCCGCGCTTTCGAGGCACTTTTCGGCGGATTCCGGCAGCGCGCCACATCGACGTTCGAACTGCTGTCGTCGCGACACAGCACGTTCCTGGTCGTCGCGACCCCGCAGCATGATGCACTGCGGGAGGCCGCCTACTTTGTTGACCGGCTCACCGAGGAAGGCATGCCGCTGTCGGGCATGGTGCTCAACCGGGTGCACACCTCCGCACTGGCAATCTCGCCGGAACGAGCGCTGTCGCTGGCCGAGGACCTCGCGGGAACCTCAGCCGTACTGGAGGTGGACGCACTCCGCCGCCACGCGGCACTGATGCGCACCATCGAAGCCGAAACGAGAATGATGGAACGCTTCGCCGCAGCTCGTCCGGCGGTGGCCCAAACCCAGGTTCAGTCCTTGCCGACCGACGTCACCGACTTGGCGGCACTCCGTCGCGTCGGCGTCCTGCTGGCTGACAAGGATTGAGAGCCCGACGCCGCCGGCTGCGCCGGTTGCGGGTTCGACTTGCCGACCAGGATGGACCGCCACGAGGTGACATCACTCCGCTGCCGAAGCAGCAGCCGCCGCTCCCGCTCGGTCATGCCGCCCCAGACGCCCCACTCGATCCGGTTGTCCAGAGCCTCGGCCAGGCACTCGAAGCGCACTGGGCAGCCCGAACATACGAGTCTGGCTCGTTTTTGGTCGGACGCCTCCGGAAACAGGGCATCCTGCATCCCCCGGCACTTGGCACGCATGGTCCAGTCTTCACGTTGCACTGCAGGCACGCTGCATCTCCCCTTCGTGAAACTAGCGCCGTACCGGGCTTTTCCCCGGCCCGTGTGGCACGGCGGATGAAACGCTACGCACGGCCTCTTCGATGTGACTAGATTCGTTTCACGATGTTTGCCGTTTTGTGACCTTTGGTTACTTGACTTTGGGCCAAAAAGTGCCCTCAGGTCAAGATTTGGTATCGGTACGTGACTCAGAACAGCCGTGTTGCTCCCGTAGGCTGGTAGCCGTGCCGTTTACGCCGAAGCGCATGGGGAGCCTCGCGTACTCGCTGGTGATGTTCGTCGTCGTCAGCGTCCTCGCTGGTGTTCTGGTCGCTGGATTGTTCATTCCCTTCGCCGGCATGGCGGGGGTCACCAGCAACGCCGCGGCCGCCGAGCTGGAGAGTTTGCCGGCTGAGCTTTCAACACCCGCACCCGCCACGCGGAGCAAGGTGCTGATGGGCAACGGTAAGACCCTGGCGTACTTCTACGACGAGAACCGGATCCCCGTCAAGCTGAACAACATCGCTCCGATCATGCGGACGGCGCAGATTGCCATCGAGGATCACCGCTACTACGAACACGGCGCCCTGGACTTCAAGGGCACGATGCGTGCGCTGGTACGCAACTCCGCCGCCGGCGGCACCACTCAAGGTGGTTCTTCCATCACCCAGCAGTACGTCAAGATGGTGCAGATCGAGTCGTGCCAGGCGAAAGGTGACTCCCAATGTGTCAGGGATGCCCAGGCGCCAACCATGCAACGCAAGATTCGCGAGCTGCGCTATGCGATCGCGATGGAGAAGAAGTTCTCCAAAGATGAGATCCTCGAGCGCTACCTCAATATCGCGTACTACGGCCAGGGCGCGTACGGCGTCGAGGCAGCTGCCCGGCACTACTACTCCACCAAGGCCTCCAAGCTCACTTTGCCCCAGGCGGCGATGCTGGCTGGTCTGGTGCAGAACCCGGACAGCAACAACCCGGTCCGCAACCCCAGCGCAGCACTCGACCGTCGCGACGTCGTGGTCAACCGGATGGTCGAACTCAAGTTGATCACGCTCGACCAGGCCAAAGAGGCGAAGAAAGCCGGCTTCAACCAGAACAAGGTCAAGAAGACTCGGAACGGCTGCGTCGGCACGCGCTACCCCTTCTTGTGCGACTACGTGCGACGAACGCTGCTCAACACGCCCAGCCTGGGTAAGACCGAGGACGACCGCGCGAACATGATCAACCGCGGTGGGCTGACCATTCAGACTGCGATCGACCCCAAGACGCAGGACCTGGCGCAGAAGAAAGTCAGCGCCGTGGTCGGCCCCAGGGACCCGGTCATCTCGACCATGAACATGATCCAGCCAGGTACCGGGTTGATCATCGCGATGGCACAGAGCAGACCGGTGATGGGCAACAATGCCAAGAAGGGCCAGACGTATTGGAACCTGGCCGCGGATCCGGCCATGGGCGGCATCCAGGGCTATCAGGCAGGCTCGACCTTCAAGCTGTTCACACTAGCGGCAGCCTTGGAGAAGGGCATCCCGATCAGCAAGAAGTTCAAGGCCAGGTCACCATTGAACTTCACCGGCCGGCGCTATGCATCGTGCCGCGGCCGCGAGCGCATTTGGGACCGCTGGGTCGTGAAGAACTCGGTCGGGCACAGCAAGACCATCGGGATGATGGAAGCCGCACAGTGGTCGGTCAACACCTACTTCATTCAACTGGAGTTGGCGACCGGCATGTGCCGGGTTACCAAGATGGCCGCGAGGACCGGCGTCAAGGTTGGGGCACGCATCGGCCAACCCCCGGTAGACATCGTCAAGGAGTATCAAGACAAGCCGTCGTTCACCCTCGGTACCGTCGAGGTGAGCCCGCTCTCCATGGCTGAGGCGTACGCGACCTTCGCGGCCCGCGGCATCCACTGCGACCCGATCATCGTTTCCAAGATCACGACCCGTTCTGACAAGAACCTCGCAGTCCCCGACGCCAACTGCCGGCGGGTGGTCGACAAGGACGTCGCGGATGGTGTCAACAAGGTCCTCAAGTCCGTGGTCGACAAGGGCACCGGGAAGCGCGCCAAGATCTACGACGGTCGCGCCATCGCCGGGAAGACGGGAACGATCAACAGCAACGAGGCCGTGTGGTTCGCGGGCTACACGCCTGAGATCGCGGGCGTGGCGATGATCTCTGTCGACAACACCAAGAAGCCCTTTGTCAAGAGGGGGGCGGGTTACTACCGGCGTAGCGGTGTGAAGGGCTACCGCGTGCCGTCCACCGGTGTGTTCCTCGAGGGCTCCGGGAGTGGCGACGCGGGGATGAAGATCTGGAAGCCAGTCATGCAGAAGTACTTCCAGCAGATTCCGAAGACCGGCTTCAGTCAGCCGCCGCGCAAGATCGACGTCGGCAAGCAGGTGAAGGTGCCGAGTCTGAGCGGCATGAGCATTTCCGCCGCGATCAGGAAGCTCGAGCGGATGGGCTTCACGGTGGAGAAGCGGTACGTCTACAGCGACAAAAAGCCCAAGTACGGATTCATCGGCTGGTCACCCAGTCCCGGCTCCTGGATCTCCGAGTTCGGCATGGTGTACGCGGTGTACTCCAACGGGCGCGATCCAGCCGTCGTTGCTGCGGAGAAGGCCGCCAAGAAGAAGGCGCAAGAGCAAAAGAAGCAGAATCCGCCTCCGCAGCCTCCGACGTGCCTTCCGTTCTGCCCGCCACGTCGATAGCGACTTCTTGCGACCTAAGTCTGTTCAATGCGCCCCGAGCTTGTCGAACGGCGCATTGAACTTTGCACGTCAACTGGACAGCTGACGCCTGACCTCTGTCGCGACCACGCTGCCGTCTGCCTTGCCTTTGGTTTGCGGCGTCACCTGTGCCATGACCTTGCCCATGCCCTTCATGCCCAGCTCGGCTGCTCCGGTCGCGGCGACGGCGGCGGCGACAATGGCGGCGATCTCATCCGGAGTCAACTGCCGCGGCAGGTAGTCGGCCAGCACATCAGACTCCGCGCGCTCTTTATCAGCTAGCTCGGAGCGACCCGCATTGGTGTACGCCGCCTCGGCCTCGCGCCGCTTCTTGGCCTCCCGGATGACCACGTCAAGCACCTGCTGATCGGATAGCTCGATTGCTTCTGAACCAGCCACCTCGGCCTCAGTGATCGCGGTGAGCACCATCCGGATCGTGCCGGACCTGACTTTGTCGCGATCCTTGATCGCTTCGGTCAGATCGGAACGGAGTCGCTCCTTGAGCGTGCTTGGTGCATCAGACATGCGACCAGTGTGGCAGCAGCTATCGCTTGTAGCCTTCTGATTATGTCTGCCAAGCGTGCGACCAAGTCGATCGTCAAGAGCCTGCTCGGAGTCGGGGCGGTCGGCACCGGCTGCCTGGCGTACGCCGGCCTGTATGAGGTGAATGCGTTTCGGCTGCGTCGCGTGACTGTGCCGGTGCTGCCACCAGGTGCGCGGCCCATTCGTGCACTGCACGTGTCCGACGTCCACATGACGCCGTATGCGAGGTCCCGGCAGCGCTGGCTGTCCACTCTGGGCGCGCTGGAGCCGGACCTGGTGATCAACACCGGCGACAACCTCGCGCATGAGGAGGCGGTGCCGTACGTACTTGGCAGCTTCGGTCGATTGCTTGATCGTCCGGGCGTATACGTCTGGGGCGCGAATGACTACTACGCGCCGAAGTTCAAGAACCCGCTGCAGTATTTGAAAGGTCCGAGCCGGAGCGATCGACTTCCCGAACGCACCCTGCCTTGGCAAGATCTTGGGCGCGGCTTCAAGGAGGCCGGGTGGATCGACCTGACCCACACGCGCGCACTGTTGGAGATCAAAGGTGTCCGGATTGGGTTCCGCGGAACCGACGATGCCCACATTGACCAAGATCGTTACGCCGAAGTCGCCGGGCCAATTGATCATGACGAGATCGATGTCGCGATTGGTGTCACGCACGCCCCGTACCGGCGAGTGATCGACGCGATGGCGTACGACGGCCACGATTTGATCATCGCCGGACACACGCACGGCGGCCAGGTATGCGTTCCGTTCTACGGCGCGCTGGTCACAAACTGCGATCTTGACACTCGGCGCGCGAAGGGCCTCTCGAAGCACAGCGCTGGCGGTCGGACGGCGTGGCTGAACGTCTCTGCTGGTGTTGGAACGTCGCCCTATGCGCCGATCCGGTTTGCCTGCCCTCCCGAGGCGACGCTGCTCACCTTGACGAGCGTCACGGGTGAGACTTCTGACGCGTAGTCGCGGCACAATCCACCCAGCTGCCACGCAGAAACAGCGCGAGCAGCCGTGAGGCAATGGGCTAGACTCTCCGAGGCTTGGTGCAGCTACGGGGTGTGGCGCAGCTTGGTAGCGCGCTTCGTTCGGGACGAAGAGGTCGCAGGTTCAAATCCTGTCACCCCGACCAGTGGAATGCCTGGTCAGACACACATTGAGATTCTGGATCGAAGCGTTCGGGCGGCAAGTACGGCAGCATCTCAGTCCAAGGTGTCTCCAAGTCGCCGCAATGCCTCGCGTGTGGCAGCCGAACTGGCATTTGCGTAAATCTCCATCGTGACCGCCTGGTCGGCGTGCCGAAGGATTCGCATGATCACGCGGGTGTGCACATCTAGGTCGACGAGCAGTGTTGCAGATGTGTGCCGCGCATCATGAACAGTGATCGGACGCACGCCCGCCGCCTCGCAACGCGCGACGAATTTCCTGTTGAGAGTGCGCGGATCAATTGCAGTGCCATAACGGCCCGTGAAGATCAAAGACGGCACGTCCTTCGTCTGCTGCCAGATCTCGCCTGCTGCCTCTCGCTCCTCGTCCTGCTGTCCGCGCCTGATCTTCAGTGCCGCCGTCACGATGTCCGGTATTGGGAGCCAAGCATCGGACGGCACTGTCCGACGGCACAGCACGGTGCCGTGCCGCGGAGCGCCCGACGGGCGTCCTTTCCCTGTGCGCAGCATTGGCATTGTGTGGCTAGGCAATTGAGCCACGCCTGGACATCGGCGACGCGAAGTCGCTCAAGCCGCAGCGCACCGAGTCCAGGCTCGATGTAGTTCTTCACGTGGCTCTCGTAAGTGGCGTACGTAAGCGGGGCAAGATTCGGAGCAACCGTGTCTTCGAGCCATCGATTGAGGAACTGCCCAACTGTCGGCACAGTGGTGACTACCGGCCCGCGTGCGGCTTTCCGCGTGAGCTCTATCCACCGGCTGTGGACTATCTCCCGTGTTCGTCCGCAGACGTACTTGCGCTGACGCTGCCTGACGGAGTCGTAATCCAAACATAAGCAGCGAACCCATTGCGGTAAGGAAAGATATTCCTCTGCCTGACCGGCCTTTGCTGAGCCGAGCGCCTCAGGTCCGGTTGTGAACAGGTGCTCGAGGAAGACCAGCGCCTGTTCGGTTGCCTGTCGACTCCCGTCGTTGTGCCGGAGCCGCTCAAACGCAGCACAAGCTCATAGGTGCTGTCGGCACGCAGGATGCGGTAGAGGTCGTGAGCTCCTTGTTAAAGAGCCGCGTCGGCATATTCTCGCGTTCACTGATCTTGTGCAGATTGGCCACCTTAAGCGTTGTCTAGCCACCTATGCCTCGTAGGACCGTCGATCCACACGATCAAGTGCCTCGAGGCTCTAATGACTATCGCCAAAAATGTTCGGCTGGCTACATTGTCGGCCTGCCGCGCCCACGGGCCTAAAGTCGAGTCGCATCGCCCGTTAACGGGTGCCTGCTCGATCGGCAGCAGCAAAAGCTGGGATTGCTGTGAGCGTTCGCCGCTGCAGCAGGTAGAGCCGGTCGCCGGCGAACGCCCACTCGAGGTCGTGGCTACCGGCGAAGACCTCGCCGCAGCGCAGCGTGAGTGCGTGCAGCGCCGCGAGCTGACGGTCGTCGAGGGAAAGCATGTGTGCGAGTCGGTCGGGAACCTCCCTTTCGCGTGTGCCGCCTTCCGGGTCGATGCGTACGGCGACGTCCTTTAGTCCGGTGATTCGCTCGACGACGGCACCGTCACGCCTTAATCGGAACCGATCGGGGGTCACGAGGCCCGCCACGACCGACTCACCGAGCCCCCACGCCGCCTCGATCACGAGCTCGTCTGAACCAGTCATGGGATTACGGCTGAAGAGCACGCCGGCGGTATCTGCCTCGACGAGTTCCTGAACGACGACGCCCATTCTCGGCTCGCGGGGCAACCGGAGGCGCTCGCGGTACGCGAACGCGGAAGGCGAGCGCGCCGAATCCCAGATCGCGAGCACGGCGTCGACCAGCTGCGGCTCGGAACGCAGATTCAGCCGCGTCAAGTACTGGCCCGCGAAGGTCGCCTGCTCGGAGTCCTCACCGACCGCGGACGAGCGGGCCACGAGCGGGGCACCGAGTGTCCGAAATATCGCAGCTAGCTGCTGTCTTGCCTCGGCGTCGCCCGCCGCGATCGCGTCCACGAACCCGAACGGAAGCGCGACACCCACAGGAACGGGCAGGCCCGCTCGCGTAGCAGCCGCTAGCGATGCCGCCTTGCCGCCGACGAGGCATTCCTCGAGCTGCTCGGTGAGTGGCAAGGGCTTCATCGTCGGATCGCGGTTATCAGGGTGAACGGGAACGGGCCGGGGAGCTCGCGGCGGCGGGGAGCCTCGAAGCCTCCTTGGCCGAGCCAGCGTCGGAAGGTCGAATAGGGATAGATCCGGCCGCTGCTGGTGCGCAGCACGAGCCCGAGGGCGTAGAGGACCGCCGGCCGCGGCCCATCGCCCCGCTCGGTCGGCAGGATGTCGACGATCGCTATCCTGCCGGCCGGTCGCAGCGCATCGGCGACCCGCCGCAGCAGCTGGAGGTTTGTGTTCTCGCCGAAGAGGTGGCAAACGTTCGCGATGAGCGCGAGGTCGTACGTCGCCGGCTCGCCCCAGTCGACATCAAAAGCGCTTCCCTCGACGAATTCATACCGATCCTCGAATCCAGCTTTCCGAACCGCGGTGCGCGTACTCCTCATCACCGCCGGCAGGTCCACCGCTGTGACGGTGGAACTGGGCTCGCGCGCGGCGATGGCGAGGCTCCAGGGAGCTGCACCGGCGCCGATGTCGAGCACCCGGAGTCCGGGCTGGGCGAGCAGCTTGGCTGCCTGCTCGGCGCTTGGGCGGAAGAGAGCCCCGATCTGTGGGACGAGACTCGGATAGAGGGACTCCGAACCGGCGATTGTCGCCGCGTTCGCCGGCCGCGGCTGGCCACGCAGTACGGGCTGGAGACAGGCCCATGGCCTCAACAGCTCGACGAGCTGGACGAGGCCCGAGTATGCGGGCCGAAAGCGGCCGTCGTCGCCGAGCTTGAGGAGGTCGAGGCCGGCGAGCGCTGAGAGGAGCGCTGCGGCGCCCTGCGGCGTCAGGCCGCAGTCGGCGGCCACGGCCGCAGGATCCGCTGGCGCCTCGCTGATGCGCGCGATCACGCCGAGCTCGCGCGCCGAATGGATGGCGGCGGCCGCCGCACATGCGTCCTGAAAGGCAGCCGCCTGCGCGGGAGTGATGGGCGGCAGCACATCGCTGGCCGTACGTGTTCGATCGGCGCGGCGGCTTCGGTCATGCGACGACCTCGGCCTCCCCTGCCGTCCCGTCGACGATCACTCTCGCCCCGTCAGGGAGTACCGAGGTGGCATCAGTGCAGCCGACGACCGCCGGCAATCCGTACTCGCGCGCGACGATCGCCGCGTGCGAGAGCAGACCGCCCCGGTCGGTCACGATCGCACCGAGCAGCGGGAGCACGATGTTGAAGGCCGTCGTCGTCGAGTTCGTAACCAGGACGTCCCCCTGCTCAATGCGACCGAACTCCTCGGTGCCGCGGATCACCCGTGCGGTGCCCTCGTACACGCCCCGGCTGACGCCGAGGCCGCGCACCATCCGCTCCTCCGTGCGTGGCTGCGGCGCGGTGAACATCGCCTGCAGGACGGCTCCCATCGCGCGTTCCAACCTCGCCGCGGCGGGCGGGAGCCACTCGGCAGGCAGTGGGTCGCCGGGCTCGCCGCCAAGAAACGGTGGCGCATCCGCGTACCGGGCTTCCAGCCGGTAGCGCGCACGCTCGGCCAGCTCGTCGCCCGAGGGGCCGTCGCGGGACTCGACCAGGCTTCGCAGCTCCGCGTAGCTTGCCTCGACAAGATGGGCCGGATCGATGAGCCGCCCAATGGCTGCAAGTCTGCGGCCGGCCGACAAGATTGCACGCCGCATGATCCCGATCGCCCAGAGGTCGGCGTAGGTGCCACGCTCGTCGCGGAGCCGGCAGGTCGCCCGAGCCTCTCCGAGCAGCTCGTCGAAGGCGACGCGGTGCCGGGCGGGTACCGCGTCGCGCACCTCAGCGGTCCTGCGCTCGAGGTCGTTCGTCAGGGATGTGTCGACACGCTCCAGGGCCGCCCGGATTGCTCCGACGATGAGCTCAGGAAGCTCCTGCACGGACGGCTCGCCCACATCCTCGCCGTTAACCGGCCGGTAAGCGACCCGGTCGACGTAGGCGGAAGCGAGTGCCCCCATCTCGCCCGAGAACGAGCGAAGCGCGGCAACCACCTCGCCCGGCTCTCTCGCGGAAGTGAGCACCTTCCTCGCCGCAACCTCATGCTGGAGAGCGCCGACGAGTCGCTCGAGCTCCTTATCGGCGCCGAGCGGGTCCGGATTCGCTCCTTGGAGCAACCCGAGTAGCTGGGCCGGCGAGCGGCCGGTCCACTCTTGCGCGCACACGAGAAAGTCGCCGACCGGCAGCAGCGCGGGCACGTTGAAGAAGTGGTGGATATATGCCCCCTGAACCTGGTTCTCGCGGCACCGATCGAGGTACTCCAGGAGTCCAGTCGTATCGAGCGTGTCGGGATCGATTTTGAGCAGCGCCAGGTGGGCCCGGATCGCCGCGGGCTTCACCTCACGGTCCCAGCGCTCGAGGTCTTCGCGCCAAAGCTTGCGCTCGAACACCGTTGCGCTCGTCGAAAGGCGGCGCCGGATCTCGGGGTGAGTGCGCGCGAGCTCGTGCCACACCTCCTTCGGGGGATGGCCGACCGCCTCCCGCGGCGCGCCGACGGGACGGGCGCAGTAGTAAGGGAAGCCATTGACAAAGCCCGCCTCCAGATATTCGAGCAACGATCCGTAGCGACGGAGGCTCTCGCTCGAGCCGCGCTTGAACGCGTCGGGGAAGATCTCCGCATGGAAGCGGGTCACCGGCCGCGTCCAGTGGGTCGGGTCGAGGAACCAGGAGCCGGGTCCGGGTGGGACAAACGTCTGCTCAGCGACGATGGTCATCGTCATCAACCTCCTTGATGCTCGTCGGGTTGCGGCGAAGCTCGTCGGTCAGGACGCGTACCGCCCAGGCGGCGGCCTTGCCCGATTCCTCGCCCTCGAGGCCCCACTGGTCCCGCATCGCCTGCCAGGCCGGGGCGCTCACGAGCAGATAAACGACTGCCAGCGCGCGTCGGCGCTCGGCGGGGCCGAGGGTGGCGGTCACCTCCCGCATCGCCTTTTCAAACGTTCTCAGCCTGCTACGCCGCGTGCGGGCCCGTATCTCCTGCCCGCGCTTCGATAGGAGCGCGCGCATTAGCGGCGCACGCTCTTCGTACCCGCGATATAGCCGAGGCGCCATCTCGCGGATCTCGTCGAGCGTCTCCGGGTAGGAAAGGACGGCGAGCCGGAGGTGCTCCTCGCCCCACTCACCGAAGGCGTCGAAGAGCGCCTCTTTGGTCGGGAAGTGCCGATAGACGGTGCGGAGCGACACGCGGGCGCGCATCGCAACCAGCGGAACTGTGACCTCCTCGACCTCCTCGTCTGCGAGCACATCCGCCGTCGCCTCCAAGATCCGAAGGCGCGTCTGCTCCAGCTGCTCAGCACGGAGCGGGCTCTCGTACGGGCGCGTCGCACTCATGTCACGATGACGATAATCCAAGTCACGTTAACGTGTCAAGAAAACATGAAGGCATGCCGTTAACTTTGGCCCGAGTGAGCTGCGAGGACGCGGATCGGTCGCGCGAGGCGACTCCGCCGTTGCCAGCGACATCGATGTCTTAGTCAATTTGAATCCCGATAGAGGAAAACCGCTGCTCATGGTCGCCGGTATCGCCGAGGAGCTGAGGCAGCTTCCAGGGGTCCGGATTGACCTCGTGACAAGCCCGGGGTCGGGCTACCTACGCCGAGGTTGAAGAGTCTGAGCCGCCTTGGAACGCTTCGAGAAATGGCCGTCCGGCATCGCGACCGTGACAACTTCACGGCGCCCCGGGTGCCGATGCACGCCAGCCGGCAGCGATCCCGTGAAGCGCTGGCGGCGTTCGAAGCGTCGCCCTCGCTTCCGTAGACCAGCCGCACCCGCCCGCTAATATCCCGTCCAGCTGCTGCGTAGAGAGTGTGGTTCGCCCGACGAGTCCTGGCGCGCAGCGATGTCAGCTGCCTTGAGGCAGCTGTCCTGTCCGCACCGAGCCGTCGATGGTACCGCTGCACCACCCACGGCTCATGTAACGGCTAGCCGTTCTCCGTCACCGTCGTTCCCGGGTGCCGCTGAGCGGTTCCCTTCGTGACATAGCGGCCAGGATGGAGCTGCGGTACGCCTTGCCACCACCCTTACCCGACGTGCTCTTGGTGAGCGTGGTGCGGGGATGCCGCGCCGCCGTCGCCTTCGAGTCGGTGAATCCAGTCAGGCTAGGCGGACCCACCCTCCAACCTCATTAGGGTGGGGGCGGGAGCCGGGCCCTTAAGGAGTCCAGTGGCCACCCTGGGTGCTCGGGTTGCTGGGTGGAGTGGTGGCGCGGCTACCGTGGGCGCACGGCGTAGGTCAGGTGCGTCACCCTCGGGGAGGGCTCCGCGCGGACCGGCTCCAGGGCCACGCGGCCCGCGTCCACGCCCTCGAACAGGCGGATTCCGGAGCCGAACAGCACGGGCGACAGCGCGATCGAGAACTCGTCGATCAGGCCGGCGTTCACGTACTCCAGGATCGTCGCGCCGCCGCCCGCGATGCGGACGTCGCGGTCGCCGGCGGCCTCGCGGGCCTGGTCGAGCGCGGCCTCGATGCCGTCGTTGACGAAGTTGAAGGTCGTGCCGCCGGGCCGCTCCCACGGGTCACGCTTCTCGTGCGTCACGACGAACACCGGCGTGTGGAACGGCGCCTCCTCCGGCCACGCCTGCTCGCCGGCGTCGAACATGCGCTTGCCCATCACGCTCGCGCCGGTGCGCTCGAACGTCTCCCGCGCGATATCGTTGTCGCGCCCTTCCTCGCCGCCCTCGCCGAGCTTCAGGTTCTCCCGGAAGAACCGCTGCGGGAAGATCCACTGCTGCAGTTCCATCCACTGCGCCATCCAGCGCTGCACATCCGGGTCGTCCTGCTTCTCGGGCGCGAAGAGGTCCTCAACGGGCACGGACTCGGGCGCGATGTAGCCGTCCAGCGACATCGACACGCTGAAGAACACCTTCCCGGCCATCAGCCCTCCACTCCCTTCCGAACGATCTCGGTGACGTAGGCAGCCAGGTTGCTCAGGGTCTGCTGGCCGCCCTCGATCGCGTGGTACTTCTCGACCGCCTCGTCGCGCAGCTTCTTGGTGGGGAACACCGTGCGCATCTCGATCCGGGTCGCCACACCGTCGGGCGCGAACGTCAAGACCGACTCGAAGGCGTTCGGGTCGCCGCGGGACTCACCGTGGAGCAGCGCGATCCGCTCCGGCGGGGCGATCTCGGTCCAGGAGATCCACTCGGTGTAGTCCGTCCCGTCCGGTCCGTGCATCACGAAGTCCCACTCCCCGCCGACGCGGAACTCGAACGACCGCGTGGTGGTGGTGAACCCCTCCGGTCCCCACCACCGCGACAGGTGCCGCACCTCGGTAAACGCCTCGAACACCAGCTCCCATGGGGCGTCGATGACCCGGGAGATGACGATCTCGCGGTCGGCCGTCGCGGACTGCGCCGGCGCTCCTCGTCCCGTCGCGCTCATCAGCTACTCCTCCTGCCTTGTCTGCTTGAGGTCCTGCACGTATGCGTCCAGCCGGTCGAAGCTTTCGTTCCAGAACCGCTCGAACCCACCGGTCCACTCGTGGACCGGTCGCAGCCCGCGGGCGTCAAGGCCGTACAGGCGCTGCTTGCCTGCCTTGCGGTCCCGCACCAGCCCGACCTCCCGGAGCACCCGCAGGTGTTTGGACGCGCCCGGCTGGGTCATCCCCAGCTCCTGGGCCAACTCGGTCACCGGCCGCTCACCCGCCCGCAGCAGCACCAGGATCTCCCGGCGCTGCGGCTCGGCGATCGCGTTGAAGACGTCCGACGTCGTCGCTGCTCGCGCCATACCAGCCATCATATGCCCATATCGGCATGCGTCAAGCCGAGGAGGAACCAGACGGGTCTTGTCGGATGACGACTGGTCGCGTCCGCGATCCGCAACGCCATCGCGCTCCGGAGCCCGGCAGGGACGATTCTGCACTCGGACCGCGGCAGCCAGTTCGGTTCCAAGAAGGTCCGCCGACTGCTCGACAACAACGATCTCGTCGGCTCCATGGGCCGCGTCGGCGCGGCCTGCGACAACGCCGCCATGGAGTCCTTCTTCAGCCTGCTGCACAAGAACGTGCTCGACACCCGACGCTGGGAGACCCACGAAGAACTCCGCCTCGCGATCGTCACCTGGATCGAAACCAAGTACAACCGGCGACGACGCCAACGGGCCCTCGGCAAGCTCACCCCGGGTCGAGTTTGAGATGATCTACACGACCGCAGACGCGGCCTGAACACCATCAACCCCGAGCGTCAACCAAACCGGGGGCGGACCTGATACTGCGTGGACTTCCTGCTTGCGACTCGTAATGCGTAGGCCTGACAGCAATTCGCGTCGGCCGAACGACTGGGTTCACCCGGCAGCTGTCGCCGCCAACCTACGAGGAACCGTCGCACAGGCGCACGGAGCGTCTGCCCGAACCTACGGACCCGAAGGTCAGTACAGCAGCGAAGTACAGCAACGACCGCACGATCTAACACATTCGGCTTCATCCAGATGCGTGCGGGCCAGCGTAAACAAGGCTTCCTGCGGCTACTGCGCGGAGTTCGGGACGAAGATGTCGCAGGTTCAAATCCTGTCACCCCGACCAAGTTGATTGAGTTTGAACCTTCGGCCTTTTCGTGCCGGAGGTTTTCGGGCTCTTCGTACCTGTGGTGGGCAATGCGGGACACGCCGGTGAGGCGGATGCGGTGATTTAAGGGTCGGGGTCCTCAGGATCGGGAACGACCAAGTACCCCGCTCCACGAGGACCCCGACGATGCCTGAGCCTACGTCGTGCGCCGGCTGCTGCGCGCGCACCGGAACCTACTCTGATCCTGTGATCTGCTGGTCGGCTTGCCCGGTCTGCACGTCATCAAGGTCGTCGACGGCGCCGATCGTTTGAGTGCCGGTGGAGTCGCCGCCAGCGCCAGCGGGTTGCCCGGTGTGTGGGGTGACGCCACCAGCGGTGGCCGGCGCACGGTGGTGTTGGTCGATGCGCCGGTTTGGTCGGCCGGTTCGGGTGTTGTGGCGGAAACGGACCTGGTGGTGCCGCGAAGCTGTCTGTTCCGGCAGATCGTTCGCCGAGCAAGACGAGCGGATCTGCCGGCCGCGGGGGTTGTTGACGATGCGAGCGTGCGGTGGGCGATCGGACATCTGCGTGCCGAGCATGCCTCGGTCCACGGTCTGGCTCGGCAGCTCGGGACGACGTGGCGGACAGTGTGGCGCCGCATCCAGCCGCTGCTGGCGCAGCTGGCTGAGGATCCGTCCCGATTCGACGGCGTCACCAGCCTGGGCGTCGACGAGCACGTCTGGCATCACCTCAGCGAGCGCAAACGTGGTCCACGGGCCTTGACCGGCATGGTCGATCTGACCCGTGACCAGCACGGACGGGTCCGGGCACGGCTGCTCGACCTGGTTCCCGGACCGATCCGGGAAGGCCTACGCCGACTGGCTGAATGCTCGCGGCGAGACGTTCCGGCAGCGGGTCCAGGTCGCCACCTTGGACCCGTTCCACGGCTACAAGAACGCCATCGACGACGAACTCGCCGACGCGATCTCCGTCCTCGACGCCTTCCACGTGGTGCGGCTCGGCGGCCAGGCCGTGGACGAAGTCCGCCGCCGCGTCCAACAAGCCATCAACGGGCACCGGGGCCGCAAGGGCGACCCGCTCTACCGCATCCGGAACCTGCTGCGCTGCGGCGCAGGAGCGGCTCACCGACCGCCAGCAGATCCGATTGGCGAGGCCGATCGACGCCGATGAACGACACGTCGAGGTGTCGTGGCCTGGCAGTGCGACCAACAACTGCGGCAGGTCTACCACCAACCAAGCAGCGCCGAGGGCCGACGGCTCGCGACCAAGATCATCGACAGCTTCCCGAGCTGCCCGATCCCCGAGATCGCCCGGCTCGGCCGGACCCTGAAACGCTGGCGGACAGCGTTCCTGGCCTACTTCGACACAGCCGGCCTCGCCAACGGTGGCACCGAAGCCATCTGTGAGTGTCGTACCGGCTGGTCTGGGACTGGCTGGTCAGGATGGTCCTGGTCGTGTCCGTTCGGTGCGTGACTCACGAAGCAATTGACCCCTTCGGCGGTGTCTTTCCGTTGAATTGTCCGCACCGAGTGACGCGGCCGGTACCGTCCGGCCCACCTCGGTGACCTGATCAGGAGACTGCCCGACCCGTCGCGGGTCGTGGCCCATCACAGATATGCCCCGACGTGACCTCTTCCCGGACCGGTACCGGCCGCCTTTGGCGACCGCACGTCCTGTCCGCTATTGAAGAGAGGAGCGTCGATCACCATGACAATCGTCGCGCATGCTCACCCATTCGTCATCGGCGTCGATGCGCACGCCCGCAACCACGCCGTCGCTGTCTTGGCCTGCCCGACCGGCGAGGTCGTCGACGAAGCGCAGTTTCCTGCCACCGTCGCAGGACTCCAGCGAGCCGTCTCGTGGGTCGCCCGCCGCACCGGTGGTGATCTCGATGTGTTGTGGGTGATCGAGGGAGTGGGAACCTACGGCGCCCGCCTGGCCCGCGTCGCCAACGACACCGGGTATGCGGTCGCCGAGGCCGGCCGGATGAACGCCCGCGCCAACCGCGGAGTTGGCAAGTCCGATCCGTTGGACGCCCGCCGCATCGCCCAGTCCGTGCTGGCCGTCGACGAGGGGATGCTGCGTCGGCCCCGCGCCGACGACGGTGTCCGAGCCGCCGTCCGGGTGCTGATCGCCTCACGTGATCACCTCAGCGCCGAGCGGACTAGCGCGGTCAACGCGTTGACTGCGCTCATCAGGGTGGCCGACCTGGGCATCGACGCCCGCCGACCCCTGACGGCCGCTCAGATCACTGCGATGGCCGGCTGGCGTGCCCGAGACGAAGACCTCGCAACCGCTGTGGCTCGCCAGGAGGCTGTCCGGCTGGCCAAGCGGGTGATTGCAGCAGATCGGGAGATAGCGGCCAACACCAAGCAGCTGACCGACCTCCTCAACGCCAGCCCAGCTCGGGTGCTGCTCGACAAGCCCGGGATCGGGCCGGTCACCGCCGCCGTCACCCTGGCTGCGTGGTCGCATCCCGGCCGGGTCCGCTCCGAAGCCGCATTCGCCAGCCTCGCCGGGGTGAACCCGATACCAGCCTCTTCCGGCAACACCGTGCGCCACCGCATCAACCGTGGCGGCGACCGACGACTGAACCGCGCCCTCCACATGGCCACCGTGACCCGCATCCGGATGGACCCACGCACCCGCGCCAACGTCGAGAAGCGAACCGCCGAAGGACGAACCCCACGGGAAATCCGCCGCTGCCTGAAGCGCTACCTCGCCCGCCAAATCTACCGCCAGCTCAACGCCGCCGAGACCGCGCTCAACCCGACTTGACAAACATAGGAGATTCAACGTTTTTCGGCTCTACACAGTTGAGGGTGTAGGGCCGCATTGACTGCATCACCTATATGCGTGATGGAGAAACGTTTGCACCGGAGCTTGTGCTAAATAAGGCGTGCGACATCCACATTTGGGCGAATGCTCTGGCACTCTTCGGTGGCTACAAGAGGCAGGGAACGAGCCATTCGTGGAAGCCTCTCGCGAGCCCCGTCCAACCACCTAACAAAGCAGAGTTTTAGCAAAGCCAGACGAATCAGCCCTCGAAAATCATATTTGTAGCCAGAGGACGTTAAGCATGACACCCGCTATCAAGTCTGTTGAGCTTCCCAGTGGAGTCAGGCTCCCCTACGTCGAGCAGGGGGACCCCTGGGCGTTCCCGTGCTGCTCCTGCACGGCATCACCGACTCACGGCACTCCTTCGAGCGCGTGCTGCCTTACCTGCCCGATTCCATTCGCACTTTCGCCCTCTCCCAGAGGGGCCACGGCGACGCAGATCGTCCCACGACAGGCTATCGTCCTCAGGATTTCGCGGCGGATCTGGCCGCCTTCATGCACGCCCTCGACCTCGGCCCGTCCGTCATCGCTGGCCACTCGGTGGGTGCCTCGATCGCTCAGCGCTTCGCGATCGACCATCCTGGGCGCACCCTCGGGCTCGTGCTCGTGGGCTCGCTCACCACATGGCGGGGCCAGCCGGATTTCGTGGAGCTCCGGGACTCCGTCCTATCGACGCTCACGGACCCTATCGCTCCAGACTTCGTGCGTGAGTTTCAAGAAAGCGGCTCTTCGGATTTGAGCATGGCGACGGGGGCACCGAGGTTGGCGTGTTGATCCGTGGGTGAGGGCGTCGGGGCCTTCAGGATCGGAAGCGACCAAGCATCCTGATCAAGGGAAGACCCCGACGATGGACCACCTTACGTGTGGTTCGGGTGCGCGCTGGTGCGCCCGGGCCGATGCGATCTTCGACGTTCCCGACATGCACGTCTTGGAGGTGGAGGTCGACGACGAGCAACGCCTGGTGCTCACCGTCGAGTCGGGTCAGCTGGAGGCGGCCTGCCCGACCTGCGGGGTGCTTGCGGTTAGCCACGGCCGCCGGGTCCGGATGCTGCATGACGTGCCGTGCTTCGGCCGGGTCACGCTGATCCGATGGCTAGTGCGGATCTGGCGCTGCCGAGAACCGCAGTGCGCGACTCAGACGTTCAGCGAGGCGCATGGTCTGGCGCCGCCTCGGATGGCGTTGACGGTACGGGCGGTGGGTTGGGCGGCCGACGCGCTCAGCTACGACGACACCACCGTCTCGGCGCTCGCCCGCCATCTGGGTGTGGACTGGCACACCTGCTGGGATGCGATCGAGGTCGAAGCCAAGGCCCGGATCGGTGACCCGTCTCGGCTGAAGAATGTGAAGACCCTCGGAGTCGACGAGCACATCTGGCGGCCGTCGCGGATCGGATTCGACCGGGCCGTCACCATCATGGTCGATCTGACCCGTGACCAGGCCGGATGCCTTCACGCCCGACTCCTGGACGCCGTCGTGGGCCGCTCCGGCACGGTCTATCGACGACTGGCTCGACGCCCAGCCCGACGGGTTTGTCGACGGCGTGGAGACTGCCGCCTTGGATCCGTTCCGTGGCTACGCGAACGCGATCCGCGACGGGCTGCCCGACGCGGTCGCCGTCCTGGACGCCTTCCACGTGGTGAGGCTCGGCACCCAGGTCGTCGACGAGGTCCGCCGCCGCGTCCAGCAAGACACCCTGGGCCACCGCGGTCACAAGGACGACCCGCTCTACAAGATCCGCGGGCTCCTCCGCCACGGCGTCGAACACCTCACCGAGCGCCAGCAGGCCAAGATCACCGCCTGCCTCGACGCCGGCGACCCAACCGCCGAGGTCAACCTGGCTTGGCAGTGCTACCAACAGCTCCGCTCCATCTACCACGCCGCCCCTGCCAAGGGACGCGAGATCGCGATCAAGGTATTGGACAGCTTCCACAGCTGCCCTATCCCCGAGGTCGCCCGGCTCGGCCGCACCCTCCGCGCCTGGAAGGCTCAAGTGCTGGCCTACTTCGACACCTCAGGGGTCTCCAACGGCGGCACCGAAGCCATCAACCTGATCATCGAGAAGGTCCGCCGGCTGGCCCACGGCTTCAAAGATTTTGATCACTACAGACTCCGAATCATGCTCGCCGCCGACGGCCGAAGGCCGTACCGAAATCGACCAGCCCATGCTTAAATCCGAAGACCCAAGAAAGCACGCTTGCCCAACCAGTGCCGCCGGAATTCCTCGAAACCGTCGTGCGGGAGAGTCTGAAGTTGCTAGCGCGGGTATGGAGAGCGGCGCTTCACGAAGGCCTGTTGGAGGCCGATTTCTCAGGGGAACTCACAAAGATCCAGGTAGCCACCCTCGTCTTCTGGGGGGATCAAGATGCGCTTACCCGAAACGGCAGGAGGCGCTGATGGCGGCCATCGTGGGCTCGCGGCTAGTGGTGTATGCCGGCGCCGGACACGGACTGCACTGGGAGGAGCCCGAGCGCTTCGCGGCCGATCTGACGGCCTTTGTCGAGAGTCTCGTCATCCGGGATTAGGGGACCTTTCTTGTCCAGCTGGGTGCGTCAATCGCATGAAAAGCGCCGCATCTAACCATGGCATGGAGCCGACGCGCTGAAGCGCGTGGCTCATGCCCAGCGTTCGGCTGCTCAGGTGTTCACATGAAAAGAAACAAGGTATCCGGTTTTTATCCAGAAGTGCGGGATTCATTGAACTCGACATATGGGATCCGAGAATACTATGGCCAACTATGGAAACCGCCCACCTTGATCTATCAGGCGCCGAACGGATATTGGCGTGATGAGCTCACCGATGCTATTCATGGACGAGTCTGGCTTCGCTGGCGAAGACTTGTTTATTCCGATCAGCCAGTGTTTGTTTTAGCCACCGTTTTTTTGACCAGATGACGAGTGCCAAATCATAAAACGGGAACACTTTGGCGCCGTTCGTGCAGCAGAACTAAAGCACAGCAAGCTGTGCAAGCGCACTCGCTCTACCCTGCCTCTCAGACTGCCGAGCGCCAGCCCTAAGGCCGACCCAGGAAATGTCCCCTCTGGTTCGTGATCTCTTGTTGATGGAGCGCAAGGAATAACCAGTCACCCAACGCGTGGCTCAGGTCGAGGCGCCGGCTTGAAGGCGACGAACGGCCGAGTGTGGACGAACTCTCTCACCGCAGTGTCAGAGCGGAGGTCGTCCCAACCCAAGACTTGCGTGAGGAGACGCAACCGCCCCGGATGTCGGCGTCGGAACTCGACCGCCACCGCCAAGCTCTCGTCAGCAGAGAGGAAGCGTTGCTCCGGGGCGAACGACTCCCGCCCGATCTGAACCCGCAAGGCTGGACGGACGCGAATGTTGCGGATCCAGTCGGTGTCCTGCCCCCAAACCGAGCAGATGACTGCCTCCTCGGTCTCTGGGTCATAACTCAGTACCATCGCAGCCGTCGAATGACGCTGGCCTGTCTTGCGTCCGGCGTGGTCAAGTAGCAGGAACGTATGTCCCAGGAGCCAGCCCCAGCCCATGCGGTACAGCGGCAACGGCAACCGGAAGAGGAAAAGGGCGAGACGGCCTGGCGTCCGACGAAGCCCGAGGATTGGCCGTGTGGATCGACGGATCGGATGCGACGCATCGAAGAGTCTCACGGCCACCGCCTCTAACGACCTCACTCCAGCGAACCCCCGCGTGGAGCCTTGCGCAAGAGTCGATGTCCGGGCCTTGACCCAAGAGTCGAGGCTCCGTGCCAGGGACGTGACTGAAGAAGACGACGCTCCGAGCTCATGTGAGCCGACGTCGCAGCCGCACGCGGAGACCCTGCGGCCGCGGTGTGGCGATGGTGATTCCGTCCTCGCGCTCCTGGCCAAGCCAGCGGTGGGCTCGGAGCCAGTCTGCGGCGCGGGCCACCCTCGTAAGACAGCCGCGTGTTCATTCGGGTTATAAGTCGCAGGCATCCAGGTACTTCGTCCGTTCCCGTAGGTGCTGATGCGATGAAATATTGCATGGGTGACTGCCCTGCATACAAACCTGCCTGAAACCCAACCGGTTGCCCCGAAACGCCATCTGATGTGGTTGGGCGCAGGGTTACTGGTGGGGTTCGCCGTACCATTCGTCTTCACCGACTTGCTGACCTTGCCGCGCGATCTGTACTACGCGATCTATGCGGTCGTCGCGATCGGTTTCTTCGTTCTCTGGTCCCACTCGACGCAGCAGTCCCTTGCAGCCATGGTGCGCCGACGCTGGGTGCTCGCCGTTGTCCTTGGGCTCGCCGTCGCCGTCATCATGGGGCTGATCGTGCTCCGCACCGAACCGGCTAGCTCCGGCTCAACCGGCGCGCGCCTCGTCTGGGACGTCCTATGGCGGGGAGTGATCTACGGGGCAGTGGATGGTCTGTTCCTCTCCTCCTTTCCGATCCTCGCCGTGTTCGCTGCTTTCGCAGGAACCCGACTTCGTGCCCGCACCCTTGGGAAGATCGGCATCGGAGTCGCCGCTCTAATCGCCTCCACGCTGATGACGACCGCCTACCACCTCGGCTACAGCGACTTCCGGTCACCCAAGATCGCCCGACCTGTCGCCGGAGATGTGGTGTGGAGCGTGCCGACCCTGGTCACCCTCAATCCAATCGGCGCACCCATCGCACACGCCGGCATGCACATCGCCGCCGTACTGCACTCCCCGCAAACCGATACATTCCTCCCCCCACACCAGTAGCCGGTCTGCTGGCTTATTCTCCGCCGCTCATAGAAAGGCAATCTTGCGTTGTTCACGCTCTCCCCAACCGGCGCAGACAGTGCCACACTGCACTCGGGCTCCTGCCAAGCCGTTGGGCAATGTCCTTCTGCGGCAATCCAGCCTCATACAGCTGAACGAGGCGAGCAGTCTCGGTAGCGCTTAACCGCAAATGACGCACCGGCTGACCGGCATGCCGCACCAGCCGCAGCACACTCCTTTCGACGATGCCGTAGCGACGGCCAAGCTCGGCGGCAGTTACCCCGCGGAGTCCTCGGCGACCAAGCGATCGATCGTTTCAGCATGCAGCCGCTTGCTGACCCGACGTTCCCGACTGCCACGACGCCGAGCCGGTCGAGCTGGCGGTTCATCTGCCATGTATACGAGCAGGGCCGGGTTGAATTTGAATCCCCTCAGGCCGACCACTGTTTTCCCTTGTCAGAGCCACAATCGCCACAATCGCTGCGAACGCGTGCCACAAGCGTGCCACTTGGTTAGCTCGGCTTACCCTTGCGTGGCCGACTCGCTGCTTATCGCTCGATTGTGGTGGCCTCCCAGAGCGGCGTACTGCCTGCGTACGCGTCCGGGGATGGCCGAGATACCCAAGCGGCACGGTGGGCTCTCTGACGGCCAGGAAGCGCGGATCTGGCCATAGCGGTGGACGCTTCATCCCGTACATCGCCGGGAGCAGTGAGCAGCGCGCGGCCCGCGTGCCCAGAATTCCCGTCTGAGGGCCACTCAGCCCCACAGGTGATGCACGCACAGCAGATCCTCAAGGACTTACCGCCGCGGTCCGCGCATGGGCCTCGTGCGTGCGTGTGCGCCTACGCGCGTATTCGGGTCGTCGGCCAGTCGTGGAGGACGCGCAGCCCGCGTATTGGGGTCGGTCTTGGTCGGTCTCAGTGGAGTGAGTGTGAAGAAAATTCTGGGCACGCGGTCCGTGCCAGGCGGACAGCTGGACTCCGGGATGGGGATGCTCGCGGCGCACGATCACCCGCCTCCCCTCCGGCCAGCCGGACAGATCCAATAACCCGGTGACCTCGGCGACATCGCAGTGCTCACGGAGCTCTCCGTGAGAGGTGACCGCTGGCGTCCACGCGTGCTTGAACGTGGCCGCCGCCTGCTCTTTCTCCGAGTGCACCGTGATCAGCGTGGCGTCCACGTCCAGATCGGCCAGCAGCCGCCCGCTACCGCGCCCGCCAGCGGCACCACACCCCCGATCACGCGTATTTCGACCGGCCAAGATTATGCATGTTTGAGCCTTTAGGCATGCGGGTCAGGCCCGACGCGCGGTTCAATACCAAGAGCCATCCTTGAGCCTGGCGACACCTTCGATCGGCCCCCACGATTCGAGTCAGCCGCTCCTATCACACTTGGAATTTCGTTAATTGCTGCAAGTGTTACTTGACCCACCACGCGCATATTGTGCTTGTTCCTCCTCGGCGGGATTTGTCCCGAAAGAAGCGGGTCCACGTAATTCTGTTCCGCCTATTGCCTCGGCAAGGTTTGAGGCATTGGGTTGCCAAAGGCGCTCTTATCAGTCGGATTGATTTGACAGTCAGCTCACCCGTTCGCGGATCGATACGGCGAAGTCGGTGGTATCCAGGCCATGCGTTGGGGCCGAACCTTCCGCAACCTGACGGACCACGTCGCCGAAGGATGCTCGGCGGTAACCACCGGCTACCCGTCGCTATAGTTCCGGCATGGCGATGCCTCAGCTCGCGGCGCGCTTCGCGGCGGGTATCTGCCTCCTCACTGCTGCCTTCCATGCTGCGCTCGTCGTAGGTGCACCATGGGGGGAGTACACGCAGGGCGGCAGGATGGAGGGTTCGCTCGACACGACGGGGCGGGTCCTTGCAGCCATATCCTGCATCATCTTGATCGTGATGGCATTCTCGATACTCGCCAGGGCCGGAGAAGGGCCGTTCCGACGACTACGGGCCAGGGCGGTAACCGCTCTTGCTGGGTTCACCACGATCTATGCCGTCATCGCCGTCATTCTTAACCTCATCACCCGAAGTACGCCGGAACGGAACCTTTGGGCGCCGGTGTCTGTCGTTCTATTGCTTCTCGTGGCATACGTGATGGTGCGCACCCGGCGAACTTCATAGATCGAGCCCGGCAGGCGGCTTCGTTGCTCCCTCGACCAATTCGCTCAGAATCAACAACCTGTTAGGGCAAAAGGCGCATAGCCTTTAAGGCGCATAGCTTTCGACCCAAGAGCCGGGATACGTCTTCGATCGGCACGCGTGCGCCTGAGAGCAGCGCTACGAATGAATGCCGAATCTTACGTGGCGTCCACTCGTCGGGCATCAGGTCGAGTGCTGCGAGGTCCACTGCCCCAGCAATCCAGGCCATTCGGCAGATCGAGGCACGAGGCGACTGACATCGGGTCGAACGACCCGCCCGGACGAGTCGAAGGACTCTACCCGCACGGTGCGGCCTGCCTAGGTTGAGATCATGAAACGCGTGGTCGTCGACCACTTTGGCGGCCCTGAGGTCTTGGAGGTTGTGGAGGACGAGGTTCCCCGACCGGGCACGGGCGAGGTCCGCGTCATAGTTCTAGCGTCCGGCGTGTCGTTCACCGACGCACTCATCCGCGCCGGCACGTATTTCGGCGGGCCTAAGCCGCCTTTCACGCCCGGCTACGAGCTCGTCGGGGTCGTCGAGGAGCTGGGCGAGGGCTGTTCGAGACTGCGAGTGGGTGATCGCGTCGGCGCGCTGACGGTGTGGGGTTCAAACGCCGAGCGCGTCTGCGTGCCGGAGAAGTATGCCGTCGAGGTGCCTGAGGACCTCGACCCGGCGGAGGTCGTGAGCCTCATCTTCCCGTACATGACCGCGTACCAGATGCTTCACCGTACGGCGCGTGTGCAGCCCGGCGAGACGGTGCTCGTGCACGGCGCTGCCGGCAGAGTGGGCGTGGCGGCCCTCGAGCTCGGAAAGCTGGCCGGGGTGCACCTCATCGGGACTGCATCGGCTCGCGACCGCGCCGCCGTCGAGCGGCTCGGCGCGGTGGCGATCGATTATCGCAACGAGGACTTCTTGGCGCGCGTGCGTGAGCTGACCGCCGGCGAAGGCGTGGACGTCGTGCTCGACGGCATCGGTGGCGCGGTGTCGCTGCGCTCCTTCCGCGCGCTGCGGGTCGGCGATCAGATCAAGGGAGATCCCGGCGGACGGCTCATCATGATCGGCAACTACAACACGATGGTGCAAGGACATAAGAGCTGGCGAGGGTGGCTCGAGTGGTACCCGGCGACGGCGATCGTCTGGCTCTGGGGCACGCTTTCCCCCCGTCGAAGGGTGAGCGGCTACCGGGTTCAGAAGCTGCGCATCCCTCACCAGGACTGGTTCCGGGAGGACTTCCGCGTGCTGCTCGAGCTGCTTCGTGATGGAAAGATCCATCCAGTCGTGGCCGAGCGCGTGCCGCTGTCCGAGGCTCGCCGCGCTCACGAGCTGCTCGAGAGCGCGGCGGCGAAGGGAAAGCTCGTGCTCGTCCCCTGAGCCGATGCCCGGGCATCTTGGCGACGCGCGGCTGCCGCGGTGGTCAGCGGCGCCTACAATCTCGACCGCCAGCTCGGCTGAACACTGGTGGGCTCGTGCTCCTGCGGCCGATGCAGACTTCTCCGCGTCCAACTCTCCGACAGCTCATGCGCCGACAAGCTTGGGAAGCCCGCGGGCGATCTCGGCATCGACTTCGAAGTAAGAGTTCTCGCTCGAGTCGCCCATGACTGCGTCGGCGTATTCGCGGAGTTCGTCGACCGAATTGCTCTCCCACAGGCAGAACACGGCGTTCTTGTCTGTGCTGGGATAGAACTGCAGAACGCGCGTGCCATGCGGCGCGCCGTTGCCGTCCAACAGGTTCTGCCCGCGCGCGAATGCCGTTTGCGGGTTCGTGATGCGGTGCTGCAGGACGATGAACATAACTGCCACCTCCACACTGGGTCGGGTTGTGTACGCCCTGAACGTAAGACTGGGGCCCGTGCAGCCGCATCGGCCGCCTTGACCAACTTCGCCTGCCGCAGCCGCGTGGTCATTTCACGCCATCACAAAAGCCCGTGCTCCACTGCAAACACACTCGCCGCCGCCCGAGACGAGACGCCGAGCTTGGCAAAGATGTTCTGCATGTGTCGCGCAACTGTGCGCTCGCTGATCACGAGCACGCTCGCGATCTCATGGTTGCTCTTTCCAGCGGCCACGAGACGAAGGACTTCCACTTCCCGCACCGTTAGACCATGCCCATTGCCGCGAGTACGCCCACCATGCGCATCGATGCGCGCGACGTCGGGTCGCGCACCGAGCCAGACGAATGCGTCTCGCGCGGCCGCGAGCTCGAGAGCTGCCGTCTCCCCGTCGCCCAGCGCACGGCAAGCTGCCGACAGGAACACGCGCGTTCGTGCCGCTTCATATGGCGCCTCGAGCTCCTGCCACAACTGCAGCGCACGCCGCAACGCGAGAAGGGCGCGCTGAGCATCGCCCTCCGCTATTGCCACAGTCCCGGCGGCCTGAGCAGCCATTGCAGACAGCACCTCGCTTGCATGGTCCCGAGCGAGCTCATCAAGCTCGCCCGCTGCCGAGCGCGCCCGCTCGAGGCTGCCGACTTCCAGCTCGATCTCGACCTGCGCCGGAAGCAGCGATGCACGCTGAGTCCACGTGTCCGCTTCGGAAAGTGCCCGCCGAACCGCGGCTGCCGCGGCGACCTTCTTTCCCTTCCCTAGCCGGAGAAGCGCAAGGCCGGGCTGCGGCTCGCGTCCGCGTCGGATCGCCTCCTCGTACGACTTCTCGGCCGCTGCAACGTCTCCGCGCAGTCGATGCAACTCTCCCTCGCGGTAGGCGGCCTCGCCAAGCGCTCGGCGGTTGAGAACGCCCTGTGCGAAGCGCTCGGTTGCACGTCGTGCTTCCTGAAGGGCAGCTGGCCACGCTCCGGCGAGGGTCATCAGCTCGGCCCGATGCACGAGGCAAACGCCCTGATGAGCAAGCATCTCCGGCTGCCGCGCACACCACTCGGTCAGTGCAGACGTCCACTCCCGTGCCGCACGCAGCTCGTAGAGGTCGCGGCAGAACGCGATCGTGTTGCAGTAGACGATGCCTGCCACGATCGGCGAAAGCTCGCCCGCAGATACCGCGACCATCGTCTCGTCCACCAGCCGAAGTCCCTCGTCGCCTCGCCCTTGTCGCAGAAGCGCGCTTGCCTGCTCCATCAACGCCATCGTCAGCAGGTCGGGATCCCCGAATCGCTCTGCAATCTCTGCGACCTCAATCGCCGCGGCGTGCGCGGCAGCGTAGTCGCCGCGAGACGAGTGTTCGAACATCGCGGGGATTGCGAGGTATCCACGAGCGACGCAGTCGCCTGTTCGCTCGAGCAGGCGCCGTCCGCGCGCGAACCAGCCTCTTGCCGGTGCGCGCTCGCCGCGGAAGAGATGGCCGTGGCCGATCCACCAGGTACAACGCGCTGCTGAGGCGACGTCCCCGGCGTCGAGATAGGCGTGGAAGGCCCGCTCGAGAGAGCGCGTGTAGTCCTCGTCACGGCCGAGCATGTACGCCGCCCGGGCCAGCAGCTCGAGGTCTTGCGCTGCAAGAGGCTGCTCCTGATCGCCGCGCAGCAGCAACTGATACGCCTGGATCCAAGCGCTCTCCTCATAGGCCCGACGGCCCCGCGACAGCTCTGATGCGGCCACGGCGCCCATTCTGGCGCTGCGCGCCGTCTATTGCAGTCCACCGTCCACTCGGGTCGTCCAGCCGTCCATCCTCAGAGGCAAATGGAACCCTGTGCAGCGCCTCCTCCCGTCCCACGTCGATTGGGTCGGGCCTCAGGGACCGGCGCCGAAACTGCGGTCAGCCGCCATCTAAGCGCGGTTGGTCTCGGGCATTACCGGCACCCCGGAAGATGACGCGGTGGATGTGAGGGCGAGTTCGTCGATCAGGTGTCGGACGCGGCGTTCGATGTCATCGCGGATGGGGCGGACGCCCGGAGTGTCGAGACCAGCGGGGTCGTCGAGGTCGTCCCAAGATTCGTAGCGTTTGCCGGGGAAGATGGGGCAGGCATCGCCGCAGCCCATGGTGATCACGACGTCGGCGGCGCGGACCGTTTCGTCGGTCCACGGTTTGGGGAACTCGTTGGAGATGTCGATGCCTCGTTCGGCCATAGCGGCGATGGCGGCAGGGTTGACCTCGTATCCGGGTTCGGATCCGCCAGACCAGGCGACGGCAAGCTCGCCGGTCAGAGCCTCAAAAAATCCAAGAGCCATCTGAGACCGACCGGCGTTGTGGGTGCACAAGAACAGTACGGTCGGCTTGCCGTCGCGATGTAGGCCTTCCACTTTGGCGACAGCGCGTAGCCGTTGTCGGGCGAATCGCTCTGCCATCAGTGGGAGGAACTTCGTGACCGCCGCATGCTGTGCGAGCTGATCATAGGAGGAGTGAAGGAATCGTTCGATGGTTTCGGTTCCGAAGGTGCCGGCGAACTCATCGGCGAGCCGGGAGGCGGCCGTGCGGAGCGCGAGTGTGGTGTCGATGCTGAGGGTGCTCCAGGTAGGTGTGGTCACAATGCTCCCTCTGCTGGCGCGTAGAGGTCTGCGAGGTGGTGGACGCGACGGTTGATATCGGTGTACGCGTGGTCGAACGCGGCGTTGGTATTGATTGACACCGGGTCGGGAATCGACCAATGCAGCCGGGAAAGGGTGAGCTCGAGCTCTTCGTGTGCGTTGTCGCAGACGGCGATGATGAGATCATCGTCGTGAAGGACGTCGTCGAGAGGTTCCGGGCGCTTGCGTGCAATGCGGAGTCCGTGGCGCGCGGCAACGGCGACGGCCCGGGGATGGATGCGTAGGCCGGGATGTGTTCCGGCCGAGGTGGCTGGAATGTTGCTCAGGTCGTTCCAGATGGCCGCGGCGAGCTGGGAGCGGGCAGAGTTCGCCGTGCACACGAACACCACCCGCGGAGCAGTGGGGAGGTTGTGAGGCATGCGGCCGGAGATGGCGGCCGCCCAGACGGTTGGGTGGTCAAGTCGTAGTTGGACGTAGCTGCGTCGCCGGTCACCTTCGGACTGGACCCGACGAATGATGCCGGCGTCCTCGAGCACGCGGAGATGGTGGGCGAGCAGGTTGCTGCCCATACCAGCGTCGGCGGCCAACTCGCCCGGTGAGGCATCGCCAGTGACAAGCCGGTCTACCAGTGCTAACCGGACTGGCTCACCGAGTGCGGCGAAGACGGCTGCTCGGCCGTCCAGGTTCTGACCCACACTTGCCTCCATCAATATTGAGTCAAGTATTGTTGAGATATGTCAAACGTCAAGCCCGGCCTCCTTGCAGTGCGGCGCCCGCTGCTGGCCGAGCTGACAGGCACCGCCATTCTGGTGACGGTGGTGGTGGGGTCCGGAATTGCCGCAGCCAGGCTGTCGCCGTCCGACGCTGGTTTGCAGCTGCTGGAAAACAGCACGGCGACGGTGTTCGGACTTGCGGCGTTGATCTTGGTGTTTGGGCCGGTCTCCGGTGGCCACTTCAACCCGGTGATATCGGCTGTTGACTGGCTGCTCAACCGCAGACCGGGCAACGGCTTGTCCGGCGCTGGTGTGGCCATGTACTCGGCGGCGCAGCTGATCGGTGCGGTCTTGGGTGCGCTGCTAGCAAATATTATGTTCGACCTACCTGCGCTTCAGATCTCGGGCACGGACCGGATAAGCCTCGGTCACGGTCTGGGGGAGGTGGTGGCCACGGCGGGACTGGTGCTGCTGGTATTCGCGCTGGCCCGGACAGGGCGGGCCGCACTGTCGGCGGCCGCGGTCGGCGCCTATATTGGGGCGGCGTATTGGTTCACCAGCTCCACCTCGTTCGCGAACCCGGCAGTGACGGTTGGACGGATCTTCTCTGACACTTTCGCCGGCATCGCGCCGGCGTCGGCCCTGTTCTTCATCGCCGCCCAGCTTGTCGGCGGGCTCGCCGGCCTCGGCCTGGTCAGGTTCTTCTTTCCCGACGCCTCGGCAACCGCCAGCAGAGCCGTCGTCCCGCATCCCAACCACGTCGCTGAAGAAAGTTAGGGTTCCATGACAAAGCCCTCTGTTTTGTTCGTTTGTGTCCATAACGCTGGCCGGTCGCAGATGGCCGCGGCGTTCCTCTCCCACCTCTCGGCGGGCACGGTGGAGGTCCGCTCAGCCGGATCAGCGCCCGCCGATCAGGTCAACCCGGCGGCTGTGCAGGCCATGGCCGAGGTAGGCATCGACATCGCAGCTGAGAAGCCTAAGATCCTGACCGACCAGGCTGTCCGCGAGTCCGACGTGGTGATCACCATGGGCTGCGGTGACACTTGCCCGTTTTATCCGGGGAGACGCTATGAGGATTGGGTGCTGGATGACCCGGCCGGCAAGGATGTCGCGGCCGTCCGGCCGATCCGCGACGAGATCCGACGCCGCGTCGAGGCGCTGCTCGACGACCTCGTTCCGGCAGGCCAGAACTAGAAATTCGCCCTGATCGGAACTGGCTCGCCGGAAGTTAGACCGAGCGGCAGCGCGGAGTTGTTGGGCGGTTCAGCGAGACGCAGAGGCAATCAATCCGGCTAGCGTGTCCAAGGTGGCGGGGACGAGCTTGTAATAGGCCCACTTCCCGCGTTGTTCCCGGGTCAGGATGCCCGCCTCCACCAGCAGCTTGAGATGGTGTGAGACTGTCGGCTGGCTCAAACCGACCGGTTCGGTCAGGTCGCATACGCATGCCTCCTGCTCGGCCTGAGCGGCAACTAGGGAGATCAGCCGGAGGCGGGCCGGGTCGGACAGCGCCTTGAACCCCGCCGCCAGCGTGGCCGCCTCGTCCGGCTTGATCACCTGCCGGACCACCGGTGTACAGCAGTCGGCGAGCAACGGCAGCGTCGTACGGTGGGGCGGGACGAGCTGAGCGGTCGGCATACCCCCAGCATGACACATATTGACAAATCTCGATGCGTAGCTACACTCGTATCGACAATCGTCAATACGAGAGAGGTCTGACCATGTCCCAGACAACCACCACCGAACAGCTGCGCGAACAGGTGCGGGAACGCTACGCCGCGGCCGCCCTCACCGTCACCTCAGGCCAGGGGACGGCATCATGCTGCGACGACGATTGCGGCGACGCCGGTGCATGCTGCGGCCCGACGGCCCTGGAAGTCGACGACACCTTCGGCAGCGCGCTCTATGCAGCCACAGACCGGAACAGCCTCCCCGTATCAGCCGTCGCAGCCAGCCTGGGCTGCGGCAACCCCATCGCCGTGGCGGAACTCCGGCAGGGTGAGAAGGTGCTGGACCTCGGCTCCGGCGGCGGCATCGACGTGCTGTTATCGGCCCGTCGAGTCGGAGAAACCGGCTACGCCTACGGCGTCGACATGACCGAGGAGATGCTCGACCTTGCCCGAGCCAACGCCGCCCAGGCCGGCGCCACCAACGTCGAGTTCCTCAAAGGCACCATCGAGGACATCCCGCTACCGGATGAATCAGTAGACGTCGTGATCAGCAACTGCGTGATCAACCTATCCGTCGACAAGCCGAAGGTGATCACCGAAATATTCCGGGTGCTCAACCCCGGTGGCCGGATCGGCATCAGCGATGTGGTGGCCGAGGACCACCTCAGTGTGCAAGCGCGGGCTGAACGAGGCTCCTACGTAGGCTGCATCGCCGGAGCCCTGTCTCAACAGGAGTACCTCGACGGCCTCACTTCCGCCGGCTTCACCAACCCAACCGTCCGCTTCACCCACCAAACCGCCGACGGCATGCACAGCGCCATCATCCAAGCCACCAAGCCGAAGACGTGATCGCAGCGCCGTACGAGGGTACCCCGGATCAAGGCAGAGCGGCTGTGAGCCCAGATTCGTTTGAGCGTCAGTCCTCGCGGCCTGCCGGCTCGCGCGCTTCGGCTAGCGTCTCCCATCCCTGCCAGAGGATGACTGGGAGCATCGCGAGCGCACCCATCGGGTCAGCCCACCACCAGCCGACTACCGCGTACGCGCCAACCCCGAGTAACAGGGTCAGTGACAGGTAGGAGCAGACCCACGTCTCTTTTGAGTCGGCGACAAGGGCGCGGCTTCCCATTTCCTTGCCGACCCGCTGCTTGATGAAGGCGAGGGTCGGCATGATCGCCAGCGACAGCACGGCCAAGATGATCCCGACAGGAGACGTGAGCGGCTCCTCCCGGCTGATGAGTGACTTCACGGCCTCCCACATGATGTAGATGGCGAGCAGGAAGAACGTGAGAGCGACCAGGTAGAGCGCACGTTTCTCCGCTGCGCCCTCCTCACTCACCGTCGCGTGAGGCCCAGCCTTGCGCAGCCGCCACAACAGACCAACTGCGCTGATCACCTCGATCGCCGAGTCGGCACCAAACCCGATCAGAGCGACGCTGCCCGCGATAACCCCGGCACCGATCGCCACCACGGCCTCGACAACGTTCCAGCCAACGGTGATGTACTCAAGCCAGAGAGCCCGCCGATGCAGTGTGATACGGCGTTCCACAGAGAGAGCGACCACGACCATCCAAAATAGATGAGCACGCCGGTGAGCCCGTAGGTCCCCGCCACATAGACGATCGAGCGGCAAAGAGAGAAATCCACCGGGACTGTCTGCGGCAGCTGCTCAACACGTGAAAACGCCCACCGATCAGCCAGGCGGGTACGGAGTGCCATCCCCTGCACCGCGCCATCATCAGCCTGCACCAAGAAGTCGAGCGCTACCGTGGCAACAGACCACATCTCCTTGGAGCGCCTATGCAGCAAGGCGACATCGCCGCAGAGATGGAGCGCGCCCGGGTTGACTTCCACGACCTCCTCGACAACGCCACCAGCGCAGAGCTGCGGGCAGGTACCGACGGCACCAAGTGGACCAACGAGCAGCTGCTGTTCCACATGCTCTTCGGGTACCTACTGGTCCACAACCTGCTGGTCTTGGTCAAAGCCTTCACCCGATTACCCCGCCGGGTCTCCCAGGCCTTCGCGGCCACTCTTAATGCCGCCACCAGACCTTTCCACGTCGTCAATTACGTCGGCTCTCTCGGCGGTGCCCGCGTCCTCGGTCACACACGCATGGAGCGTCTCATGGATTTTGTGATTGGCCGGCTGCAGCGGTCCGTGATCGCCGCAAGTGAGGACAGTCTCAACCGAGGAATGCACTTTCCGGTCGGCTGGGACCCGTACTTCAACGACTACATGACCCTTCGCGATGTCTACCACTACGCCACCCAGCACTACGACCACCACCGACGCCAACTCACTCTGGCAGCGACGACCAGAGCGGAGGAGAATCATCGGCTACCCGGAGGCCGCAGGTCGTGAGGAGTAGCGCGGGACCGGCAGCAGACGAACCGCCAATAAGCCTTGTGGCGTGGGTCGCCCGCACGATGGGTCGGGAAGTCGCGGTCGTGCGACGACTACCAATGGGCAGCTGGCATCTGAACCACGCGCTGAACGGGGAGGGCCCGGTCCATCGTCTGGTGTTGTGCCGGTGGGGGCGTCTGGGCTGGGATCCGCGACGACCCCGACTACACCGCACCCCGGGAGATGACGATTTTGGAGCTGCTGCGCCCCACACCGGTGCCTGCACCTGTGCTGGTCGGCGCCGACATCGCCTACTCGCCGTCCACTTCGCCGGCATCATCCCCTGAGGGGCGCGGGGCTCTGGCTAGAGGGCTCGGCGTTGAGCGACGAGCGGACACAGGAAGGGGTCTTTTCCGCGTAGTCCGACGGTGTTGAGGTAGCCGATGACGGCGCGGTAGGACTGCCAGAGCGTGGTGCGGGTGTAGGGGACGCCTTGGGCGGCGCAGTAGGCCGCGACAAGCGGCTGGGCCTTGCGCAGGTTGGGGCGGGCCATGGAGGGGAAGAGGTGGTGTTCGATCTGGTAGTTCAGCCCACCCATGAAGATCGAGATCAGGGGTCCACCGCTGATGTTGCGGCTCATCAGGACCTGGCGGCGTAGGAAGTCCAGCTTCAGCTTGGCCGACACCAGCGGCATGCCGATGTGGTTGGGCGCGAATGATGAACCCATGTAGAGGCCGAACACGGCCAGCTGCACAGCGAGGAACGCGACCGCTTTCTCGGGGGAAGCACGAGGAAGACCAGAGCAGCCAATCCTGCGAGTCGGAGCGTGAGGAAGCTGATCTCGACCCAGCGACGCTGAATTTTGGCTGGACTGATCACGCGGCGGATCGCCTCGTAGTGCATCGAGAGTCCGAGCAACAGCAAGATCGGGAAGAAGTACCAGCCCTGATGGGCCACCAGCCACCTCATCAGCTGGCTGCGCTGCTTGGTTGCTTGTGCGGGCGTGAGAGCGATAGCAGTCAATGCGATGTCGGGGTCGGCTCCCACCTTGTTCGGGTTCGCGTGGTGGCGGTTGTGCTCACGTTGCCACCAGCCGTAGCTGATCCCGACCAGCAGGTTCGCGATGATCAGGCTGACCCAGTCGTTCCAGCGGCCGGACTTGAAGATCTGTCGGTGCGCGGCGTCGTGTCCTAAGAATGAGATCTGGGTCATCAAAACCGCGAGGACTCCGGCGTTGGCGAGCTGCCACCAGCTGTCGCCGATCCAGATGAAGCCCACCACCCAGGCGGCCAGGATGAGTACGGCACCGATCAGCTTGGCCCAGTAGTAGCCGTAGCGGCGGCGCATCAGGCCCATCTCGTGGATGCTGCGGGTCAGCGCGGTGAAGGAACTGCCTGCCCTGTCACGGATGGGTGAGGTCGGCGCGTCAGGATCGCGAAGGCTCCTCAGGCGAGGGCAGGGCCAGCCTGGACCGCCCAGATCCGATCCCGTCAGCGGGAAGTCTGAGGACGGCGGTCATATGGGATAACCAATGGAGGCGGATAGTCCCGATGTGTCCTGGGCGGGAGCATGATGCTCGTCGAGCCGCGGCATACATGAACGGCGGGTTCGGCCCCAGGCCGGCTGCGACATCCAGCTTCCTGAGTTTACTGCAGAACCGTCAACGATGCGGTTCTGCAGTTCTGCCGGGGCACCCAGCATCGCGCGGCGAACTGCGGCGGAAGCTTTCGCCCGAGGCACTTAAGGCTGTCAAGTTGTCTGTGTAAAGGTTTGTTGATCATGTGGTGGGGGGCGGGTTCCTCCGTCGTGGATGGTGCGTGACTACGGCGCGGCTGCCGGTGCATCCACTCCCATTGATCATCGCGGTCTCAACAGGAAGTTCAAGGCGCGCACTCCCGCGGCTCGCAGCGCTGCTCGTCGACCTCGATCTGCATCCGCTGTGATCATGGGGATCCTTCGGCATGCTGACTTGCCGTAACGACCGGTGAAACCAGTGGCGGCATGTCCTTCGTCTGCTCCCAGGTCTCGCCGGCAGCCTGAGGTTCCCGGTCCTCGCCGCTCTCGTTCTATTCCGAGGCATACGGGGCCACGGTGAGCTTCATGGGTGGTGTTGACAAGCCGCGGGTGACTCTGGCGATTCCGGGCAACCCAGACAGGACATATGTCTTCGAGCCAAGTCGAGCAACTGCACTAAAGGGTCAGCTCGCCGAGCAGCATCGCGAGTTCACCGGGTCGGGCAAGGACCGGTGAGTGAGCACCCGGAATCTCGATGAGGTCTACACCGAGCCGAGGCCTGGTGACGTCCGGCTGAACTCGATAGTGATGGCCTGCCGGACCGGGTTCAGCGGGAATGCCGGGCCACCGCGTGGGCGACGACCGCGGCGTCTTCCCCCACACCAAACAGGAGCGACGACCCGCGGGTGCGCAGGAAGTGGACGCCGCAGAAGTAAAGCCCTGGGACCACCGTGCTGGCCCCGTCGTCGGTGATCGGGAAGCCCATGGAGTCGAACGCCGGCAACCGGACCCAGCCGGCGTAGTCGGGGCGAAAGCCGGACGTGAAGATCACCGCGCCGAACCCGCGCAGGTTGAGCTCGACAGGCGGGTCGGCGCGGAACGGTGGCGGGTCGGGCCAGTGCGGCGCGCGGACGCCGAGCTGGGCCGCTAGCAGCTGGCCGATGTCGGCGTACCGGGCATCCCCCCAGGCGACCGATTCGGCCAGGTCGTCGGCGAACCGTACATGGTGCCCGTCGACGCCGGCGAGCCGGCCCACCAGATCGACGCCCATTGCCTGCAGCGTCCGGTAGTGCAGGTCGTGGCCGCCGTCCTTGCCGGTGGCCTGGATGTTCGCGAACAACCGGGCCGTAGGCGCGGGCAGTGCGCTAACCGGGGTGCGAAACCACGTGGTCTCGTTCAGCCAGGTCACGATGTCTCGCCCGGCAGGGCGGCGGGGTCCCCAGGGCGCCCGCCCGCAGGCTAGGAACACCTCGCGCCCGGACTGGCACAGCTCCTCCGCGATCTGGCACCCGGTCTGGCCGCTGCCAACGACGAGGACCCGCCCAGCCGGCAGCGCCCCCGGGTTCCGGTACCCCTCGGCGTCGAGGACGTCCAAGTCCCGCGGGAATTCCCCGCCGAACGGTGGCCGGTGCGGGCGCTGGTACGCGCCGGTGCAGACGACGACCGCGTCGGCGGTGCGCTGGCCGCCGGATGTGCGGAGCAGGAAGCCGCCGGCCGGGCCGGGCTCCAGGCCATCGACCGCGATGCCTGTGCGTACCGGCAGGTCGGCTGCGTATTGTTCTAGATAATCGACGATCTCAGCGCGCGGGGCGAATCCGTCTGGGTCATCCCCCGCGTACGGTGCGCCGGGGAGGTCAAGCGTCCAGTTCGGGGTGACCAGCCGGAAGCTGTCCCAGCGGCGGCGCCAGGTCTCGGCCACGCGGTCACGCTCCAGCACAACGTGCTCGATGCCCAGCGCCAACAGCTCGTGGCTCACGGCCAACCCCGCCTGCCCGCCGCCGATCACGACCAGGAACACGCCTACAAATCCTAGCCCGCCCAGCGATTCTGGCGAGGGCACGAGACGAGGGACCGAGAGAAAGATCGCTAGCCCATCATGATCGACAGGGTGAGGATCGCATCGCCGAGGTCGGCCGTGCCGCAGAACGTGCCCGGAGCGGTGAGAGGGTGGTGCTCGCCGCCTCAGCCCCAAGACAATAGGGCACCGCGCGCGTCGTATGTGGCCCGTGGTGACCAGGTGATCTCCCACCGGTTGCCCTCGGGGTCGGCTATGAACGCGGAACGCCCGCCCCACGGCCGGTCCGTCGCAGCAGCCACTGCAGTCGCACCCGCGGTCACGGCCGCATCGAATGCGCTGTCGACCTCATCCCGGGTATCGACTGTGCAGGCCAGCGTGACGCCGGACCACCCAGTCGCGGCGGCGCTATCGGGCGCGGCCTCGGCGGTCAGGTCGCTCAGCGGGAAGAGCGCTAGCAGGACACCGCCGAGGAGAAAGCCGGTCCAGGAGTTGTCACCGTTGGGCAGCTCAGACCAGCCGAGCGTCCGGTAGAACAAGCGGAGGACATCCATCTCTCGCGCGCCCAGCGTCACGATGGATAGTCGGGCGGGAATCTCGGTCATGTTCAGATCCTGCCGGACCAAGCTTCGTAAAGCTCCGCCAGGCCACGCCCGCGAAGCACGTCCGCCCCGTCATCGACGCACCTCCCCCGACAACTCCAGACTCATGGCGCCGCGCCATCGTCGCCGCCACCAACCCGTCACGTAAGTGGGGCTATTGTCTCGATGCGCCAGCACTTAGCTTGTCCAGATGGTCTTCAGTCGGGATGCGGATGCGGCGTGGCCGAGGGCGGGCAGTCCATACATATCCTCGATGGTGCGGAGCAGGGTGTAGTGGTTGAGTCGCTCGGAATAGACACCGGGGCGGACGTTTGCGCCGACGATGATCGTCGGAATCGATTTGACTGTTCCGCCAGCGTTCTCGTCGAAGGTGACGATGAGCAGGCTGTTGTGGCGTGGCGCCCACCGGGCATACCTGGCGAAGTGCTTCTTCATCCAACGGTCGCCGGTGCGGATCGAGCAATCGTGCATGTCGTGACACATGTTCGGGCTCACGAACGACACGGTGGGCAGTTTGCGGTAGTCGTGCGGGAAGTCACTGAACGGCCGGTTCGTGCTGGCGGGCAGCGTGCCGAAGTTCACCCACGGATTGTGCTTTCGAAGGTAGCGACCCGATGCACATCCACGAAAGCCGGTCCTCGGCAGCGACTCGGCGTATCCGACGAAGCTATGTCCTGATTTACGGAGCTGATGGCCCAGGTTGTTGGCCTTGCGAAAATGCACAGGGCATCCATTACCACTCACTCCCTGGGTCGATCCGGAGAACAATGCCAGATAGTTCGGCTGACTGGGGTGGGTAACACCGTACGAGTGGGTCATGCTGGCGCCCTTAGCCGCGAGCTTGTCCAGGTACGGGGCCTGCCCGCTACCCATGACGCTGGTGCGGTGCTTGTTCTCAAAGATCACGACGACGATGTGGTCGGGCGCCGGCACCGCCACCCTCGGCTTCTTCTCGGCGGGCCGCCGCACCCTCGACTTCTGTTCCGTCGGGGAGAACGGGCGCTCGACAGCCCTGACCTTCGGGGACGGCTGCACTACAGAGGTGGTCGCCTGTGGCTTCGCCGGCACCACTGTGGCCAAGCTGCGGGAGGGCCCGAGAGCCGGAGCTGATGGCGGATCTGCAACGGCACAGGCCGCAGATGCGAACAGTAAGATTCCGGCGACGACCCAACCGGTCCATCGTGGGAAAGCCCGCACCTGGAACCCCCTCTAGATCCAAGTACTCGCAAAGCACCATTCAACGTCGGCGCGGCCCCGTGCGCAAACGTCCCGCTGGCTGAGACCTCGCTTCACACGGTTGGGCGAGCCAGAGAAGGCGCGGAATTGTGATCGGTCCACTGGCTCCAAAAAATCGGACTCCAAACCCAGAGGAGCACGAGAGACGTCGTCCACTACTCGCCTGGGCGCTGGTGAACACCGTCTTCGCCCCCAAGTCCAAGATCGGCGAACTCCGCCCACGAACGGTCAAGAAATCCTCGGCAGCCGTACCAGGATCCAACCCGACGCTATGTCTCGATGATGGTGCTGGCCGGGCGAGGGGTCAGGATTGCGTCGGCATGGCGGTGCGCGATCCTCCAGGTGTCTCCCTCGCGTCGGAAGATCATGGTGACCCGCAGCGCGAACGGACTTGTGTCCCCGCTACCGGCCAGCCGCGCTTGAGTTCGCTCAATCTGGACGACGTAGCCAAGGTCAGGAGTGCTGTATCGAGACACCTCCTCGAAACCACGTACGGAGCCGTCGCTAACCTGAGCGGCTGCCTCTGCTATCGCTTTGTCGACCTCCGCCGGTCCGCGACGCGGAGGGCCGAGCGGATTCGCGAGCGTGACGTCCTCGCTGCGCGAGAAGAACGCCGTCGCTGGCTGTGGATCGCCCTTCAAGAACGGCACGAGAGCCTGGCGGTACGCCTCGACAGCGCCGTCGAAGTCATTCTGCGACCCGCCCGCTGCTTCATCAATCCAGTCTGGGCACATGGGTGAACCTCCTGATCGTCGGCGGAGGTGTCATCTCCGTCAGGTTGGTCTTGGGTTCACCGTACGAATCGGGCCAGGCTGCGGAATCAGTGCGATTGCGGATTCACCACTGACTCTCTTCATTCACCCCGCTCGCGCGCCCAGGTCGCGAGCTGCGTGCGGTTGACCAGGCCCGTCTTGGTCAGCATGTGGCGGACGTGAGTCTCGACGGTACGAACCGAGAGGTGCAGCCGTCCAGCGATCTCCTTGTTAGACAGGCCCTCAGCGACGAGCCGGACCACGTCGATTTCACGCGTGCTGATCCCGAGGGCGTGCTGGGCCCGCGGTCGCGCACTGCCGAACGCCAACGTGATGGCGTCGTCGACGTTCAGCCGAGAGCCGTCTTTCCAAAGCCGGTCGGCGTCCGTGACGACTCTCTCGGCCGCAGCGGCGCGGATCCGTTCCGCGAACGCCCGGAAGAACGGCGCGAACTCTCCGGCGTTCCGAGCTCGTACGGCCCACGCGGCGGCGACGATCTCGAGTGCTGTCGCCGGATCGCGCCGCGTCAGCACGCTCGCCTGGCCGATCAACGCCACCGGGAGCAAGGTGGAGTCGCCATAGGGCCGCTGGCACTCGACGGCTTCGCGGAAGTACGACGACGCGGCCCGCGGGTCGGCCGACGACTCGGCCAGGATGCCGAGATAGAGGTTCGCCTGACCCTGACTCCACCGGTCCTGGGCCGCAAGGTCCATAGCCAGCGCCGCCACAAGGAGCTCGCGAGCCCGGGCAAGCTCGACCGTCCATAAAGTAGGTGAGCCCAAGTACGGCGGTGCTTCGCCCCTCGCCGATCAGATCGCCCGTCTCCTGTTGGATGGCGCGGGCAGCGGCGAGATGGCCGCGTGCCTTTTCGGGAGCGCCTGTGAACGTTTGCTGCAGCCCGAGGAAGAAATGCGCCGCACTCTCAGCCGCGCGCTCGCCCAGTTCGACGCTTAGGTCGACCGCCTTTCTCATCAGACCAGCAGCAGCGGGAACGTCGCCGAGCAAGAAAGCGAAATGGCTGGCCGCAATCATGACCCATGCTCGATGCCGGTTGCGCTCAGGGCACCGCTGCAAGATTATTTCCGCCAACCGGCCGCCGTCTGCTTGACCCAGAATGAAGAAGAGATCCTTCGCCTCGGCGAGCAGGCGCATGGCTACGCACGGCTCTGTGGCCGCCGCCCACTCGAGCGCTGCGCGCACGTTGCCGTAGTCGGCCGCCCACGGTTCCAACAGCGAGACCACGCGTATGGACATGAACCCGTACTCGACTGGAATGCCGATCGTTGAGAAGTACTGCAGATGTCGGGCCCGCGCGGCAGACCCTTCGCTGGCTGAGTCGAGTTGCTGCGAGGCGTACGCCCGCATTGTGTCGAGGAGCCGGTATCGCGTGCGATGTTGCCCGGCGGGAACCACCGTGATCAGCGACTTGTCCACCAGCCGGGCCAGCATGTCCAGCGACATGCCTGGGGCGACGGCACGGGCAGCGTCGGCATCGAACCCACCCACAAACACGCCCAGGCTCCGAAACGCGGCCTGCTCGGCGGGATCGAGAAGGGCGTAACTCCACTCGATCGCGGCTCGTACGCTGCGGTGGTGCGCAGGTGCAGGCCGCCGAGGCCGGCTCAGTTCCGCCAGGTGGGCGTCGAGACTGGCGACGATCTCATTCGGAGACATGATGCTGACTTTGGCGGCAGCCAACTCGATCCCGAGCGGGAGCTGATCGACCCTTGCGCAGATATTGAGGATGGCTGCTTCTGAGGTCTCGTCCGGAACCAGCTCAGGACTTCGTTCCCTGGCACGCTCCAGGAACAGGCGGTATGAATGCTGAGGCAGGAGCGGCTTCAGCCTCCACACCGCCTCGCCGTTGATGCCGAGTGGCTCGCGGCTGGTTGCCAGAATGCGAAGGTTTGGGCAGGCGCCGAGCAACGTGGTGCTGAGCTCCGCGCACGCGTCGAGCACATGCTCACAATTATCGAGCAGCAGCAACACGTCCCGATCGGCCAAGTACCGCTGCAACGCATCAGTCGTCGCGTCCAGTGCAGCGCCGCGAATGCCGAGCGCGCGCGCCGCCTCGGCCGCAACGTCTTCGGTCGGGCGCACCGAGGCAAGATCAACCAACCAGACGCCATCGGCACGCTGCCGCGCCTGACGCCGACCGAGCTCGATGGCCGTTCGAGTCTTCCCCACGCCTGCCGGGCCGGTCAGCGTTACCAGCCGGGCTCTGCGCAGCAGATCGCTGACGACCTGGAGCTCAGATGTGCGGCCGATCAACCGCGTAAGGGGCGCGGGTATAGAAGGAATCGACCTAGACGGTCCAACCTGTTCGCGCCGCTCCTCCAGCCGGACCACAACTGAATTCTGGCATCACGTCATCGCGTTCGGCTCCCTGCGGAAATCACCTATGCAGCGGTGCGTGTTCTGGTGGTCGGCTGTGGGGACTTTGGCTCGGCCTTGGCGAAGTCCGCAGCTCGGCGGGTCAGCAGGTAGGCCGCTAGGACCACCATGATGATCATGGTCACGACGCCGGTCTCCGTCGTCACGTACGCCATCATCGCGGGCGAAGTCGCGATCGCTACGCCCGCGACGCCCTCCATCAGGTTGTTGAAGGTGCTGTGAGAAAGACTGACCGGCCAGATGCTACCCGACCATAGGCGCAGCCACCCATACCAGACGCCAGCCAGGGTCAGCGTGACCATCACCATCGGTACCACGATCCAGCGGCTGCCCGCGCTCTGATACGTGGTGGTGAGCAACAGCAACGGCAGATGGAGGATCGCGTGGAAGGCGCCGGTCAGGATCGCCGCCCGCCGCCCAGACGTGAGCTCAGCCACGCGAAAGAGCAGGTAGCCCCGCCAGCCGATCTCCTCGCCGAGAAAAACGACTGTGAAGATGATCGTGGTGAGAGCGAGGCTGAGAACGCCGCTGCCGAAGCCGAGACCCAAGCCGGGAAATCGGACCACTCCGAAGGCGGCCGCAATGCTGAAGCTCAAGGCAATGACTGCCGCCGGCCCTACGACAGCGATGAGCAGACCCCGCCCTCGCCGTGGGTTGAATCCGACCCCAGCCCAAACCGCGCGTCGCTGTCCACGCGGAACGACGAAAGCAACAGTGAGTGCGACCGCGATCACCGGAACGGCGATGCTGATCAACGGTGCGATGTCGGCGTGCGGTAGGGCAAGCGCAATGGCGAGCGCAAGCCCGTACGTGATGCACAGGTACACGACGATCTGACGTAGGGGGCGGTCGGTTCTCGGTGGCGGCGGCTCTTCGGCCGGTCGTCGCAACGGCATCGGTTCTCCTACGATTCGTGCTGCTGCTGCTTATTCTCGAACCCAAGCTAGCGGCCCGGCTCAGACGACGGCTATCTCGACAAGTCGTTCAAGCCCACAAAGATCTTGTTGAGTACGGGTGTCGAAGGCGGCGTTATCCGCCTGCGCCGTCAGCGCTATCAGCAGCAGGCCCAGAATCCCTTCCGCCGCGGCCATGCGCTCGCCTGTTGTGCAGAGCTCGTATTACGACTGACTACTCCGTAGCGTGTCGGTTTGCGCGAGCTCATCCGCGTCTAGTTAGAGTGGCGCGCTCGCTCTCAACTTCCCCCTTCCCGTAGCGAGGAGAGACGTGTCAAACCGCCTGCGTGCGCTGAGCGCCGTGCTTGGCGCCGCCATGAGTGTGATCGTCGTCGTGCAGACGGCGCATGCCGATTCAATGGACGAGGTTGTCGTGGCCCACCGGGGCGCGAATACGTCGAAGTATGCCGAAGGTACATTGCCTGCCTATCAGTACGCGGTGCGAAACCGCGCCGACATGCTGGATGGCGATGTCCAGTGGACGAAGGACGGTCCCGATGCCGACTCCCTGGGCACCATGATCATCTTGCACGACGCCACGCTCGACCGAACCACGAATTGTACGGGCACTGTCTCCTCATGGCTGTGGTCTTCCATCAGCGCCAAGTGCCGCACCGACGTCGGGGGCCACAAGCTCATGCGCTTGGTCGATCTGCTCAACTACGGCAACTCGTTCGGCAAGTCGTTCGCTCTAGAGATCAAAGTCGCTGCCATCACCAACGCCCAGGCCGAGCAGCTTTGGAACGCCATCAAGAGCTCGAGGGTCCAGTTGCAAGCGACATCCGCGCGGCTTGCTGCGCTGAACAAGATCAAGAAGCTTGACGGCGCCGACGCCACACATCGAATCAGCTATGCGCTGATCGTGCTCGGGACCGGCAGCTGGCCGTTGGCGTCCGCCATCAAGGCGACAGGCGCCGCCGTCCACGCCAGACTCGAGATCCCCGTTAGTGTCGCCAGCAGCTACCGGAGGGCAAACATCAAGCTGTTCTTGTATACCGGCAAGAACGAGGCCGATTACGCGAAGATGATGGCGCGAAATCCGTACGCGGTGATCGTCGAGGACGCGCCCCGATTCCAGCGTTGGCGCGACGGCGGCAGTGGCTCCGGGACCTAGTGTCGTGCAGCGCTGAAAACGCATCACTGTGAGCGGAAGAGTGCCCGACTGGGGCCTCTGCGAGTCGTTCGAAATGTATTTCCGGGGCAAGGCCGAAACTTCCTACGAATCCGCCACGACAATCACGACCTTGTGTGCCGTGGGATCGCTCGCCAGCGTCTCCAAAGCCTTGCCGTAGTCATCAAGAGAAAAGCGATGGCTGATAATCCCGTCCGTATGGACCCGCCCAGTACGCAGTGCGGCAATGGCGGCGGCAAAAGAGGTCATCTCGGCGTACGAGCCCTTGATCGTGATCTCCCGGCGGAAGAGTTCGAAAGGGCTGACCGAAAGCCGCTCGTCTGGCCGGGCCACGCCATAGACGAGCACGGTGCCGCCGTTGCGGGTCAGGGGAACGCAGATGTTGCCGACGGCGGTGACGCCGCTGGCCTCGACGACGACGTCATAGCCGTCACCATTGGGTGAGACGTCGCGCAGGGCGTCGATATTCTCGGCGGCATCCTTGGTGATATGGACGGTTTTGTCCACGCCGAGCCCAGCGGCGGTCTCCAGCTTGAACGGCACAATGTCGGCAACGGTGATCGAAGTGGCCCCGCCACTGCCGATCAGCTGAGCCAGCAGCAAGCCAGTCGGGCCGGCACCGAGAACTAGAGCGCCGCCACCCGGTCGTAGATCAAGAGTCTCCAGCCCATGCATGGCGCAGGCGGTTGGTTCGGAGAACACGGCCGTGTCCGCCTCTAGCCCGTCCACCGAGAAGACCTGCCGGTGATCGGCGCTGGCGTACTCGGCGAAGAAACCGGCCCGGTGGACACCCATGCCCTCGGTATTGGCGCAGCGAACGAGCTGACCAGCTAGGCAGTAATCGCAGTGCCCGCAGTAGATGTTCGGGTTGAGCGTCACACGCTGCCCAGGGTGGAAGCGAGTGACCTCGGCCCCGACCTCGTCGACCTCACCGATCGTCTCGTGCCCCCGGGTAAGGGGATAGACGCCGATATAGGTCCCGTGGTGCAGGTGCACGTCGGTGCCGCAGACGCCGCTTTGGTGGATCTTGATCAGCACGTCTGACGGTCCCACCGGCGGCATCGGCACGTCGGTGACGGCAAAATCGCCAGGCGCCTCGTACCGGACGGCCTTCATGACCCGGCCATCGTGATCACGAGATCCGCCCGTGGCATGCTCTGCGCGATGAGGACCGCGTTGTCCTGGTCGGTCGTACGAGCCCAGGTATCAGCCTCTTCGTGGCTCATTCCGTGCATCTGATGACGGTTGGCCAGCCGCTGCAGTCGGGTTTCGTCGTCCAGCTGCAGATACCAGCTCTCGTCCAGCAGACGCTCAACACCGGCCCAACCACCCCAGTCGCACAAGAGATAATTGCCCTCGGTTACGACGAGAGGCACTTCACGGCGAATGGGCAGCGCGGAGCCAATGGATTCATCCACGTCGCGGTCGAAGTGGGGGGCGTGCACGATCTCCTCCTCTTGGTTTCGGAGGCGACGGAGCAGATGGACGTAACCGTCCGCGTCGAAAGTATCCCAGGCACCCTTGCGGCCACGGCGTCCCCAAGCGATCAAGGTCTGGTTGCTGAGATGGAAGCCATCCATGGGAACGAGTACGGCCAGGTCGGGGCCGAGCTTGTCGACGACGTCCTGTGCGACCTTGCTCTTCCCGGCCCCTGGGGCCCCGGTGATGCCAAGCAAGTGCCGCTGGCCAGGCACTGCCAGCGCTCGAGCCCGCTCCACCAAGTCGGCCAGTCCCATCGACACCTCTGGTGGACCGCCGCTTGGACGCGCGTCGAGCTCGCGGCGGCGCGGCGGCTCTGCCCCTGCCCGCGTACAGGTGTCGGCAGCGACGAGGCAAGCCGCCTCCAACAGCTCGGTGAGACCCGAGGCGTCCAAGGCCAGCAGGGCATCGCGGCTCATGAGGCTTCGCTCATGCAGGTGCGCCAGGGCTCCGGACATGAACGCATCCCCGGCCCCGACCGTATCCACGACCGCGACCCGGGGAGCCTCGACACTCGTCGACCACAATGGCGTACTGGCACTGGCCCCGTGCTCTCCGTGCGTCACGATGACGAGAGGAATGCCGGCGGCGTGCCAGCCCGCCACTACATCGTCCGCGGCACGGCGCGGATACAACCAGGCCAGATCCTCTTCGCTCACCTTCATGATGTCGACCAACCGCATCCAGCCTTCGAAACGATCAAGGTATGCCACACGGTCCGCGATCAACCCCGGCCGAACATTGGGATCCAGACTGACGACCCGGCGCCGGGCCTCGCGCCGGAGCAGCCATTCGAGCGTGGTGGCCACCGGCTCGAGCATCAGAGCGATCGAGCCAAGGTGGAGAGCGGCCCCATCAGGCAGCGGTGCCAGGTGCTCTGGCAACAGTCCGCGGTCAGCGGCGCCCTGCGCATGGAAGGAGTACGTCGCCTGGCCGCCACGCAGATGGACGGCGGCCAGCGTCGTCAGATCGTCGGTGTCGACAAAGTAGCTGGGTTGCACCCCAGACTCAGAAAGCTGCGCTCGGAGCATCTGTCCGAAGGCATCGCTGGACAGCCTGGCAAGGAACGCCGTTGGCACTCCGAGGCGGCCCAGGCCGACGGCAACATTGAGGCACGATCCGCCCGGATGAGGCTCGTACGCGACGTGACCACGAACCGTCTGGGTCGGAGTCAGGTCGATGAGCGCGTCGCCTGCGACCACAACGGCTGGGGCGGAATCGGCGTCGGGAGTCATGCCGAAGTCTCGCGGACGGCGTCTTCGAAGGTACGCGCCGCCTCGGCGGTGGTCGGATCTGTGAAGAACTGCTCCGCAATATCCGGCGCCATGGTAAAGCAGTCGACGCCGTGGCGCGCCAGAGCAACCATGTCCGGAACGCTGCGAATGCTGGCCAGTAACACCTTCGTGGTACTGCCGGTGGCGACCAGCACTTCGTGCATGGTTACCACTTCCGCAATCCCTTGGCGACCGGCATCGTTCAGCCGTCCCAGATAGGGAGCGATGTAGGTGGCACCGGCGGCTGCGGCGACGATTGCCTGCCCCGGGTCGTAGATGGCGGTCAGCAGCGTGGATATGCCTCTGGCGGCAAGCGCTGCACAGGCACTCGAACCGGCCCGCGTTGCGACGAACTTGACGACCACTTCCGGACCAAGATCACTTAGCCCCTGTCCGCGCTTGATCAGCGTGGCTGGGTCTTCTCCCCAGGCTTGCAGGAAGACCTCACGAGCGCCCGCATCGATGGCCCAGCGGTAGATCTCCCGAAGATCACGAACGCCCTTGGAAGCACGTTTCAAGATCGTGGGATTCGTGGTGACGCCGGCAAAGAGCCCGGTCGCCAGCAATGATTCCGCCGCGTCGCGGTCCGCGGTATCCAAGTAGAGCTTCACTGGCTTTCTCCAACCTCAGGAGTTGATGCTGCATCGGGCACGATCACGAAAACCACATCCCGCCGTCGACGACGATCGACTGTCCGGTGATGTAACTCGCGTCGGGCGAGGCGAGGAACGACACAACGCCGGCCACGTCGTCGGGGATCTCCAACCGGCCAAGCGGAATCCCGGCGACCATGCCGGCTATCTCCGAACCCAGTTGGCTGCCCCGGCGCCGGGCCATCTCCGCATCGATGCCCTCCCACATCGGTGTATGCACCACGCCGGGACTGTAGACGTTGACGGTGATCTGGTGTGAAGCCAGCTCCTGCGCCACCGATTGGCTCAAACCGCGCACGGCGAACTTGGAAGCCGAGTACGCGCCCTGCCACTTCCCCCCTCGATGCGCCGCGACCGAGGCCGCGCCAATGATCCGGCCACCCCGGCCCTGGGCAATCATCTGGCGGGCAGCCGCCTGATAGCAGTGGAACATCCCTTTGAGGTTGACGTCCATCGTCAACTGCCACTGCTCGGCTGTGGTCTCCAGAAGTGGAGCAGTCACCGCGATACCCGCATTGGCCACCATCACGTCCAACCCGCCGAAATGCTGGACGTGGGCAGTCACTGCCGTATCCACGCTCTCTGCATCGGTCACGTCGACCGCGAGGCCGAGGGCAACCTCGGGACCGCCGAGGCCGGCGACCACCGCGTCCACCTGGTCCTTCGACGACGGGAGGTCTGCCACCGAGACACCCAAGCCGTCTGCCGCAAGTCGTTCGGCGATCGCCCTGCCGATTCCGCGGGCGGCGCCTGTCACCAGGGCTGATCGGCTACTGTCGCGCATTCGAGGTCCCTTGACGATAGGCGTCGTCCAGGTGGATGCCTGTCGTCGCAAGGCGACGCGCGGCGTCGACACGCAGGGCCAAGGAGGAGTCCCATAGCGGCGTTCTATGGGCGACGACAAGAACGCAGCGGGGCGCGGCCTGGGCGGCGCATATGTCAAGCGACATTGGATGCTCGGCACTAAGTGTCATGGCAGCTCCTGTCTTCTGCTATGCGTACATTGCGCTCTCAGGAGTTAAGGTACTGGCGCGCAATTCTCGCCTGAGCGCTTCCCTCACTCATCAGTGGAGAAGCACGGCTACCGACGTTCGCGTACCAACGACAGGAAACGCTGGCGAGGACGCCGTCGTCCTCGGGTCGAATGTCACCGAGGGCCCGTCGTGGTCCTGGGCGGACGGAACTGGATTGCGCCTCCAGCTGAGATGGAGTGGGAGTTTCGTTACTCCGGAAGACATCCTCGACACGATCCATGCGTTGGGTGCTGCCGCTTGCCGGTCACCAGATGCAGGAAGGGCCGTGCGCAGAGGGTAGGCTCGTGGAGTCGAGGTTGGGTATCTGATCGGGGATTTGTTGTTGCTCTCGAGCGAACTCTTGGGATACCCGTCAGACGCCCGGGTGCTGATCATCAACGCCGACGACTTCGGAATGTATCCGTCCGTCAACAGCGCGGTTGTGAAGTCGATCGAGAACGGGATTGCGAGCTCCTGCAGCGTCATGGCGCCGTGCCCAGGTGCTCGCCGGGCGCTCGAATTGCTGCAGGACCGACCATACATACCGTTCGGGGTTCATCTCACTCTCGTCAGCGACTTCGCCACTTATCGCTGGGATCCCGTCGCTCCTGCAGAGAAGGTCCGTTCTCTCCTCGACGGCAATGGCCGCTTTCTCCCGTCCACTAATCAGGCTCAATTCCTCTCGCAGGCAGATCTGGATGAAGTTGAGCTGGAGTTGAGGTCGCAAATCGAAGCGGTGCTCTCGACTGGGTTGACCCCGACCCACCTCGACTGGCATAGCCTGGCCGACGGTGGACGCGACGACATCTTCGATCTTGGCCTGGCACTGGCTGAGGAGTATGGACTGGCCGCGCGAGTGTGGCTAGAACGCGGGCGGCGGATAGCCCGGCAACAGGGGCTGCCGGTAGTCGATCATGAATTCCTCGACAGCTTCTCCCTCAACGTCCAGATGAAGGCGAGCCGCTACCTTCAGCTCCTCCACGAACTGCCACCCGGGTTCAGCGAGTGGGCCGTGCACCCCGGCCTAGGTGACCTTGCAGCTCGCAAGATCGACGACGGATGGAAAGTCCGTAGTGCTGATCTTGACTTCTTGATCTCATCAGAAGCCCGCGAGGCCGTGCAGCGCGAGGGCATTGTGATCATCGACTACAGCGGGATCCGGGACGTCTGGTCGCGCGGGCGAACGCAAGCATCTCAGTGACCGGGTCGGCCTGCGCCCGTCGTTTCGCCATTATCTCCAGCGTTCTGGGGATGATAAGCGCGCCACTCATTCTCCGGCTGCAAGGCTGGTTGGGTCAGCACCCGACCGCATGCTGATCATGATGATTTCTGGCTTCCTCGTGCGCCTGGCGTGCCGCACTCAAAATTCGAGAAGATGTTCATAAATTGCGCCTGACCGCGGCGGACCTCGACGCTCCGCCGTCGGCTCTGGCGGGCTTCACCGTGTCCGGCAGCGTCTCGGTATCGTATCCACACGCACCTCGCGCTTGACATCCTGCACAATCGCGATCCATGATCAAAGTGCTTTGCACGACGTTTGATCGGAGCAAAGCAAGGCCAACAAGTGATTTGCAGGACGTTTAATCAAAGCAAAGCATGGCTAACTAGTCTTTTGCACGGTTATTGATCGGGGCAAAGCATGGCTGACGACTCCACAGACTCCCTCTTCGGCTTCATCCTGTTCATCCTGTTCCTCGCGCTTTTAGGGTACGCGGCGGGGGGCATTAGCTCGTCTTCGTCCACGGCTGGGACCACAAGCGGAACGTCCCAGTCGTTACCACCCCTTGCGGGTAGTTCAGTATCTTCATGCACGGGCACACCCAAACAGGATGTATCAGATTCGTCGACTTCACCACCCAGTCTCAACCTCAAGGTCTACGTGGACCCCATGGATCCCGGCCGGAAGTGCGCGACAGCGACGCGTGAGCCTGTGGTCGCGGGGACGGTGAAAGTCACGCTGGCATATACCGCCGACAAGACCCAAATGGTATCTAACACGGGTAATCAAACGGCTTCTGTCCAGGTGAACGGGACCGACAATTATTGTGTCTCAGCCCTCGCCGAGATCATCGGAACTGGCATCAAAGTGCCCATCCAAAAGGTCGTCGAGCCATGCATGATGACGGTGCCTGCGACGCAGCCGGCTAGTCCCCTGCCTGGCCTACCGGCACGTTCCGATGACAAGGAAGACGAGGAAGGGTACTAGGCCAAGCTTTTGAGCTGCAGAGGCCGCAGCACTGGAGGCATCGGCTGCATTGCGCACGGGATCAACACCACACCAACAATCGGTTAGGCAAGGAGCGCTCAGCGGCCGGTACCGGCGTAAACCACCGCCTCTTCGGCGGCGTCCAATCCCAGTGCGGTGTGGGCTGCTACGACGGCCCGATCAACATCGTCCTGATCGACAATCACCGAAATCCTGATCTCAGAAGTAGAGATCATCTCGATGTTCACCCCGACGTCGGCGAGCGCTGAGAAGAACTTGGCGCTGACACCAGGGTGCGATCGCATGCCCACTCCGATGACAGAGACCTTCCCGATCTGGTCGTCATAGAGCACGTCATCAAAGCCGACATCGGCTTTCAGCGCGTCCAGCGTTTCCATGGCGGTCGGTCCGTCGGTCTTGGGCAACGTGAAGGAGATATCGGTACGCGAGGTCTGCACCGCGGACACATTTTGCACGATCATGTCGATGTTGATCTCTGCCGCGGCTACTGCCGTGAAGATCCGCGCGGCCTCGCCCACCCGATCCGGGACGCCAACAATAGTGATCTTGGCTTCGCTCCGATCATGGACGACGCCGGAAATGATTGCTTGCTCCATGGCGCTTCCTTCTTTCGGCTCGTGCACCCAGGTACCGTCCTTGTCCGAGAATGAGGAACGCACGTGCACCCGCACGTTCTCGCGGCGCGCGTATTCAACGCACCGTAGATGCAAGATCTTGGCGCCACAAGCCGCCATCTCCATCATTTCCTCATAGCTGATCTCGGGGATGCGACGAGCGGTCGGGACGATCCGCGGATCGGCGGTATAGACGCCGTCGACATCGGTATAGATCTCGCAGTGGTCGGCGCCGAGGGAGGCCGCCAAGGCGACGGCCGTGGTGTCTGAGGCGCCGCGACCCAGTGTCGTCACGTCCTTCGTGTCTTGTGCCACCCCCTGGAATCCGGCCACGATGACGATGTCGTTGCGGTCGAGGGCCGACGTGATCCGGCCTGGGGTGATGTCGATGATCCGGGCGTTCCCGTGGGTGCCGGTGGTGATGATCCCGGCCTGTGAGCCGGTCAGTGAACGGGCGTGCATGCCTTGGTCGTGGATCGCCATGGCGAGCAGCGCAGCACTCATCCGCTCACCTGCGGTCAGCAGCATGTCCAGTTCGCGAGGGGGCGGAAGTGGGGACACCTCGAGTGCGAGTCCCATCAGCTCGTCGGTGGTGTCACCCATCGCCGAAATCACGACGACAACGTCGTTGCCCAGCTGTTTCGTTGCGACAATCCGCTTGGCGACTCGCTTGATGCTCTCAGCGTCCGCCACAGATGAGCCGCCGTACTTCTGTACTACGCGACCCACAGCGGCTCCTGTTCCACGCCGAGATTCTAGTGGTGTTGGCTCGGCCATTGATCTATGCCTTGGCGCGGGCCCGAGGATACTGGTGGTTGTGACTGAGCCGTCCGCACCCGAGCCGGATCCCGCTGAGCAGGCGCCTCGACACCAGCCGGCCGACCCGGCAAGGCGACCCGTGGAACCTCGAATCGGTGATGCTGACCGTGACCAGGCCGTCGGTTTCCTGCAGGAACACATGGCGCAGGGCCGGATCGACGCCTCGGAGTTCGACGATCGGATGAGTCGGGCGCTGAAGGCGAGAACGGCATCGGAGCTAGCGACCTTGTTCGACGATCTGCCCGAGCCGCGGCCACCGGGGGTCCAGAACGCCCCCAGATACCAGCCGCCGCCATGGCAGCAAGCGGCGCAGCAGACATTCGAAATCCCGCCTTGGCAGCGCACCCCGGCCGCCAGTCCGGAGATTGCACACCGTGCACCGCCGGCAATCCCGGAACGCAGCAGGGCGGACACAGTGCTGGCCGTCGTGGCAGCCGCCTCGTGGCCTGCTGTCATCTTGTTCTGCTTCGCCACCAGCTGGAGCTATTGGTGGCTGATCTTCATCCCGATCTTCATCTCCACGATCGCCGGTAACGTGCGCCAGCAGCGGCGAGGGAGGCGCGGATGATCGATTCACAGGCTGTTCGCTGGGGGATCATCGGGCCGGGTCGCATCGCATCCCTGGTGATCAACGACTTCCCATATGTCCCGGGTGCGGATGCGGTGGCTGTCGCCAGCCGTTCCATTGAGCGAGCGCAGGGCTTCGCAACACGGCACGGCCTGGCGCGCGCGTACGGGTCGTATCAGGAGATCATGGCCGACGAGAGCGTGGATGTGGTCTATATCGCCACGCCACATCCGCAGCATCACGCCATCGCTCTCGCCGCGATCGCGGCCGGCAAGGCCGCTTTGGTGGAGAAGACCTTCACCGCTACGGCGTCCGGCGCCGAGCAGGTGATTGCGGCTGCTCGGCAGCAACAGGTCTTCGTGATGGAGGCGATGTGGACCCGCTTCCAACCTGCCATCGTCGCGGCTCGAGCGCTGATCGACGATGAGGCGATCGGTGAGGTCCGCCAGTTGCAGGCCGATCTTGGAGTCGACCGGCCGTACGACTCGACTGATCGGCTGTTCGACCCAGCCCAGGGTGGCGGCGCGATGCTCGACTTGGGCGTCTACGTAGTGTCCTTCGCGCAGTACTTTCTCGGCACGCCGAATCGCATCGCCGTTAGTGGGTCGCTGGCGCCAACCGGAGTGGATGCTGAGGCCGGGCTCTTGTTGGGCTATGACGACGGCCGCGTCGCGACGCTCCTGATATCGCTGAAGCATCACACGCCTGGGGCAGCGCGGATTCAGGGCACCAAGGGCTGGATCGAAGTACCGCCGAGGTTCCACCATCCGCATCGCATCGTGCTACATCGCAGAGGCCAGGAACCTGAGACGATCCACCGCCCACCGCTCGGCACCGGCTATTCCCACGAGCTCATTGAGGTGACCGACGGCGTACGCGCCGGACGCACCGAGAGCGTGATCATGCCGCTGCAGGACACGCTTGCCGTACAGCGCGTCTTGAACGAGGCGTGCGAGAAACTCGGCGTCTTCCACACTGAGGACAGCTACGTCGTGGTCTAGCCGCACGCTCTCCGCGGTTGCCAGAAACCTACGTACACATGGATTGCTGACGGTCTGCATAGGCTGCAACCTATGCAGACCGTCAGGAATCTACGTAGACGTAGGTTTCCGACGGAGAGCCGACGAGGTTTTAGGCGTCGACGTAACGGCGACCCTCGAAGGCGCGCCCGAGGGTTACCTCATCGGCGTACTCAAGATCACCACCGACTGGTAGGCCACTCGCCAGCCGACTGACGCGTACGCCCATGGGCAGCAGCAAACGGCTCAGGTACGTGGCCGTCGCCTCCCCTTCCAGATTCGGGTCAGTGGCCAAGATCACCTCGGTCACCGTGCCATCCGCGAGCCGCAGGCACAGCTCGCGAATCTTGAGGTCAGCCGGCCCGATCCCGTCGATCGGGCTGATCGCGCCACCCAAGACGTGATAGCGACCGCGGAACTCTCGGGTACGTTCCACCGCGACCACGTCCTTCGCCTCCTCGACCACGCAAATCGTGGTTTGATCGCGGCGCGGATCGCGGCAGATCCGGCATTGGGTGTCCTCGGACACGTTGAAGCAGATCTCGCAGAACTTGACGGTGTCCTTGACCAATTTGAGTATGTCCGCGAGCCGCCGCACGTCATCCGGGTCCGCCGCCAGGATGTGGAAGGCCAGCCGCTGGGCACTCTTCGGCCCGATCCCGGGCAGTCGCCCGAGCTCGTCGATCAAATCCTGGACCGGACCCTCATACATGCTTGAGCTCGTTTAGAAGGGCAGTCCGCCGCCCATGCCCAGCCCGCCGGCAAGCGGACCGAGCTTGCTGGCAGCAACCGCCTGGGCCTTATTGGTCGCGTCGCGTATGGCGGCCACGATCAGATCGGCCAGTGTCTCAGTGTCGGTAGGATCGACCGCCTCAGGCTTGATCACCAGCCCTACCAGCTCACTGGCACCCGTCACGGTTGCGGTCACCAGGCCACCACCCGCGGAACCCTCAACCTCCATCTCCGCCAGCTCTTGCTGAGCGTTCAGCAGCTGCTCTTGCATCGCCTGGGCCTGGGCCAGCAGTCCGGACATATCGCCTTCGGGAATCATCGCGGGCCTTTCAGGGTGGAGGTACTCGCCCGCCCAGCCTATGCGCCGTGATCCTCTTCAGCGATGATCTCCGCGCCCAGATGGCGCGCCAGCAGCTCGGTGTGGGACTGCGCGTCCTCGGTCAAGTCGCTGTCGTCGCGGCTCGCGGCTTCATCCGGGTCGTCCGCCCTGGCCTTTTGGGCGCCGTTCGTGGCGCGGGTCACTGGAGAGTCAGGTGCTGCTGTCCCCGTTGTGGGCGCCTGCTCGGACTGAGGCGTACGCGATGTTCCCGCCGACGGCGTGGCGCTGGAATCGACCATCGTCTCGACGGCGAAGTCAGCGCCCATCACTACGACGATCGCCTCACGCAGCACGTCTTCGTTGCCACCCCGAGCGAAGCTGTCGCGGGCGCCGGCATTGGATAGTGCCAGCAGCAAAGTGCCATTGCGGAGCTCGGCGACTCGGGCGTTCTGGCTGAGCAGGATCCAGGTGAAGCGGCGCTTGCCTTTGACCTCTTCGAGCACATCGGGCCACAGTCGGCGTACGTCGGTGACGGAGAGCCCGATCTGGGCCTCGGTGGTTGCTGATTGGGTGCCTTGTGCTGGGACGGCCGCTGGCACTGGCTCAGGAGTGGAGGCGGCTGCGCTCGGCGGACTTTCCTGAGGAGCGCGCGGCGGCAGCGACGGCGTTATCCCCGACACCGTAGGCGGCGGAGTCACCGTCCCGGCCGGCGGGCCAGGAGCCGGTGTGGCGGGAGCAGCGGGATTGGATGAGTTCGTCACACCGACGCGCCGTTCCAGGCGGTCGAGCCGCGCGTGCAGGCCACGATCGTCGACATCCGCGCCAGGCAGCAGCACCCGGGCACACATCAGCTCCAGATGGAGCCGGGGCGCAGTGGTCCCCCGCATGTCGGTCAGACCTGTGGCAATGACCTCGGCCGCACGGGTCAGCTCGCCCGCGCCAAGCGATGCGGCCTGGGTGCTGAGGCGTTCAGCTTGATCAGGAGCCGCATCGACGAGCCCGGAGGTCAGCGCATCGGGCACGGCGGCGACGATCACGAGGTCTCGGAGCCGCCGTAGCAGATCCTCAGCAAAGCGCCGCGGGTCCTGACCGACCTCGATCACCTTGTCCACGCAGGCGAAAACACCGCCGGCATCACCGGCCGCGAAGGCATCGACGAACTCGTCGAGCAGCGAGTCGGGCGTATATCCCAGCAGGGCAGCCGCCTGCCTATAGGACACCCCGGATTCATCGGCAGCACCGAGTAGTTGGTCTAATACCGAGAGCGAGTCGCGTACGGACCCGCCGCCGGCGCGTACGACCAACGGCAGCACCGCGGGCTCCACCGCAATGCCTTCGGCATCACAGAGCTTGCCGAGGTACTCAGTCAGTAGCCGTGGAGGCACCAGACGGAAGGGGTAGTGATGCGTGCGCGAACGGATCGTGCTGATGACCTTGTCCGGCTCGGTGGTGGCGAAGACGAACTTGACGTGCGGCGGCGGTTCCTCGACGAGCTTGAGCAGCGCATTGAATCCTGCCGTGGTCACCATGTGGGCTTCGTCGACGATGTAGATCTTGAAGCGGCTGCTCACCGGCGCAAAGAACGCCCGTTCCCGCAGATCGCGAGCGTCGTCGACGCCGCCGTGGCTGGCCGCGTCGATCTCGATGACATCGATACTTCCCGGACCATGGCGAGCCAGGTCACGGCACGACTGACATTCGCCACAGGGCACGGCCCGAGGGCCCTTCTCGCAGTTGAGGGCGCGAGCAAGGATCCGAGCCGAGGTGGTCTTGCCGCATCCTCGAGGGCCGGAGAATAGGTAGGCGTGGTTGACCCTGTTATTGGTCAGGGCGCGCTGTAATGGCTCGGTGACGTGGTCCTGGCCGATGACCTCGGCAAAGGTGTCAGGACGGTAACGACGGTAGAGCGCGAGCGGGGCTTGCGCCCGCTCGCTCGGTCCAGGCTCGTTGAACAGCGCCTCGTCCTGAGCGTGCTCGATCCCGTCCGGCCCAGGCTCTGAGAGCCGCAGGTCGTCCAGCCCCGGTTCTTCCACGCATGCACCTTATGCCCGGACGGTGACAGCCTGGTTCTAGTGCTGCCGAATGCCCCATCTCCCCGGGTAGGCTGCGCTGCCGTGGAGCTCGAGTGGGTGCTGTTTGATGCCGACGGGGTGATCCAGGGTGCTCGGCAGGGCTGGATGGAGGAGCTATCCGCCTGGGGAGGGTCCAGAGCTGAGGAGTTCCTGCTCGCCATAGCGGCCGCGGACGTAGCGTGCCTAACCGGCGACGACTTCGGAGCGGCGATGCGGGAAGTGCTGCGGCAGTTCGAGATCACTGCTCCGCTCGAGGAGGTCATCGATCGGCAGTTCTGGATCGAGGTAAGGCCTCCGATGCTCGACGCAGTGCGCGCCGTTCGTGATCTTGGACTGCACTGCGGACTGGCTACCAACCAGCAGAACCTGCGCGGAGCGTACATGCGCAAGTCGCTGGGCTTCGAGACGATCTTCGATGAGCAGTTCTACTCCTTCGAACTTGGGTTTGCGAAGCCTGAGGCAGGGTACTTTCACGCGATCATGGACCGGATCTCCGTTGCGCCGAACAGGGTACTGTTCGTCGATGATCATGACGGCAACGTCGCCGGCGCCCGTGAGATCGGCATCCACAGCGAACTCTTCCCGCGGCACGGCGGTGTACCTGCGCTGACACCGATCCTGGCGCGGTACGGCATCCGGCTGTGACGGTTCGGATTGGCATTTCTGGCTGGACCTACCCACCCTGGCGAGGAAAGTTCTATCCGCCCGGGTTGCCGCATCGCGAAGAGCTGCGGTACGTGGCCGAGCGCATGAACTCCGTCGAGATCAACGGCAGCTTCTACTCCCTCCAACGCCGATCCAGCTACGAGACTTGGGCGGCCTCCGTTCCGGAGGACTTCGTCTTCGCCGTGAAGGGCGGGCGTTTCATCACGCACATGAAGAAACTCAGCGGCATCGAGACGCCGCTAGCGAACTTCTTCGCCTCTGGCGTGCTGGCTCTTGATCAGAAGCTGGGTCCGATCTTGTGGCAGCTACCACCGAATCTCGGCTTCGATGCTGATCGGATGGAGGCCTTCTTTGCGCAACTGCCGCGTACGGTGGGGTCCGCGGCCAAGATCGCCGCCAACCATGATCAACGCGTACCAGATGATCATGCCTTGATCAAGGCGGGTCACCCGAGGCAGAGGCTGCGCCATGCCGTTGAGGTGCGACACGAGAGTTTCCGTACGCGCGAGTTCTACCGGCTGCTTCGCCGGCACAAGATCGCACTAGTGGTTGCAGACAATCCCGGCCATTGGCCGATCATCACCGAGATCACCACTGACGTGATGTATGTACGGCTGCACGGCCATGATCAGCTCTACGCGAGCGGCTACAGCGATCGCGAGCTCGACGAGTGGGCGGCCAAGATCAACTCCTGGACCGAGCGAGGCTGCGACGTCTACGTCTACTGCGACAACGACGCCAAGGTACGCGCCCCGTACGACGCGATGGGTTTGATGGACCGGTTGGGCGTAGGTGCGCCCGGCGCATAGGAGCCCTATCGGGACGTAACGGTCCCCCGCGTACCCGAAAGAGCTCACTTACCCTTGCTGCCGTCAAGCCCTGGGGGAGTTGGGTGAGTTATCGCCACACGGGGGACCAGAGAACGAGTGTACGGGATCGCCCGGAACCGATGAGTCTAGAGGCCTTGGCTGGTCAATGTGGTAGGAACGGCTTACGGAGTCCTCTTCATGTCCACGACCAAAACCCGCGCACTAGACCTCGCGAGAAGTGCGGACCTTGCCTTCGTGCACCTTCTGGTCAATACATTGCTCGTGTCTGTCATCAACTTCACGGTGTGGTTCGCGGTCACCTTCTGGGTGTTCCTGGAAACCAGGTCGGTGCTGGCGACTGGAATGGTGGCAGGCATCTTCCTGGTGACGACGGCCCTCAGCGGAATCTGGTTCGGCAGCCTTGTCGATCACTACCGCAAGAAGACCACGATGCAGGCCTCCTCGCTGGTTTCGCTGACGTTCTATGCCGTCGCCTTCACGCTCTACCAGCTGACCTCGGAGCAGACATTTGCCAATCCGGCCAGCGTGATGTTGTGGGTCTTCATCGTGCTGTCGATGTTCGGAGTGATCGCCGGAAATATTCGATCGATCGCGCTCATGACACTGGTCACCCTCTTGATCCCCGAGGATCGCAGAGATAGGGCAAATGGCCTCGTCGGAACAACCATGGGAGTGTCGTTCCTCGTCACCTCGGTGATCAGCGGGCTTCTTGTGGCTGTAGGCGGCATGTTCTACGTCTTACTTCTGGGCATGGTTGTGCTGGGAATCAGCGTTGTGCATCTGGCATTCGTTCGAGTCGAGGAGCAGCCAGAAGGTGCGACACCAGTCGTAGAGCCCACGGACCACAAGGTCGACCTTCGGGGAACCTTGCGGGTCGTGCGGGGCGTACCAGGACTGCTGGCTCTGATCGCCTTTTCCTGCTTCAACAATTTCCTCGCCGGCGCGTTCATGGCATTGATGGACGCATACGGGCTCTACATGATGTCGGTGCAGGCGTGGGGTCTCCTGTGGGGTGCCCTCAGCACGTGCTTCATCCTCGGTGGCCTCGCCGTCGCCAAGACCGGCCTGAGCAAGAATCCAGTACGGCTGCTGCTGCTGGCCAACATCGGATTTTGGGGCGTGACCTGCCTATTCCCCCTGCAGGCCTCGGTGATCTTGCTGACGGCGGGTATGGCCGTCTACATGCTGTTGGGGCCGTACGCCGAAGCGGCCGAGCAGACCGTCCTCCAGAAGATCGTGCCCTATGAGCGGCAAGGCCGGGTCTTCGGATTCGCCCAAAGTGTTGAGCTGGCCGCGTCGCCGCTGACGGCGTTCCTGATTGGGCCGATCACGCAGCTCGTCTTCATCCCGTTCATGACGACCGGTGCCGGCGCTGAGCTGATCGGCGGCTGGTTCGGCACCGGTCCGGACCGCGGGATCGCCCTTGTCTTCATACTGACAGGGCTTCTCGGACTTGCAGTCACGATCCTGGCGCTGGGCAGCCGACCCTACCGGCAGCTAAGCGAGCGCTACACAGGGCAGCCGGAGCCGGCGCTTGCCGGCCAATGATCTTCGTAGGCCCGTAAGCCAGGACTCAGGCGTTGATCAAGGAGCCTTCAGGTGTGATCGCGTCGGCATCTTCGTCGTCGAACCAGACGCCGCCCGCACCGAGGTAGCGGAACTTGATCGCCTGACCAGCCGGCACCGCCACGCTCACGCTCCGGGTGCCATTGCTGCGGCGTACCAGCTTGTGGGCGCCAGGCACCCAATCGTTGAAGGTCCCAACGGCCGACACCGGTCCGTCGTGGACATCGTCGGGAAGCACGAACTGGATGCGAGTGCGGGTGCCGTCGGATTTGATGTGCAAGGACATGAGCGATCTCCGTCATGAGTCGAGCTGATTAGTCTTCCGGCAGAGACTAAATCAGCTTCTTGGCGAATGGCGCCACGACACACCTGCCAAGACAGCAGTGAGGTGCTCGTTACAGGCGCGTCACGTCGGGGTTCGCCCATGCTTGCCATTCCCGGTAACCTTCCGCCCGGAGGATTCGCCTAGAGGCCTATGGCGCTCGCTTGGAAAGCGGGTTGGGTGCAAGCCCTCGCGGGTTCGAATCCCGCATCCTCCGCCCCTAGTCAGCACAAGAAACCGCCGCCCGGACCTCACAGGTCCAGGCGGCGGTTTTGTGGCCGTAGTCTCAGTTTTAGTCTCAGTTGGTTTCCGGCCGGGACCAGAGGAGCCCGTCGACTCGGTTCGCAACCTCGTGCCGGATGGGATCGGTTACGTGCTGGTAGCGCGCGGCCATCGACGTCGACGACCAGCCCATCACGCCCATGACTGTGCGTTCCGGCACCTCCAGGGCCAAGAGCACCGTTGCTGCTGTATGCCGGGCGTCGTGGAGGCGTGTTTCTCGCACGCCGGCCCGCTTCAACAGCGCCTTCCAGGCGTGATAGTCGGAGTTCGGCTTCACCGCGCGGCCGAACCGGTCTGTGAAGACTCGGCCCGTCTCCACCCAGAGCTGACCAGCCCTAGCCCGCTCCTGATCTTGTTCCCGGCGGTGATCTTCTAGGAGCTGGACGAGCTGGGCCGGCAGTCCGATCTTTCGCTTGCCGGCACTGGACTTGGTGGGTCCGTCGTCCTCGTTGGTTTGTACACGGCGAGTGCAGTGGCCCGGAGTCTTCCCGCACGGGGTTGAGCAACCGTGTTCGTAATGCGGTCGAACCCGGTTCGTTGTGATCTTGAGAATTCCGGCCTCGAGATCGACATCTGACCAGTGCAAGCCGAGTACCTCGCCTTGGCGGAGACCCAGCGAGAGTGCAACGGCCCATCGTGCCGTGTTGCGGCGTTCCCGAGCCACACTGAGGATGCGCCGAACCTCCGCGACGGAGTAGGGCTCTAGCTCCTTGGCTTCGATTTTCGGTGCCTTCGCGAGCGTCGCGACGTTCTCCTGAACCTGCCGCCGCCGTACGGCCTCGCCTAGCGCGGTGCGAATGGTGCGATGCACCTGATGAGCGGTCGCTGGCTGGGCTCCGGTCGCGATCATCCGCCGATACAGTCGCTCGAGATGCTCAGGTCGCAGACGGTCGAGGCGGTGCTCTCCGACACCAGGAATCAGATGAACTCGGACAGCGATTCTGTAGGCGTCGTAGCTGCTCTGCCGGATCGTCGGGCGAGCGATGTTCTCGAGCCAATGTTCGAGCCAGCCGGCGACGGTCCACCGGACGCCGGGTAGTGGGACGCTCCCGTTCTCCCGTTTCTTCTCGAGCTCCCGCACCCTGGCAGTGACCACGGACTTGGATCGTGACATGACATGTCGCCGATCCGGCTTCCCTTGATCAGTGACGCCGACTATCACCCGACCGTGCCAGTAACCATCGCTGCCCTGGTAGATCGTTGAGCGTCCGTTGGATTGGCGTTTCACGCCGCACCCCCTCGGCGCCCGGCTCGGAGCTCGTCCAGGAAGGTGACCAGGGCATCGGCGGGTACCCGCCGCAGCCGGCCGATCTGGACCGACTCGACTGCGCCGGAGCTGACAAGTGCGTACATGACGGTTCGGCCGATCCCGAGACGCTCGGCGGCCTGCTCAACCGTCAGCACCAAGGGGACGGGAGCCGCAATCGAATCGGCTCTCGCAGGAAAGAGCTGGTTGAGGTCATCATCAGTCATGGTCAAGCAGTCCTCTCGCTCGGTGTACAGGTCGGCTGGCTTGGCAGCGTCGTCGTAGCTGAGGGGGTGGCCACCTCACCATGGCCGAGACGTTGGCTCCTCGATGCTTCGAAGAACGTCTCTCCCGAGACTGCGTGACCATCGGCCAGCAGCTCGCCTACCGTGGGTCGGTCATTGGCCGGCACTGGTATTCGCCTCCCAGATCAGCTCACCGACTAGCGCCCGGAGGCTCAGCAGCCGGGAAGGTGCACCCGTGACACAGATTTGATGCAGCAAGTGCCCAGCCGATGCGAGAAGCTCTGCTGGGTTCTGCCCAACTGGCGAGGCCCGTCCAGCCGAGCCCGGCGAGGTAACAGGCTTGATGCCTCGTCTGCTGCCGAGTCGATCCCCAAAGCAAGTAGCTGGCGCGATGACCGGGGGCCACCTTCCGCCTGCGCCCATGCCAGCTCAGCAGCGCTTCGAAGTAGCCGTACAACGCCAGCCACCGTCTCAACGACTTCGACGTCCAGCTGCTCTGTGCCCACTCCGATTTCCTTTGCTAAGAAGGTTGTCCAATGAAGCCGCAAGTGAGGACCATGAGGCCGGAGAGCCCATCACCTGTGGATACAAAGACTCTTTGCGGTCCGTAAGCGCTGGCGGAAGGTGCAGGCGGTCACTGGTCGCTGCACGCCTGAGAACATCAAGGTGGGCGGTCGGCACTTCTTCGGAGTTGCGTACAGCTTGGAAGAGTCGCAGAACGGGAGCGCTGGCGAGGCTACGGACAGACTGGTGTTGGCGCGCCGTTCACCTAGTGGCCCTCCTAGCGCCGGTCTTTGCGGGCGAGTGATCTGATGGGCCTCGGCTGAGTGTTGGTGAGACGCAGCTTGGTCGAGCCTGACTGGTCGGCTCATATCGCTGGGGTCGAGTTGAGCGGCAGCGGCGACAGCCTGGTTGGTGGCGGCGATGACTTCGTCGGCGTCCACATCGGGCGAGCTCGGGCAGCGGGATCAGCCGATTGGCCGCGATTTTGGCGGCGAGTGGTCCAGGCGACGCCTTCCTACCAGGTTTCTCCCTGCTCGATAGCGATCTCGGCTTCCCCTTGGGATCTCATGCCGACCTTCAAGCCGGCGCTCCCGATCGGCGGGTTCTTAGCGCAGTGCCGCTTGGGCATCCAAGGCTGAGCGCCGCGCCGCTTGTGGATTCATCACATCTCCCTTATCGACACCGGCCCTTCAATCAGCCGTAAGCAGCTGCCGCTGACTCGAGCGGTCACCCCGACGATCTCGACTTGCTTCACGTACCCCCAGCCGATTTCAAATCCGATGTGCCATACACCTACTGCATCATCGGTACGTCTCGCGGCCCGGCTGACCGCGGGGTTGACCCGGTTCGCCTTTGGTGGTTGTGACGATGAGCATTCACAAGCTCAGTGCCGGGTCGGGGTACGACTATTTGACCCGGCAGGTCGCTGCGTTGGATGCCACCGAGAAGGGCCATGTCGGGCTTGCCTCCTACTACACCGAACGGGGTGAGACTCCGGGAGCCTGGATCGGCTCTGGCATGGCCGGCATTGACGGCCTCTGCGCCGGGGATGCTGTGACGGCGGAGCAGATGCGGGCTTTGTTCGGTGCCGGCATGCATCCCCTCGGCGCGCAGCGACTGGAGCAGACTGGACGTCGTCGGTCTGACCGCAGCAAGTGTGCAGGCGGCGACCCGGCTGGGCGCGCCGTTCAAGGTTTACGGCGGCGAGGTCAGCCCCTTCCGGATCGAGGTGGCGAAGCGGATTGCCGCAGAAGGCGGCGGCCGGACAGCCCGGAGATGATCATGTCTCCACTGCACTGCGGGCGCAGGTGCGCACCGAGGTCGCGCGGGAGTTCTTCCGAGCAGAGCATGGCCGCGACCCGATGGATGCCCGCGAGATCGCCGCCACCATCGCGAAGGGGTCGCGTCCGCGCATTCAGACGGTCGCCGGCTATGACCTGACCTTCTCCCCGGTCAAGTCGGTGTCGACGCTGTGGGCGGTTGCCGACCCGCACGTGGCGGCCCAGATCGAGCGGGCGCACCAGGCTGCCGTGCAGGATGCACTCAGCTTCATCGAACGGCACGCCCTGTTCACCCGGCAGGGAAGGAACGGGATCCGGCAGGTCAACGTCACGGGCCTGGTGGCCGCGGCGTTCACCCACCGCGACTCCCGAGCGGGGGATCCGGATCTGCACACCCACGTCGCGGTGGCGAACAAGGTGCAGACCCTCGACGGGCGCTGGCTGTCCATCGATGGTCGGGTGCTGTTCAAAGCGGCCGTGGCCGCGTCGGAAACCTACAACACCGCCCTGGAACACCACCTCCGCGACCGGCTCGGCATCCGCTTCGCCGATCGGCGCGACACTGATCCGGGTAAGCGGCCGATACGGGAGATCGTCGGCGTCGCCCCGGCGCTGAACCAGCGGTGGTCTACCCGGCGGGTGTTGATCAAGGAGCGGCAAGGTGAGCTGGCGGCAAAGTTTCAGCGTGATCATGGTCGGCCGCCGACGCCCGTGGAGGCGTTGCAGCTGGCGCAGCAGGCCACCTTGGAGACCCGGGATCCCAAGCACGAACCCCGCACCCTGACCGAGCAGCGCACCGCCTGGCATACCGAGGCCGCCGCAACCCTCGGCGGACCTGACGCGGTCCAGGCCATGATCAGCAAAGCCCTCAACCCGATCTCGACCACCAGCCCTCATATGGACGTGCAGTGGCTGGCAGCCACCGCGGAGAAAGTGTTGGCGGCGATGGAGGAGCGCCGCTCGACCTGGCAGAGCTGGCATGTCCGCGCCGAAGCACAACGCCAGGTCCGGGCCGCACAGCTTCCCACCGACAGGGTGGAGCAGCTGGTTGAACTGCTCGTCGCCGAGGTGTTGCAAACCCGGTCGGTGGCCCTGGCTTGGAACGACGACAACATCACCGAGCCGGCGGTGTTACGTCGCGCCGACGGTTCGAGTGTCTACACAGTGGCCGGATCCGAGCTGTTCACCTCCACCCGCATCCTTGAGGCCGAGCAGCGACTCGTCGCGGCCGCCGGCCGCACTAACGGCCGCGTCCTAGACGCCAGAATGGTGGAGCTGGCGCTGCTGGAATCAGCCGCCAACGGGAATGCCTTAGATGCCGGACAGGCCGCTCTGGTTCGTGCCATGTGTACCTCCGGGGCGCGGCTGCAATTGGCCATCGCCCCCGCCGGCACCGGGAAAACCACCGCCATGCGCACCCTGGTCCGGGCCTGGAGCGACAGCGACGGCCAGGTAATCGGCCTCGCCCCGTCCGCCGCCGCAGCAGCGCAACTCCGCGACGCCACCGGCGCACCAGCCGAAACCCTGGCGAAACTCACCTGGTCCATCCACCACGATGACCTGCCCGACTGGGCTGACCGCATCGACCGGTCCACATTGCTGATCATCGACGAAGTCGGCATGGCCGACACCCTCTCCCTGGACACCGCCGTCCAGTTCATCATCGGCCGCGGCGGCAGTATCCGGCTTATCGGTGATGATCAACAGTTGGCCGCGATCGGCGCCGGCGGAGTGCTCCGCGACATCCAAGCCAGCTATGGCGCCCTCCGGCTGACCGAGCTGCACCGGTTCACCGACCCGGGCGAGGCCGCCGCCACCCTCGCCCTCCGCGACGGCCGACCCGAAGCACTCGGCTTCTACCTCGACCGGCAACGCGTCCACGTCGGCGACCCCACCACGACCCTCGACGGCGTCTTCAATGCCTGGCAGGCCGACCGCAGCGAAGGCTTGGACGCGATCATGTTGGCCCCGACCCGTGAGCTGGTCCGCGCCCTCAACCAACGCGCCCAAGATCACCGCCTCGCCGGCACCGCTCCCGGCCGGCAGGTCGAGCTAGCCGACGGCAAGCAAGCCAGCGTCGGTGATCTGATCATCACCCGCAGCAACGACCGCAGACTCCGTATCAGCGCAACCGACTGGGTGAAGAACGGCGACCGGTGGAGGATCCTCAACCTGACCAGGACCGGTGGGTTGAGAGTGCGGCACGCCCTTAACGGCCGCATGGTCACCCTGCCCGCCGACTACGTCGAAACCTTTGTGGAGCTCGGTTACGCCAGCACCGTGCACACCGCGCAAGGTGTCACCGCCGACACCATGCATGGCGTCGTGACGGGTGAAGAGTCCCGGCAGCAGCTCTACACCATGCTGACCCGCGGCCGCAGCGCCAACCACATCTACGTCGCAGTGGTTGGTGACGGGGATCCGCACACAGTGATCCAGCCCGACAACGTTCACCTTCGGACCGCCACTGATCTGCTCGAGCAGATCCTGGCCCGTGACGCTTCACCGCAATCCGCCACCACCCTGCAGCGCGAGCAGCAAGATCCAGCCGTCCGGCTCGCCGCCTCCGTCGAACGCTACATCGACGCCTTACATGTCGCCGCCGAAAAAGTCATCGGTTCGAGTGCAGTTCAAGCACTAGAGGCCTCAGCGAACCAGTTGGTGCCCGGGCTAGCCGACGAGCCGGCATGGCCGACCCTGCGTGCCCATCTGCTCCTCCTCGCAGTCGACGACAGAGACCCGCACTGAACGGCTGCGGGCCGCATGCGACACCAGAGAGGTACACAGCGCTGATGACCGAGCCGCCGTGCTGGACTGGCGCCTGCACGAGACCAGCCTGCCCAGTCGAGAGAGCCCACTGCCGTGGCTGCCCGGCATTCCCGACCGCATCGCCGCCGACCCCCGATGGGGGCCATACCTGCACGCCCGATCACACCTGCTTGATGAGCTAGCCGACCAGGTCCGCACCAACGCCGAAGGTGAAGCGCCGGCCTGGGGCCCACCCGCACGCCCTGGTGCCAGCCAAGCTGACCGCCGACGTTCAAGTGTGGCGCGCCGCTAACCAGATCGACCCAGGCGACCTACGACCAACCGGGCCACGCCAACTCGACCAGGCCGCGCAAGCCTGGCAACAGCAACTCGACCAGCGGCTCGCCGCCGCGGACACCCATACAGAATGGCGATGGCGGCAACTGCTCGCTGCAGAAGTTCCCACTGCGACCGCGGACTCGTTTCTGCCACAGCTGACAGAAAGGTTGAGCAACCTCACCCGGGCCGGCTTCGATGCCACCCTGCTCGTGCGGTCGGCGGCCGCCGCAGGACCCCTACCCGATGACCACCCAGCGGCAGCCCTTTGGTGGCGCATCCTCGATCAGCTACCGCAAAGGCCGAACCCGGACTCTGGAACCTCCGGGACAGTCCCAGCGACGAGACAGACCACCACCACGTCACCCGAGCAGCAGCGATTACGCCCGCGCTCGGCGCCGCCTCCCGCGCGCGGACCGAGTCGCTGAAAGCCTCGACGCATCACAACGATAGATATGGGTTCGGCTTGCTGCTGAAGCCACCTCTATCAGTGTCAATACCGGCGCTTTCGCGCCGGCCGCCGCTCCGCGTGCCCTCGCTCCGCTGCGGGCCGCTGCGCGGGTGGGCAAGCGGTCGTTGGCTGTGCCCGGGTCGCTAATCCTCGATCCGTGGATGGGTAGCCGCTGGTTCGGCGCGTCTGGACGCTGGAGTGGCTTCCGGGATTGGAGCATCGGGCATTCTCGTTGTTACGCACGTGATCATCGCGAACTCCCCCGCAGATCCTGGGTTTCACGTGCATCCGCGGCGACACTGCCGGCACGCCCCTGGACCCCGTGTGGCAACGCTTCGAGGATCTGCGGCTCCGCGCCGACGATTTCAGCGCTGAACGACTGTTGCCGGTACATCCACATTGTTGGGCGCCGAGCCGGCCAGGCATTCCAGTGAACATCGCGGCGCAGGCCATGAGCGTCACGACGGCTCGCGTCTCGCTGTGCCTCAATTCGTGCACGGGAGTGCGACCTCGTACGGCAGGCAGAGTTGGTAATCCAGGTTCAGTCGTCATCAGACGAGGCTTGAGCTCGATGGTCGGTCTCCAGCACGACTTAGGCGTGCTGCGTCAGGTAGTTCTCGCGGCATCCCTTGACGGGAAGTGGGGATCAAGATAGCCGTCTTAAGTACTACGACCCGGACGTACCCTTGCCGTCCCGGACATTCATTACCCCCGAGATGGGTGAGGCCGTCCCGCCTGCAGGTGATGATAATTGTCGCCCCCGCCGGATAAGCGGGATGCTGATCATGAGCAGCGGAATGGCGTGCAGGATCGGGTAGTAGGGGTCGCCGGGCGAGAGGAGCAGAAACGCCGGCCAGGCGAGGTTCCAGACTACTGCCGCCCACCCGACCCAGACCGGCACCAATCGACTCACCAGTACCGCCGCACCAAGCAGCGCCTCTGCCCCGAACAGCAGCAGCACCGCAACGACGATCAGGGCGTCCGGCTCCGATCCATTTATGGTGACCGCCTCCATGACGAGCGCGACGCTGGCGGCCATCGGAAAGGCGATGGCCGCCAGCCGTCCGAGGATCGCCGCTCCAGCTTCAGCTAGCGCGGGCTCCAGCACGGCAGTGCCCAACGCCGCTGCAACGTAGGAGCTCATGATCAGGGCCCGCTCCCAGGCGTGGTAGGTCGGAGTTCCGACGATCCAGCCATATTCGGTGCCAGCGGCGTACATGGCGACGCCGCCCAGGTTGAGGACGAACGCGCTGAGCAAAAGCAGACCGCTCACCCGGCGCGGCTGGTAGACCCGCATGGCGTATTCCTTTCACTGTCCTGCAGCCGCGTCAGTGCCGGCTGCTGCACGGTAATTAACAGCACCACCCCGATCGCGCCGCCACCGATCCCGTTGGTGATCAGCGCCTTAAAGATCGTCGGGTCGGCCAGCGCCGCGAGGAACAGACATGCGGAGAGGGTGAGCCACGGGCTCGGCGACCCGCCGGTCCGGCGCCGGTGCTCGGCCAGCCCGATCAGCGCGCCGACGAAGAGTCCTGGTGCGAGGATCAGCGCGAACGTGCCGTACCAGTGGAACTCCGACTTGTCCCCGGCCATCTGGACCATCCAGCCAGCCAGGGCGGTCGCCCACGTCAGCCCGACGACTGCCCCGGCTCACCAAAGGCAGCGCACGCGGGGTGGCCACCGCTTCGGTGCTCATTGGGGGCTCACTCCACCATGGCGTCCGCGCGGCTGGTAGCCGGAACGGATGCTCATTCCTTGCCACGTTCGGGCTGGGCGAGGAGGGCGACCGCGAAGGCGGTGATCGTCGCGGAGTAGACGGCGACCGAGAGCGGCAGCAGGGAGGTGAACTGCAGCGGCAGGATGCAGAGCATGCACACGCCGACCGCGAGGACCGAGTAGCGCCGCCAGGCCGTCCACCGGCCCGCGCGGGCGACGGCCACGCCGGCAACGATGAACCCAATGGCTGTCAGCAGGCTTGCGATGGAGAACAGGGTGATCGCGCCCAGGCCTGCAGGGTCGTCCACGCGGGCGTCGCGGAAGATCACGCTCACCGCGTGCGCAGCGACGAACACGATGCCGCCTACCAGCGCGAGCCAGGCGCCGATGCGGCCGGGTCGGCTCGCTCCGACGGCCCCGCTGCGGGCGAACCCGAGGAGAGTGATGACGAATAAGGCCTGGGTCAGGCCCCAGGTTAGCGATGTTGCTGTGGCGAGCGATCCGGAAAACGGAAAGTTGAGCCGGTCGTCGGGCACCGTGGAGATGCCGCGATACACGGCGGCGGTAATCCCGCCGTCGAGCTGGACCCCGGCGTACAGCAGGCCGGCGGCCCCCGGCAGGAGCTGACGGAGAGGACGCGCCTCCGAGTGGGTGGTTGGCTGGGTGCCGGCCTGCGCACCGAGATTGGTGGCCATGGGGATCTCCTTCGTCGAGTGGACGCCACCGACGCTAGGCACGACGAGCTGGCGGGGCATCGGCGGCACCACCTCAATCCGATGAAGTACTGACACTGATGGCCTCCGGGGGGCGCAGCAGCGATGATGATCGTGTGCGAGTCACCCGGCCCGTGGTCCTGGCCTCAGCGTGTCTGGGGTTGACGGTGCTTGCCGAGGTGGCGGCGGTGGTCCTGTCGTGGGGCCTGAGGGCGTCGGCTGACGCGATCTTCTTCGCCGTCTACAACATCACGTTGACCGCCGTGGGGGCGCTTATTGTGAGCCGGCTGCCACACCACCCTGTCGGTTGGATCTTCTGCATGTTCGGGGTGCAGGGTGCGGTTACCTCAGAGCTGGCGATCGGGTGGGGTGTACGCGCCGTCAAGGAGGGCTGGACCGGCGGTGAGGTGGCCCAGTGGGTCGGTCTGGTGAGTTGGTGTCCGGGGGCTCTGATGTGGGTGCTGGCCCTGCTCTACACCCCGACCGGGCAGTTGCCAGATCGGCGGTGGCGGGTCGTCGTGTGGGCCGCGGTCGTCGGTACGTCGGCCTACGTCGTTGGCTGGTTGTTCAGCCCGTCGTCGGTCAACGCGCTCACCGGAGAACTCAACCTCTTTGCCGTGGACTGGCTGCCCGGCCAGGAACTCACCGTCGTCGGTGGGACGCTGCTGTGCCTGTCCGCAGCAGGGGCGCTGGCGTCGCTGGTGGTGCGGTTCCGTCATGCGGACGGGCTGGTGCGCCAGCAGCTCAAGTGGGTGGGCTTCGCCGGAGTGTTGCTGACGCTCTTGCTTCCTGTGGCCATCTCCCTGTGGAGCGTGTCACGACTCGTCCGGGCTACGTCACCTCTCTCGCTGACGGCCATGACCGTGGCGCTCGGCGCTGCGGTGCTGCGCTACCGGCTGTTCGACGTCGACCTCATCATCCTGCGCTCGGTGGGCTACGTGTGCGTGTCGGTTGTGGTCCTGGCGGTCTACGCTGCCGTCAGCGTCTTCCTGGGTACCGTCGTCGGACGGTCGTCGGCCTGGCAGGTGGCCGCCGCGACCCTGGCAGCGGCAGCGGTCTTCCGTCCTGCCCTGCGAGCCGTGCGGCGTGTCCTGGACAGGCGCTTCGACCGGGACGGCCATTCCGCCCGGATGCGGGTCGACGCCTTTCTTGAGCGACTGAGATCGGGCACCGAGCAACCCAACCGGATCCAGGACGTGCTTCGGGAGGCGCTGCGTGACCCACAGCTGCGGCTCTTGCTATTTCTGCCGGCGTCTGGTGGGTTCGCCGATCTCCGCGGCCGGCCGGCAGAGCTGGACCCCGGCCTGGCTGCCGTACGGGTGGAGCGTGACGGGGTGCCGGAGGCCGTCGTTCAATACCTCGACACGGGTGACCCGATCCGGCAGTCGCGAGTCCGCCATCTGGTGGAGCACGCTCGGCTGGCGCTCCAGGTGGCGCGGTTGAGCGTCGAGCTCAACCGCCAGGTCGACGAGCTCGACCGGTCACGGGCGCGTATTGCCGAGGCCGCGGACGAGGAGCGTCGCCGGATCCAGCGGGACCTGCATGACGGTGCGCAACAGAGGCTGGTGACCGTCGGCATCGGACTGCGTGCGATCCAAGGAGGCTGCGGACCGCCGGTGCAAACGGGGATGCCGATCGCGTCGATGGGCTGGTCGCGGACCTGGCCGCGACGATCGAGGAGCTGCGCAGGCTCACCGATCAGCTGCCCCCTCCTCAGCTCGACTCGGGGATCGCCGCGGCATTCCGGGAGCTCGCCGGACGCGCGCCTATCCCGGTCATCGTGGATGCGGATCCTGAGCGTCTCGATCGCAGTCTGGAGACGACCGCCTACTTCGTCGGATGCGAGGGCCTCACCAACGTCATCAAGCACGCACGAGCCACAGCGGTCACCATGCGCGCTGTACGCCGTAACGGCTCGCTCGTGGTCTCCGTCGCCGATGACGGCGTGGGTGGTGCGCGGGCGCGGGAGGGATCCGGACTGGCGGGGCTGGCGGACCGGGTCGCTGCCGTTGGCGGCCGGCTCCACGTCGAGTCCGGCACACAGGGAACCCTGCTGACCGCGGAGTTTCCATGCGGGTGATCCTCGTCGAGGACCAGGCACTGCTGCGCGAGGGCATTGCCGGGTTGTTCCGCGACGCTGGACACGACGTCGTAGCGTCGCTTGGCGACTGCGACGGCGTCGAGGATGCGGTCCGGGAGTATGCCCCAGATGTTGTCGTCCTCGACGTCCGGTTACCCCCCTCATTCACCGACGAGGGCACCCGTGCGGCTGCCGCGCTCAAATCGACGCGGCCCGACCTGGGTGTCCTCCTCCTCTCGCAACACATCGAGACGGCGCACAGCGTGGAGCTTGCCGGTCTCGGTGGATTCGGTTATCTGCTGAAGGACCGTGTGCTGGAGGTTTCGGACTTCATCGATGCCGTCGCACGAGTCGCCGACGGAGGCTCGGCGCTCGATCCTCAGGTGGTCGCCGCGTTGCTCAACCGCAAGACCCGGCAGGACAGCCTCGCCCGGCTCACCGAGCGTGAGCACGAGGTGCTCTGGTTGATGGCGCAGGGGATGACGAACACTGGTATCGCCAAACGGCTGGTCCTCAGCGAACGGACCGTCGAAGCCCATGTTCGGCGCCTGCTGCTCAAGCTCGACATTGCCGATAGTGAGAACGCCAATCGGCGGGTTCTCGCCGTCCTCATCCACCTCGGCGTGCGCCCTGCACCCACAAGCGAGCAAATGCGATACCGGCGATGGCCCTGAGCTTGTGATCGTGGGAACAAGCCCATATCGCTGCCGCGGACCAGATCAGCCACGCTGAGGAGCGACCACCACACACTCCCATCAATGCATGGTCGCATCCTAAGATCCGATGTTCGAAGGCATCGATCACGCGGGTCGGGCGCCAGTCTCAGTTTTAGTCTCATTCGCGACGGTTCAGCACGGTTCATGCTAGGTTGCCATGCCTATATTCGCCGCCTCGCGGTGTGGTCTGAACGTTGACGGACGGCCGAGGGCAGACTTGGAAAGCGGGTTGGGTGCAAGCCCTCGCGGGTTCGAATCCCGCATCCTCCGCTGCTTCGATCAGGAAACAGGCGGTTACTCCAGCCGGCCCGCGAGCGCAGGTCCGGGGAAGACCCATGTCAGCGCATCGCGCAGCCGGTCGCGCCAGTTTTCCCAGGTGTGACCGTCCCGGGCCTCGACGTAACGCACGTGCATCCCTGTGCCCTCGAAGACCGGCACAATGGAACGGTTCGGAATGATCAGCGGCTCATACAGTCCGCAGCTGACGAAAAGCCGGTCGGCGACGCCACGTGGCCGTTCTCGGTAGCGATTGACGAATTTCACCACCGGGTCAAAGACACGGCCACCACCGTGGTCGGCTCCCGCGTCGGCAAAGACGAACGAGCCAGACATGAGTACGAGAGATCCATACCTATGTGGGGACCGGTACGCCGCAGACAGTGCTGCAATGGCTCCAAAGCTGGCCCCCAGCAGGCCGCGACCGGAATGGTTGCGGACGAGTGGAAACTCGACTTCCATCTGCGGCAACAGCTCGTGGGTGAGGAAGCGGGCGTGTTCCGGAGAATTGGCGTATTCCACGAGCCGATCCTTCGGATGTAAGAACGCCACGATCGTCTCGGCGATCTCGCGGCGGTGGATGAGATTGTCGAGTACCACCTTCGCAGCGGAGTACTGCAAGAAATCGCCACCGTCATGCACCACCATCAACGGGTATGACTCGGTGCGAGAAAACCGAGCTGGAAGGTACAGGGTCACTGGGCAGTCGCGCTGCATTGCTCGGCTGTTCACGACCAGCTCGGTGAGTTCGCCTGGTGCCGCGTTGTCATCCGGAAAGGTCCACTCGGGCGTGACGTAGCCGTGCGCAAAGCAGACAGAAATGGCACCGAACGGACTGTGTGAGTGCTTCGGATTCAGGGGATCGTTGAAGCGCTCGACGTCCTGGCCTCGACGTACCTCGAGCTGGTAATTGATACGTGAGCCGTCGGGCACCTTGAGCACGATGTACCACAACGTGGTCCCACGTATCCGCCGCATCGGCAGTCGATTGGGCAAACCGAGAATCCGTTGCGCAAGATGCACCTCATCGGCCTCACCTCGGAAGACGAAGGTGCAGTGGCGGCCTTCGACGATGGGGACTTCGTGAGTGGCGAGAAAGCGATCCACGGCCGCTTCATCGATCGGATCCTGCTGCTGGAGCTGGTTGATGGCGAGGCGATTGGTGCCGCTTCCGGCCGACCAAGACCGGCGACGTGGAGGGGCGCTGCTCACTGTGCGTACGCGTGTACGGTGCGGCCCACGTCGTCGAGGAGCCCGCGCAACACGTCGTAGTCGGGATGGCGCATGCGTACGTAGGCGTTCGCCATATAACCGGCTTCGACGGGCTGGGTCGGCGTACCCGGCGGAGGCAGGTGCGCGTCGATCACCCACTCACCCGACCTCGCCTGGATATCCTCGACACCGGAGTAGCCGGTGATCTGACCGTCATGGTCGGGCCGCAGCGCCACAATGCCGGCTGAGTGGCTTCGCGACGGTCGGGCTGCGATGTGGTCGTGCACAATCGCATTCGCCCACTCCCGGTAGAGGTCGAGGTCGTTGCCAACCGAATACAGATCCCAGGCACCCACGCCGGGCGGCCGGCAGCCGATCTCGGAAAACCGCAGTCCCTTCGGGCCGAAGAACCACTCCATGTGGGTTGCGCTGGTCCCGATCCCCAGGGCTTCGTTGACGCGGGCACCGAGCTCGCGAAGCTGCGCGTAGTCCGACTCAGAGTCGACACGATTGGTGGCGATGAACTGTGGAGAGATCCACCGATTGCGCATCGCCTCGAGCACGTTCGGGTAGTAATGCGAGACGAAGTCGAGGGACACGTTGCCGTTGACGCAAACCGTGTCGTAGAAGCCCTCATGGCCCTCGACGAACTCCTCAACCGCGATCGACTCCGCCCCCTGGCCGCCAAACCTGCCGAGCGCAGCGTCGAGCTCCGCCTTGTTGTCCACGCGGGTGGTGTCGAGGGCACCAGCGCCGGTGCGTGGCTTGAGGATCAGCGGATAACCCACGGCGTCGGCGAAGTCGTACACCTCGTCAGCGTTGTGGGCGGCTCGGGATGCGGCGGTCGGTACGCCGGCCGCGCGCAGCGCCTCCTTCATCGACGGCTTGTCGCGGCACAACCACGCCGTATGCACAGAAGTGCCTGGGATCGTACAGTTCTCACGCACCTTGGCGGCCGTAAGGGTGTGAGACTCGATTGTCGCCTCGAGGCGGTCGACCCACACCCTGCCCTGGATCCACCGTACGGCGTCAGTCATCGCTCCCACATCGACGACTGATGGCACGTGGTGATAGTGCGTCATCCAACTCTTGAGTTGCTCATCAAGCGCGTCGGTGGGGTACTCGCCAATACCGATAACCGTTGCGCCGACCTCGGCCAGCCCGCGCACAAAGTTGCGCTGGCTCGATGGAAAGAAGGGCTCAACGAAGACGACGTTCACGGCGGCATGCTACTCGCCGCCCCATTGCACACTTCTTCTGCGATCCATTACCACTGCACCGAGCTCCGCCATGCCGGTGCCCTATGGAGGTGCCGCCACTAGTAGCGTCCCCTCATGGTTGTCGCTGCGTTCGTTGCACCCTTCTTGCTCCCCGCAACCGCGCGGTTCGTCGCTACAGCGGCCACCTTGCCGGACGTCAGCCTTGGCGTCGTCACTGCAGAGCCGGTCGAGCGACTGTCCCCGGAACTGAAGCAGCACCTCGACGGGCATTGGCGGGTCGACGACCCGCTCGACCCGCAGCAACTGATCGCTGCCGTACGCGGTCTGAGCCAGCAGCTGGGTCCGGTGGAGCGGCTGGTCGGCGCCCTCGAGCAATTGCAGGTGCCCATGGCGTACGCCCGCGACGTGTTGGGTATCGACGGCATGGATGTGCAAACCGCACTCAACGTACGCGACAAATCCCGCATGAAGTCGGTTCTTCAGGACGCCGGTGTGCCCTGTGCCCGACACCAGCTGGTCACGAACCCCGACGAGGCACTGACCTTCGCCGAAGCCGTCGGCTTCCCGCTGGTCGCCAAGCCTCCGGCCGGTGCGGGAGCGCAGGCGACGTATCGGCTGGATGACATGGCGGCGCTGCGGGGCTGGCTCGACGCGATTCCTCCGCACATCGAGGCGCCGGGGCTGCTCGAGGAGTTCCTGGTCGGGGATGAACACACCTTCGACAGCGTGACGGTCGGAGGTGAGACCGTCTTCTCATCGATCTCCGACTACTTCCCTACGCCGCTCGATGTGCTGCGCCAGCCATGGATCCAATGGACCGTGGTCCTGCCCCGGGAGCAGAACGACCCGCGGTACGAGCGCATCTGGGAGGTGGGACCTGCGGCGTTGCGGGCCCTCGGGGTGCGTGACGCGGTAACTCACATGGAGTGGTTTCACCGCCCCGACGGTTCCATCGCCGTATCAGAGGTCGCGGCGCGACCGCCGGGCGCCCAGATCAGCTCCATGCTCGGGTATGTGCACGATGTGGACTTCTATCGAGTCTGGGCCGAGCTGGTCATCCTTGGCACGTTCGAACCGCCCGAGCGCCGGTACGCCGCAGGTACCGCGTATCTGCGGGGGCAGGGCCGCGGCCGGGTCCGCGCAGTGCACGGTGTCGATGAGCTGCAGCGCGAGATTGGCGACCTAGTCGTCGAAGCCCGGCTTCCGGAAGTGGGCCAGCCGGCCTCGTCGAGCTATGAGGGCGAGGGGTACATCATCGTTCGACATCCCGACACCGAGGTCGTCCGGGACGCCCTGCACCGCATCATTACCAAGATCCGGGTCGTACTCGTGGAGGCGGAATGAACGTCGTGATGATCTCACCGGGCTATCCGGTGGAGATGGCGTACTTCACCCGGGGCTTGGCGGCCGTAGGTGCAACGGTCATCGGTGTCGGTGACCAGCCGCCCTCGGCGCTGCCGGAGCCGGCGCGGGATGCCCTTGCGCACTACGAACACGTAACTCTCAGCGACGAAGGCGCTGTACTGGCCGCGCTCCACGGCCTCGCCCAGCACGCGTCGATCGACCAGGTGGAGTGCCTGTGGGAGCCGTACATGATCTTGGCCGCGCGGATCCGTGAGTCGTTCGGACTGCCCGGCATGACGGTCGAGCAGACCCTGCCGTTTCGCGACAAGGAGCGCATGAAGCAGAAGATTGATACTGCCGGCATCCGTACGCCGCGGCATGCCAGCGCGACAACCGTGGCCGCAGTGTGGGAGGCCGCGGAACAGGTGGGTTACCCGCTGATCGTGAAGCCGATCGACGGAGCCGGCTCGGCCGACACCTACCGGGTGGGTTCGGCGGAGGAGCTCGCGGAAGTACTGCCGATGCTCCGGCACGTCCCCGAGGTCAGCGTCGAGGAATTCATCGACGGCGAGGAGTTCACCTACGACACGGTGTGCGCGAACGGCTCGATCTTGTTCGAGAGCATCATGTGGTACCGGCCGCGCCCGCTGCAGATGAAGAGTCACGAGTGGATTAGCCCGGCATCCATCGTGCTGCGCGACCTGAGTGTGCCGCACCTGCAGGGCGGCCGTCAGATGGGTGGCGAGGCGTTGCCCGCGCTCGGCTTCCGTACCGGGTTCACCCACATGGAGTGGTACCGCAAAGCCGATGGTGAGGTGGTGTTCGGCGAGATCGGAGGGCGGCCGCCGGGTGCCCGAGCGGTCGATCTGATGAACTACGCCACTGATGGCGACCTGTTCGTCGCATGGGCGGAAGCTGTCGTACATGGGCAGCTGTCCCGACCGCTCGAGCGCAAGTTCAATGCCGGTTGTGTCTTCAAACGGGCCAGGGGCGTCGGGCGAATCACTCACGTTGAGGGCTTGGACCAGCTGCTGGCCGAGTACGGCGAGCACGTCGTACTCGTCGACCTGCTGCCGATCGGCGCCCCTCGCCGAGACTGGCGGGCCACGCTCATCAGCGACGGGATGATCATCGTGCGGCATCCCGAGCTGCAACCGGTGATCGAGATGACCGAGCGATTTGCCTCCGACGTGCATCTGTACGCCGGCTAAACCCCGGGATCCTGTCTGCGCAATGTGCGAGGCTCACCAGTCTCCGCCCAACTGCGAATGGCTCAGCAGAATCGCGGCAGGTGGTGGGCGAATTCTCGCCGCCACCATGGCCAGTCGTGTGCCACGTCGTAACCCCACAGGTCCAGCTCATGCGGGATGCCCTTGTCCGCGAGCAGTCCGCCGAGCGCCTTTGTGCTTGCCAGCGCACCGGTGGTGTCCTCCCACATCCCCTGCCCGCAGACAAGTAGCAGGAACACTCGTGACCGCAGCCAGTCCAGGTGGTCGCCTTGCAGGTTGGCCACGTACTGCGGTGGCGTGTTGAAGTAGAGCGTCTCACCGCGCTCGCCCCAGCCATACAAAGAGCTGGGGTCGTAATTCCCTGAGAGGCACAACGCCTGTGGAAAAAGATCGGCACGTTTGAGTGCGAAATTCGCGGCATGGTAGGCACCCATGCTGGTGCCGGTGGTCAGGATGTCGGCAGGTCCCCCACAGTCGTCGAATATCCACGGCACAACCTGATCGAAGATCCATGATTCGTAGGCGCCGTGTCGACGAGCGCGTTCCTCCAAGGGGAGGTTTTTGTTGGACCACGATTCAGCGTCGTAACTCTCCACGCAGTACAACTTCACGCCGCCGCCGTCAACGATATCGGCCACGGCGTCGACCATGCCCCACGACTCGAAGTCTTCCGCCCTTCCCATCTCGTGTGGGAACACCAGGACTGGCCGACCCCAATGTCCATAGGCGATCACCGAACCGGCGGCTCCGATCACAGGAGACCAAAGGTCGATGGTGCGTCGATTCATAGCACCCTTCATGGAGGAGCGACCACATGCGAGCGCGAGTCAGTCTAGATCAGTCACCTACTCCGATGGTCACTCACGCGCGCGCAGTGCCCGCGCCGCCCGCCGGGGGTCTCAGTTTGGTCTCAGTCGTCCCCGTTCACCGGCGTCCGCGAGCGCGACGCTGGTGACAGCGCTCGCCGCCGACAGGGCCGCGGCCGCTCAGGCTGACGTCATACCCTGAATCCACGAGAGAGGCGCACCGATGAGCGGAACCGAAAACAATCCGACAGGGACCCTGGATGAGCATTTGCGGCTCGGCGCGGGTTTCGCCGCAGCCGACCGGCTGCGCATTCTCGGGGCCCTGTCCGCACTCGCGCCCCACCTGTCTGGATGGGAACACGACCAGGTCGATCTGGAGGTGTCATTGAAAGACACCGAGGGCCCGGACCAGAAGCTCACCCTGCAAGCCTGGCTAGCGGGACGGGCACACCTCGTGGCCACCTCCCACGAGCGCGACCTTGATCATGCCCTCGCCGAGGTGCGTAGAGACCTGATCCGCCAGATCGAGGAGGAGAGGTCGCGGCGCGAACCTCGCAAGCGCCGGAAGACGCGTTATCGCACGACCTGACCGGCCAGGATGCGGCGGCCGCGACGAAGCGTGGTCTGCGCGATCGGCGGTCAGGTCGCGCAGCGAAAAAAGCGCCAGCAGGGCGCCGCTGAGGAGAACCCGGTCGGGGTCTCGTCACCGCTCGGCAGCTCCGGCCAGCCCAGCGCCCGGTAGAAGGAGCGAGAACGCCCATGTCCCGCGGGCCAGCGTGACGACAGACAGTCGGGCGGGAATCTCGGTCACGGGTGGATCCTGTCAGGGCCCGACCCACCGGCGCAGCTCGGCGCCGCGCTGGATATCTCGGGCAGCCTGGTTTTCACTCGACTGTGGTCAGCGCATCGGCGGCGCCGCCAGCCGTGGCCAGGAACCCGTTGGACGTTCGGTACGCCGACAGGGTCGGGGCGTTGGTCACATCGAGTGCTGCCTTTTGGCCTTGACTTTGACGGCGAGCACTGAGGTCAGCGGACCGCAGAGCACGTGGTCACCCTCGGTGAAGCTGAATCCTGCCGCCGCGATGTGCTCCCGCGATGTGCTTCCGCGATGTCCTGCTGCCGCGATGTGCTTCTCTTGACCGCCTTCAAGTATCGGGCTGTCGCCTACGCCTTGACGCCAGATGAACTCGTAGGAGTCGATTCCGAACGATGCGTCGTGGATGGTGTGCCAGCCGTCGGCCAGGAGTACGTCGGTGATGTCGTCAACTTCGATTGCGAGGCTCATTGTCGTTTCTTCCTTTCATAATCATTTTTGGCCCTTGAAGCCCAGGAAACGCAGCACCGCGGCTCGCCGGCGGACGCACGCCTGGCCTGTTCAGCGGCGGTTGCGTCCAAAGGAGCGCTGTTAATTCCAGAGGGTGCTTGATGGGTTGTCGGTCACGGCCTCGGCCGCTTTCTGGATGCTGCAGGGAGTTGCGTTCGCTGTATGGCGCAGCTCGCGCTGCGCGCTGCCAGGGGCGCGGCCGTGGCTGATGAGGACGCCGACAGCCTTGTTGATGGCTGACAGTCTGCCGACCCCGCTCAGGCCCGAGACGAGAGCGGACGGGAGGTCCTCGTCCAGGCGAAGACTGTCGCTGCCTAAGGCGAAACTCAGGTCGGCGGCCAGGTCGACGAAGGTGCCCGGCGTTGAAGCGTAGAAGGTGATCCGACTGTCGGCGCTCAGCGACGGCACCCAGGCCAGCGACAGACGCAACGAAGTCGCGATGTCTGAGGTGTTACCGGGCTCGGCTGAGGTTACGCTGACGGGCTGCTTGTCGATGACCAAGGTAAGGGCCAGTCCGCGGTACGAAGGTGCGGCACTTTTGACAGCCTCGGTGAGCGCTGTCAGCGACTTGTCGAGCTCGACTGGCTGCTCAGCAAAACCATCGGGCATCGCAAGCTCGGAAAACAAACTATGGATGTTGTCGATAAGGAGTGTGGGTGTGTCCACAGTTGGCTCCGAGGCGGCCCGAGCGCCGATTTCCTACCAGGCGGCCGTACTAGGAGCGTCCAGCCGATATGGCTCGACTTCAGATGCGGGTCGGGATCCCCGAATCTATGAAGTCGTAGCACCTTTCACAGTACAGCCGGAAGAGCAGATCACCTATCTCAGGCGGGTGGCCGTCGGTGTCTCGCGGCGTCTGAGCGAACCGGAATCCTGGAACTCAATGGAGTTGATTAATGTGCCGAGCCCGAGCGCGCCGTACCGCTTCCTGCACGATGGTTTGGGCGATGACTGGCAGCTTCTCGTGCTTGTGTTGGCTCAAGGAGCGCAGCCGGTCTAAGGCTTCGGCTTCCGTTCCGCCGCTCCTGCTCATCATGATGCCGATTGCGCGCTCGATCACGCCTCGAGTGCTCAAGGCGGCCTGCAGTTGGCTGGCTAGTCGTTTGGTCTGGGCAAGAACCTGGGCGTTCTGCACGGCGATCGCCGCCGGCACCGCGAAGAGCTCGCCGAGCCGCCCGGCATCTGCTGTGAACGCGTTCTTCTCATGAGCGTAGACGTTCATGGCGCCCAGCACGCGCGCGTTGGTGACCAGCGGCAGGGACACCACGCTGTGCACGCCCATGCGGGCGGCCCGGGATCCGAACTGCGGCCAGCGTTGGTCACCGCCCAGGGAGCCCGACATCACAGTCTGCTGATCGGCGGCGGCACTGATGCAGGGGCCCTGGCCGAGGCTGTACTGGATGTCGTCGATTTGAGTCACAAAGTCGGCCGTGGCCACGATCGTGTCCGACCGGTTCTCCTCTAGCAAGGTCAACCCGGCCCCCTCGGCGCCGGGAATTGCCTGCACTGCGAACTGGGCCACCCGGGTCAGCGATTCCTCGAGCGACAGCAAGCCGGTGGACAGCTGCCCTAGTTGGGCCAAGCTGTCCTGCAGATCATCCATGTATTCAACCGGCATGCTCCGTCGGGCGATGCCCTCGGTCGGGATGGGTTGCGATGACTTCTCCGGGCTCATTCGGTTGTTCTTCTTTCGCGTCGCTCTGTCGTACAGGGATGGGTGCGCGCCGGTTGGGGGCTTTGGAGGCAACCGACCCACCCATGCTAGGGCCGCCTCTTTACTGCAGCCGGCGGCACTCACCGGGGTAGACTGAGAGAGCTGTACTTGACAGCCAGCCTGGGGCCGGAGCCGCCGTTCACGCACACGTCCGCGACTCCACGAGCATGATGCTGCCGCCCAGGCAGACACCGGGACTTCGATTTGAATTGGTCCCCCGTAATGACAACCCTCCTAAACTCCATTGGCACCCGGGAACACCAGGATCTGGACCCATCAGCGACACCGCGATCATCTGAGGAGCCTTCGCGATCCAGCACGCCGACCTCACCCATCCGTGACAGGGCAGGCAGTTCCTTCACCGCGCTGACCCGCAGCATCCACGAGATGGGCCTGATGCGGCGCCGCTACGGCTACTACTGGGCCAAGCTGATCGGTGCCGTACTCATCCTGGCCGCCTGGGTGGTGGGCTTCATCTGGATCGGCGACAGCTGGTGGCAGCTCGCCAACGCCGGAGTCCTCGCGGTTTTGATGACCCAGATCTCATTCTTAGGACACGACGCCGCGCACCGACAGATCTTCAAGTCCGGCCGCTGGAACGACTGGGTCAGCCTGATCATCGCGAACCTGCTGGTCGGGATGAGCTACGGCTGGTGGCAAAGCAAACACAACCGCCACCACGCGAACCCGAACAAGGAGGGAGCCGACCCCGACATCGCCCTCGCCGCGATCGCGATGACGCCGGCCCGAGCAACCAGACACCGCAGCCGGCTGATGAGGTGGCTGGTGGCCCATCAGGGCTGGTACTTCTTCCCGATCCTGCTCCTCGAAGGCCTCTCGTTGCATAAAGACGGGATCAGCCGCATCATCAGCCGAGACAAGATCCAGCGTCGCTGGGTCGAGATCAGCTTCACCACCCTCCGACTCGCAGGATTGGCTGCTCTGGTCTTCCTCGTGCTTCCCCCCGAGAAAGCGGTCGCGTTCCTCGCTGTGCAGCTGGCCGTGTTCGGCCTCTACATGGGTTCATCATTCGCGCCCAACCACATCGGCATGCCGCTGGTCTCGGCCAAGCTGAAGCTGGACTTCCTACGCCGCCAGGTCCTGATGAGCCGCAACATCAGCGGCGGACCCCTGATCTCGATCTTCATGGGTGGGCTGAACTACCAGATCGAACACCACCTCTTCCCCTCCATGGCCCGCCCCTATCTACGCAAAGCCCAGCCACTCGTCGCGGCCTACTGCGCCGCCCAAGGCGTCCCCTACACCCGCACCACCCTCTGGCAGTCCTACCGCATCGTCATCGGCTACCTCAACACCGTCGGACTAAAAGGCAAAGACCCCTTCCTCTGCCCCATGGTCGCTCAACGCCGCGCCCTCTAACCCTGCACATTCAACTGCCGCGAGACGCGCCTGGACTTCGAGGCGACGGTCGACCTACGGAACAACAAGGCCTGCTCAAGCTTCGTCAAGGACGCCGTAGCTGACCGCCGGACCGGCATGCGACACCAGCGACTCGATCGTCTCCGCGACCGTCGCCAGGGGATCACCCGCGCCAATGATTTCGCGCCGCAGACGTGCGGCTTCGATCCGGTAGCGCGGGTCGGCGAGCGCGGACCGAACGGCTCGGCGCAGTCGGGTGGGCGAGGGCGTACCGGTGCGCAGGTTGATGCCGGTCCCTGACCAGGCCACTCGTCCGGCCACCTCCGGCTTGTCCTCGGTGGTCCCTGCGACGACCAGCGGCACCCCGTAGGACAGCGCACGTTGCACGCCTCCGAATCCACCGTTGGTGATCATTACGTCGATGTGGGGGAGGAGCTGGTCGTAGGGCAGGAATGTATCGACGCGCGCGTTCGAGGGGAGCGGTCCACCCAGCCGCTCCAGCAGCGCCGACACCGGCCGACCGCCAGTCGAGGCCACCACCAAGATGTTCTCTCTCGCGAGCCCGCGCATTGCGGGCACCAACAGCTTGCCGAAGTCGATGTTGTCCATCGTGCCCTGGGTCACGTGTGCCACTGGTCGCGAGCCTTGGAGATCGGGCCACCAGGACGGTAGGCACGCCGTTTCCGGATCGGTCGACCGCAGTGGTCCGACGAAGCGCACGGTCGGGGGCAGCTCGCGTCGCGGGTATTCGAAGGCCGACACCGCCAGATGAAAGGTAACGTCAAACTTCGTCACCTGGTCGAAGTAACTGTCGGCGGTGGCGGGCAGGCCGAGCCCGGCCAGTGCGTCATCGAGCGCATCCTGAATGGGCTTGAGGGGGCCGCGCTGCAGGACGGCGTTGAGCAACCGGTTCCGTCGCCGGGTATGTGGCGTCCGACCGGGATCGATTCCCGAACCGAACGGGGCGCAATCGACGCTGGTCACGGACAGGGGGGTGGCCGAGACGCCCGCAATCGGTATCCGGTGTCCAGCCGGCACCGACAAAAGGACAGGCAATACTCCCAAGAACGCGGCCTCGCTCACAACGGCGTCGTATGACCCGCTGGCCAAGGCATCAGTGAACGCGTAGTACTGGCTTTGCAGTGGGCGGATGAACATGCCGATGATGTCGTATCGCGCGGCGGCCAGACCCCGGAATTGCTTTCGGCCTGGCAGCCAGGCGTCGAGATTCGCATCGTCGTAGTCGACCTCTTCCGGCAGCGGCTGGAATGTCATGGCATGTGACTCCACCGCTCCCCGGTACTTTCGACCGGTCAGCATGGTGACCTGATGTCCACGAGAAACCAGGCCGCCGCCGACCGTCAGCATTGGCGCCACGTGGCCGTAGATCGGCGTGCTGGTCAGCAGGAAGTGAGACATAGGAAGGGTTCTGAGGCTACACACGCTCAGATCGGGGGAACGCTCTTGCCGCGCGGACCCGCAGCACTCCGGCAAGCCCCAATGCCAACACCGTCGCGCCCACCCGCCAGCGTCGTTGTCGGCGGCGTACCTGCTCCGCATGCTCGCGGCGGATTGCGGGCGCCACCCCGACGACTGGGCGCGATGCCAAGCGACTCAGCACGTACGACCAGCCGTAGTAGTACCCGAAGGAGACGACCAAGGTGTAAAGCAGGCCCTGATTCATCCGCCGGGATGACGTGACGACGGCGTTGCTGGCATCCCAGACGATCCGGCCCTGGCGTTTCAGTCGGCGCAGCAGGTCGACCTCGTCGCCGCCTTGGGTCAGGGTGGTGTCGTAGCCGGCGAAGCCCGCCCGGACGAAGGCGATATTGGTCGCCGTGACGTAGAAGATCCGCCCGACCGTGCCGTAACCGACCGCGACCGCCGCGAACCACAGACGCGGGAAGAGGGCCGCCCACCAGGGTGGGTCCTGGTATCGACAGGGGCCGGCGACCGCGGTGACGTCGGCGTCCGCGCGGAATCGAGCATCGAGACGGGTCAGCCAGTCGAAGGGATGGACGGTGTCCGCGTCGGTGGATACGACGATTTCTCCGCGGGCATCTGTGGTGCCCCGCTGTCGCGCCGCGCAAACGCCGGGCTGCGGCTCGTGCAGGACCCGAGCGCCGTGGCGGCGGGCAATGTCCGCGGTGTCATCGGTGCTGTTGTTGTCCACAACGATCACTTCGTACGGACCCGCGAAATCCTGTTGGTGCAAGGATTTCAGGGCCGACTCGAGGTATCCGGCTTCGTTGTAGGCAGGTATGACGACCGAGAAGCGGTACGGGCTGGTGACGTCGTTCTCCATCACGGACTTCCGGGCTCCGTAGTGGCCAACGGGACCGACTTGATCAGCCACAGGCCCGCCATGCTGACGAGGAGCAGCGGAATCAGGCACCAAAAGATCGGCGTCAGGGCGTCGTTGTAGCTGGACACGATCGGCACTTTGAGGGCATCGGGATATTGAACCACCTGGGCTGGGGTCAGCGCGTAAGGGTCGAGCTGCGCGGCGGTTCCGCGCGGCACACGGTCAGCCAGGAAGGTGAGCAGGCGACTCGCGAAGATCGTCCCGACCACGGCGGAGCCAAGCGCGACCCCGATCTCGCGGAAGAAGCTGTAGGCCGCCGTTGCCGTACCCACCTGGAACGCCGGGCAGGCATTTTGCACAACCAGTACCAAGATTTCCAGGGCGCACCCGATGCCCGCACCGAGCAGGAAGAGGTAGCTGCCGACCACCCGCAGGTCCGTCCCGATGGTGAGAGTTGAGAGCAGCGCCAAAGCAACCGCGACGAGGGCACAGCCGACGACCGGAAGCCACACATACTGACCGGTCCTCCGAACGATCTGCGCTGAGCCAGCGCTGGTCACCGCCAGTCCGGCGACCAAAGTGAGCATCACCAATCCCGCGCCGGTCGCCCCCAGGCCGTTGACCATCTGCAAGTAGGTCGGCATGTACGCGATCGCGCCGAACATCGCCGCCGCCATCACCAGACCGGCGATCGTCGCCGCTGTGAAGGTCCGATTCCGAAACAGCGCCAACGGGATGATCGGGTCGGCGGCTTGGCGTTCAGCGGCGATGAAGATCGCACTAGCCAGTACGGCGATGGCGCTGATCGAGACGATGACGGGCGAACCCCAGCGGTAGGCGACGCCGCCCCACGACGCCACCAAGACGATGGCCGTCACGGCGACGGTCATGGCGATGATGCCCGCGATATCGATCTTGACCGGTCTGACGCGTTTGGGGACCGACGGGAGGAAAGCGGCGCCCGAGGCAATCGCCGCCGCGCCCAAAGGGAGGTTGATCCAGAACGCCCACCGCCAGCCGAGCCCTTCAGTGAGCCATCCGCCCAGAACAGGGCCGAGCATCGCCGACAGCGCAAACACCGCGCCCACGACGCTCATGGAGGCAGCGCGCTCCCGGGCGGGGACGACGTCGGCGATGATGGCCTGAATCAAGATCAGCAAGCCGCCGCCGCCCAGCCCCTGAACGGCTCGGGCCACGATCAGCCAGGTCATGTCGGGCGCCAGGCCACCGAGCAGGCATCCGGCCACGAAAACCGACAACGCGGCGATGAACAACGGCTTGCGTCCCAGCAGGTCGCCAAGCTTTCCGTACACCGGCATCACCACCGTTCCCGCCAAGACGTAGGCGGTCGTCACCCACAACATGCGGTCCACCCCGCCGAGTTCGCCGACGATGGTCGGGAGAGCGGTGGAGAACATGGTCTGATCCAGTTCCGCCAGCAGGAGACCAAGCATCAGCCCGACGAAGAGCAGGGGCGTCAACCGTTGGTTCGTCGGCGTCGTCGGGCCGTCGGAGCCGCGCGCAGCGGTGCCTCGCGGACGCTCATCGGGGGCACTGGGCCCCGACATGCTGCATGAAAGGCGGTTCCGTCCGTTGGCTGAGGGTTCTGACGTGCATGTTTTCGTCCCTGCGCCACGGGACGGATGCGCCCGCGCCCGGTCAAATAGGCGCATCCGGGCGATAAGAAGGGTCAAGGACCTCGCACGGCAAGTTCAGATCGGGGAGATGGCCCAGGAGGGCTGTTCGAGACAGCCGCGTCTGCCGCAGTCGGAACGGTCGGGACGCGGCGGCCTGCGACGCTTCAGCTCGGGCGAGTCAGCGGCGCTGCATGGCTGCCGCAGCAGCAGTCAGGTCGAAGGGCACACCACGGCCCGGACACAGCGGCCTGCGACCCGAGCAGCGACCTCGCGTTCTCTAAGGGGATGGTGACTCGCACGGGCCGCCGCCAACTCCCCTGGCGCAGCTCGGTCCTCTTCGGCGGAGCCGCTGGACGGCTTGGGCCGCGTGACTGCCTTTCTCCTGGGTCAGTTCCAAGTGGCCCTTGGTCTGGGAGAATGTTCTCGATCTGATGCTCAGTCCGCGCCGGCAAGGGCGGTGTCGGGTTGGCGGCTAGCCCGCGTGCCCTGCGCGGCTAGGAGGAGGATCCCGACGGCGTACGTCGCGGTGAGTAGGAGACCGGCGGGAAAGGGCACCAGCGCGCCTAGCAGCATGATCGGGATGGCAGCGACCGGCCAGGGCCAGATCGAGCGCACTTTCTGGGTTGTGCCGCTGATGACCAGGGCCACTCCGGCCAGAAAGAGGGCGAGCCCCGAGGCGAGCACCCAGCCGGCGACCGAGGGAGCAGCCTTGTCCGGGTGCACGACCAGCTCCTCCAGACCAACCCCGGCCAGCACGATGCCGAAGGTCAGCGGCAGGTGACCGTAAACGAACAGGTCGTGCCGGGCGTCGCTGACGTGGCTGTCGGTGTCCCCCGCGTCCGAGCTCGACCCCGCGTTCTCCTCTTCCTCAACATCCTGCAGCTCTCGAACACTGCTCGGCGCGGTGATGTCGAAGTAGATCCACCAGATGCCGGCAACGACCGCGAACCCAAGCACCCCGACTCCGATGGAAATCTGCGCCCAGGACGCGTCGTGCACGCCTCGGGCAGCGCTGCCCACAGCTTCACCTAGGACAAGGATCACCAGCAACGCGAACCGCTCAGGCAGGTGCTCGATCTGCAGCGGATGCTTGTCCGACCGTAGGGTGGCCAGCACCGGTCCGGCCGCGGACACCAGCACGGCGATCGTCCACAGCAGGTAGCGGGCGGGGCTGGGCACGATCAGCGACACCGCCCACAGCGCGGCGCTCAACCCTACGGTGAGCAGGTACACACCGACGGTGGGCCGGGCCTCCCGAACGTGCCGCCAGGCTCGGACGTACAGAGCGAGGAGGACCAGCTGGCTGCCCAGATAGCAGGCAGCGAAGGGCACTGCGAGCTTGCCGGCGGCGTCCGAGGCGGCGGCCGCGCAGCCGGCGATCGAACCGGTGGCAACCAGCTTGGCGATCCGGAATACGACGTCGTCGGTGTCGAAACGATTTGCGTACAGGGTGAAGCCCACCCAGGAGAACCAGATCGTCACGAACAGCCCCGCCATGACCGCTGCCCCGTGCCAGGTCAGGTCCTCGTAGAAAACCTTTGCCAGCTCCAGCACGACCAGCACGTAGGCCAAGTCGAAGAACAGCTCGAGTCGACTGGCCGTGCCCTCACGCCCCAAGTGCAGGCGGGGCGGGCGCACTAGAGGCTCGGGACGGGACGACTGATCAGCCTCACTCACCTTCGGACCCTACCCACCCGACGAGGCCTCATTCCGGTTCCGCTCAAGTCCGCCTTGTCCTTCTAACCGCACCTCCAGTTGTCTCAGTCCATCGGTGGTGTTTCAGTCATCTCTCGCACCCACCCCTAGGGATCGCTACGACCAGGCAGCGAAGGTCGGCTTTCGACACCATGGTCGAGGCCGGTTCGGCCCGCACCGGTGAATCAAGGCCGACCGCGACGGTGTGCTTGGGTTTTGCAAGCTACTGAACAGCGCCAGAACCAGCTGGCCCGATCATCACGCGCACTCCACTGCGTGATAAGAGAAGATCATGACCGTCATTGCCGACAGCCCAGGCCCTGTTCCCGGCAGGTCCAGCCACGCTGCCGATCATCTGTGGATGCACTTCACTCGGATGGGCAGCTTCGCCACAAACCCGGTGCCGATCGTCGAACGCGGCGAGGGTTCCTACATCTACGACAGCAACGGCCGCCGTTACCTCGATGCCCTGTCCGGGCTGTTCGTCGTCCAAGCCGGGTACGGCCGCGACGAGATCGCCGACGCCGCGGACAAACAGACCCGCAAGCTGGCGTACTTTCCGATCTGGTCGTACGCCACCCCGCCCGCTATCGAGCTGGCCGACCGACTCGCCGCTCTGGCTCCCGGTGATCTGAACAAGGTCTTCTTCTCCTCAGGCGGTGGTGAGTCAGTCGAAACCGCCTGGAAGGTCGCCAAGCAGTACTTCAAGCTCACCGGCAGGCCCCACAAGACGAAGGTGATCAGCCGGGCGGTCGCCTATCACGGCACGACGCAGGGCGCTCTGTCGATCACCGGAGTCCCGACCTTCAAGCACGCGTTCGAACCGCTGGTGCCTGGCACGATCCGGGTGCCGAACACCGACTTCTACCGTGCTCCTGATCACCTGGCTGCAGACGAGAAGGCCTTCGGACTGTGGGCCGCGAACCGCATCGAGGAAGCCATTCTCGCCGAGGGCGCGGATTCCGTCGCGGCGGTCTTCGTCGAGCCGGTCCAGAACGCCGGCGGCTCGATCCCGCCCCCACCCGGGTACTTTGAACGACTCCGCGAGATCTGCGACACCTACGACGTCCTATTGGTCTCCGACGAGGTGATTTGCGCGTACGGGCGGCTGGGCACCATGTTCGGCTGCGAGAAGTTCGGCTACCAGCCCGACATCATCGCCAGCGCGAAAGGCCTGACATCCGGGTACGCCGCGCTCGGGGCTGCCATCATCTCCGACCGGATCTTCGAACCTTTCGGTAAGGGCACGACATCGTTCCCGCACGGCTACACGTTTGGCGGGCACCCAGTCGCCTGCGCGGCTGCCCTGGCCAACCTCGACCTCTTCGAGAAAGAGAACCTGCTGGGCAACGTGCTACGCAACGAAAACGCCTTCCGCGCCACCCTTGAAAAGCTTCTCGACCTGCCCATCGTCGGCAACGTCCGGGGAGACGGCTACTTCTGGTCCGTCGAGTTGGTCAAGGACCAGGCGACCAAGGAGCCGTTCACCAGCGTCGACTGTGAACGGATACTTCGTGGCGTCGTCGCCCCGGGTATGTGGGAGGCCGGCGTCTACTGCCGTGCGGACGACCGCGGCAACGCCGTCGTACAGTTCGCTCCCTCGCTTATCTGCGGACAGCCCGCATTTGACCAGATTGAGTCCGCCATGCACTCGGTCCTCAGCGACGCCTGGGCGCAGCTGTAATCCCACCGACTTCGGAGAACTCCGCTGCAGCCGCGATATCCACCTCATCACTTCACCACAACCACCGCGAAGGAGTCGGCGTGTCCCCACTGGTCGTAGGAGTCCCCAAGGAAATCAAAGACAACGAGAACCGCGTAGCCGTGCAACCCGACGGCGTCGCCGAGCTGATCTACAAGGGCCACCAAGTGCTAGTGGAAAGCGGGGCTGGGACGGGCTCGCGGTTCAGTGACACCGAGTACGCGGCCGCTGGTGCCGAGGTCGTGGATTCAGCCGACGAAGTATTCGCCGTCGCCGACTTGATCGTCAAGGTCAAGGAGCCCATCCCCGCCGAGTACCATCGGTTCCGGCCCGGCCAACAGCTGTTCACGTACCTGCATCTGGCCGCCGACAGGCAGCTCACCGAGTTCCTGCTCGAGAAGAGTATCGACTCGATCGCCTATGAAACCGTGCAGACCGCGGACGGCACGCTGCCGCTGCTCACCCCGATGAGCGAGGTCGCCGGCCGGATGGCGGTCCAGGCCGCCGCACACGCTTTGGAGAGCCCGTCCGGCGGAGCGGGCATCCTGCTCGGAGGGGTCCCAGGCACGCCAGCCGCGAAGGTCACCATCATTGGCGGCGGGGTTTCGGGCACTGAGGCCGCCAAGATCGCGCTTGGCATGCGGGCAATCGTTCGCGTCTTCGACACCAATCCCGGCCGCCTCGCGTACCTATCGGACATCTTCGGCGGCCGCCTCGACCTGGTCATCCCGAACCGCGCCCTCATCGCGTCCTATATCGCCGAATCCGACGTCGTTATCGGTGCTGTCCTGGTCCCCGGTGCGAAGGCACCCAAGCTTGTGTCCCGGGAGATGATCGCGAGCATGCGGCCCGGCAGCGTGGCGGTCGACATCGCTATCGACCAGGGCGGCTGCTTCGAAACCAGCCGACCCACCACCCACTCCGACCCCACCTACATCGAGGAGGGCGTAGTCCACTATTGCGTGGCCAATATCCCAGGCGCCGTCGCCCGCACCTCCACCATCGCCTTGACGGCGGCCACCCTGCCCTATCTGACCCGGGTCGCCGCCTACGGCATCGCGGGCGCCGCCAGCACCGACCCGCCCTTGGCAAATGGCCTGTCCACCCTCGGCGGACACCTCGTGAACGAACCAGTCGCACAAGCCCACGGGCTGCCCTACCGGAACCCCATCGAGCTGCTGCCCGCCACCTGACCGCTCGCGTCCAGCGGCAGCTTCAGAGGTAAAACACGAACACCAGTTGTCGGCTGTCGAAGGCCGGCGCCGCGGTGATGGCGCCGAGCGGTCGGTAGGCGCGAAATTGAGCTCAGTCGAAGATGCCCGAGTAGGCGTTGAGCGCCGGCTGCCCGCCCAGGTGGGCGTAGAGGACGGTGGAATCCTTCGGGATCTCGCCCGAACTGACCAGGTCGATGAGTCCAGCCATGGATTTCCCCTCGTAGACGGGGTCGATGATCATGCCCTCGAGCGAGCCGCTCAACCTGATCGCTTCGATTGTCGACTCGACCGGGATGCCGTAGAGGTCTCCTGCCCAACCCTCGAGGAGAATGATCTCGTCGTCCGTCACATCCCGGTCGAGCTCGATGAGCTTGCCTGTGTTGCGGGCGATCCGGGCAACCTGGTCGCGGGTCTTGTCGATGGTCGCGGACGCGTCGATGCCGAGGATTCTTCGGGGCCGACCCTGGGTCGGCCCTTGCAGGGCCGCGAAGCCGGCGATCATGCCTGCATGGGTGGAACCGGTCACCGTGCAGACGACGATCGTGTCGAAAAAGACGCCCAGCTGCTGCTCTTGCTCCGCGACCTCGAAGGCCCAGTTGGCGAAGCCGAGTCCTCCCAGCGGGTGCTCGGATGCACCGGCAGGGATGCCATAGGGGACGCCTCCGGCTTCCTCGACCTCACGCAGCGCTTCCTCCCAGGAGCTGCGGATACCGATGTCGAAGCCGGCCGGATCGAGGCGCACGTCAGCGCCCATGATCCGTGACAGCAAGATGTTGCCTACCTTGTCATAGACCGGGTCATCCCAATCCACCCACTTCTCCTGGACCAGGCGGCACTTGAGACCAAGCTTGGCCGCGACAGCCGCGACCTGCCGGGTGTGGTTGGATTGGACGCCCCCGATCGAGACCAGCGTGTCGGCTCCCTTAGCCAAGGCATCGGGGATGATGTACTCGAGCTTGCGGATCTTGTTGCCTCCGAAGGCAAGCCCCGAGTTGCCGTCCTCACGCTTGGCCCAGACGGTCGCTCCGCCGAGGTGCTTGGTGAGTCGATCAAGTTGATGGACCGGGCTCGGCCCAAACATCAACGGATATCGGGGGAAGTCGTGCAGCTTCAGGTGAGGCGCCTCCTTCGAGGGCAGGCCGTGCTGAGAGCTGTGTTGGCGCACGAGGCCTCTGCCAGCGTCAATGTACCGCGGCCAACGGCCGGCCTATCAGACGGGACGGTGCAGGTGCAGGTCTTCAGAGACGCCGCGACGCACTAGGTCCAGCGGGGTCAGAGTCCAGATCGGCCACTGTCAGTTCTCGTCCCATTCGCGGTCGTTCGCACGCGATCGGCCGACGATTCTGTGCCAGGTCCTCCGACTCCATGCGCCATTCTGACCACAGCTGAACGACCGTCAGCCACTTGGAGAGCGGGTTGGGTTCACGCCCGCGGGTGCGAATCCCGGGGCAGGGTTCTGATCGGTTGCCATGCAATGCAATCGGCGCCTGGAGAGAGGCCACCCGAATCATCCCGGGCGGGGCACGCCCCAGTTTGGTCGCCAGCCCGATCTACGGTGAGGCCATGGACCACGTTGTGGTAGTGGGGGCTGGAATTGGTGGGCTGGCGGCGAGCCTGGTGCTAAGCCGGATTGCGGCGCACACAACACTGGTGGAGCGAGCGGAGCGACCGTCGGAGGTCGGCGCCGCTTTGGCTTTGCAGCCGAGCGGCATGGCGGTCCTCGAGCGCCTCGGGCTGCTGCCAGCGGTGATCGCTGCCAGCACGCGGATCGATCGGATGAACATTCGAAGCGCGAACGGCCGGATGTTGATGAGCGCCGGCATGCCTGATCTGGGCAGCGGGCTTGATCACGCGATCGCGGTCCGCCGCACCGACCTACACCAGCTGCTACTTCAAGCCGTCACCGATGTGCCCTCGGTGCATACCCGCTTCGGGTGCGCTGTAGTGAGCGCCGACCCCAGCGGGGTGGCGAGAATGACCTCCGCCCCGCACGACGGCCGAGACGCAGCCACGACGAGCCTGAAGGCAGACCTCATCGTGGGTGCCGATGGGGTCGGCTCGGCCGTACGCAGCACGGGCGGCTTCCACAGCCGGGTGTCCGCCGGAAGTAGCTACGTGCGGACCATCGTGGCAGGTCAGGCCAACCCCTGGTTCGAGGAGTACTGGACCCCGCTGGGTTCCTTCGGTCATGCCCCGCTGGGCGGTGACAGCACTTATTTCTGGGCGGCAGCCCACGTAGCTGCGGCGGCCGAGGCGGTGTCCCGCCGCGATCTTCGGTCGTTCAGGCAGGAGTGGCGACGCGTACTTCCGATCGCCGCGAACCTGTTGGAGAAGGTCTCTTCTTTCGACGACCTCCTCATCAACACGGTGCGCCGGGTCGACTGTCGTCGCTGGTTCTCCGGCCGCCTGGTTCTGGTCGGCGACGCAGCTCACGCAATGGCCCCGAACCTTGGCCAAGGAGCCAACAGCGCCATGGTCGACACAGTTGCCTTGGCCCAGGACCTCACGACTGCACCCTCGATCGAGGAGGCCTTGGTGCGCTTCGACCAGCACCGCCGCCAGGCCGTTCGGCGGGTACAGAACATCGCCGGAATGCTCCAACGCCTATGCGGCCTTGAGGGCGACGCAGCCGTGGTCATGAGAGATGCCCTGCTCGTGGGGCTATCCCGCCTACCGGGGATCAGCGACAACAGCATCCGTCGGGCCCTCGCCAAGGACGTCACAGCGGTCAGGACAGCATCAGTACTGGGCAATCCTGCGTGATGACGTTCCGCGCCCGCCTTGGAAAGCGAGGTTGGGCTCACGCCCTTTCATGATCACGCTGGACTGTCCCGGGTTGCAGGGTCTGGGCAATGTGGTCGCGGACTGGCGAGGGCGAGGCCAGAATCGTGGCGTTTCATCGCCCGGTTTGGAGACGGAAGCCAGCGGCGGCAGTGGGATCTGCGAGTCTTACAGCTCAGGCCAATTAGACTGAACAAAGGCCCAACCGAAACGGGGAGCGCCCGTAAACCTGTCGTTTGAGGCAGCAGCTGCAGTTCCGATGGCAGCTGTCACCGCGTACCAAACCCATGATCAACATGACGAATGGCACTTAGTCAGATGATCAACAAACGGATCGATCCGGCGCTCGACAAGCGCAGACTCGTGTTGTTCTTCGCAGGGCTGATCATCTTCTACGCCGGGGTTCTCGTCATCGCACAGCCGGAGCTGAACGGCGGCGAGGCCGAGCTCGCCAAGGTCTCGCTTGGCGTCATGCTGGCGCCGACAGTCGGTGCGATCTTGGCGTGCGTATTCGGTCCTGGCTTGATCCGATTCGGACTGCCGTCGTGGTGGCTGCTCGCTTCGTTTCTGCCTGCCGTCGTGGTCTTCCTGATCACCATGACGGCCGCTCCGGTTTCCGGTGCGGTTACGTTCCACGCCGAACACGTGGCGCGGTTGCTGCTGCTGGCTGTGCTGCTAAGCCTGTTGGGTTGTGTCCCGGCGTTCGGTGAGGAGATTGGCTGGCGGGGTGTCCTTTGGCCGCTGATGCGGCGCCGTCTCACCTTTCTCGCGAGCACCGCAATCATGTTCGTGATCTGGTGGATCTACCACGCCGTGCTCATCTTCGCCGGATGGTATGGGTTCATGGGTGGCATCCCGGCATTCACGGTCGGCCTGCTCGGTTTCGTGTTGTTCGTCGGCGTGCTCACCGAGCGGTCGCGGTCGATCTGGCCGAGCGTGTTGGCCCACGGTTCCTGGAACGGGCTGGTCCAGTCGTACTTCTCCTCATCGGGCGCCGTGGAGGACCGGGTTTTCACCGGGAGCCGCTATCTGCTCGGTGAGTTCGGCTGGCTGGGGGCAGCAGGAATTCTCATCCTTGGCGTCGGCTTCGCATGGTGGCATTTCCGTACCCCAACCAAGGACGGCCTGTCCCCGAAGGAGCCGACTGGCTATGAATCACCGCTGATGTGGCTGTGGTTCCGCAACACCCCCAAGCTCAAGGCACCTGCCGCCGCACAGTGAGTTCGCATTTGCTTCAGCTGGTATTGAGCTGACGACCCATCGACACCGGCGGACGTTCGGCGCGCCTCACCGCGGCGGCGCGGAACGATGAGCGCAGATTCGATTCGCTGGCGCACGCCAGGAACCGGAGTGGGAGATCGTCTCGATCACGGGCGCACTCGCCGGTCGGGGATTGGGAGTGCTCGACGGACCCTTTCCAGGCCACGGTGTAGAACGACTTGCATGGGCCGGCGGCGGGCGTATCTTCCTTCCGTGAGCAAGGACAGAGTCGCCCGGCTCTGCTTTGGCGCGACGTTTGCGATCGCGGCCTTCTCCCTGGGCTTGCAGTTCGTCCAGGATTGGCTCGGGGTCTGGGACGATCCCGGTACCGTCGAGCAATCCCACGCCGTCCGGGTATGGCGGTTCTTCAGCTACTTCACCACCCAAGCCAACCTGCTCGTGGTGGCAACCTCGCTCAGTCTCGCCCGGAAGGTGGATCGAGACGGCTCCAGCTGGCGGGTGGCCCGGCTCAATGCGCTGACCGGCATTACGATCACCGCTTTGGTGCACTGGTTCTTGTTGCATCCGCTCGACGACTTCCGCGGTCTGCGCTGGGCCTCGGACACGCTCGTCCACATCGTCGTCCCGGTGCTCGTCGTGCTGGGCTGGCTGGTGTTCGGGCCGCGGCGGCGGATCAATCTAAGGGCTGTCTTGTTGGGGTTGATCTGGCCGGTTGTGTGGCTTCTCTACACCCTGGTTGTGGGCCGAATCACTGGCTGGTATCCCTACTTCTTTCTTGATCTTGGACAGACGGATTCCAGCGTGGTCGCGTTGTACTGCGTAGCGATCTTGATCCTGCTCTTTGTCGTGTCCTGCTTGTTCTGGCTAGGCGATCGCTGGCTGCCCAGTCGGCTGACCCAACAGGTTGCCCAAGATGAAGAGCCGATCGACGCCCGTCGGCCGGCACCTCCGGCGTCATGACCCTCAGTCGGATGCTCAGCGCGGGACCGGTTTGCCTCGCTTGCCTTGAATGGTAGGTGACAAGGGTTCAGCCAGGGCATTTCGATCGGCCGTTCTCGCCAGGATCATCACTTCGGAGTGTCAACCAAAGAGCCGGGAGCGAAGTAGTGACCTCGGTCGCCTTCGCCACCGCTGAAATCCTTCCGAGTGCCCCTGATCAGCAGCCAGAACATGAGCGCAGCTTCGCCCACGAAGGTGAATTGAGCGATGTTGATTGAGTAATTCGGGATCAGTACCGTGCCGAACCCGTCGGCGAGGTATCCGAGCCCGGCGACCACAAGCAGGATGCCGAAGACCTTCGCCATGTAACCGGATCGATACGCCAGGTAGCCGATCAGCATCAGATGAATGCCGAAGAAGATCAGGCCTACGAGCCAGACGGTGTTGTATGCATCGATTGCGCGCATCGCTTGGTCTGGATCGTCCAGCAGCCCGAGCGCCACCACCAGCTGGATGATGGCAACCAGGAACACCGCCGTATAGGTGACCCTGAACAAAGCTGCCATCGTCGAGACGCTTCGATTCACAGGTTCGAACAGTGTCAGCAGGGCGCCGGCGACGATCATGTCGAGAACGGCTGCGAGGATCAGGCTGGCGATGCCCCATCGGAACAGCGTCTCGGAATTGAGTATCTCCTGGGCAGTCTTGTCCGCATCTCCCGGCGTAATGAGGGGTTCGATGGCGACGAAATTGCCAAAGGGGGCTAGGACTACGATCAACGCGAGCGCGAGCCCTGCAATCAGGCTCGCCGTGCGCAGCGATCGGGTGTCGTGATTCATTTGGTTGGTCCTTAGATTTCGGGTGCGAGTAATGGCCGCGATGGGGTGTCCGCCGTCGTGGTCAGGCCGGCCAAATTGCCGCTCACCTGCCAGAGCCGTGCCGCTGCTGCCTCGTCGTAGCTGGGCTTGGATGATCTTGTGGGTTTGCTGTTGGCGAAGTATCGGCCGGTCACCTGCTTCAGATCAGGAGCGCAGGCCAGGTGGATGGGGGTGGCGGCGCCCTGGGCCGGAGTCTTCATGAACTGCCGCACGAATGGGATGAACACTCGCTGGACGCTGGCGGGGTCCTCGGCCCCGAGAGCTGTGCTCACCACGCCGGGGTGAAGCGCATTGGCAGTGACGAGGGTTTGATCGAGGAGGGGGGTGGCTTGCAGCCGTCGGGCAAGCTCATAGCTGAACAAGAGGTTGGCGAGTTTGGATTGGCTGTAGGCCCGTGCGCCGGAGTATGACCGCTCCCCTTGGAGGTCGTCGAAGTCGATGCGCCGCCTCTGAGCGTGTGCGTTAGAGGAGACCGTGACCACCCGCGCCGGGGCGCTCTGCTTCAGCCGGTCCAGGAGCAGGTTGGTGAGCAGGAAGGGCGCAAGATGGTTGAGGGCGAAGGTGCGCTCAAGCCCGTCTACGGTGACGTGCCGGGTGTTCCAGTACCCGCCGACGTTGTTGATCAGCACGTCGATGCGAGAAAGGCTCTGCAATACCTCCGCGGCCAGCCGTCGCACCTCCGACTGGGCAGACAGGTCCGCGATGAACAGATCCACCTGCCCGCCCCCGGCAGTGCGGATCTCGCGAACCGCGTCCTCAGTGCGTACGCGGTTTCGGCCGATGATCGCCAGGTGCGCTCCCATCCTGGCCAGGCCAAGGGCGGTCGCCCGGCCGATGCCGCTCGTGGCACCGGTGATCAGCACTGTCCTGCCGGCCATCGGCCCCATCAGGTTTGGTCACTGACTGCGCGGGAGCCGTCCGAGCGCCAGCGATCGCCCTGCTTCGTTACGTATTGCGCCACCACATAGCGCCAGGGAATGACGGCAAGCACAATCAAGACGACGATGCAGGAATAGAACACCTTCAAAGTGGCCGGATCCATCTGATTGTCGATCCACAGCGGTAGAACGACGACGGTCACCCAGATGAACTTCCACGCTAATTCGAACAGCAGAATGGGCAGCATCTGGAGCGGGTAGCGAAGCCCTAGGAACGCAAGGAGCGACAACGCCACCAGCATGCACGTCTCAACCCCCTCCATCAGGGGCCAGGGCACATCATGGTTGATGAGCAACGGCCACTTCGTCGTGACAAGTCCGACGGCCACAACGAGATAGCCGAACCTCAGCAAGTAGAGACGCGGCAGCGACACTGTGGGCGCGGCAGCTGTGCCTTTCCGATCGTCGTTTCGTGCTGACGTGGTATCTGGTAGGTCACGCGGTGAGGCGCTCGTGCTTGATGTCATCGGTGATCCCTTCAGATCGTGGGGACGACACGTCTCCCGCAGACGCTCCTTGGATGCACGTCGGGTCGCTGTGCCGCGGGAAGCAGCTCAGGCCGGGGTGGTGACGAGGTCGGGTCTGATGGTGGGCCCGTCGGGCTCCACGTCGCCAGGCTCGTGCTGGCCCTGATCTAGACGGAAGGGTGGGTATTCGTCTCGCATCAATGCGACATAGGTGATGACGCGGTAGAGCCAGCGGTTGAGGCCCAGGACGAAATCGAAGAGGCCCTGTGGATACTTCTTGGTGAACAAGAGGAAGAACCCGCCGATGACGACCAGCAGCCCAAGGATCGAGATCCCAGCAGCGCTCTCGTAACCAGATGTCGAGTCATTTCTCGTCGTTTCCCACCACAACGGGATGTTGGCGGTGAACAGAGCGACGATGATCAGCTGCGGGATGGCCAGGAGCCAGGACTTGACGAGGACCAACCCTCGAGAGAGGTGTTCTGGGTACGCGACGTCGAAGTCGGCCGGGTAGTCGGTACGGGCCAAGGTGAAGGGTGGGTAGCGGTCGGTGCCGAGGGCGCTGTAGCTGTAGAAAGCGACCCGCCAGTTCCAGCGCAACACACCGACGTTGAAGTCGAAGAGCGTGCGCGGATAGCGGCCGGTGAACAAAATGGCGAAGCCGGCGATCACGGTGGTGACCAGGAACGCGACCCACAAGAACGCCAACACGACGTAGTGCGGAATGGCCAGGAACCATTTCACCAGCCACAGGCCGCGTGAGACCTGCGGATCCAACTCGCCGGTCAAGCGGACCGGAGATGTGTCTTGCGATGTTATCGATGTCATTCGTCTGTTCCTTCCAGGGGAGACCTAGGGGCGGTCTGGTACACGAGGCGTCTGATGAGGATCAGGGTGTAGCACTGCCCACGAGGGGCGACTCCGGTGTCATTGATGAGATGGTCGGCTCGGATGGAATAAGCCGGGAACTGAACCCCTTGGCGATCAGCCACACCCCGATGAACAGCTCCCAGAGGCCGCCAGGGATTGCCTGGATCGAATTCAAGTTGAAACCAAGGACTTGCAATACAGATCCCAACAGAAGGATCGCGTATCCGATGAGGCCCCAGACGGCCAGGAGCCGCGGAACCAACTGTGCCCGGTAGAACATGGAGCAGAGGATCAGGCCGGCCACTCCAACTGTGATCATGGCGAACTCGTAGGCATAGAGATTTGCCTCGGTGAGCACAGCACCCAGGGCTTGGAGATACGAGGTGTCGGATGATCCAGCGTTCAGGTACTCGATGCCTAGCGGTACTTGAACGAGGATCAAGAGAGCCATGACGGCAATGAAGGTGGCGTCAATAATCCTGGCACCGAGGTATCCGACCGCCGCCCGTTCACTGTGTGGCTTGAGGACCGGAAACATCAAGATCCCGTGAGCAGCGTCACCAGCGACAGTGCTCAACCAGAGCACTACGCCCATGGCCAGCAGGGTGCTGTTCGCGGCAATTGTCGAGAGGTGATCCGGTGCACCAAGAATGGATTGGATGAATAGGTTCCCCCCAATGCCGACAACCATTCCCGCGAGGTAGAGCACCCCTACGATTCGTGCGGTCATTCGGTAGTTATTGCGGCTGAGTCGGCTTGGGACCGCTGCCTCCTGCTGCTGTATACGCATCGACTGTCTCCGTAATGGTGTGGTCTGCGGGCTCTGGTCGTCCCGATGTGCTGTGAGCTTGAGTGTCAGTCCGCGCCTCACACGGCGATGACGATCTTTCCCCGAGCGTGTCCCGCCGTCAGATAGCGGATCGCCTCAGGAACCTCGCTCAGCCGAAAGGTCTTATCGATGACCGGCCTGATCTTGCCGGCCTCGAGGAGTTCGGTCACGAATTGCAAATCTGCTTGGTTCGGCTCCGAGGCGAGCGGCTGTAGGTGGCGCTTTAGCCGTGACAACAGCATGGCCTGGATCCAAGCCTTGCCTCCGACCCATCGATTGCCCTCTTCGGTGCCGACCGGCACGAGTGTTCCCCCAGGGCGAAGGACCCGCTTGAGCTGTGACAGCGACTGGTTCCCGCCCATGACGAGGATCAGGTCATACTGCTGTCCGCTTTGGGTGAAGTCCTCCTGGGTGTAGTCGATGACATGGTCAGCGCCGAGGGAGCGAACCACATCTACCTTGGTGGTGCTGCACACTCCGGTCACCTCAGCGCCGAACGATTTGGCGATCTGAACCGCGAACAGCCCGACGCCACCGGACGCCCCGACGAGCAGGACCTGCTGGCCTGCCTTGATGCCGCCCGCGTCGCGAAGCGCCTGGAGCGCCGCGATGGCAGACGTGGGGACGGCCGCTGCCTGCTCGAAAGTAAGGTTGGTCGGCTTAAGCGCGAGCCTGTCTTCGGGCGTGGAGGCGTACTCGGCGAACGAGCCGTCACACGTGCCGAACACCTCGTTACCCACCTGGAAGCGCGTCACGTTCTGGCCCACCGCTTCGACCGTGCCCGCGACATCCATACCTCGCACACGGACCTTGGGCGCGCGGAATCCGAAGCCCACCACCCGCAGCAGATAGGGCAGGCCCGCCATGACGTGCCAGTCACCGATGTGGACGCCGGCCGCATGAACGCGGAGGAGTACGTCGTCCTCGCCGATTTGCGGCGGATCGATCTCCTCGAGCCGCAGGACGTCCGGGGTCTCGCTGTACTGGTCCTGAACGATCGCACGCATCTTGCCTCCCGCCAGCCTGATCTCGTTGCTGTCTGCTGCCATGTGCTGCTCTACGGAACTCATGAGCTACTCCTCATCCAGTGCAGTGAGGCTGAAGTCCCTCACCGTACTAAGTACAGTGGACTCTATCGTACAAAGTACGGAAGTGCTAGTGTCCGAGATGAGATGTTGAAACCAGGAAGCAGCAAGAAGCGGGTCCCGCTCAACCGAGAGAGAGTGCTCCAGGGCGCCATCGCGATCGCCGACACTGCCGGCATTGGAGCCCTGACGATCCGCTCACTTGCGCAACAGCTGAGCGTCAAGCCCATGGCGATCTACTACCACGTCGCCAACAAAGACGAGATTCTCGACGGCATCGTCGACCTTGTCTTCGCAGAGATCGAGCTACCGGAGGCCGACGGTGACTGGCGCTCAGAGCTTGTGCGGCGAGCGAGCTCAGCCCGCCGGGCGCTAAGCCGCCACCACTGGGCGATCGGATTGATGGAATCGCGAAAGTCGCCCGGCCCGGCAACCCTGCAGCACCACGACGCGGTCCTCGGCACCCTACGCGGGGCAGGCTTCACCGTAGAGATGACCGCACACGCGTATGCACTGCTCGACAGCTACGTGTACGGATTCGCACTGCAGGAGGCCGCTCTGCCCTTCAAGGGCCGCGACACCGCCGCCGACGTTACAGAATCGATCATGGAGCAGTTCCCCACCGACAGGTACCCTCACCTCGTCGAGATGGCAACCGAGTTCATCCTGCAACCTGGCTACGACTTCGGCGACGAGTTCGAGTTCGGCCTCAACGTCATCCTTGACGCTCTCACCAGGTCGATTCCGGCCAACGGCACTGCGCGCAGCACCTGAGCTCGCCTACCCCGAGGGGCTACGTCGAAAAATCCTTGTGACTAGCCGTTTTGGGCCTGCGACAACAACCACGATGACCGCGATCACTACGTAGAGTCCGACCATGAACCACCACACGACCTGATAGCCCCCGTTGGAGAACTCCGGCAACATGTACCGGCCCGCCGTATCGATGGCAGCGTGGCAGATGATCACGATGGGAAGGCTGGCGTTGGTGCTGTTGTAGAGCCATGTGAAGATCACGGACAGAGCCAGGGCCCACACGAAGAACTGCAGCGGAGGCCGCTGCCTCGTCGGGTCAGAGATCAGCTCCGGCAGATGCCAGAGAGCCCAGAGGACACCGAGCGCCAACGCGGCCCAGAGAGCATCGAGGCGACGTTGCAGCCTGGGAAGGGCAAACCCGCGCCAGCCCACCTCCTCGAAAAGCCCGACGATGATCACCGTCGACAGGAAGGTGAAGCCAACAGCCTGCACGTCTGTGTACGCACCACTCCTGAGCATCGGTGCGCCCGCCGCAACGGCGAGGGCCGCCGCAACGCCCGCCATAACAAAAGGACCCAGCAACGCGATGACGTACCAGAGCGGATGCACTCGCCAGCGGGTCAGCTGTCGGAGCAAGGCCCACAGCTCTTTTCTTCCACCTGCCAAAAGGGAAACCACTACAGCCGCAATCAATGGCCCGAACGGCAGGAGCGGGCTGCTCGTGGGATTCAAGATCACCAACGGCCAGAGTGCCCATGACAGCAGGTAGGCCAGGGTGAAGTACAAGATCAAGTCGTGTCGAGCAGCCCAGTTACGCAGTCCAGTACTGCGCGTACCGTCATCGGGACTGAGTTCCCCGCTGCGCCCAGTCCTGGGTTCCATCATCAGCCCACTTCCTCCAAAGTCACTGGAAGACTGCTATCGACTAAGAGTCGCCCAGTATTGCTCCTGGCTTGTCTTGGTCGCACTCCTCGGTGGCATCGCAACCTTCCTGGTCTGGCTGGCGGTGGGTCGGCCGGTGACCGAGGCGCTGCTGTTCGCGATCACAGTTGTGGTGATCACCTGCCCCGACGCGCTGGGTCTGGCCACTCCGACAGCGATCATGGTCGGTACCGGGTTGGGCGCCAAGCGGGGCGTCCTGTTCAAGAACGCAACAGCGCTGGAGACCTCCGCCCACATTGACACCATGGTGATGGATAAGACCGGCACCTTGACCAAGGGGGAACCTGAAGTCACCGATGTCATCGCCGACGGTGTCGGTGAGGATCAGGTGCTGCCGCTCGCCGCCGCAGTGGAGCGATGGTCGGCGACGGCGTCAATGATGCCCCCGCCCTCGCTGTTGCGGACCTGGGCATCGCGATCGGGGCCGGCACCGACGTCGCCATCGAGACCGCCGATGTCGTCTTGATGCGCTCCGACCCACTCGATGTGCCAGTCGCCTTACGCATCGGCCAGGCCACGTTGCGCAAGATGCGACAAAACTTGGGCTGGGCGATCGGCTACAACGCCATTGCGCTGCCGATAGCGGCTGGTGTCTTCGAACCCACGTTCGGACTCGTTCTCCGGCCCGAGATCGCCGCACTCTCCATGTCAGGATCCAGCCTGCTGGTCGCAGTCAATGCGCTGCTGCTGAAACGGCTGCCGCTACCTGCACCGCGCGATTTGGGCGGCGACGTGACCCAGCACGCGTCGCCTCACCAGCACTGAACACCAATCGAATGCGGCGCTACGGGGTAAGAGGCATCCGATGGCGCTCGCTTGGGGTGCACATGTCCAAGAAGATCTCAGTGTTGGCGCAGGCCGGAGAGGAGGTTCGGTGAGCGAACCACCGGCTCTCATCGCCGATCGATACCGCTTGCGTCACGTCGTGGGCAGCGGCGGGATGGGCGTGGTCTGGGAGGCTTGGGATGAGCGCCTGGAACGCCGCGTCGCACTGAAACAACTGCATCGCCAGACTGGAGGCTCAACAGCAGAAGCGGAGCTGGCTAACAAACGAGCCATGCGGGAGGCGCGACTCACCGCGCGGCTCAATCACCCGCACGCCGTGCCGGTATTCGACATGGTCGAGCAACTGGGTCAGCTGTGGCTGATCATGCAGTTCGTCCCCTCCATCACGCTCGCCGCGGTGCTCGATGAGGGCGGACCGCTCGAACCCGGTGAAGCAGCGCAGGTTGGGGCGCAGGTCGCGTCGGCGCTCGCAGCCGCCCATGCGGTGGGCATCGTCCATCGAGATGTAAAACCGGGCAATGTCTTGATCGCCGAGGACGGCACGGCGTTGATCAGCGACTTTGGGATTGCGCACGCGTTAGGCGACGCGACCTTGACCACGAGCGGGATGATCCATGGCACACCGGCCTTTCTCGCTCCCGAAGTAGCCCGAGGCAACGAGGCGAACTTCGCATCGGATGTGTTCTCCCTCGGCGCCACGTTGTATGGCGCGATGGAGGGCACCCCACCGTTCGGCAGGGACGAGAACTCCATGGCGCTGCTGCATCGCGTGGCCGCCGGGGAATTCTCTCCTCCGCAGCATTGCGGTGCACTGACGCCGGTGATCCTTCACATGCTCTCGATCGATCCGGAAACCCGTCCATCCATGCGGGCCGTGGCCGACAACTTGGCAGAGCTCGCTGAGCGAAGCCGTTCGTCGAAGACTGAGCCTTCGACAGCACCACAGCCCGTTCCGGCTACCCCGCCATCACCCGACCGCGGGGATCAACGCCCTACTCAGCCCCGGCGGAGACGCGCCATAGCCGCGACCGTGGCGGTCCTTGCCCTTCTCGGCATCGGAATCCCCATCGCGGCAGTGCTGATGGACGACGACCGCAGGGCCACCAATCCGGCCGCCATCCCGGCCCAGTCGAGCTCGGCCGCGCCAGCGAGTACGAAGCCCTCGACGGCGCCGAAGTCCCCCACTCTGAGCGCAGCCGGTCCGAGCGCATCGTCCACACCGCGGCGGAGCGCATCATCGCAACCCAGAACTCGTACGCAGTCCAAGATTCCACCGCCTACGACCGCACCGACGGCCCAGGGCTCTCCGACTGCGGCGCAGCTCAGGCAGGCGATCACGAGCTACTACGCGTTGATGCCACGTAACACCGAGGCAGCGTGGCCCCGGATGACAGCCTCGTATCAAACCAACCATGCCGGAGGGCGGCAGGCGTACCAGAAGTTCTGGGATGCGGTCACCCGGATCTCTTTGGCTGACGTTAAGGGCATGCCCCCACGTTCGGCGCAGGCAACGATCACCTACTACTTCAAGGACGGCCGCGTCGTACGCGAGCGAACCGCGTACGGGCTGGTCAAGGAGGAGGGAATACTCAAGATCAACAGCACCACCGTGCTCAGCAGCGTGACACTCTAGCGTTGTGCCAGCCCACTAACGGACAGATGTCTTGACGATAGACGATTCCCGGTCTAACGTCGAGTTCAGTATCCGATAGAAGTGAGCGTCACCGAAAGAAGGCACCCCAATGTCGATTGCCGCTCTGATCACGTGGGTCATCACCGCCGGGTTCGGATTCTTCATGCTGATTCGCTGGGCAACCCGCGGAGGGCTGCGCCACGTGCCTGGAGCAGAAACTCACCTTCCACGAGTCCGGGTGTTCTCGCATTTCGGGCTGGCCGCCGCCGGTCTGGTCGTCTGGATCATCTACTTGGTCACCGACAGCACGGTGCTGGCTTGGATTGCGTTTGCCGACCTCGTCCTGGTTGCCATCATCGGCCTCGTCATGGTCATGCAGTGGGCAAAGGACGGTCGCGCAGCCATGGCCGCCGCTACAGGCGGCGCCAATGCCGGGGCCGTACAGTCCGAGTCAGGCGGAGTTGATCTTGCCGAGCAGCACATCCCCCGCCCGCCCGTAGTGCTACACGGGATCTTCGCCGTCAGTACGGTCATCCTGGTGCTGCTCACCGCACTCGGCATCGGCGGCAGCTGACCTGCCGGGTGAACTAGGGGAGCCAGCTAGCCCAAATCGCTGAGCCAGGCCCGGTGCTCGCCGGGGTGATCAGTCAGCGCGGCGCCGTATACGGCTCGGTGGGCCAGCCTTTAGCATGCCGCAGTAGTAGAGGCCGCTGTGCGAGATATCAGATGAATTCGTCGGCCACACCCGATGAGTCCAGTCGGAAGGCGGGGTCTAGTCAGCAACCAGCACTAATGAGCACCTGAGGAGCACATCGTGACCACCACCGATTGGACCACCGACATCCGGGGTGTCGGCCAGTACGCCGAGGTCAACGGCATCAATCTCTACTTCGAGACGATGGGGACCGGGCGGCCGCTGATCCTGCTGCACGGCGGGCTGGGATCGGGTGAGATGTTCGGGCCGACGCGTCCCGCGCTCGCGGAGCACCACCAAGTCATCGCCGTCGACCTGCAAGGACACGGCCGCACCGCCGACATCGACCGCCCCATCGACATCCGGCTCATGGCCGACGACATCGCCGCGCTGATCGACCACCTTGGACTCGACAGGCCGGATCTTGTCGGCTACTCATTGGGCGGCGGCGTGGCGTTCCTCACGGCGGTGAAGTACCCGGAGAAGGTCGGCCGGCTCGTCATGACCTCGGCGAACATCCGGCGCGACGCGATACCTCCGGAGATGCTCGCTCAGCAGGCGCAGGTGAACGCGGCCGCCGCTGAGTTCTTGAAGGACACGCCGATGTACCAGCTCTACCAAAAGGTGGCGCCGCACCCGGAGGACTTCCCTCGACTTCTGGACAAGATGGGCGAGTCGATGGCCCAGGACTTCGACTACACCGAGGAGGTTCGCAGTCTCCAGGTGCCAACGATGATCGTCGCCGCCGACGCCGACATGGCACCGCCGAGCCACTACGTCGAGGTCTTCAAGTTGCTTGACGGCGGTCTCCGGGACGGGGGCTGGATGGGCGAGGGGCGCCCGAAGGGTGGCCACGCGCTCGCGATCTTGCCGGGCTTGACCCACTACAACATGGGCCTCTCGCCGCTCTTCGCTGCGGCCACTCTCGCATTCCTTGACGACCAGCCGAGCTGAGGGCTGACCGACGACGTTGCACCGGTTCGTACGATCGGTTCCATGCAGCTGCGCCGCAAGCGCTTTGACCATCCCGACGAGGTCCGGACCGTGGAGAAGGCCCGGATCGACCTGGTCGAGCTAGGAGAGTTGGCAATCGGACGCGCCGTGTTCGAGCCAGGCTGGCGTTGGTCCCAACACGTCAAGCCGATCGTCGGTACCGAGAGCTGCCAGGTGCACCACATCGGCTACGTGGTATCCGGGCATCTGCACATCGAGATGATCGACGGCGCCACCATGGATGTCATGGGTGGGGATGCCTTCGAGATCCCGCCCGGTCACGACGCGTGGGTCGTCGGGGACGAGCCCTGGGTCTCGGTCGACTGGGCCGGGCGCCGGCTCTTCGCGAGGTCACCGAGGGAGATCTCCGACCGCATCTTCACAACCCTCGTGTTTACGGACCTGTCCCGGTCGACCGAAACGCTGAATCGGCTCGGCGACGCCCAGTGGCGGCTGTTGCTGGCCGAGCACAACCAGGCGGTGCGTGCCGAGATCGAGCGCTTCGGCGGTCGCGAGGTGAAGACCACCGGTGACGGCTTCTTCGTTCTCTTCGACAGCCCGGCCCGTGCGGTGCGCGGGGCGTCAGCCATGGTCGACGCCGCTTCCGCTCAGGGCCTTACCGCTCGCGCGGGGGTCCATGCCGGCGAGGTCGAACTGGAGGGCGACGAGGTGCGAGGAATCGCAGTCCATGCCGCAGCGCGCATCCTCGGCGCGGCGCAGCCCGGCGAAGTCCTGGTCTCCACCACCGTCCGCGACCTGCTCTCCGGCTCCGGCCTCGAGTTCGCCGATCGGGGCGAGTTCCAGCTGCGTGGGATCGACGGGCGCCGCAGTTTGGCGGCGTTGGTCCGCTAGGCCCTGGCCGCGGTCACTCCTCGGGTGCCTGCAAGCGGGCGCGCTTAGGCCAGCCGTCAAGGAGCAACGTCATTCCCGCACCCAGCAGCCACACATCCTTCGCAAGGCCGATCCCTTCCGGAGTAGGTCTGATGCTGCCCTCTTGCCGCATGCCGGGCGTCTTCAGGTACAGCTGAACCAGCCCAGCGGAGAATCCGATCAAGGCGGCTCCAGCCAGCGCTGAGGGCACGAACGGAATCAGCAGCGCCGCACCAAGCGCAATTTCGCCGGTCGACAGGATGCGGCCGAACTGCTCCGGCGGAATCTTCTTCAGCGCCGGGATTGCGTTCGTCGCCATGCCGTGCAGCCCTTCTGCGGCTTGGCCCTCCAGGCCCTGCTTGGACAGGCCGGAGTTGAGGATGTACGCACCGGTGGCGACGCGCAGCGGTATGTGGGCCAGCTTCATTCAGCACTCCTTGTCGTGGGCAACGTCACGTCGGCGATAATTCGGCGGATCTCCGGAAGGACAGTGGGGTAGATCTGATGTCCACCCGGATGCGGCAGTTCTACCACTTCGGCACCTCGCTCCCGCAACTGGCTGGCCAGTTGCTGCGTCATCCCGGCTGCGATCATCGGGTCCCGGTCACCGTTGGAGATGATCACCAAGGTTCCGTTGAGATCGACATCTAGGGGCTCGGCGTACGGAACCATGGCGGCCAGCAGCACGGCACTGGCCACCAGTCCCGGCCGCTGCAGCAGCATTGCGGAGGCGATGTTGGCACCGTTGGAGAATCCAATGGCAACCAGCGACCGCCCGTCTATCCCATACGCCCTGCTGGCGGTAAGGACGAATTCTGCGAGGTCGTCCGCCCGGCGACGCAGGTCGACCTCGTCGAACACTCCCTCGCTGACTCGACGGAAGAACCGTGGCATGCCGTTCTCTAGTACCGTCCCCCGCACCGACAGCACCGCCGCACCAGGCGACAGATGGTCACGTAGCGGCAGCAGGTCGTACTCGTTGCCACCAGTGCCGTGGAGCAGCAGTAACGGCGGTCCCGCCTCGGGATCGTCGGCGGGCAGGAAGACATGCGGCCGATCGAGACCGGTCTCCGCGTTCATGGGATGTCCATGTCGAGCTGCAGCGGCGGCAGCGCGGCGGCGATCTGTTCGCGGTTGGGTTCCAGCCAGGGCGGCAGTTTGAGACTGCGACCCAGCTCGAGCAACGGCTCATCGACGGCGAAGCCCGGCACGTCGGTCGCGATCTCGAACAACACACCCCCCGGCTCGCGGAAGTAAATGGATGTGAAGTACTGCCGATCCATGATCTGCGTCACCTGCACCCCATGCGCCCTGAGCTCCTGTTGCCACAGCGTCTGGGTCGCCAAGTCGGGCGCCCGGAAGGCGACGTGATGGACAGTGCCGCCCGCCTGCCAGCCCCGATCACGAACACCGGCGAACACATCAACCAAGGTGCCGGAGCTGCCACCAGCCATCCCGAAGCGGGATCGCTCCCCCTCCTCCCCCGCCATGTTCATGCCCAGCAGCTGGGTCAACATCGTGGCCGACGGGTCGAGTTGTCGCTCCGACAAGGTGATCGCATGCAGGCCGCGGACCGCATGCTCAGCAGGGATGTCAGCGACCCCATCCCAACCGGAGCGATGATCACCAACCGAGGCCACCAGATCGATCACCATGCCATCGGGATCACGGAACGTCAGGACCTCCTCCTCATCGCGGGTACGCGGGGCATCGCTGTCAATCCCCAACGACTTGAAGCGTTCATGCCACCAGCCAAGCGAGGATCCCGGCACGCTGAACGCCGTGGCGGTCGTCATGCCGGCCCCCTGGCGACCCTGCGGAACACCCGGCCAGGGAAAGAAGGTCAGCAGACTCGACGGGCTCCCCTTCTCATCTCCGTAGTACAGGTGATAGGTGTCCGGCGCGTCGAAGTTGACCGTCTGCTTGACCAGGCGGAGCCCGAGCGCCCTGGTGTAGAAATCCACATTGGACTGCGGATCGGTGGCGATGGCGGTTACGTGATGCAACCCGTGCGGGCTGACCTGCGTCATGATGATCAGTTCCTCTCTAGCAGCGGTCTCTTACCCAGCTACGCCTGCTGCAGCAGATAACAGACATCCTCCTCGGTGATGTCTCGCGCATTGAAGACCGGGGCTGCGGTAACGGTCTTTGCTACCGAGTCGTCCGGCTGCCTGACCGCACGAGGAAGGCCGTCCGCCAACGCGCGGATGGCTTCATCGGCGACCTCCGACGATTGCGGTCCGGTGCGGACAACGATTCCACCGCGTGCGCCGAGGCATTCATGCCACTGGCGGCTGTGAATCGAGGCGGCATCGTGATCGTGAGGACAGGGTCGTAAACCACGATGCGCGGTAGCACGCGCGGGTCGCGACCGGTCGTCTTCTCCCCTTGATCAGATTGCCCCCCAGATCAGGGTCATCGCGCTGCCCGCGTACGTGGTCGCCACGGCAGGGATCGGCAGTCCGGTGTCCCGCGCAACCGCCTTGGCAGTCCGGTTGCCGAATCGCCGCCGATCGAGACGACTACGCCGACCTTCGTCTCGCGCGCCGCTTCGATCGCTCTCGCGGCAATCTCAACCGGCACATGTTGCACCACCCCTGGGATACGCCAAGCAAGATCATCGCCGAGCTGGGCGCTGACCACCCCTAGGGCCTCACTTCCTGGCGACCAGAAAATGATCAAGATCCGAGCGCCCAGCGTCCGAGCTTCGGATGCGACCTGTGCAAGGCTTCCAGGCCCGAACACACCCCGGCCGGCGAGGTCCTTCAGGACCTGAGCCGAATGGCTGAACGGCTGTCCGTTCGCTCCTGGCAGCCTCACCCGTCAATGCGCACATATCGCCCTCCGGTCCTTCTAGCTGATCATGCTCGCGATGCGTTGCCGCTTGCCGTGATCACTTGAGCGGCCAGCACGTCCTCCCAGGTGCGCCGGCCGACGGCCCGGTCTAGGGCCAGGTTCGCGCCGGCCCGAACGGCCCGGGCAGCCTTGCCTGGAGTCCAGACTGGCACCACCACCCGGCGCTTGCCCCGAACCTCTAGGTAGCTACGGACCAGCTCCGCCATCTCGTATGCGCGCGGACCGGCGATGTCAGGAACAAGGCCGGACGGCGTACCCAGTGCAAGTTCGACCAGCCGGTCCGCCACTTCGCCAGCCCCGATCGGCTGGAAGCTCCACCCGGCCGGGACCGGTATCACCGGCAGCTTTGCCATCTTCTGCACGAGTGCCAACAGCGACTCATGGAACTGAGTGGCGCGCAAGGTCGTCCAGGGCAGGCCAGAATCAGCCACGATCCGTTCAGCGGTGAGCTTGGATGTGAAGTAGCCGAACATCGCGCGATCGATCCAGCTGGTAACCGGAATCCGGTCGGCACCGACGACCGAGATGAACACCACGTGTCGTGTCCCGGCCCGCGAGGCGGCGGATGCGAGGTGACGAGTCATTTCGTCATCGCCCGTCCTGGTGCCCGCGCAATGCACGATGATCTCGGCGCCCGAGACCGCAGTCTCGATTCCCTCAGGCGTTGCTAAATCACCTATCACGTACTCGATGCCCTGGGCGTCGTGGCTGTGCCGGCTGAGCACTCGGACCTCGTGGCCCCCATCTCGTAGTCGGGCAATGACGAGGCGCCCCAAGGTGCCTGTGCCGCCGGTGACCAGAACCTTCATTGTCTATTTCTCCTTGTCACATTCGTCCTGTGTGGGGTGTCACTTTCCATGACACCTGGCAGAGAGACGATGTGACGAATGGATGAAAACGAGTGGCTGGCCGACCGCTTCGAGGAGTACCGGCCACACCTGCGGGCGGTGGCCTACCGCATGCTCGGCTCATTGAGCGATGCTGACGACGCCGTCCAGGACAGCTGGCTGCGCGTCAGCCGGGCGGACGCGAGCCAGGTCGACAACCTGGGCGGCTGGCTGACCACGATCGTTGCCCGCATCTGTTTGAACATGCTGCGGGCACGCAACACGCGACGCGTGGAGTCTCTCGACGGCCACATCCCCGATCCTCTGATCAGTGCTGAGGGAGCGTCGCAGCCCGAGGAGGAAGCGTTGCTGGCCGACTCTGTCAGCCTCGCCCTCCTTGTCGTGCTCGATACCCTCGCGCCGGCAGAGCGGCTTGCGTTCGTGCTGCACGACATGTTCCAACTCCCGTTCTCCGAGATCGCTCCCATGGTCGGTCGATCTCCTCAAGCAACGCGACAGCTAGCCAGCAGAGCACGGCACCGCGTCAAGGGTGCCGAGATAGCGGCGGCCGATGCTGATCTTGCTCGGCAACGGCAGGTGGTAGACGCCTTCTTCCGGGCAGCACGGGGCGGTGATTTCGACACCCTTGTGACACTGCTCGATCCCGACGTCGTGCTGCGCTCCGACTTCGGCACGAGACAGCCCGGCGCACTGAAGATCACCCGTGGCGCGGCGGCCGTTGCAAGTCGGGCACTTCTGGGTGCACTCCCAGGCGCCGAACTGCACCCCGCCCTGGTGAATGGCACAGCCGGAGTTGTGATCACCGTGCACGGACGGCCATATGCGATCATGGGTTTCATCGTCGCTCATAACAAGATCATCGAGATCGATGCGATCGCCGATCCTGACCGAGTCCGAAGGATGGCCGCTGATGTTCTCGACGATCATCAGTGATCCCGCTCAACGTCATCACGGCGAATTTGCGTTTTGCCGTCTCAAGATGTTCAACGAGTGTCTGGCTCGTGAAATCGACCCCTCATCCCGTCTCGAGGCAGCAAACGCTGGACGGAATTCCGCTCGCTCGATAGCATCAGCGGCATGTCCACGATCATGGTGCTCACGGCCGGGAGCACCGGTGACGTCGAACCCTTTGCCGCGCTAGCAGAGCGGCTCGGCAAGCGCGGTCACGCAGTGACGCTCGCAGCCGATGCAGGGTTCGAGCGGCTCGCTCCCGGCGCCCCAGTCGAGTTCGCGCCGATTCGTGCCGATTTCCAATCGCTGATATCTATGCCAGAGCGCAAGCGGCCCTCGCTTCGCGGCGAAGTCTTTCCGGTGATTCGGGCCATGCTCGAGGACAGCTGGACGGTTGCGCGCTCCACGCAGCCTGAGGTCATCGTCGCCCACCAGAAGTCGCTGGCGGCTCCTCACCTGGCCGAGAAACTGGGCGTCCCGCACGTACAGGCTCTGACGGTGCCGATGTTGACGCCGACCCGTGAGTTTCCGCTACCAGGCATCGTCCGGCGCAATCTGGGCGCGGTCCTCAACCGCGCGAGCTATCACCTCGTCGCCCTGCTGACCCGGCCCTATGCTGGGCTGATTCGCGACTGGCGGAGCAACAGCCTTGCCCTTACGCCGCGCGGCAACCCACCGGCTCCGGCGAAGACCCTTTACTGCTACAGCCCAAGCCTGGTGCCCACACCCGCGGACTGGCCCCAGGACACGATCGCCACCGGATTCTGGCTGCGGGCGGGTACATCCAACGCGGAACCGCTGGATCCCGACCTAGAGAGTTTCCTGGCCGCAGGAGCTCCACCGATCTACATCGGATTCGGTAGCAGCGTCGCCCCCGATCCCACGTCTCTGGCCGCTGTCGTGAGCAACGCCGTGCAACAGGCTGGCGTCCGTGCCGTGATTGCGAGCGGCTGGGGAGCACTCCGCGGCGTCCACAGCAGCGCCATGACGATGGCGATCGAGAGCGCGCCGCATCGCTCGCTGTTCCCTCGCGTTGCCGCCGTCGTCCATCACGGAGGTGCGGGGACGACAGCTGCGGGTCTACTCGCGGCACGTCCAACTGTCATCTGCCCCTTCCAGGGCGACCAGCACTTCTGGGGGGCTGCGGTTCACCGGGCCGAGGCCGGGCCTCGGCCAACGCCAGTCAAAAAGCTGACCCCCGAGCGGCTTGCGTCGGCGATCCGGACGGCCAGCGACGACGACGACATGCGAGCTCGCGCCGCTGAGCTGTCAGAGCGGATGGCTCAGGAAGACGGTGCGAACCGGGCCTCCGAGCAGATCGAAGGCATTCTGGCCTAGCCGATCAGCCGGTTTCTTCTTTGTGGATGAAGCGCCGCTCGAGCGTGTCGCTGTAGTGGGCCAGCGGATCGTCGGTCTCGATCACCGCGAATCGGCACTCCTCGTCTCCAAGCGACAGCAGCGACGTGCGTTCCGCCCGCAGCCCGCTGACGGCGGGGTCGATCGCCTGCATCCAGTTCACATCGAACGCACACATGACGGTCGTCACGAGCGTCGCGTCGTGGCGCGTGAAGAAGTCGCGGAAGAAGCAGCGGCGGACCTTCATCTCGAAGACCTGCGGTTCCGGTCGCTCGAATGTCATGTCCCAGCCGGCGCCGTACAGCGGCTCCATCTTGCGACACGCCTTGTCGATCTTGTCCAAGGGCTCCTCGCGCTTGCTCAGGGTCTGGAACATGAGCTGGTACGGGCGCTTCAGCACGGTGCCCATCACGTGCTGCAGGAGGAGAATCGTACGGCGCTCATCCTCGTCGAATAGGGGACGGAGCTGCTCGAAGGATGCCAGCGCCACGGCAGAGATCGCCAACGCCCCTTTTGAGGGCTCGTCGACAACCATGTCGTGGTCAATGTCGACCAGCTCCTCAGCCCGAGCCTGGATCGTCTTGATCAGCTCGTCTTTGCGTTCGGAAGCTTCCAGGTCGAGGTACTCGCCAATACCATCGAGGAACTGGCGCGGCATCACCCGACCCATCATCCAGTGCGCTTCTGCCCCCAAGATCTTCTCGCCTACGGTCATGGGCCACCTCCGCGGTCGGGATTGAGTGAGTCTAACGTGGCTGACATCGGCGGGTACCAGGCCGCTCGCGCAGTGTCTTCACAAGGGCACTACCCCGGCAGACGGCATGACCGTTTTGGCCGCCAATCTCGGGGTAGGTGCAGCTAAACCCCACGAAAGCGTCGCAGCAGGATGAAGGAGAGCAATGACCGGCAACCCCGAGTTTGGCAACGTGACCGGGACGAGGGACAAGGACTACGACATCATCTGGTTCACCGAGGCTTGCCTGAGCAATGTGCTCCGGCTGGAGACCTACATCGAGGACGCTGCCCTTGCCAGCGACGACGAACTCGCTGAGTTCTTTCGCAAGGCGCAGCACGAGAGCCGCAAGGGCGCCGAGGAGGGCAAGAAGTTACTGGCGAAGCGCCTCAACGCGTGAGTGAGTAAGCCTCAACCCAGGAAGGAGTGTCGATGGCCGTCACCAGCTTCCAGGACTTTGATCTGGCGGATGCGGACCTCGAATGGGACGGCGACGCAGCTGACAAGCGGGTACGCAAATGGGCTCATGCCGACGAGGAGCCGAACCAGAAGTACCGTGACGCGCACGTCTGGTACGACGCGGACAACAAAGACAACTTCACCGCCTACAAGTTGCTCATTTGCGACGTAGTCAAGGGCAACCTTGTTGCCGTCCCACGGGCGGTGATGTCAGCCGGCGGGATTCTGCAGGGCGCTCGCGGCGGCGTCGACATTTCGAAGTCGGACGTGGACCGAGTGAAGAGTCACCTGGCGAAGTACTACGTCAAGATGGATCGCACGCCTCCCTGGGAAGACTGAGCCGGATGTGGGCTGAGCTTGTCGAAGCCCGAAGCTTCCTTTGTGACACGACCGAGGTCGCGAGTGCCAGGAGATCAGACCAGTTGCTCTTGTTTGTTAACCATCCCCTGGGCAGTTTCGTTGAGATCGCGTCCCGATAGGTGACGTCGCCGCCGGCATTCGGGTGAAAAGCCTCTCGGTGGGGGGAATAGTGAGCGGGGGGTTGAGGAGAGGCCTCACGCGCTCCGGGTGCGCCGGGGGCGCCAACGTCACGCAATGGGGTCATCGAGGAAGGTAGTCGGATGAAAGCCATCGCAATCGTCCCGGGACGCCCGGAGACCGCTGGTCTCATCGACATACCCGAACCACCCGCCTCCGACGGGTCAGTCTTGGTCCGGACCCGCTCGATCGGCATCTGCGGCACTGATGCGGAGATCGCCATCGACGGTATCGGCGTCCCTCCGCAGGGAGAAGAACACCTAGTCCTGGGTCATGAGTCGCTGGGCGAGGTGATAGAAGCTCCAGAGAACAGCAGCCTCGTGCCGGGAGACCTAATCGTCGGGGTAGTTCGGCGCCCGGACCCTCTGCCCTGCCCCGCCTGTGCGGCTGACGAGTGGGACATGTGCCAGACCGGCGGTTTCGTCGAGCGGGGAATCTTGGGCTACCACGGCTATGGAAGCGAACGGTTCCGCATCGAACCACGCTTCGCGGTGCGTCTCGACCCGGCGTTGGGCGACCTTGGTGTGCTGCTCGAGCCGGCCACAGTGGTGGCCAAGGCGTGGGAACATGCCATGAGGATCGGCGCCCGCTCCTGGTTCCAGCCCAGGGTGGCGCTCGTAACCGGAGCCGGTCCGATCGGTCTCCTCGCTGCGTTACTCGCTTGCCAGCGCGGCCTGGAAACCCATGTCGCAGATCTGGTCACCGAAGGCGCAAAGCCACGGCTCGTGGCTGAGCTTGGCGCGTATTACCACGCAGAACCCGTGTCCGAACTAACGGTCGAGCCGGACATCGTGATCGAGTGCACGGGCATCGGTCACGTGATCATCAGTGCAGCGCGGCGGACGGGGCGTGGCGCCGTCATCGCACTCACCGGCCTCGCTCACGACGACCTCACGATGGACATGCAACCCGCTGCGATCAACAAGAAGATGGTGTACGGGAACAAAGTGATCTTCGGATCGGTCAATGCGGCCCGCCGCCACTATGACCAGGCCGCCGCCGCGCTGGCACGGGCCGACCCCAGCTGGCTTGCGCAACTCATCACGCGACGTGTGACACCTCAGGACTGGCCGCTCGCACTCAAGAAGCGTCCTGAGGACATCAAGGTCGTAGTCGACATGACCGCCGCGCCGTGAGATGGCCGGACGTACGCCTGGTCCCGAAAGGAAACCACCATGACAAGCAAGGCCATCGCCTGCACGACCGAGCAGTGCCAGCTCGGCGAGGGAACCCGTTGGGACGATCGTCGCGGCGAGTTGCTCCGGGTCGACATTCTCGCTGGGCGCGTCTACCGAGACGAGGTGGATGCGGATGGCGCTCTTGTTCCCATCCGCAGCTACCAGGTGAGCGGCACGGTTGCCGCCGTCGCGCCAATACATGATGATCAAGGCTGGCTGCTTGCTGCGGACCGCGGGTTCATCTACCTCTCGCCGGACGGCGAACTGCATCCACTTGTCGAGGTGGCGCCGGAAGGAACTCGGATGAACGATGCTGCTTGCGATCCGCAAGGTCGCTTCTGGGCCGGCACCCTCGCCCATGATCAACATCGAGGAGGTGGAGCGCTCTATCGTCTAGATCGGAACGGACGCACCGAGCTGATGCTCGACGATCTGACGATCTCCAATGGACTGGGTTGGAGTCCGGACGGTGCCACGATGTACCTCGCGGATAGTGGCCCGGGCGTCATCCACGCATACAGGTTCGATCCCGAACCGGGCACGGTCTCCGAACACCGGGTTCTGGTGGACGTTCCATCAGATGTCGGATCACCCGACGGGCTGACGGTCGACGCCGCCGGTGACCTGTGGGTCGCAATCTACGGCGGTGGACGGGTCCAGCGCTATTCACCCGACGGCGAACTCCGCCAGGAGCTGTTCGTGCCAGCCGAGCAGTCGACATGCTGTGCGTTCGGAGGGCGTGGGCTGAACCTCCTCTATGTCACCACCGCAACCGAACACTGGACCGACGAGCAACGTCGCGCGGAGCCGGACGCCGGACTTGTCTATCGGTTCAACACCGAGGCGATCGGCCGCCCTGCCGCTCCATTTCGTCCTGATCCGACCTGGTGGGCGAGCCTGATTTCGTAAGGATGCGGTCCATGAAGTGAGAGGGTTGATCATGGAATCCGTCGCCTCGTTGACGCAATCCCCGATATCCGAGGTGCTCACCCTGGCCCGGCGGTTCGAGCCAGTGCTGCGCTACACCGAAGGGGAGTTGTTCCTTCCCATGCCGGTGGAACGCTACGTTGAGGCGGCCGCTCTGTTCCGCCGGGTGCCGGGGCAAAAGGCACCCGAGTTGGTGATGCCAGCCACCAAGATCAACTTATCGACCTTGGTCAGCTACGCCCGACCACGACGGCGGCACGGACCTGGAGCTCCACTTCGTTCAGAAGCCCTTGAGTCGGGCGGCGTACCGCCGCTGGCGACATCGCCCGGATCGCGCACGGTTCCAGGGTGGGAGCCCCTTCGCCATGGTCGGCATGTTCGGTCGGCTCGTTGATTCGATCATGCGATTCTCCTTGATCGTGCGCGGCAAGGTTCCCGGCGGCTTCGCAGCTGCGGCCCACGTCCGCTACCAAGAGGCGGGACAGCTGCCCCCCACCTACTACGTGCGTGCCGTTCGCGACGCCGGATATCTGGTCCTGCAGTACTGGTTCTTCTACGCGATGAACGACTGGCGATCGACCTTCAGCGGAGTCAACGATCATGAGGCCGACTGGGAGCAGATCACTCTTTTCCTCACCGAGCCCGTTGATGGCGGTGACCCGGACCTAGCCTGGGTGGCCTTCTCTGCCCACGATGAGGTGGGAGATGACCTGCGCAGACGCATCGACGACCCCGACCTGCAACTCGTCGACCGAACACACCCGGTTGTTCACGCGGGGGGCCGGATCACACACCGGCGCGTACCTGGCCGGGGACTACATCGTTTCGGTGTCTCCCCGGCGTGGAGAAGTTGACGCAGCGGTGGCGCCGCTTCGCCCGTATGGTCAGGCCCTCGACGAGGACCCGGGAGCGCCCGGGGATCGGTCTCCCCTTCATCGACTACCGGCGTGGCGACGGACCCTCCGTCGGACCAGGTACCGAACGAACGTGGACCGCTGTCGCGATCGACGGGGAGACCCCCTGGGTGCGGGACTATCGGGGTCTGTGGGGCTACGACACCCGCGATCCATTCGGTGGGGAACGTGCCCCGGCCGGGCCCCGCTACGAACGCGACGGATCCACCCGGCTGGCATGGGATCGACCAGTGGCGTGGGCCGGGACTCGACAAGGTGCCGCCGACTCGAGCCGATGAGTTTGCTGCGCTGCAACGCCGGGCCGGCGACGTCGAACTCGAGTTGGGCGCAGCGCAGATACGGCTGGCTGATGAGATTGACCGGCTGCGGTCGCTGCATGAAGGAATGCGCGCTCTCGCAGTTGAGGGAGCACCCGCCCCAGCGAGCTACGTCGCTGCCCAGACAGCGGTCGCGGCGACCAGGGACGAGATTACGAGCCTGTCCGCCGAGCAGGAAGCGGTGGCGAAAGCTCTGCTGACACCATGCCTCCGGAACCTGTGCATGCGCATCTGCGGCACCGGGCACTACCCGACCAGGACGTGCTACGCCCAGCACGCTGGACGTTGCGTCTCTGGGCCGCCATCTCGGTGTCGGTACTGCTTCTGGCGGTCGCCGCGCTCATCATGTATGGCGCGTCCTTGGGGCTAGCCGGGGTCGTGGGGATCATCGTCGTCGTTGCAGGAATCGAGGCTTGATCCGCGGCCGGCTGCTGCCGTTCCTGGCCGGCGTGGTGATCCTCCTCCTGATTCTCACCGGTATCTATATCGCGGTGACCAATATCAGAGTTGCCATTGCCGGCGCACTCGTTCTGGCTGCGCTGGCCCTGCTGCTATCGAACCTGGCGGGTATCTGCGGCGGCGGTAAGGAATTGATCACTTGGTAAGCGAGCGTCTAATCGCCAGGCGAGTTTCAAGAAACTCCGCATCGGTCGGACATTCCACTTCCGAGGGGCTTCATGGCTGCCGAGAACTACGCGAGTCGGAATTTCAACTAGCGGCCCGGAGGCGTGCCGCCCGTACGCTTGCGCAGGGTTGCTCCGTACACCGCCGCCTGCGTCCGCCGTTGCATGCCGAGCTTGGTGAGCAGGCCGGAGACGTAGTTCTTGACGGTCTTCTCCGCCAGGTACAGCCGTTCCCCGATCTGCCGGTTGGTGCAGCCGTCGGCTATGAGATCGAGGATTTCACGCTCGCGGGCGGTAAGGCTGCTGGCCAGCGGGTCAGCCTCAACGGGATTCCGGAGCCGGTCGAGCAACTTCTCAGTCACCGCCGGATCCAGCAGCGACCGGCCCGCCGCCACCTGCCGGATGCCCTCGACCAGGCTGTTGCCCCCGATCTGCTTGAGCAGATATCCGGAAGCTCCGGCCATCACCGCGGCGAACAGCGCCTCATCGTCGTCGTACGACGTGAGGATCAAGCAGCGGATGTTCTCATGAGCGGAGCGGATCTCCCGGCAAACGTCGATGCCGCTGCCGTCGGGCAGCCTTGCGTCAAGCAGGGCGACATCCGGCGCGGCGGCCGGGATGCGATGCAACGCATCGGCGGCGGTCGCGGCCTCACCAACGATGATCAGATCGTCGGTCGCCGTGAGGAGGTCGGTAAGCCCCCGCCTGACCAACTCGTGATCATCGAGGATGAAGATGCGGATGGGCCTGTCACTGGTTACACGTGTAGCGGGATCGACCATTGCAGCCGGAGGCCCCCTTCTGGTGAGTTGCCGACATCGAGGTGGCCGCCATGACGCTCAGCCCGCCGGCTCAGGTTGGCCAGGCCGCTGCGTCGGGTGCTTGCACCCAGACCTATCCCATTGTCGATGACGGTGAGGGCAAGGTGCTGCCCGTCGGCTTGGACGTAGACCCGGATCTGCGCGGCCCGAGCATGCTTTGCGACGTTGGTCAACGATTCCCGCAGCACGGCCTCGACATCCGCGATGATCGTCTCGTCAGCGATCGTGTCGAGCGGCCCCACGAGCTGTACGTCTGGACGGACGGGCAGCAGCGCAGCGAGTTGGTCGACCACCGCAAGGGCGGTGCCACGGAGCGATCGCGACGAGTCTTCCTGGAGGGCGAATATCGTGGTACGGATCTGCCGAATCGTGTCGTCGAGCTGCTCCACGGTGCGTGTGAGCCGCTGGTCAACGGCCTCATCGTCCACGGTCGCGGCAATACTCTGCAAGCTGAGACCAGCGGCGAACAGCCGCTGAATCACGTGGTCGTGCAGGTCGCGTGCAATGCGGTCTCGATCCTCCAGGACACCGAGCCGCTGCTGGTCGGCGCGAGCGTCGCTGAGCTCCAGGGCGATGGCCGCCTGCCCCGCGAAAGCCTCCGCCATGTCGAGGTCCGCGTCGGTGAAGGGGGCGTGCGGAATGATCCGGCCCGCCACGATCGCGCCACGCGGACCGATTTCACCCCTGAGCGGGAGAGCCATCGCCTGACTCACCGGGACGTATGGGCGCAGGTGCAGATAGATATCGGGCTGCTGATCCACTGCCTCCACCCGAACGCCGTGCCCCTGCTGCATCGCCTGCCATGCGATGCTGTCGCCCTTTGGGTAGCGGAGTCCGATGAGATCACGTTCGGCGACACCGGTCGCGACGACTACCTCGAACTGGTTCGGATCATCTTCGGTCGGCCTCACGAGGGTGACCACATCGGCTGACGCCAGCCGCTTCACGCTCGTAGCAATGCGATGAAGAGTGTCGGAGTAATCGGCTTCGGGGTCGAGCAGCTGGCGGCTGATCTCGCCTGAGGCCCTTAGCCACTCCTGTCGTCGGCGGGACTCCTCGTAGAGTCGTGCATTCTCGATCGCAACCCCGGCTGTAGCAGCCAGGGCCAAGACGAGTTCCTCGTCCTCAGCGGTGAAAGGGCTACCGTCGATGCGGTCGGTCAGATAGAGGTTCCCGAACACGGCATCTCGGCTGCGGATGGGAACGCCGAGAAAGGTCGTCATCGCTGGATGGTGGTCCGGGAAGCCCGACGATCGGGGATCGTCGGCGATTCGGGTCAGCCGAATGGGCTTGGGATCTTCGATCAGTGCACCGAGCACACCGCGTCCTTTGGGAAGCTCACCGATTGCCTGGACCGCATCGTCGTCCAGTCCCACATGCAAAAACTGTTCGAGCAAACCATCGGCGCCGATGACCCCCAGTGCGGCGTACCTGGCGCCCGCGACATCGCGCGCAGTCTCGACAATGCGGTGCAACACCGCGGGCAGGGACAGCTCTTGGACGATTGAGCGATTGGCATGCAAAAGGCGCCGCAGCCGGTCCTGAGCATTCATGATCAGCGACGCTTGGGCGACGAGTTGGCGCATCAGCTGCTCGATGGGCAGCCCGAGGTCGCCCATCAACAGCTCAACGGATAGCCGTGGATCTCCGTCAGGATCCATCGACTGGGCAGGTCCCGGGTCGCCGTCGTTAGCCGCCATTTCGCAACAAAGGCTACGTCGAACGGAGCGTCTGCCGCGAGGCGGCTGGTGCTGACGGCGTTCTCGGCTGTCACGTAGACCGGCGTACGACCCGGCCGGAGACGCGATCTGGACGGATGCAGATGAACAGAGTGCGATTTCCCCCCGCCCATGGGACCAGAGAATCCGCCGCCCACAGACCGGCCACGGCGTCGGGCTCGGTCACGGCGCTGGTGCGTCCCTGCAAGACGATGCTCCAGCCGCTCCGTGTCTGCTGGTCGAGCTCGTCCACTTCAAGCGCGACCCTTGTCGGCTGGGCCAGCTCCGAAAGGATCCCATCCGGTGTGGTGCGAAAGTAGACGGAGCCCTCGTGCATGGCGTACGTGACCGGCAGGATCTGCGGAAGGTCGGCGGCCTGCCACGCCACGCGACCCAGATGATTGGTCGCAAGGAGGTCGAGGCATTGCTCGCGTCCTATCACGTCGAAGCGGCGCTCCGACCTGTCATCGGAATCGCGTCTTCCGGTTGTGGATGGGCTGATCATGAGGTTGTGTTCCTCCCAGGATCTCTAGGACGGGTGGACTCGACGGCCGGTCATCATCGTCAGCGGCAGTTGCACGACCAGCGCTCGTCTGCCCTCCGGCCAAGGCTGCGGCGACTGGCCGATGTCGAGGAGCAGTAGAGACTCCTCGTCGAGCGGCTGGGCGTTTCCCACAACCAGAATGCTCCATCCCGTCTGAAGGAATTCGTCGACCTGGTCAACCTGGAATGCAATCGGATGATCGAACAGCTGGTGAGCTGCCTGGGTGTCGAGGCCGGTGCGGAAGGTCACGGCTTCGCTGACCAAGGTGTAGTTCATCGGCACGATACGAGGCCCGAAGCCCGTGCAGTACCCGAGACGGCCGACATTGGTCGAACCGAGAAGGCGGCGGCATTCGTCGCGGTCCAGGGTCTCGAGGCGCCCACCATGGTCGAGCAGTGACCATCCCGCGTTGTCAATAGTCATGATCAACCTCCGCTACGGATGATCTAACTGTCTCGGCTCCCCCGGCCCGACGCACGGGCCGAAGGAGACTCGTGGGGGGGACCAAAGTCCTCCTACCTCTCGCTAGGCCCATCAGCCCCGTTGAATCTGGATACGGCGCGAGGCTGCCTCCGCTGAGGGCTTCGGCATCCGGATTTCCAGAACACCGTCCTTATAGGTCGCGGAGATCACCTCAGGTGAGGTGCCTGCCGGGAGCCTCACCTGACGGACGAAGCTGCCGTACCGGAACTCACTGTGGAAGCCCTTGTCAAGCTTCTCGCGGCTGCTTTCCCGACGCTCCGCCGCAATCGTCAGGACGCCGTTGTCGATCGACACATCGATGTCACGATCGGGATCGACCCCAGGCACCTCTGCCTTGACCACCAGCTGCTCGCCATCGACGAATTCTTCGACCTTGATGTCCCGAAACGGCCAGTTCATCGCCCCGAAAGGCTGCCAGCCCGCCCACAGGTCAGTGAGATCACGCGGCCAGCGGGCCATACTGCCCTGCGTCTTGCTCTCCTTCGATTCACCGGACTGGACGTCGCTGGCTTGAGGCTCGGTATCGCCGGGCTGAGGCTGCGGATCGCCGGCTTGAGGCCGCATGTCGCCGGCTTGAGGTTGCGTAGTCATCGGATCTCCTTTCCTGGCGAGCCTTTCTCGCCCGTGTATCCACCATGACGCGACATTTCCGATACCCAAGACGACCGACTCGACACATCAGGGCCACATTCAGGACTCCGCGGGACTTTCGACCCTGTATGGCGACATTCACGGCGCGCGAATCTTAGAATGGTGGGGCGGTGAAGCGGGCCCTCACGCAGCCATCTTCACCGCCCTGGCGCGACGAATGGAGCGTGGGTTCATGACCTCACCATCGGAGGGAAGGCCTTCCACCAGCAATTTCGGTGAGCTGTCGGAGGCTGAGTGCAAGCAGCTCTTGGCGCAGCACACCGCCGGCCGGGTCGGTTTCATGGCCCCCGAGGGCCCGCAGATCTTGCCAGTGACCTATCAATACCGCAACGGCAGTGTGATCTTCCGTACATCCCCCTACGGCCCTCTGGCTGGGCTTATCCGGCGGACCAGTGTCGCTTTCGAGATCGACAGTATCGATGAACAAGACAAGTCAGGCTGGAGCGTTCTGCTACTCGGATTCGCCGAGGCGATGGCGCACGACTACCTGCTCACAACGGCCTGGGAGACCGGACCGGTGCCTTGGGCGGACGGAGTTCGGAACCTCTTCATCGAAATCACACCGCGCAAGATCAGCGGCCGCTCGATCAGGTCGGCCGCGGGCGACTGACACCTGAGACTCTGGGTGACCGTGGCTTGACCGATCGGCTTGGTGAGGCTGGGCGCTAACGCCGCTCTCCCACGTTCGTCCATGGCTTGAGTAGCTCCAGGAGCCAGGCTCGTACCGGGAACTCCTCGCCCGCGACCAATGTCGCCGGCGCTTGCTGGAGCGCGCTCTCCCAGGACAGCGCCCGAGTCACGCAGCCGGTGCTGCGGGCCACCGTCACCCAGCGCAATAACTCCGCACGGTTGCTCAGGCCGGCGAACGGCTCAAGGTAGGCGTCCACAATCCGGAGCAGACGCGGATCGTCCTGGCAATCGTCGCGCAGCGCACTTCCGTCGAAGTCGATCGAATTCAAGGTGGCGAGCATCGTCCCGAACGGATGCCCAACGGACGCGTCGCCCCAATCAATAATCCGGACCGACGACGGGTCGTCCGCCTCCCCCGGCCAGCAGATGTTGTTGGAGTGCAGGTCATCGTGCTGCAGGCTGTCCAGCACCGGCGACGCGGCCAGCTCAGCGCACCGGTCGTCGTAGAGCGGGAGCAGGCCCTCGAGGGCGGAGGCTTCCTCACCGGTCAGCCCGCCATCCTCGGTGGGACGGGCGGCGAGTTCGTCGAGCAGCCGCCGGTACTCCAAGGGCAGTTGCGCGGGACCCCGGTCCGGGATCCCAGTGGCCATGAGCCGGAGTCTGTGCTCGGCCAAGGCGAGCTGGGCCTCGGCGTAGCGCGGCAGCAGTCGCTCCCAGTACCTCCATAACGCCTCCGGCTCGGCGATCGATCTGAGCACTGGACCGCCGTCCCGAGTGAGCGACCATGCCCGCGCGTCGTCGTGCGCAAGCACTTCCGGCGCCAAGCCGGGTCTGAGCTCATCGAGCAGGGCCACCAGCGCGGCTTCCTGCGCAGTTCCGCTGGCGTTCACCTTGAACCAGGTGCGACCCTCCGTCGTCTCGAACCGGATGGTGCTCGACCAGACCCGGACATGCGGTTGCTCCAACTCGCCTGTGAGCCGGATACCGCGGGGTGCGAGCTGCGCCGCAACCCAGGCGCGGGCCTCCTCGATGAAGGCGCGGCTGGTCCACAGGGACACCAGATCTGGGGCCGTCCGCTCAGGGCTCAAGGAGTCCCTTGAGAGTTGCCAGATCCGTCCGGATCGCCCTCGCGTCGGCTTCGAAGTCGTGGTCCGATTGGTCCGGCCGGCCGAGAAGGGTGAACACCACCTCGCAACCGGTGCCGTGGCCGATCACCCTCATCGGGTTGTTGAACGTGGTCCCATCGGACAGCTTGACCTCGTGATCAAGCACGAGGTACGGATTCTCGGGCGCGAAGGTCACTTCGACCTCACCCATCGGTGACTCGGCGAACCAGCGTCCGTCCCGCTGCTCGATGGATCCACTGAGCCCTGCCGCCCACTTCGGCAGGTTCGCCGCGTTCACCACGTACGCGTATACCTCGGCGGCCGGCCGCTCGATGTAGGTGCTGAGGTGCTGTGACTCACTCATTCCCCGACCCTAGACTCCGGCGCTGCCAAGCGCTCGCACTACGCCGCTTGTTGGTCTTGCTGTGAGCGCTGAGCTGATCTCACTCCGCTTCACTTGCTTGGTCTCCGCGGCAGCTGGAAGTAGCGCGAGGTCCCGGCAAACGAAGCGGAGTGGGGGGACGCAGGTGTTATTAGCTCACGCAAAGACCATGCGGGCAATGCGAGCGGAGGCGTCGAAGTTCTCGGTCAACAGATTCTTGGTCACGGCCACTGACGTACCGGTCGCGGTATCGGCGCCAGCCCAACCGCCGCCGACGCCGCCCATCCCGAACGTCGTGTCCGAATGCTCCTCAACAGACGGCGCGCCCATCGCGTAGCCGAGACTCCACCGCACCTCGTTTCCAAAGACCTCATCGTGGCCTTCGACGGCCACCGTTGCCACCTCCGCCAGCCGCTCTGGACTGATCAGCCGGACACCGTCGACCTCACCGAGGAGCGCCGCGTACATCTTTGCGATCGCACGTGCCGAGGTCTTCCCGCCCGCAGGAATGTCCGCACCGATCGCTTCCGGATTGTTGCCGAAGTCGGCCGTTGGGAACAACGACATGGGCGCTGCCCGGAACATCGGCAGATCGTCGGGCATCTGCATAGTGGACCAATCGACCTCGCTCGGCGCATCGACCAGCGTCGCCAAAGATCCTCGCTCGTCCTCTGGCATGCCGAAGAACATCTCGTCGGCGAACCCGAGCGGCGCAGCGAGCCGCTCACGCAGGACCTCCGCGAGCGGCAGACCGGTGCTGCGACGTACGATCTCGCCGGCCAGATATCCGAACGTGTAGGCGTGGTAGCCCGTCTTGGTCCCCGGCTCCCACCACAACTCAGCGTCCTCAAGAGCGCGAATCATCGTCTCCCAGGTGGAGACATCTGAAATTGTCGAGCTGAGCGGGATTCCCGGTACACCGGCGGTGTGGGTCAGCACGTGCCGTACGGTCACGCCCTCCTTCCCGTGGGCACCGAACTCCGGCCACAACTCCACCACGGGCGTGTCATATCCGAAAGCGCCCCGGTCGACCTCCTGATGCACCAGGGTCGACATCGCTCCCTTGCCGATAGAGAAGTTGTAGAAGACAGTGCCCGGCGTCACCGGCGGCCCGTCCGGAGCAACGACACCAGCCACCGCATCAACCACCTTGACGCCATCTCGGTACGCCACAGCCTGAATGCCCAGCTCCGCGCCGCTGGCTACCAGCTCGTCCAGCGTCTCCTGCACCTGCTCCTGGATGTCGCTCATCGAATCCTCCTGAATTGTGTTCACCCCTTCTGACTGCGATCCGTGCGCGAATTCATCGACCCGCTGTGCTGCTGGTTCGGACTCGCGCCACGACATGTAGACAAAAGGGCAGGGTGCCGAGCATCGACAAGGCAGTATGACGTAGTGGCCGCGACGCCGCTGTCGGGTGGTACGACGCAGACTGCAAGCCGTGCGTCGGTTGGCCGCGCTCAGCTGCACGTGCGATGGGATCGAGTGAGCGTGCTCGGCGCGCTGCTCGCGGTCCTCATGATGGTGGTCGCCCACACCGTCGTCGTTGCAGTCCGCGACGACCTGAGAGCTCTGGCGGTCAAACCAGCAGCCGTCCAGGCAACCGACCATCTGGCCAATGCAGAGCACCAGTGCCCCGCTCCCACGACTGACATCATCCGGACCGCGCCGGCCATTCGCGACAACGCCGGCGGTTCACTGCGAACCGTTGCACTCACCTTCGACGACGGTCCAGGAGCGGCGACGCCTCAAGTGCTCGATGTGCTGCAGAGAGCCGGCGTACATGCCACGTTCTTTGTCATAGGTCAGCACGCAGCAGCAGATCCAGAGATGCTGCGAAGAATCATCGCAGGCGGCAATGCGCTGGGAGATCACACGTGGTCTCACCACATCCCGAAGGCGGCTGCCGGCTGGAATCGAAGCAAGCTGGCCCGGGAGATCGAACGCACTCGTCGCGCAATCGTCGATGCCACAGGGCTGCAGCCATGCCTGTTCCGTCCACCGGGCGGAATCGTGAAGGGAGCGGAAACGGTCACACGCACCGCGGGCCTCTCGATGGTCCTGTGGACCGTCGACACACGCGACTGGTCGCTCCCGTCCAAGGGCAACAGCAAATTCGCGAGCGTCATCCGGAAGCGAGCCGCGCTCGGCCTCACTGAGGAGCATCCGGTGATCTTGCTGCACGACGGCGGCGGCAATCGAGAGGCGACGGTCACCGCTCTCCCAGAGATCATCAACGACTACCGCGCCCACGGATACCAATTTGTCATCTTGGACGGACCGAGGTAGCAGATCCAATTAATCGTATCCGTGTTCTAATAGATAAGTGAGGTTCGAGGCGCGACACATCGGCAGCGGGCGGTGGGGCGTCTACGACGGGGGTGTGATGGGCTGGCGCGCTGTTGATCTTGGCGAGGACGAGGCGAGCCAGATGGCGATGGACATGGATGTCGTCTACAACCAGTACGGGCAGCGAACGCCAGACGAGCGGCGCGAGGTGCGGCCACCGATCGAGGTTGAAACGGCAACGTGGTCCGCGGCGGGCACGCTGGACTATTGGGTACGCGAGCGCGGCGAATGGTGGGGACGGGTACGCGGGACGGACGGGCGCCAGATGTGGGTCAAAGCCAGGGATCTCAGGCGTACGGATCAATAGGCGATCAAACAAGGCTTCAATCGCGCCGGGTGGTCGCGGCAAGCAGTCGGCGGGCTCGGCGTCCAAGATCGTTGAGATCAACCCGACCAGCCTCTGCCGCGGCCGCGAGTCGCGACGCCAAATCCAGTGCCTCGTCAATCAGGGGCGCCTCCGTCGCGACGGCCTCCTGTCCCATGTCACGCAGAATCGTCACTTCGGTGCGGGCGGCGATGATCGGATCTTTGACGCCATCGACCCAGACCTTGGTTCTGTGGCCGTCCCCCCGCTCGTCCCCAAGCAGCGGCTCCAGCGCGTAAATGCGGTCTGATCGTGCGAACTTCCCGAAGCCCAGCGAAACCATCCGCGGATCTGACGCCACGATCCGATCATGTCAGCCCGTAGCGCGGCATGTCACTCAGGACTACGCCGTGGTGGGTGAGTCGGCCCAGGATCTCGCCGCGAAGGTTCCGGGTCGGCAGCCTTACAGCGAGCCGGCGGGATGGTTCAGGGTCGTTCAGGCCGACTGACTCGATCGCGGGACGAAGTCGTTCTCGGCTGTCACCATTTATTCAGACGGACCACGAAACGCCCCTGAATCAGTTAGTGTGATCGCGTTTCTGATCACTGCAATCCGCGGTCGTCCAGCGCGACACGCCGATCTTTCGGGGGACTCTCAGTCGTCTGCAGACCCCCTATCATCAAAACTGATCACATCAGTCACATGCTTCACTCCATTACCGTCGAGCAGGGGGAGTCGACATGACCTTTACCGCAGAGCCCACAGCTGACAACCGCATAGACCTGTGGACCCGGGTGAGCGTGGCCGGGGTTAACTATCTGCGCCTTCCGCTGCACACCCAGTGGCTGGACGAGAGCGATGATCTGGTGCTGGCACTGAAGGAGAGCCTCAAGGTGGCTCGCCCCGGCGACACGGTCGGTGTGAGCGAGAAGGTGGTCATCCTCCTCACCGGCCGAACAGTGGATATCAGCACCATGCGGCCTGGTCGGTTAGCTCAGTTCCTCGCGTCTCATGTCCATCCGCGCACTGACTCGAAGGGGCTGGCCGTCCCGGAGAAGATGGAGTATGTCGTTCGTACCGTCGGCTTGAGGCGCATCATCCCCGCCGCGATCGGCTGTGCCGTGACTCGTCCGTTCGGAATGCACGGAACGTTCTATCGGGTTGCTGGGCCAGTCGCCCGCGACGTCGACGGAGGGCGCCCGCCGTACGAGAACGTGCTCTTCCCGCCCTTGGATGGCAAGGTCGCGCAGAGGATTTGTGCCGACCTCGAGCGGGCGCTGGACATCGGCGTCAGCATCGTCGACCTCAATGACTTCGGTGGCTCAATCCGCGCAGTATCTCCACGATCACTGTCTGAGGAGACGCTGGCAGCTGTGCTCAGTGACAACCCGTTGGGCCAGCGGCTTACCAGCACGCCGTTCGTTCTGGTTCGACCCGCCTGAGACAACTGCTCAAGCCAGCTGGGCCAAAGCCTGGAACCTCATCGTCGCCGGCGCGCCACAACGTCGATCGCGTCGGTGAGCAGCCGTCGCTCCGGTGCGCGCAGCGCATACAGGATCCCGACGAAGACCCCTAACAGGGTCAATCCCACCGACGACACCAACAACAGCTCGCTGACCAGACCGGTACCAACAACAGGAGCGAGCAGGCGATAGACCACAGCGCCGGCAGCGGTGCCCACCGCGGCCGCGACGGCCGTACGGCCCACCATCACTGGCAACGACCTGAGATCGACGGCGCCGTGGCGCCGGCCCAGCAACCAGGTGTTGGCCACGGCCGCGAACAGCACCGACAGTGAGGTGGAGGCCGCCAGTCCGGCGATTCCGAACCTGAGGCCAAGGGTGAAATCGCCGATCACATTGATGCTCATGGCGAACACGAACACCAGCACAGGTCGGCGCGAGTCGCCGAGCGCGTACGAGGCACGCACGATCATCTCGCGCCACCCGAGAGCCAGTAGCGCCGGTGCGTACCACAACATCGCGGTCGCTGTCCGCTGGGTATCGGCCGGGGTAAAGCTGCCGTGCTCGAATAGCAGCGCGACTAGCGGTACGGCGCAAACGATCATGAAACCCCACACCGGCATCAGCACCGTGGCCACCGTTGCCAAGCCGCGACTCACCAGGTGCCTCATCTCATCCATGTCGCGGCTGCCAGCGGCGGCGCCGAACGCGGGATAGAGCGCTGTCAGCAGCGACGCGACGAGCAAGGTTTCGCCGAGGGAGATGACCCGCCAGGCATAACTCAACGCCGAGATGGTTCCCTCGCCGACCATCGAGCCGACGGCCCGATCGACCATCGTGTTGGCGTTGCCGAGAGCACTGCCGAGCAGCAGTGGCGGAATGAGCCTGGCGATCGATCGGAAGCCCGGATCCTTGATGTCGAAAGACGCGCGTAGGCGCAACCCCAGGGCACGAATCGGCGGCAACTGGCACAGCAACCGGGCCGCGGAGCCTACGACGAACCCGACGGCAAGGGCATAGACACCGTAACGAGGACCGAACAAAACCGCCGCGGCGATCATGATCACGTTGAAGGGAACCCCTTGCATCGCCGACCAGAAGAAGCGGCGATGCGCTTCCGCTGCGGCGGCAAGCAGGTTCGTGCCCGATATCAAGACGGTGGCAATTAGCACGATGCGGGTGAGCGAAGCAGCCAGGTCTGCCTGTGCTCCCTTGAAGCCGGGTGCCAGCACGGTCACCACCGAACTCGCGGCCAACGCCATGATCAGCGAGCCGATGCCGAGGACGAGCAGCGTCACGGTCAGTACGACGGACAGTGTGTGAGCTGCCCTGTTCGAGTTGTCGTCTGCACTGTTCTGGGCCGCCAGCACCGGCACGGTCGCCTTCGCCATTGCGCCGGCGACGAGGGCCAGCACCAGATTCATCAGCCCCTGGGCCACCAGATATGCATCGAGCTCAGCGCCGGCACCGAACACTCCCGCAATCACAACATCGCGAAAGAAGCCGAGAACGGCCGATAGGAAGGTCAGTACGGTCACCAGCGCAGCCGCTTGGGCAATCCCCGACCGCGCCTTCACGCCTAGCAACATAATGCAGTGAGGTCGCCTCTACCGGCGGCGAACACTGGATGGGAGCGTGGACCCCTTGGCGAAAGTGGTCACAAGCCACACGGAAATCGCCGAATCTGCTGGTGCTCGTGACCACTTAGCTGAGCAGCGGCCGACCGTCAGGGCGAACCGCGAGAGCACCGGCGTACTCGATGTCCAAGGCGTCCGCTGTGTTCTCGTCGACGACATGACTGACGACGGGTGGCTGGCCGCTGGAGCCCGCCGAGGTGGGTGGCGCCACCTCCTCACTCCCCGGGCCATAGAACATGGTGAGTCCCACGCCGATCAGATCCAGGGTGGAGACCTGGCGGTCGTCCCGCGTCACCCAGTGGTGGGCAATGCGGCCATTGAGGTCGTACGGGAGAGCCTCGGCCGCCGTCTGCCGGGCGCCGTTCGGGGAGCCAGAGCGGACCACATTGTGCTCGCCGATCGGTCGCCGCTCGACTTCATAGGAGTCAAGCAGCGCCGACCGCGCCCATCCGCGAAGCGCCCAGCCCAGCTTCCAGCCGAGATCGTACGCGTCCTGAATGGCCGTGTTCATGCCCGTGCCGCCGCGGGGGGTCATCCGGTGCGCCGCGTCGCCGACCAAGAACACCCGCCCTTTTCGGTATTGATCGGCCAACTGAGCCGCAAAGGAGAACACGCTGACTCCGTCGATCGCAATCGGGATTCCGGGCACGCCGACGGCGGTCGCGATCAACTCGGCCAAACGGTTCGTTGAGCATTGGTCCAGCCGCTCCTGTCCAGGTCGCCACTCCCGCGAGTATGCCCAGCGATCCGCGGGTCCCTTCGGGGTCAGGACACCGGCCGCGTCGGGGTGCGTTATCAGGCTCAAGCCATAACGCCGTTCAGCGACAATCGCGGCAAGCTCGGCCCGGAAGTGCACACTCTGGTACTCGGCCAGGTCGTCAGGCCCCCGCATCGCGATCCCCGCCAGGGAACGGACGCTGCTGTGCGCGCCGTCGGCACCGATGACGAAGTCCACGGGCAGCTCCCGCGCCGGCCCCGCACCCCGGCTACCCAGCCGAGCTCGCACAACGTGGTCGTCCTGCTCCAGCGCGACCAGCTCCGTGTCGAACCACACCTCGGCGCCCGGGTGGCGGAGCAGCAGATCCAGCAGCAACGGCTCCACGTGGTCCTGCGGCGCCCACGCCGGCCGCGTCGGGCTGATCCGGGCCGCTTCGGGGGCAGTCGGGTAACCGAGCGAGATCACGCTGCCCTCTCTCGAAGCGAGCGTCGGAGTGGCCCAGGCACACGGTTCGACGTCGGCAGCACCGGCTCGTACCGCGTGCTCCAGGCCCCACGAACGTACGATTTCCATCGTCCTCGTGCTGATCGCGACTGCCCGAGGCAGAGTGGAGATCTGGCTTCGCTTCTCCACCACCAGCACATCGATGCCGTAACGGGCGAGCATGATCCCCGCGGTCAATCCCGCCGGACCGGCTCCCACCACCAGCACGCGCGGTGACCTTCGTCGCCGATCCGACATCCTGCTCACCCCTCTCGCAGCAATTGGTGAGAGTCTCACTACCAACTGATAGTGCTACTATCACCAACATGGCGAGCGATGTCAAGACCAGGCCCTACGACAACTCACGACGCCAGTCGCGGGTTCGTGCGACCCGACAGGAGGTGCTGACGGCGGCCCGGAAGCTCTTCCTCGAACGCGGCTACCCCGCGACGACGATGGAGGCGATCGCGGAGGAGAGCGACACACCAATCGCCACCGTGTATCGGCTCTTCCGGTCAAAGCGGGCGATTCTGTCCGCCGTGTTGGACGTCGCCTTCGGCGGCGATGACGAGCCGATCGCGTTTGGGGACCGTCCCGTCGTACGGGCAGCGCTCGCGCAAGCGGATGCGGGCACCCTGATCGACGCGTTCGCACGCATCGGCCGCGAGCTCCAAGAGCGCGCCAGTCCCATCCAGCACGTACTTGCCGGAGCAGCCGCCGTGGATCCCGAGGCGGCCGAACAACTGGCGATCACCCGCCAGCAACGTCTTACGGGGCAGTCCCGTGTGGCCGCCGAGCTGGCGCGCCGCCAGGCTCTAGGCCCCGGGCTCAGCGAGGCCGATGCCGCCGACCTGATCTATGTGTTCATGTCGCCCGAGGTCCACCGGATCCTCACCGCCGAACGTGGATGGACCCCGAAACGCTACGAGGCGTGGCTGGCCACGACGCTCCGCCGGGCGTTGCTGCCGGATCAGAGCTGATGGTGCTACCCGCGGATATCGTCGTCCTCGCCGTAGACCACGGTTTCCTGCTCGACCAGATCGGCGTCGTCCACCTCACGGATGCCTCGGCCAATGTTCGCGGGCACTGCGTCTGACTCGGCCTCGGATTCGGCCAGCGGGTCGACATCGACAGCCTGTTCGACCCAGTCGGCCTCGGGGACCTCAGTGGGCGGGGTGTCAGGGCTGGAGATGGTCATGGCGCTCCTTGACGGTCACATTTGTCGATCAAGGTCTGGTCCTCACCTTATGCCTCGCCAAGTAATTCGATTGCGCAGCCCACACGCTCATGCCTAATCTGATCAAGGAAATCCATCGGGAAAGCGATGTGCTGACCACCACGAGAGGAGGTGCGTACCTTGTACATGATCATGATGACTCCGAAGGTGTGGCTTAGCTGTGCTCACACCGATCGGGTGAGCGCGCCCCTCGACCGCTTCGCGTAGCGCGCCAGTCCCCTTCTGGAAACATCTTTCACTCAGGTGCGTGGGCGCCTTCTGCTGCGCCGCGCCGAGTCAACAACGCCTACATCACTTGTTTGCAAGGAGAACAGCCATGTCTGAGCAAAAGTACCGACCGCAGCAACAGATCAGCCGTGAGGCTGCCGAACGCTTCGCGATCATGGTGGCGATAACAGCGCGCAAGCCTGAGGTCAAGCGCGTACGCCGACGGCGGCGTGCTGTCCGCCGGGCACGCGCGTCCGTTGCCAAGCCCGCATGACCTGCGTTGCCAGCCCCCGATGGAACCTACGTGCACGTAGGTTTCCTGCGGTCTGCATGGGTTGCAACCTATGCAGAGCAGCAGGAACCTACGTTCACGTTGGTTTCTGACATGTCGCCTCGACGCTACGAACTGCGTCTCACACCAGCCAGAGGAGCAATTATCGACGGCGGCGCGCCGTCCCGAAGATACTCCGGATGATCTCCGTCCCCGCCGTACGCGCGAACTGCTTGAATGCACTCGAACCGGTGATCTGCTCCACCATTGACTTCTCCCGGCGCTGCGGGCTGCGCGACTGGGACCGCGCGCCCGCCCGCGCCTCACGCTCAGCCTGAGCCTGAGCCTTCGCCCGCTCATTCGCCGCCGCCTCCGCCTGAGCCGCGGCCTCCTTCTCCAGACGCTCTCGCTCCGCCGCCTCGGCTCCGGCCTGCAACTTCCGAGCAAGGATCTCGTGTGCTGAGTCACGATCGAGCGGCTGTCCATACCTCGCCATCAATGCCGACGCAGCGATCCCCGGACGCAGCACCTCGTCCGGCGTCGGGGCCATGAGCGACTCGGGTGCCCGCATTCTCGTCCAGGCAACCGGCGTCGGTGCGCCGTCGGGATCCATCACCGTGACGATGGCCTCGCCGATGCCGAGTTGCTGTAGTGCCTCGCTCAGGTCGTAGTGCGATTTCGGAAAGGTGGCGACGGTCTGCTTGAGAGCCTTGGCGTCGTTCGGCGTATGGGCACGGAGCTGGTGCTGCACCCGCGACCCGAGCTGTGCCAACACGTCCTCAGGCACGTCCTTTGGCGTCTGGGTGACAAAGAAGATGCCAACACCCTTGGAGCGGATCAGCCGCACGGTCTGGGCGATGGCGTCCAGGAAGGCCTTGGAGGCGTCGTCGAACAGCAGGTGCGCCTCGTCGAAGAAGAAGACCAGTCGTGGCCGATCGACGTCCCCGACCTCGGGCAGCTCATGGAACAGGTCGGCGAGCAGCCACATCAAGAAAGTAGAAAAGACCGCAGGCCTATCCATCAGATTGGGCAGCTCGAGCAGCGAGACCACACCGCGCCCATCCCGCGTAACGCGCAGCAGGTCGGCAGTGTCGAACTCGGGCTCGCCGAAGAACGCATCCGCACCTTGGTCGGCGAAGGTGATCAAGGTACGCAGGATCACACCGACTGTCGACGTGCTCAGGCCACCAATGTTCTTCAGCTCCGCCTTGCCTTCGTCGCTGGTCAGATGGGTGAGGACCGCCCGTAGATCTTTCAGGTCCAGCAACGGCAGCCCGGCCTGGTCGGCGTAATGGAACACCAGGCCCAACGAGGACTCCTGCACCTCATTGAGTCCCAGCACCTTTGAGAGCAGCACCGGGCCGAACGAACTCATGGTCGCCCGCAGCGGCACGCCGTTGCCTTGGCCGCCGAGCGCGAAGAACTCGGTCGGGCAGGCTCGCGGCTGCCAGTCCTGGCCGATCTTCTGGGTACGCGCCAGCAGCTTGTCGCTCGGCTGTCCGGGCGAGGCGATTCCGGACAAGTCACCCTTGATGTCGGCGGCGAAGACCGGCACCCCGGCAGCGGAGATCTGCTCAGCCATCAGTTGCAGTGTCTTGGTCTTGCCCGTGCCGGTCGCACCCGAAACGAGGCCGTGCCGGTTGAGCATGCTCAGCGGGATGCGGATGACGGCAGTGGGAGCCGCTGCGTCATTTTCCATCAGTACACCGAGCTCGATAGCCGGCTCGTCGAAGGTGTAACCCTGAGCGATGCGCTGCGCATCCTCGGAGAGTTGCTGCGCGGCGGGCTCAGTCATGTGCCAAATCGTAACGACGCACCGTGGAGTTGCCTGAAGAAACTTGATTAGAGTGTCACAGTGATTTTCAAGCGCGTCGGAGACGTACGCCCGTACCCAGATCATGGTTACGTCCAGAAGCAGTGGGCGGCGATCGCCCCGCACCAGGTGCGCTTGGACCAGCTCGTTACGACCAAACGGACGTTGGACCTCGAGGCGCTCCTGGAAGAGGACTCAACCTTCTACGGCGACCTGTTCGCGCACGTCGTGTCGTGGCGTGGAGAGCTCTATCTCGAGGACGGGCTGCATCGCGCGCTGCGAGCGGCCCTCCAGCAGCGGCAGACCATGCATGCGCGCGTGCTTGACCTGAAGTAACACCGAACTCCAGGTAGGCTCTCACCGCAACGGGGGGTAGTCGGGCACGGGAGGGAGCTCGGGGAACTCACGCATCGGGGCCGCTGCGGAGGTAAAGGAGTTTCGACGTTGATCGGTCGGATCTTCCGCGTGGTACGGACCCCCGTCACGCTCCTGATCTTGTTCGGCGTGCTCTTGTACGGAGCCTGGTGGGGCTACAACAACATCATCAAGCCAATCCCACCACTGCCACCCGAGCCGTGTGTCGAGCAGACCCTCTCCAAAGGTCAGCTGAAGGCCAGTCAGGTCGTCATCAGGGTGTACAACGGCGGCGACCGCAAGGGTCTGGCGGCCGATGTGGGCCGAAACCTGCGGAGCAAGGGCTTCCGAGTTGTCCTGACAACCAACACCGTGGAGAAGATCCAAAAGACCGTCATCGTCGGCGCGAACGAGAACAATCCCGAGGTGTTGTTCGTCAAGTCCTTCTTCAAAGAGGCCAACATACGTTCAGACAACCGGGTTGACCATACGGTGGACGTGCTCGTGGGCAACAAGTACGGCGGCTTCAAAAAGGATGCCAAGACTACTTTTCAGGTGGACGCCGATAGCGTCTGCCTGCCCTCGCAGACGCCGACCCCAACCCCCGCCCTCGGTGGCTGATCGAGACTGACGAGCGATTATTGCAGGTCTGAAGTCCGGCAATCGGAAGCGCCGCGTCGCGTGCGGGGCTCCTCAACGAGTCTTTGCCCGACAATTGCGCCGGTATTACTGCCCGCGCAATTGCGCCGTATTACTGATTGTCTCCACATGATGGGCACATCACGCTACTCTCGTCGAAAGCCTTCCCCCTGATTGGTCGCCGGGAGGACGAATGACCACGTTGTTGCTGGTCGCAGTACCGAAATTGGTTCCGCTCGCGACGGCCGGTCCCGTCCGTCTGATGATCACCGCTGGAGCCTGATGAGAACGGCATTGTTGTTCAGCTTGGACAGCTACCGCAGGACGAGGCAAATGAGATCGTCGAGCGCCTTGGACTGGGCGTCGTCGAGCCACCTGTGGGACGCTTAAGGCCGCTTGGATTCCTGACAAGAGAAACGACAAGGTCCCGATCCGCGACAGCAGGTGGGTGTGGAGCGCGCTGGATACGCGGTTCGAAGGCTAAGTTCGGCTCATGTCGACGCTGACGGAGCGGTTGCTGGAGGCGATGAACTCCCATGACGCCGCGCAAATGGCGGCCCTGTTCGCCGATGACTACCAAAGCTCTCAGCCGGCGCACCCGGGTCGCGTCTTCACGGGGAATGCACAGGTCCTCGCGAACTGGACTGCAGTCTTCGAAGGCGTGCCTGACTTCGTTGCCGATCTGGTGTCTTCCACGGTTACCGGAAATACCGAGTGGGCGGAGTGGCACTGGCGCGGACGGCATGTGGACGGTTCGCCATTCGCTATGCGGGGCGTCGGAATCCTGGTGATCCGTGATGACCTGATCGCCGAGGCTCGCCTGTACATCGAGCCTGTCGAGATGGCCGGCGATGACATTGAGGCTGCCGTCCAAGAGCTCTACAAGCCACCAACTGCGCAGACTCCCTGATCCAACCGGGTGCGCAGCTGCTTCACTCCTCCGCGCGCGAATGCCAGCCGGCGAGCCGACCGCGACGGCCCACGGCTCGGAGGCGTTCTTCGGTGTTCACGCGTTGGTCCTCGGGCGTCACGATCAGCAGCTCGTCTCCGACCTTGATCCGCTCCCGGAGATTTGGATAGAAGGGCCGCTCGTCTCGAATGATCAAGGACACCACTGTGTCCTTGGGAAGCCGGAGCTCGCCCACTTCGACACCGGCGAGCCGCGACTTGGTGGGGATGCGAACCTGCAGCAGATCAGCAGAGATCCTGTCGAGTGGCGCAACCTCTACCTCGACGTCATGCGCAGTCTCATCGTCGTGAAGCCCGAGTAGCCGGGCGACGAAGGGCAGTGTCGGACCCTGCAGGCAGGTAAACACGATGACAAATACGAGCACGACGTCGAAGAGGAATTCCGCGCCCTGAACCTCCCGGGCTAGCGGAATCGTGGCCAGCACGATCGGCACGGCTCCGCGGAGTCCCGCCCAGGAGAGGAACACCTGATGGCGCACCGGCATCTTGAACCACACCGCACATGACACCACTGAGGCAGGGCGGGCAAAGAGCGTCAGAAAGAGACCTGCTGTGATCGCGATCAGGGCGCCACGAAGCGTCACCCGATCTGGGAAGGCGAGCAGTCCCAGCATGACGAACAGGCCGATCTGAGCGATCCAACCAATTCCTTCGACGAAAGAGCGGGTCGCCGCGCGATGCGGCAATTGGGCGTTCCCGAGGATCAGAGCGCAGACGTACACTGCCGCGAAGCCACTGGCGTGGATGAGCGCGGTGATGCCGTACGCAAAAATCGTCCAGACGAGGATCGCGAGTGGGTAGAGCCCGGAGGATGGCAGTGCGACGCGACGCAGAATCTGCGCACCGAGCCAGCCAAGGCCGCCACCGATGGCCATGCCACCGAGCAGCTCCAGCACGATCAAGCCGATGACACCCGGAATCCCGAACTCAACTGGGCGACCTACGGCATACGAGCTCGCGAGCATCACGAGCAGAACTGTCGGTGCATCATTGAGGCCGGACTCCGCTTCCAACGCGCCTCGCAACGAGTGCGGGATAGGAACATTGCGAAGCACGGAGAAGACCGCAGCAGCATCGGTTGGGGAAGTCACCGCGCCCAGCAGCATGGCGATCCAGAGCGGCAAGCCGAGGACGTAGTACCCGAAGATGGTCATCAAACCCACGCTGATCCCGACGCCCACCGTGGCCAACAATGCCGCCATGACGGTCGTGGATCTGATGTCGCTCCACCTCGTGGTGAGGCCGCCCTCGGCCAAAATCACGACTAGGGCCGCAAAGCCGAGTGCCTGCGCCAGCTCGGCGTTGTCGAATGAGATTCCGATGCCGGATTCGCCCATCGCCATGCCCAGACCGAGAAACAGCAGCAGCGACGGCAGACCGACCCGGGCTCCGATTCGCGCGGCGATGATGGCGGTGATCAAGACGACGGCACCCACCAGAAGGATGGCGTCGATCTCAATCATGCGCACATCCTTCCGGACCACTCGGCTGACCGCGACATGCGGATAGCCCGGGCCGGGCGACGTGTCGACGGCTGTACGTCCGCCGAGCAAGCAGCTAGATGATGGCTAGTGCCGCGTGTCCTAGAGACTGATGCCTGGGGACGCTGACCGCCGTGATCTCATTCAGTCGTCATCCTCGTCCAACCCCACCAGCCATTCTTTGGCATCGTCGACGTCGTCGGTGTCGAACACCTTGATTTCACCCGGTATGAGCCAGCCGAAAGCCTTGACGCTGTGCTCCAACCAATCGGCATCGGAGACGATCGCGATCCTTTTCCACGCCATGGGGTGTTGTGCCCACAACTTGGTGTCGGCCCACATAGCGCCAGGTGAGTAGGACTCGAAGTCGTCGCCCAGGACGTAAAGCAGCCGCACGTCATTGCGTTCCACCGCGGCACTCACCGCCGGGAGAAGCACACCGCGGTAGTCGTCCTCGGTCACCTTTCCCACGGCTTCGAGACCGATCGTTCCGAGAGGCATGTCTTCGATGATCTTGATCATTTCGATCTCTGTCGGACGCTGGTGCAGGGCTGAACCGGGACTTCGCTCTCATGACTCACAGTGGCGGCGGGATGTGAACTCCGCGCAGCCCGGAGACTACCGAAGGTGCTGCAGGGGCGCGAATCGAAGTCCCCACCTCCGGTGCGCGCCACCAGGGACATCTACTGCCCGGGTCAAGATCAACATTTCAGAGCTCCCGCTCCAGGTTGGCTCTTGACAACGACTGGTGCAAGGTGCATTCTCCTAATCGTGTTAGTTGTTCCTAAGCGCGATAGGATTGCCGAACGTCGTGAGGCGACTCGTGGCGAGATCCTCGAAGCCGCCTGGGAACTCGCGCAGGAGCAAGGCCTCGCCCAGTTCACCCTTCGGGACCTTGCCGAGAGGGTGGGCATGCGGGCGCCCTCGCTCTACACGCACTTCGAGTCCAAGCTCGCGATCTACGACGCGATGTTCGGCCAGGCGTGGAGCGATTACGAGCAGGTCGCCCTGGCCGAGCTGGCGAAACTTCCGCAGGCTTCGCGAGCTGCGCTCCGTCGAGCTGCGCGGGTGTTCTTCGACTATGCGGTCGCCAACCCGGCGCGCCATCAACTCATGAACCAACGCACGATCCCCGGTTTCGAGCCGAGCACAGAGTCCTACGCCCCAGCTGTCCGGGTGCTTGAGCTCGGGCGACAGCTCCTTCGCAACCTGGGCATCGACCGACTCGTCCGACTTCGACATCTGGACCGCGATGATCGCCGGCCTGATCAACCAGCAGTTGGCCAACGACCCCGGTGGCACGCGGTGGTCGGTGCTACTCGATCGCGCGATCGATGTCTTGGCTGACGGTGCTGGCCTTCCGCCCGACCCCCCGACGCAAAACCGGCGGAAAACCCAATCACGCGGGCCAAGTCGTCGGACCCCTGCCACGAGGAGCTCCTCGTGAACACCGCCACGACAATCTGGCCAGCGGCCAACGTCCTCCAGCCTGCGATCGAACGGCCGACCGCGATGAGGCTGGCCGAGACCGAGTACCAGCGCGTGACCGACGCCGTCGACGCACTTCAATTCGAGGACTGGACCCGGCCCACCGACTGCACCGAATGGGACGTACGCCAGCTGGTCGCACACATCGCCGGCCAGGCGAACCTGTTCTCAACCCCCTTTGAGGCGGCCCGCCAAATGCACGCGGCCAAGGCCAGGCAACAGCCCGGCCATGCCCCGGTCGACGGGCTGACGGCCCTTCAAGTCGAGGAGCGCCAGCACCTCGGGCCCGACGAGCTGCGCACCGAGTTGCGTCTCGTCGGCCCGCGCGGTGCCAGGGGACGCCGCCGGATTCCGGGCTTCGTACGCCGCAGGCGTCTACCGGGGGCGGAGGTCGTCAACGGTGTACCGGAAACATGGTCCATCGGTTATGTAACCGATGTGATCCTCACTCGCGATCCCTGGATGCACCGCCTGGACCTCGCCCGGGCAACCGGTCAAGACCCGGTGCTGACCCCCGACCACGACGGCGTCATCGTCGCAGACGTTGTGGCCGAGTGGGCCCGCCGCCACGGCCAGCCCTACCGACTCGAGCTCACCGGCCCTGCCGGTGGGAGCTGGCGCTCCGGCACGGGTGGCGAGGAGATCGTGATGGATGCCGCCGACTTCTGCCGGGTCATCTCTGGCCGGCCGGGTCCCGACGGTAGCCAAGCCTGGGGGCTGCTCGCCACCCAGGTCCCCTTCTGAGCGCAAGGAGGTTGCGCCATGCACATTCATCGGATCGGCGATGTCACAATCCTCAACGACTCCATCGAGGTCGCTGGACTTGGGTTCCTTCCCGTCAACGCCTATGTCCTTCATGCCGAACAGCCTGTGGTGATCGACACCGGTCTCAGTACTGCTGACAAGGATTTCGTGTCCGCCCTCGCCCAGGTGCTCGATCCCGCGGACGTCCGGTGGCTATGGATTACGCATCCGGACCGCGATCACACCGGCGGTCTGTGGCCGCTCCTCGAAGCCGCGCCACAAGCCCGGCTGGTGACCACCTTCCTCGGCGTGGGGATCATGTCTTGCGAGTGGGCGGTCCCCCTTGACCGGGTATTCCTGCTCAACCCCGGCCAGACCCTCGATGTCGGTGACCGTCGGCTGCACGCCTTCCGCCCGCCGCTGTTCGACAATCCCTCGACGACCGGCTTCCTGGACGACCGGTCGGGGGCGCTGTTCAGCTCAGATTGCTTCGGTGCCCCGATGCCGTCGCTCGAGCTGGCCACATCCGCTGACGTACGCGCGGCTGGCGAGCAGGTTCGAGACCTTCAACTCCTGTGGGCATCGGTCGATAGCCCCTGGGTGCACGAAGTCGATCCGGCAAGATTCCGCGCCACGGTCGACCCGGTCCGTGCGATGGGAGCCTCCGCCGTCTTCAGCACCCATCTGCCGCCTGTGCCGGAGCCGGATGACAAGCTCTATGAGACCGTGCTGCTCGCGCCAGAGACACGTCCGTTCGTCGGGCCTGATCAGGCGGCACTGGAGGCACTGCTCGCCACCTTTGAGCCAGCAGGTGGATGAAGGAAAGCGACCATCATCGGAGCGTGCCGTCAGCGGTCGCCGCGCGCGCCCGCATCATCGGGATAGTTCTCCGGAAAGTGGCAGGCCACGCGATGCCGCGGCAGCAGCTCGACGAGTGGCGGCTCCTGAGTCCGGCAAATCTCCTGCGCCTTCCAGCAGCGGGTGTGGAATCGACACGCCGGCGGGGGCGAGATCGGGCTGGGCACGTCACCACTCAGCAGGATCCGCTCACGCTCGTGGCGGCGGCGGGTGTCCGGAACGGGCACGGCTGACATCAACGCGACTGTGTAGGGGTGCATCGGCGCGCGGTACAGCGCCTCCCGGTCGGCCAGCTCGACGATCTTGCCGAGGTACATGACTGCCACCCGATCCGAGATGTGGCGCACCACCGACAGGTCGTGGGCGATGATCACGTACGTCAGGTCGAACTCCTCCTGCAGGTCCTCCAGCAGGTTGAGGATCTGCGCCTGAATCGAGACGTCCAGGGCCGAGACCGGCTCGTCGGCCACGATCAGCCGCGGGCGCAGCGCGAGAGTTCGGGCGATGCCGATCCGCTGCCGCTGGCCACCGGAGAACTCGTGGGGGTAGCGGTTGTAGTGCTCGGGGTTGAGTCCCACCGCGGCGAGCACGTCCTGTACCGCCTTCTTGACTCCGCCCGGCGGCGATACGCCCTGGATGCGGAACGGGGCGCCCACGATCTTGCCAACAGTGTGCCGTGGATTCAGCGATGAGTAGGGGTCTTGGAAGATCATTTGCATGTCGCGCCGTAATGGGCGCAACTGCGCATCCTTCAGATGGCTGATGTCGCGCCCCTCGAACGTCGATCTTCCCCTCCGTCGGCTCGAGGAGTCGGATCAGCAGGCGGGCGGTCGTACTCTTGCCGCACCCGGACTCACCGACGATCGAGAATGTCTCGCCACGCTTGACAGCGAAGTTCACCCCGTCCACCGCCTGAACGGCTCCTACCTGCCGGCGGAGGATCCCGGCACGGATCGGAAAATGCTTGATCAATCCTTCGACGGTGATCAGGTCTGAGTTATGCTCGGCGCCTGCCCTCGCAGGCTCATGCGTGGGCGCGGTCACAGCTTCGGCGCAATCTCGTGTTCCCAGATCTGCTCGCGGTCGATCTGGGACAGATGGCAGGCCACGGTATGGCCAGGCTCGACGGGAGCCAGGTCGGGACGCACGTCCTCGCTGAGCCCCTCGTTTCGTGCGGCGTAGTCACAGCGGGGGTGGAACGGGCAACCTGGCGGCACATTGATCAGGCTGGGCGGCGTGCCCCTGATCGCGAGCAGCCGCTCGCTCCTCTCCCTGTCGAAGCGCGGCATAGACCCCAGCAGGCCCCACGTATAGGGGTGGGCAGGCCGGTTGAACAGCTGCTCGGCGCTGCCATACTCCACCGCGCGGCCGGCGTACATCACCAGCACGTCGTCGGCCAGCTCAGCGACGACGCCGAGGTCGTGGGTGATCAACACGACGGACGAGTTGAATTCGTTCTGCAGGTCGCGGATCAGATCGAGGATCTGCGCCTGGACGGTGACGTCGAGAGCAGTGGTCGGTTCGTCCGCGATAAGCAGGTCGGGATCGCACGATAGGGCCATCGCGATCATGGCCCGCTGCCGCATTCCGCCAGAGAACTGGTGGGGATACGCGTCGACGCGCTGGCTGGGCTCGGGGATCCCCACCCGACCGAGCAAGTCGATCGCGTGCTTGCGCGCCACCTTCTTGTTCACCGGATTGTGGATTCGGTACGCCTCGATAATCTGATGGCCCACCGTGTAGTAGGGGTTCATCGCCGAGAGCGGGTCCTGGAAGATCATGGCCATCCGCTTTCCGCGCAGGCTGCGGACATACTCCGGACTCTTGGCCAGCAGATCCTCTCCTTCGAGATAGATCTCACCGCTCAGCTGGGCGCCTGGCCGGGTCTGCTCCGAAGCCGGCCTGGTGTGCAGGCCCATGATCGCCAGGCTGGTCACGCTCTTGCCGGACCCGGACTCGCCCACAATGCCGAGGGTTCGGCCGCGGTCAAGAGCGAAACTCAGCCCATCCACGGACTTCACCAACCCGTCGTCGGTCGGGAAGTGCACGCGAAGATCAACAACCTCCAGGAACGGCTGCTTGTCCAGCTGACCGGGATGCCGGATGACCAGATCGCGGAGCGCGGACGTCGTCATGCGTACACCCTCACTCCCTGTCGGAAACCTACGTTCACGTAGGTTCCGCTCGGTCTGCACAGGTTGCAACCTGTGCAGACCGTCAGCAACCTACGTGAACGTAGGTATCCGCCACTGCGTAGGGGTCTCACTCGAGCCGCACCCGTGGATCGATAACGCCGTACAGAAGATCAACGAACAAGTTCGCCATGATCACGAAGAAGCCGGCGACCAGGGTGACGCCGAGGATCTTGGGCAAGTCGTTATTGACGATGCCGTCGTAGGCGTACTTGCCCAGACCGTTGAGCGAAAACGTCTTCTCAGTGAGCACCGCACCCCCGAGCAGCAGGCCAACATCAAGGCCGAAAATGGTAAGGACGGGGGTGAGGGCTCCTCGCAGAGCGTGCTTGAGGATAACCCTGCGCTCCGGAGAGCCCTTTGGCGCGCGCAGTACGGATGTAGTCCTCGTTCATGGTCTCCAGCATTCCGGCTCGGGTCAGCCGGGCGTACTGGGCGGAGAACAGAAAGGCGAGCGTGATCCAGGGCAGCAGCAGCGAGTACGCCCATTGCGCCGGGTTCTCACTGAACGGAACATAATGAGCCGCCGGGCGCAGTGATCCCGAGCCGGTAGCTGAAAAATGCCAGCGCAATCAGCCCAGTGAAGAAGATCGGTAGCGACACCCCGGCGAGCGCGACACCCATTGCTCCGCGGTCGAACACCGTGCCTCGTCGGAGCGCTGAGATGACGCCGATTGAGACACCAGCGACCAACCAGATGATCGCGGCGCCGATGGTCAGCGAAATGGTCACCGGGGCACGGTCCAGCAGCTCAGGCCACACCGGCTGCTTCGTGATGAAGGAGTACCCGAGGCAAGGTGCCGGGCAATGCTCCACGCCGGCGCCATAGTCGTAGTCGGCGCCGACGAAGACACCTTTGAGCCAGTGCCAGTACTGCAGGGGTACCGGGTCCAGGAACCCTAGCCGTTCTGCGGTTAGGTGGACCGTCTCCGCGGTTGCAGTCCGCCCCACGTAACGTGTCGCAAGCGTTTCCGGGGTCGCCCCGCCCAGACGCGGTATCAGATAAAAGATGGAGAAGGTGACCATGCTGAGCACAATCAGCAGCAACACGGCCCACAGTAGCCGCCGCACGATGTAGGCGAACACGTCACCTCCTTAAGTGATCATGCTCCTGGCCCGGTGCGTAACCGAGGCCAGAGCCCGTGACCATTTGTGCTACTTCTGGGCTCCCATTCCCAGGTAGTCGTACCCGCTCCATGCGTCGCTGACAAAGATGTTGGTGGCGTTCTTCGAACGCACCAGCAGAAGCTTGGCGTACACGCCGGGGTAGATGACGGCCTCTTCCATGACCCGCTTGTCGATCTCGCCCCATATCTGGTTGCGCTTGTCCGTGTCGAGCTCGGTCAGCGCCTTGTCGAGCATCTGATCGACCTCGGGGATGCGGACGCCCAGATTGGTGTTACCGCCAGTCTCGCGGATGACCCGCGAGTCGACGATCTGGGACAAGTAGCCGAAGCCATCAGGCCAGTCGGCCTGCCAACTCATGAGGCAGAGACCCAGCTTCTGCTTCACCACAAACGGGGGGAGGCCGCAGTACTGGGCGAAGTAGTCGCCTTGCGGGTACGGCTTCAGCGTGAGCTTGATGCCAATTCGACCTAGCGCCTGCTGAAACGCCTCGGCGGTCGCCTTCTCCTTGGGCCGCTCGGGCCGGTAGGCGATGTTGGTCTCGAAGCCATTCGGCTGTCCACAGGCTTCAAGTGACTTCTTGGCCGCGTCGAGGTCGCCCTTGTGGTCTTGACCGTTCGGGTACAGATCGAAGGCCTGGTAGCCCGGAATGCTGGGCGGCAGAACGGTGGTTGCCAGGTCACCACCGGCAAACTGGCCACCGTACGCGGTCTGGTAGGCGGTGCGGTCCATCGCGTATTCGATCGCCTTCCGGCACTCGATGTTGTCGAGCGGAGGGACTGTCGGAGTTGATCGTGGTGTACTGGAGCCGCGTAGTCAGCGGGTTGTCCGCATTTGCCTTCAGATTCGGATCCTGGAGAACCCGGCTCTGGGCGGCCGGTTGAACTCCAAGGTTTGCGACGTCGGCGTCGAGGTCGCCGCTGAGCAACCGGTTGTCGAGGTCATCGGCGTTGACATTGAGGGCGACCTCGATGCGATCAGGAAGAGCTGTGCGATTCGGATCGGTAGCCGGATCCCACTGATCATTGCGGACCAGGTTGAAGCCCTTGCCGGGCTGCAGGTCGGCAAACTTGTACGGCCCGGTGGAGACAACCGCGTTCCGGTATTTGGCTCCGGTGTCCTTGTCCTTGGGCACGGGCACCGTTGCCGGCACCTGTGCGAGGTAGTCGAAAGCAGCGAACGGTTTCTTCATGTGGAACACAATCGTGTACTCATCGGGAGTCTCGATAGCGGAGTCGGTGTTCACGTTCGGTGATTTGTATGGGCCCTTATAGCCGCTTGGCAGGTCCAGAAGCGCCCCGAAGTATGTCGGCCCGTTTGGAAATGTTTGCTTGTCGGTGGAACGCAATACCGCGTACTTCACATCGGCCGAGGTGACTTCGGTACCGTCTTCGAACTTCACACCCTTACGGATCTTGTACGTCCAGGTCTTGGCGCCATCGGATGCCTGGCCAGGTGCCTCGGCGAGATCAGACACCAGCTGTTGCCCTCTTTGCCGGGCGCGGATTTGAACATCATGAGCGAGCGGCCGTAGAGCCGCGCGAAATTCCAGGCATAGCCGTAGTACGTATCGCCAGGATCAAGACTGTCCCAGTCACCGACGTTCGCGAACTTCAGCGTGCCGCCCTTTTTGTCAGAGGGATTAACGACGCTGGTCGATGCGGCGTTAAAGGCAGCCTGAGCGCCCTGGCTGCTCGACCCTTGTTCGCTGCCGCCCCCGCCACCGCCACAGGCGGCAAGCACCAGTGCGGCTGAGACGCCCACGGCTGCCAGGCCCCTGGCCCGCCAGGATCTCGAATGGTTCATCCTGAATCCCTTCTTGTTTGTCGGGGGTTCACCCCGTTCGTGCTTGCTATCGGTTGGCTCGTGGATCGAGGGCGTCACGCAGCCCGTCGCCGAACAGGTTGAAGGCCAAGACCGTGACAAAGATCGCCATGCCAGGCCAGAACATGAAGTGCGGCTGCGTGTAGAAGACGACGGCGTCGGACAGCATCCCGCCCCAGCTCGGAGTCGGCGGCCGGATACCCACGCCTAGGAAGGACAAAGCCGCCTCGAACAAGATGTTGGTGGGGATTAACAGCGTCGAATAGACCAGAATCGGTGCAATCAGGTTAGGCAGCATTTCGGTACGCAGGATGTAGCCGCGGCGAGCCCCAATGCTGCGGGCCGACTCGACGAATTCCCGCTCGCGAAGCGAGAGCGTCTGCCCGCGGATGATTCGCCCGATATAAGGCCAGTTGAAGAATCCGATGATGAAGATCAGCAATGCGATCCGCAGCTGGTTGCCTTGGAGGCCGAACGCCTGGTCCGGAAAGACGCCAGCCAGGGCAATCGCCAAGACCAGCAGCGGGAAAGCGAGAAATACGTCCATCAGCCGGCTGGTAAAGGTGTCGGTCCAGCCCCCAATGAAGCCGGAGATGATGCCAAGAGTGGTTCCGATAGCCACCGACAGCACAGTGGCCAAGAAGGCGATCAGCAGGGATATCCGGCTGCCGTACACGATCCGGCTGAAGATGTCGCGACCGTTCACCGGCTCGATGCCCATCAGGTGATGCCAGCTCATCCCGCCGAAGCGGCCGATTGGCTCGAGCGTGCCGCCCGCAGTGTCGATGAGTTCTTGGTGAAACTCGTTCGGCGGACTCCCGAGGTACTTGACGATCAGTGGCGCGAATATGGCCACTAGGATGAGAAAGATCAAGAAGACCCCGCCGCCGAGGGCGACCTTGTCCCTCTTGAGCCGCATCCACGCGATTTGCCCGAGCGAGCGGCCCTCCGTCGGCCCAGCGCCGACCAGAACGGCTTCCGGAATGGCGGCCTCGGCCTCAGCGCCGACCTCAGGCGGTAATGTCAATTTCTCACCTCCTACCCAGGAGTAACGTAGCTCGAACGATCAGTAAAAGCGCTGATTACGCGTTGGTTGTGACCGCAGCGATACGCCGCTGCTGAGCGGTAACGAGTGCAACTAGTTGCGGACCTGGGTAGACACTGATGATCATCAGCTTCAGCGAGACTGGAGGCCCTCTTGACCGACAGTGCAATTGATCTTCGGGTGCCCGACATAGCCACGCTGCATCAGCGGCGTAGCGAAAAGTGGTCAAACCATGAGGCCGACGTGCTGGCGTCAACGGTCGCCGAAATGGACTTCCCTCTTGCGCCTGACGTCAGTGCGGCGCTTCATGCGGCGATCGACCGTCATGATCTTGGCTACACACCGGCGACGGCCACTCAGCTCCCTGCTGCATTCGCCGGATTCGCCAAACGTCGACTGGGTTGGACGGTAGACCAAGATCAAATCACACTGGTGCCCGACGTCATGGCGGGACTCATCGAGCTGTGCCGAGTGCTGGTTGCACCAGGCGAGCAGGTCGGGTTCTTCACTCCTGCCTATCCGCCTTTCTTTGCTGAGCTGCCCCAGGCGGGGTCGAACTTGTGCAATTGCCTCTGGGAGCGGACGGCATAGTTGATCTTGAAGCACTGGAGGCAGCGCTTGCCGGCGGCGTACGCGTCCTGGTGCTGACCAATCCCCACAATCCGACCGGCCGGGTGGCGCCGCGGGCAGAGCTTGAGCAGATCGCCGAGCTGTGCGCCGGCTTCGGCTGTTGGGTGTTCGCCGATGAGATTCACGCCCCGCTGGTCCTCGAGGATGCGATGCATACGCCTTGGTTGGAGGTTTCAGATGCGGCGCGCGAACGCGGCATTGCCCTCACGTCAGCATCAAAGGCATTCAATGTGGCCGGACTGAAGACGGCGTTGGTGATCACCGCTTCTGATCGGGCTCGCGAGGCGGTGCAGCGCGTTCCACCGCTGACCGATCGCGTCGGACTCCTCGGAGTCATCGCGGCCGAATCGGCCTTCATGCACGGCGACCGCTGGCTCGACGCGGTGCGCGCTCAGCTCGCTGTGAACCGCGACGCTCCTTGGCGAGCTGCTCGGGGCCGAGCTACCCAAGATCACATGGACGCCACCCGACGCGTCCTACCTGGCCTGGCTGGACTGCCGTGCCCTGGCACTTGGCGACGACCCACACGAGACGTTCCTTCGACGAGGACGCGTTGCCCTCAGTCGCGGGTTGGACTACGGCCCCGAGGGCGCCGGATTCGTCCGGTTGAATTTCGGAACCAGTCCAGAGCACCTCACCGACGCCGTACGACGGATGGCACGCGCTATCTCATAGCCACTGAGCGACATCGCCGCGATACTGGGGACACCATGCCTGCCGCCGGATTACGCGACTGGCTTAAGTCCAAGGATCCGGGCTTCGTTGCCATCAAACGCGCTGTACGGGTGACGCTGGCCGCATGCGTCGCTTTTTACTTCAGCCTCTACGCGCTTGATGACACGCAGATGGCAACCTTTGCGGCCTTTGGTTGCATCGCCCTTGGTGCATTGTCAGAGGTCACCGGCGAACCCCGGGAGCGCACAAAGACCTATGGTGGTGCGCTACTGGCCGGTATCGGCTTGGTATCTCTGGGCACCATGCTCGCCGTCAACACCTGGGCGGCAGTCGCCGGGATGCTCGTGGTTGGTTTCGCGATCGCGTACGCCGGTGTCGGCGGCCCGCGGGTTGTCGGTGCGGCAAACGGCCTGCAATTGCTCTACATCTTGCCGAGCTTTCCGCCATACGCGCCGGAGAGTCTTGGATCCCGACTGCTAGGTCTGATCCTGGGTGTCGGCCTACTCGCGTTAGCTGACCGAGTGCTCTGGCCGCCGCCGGTGCCGAAACCCTTCCGTCATCGGCTGGCGGAGGCCATTCGGGCGGTTCGCGATCGGCTCGTGACGGTTCTCAACTCTGAGGGTAATCGTCAACCCCAGGATCAGTCCGAGAGCGCGATCAGCCTGCGGCTTAGCGGCATTCCACCGCTGGAACGACCCACCGGTCCCGGGCGACGTGACCGAGCAGCCATGCACACGGTGACTATTCTTCGCGGCCTCGAGGCCCGCGTGGCAGCCCTGCCTGGGCTCGCCCTGACCCCTCAGAGTCGTACCACTGCAATCCATTACGAAGGAAGGAAATTGCTGGCCGTGTCGGCTCGCAGCCTTGGTGAATCGGCGGGTGTCCTTGACAGCCGCCCTGACGGCAACGCTCAGACGGATTCTGCAGCCGTCGAAGCCGCGCTCGCCCACTATGTGCGACGGCGCGAAGCGATTGCAGGAAGCTCCCAAGTTGATCAAGACCTACCGAATCGGCTCCGCTTCGCCGTCGTGGTCGAAGAGCTGGCCGCATGGGCGCGGGACTTGGCCGTGGCCACCCGAATCGTCCAGGGCGACCGGGTGCCGGAGCCGCCGACACGATCCATAGCAGAACCGTTCTGGTACTCAAACCGCTCGACGCCGTCGCTGTGGTTCAGACGGTTTCGTGGCCATTTCACTCCCCGGTCCGTCTTCTTTCAGAATGCAGTCCGGTTGGCGGTCGGGCTGGCTGCAGCACGGCTGGTCGCCGGGTTGCTGGACCTTTCCCACGGTTTCTGGATGCTTCTGGCGACACTGACATTGATGCGTACGTCCGTGGCGACCACACGCGCTACTGTCGTTCCCGCATTTCTCGGAACAACCGCTGGCGGATTAATCGCCGCGTTGGTCCTCGCCGTGGCCGGTGCGGACTCGGCCGTTTATGAGCTGGTTTTTCCGTTCGTCATGTTCTTCGCCTTGGCGGCCGGGCCCATAGCAGGTCTGCTCGCCGGCCAGGCCCTGTTCACATTGCTGGTTGCATTGTTGTTCGCCCAGATGGCTCCCGTGTCCTGGCGGCTCGCCGAAGTGCGCGTACTCGACGTCGTCCTCGGTGGTCTCCTCGGCGCCGTCGTGGGCCTTCTGGTTTGGCCACGTGGCGCAACCGGTGAAATGCGCCGCACCGCCAAGGCGACCCTGGATGCCGCGGCGAACGACTTGGAGTCAACCGTGCAGTCGTTGACCAGTCAGATTGCCTCTTCCGAGCGTCAAGACAGTGCCAGCGTGGCTGTGCATTTCCTGATGCTGGCTGATTCGACATACGCGCAATATCGCTCTGAGCTCAGAAGCAGCCCGGACACCGTTGATTGGATGGGCGTCCTCGGACTCGCCCAGGAGGTGGTTCGTGGTGGCCAAGTGCTGCGTCGTACCCATGGGGCGGCCCAGCCGCCGCCGTGGCCGGGGGTTACCGCCGATCTGGAGCATCTCGGAGCCGACACTGCCAACCGGCTCCGGACGATTGGAGGGCTCGTGAGCACGAAGGCAGCCACGCCTCGTAACGCGGCGAATACCACCGATGCCTCCGAGGAGTCGTGGATATTGACGAGCGGCGCGCGAGTAGTGGCTGGCCGACATACCGACCCAGCAGCCGCCGTCCGTCTACTCGACATCTGGGGATGGCTCGCGGGCGTTTCGGTCGATAGCCGAAGGGTGACGGACAGCATCACACGCGCAATCGACTCGCGATAACAGCTTCGCGACGCAAAAGCGCCTCCACTGCGGCTACACCGGCCACCGGCCGGGCGATGCGAGGAACTTTCAGACCTGCATATGAACCTGCCGATCACCACGTCGGCCGCGCCCCGTGGCCTGCACATTCTCGTAGACGGCGGGTAGGTGGAAGGGTCACTCTTCGATCGCCCCACCAATAGAGCGCAGGTGCTGTCGGAACGTGAGGTCTCGGCCAGATTGTCGCGCCGCGATGTACTCGTGGAAGCGGGACTGGCTTCTGAAGCTGGTACCGAGTTGCATTCGCGCCGCCTGGGAGCGTTCCGTGTCACGGATGTTGGCGGCCAGATCCGCAACATCGCCGGCACGGTCCAACGGCACAAACAGGACACCGTCGTCGTCTCCCACCACGAAGTCGTCGGCGGTGACGATGTGCTGGCCGCAGGCGGCCGAAGAGAGAGCTAGCGAGTCTTGTGGATCCAGGCGTTGTGGACCGGCAGGCAATGCTCCCAAGCTGAAGACAGGCAACCGTATGGTGTGAAGTTCGGTCGTGTCGCGGTGCAAGCCCCAGATCACGATGCCAGACAGGCCGGCGCGGCTTGCCTCCAAAGTCACCAAGTCTCCGACGCAAGCCTCGTCGAGGCGGCCGCTGTTGTCGACCACCAAGACGTCGCCAGGATCCGATCCCTCGACAGCTTCGAGAAATATGTCGACGCTGCCGTAGTGCCGTGCCGAGCAGACTCGGCCGACCAGGTGCGTGCCCCTCCACAACGGCCGCGTGCCGGCCGGGGCGCAGCGAACGGGAATACCGAGTCGCACGCACGCATCAGCGACATGGGGTGTAGTGAGGTCGAGGTAGGTGCCTTGAAGCTGTACGGGTTGCATTCCTCACTTCTCCTTGGGACGGTCGGGTTGATTCTTGCCGCGCAGGTCGCGGAGCAAGTCGTTGTGTCGGTTCGTCATCGACTCGCGTCATGTGAAGGTCCTCGATGGCTGTGAAGACCTGCGTCATCTGCAGTACGAGCCGCAGTGACGACGCACGGCAGGCGCGAGCTGGTCGTCACCGCTCGGAGCCTTCCGGCACGCAGATCAGGGTCTGCTGGCCTGCGGCCACGAGTGACCGTTTCTGGCCCTGGAAGGCGAACACTTCTAGTCGGCACACGGCGAGGGTTCGTCCCGACTTGAGTACTGTTCCCACGGCCTCGATGTGATCGCCGACCGCTGGTGCCAGGAGATTGATCTTGTACTCCACGGTGAGGACGGCGGTGTTCTCGGGGAACAAGGTGAACGCTGCGTAGCCGCCTGCGCTGTCGGCGATGGCGCTGGTGGCGCCCGCGTGGATGTAGCCGTGCTGCTGGCTGACTTCAGGTCGATTGGGCAACACGATGTGGACGCGTCCTGGCCCGACGTGACCGAGGCGTGCGCCGAGATGCCGCATCAAGCCCTGGCGCTGGAAACTTGCCCTGATGCGCGCATGGATCTTGGGCTGTGCCTGTCCTGTTTGCCTCTCGTCTTCCATTGCTCTCCTCGTTCCAATGGGCTGCCTTTCTTTCCATTTAGGGGCTCTGTGGTGAAGTCCGCGTCTAGCCGATCAGCCGTTCGGCCAGCAGCACAACACCGATCACGATCATCGCGGTACCGGAGAAGCGGATCACCGTACCGGCTACCGTGGGCCGTGCCCGCAGTACCCGCTGGGCACCGGTGCCCACTCCGGTGTAGACCACGGCGCAGCTGGCCACATGGATCAGCCCCAGCACCAGAATCTGCCCTGGGATCGGCCAGGCCGCGTCCGGGTCGGTGAACTGCGGCAGCAGAGCCAAGAACAGCAAGAACACCTTCGGGTTGAGCCCGCTGATCCCGGCGCCCTTCGCCGCCTGCCGCAGCCACGACCCGGCCGGCTCCTGGGCGGGGGTTTGGGGCGCGGCCGGGTGAGCGAGCATGCCAATCCCCAGCAACACCAGATACAGAGCGCCTACCGCTGTCAGCACGGTCAATACCAGCGGCGACCTGGCCACAAGCGCACCCACCCCGGCCGCCACCACCGCGGTCGCCGTCAGATGCCCGACCAGCAGCCCACCCACCGCCGGCAGCACCACCCGATGCCGCAGCCCGGCCGCGATCGCGTACGCCCAGTCCGCCCCAGGCGTGATCACGAAGGGAAAAGACACCGCCCAGAATGCAGCGACCGTACCGCCCGCCATGACCATCTCCACTAGCTGCCGAAACTCGGTAGGCCCTGACCTAGTAGGCGAGAAAGACTAGGCGAAAACGGCGGAAGGTGTTTCCAAATATTCTCAATTCCAGGGGTATGGCGGAAGGATCATGAAGGTGGACCCAGTAGATCGGCAAATCCTTGCCGAACTCCAACAGGACGGGCGCTTAACCCTCACCGAACTCGCGGAGCGAGTCGGCCTCAGCCTCTCGCCCTGCCACCGCCGCCTGCGCGCCTTGGAACGCTCCGGAGCTATCAGCGGCTACCACGCACACCTCGACGCCAAGGCACTCGGCCTGACCTTCGAGGCTCTGGTCTTCGTCACCATGCGCGGCGGAGACCGCACCACCGTCGACGCATTCGAGCAAGCTGTCGCCGCCATCCCACACGTCCGGGAAGCCCAACGGCTCTTCGGTGAGCCCGACTACCTCTTGCGCGTCATCACCGCCGACCTGCCCGCATTCCAACAGCTCTACGACGAGCACCTCGCAACCCTCCCCGGCGTCCAACGCCTCAGCTCCACCCTCGTCATGAAGAGCGTCGTCGAGAACCGACCCTTGCCGCTGTAACGAAAACCGGGGGCAGCCCCAAAGAGATGGCCTGATGCGAGCTGGCTCCAGAGGCAGTGTTTGGTGCAGAAGCGCTTGACTTCGTCGAGATCGACGTCGGCATCCTCAGCGCGCGCCGTGGCCAAGCCGGCGACCCAGCCGTTGGCGCCGGGCGGTCGACTGAAAGAATCTTGAAGCCGGATGTCGAAGGAGGCCTGCCGGACCGACGCGTTGACGACACAGCCATCAGCGAAGGAGACGATGAGATGGGCAAGGTCACCACCGGCGGCACGATGTCGCTCGACGGCTACATCGCCGGACCAGAAGAAAGCGGCTTCGATCTGCTGTTCCAGTGGTACGGCAACGGCGACGTCGAGATCCCATCGGCCAGTCCCGACGTGCCGCCGCCCCGCATCTCCGCGGCGAGCGCGGAGCTGATCAAGCCCGAGTGGGAGAACACCGGCGCGCTGGTCGTCGGCCGGCACCTCTACGACATGACGAACGCCTGGGGCGGGCGCCACCCGATGAACGTGACAACGATCGTGCTCACCCACCGGCGCCCCGACGACCGTGCTGAGGACGACGAGAACTTCGTCTTCGTCACCGACGGCATCGAGGCGGCGGTGGCGAAGGCGAAAGAGCTGGCCGGGGACAGGAACGTCGCTGTCAACGGCGGGCAGATGGCCCGGCAGTGCCTGGAGGCCGGGCTGCTCGACGAGGTCGGCATCGAGCTGGTGCCGGTCGTGTTGGGCGGCGGTACGCCGCTGTTCGCCGAGCTCGCCGCCACGCCGGTGCAGTTCGAGGGGCCCGTCGCGGTGGTCGAGGGCGCCGGCGTCACGCACCTGCGCTACCGGGTCAAGAAGGAGGCCTCCGACAACCGGGGCGCTGCGGCCGCCCGGTAGCCCAGGAGATCAGGCGTCAGCGGCCGTCTCGTAAACTGAAGAACGGCTTGCGGCGATGATCGACGTGCGGTTCTATCCGCTCCTGGTCTGCACAGCCACTCGCACCACGACCACATCGCCTGCGACGGACAATTCGCCGACCGCCCAGGAAAGACGGTCGTTGACGCGAGGCTCGGCGCCCAGCTTGCGGCGGGGCCGGCGTTTGGCCTGGTCAGGCAGACGGTGGCGGCGGATTTGAACCCGCGGAGGGTTGCCCCTCACGCGCTTTCGAGTTCTGCGGCTGGTGGTTCAGACCGGTTTGTTGGGTCCGGTCGCGCCTGAGCCGAGGCTCGGCAGCCCGCTGCGGACACCCCTGAACCTACGCGAATGAGACCACAAGTGAGACCAAGAGAAGTCGGAATGCAGCCCGCAGTCTTGATCGGCTCAGAACAACCAACCAGCCCGCTTCGATGGGCGTATAGCCCGGTGAGCTGCGCATTACGAGCGAGTCCAGTGGTTTCACGGCACGTAACGGCTGTTGCGAGGTGCCACTGGCGACGGCTCCGCTGATGACTATGCGAGGTCGCATCGTGGCGTGCGGGGACAATCTGGGGCCACGGCAGTATCAGCTTGGGAATGACTCCACGGCGGTCAACACGCCATGCCGGAACTGTCTCTCTGACGGCTGTTGACCGATGCTCGGGCACGCTCGGGGCACGCGGTCAAACCGGTCTTCGATTACGCGGCCGGGTGACATGAGCTGCGCCGATGCCACCCCTCCATGCCGCGCGTTACCTGATGGTGCTTGGCCCAAATACGCTCACAGCGTGAGTTCAGGGTTCCCCCGGTGGTGGCGACTTGGGCTCGCCAGTACGGAAGTCCTGCTGGCCGCCGGCTTGATCGTGGCCGCCGTGGCCGAGGGCGGCTGGTACTGGTGGGCGGGCGCCATCGCGGCAGCGACCCTCGCTCTAATCAACCTGTCCGTGTACTTGCGCACCGAGCGTGAGCGGCGTAGACCACCTGATCCGTAGTTCGCGACCATACGCTCAACGTCGTCCGACGAGTGATCAGGAGGACCGGTCAGATCCCAGCACAGCCTCCGGGTGCGTAGGGATTATGTGCACGAATGTTGTATGGTCTGGCTCCCAGATTGGCTCCCGGGACGTGGGCCCGGAGTCGGAGCCGTCACACACCCTGTCACGCCCAGCACGCGCGTTCGGCCCACGGCCGGCGCCGCATACTATGCCGCACCTGCTGCCGTCCAACTGGAGACTTATCCTCGCCCGCGCTACGTGGAGACACAGATCTTTTGGTTCACGCCAGCGCCCGGCGGCGGATTCGTCCTGCTATTCGCCCGCCTTCTGATGATCGGCAACGAACCATAAGCGTCCGCGTCCTCGTCTCCGACGACAAACGAGCCCGGCGTCGAGGTGGTCACCAATGCCGGCAGCGGACTTGAGGCCTTGACCTCACCGTCCGGACCTCATCCTGACGACCTTCGACCTGGATGAGTACTTCTTACGAGGCGCTGAGCCTGGGCGCCATCGGGTTCGTTCTCAAGGACGACCGTTGCAGATGACCGCGCGTCCGAGCCGGGCTGCTGACTCGTTACGGCAGCCACCCAGTCACCTGACGTTGGTGGTGTTAGGTTCGGCGGGAGTACCGACTCTCTTGGCCTGATGCACGACAGGAGGCCCTTGTCGATCCCAGTCCGACTCGTGTTGGCCAGCATGCTGATGCTGTTCTTGGAGCTGTCGCTGATTCGGTGGTCGGGCGCCCAGGTGGTTCATCTCAGCTACTTCAGCAATTTCATCCTGCTGGGCTCGTTCCTGGGCATCGGCCTCGGCTTTCTGCGGTTCAGCCGGTCGAAACGTGGGCAGCCGTTCTATTCAGTGGTGGCACTGCTGGCCTACGTGGGCTTCCTGTCTGCGTTCCCGGTGGCGGTCAATCGCGACCAGGAGTCGGTGATCTATTTCACCAGTCTGAGCACCTCAGGACCGCCGATCTGGGTCACATTGCCGGTGATCTTCCTGGCGGTGGCGGCCATAATGGCCGGCCCAGGCGAGCTGGTGGCCGACTGCTTCTCCCAACTGCCCGGACTGGACGCCTACCGCTACGACCTGATCGGCTCGTTGATCGGCATCGCCGCCTTCACGGTTTGCGCGTTCACCGGTGCCCCGCCTCTTGTCTGGTTCCTGGTAGTGGCCGCGTTGTTCGTGGTGCTGCTCGCTGGAGCTGGTCGGGTCGTGACGATCACCGTGCTGGCTGTCACAGTGGCGGTGTTCGCGTACCCGCTCATCAATATGACCGGAGTCTTCTGGTCGCCCTACTACCGAGTGACCACCTTCGCGCAATCCGACGGCAACAACGGGACCGAGTGGCAGATCTATGTAAACGGGATCCCACATCAGAGACTGACCACGGCAGCGACCCGGCTGGAGCAGGAACCGTTCTATGACGAGCCCTATCGGCGGGTGACTAAGCCACCTGAACAAGTGCTGATTGTCGGCGCGGGAACCGGCACGGATGTGGCGATCGCCCTGTCCCACGGGGTCACGCACGTCGATGCGGTAGAGATCGACCCGCGCCTGCTGGGCTTCGGACGAGAACACAACCCAGACCGCGCGTACGACGATCCTCGTGTGACCACCTACGTCAACGACGGCCGCGCCTTCCTGGAGCGGACGGATAAGAAGTACGACCTGATCTTGTTCGCATTGCCGGACTCCCTGACCTTGGTGTCCGGCGCGAGTGCTCTCCGACTGGAGAGTTATCTGTTCACCGAGGAGGCGATTCAGTCCGCCCGCCGGCACCTCGCCCCGGGCGGGGCATCCTCGATGTACAACTACTACCGCGAGCAGTGGCTCGTGGACCGGTTGGGGAACACGCTGGCCACCACTTTCGGCCACTCGCCGTGCGTGCTGTCCAGCCCGCAGGCGATTTCACTGGCGGTGTTCGTGGTCGGCGCGACGCCAGACGACCAGCGATGCGAGACGACCTGGGCTCCGACCAGAACGCCGCCTAAGCCGTCGACTGACGACCGGCCGTTTCTCTACGTTCTAGAGGACACCGGGTTCTTGGGCATCCCGACGATCTATCTGGTCACGCTCGGCTTGATCATGTTGTTCAGCGTGCTGGCTATCGGTCTGACCGGCGGGGTGAGTCAGGCCCGAACGATGTGGCAATACCGCGATCTGTTCCTGCTGGGAGTTGCCTTCCTGTTACTGGAAACCAAGAACGTCACGGGGTTCGCGCTCTACTTCGGCACCACGTGGCTGGTGAACGCGCTCGTCTTCGCCGGCGTGCTGGTCGCCGTACTCGCGGCCGTCGAGATCACCCGACGCTTCCGTACGCCGCCGTTGCGGCTCATGTACTTCGTACTGTTCGGCGGCCTGGCCCTGGCCTGGCTGGTGCCGGCCTCCTGGGTCCTATCGCTGCCGTTGCCCGTGCGGCTGGTAGTGGCGATCCTGCTGGCCTTCCTGCCGATCATGGCCGCGAACATCATCTTCGCTAAGCGCTTCGAGTCGAGCGCCCATCCAGTGACCGCATTCGGCACCAACCTGCTGGGCGCGATGGTCGGTGGTTGCCTGGAGTACGCGGCCCTGGCCGTCGGCTACCGCTGGCTACTGGTCATCTGCGCGTGCCTCTATCTGGCGGCGTACCTGATCACGCCGCGCGGGGCACATCGTCGGATGCTGTCTGGGACGCCCGGCGGGCGCGGTGTCCTGACGGGCTCACCCTAGGACCCCAAACTCTCAGGGGTTCGATCCGCTAAACGTGACCGCCGGGTGGCCAGGCAGCTCTATCCGCACCCGGAGGTAGCGAGCCTGGAACAGCTCCGTCGGGTCCTCGACTCGGAACGTCTTGCTGATCGTGCCTTTCGCCCCGGAGGCGATCACGGTGGCACCACTGGCCACCACGGGCGGGACCAACTCCTGGCCGCGGGCGTCTCGATAAGCCAAGCTCATCGCGACGTCGCTGGCACCAACTGCCGCGCCGGCGTTCTCGACCACAACCGACACGGTGACCTCGTTGCCTGGAATCTTCGGAGGCCCGTTTGGTCGATCGTTGTCCACCTCCGACATGACGAAGCTGCCGAGCTCGTAACGGGTGCCGTCGGGGAAGACCGCCCGCTGGTGCAGGGTCAGGTTGGTCTGCCCGACCTCGGCGGCGCAGCCGCACAGCAGAATGAGCCCGGCGATCCCGACCGCGACTCGTCTCACGGTTACGAGCCTAGTGGCGCACCCGGAGGGATACGGACCCCCAACCTTCGGACGCTCACTGATTCACCATGGGATGCCGGTGCCTGGGATGGGTGCCGGTGCTGAGGCCGGTAGCCGTCGGGTCATCGCTGTGGATGCTTGCCCCAAGTGAGGGCCAATAGGAGTACCGCGAGGCCTGGCGGCCCGGTGTTGGAGACTGGCGATAGGGCCACGCGCTTCGAGCGCCTTGCAGTGAGCGTCCAGCATCAACGCCGTTACCGGGTGAGGCTTCTCTCGAGCGGAACTGGAGTTGCGGTGTATTCGGGTGGACCAAGGCAGGAGTTGTGGTCCAGCAGAGACGCACCAATCGGGAATTGAGACCACATTTGAGACCACAGCCAAAAACCGCTGGCGCGCCCAAGTCGCGGCGGGGCCGGCGTTTGGCCTGGTCAGGCTGGCGGTGGCGGCGGGATTTGAACCCGCGGAGGGTTGCCCCTCACGCGCTTTCGAGGCGCGCTCTTTAGGCCGCTCAGACACGCCACCGCCGGAGAGACTACCCAAGGTGACGCAGGGCCGCGAATCGAAATCATCGACAAGACTCGCGATCGTGCATGCCAGGCGAAGAGCCGTAGAGTCATCGCACCTCCCGCGTTGCGGTGACATCATCGTCCTCAGGTCACCAGGACATGTGTTGAGGCGGCTCATGGCAATTGTTGGGGGTGAGGATGGCGCAGGGCACGAGTTCAGGCCGGCTGGGCCGGCTGGTGCCCATCCTCGGCTGGCTTCGCTCGTACGACCGGCGGTGGCTGCGTGCGGATCTGATCGCGGGAATGACCGTGGCTGCGCTGATCATCCCCAAGAACCTCGGCTATGCAGAAATCGCCGGAATCCCGGTGCAGAACGGGCTCTACGCGGCGGCAGCCGGTGCAATCCTGTATGCGATCTTCGGGACCTGCCGACAGATCTCGGTGGGACCGAGCTCAGGTCTCGCCGCTGTTGCTGCGAGTGCGGTTTTTGCGGCCGGGATCACCGACCAACAAGAAGTAGCGTCCTTCGTCGCAGGCATCACCTTGGCATCGGGAGCGCTGTTCCTGGTCCTAGCCGCATTCAAGCTGGGGTGGATCGCTCAGTTCCTTTCTCGTGCGGTCGTCACGGGGTTCCTCTTCGGCGCGGCCCTGGACGTTGTGATCGGCGAGCTCCCCAAGATCACTGGCACCAAGGTCACTGGCTCTAACTCCATACAGGAGCTGTTCTTGTGGGTCGGCACGCTCGGCGATACAAACCTGTTGACGCTCCTCGTCGGGGTCGTCGCACTGGCGGTGGTGTTCGGCCTCCGCAAGTTCGCCCCGCGTGTTCCTGGGGCACTCGTGCTGGTCGTTGGTGGTCTGCTAGCAAGTTGGCTTCTTGATCTAGGTGCTCATGGCGTCGCCCTTGTCGGCGAGGTCCCGAGAGGGCTGCCTCGATTCGAGATTCCCGACGGTGGTTTGCTCTGGGATCACGTCGTCATTGTGGCCATGGCAGCGTTCGCACTGATGCTGATCGGTTTCTCACAGACAGTAGGCGACGCCCGGGCCTTCGCGGTCAAGCACCACTATCGGATTGACATCAATCAGGAGTCGGTGGCGCAGGCGCTCGCGAACACCGGAGCGGGGCTCTTCCAAGGCATGCCCGTATCGACCAGTCTTTCGGCAAGCTCACTCAATGACCACTCCGGTGCCAAGACCGGCCTGGCGTCCATGACATCTGGGCTAACCGTGCTCCTGACGCTGCTCATACTTGCGCCGCTGTTCTCCGACCTGCCGAAAGCGGTTCTCGCCGCTGTGATCATCGAAGCTGTCGTCATGGGCATGATGAACGTTCCTGAGATGCGGCGGATGGCGCGGGTTCAGCGCTTCGATTTCTGGATCGCCATGACCGCCATCTTGGTAACGCTGGTCTTTGGTGTGCTCGCCGGAGTCATGATCGGCATCGCGCTCTCGCTACTCTGGCTGATCGCTGTGGCCACGCGCCCCAATATCGCCCTGCTTGGGCGTGAGCCTGGCACGCAGGTCTACCGAGACATCTCCAACAACCCCGAGGACGAGCAGCCTCCCGGTATCGCCGTTGTCAGGCTCGACGGGGACCTCTTCTTCGCCACGGCCGATGCACTCGAGGACCGGATCCGCGACGTCATCCACCCACAAAGCGGGCTTGATGGAATCGTGCTCGACTGCGAGGGCATCAACTTCGTCGATTCTCAGGGCTCGGCGAAGATGGCGGAAATCGCCCGTCTTGTTGAGGACTCCGGGCTCACCCTCAGGCTTGCTCGGGTCAAGCCAGCAGTTGCGGCGACCTTGGAGCGGGATGGATTGCTGGAGCGGATTGGGTCCGACCACATCCATGGCAATGTCTACCGAGCCGTGCAGGCTGCGACCGCCGACAAAACCGGCTCAGGGCCGACCTGACCTCCGGGCAGCCGGTTGGCGTGGCGCTTGACCTGCCGATCCGGCCTCTGAGGTTTTAGCGGCCGGCGAAGAAGTCCTTCAGCAGCGCGCCGCACTCGGCCTCGAGCACGCCGCCACGTACCTCAACACGATGGTTCAGGCGCGGGTCCCGTACGACGTCGAAAATCGAGCTAACCGCGCCGGCCTTCGGATCGAAGGCGCCGAAGATCAGCCGCGCGACCCGAGCCAGCACGAGGGCGCCGGCGCACATGGTGCAGGGCTCGAGGGTGACGACCAGGGTGAGGCCGGTCAGGCGCCACGACCGCAGACGTCGGGACGCCTCGCGGAGGGCCAGAATCTCGGCATGTGCGGTCGGATCGTGCCTGATCTCCCGCTCGTTGCCCGCGGCCGCCAGCAGACTGCCATCCTGGTCGAGAACGACGGCGCCGACCGGTACATCACCGTGCATCGACGCCATTCGTGCCTGGTCGAGGGCCAGCCGCATCGAGTCTTCCCACTGGCTCAGCCCGCTGAATTCACTCACCCACAGCTGCTTCGGCGGCCTTGCGGAACTGCGGGTTGAGCTTGATCTTGTCAGCGATCTCGATCAACATGTCGACGCTACTCAGATCGAGGTTGTCGATGATGGCACCCATGTCGAAGTCGCTCAGCCCTAGATCCGCGAGGATACCCAAGTCGCCGATCGGCTCGCCCTCATCCTCGTCCTCCTCCAGCGTCTCCTCACCGAGATAGTCCGCCACATCTCGGGCAATCGGCCAGTCACTTGCCGCCGCTGCATCGGAGAGCAGCACCTGGACGTGTTGACCACGCACTCGAGCGATCACAAAGACCTCCTCGACCAGGCTGACGAACCCGAGCGCACCAGCATCGCCCGGCAACCGGCGCAGCTGGACGATCAACTCGTCGAGGTCGTTGGCCAGATCCTTGCCCAGCGACTGCACATACGGCTGGCCGTCCTCGCGGTAGGCGGCCAGCACGAAATCGATCTCGTCGTCGGCGGCATCCTCAAGATCAACTTCGTCGTAATCGTCGTCGTCATCGAGATCGTCGTCGAACTCGTCTTCGGTGTCTGCCGGCTCCTTGACCGAGTCAGCGCTCCTGCCCGCGCCGTCCAGCTCGAACGACTCGTACTCCTCGTCGTCGAACTCCGACATGACTCCCCTCCTCCGCAGAATCCCAAAACCCGCTCCATCGTGTCAGACACCTCGCCTAGACACGAGTCCAATCCCCAATCTCAGATCCGGCCTCGCTACGGTTCCGTCGTGGAACTACGCATTGTCGACCATCCGCTCGTCGCTCATAAGCTCACCGTGCTACGGGACGAGACCACGGACTCTCCGACTTTCCGACGCCTCACCGAAGAGCTCGTCACTTTGCTCGCCTACGAGGCAACCCGCGATGTCCGCGTCACCCCACGAGCTGTTCAGACGCCGCTGCAAGCCACGGTCGGGGTGAAGTTGTCGGCTCCGCGGCCGCTGGTGGTGCCGATCTTGCGCGCGGGCCTGGGCATGCTCGAGGGCATGACCCGGCTGATCCCGACAGCCGAGGTCGGGTTCGTCGGCCTGGTGCGCAACGAGGAAACTCTCGTCGCCACCACGTACGCCGAACGGCTGCCCAGCGACCTGACCGGGCGCCAGTGCTACATCCTCGACCCGATGCTCGCTACCGGCGGCACCCTCGCATCGGCCGTGCAATTCTTGGTCAACCGCGGTGCTGATCACATCACCTGCATCTGCCTGATCGCGGCTCCCGAAGGGATCTCCCGACTCAACCAGCTGCTCGATGAGCTGCCGGTCCGCTGCACCTTGGTGCTGGCCGGCCTCGACGAGAAGCTCAACGACGTCGGCTACATCCTCCCGGGCCTCGGCGACGCCGGAGATCGGCTCTACGGCGTCGTGTGACGCCGACTCCCTCTACTGACGAGTCGGTGAGGGAGTCAGTAGTAGTAGGGGAAGGGACTCCAGTCGGGGGGGCGCTTTTCGAGGAAGGCGTCCCGCCCCTCAATCGCCTCGTCGGTCATGTACGCCAGCCGAGTCGACTCGCCGGCGAAGACCTGTTGGCCGATCAGCCCGTCATCGATCGCATTGAATGCGAATTTGAGCATCCGCTGGGCGGTCGGGCTCTTGCCACAAATGATCTTGGCCCACTCGAGCCCGACTGTTTCCAGCTCGGCGTGGGGCACCACGCGATTCACCATCCCCATCCGATACGCGTCCTCGGCCGTGTAGGTCTCACCCAGGAAGAAGATCTCCCGCGCCACCTTCTGTCCGACTTGGCGAGCCAGGTACGCCGACCCGAAGCCCCCATCAAAGGAGCCGACATCGGCATCAGTCTGCTTGAAGCGGGCATGCTCGGCACTGGCGAGGCTCAGGTCGCAAACCACGTGCAGGCTGTGCCCGCCACCGGCTGCCCAGCCGCTGACCAGCGCGATCACGACCTTGGGCATGAAGCGGATCAGCCGCTGGACCTCGAGGATGTGCAGCCTGCCGAGGGCGGCTGCAGCGCCACCCTGAGCGGTTGTCGGGGAGTCGTACTGGTAGCCGACCGGGCCTCGGATCCGCTGGTCCCCACCGCTACAAAAAGCCCACCCGCCATCTTTGGGCGATGGTCCGTTCCCAGTGAGCAACACCGCGCCGACATCGGAGCTTGTCCGAGCGTGGTCCAATGCGGCGTAGAGCTCGTCGACGGTGTGCGGCCGGAAGGCGTTGCGTACCTCCGGCCGGTCGAAGGCGATCCGTACCACGGGCGCCTCGTGGGCCCGGTGATACGTGATGTCGGTGAAGTCGAACCCTTCCACCTCTTGCCAGAGGTCAGGCGCAAACGGGCTGGTCACGACCCAAAGCTAGCGGGCTCGCGCTCCTCCTCATCATCGCGATGCCGGACCTGCCAGACGATGTAGCCGGCCAACCCGGCGAGTAGCACGACCAAGGTGACGATTGCGGCCGTCGGTGACATCTCATACACCCGCCGCCAGCCAACGAACGTCGCGAATCCCACCGTCGCGTACAGAAATGCCCATAGGATCGCGCCCACGATGAGCGCCGGAATGTAGCGGCGTAGCGGCATCCGCATCACCCCGGCCGCCAGGTTGACCAGCGTCTGAATTCCGACTGTCAGAAACGACGCGGTTACCACGGGCGCTCCCCAGCGGGCGACTACCTGCTGCATCCGGCCAAACCGCGGTTTGGACATGATGCGAGAGAGCCGGCTCCTTCGGATGCCCTCCTGCGCTGCCCGGCCTATTGCGTACGTTGCGCCTGCTCGGAGCATGACCACGACGAACAAGGCTGCGACCGCGACCGGGTAAGGCCAGCCCTTCCAGAAATCCACTGGAGCGAGTTTAGGTGGGGCGCCTTACTAGCTCATGCGGCGTGACGGCTTATTACGGTCGAGGATGTCCTCGAGGAGGGTACGGAGCTTTCGCATCTCGTCGCCTCCGACGCGGTGCCGCCAGTCCCGCTCCACCGCGGCGAGCAACGACTCTGCCGCCTCGTTTGCGCGCCGGCCCATCGCGGTGAGCCGGACGAGTTTGGCGCGACTGTCCGCCGCATCTTGCTCGACGATCACATAGCCGTGAACCTCTAGATAAGCGACCTGTTGACTGATCGCCTGTTTGGTGACGCCGGACATCTCGGCAAGCAAGCTCATGCGAACAGGACCTGGCCTCAGAAATCTCAGCACATTCGTGCCGAGGGAGAACGTCAGGTCTGGGAAGCCCGCGGCGCTCAGCCGCCACTCGAAATCCGCGGTGAAGGCAGCATTCACGCGTGAGAGCAGGGTGCTCACGGGGGCCTGGCGTGGCACGTGGGCCAGCGTAATGGCAGTCAAGCCTTGACCAACTAGCCGGCGCCGCGTCGGCGAGCAGACGAGGAAGACGTGCCCGAGCAATCCCAAGAGGATTGCGAGCGTCCATCAAAGGGGCGCGAGCAATCACAAAATTGGAGGGTGCCGGCCTCCCGCTACGCCAAGCGGGCCCCCGTTGACCAACACCCTCCAGGCTCCGCGCCGCGACCCTCCACAGGAGTGAGATCCGGCTGGAATTCCCCCAACGACTGGCCTAGCCCCCCATAGGCCAACTCACATATCTTGAGCATTGCGGCAATTGTGCGACCACGAACAACAGACGGACAATGAGCGGTCGGCAAGCCGTCGCCGGTAACCGGATCTGCCGGTCTGACAAGACGCTTACCCAATGTGGCAAGGAAAAGATGAACCTCTTTGGTGCGGAGCTGCGTCGCCTGCGGAGGCGCTCCGGCCTCTCCCAGGAAACCCTTGCCGCCCGCGCTGGCCTCAGTCCGGAAGCCATCTCGCTGCTCGAGCGGGGTCGCCGCTCGCCTCGAATGACCACGATGCGATTGCTTGCCGAAGGGCTGAGCCTGCCCGAATCCGACCGCTCCGCGCTCTTCGCCTCAGTCAACGTCCAGGAACCATCGCGTCCATCGCTTCCAGTCTTCGCCGACCATCCGGTCGGCCGGGATACAGAGCTCCGCGCCGTGGCCAAGCTGATTGAGCGCGACGACACTCGCCTGCTGACGCTGCTTGGACCGGCGGGAGTGGGCAAGACCAGGATCGCCGTCGGGTACGCCTCGACCCAGCCCGCACGGTTCCCCGACGGTGTGCAATGGTTCCCGATAGGGACCCTCAGCGACTCGACGTCTGTCCTCAGTGCGCTGGCGGGGGCCCTCGGCGTTCCCGCGTCGCCGAAGACCAGTCTCGAGGAGATCATCGACCACCTGAGGCCCTTGTCGAGCCTGCTCGTGATCGACAACGCGGAGCATCAGCTGACGACCTGCGCCGAGCTCATCCGCGCCATCCTGGCCGGAGCAGCCAAGCTCACGATCTTGATCACTAGTCGGCACCTCACAGGGGTTCCTGGTGAGGTGGCCCTTCCGGTGGTCCCGCTGCAGCTGCCTCCGCATGGCACACCCGCAGATCAGCTCCACAGCATCCCGGCGTGCCAGCTCTTCCTCGCCCGGTCATTGATCAACAACCGGCTCGACCAGGCAGCAGCGGACGCCGTCATTCGCATCTGCCAGCGGCTCGACGGGCTCCCACTAGCCCTGGAACTGGCCGCTGCCCGGACCAATGTGCTGACCGTTCACGAGTTGGCCGACACGCTCGAGAGCGAACTCAGCATCCTGCAGACGCCCGGCCCCAGCGGTGAGCAGGAGCTGGTCGACGCTATGGTCGGCTGGACCTATCAGCGGCTGAGCGCCAAGGAACAGTTGATCTTCGAGCGACTCTCAGTGTTCGGCGGTAGCTTCACCCGAGCTGCGGTCGCTCAGGTGTGCGGAGCCGGCCTGGACGAGATCGAGGTCGTCGATGTGTTGTCCGCTTTGGTGTCCAAGTCGCTGGTGGTACGCCAGGACGAGGGGGATACCCAGGCCCGCTTCCGGCTGCTCCAATTGATCAGGCAGTACGGGCGCAGCAGGTTCGCGCTGCACCCGGACCGGGTTTTCACCCATCTGCGCTACGCCGAGTACTACCGTGATCTTGTCGAACAAGCGGCACCACGGCTGACAAGTCATGACCAACACGAGTGGCTGTCGATCATCGACCGTGAGGTCGGCAACATCCGCCCCGCCATCTCATGGTCGATCCAACATAGGCCGGAGATGGCATTTCGTACCGTGGCTGCGTTGGGCCGCTGGTGCTACCTCCGGGGCCGCTACACCGACGGTCGGCGATGGGCGGCCAAGGCGCTGCGGGCCTGGCCGGACGCACCGAGCGAGCTGCGGGCGCCAGTGCTGGTGCTGGCCGGCACGCTTGCCTCCCTGCAATGCGACTATGACGAAGCGAGGCCGCTTGTCGAGGAAGCACAGTCGCTCTTTGCCGAAACCGGTGATCGGGTGGGCCTGGTCTGGTCGATCGGCAGGCTGGGAGCCATCGCGCGCGAGCAGGGTATGTACGAGAAGTCAGCAGAGCTGCATCGTGAGGCGTTGAGACTGGCCCAGGAAGCCGGAGATGATCATGCTGCCGCGGTCCAGCTGAACTATCTGTGCTTCCTGGCCTGGCTGAGCGGCGACCTCGACACTGCGGAGAAGCTCGGCCCGGATGTGCTCCGCCGAATGCGGGAGCTGGGTGATCAAGAGGGTGTGATCTGGGCGTTGATCAACTTGGGTACCACGGCGCGCTATCGCGGTGACGTCACTGGTGCCGGGCTGCTGCTCAGCCAGTGCCTCGACCTCTGCGAGGAACTGTCGTTCCGGGAGGGGATCGCCTGGTCGCTCAACCAGCTCGGCGTGCTGGCGCGACTCCGCGGCGAAATTGAACGCGCCTTCGGTATGCAGCTGGCGAGCCTGCACGAACACCACAAGCTCGGCGACCGGTGGCGAGAGGCGAGCGTACGCGACGAGCTGGCGGCGCTCGCGATGCAGCGCGGAGATCCGGCTGAAGCTGCCCGCCAGCTAGCCTCAGCAGACCGGCTACGAGCAGAGATTCAGGCAGCCGTACCGGCAGCCGAAAGAGCTGATCGTCAGGGGACGGTCGAGGCGGCACAGCGGGCACTCGGGGCGACGTACGAGCTCGCCGCCATTACTGCAGGGCTGAATGGCCCTGAGATTCCCGCGAAACTTCACTCCAGCGACGTCTGACAGCGTCAACTCACGCCCGAACCACACCCATCACGCAGCGCCTGGAGTGAAGTCTTGAGGGGCGCCCAGGCGATGGATCACCGACTTGTCAGCGTTGGAAGATGTTAAGTCTCTGCAGCAGGTTTCGGAGCGTGAATTCCTCGGTGGAGCTCATAGGCACGGGCCGTCCCGGGAGAGTTGGGGTCGTCGACGATGGGCTTGTCCGCCATGAAGAGTCGAATCACGTTGGCCAGCTCCCCCGGATGGGAGAAATTGATGGCGTGAGCCGCCCCATCGATCACGACGAAGATGCCGTGGTGTTCCGCCTGACTGGCCACTTCGTGGATGCGCGCCGGACCCGGGAGCAATGGGTCCCGGCTCCCGGCAACGACGAGCGTTGGTTTGTCTAAAGCGAGCAGCCGGTCCAACGCTGGATACTGCGTGAGCGCCCGGAACATGCGGAAGGTGCTCGGAACGCCGAATCGCAGATAGTCCGGGACTGCGACGCGTAGCAGCCGGACCGGTTCCCGCAGACCGTCGTGGCTGAGCTGCCGTACCGCACGCCGTAGCGGTTGGTTATTAATGCCTCCAGCAGGCGACACCAGAATCGCCCGCTCGAGCCGATCCGGATACTCGTAGGCAAACTCACAGATGACCGGACAGCCCATCGAGTTTCCGACCAGCGTGACTTTCTGAATGCCTTGGGTGTCGAGGAAGGCGGCAGCCGCATGCGCAAGTTCGGTCACGGTCAGCGGTTCAATAGCGTTTCCGCTTCGCCCGAATCCGGGTAGGTCAGGCACGAGGGTGTGGAACTCATCTGAAAGCGCCTCGGCGGTCGGCAGCAGGTAGCGGCCTGAGAGTCCGAACCCATGCAGATGCATCATCACCGGCGCGTCGGGCGGATGGGGCGATTCCCGGTAGAAGATGTCGACGCCATCGATGGTCGTCCAGCGCTCGGCCAACCGCGACGCTGGCCGCGAGAAACGCCGCTTGGTGCCACGATGTGCCCTGGCTGACGTTCTGCGCTTGACGAGGCTGCCGCCGCTCTCCGACGTGATCATGATGATTACGCGAGCGCTTTCTGCTTCAGCTGATCAAACTCGGCCTGAGTGATCGCTCCCTGGTCGAGCAGGGTCTGAGCTGAGGCGATCTGATCAGCTGGAGCAGACATGTGGATGATGGGCGGCGGCACATAGGTATCCGCTTCCCGGGGACCCTTTGCAGCCTGATGACGTTCCGCCATTCCTTTGCCTCGGGCGATCACATAGATCAACACGCTCAGGAACGGCGCAATGATCAAGAAAACGATCCACACCGCCTTCCACCAGCCGCTGAGATTCTCATCACGGAACAGGTCGACGATGACCTGGAACAACACGACCAGGTAGCAGCCGAAAACGAAAGCCCACACCAACAGCCAGAAGAAGTCAGAAAAACTGTTCACAACAGCCTCCATCCCGCATGTATTCGCCCCGAGTATTGCGCTGTCGGTTCGCCCGGCGCATCACTCTCCAGGGGTGAGTTTCTCCAAGACCACCAGTAGGAGCCGAGCGGCTACTGGTAGACATGGGCGAATGGGAAGCCATGTCATCGTGGCCGGGGCAGGCATCGTCGGTTTGGCGACCGCCTTCGAGCTCACCCGTCGAGGGCATTCGGTCACCGTGCTGGAAAAGGAGTCGAGTCCCGGTCAACATCAGACCGGCAACAACTCCGGCGTCATTCACTCCGGGCTCTACTACAAGCCCGGCAGTCTCAAGGCAACGCTGGGCACGGCCGGAGCAACCTCGATGAGGCGCTTCGCCGAAGACAACGGCGTCTTCGTCGAGATCTGCGGCAAGCTCGTGGTAGCGACCGACCCCTCACAAGTGCCAGCACTTCAAGAGCTCTATCGACGAGGGCAGGCAAATGGTGTCCCCTGTCGGATGATCAGTGCCGAGAAGGCCCAGGAGTACGAGCCGCACATCGCGGCCGCATCAGCCATACGCGTTGAGTCGACGGGGATCGTTGACTTCCGCGGGGTTTGCGATGCACTACGAAAACACGTCGAGCAGTCGACCGGCAATGTCTGCCTCAACCAGCGAATCGTCGGGATCGCCTCCCATCCCGATGCGGTGACCGTCACGACCAAGACCGACGAGTTTCGTGCGGATCAGTTCGTCAACTGTGCCGGACTCCACAGCGATCGGCTGGCCCGATTGGCTGGATTGCAGCCGGAGGTCCGAATCATCCCCTTCCGTGGTGAGTACTACGAGCTGAAACCGGAAGCGTCGTACCTGGTCAAAGGGCTGATCTATCCGGTGCCGGATCCGGCGTTCCCCTTCCTGGGTGTGCACCTCACCCGAATGATCAACGGATCCGTCCACGCCGGTCCGAACGCGATCTTCGCGCTCGCTCGGGAGGGCTACACCAAGCTGACGATCAACCCGCGCGACGTCCTGGACAGCCTCCGTTGGCCGGGTCTGTGGAGGTTGGGAAAGCGGTTCTGGCGTACCGGACTCGAGGAAGCGGCGAGATCTCTGTCCAAGAAGCGTTTCCTTGCGAGCCTGCGCGAACTCGTCCCGGAGCTTCCGGATGACTCTCTCGTGCCGACGCATGCCGGCGTACGCGCCCAGGCGCTGCACAGGGACGGACGACTGGTCGATGACTTCTATTACGAGCGGGCGCCGCGTCAGGTCCATGTACTGAATGCGCCGTCGCCGGCAGCCACCGCCTCATTGGAGATCGGCAAGCGCATTGCCGATGAGGTGGAGCTGAGCAGCTAGTTTCTGGCGCTGCGGCGGACCAGCCACGCGGTCAGCCCAGCCGCGGCCGCTGCGCCGGCGGCGCCAGCAATGATCTTGCGGCGCGGTGAGCTCTTCGCGTCCGGCTCAATTTCGGAGGGCTCTTGACCGTCGAGCAGCCTGACTACGCCTGCGTCGCCGTCGACGGTGATCAGCTGGCCGCTGTGAATCAACCGGGTCGCCACCGCAGTACCCAGCACAGCGGGAATGCCGTACTCGCGGGCCACGATCGAGCTGTGGCTGAGCGGGCCGCCAATGTCGGTGACGACGCCAGAGGCCATGGCGAACAGCGAAGTCCATGCTGGTGTGGTAATGCTCGCCACCAGTACGTCGCCGGGTTGCATCTGCCCGAAGTCGTGTGGCCCGCCGAGGACTCGCGCCGGTGCAGTGATGGTTCCGGCGCTGCCTCCGATGCCCTTGATCACGTTGCCGGTCTGCTCCTCCGACGCCGCCGGCATCCACTTCCGGAACATGTCACCCCAGCCGCCCTTCGGCAGCAGCTGTGGCGGCGTCGCCCGCCGCTGCCCGCGCCATAGTTCCTTGCGCTGCTCAACTTGATCAGCGAGACTGCCCAGACCTTCGTCGATCTCCGTACGTTGCAGCCAGAACACGTCGTCCGGTTCGTTGATCACGCCTGCCTGCTGGAGTCGCCGACCGATCTCGGCGAGCATGCGACGCAGCTGAGGCCAGGCCAGCCCAACGTCGGCCAGAGCGTCCTCGCGGACGGGCGCGACGCGCTGCGCCCAATGCAGCAGCCTGCGAAAAGCCCTGGCGCGAGCCGGATCTAGCCGTGCCAGCACAGCGGCCGTTGCCTCCTCCCGGCGGACCGCCGAGCGTTGCTGCCGCTCGTACGGATCGACACCCTTGCCACTGACGAAGAACCGCAAGGTCTCCAGCAGCGGAACCGGATCATCGGCTGGCACCGGATTCATGAAGTCGAGGTTGTAGACAAGATGCCCGTACGCGGCGAGATGGGCCTGGAAGCGCATGTGCCACTCATGCCACACCGGATCCTCCGACTCGGCCGCCGTTTCAAGGAACTTCTGCGGCGGCAGTGCCAGCAGCGACTCTGCCAGCTCCTGGTGACTGCGGGTCCAGGTCGCGAGGTCGTAAAGGGACTTCTCGGCTCTGATCGGGGCGCTGTCGGAGCCAAGCAGGAACACCGGGGCGGGCGGACCTTCCTTAGTCCGAACTACCGAGTCGTACAACCAGGTGAACAACACTTCGCTGGTAGCTGCGACTGGGATGATCGTCTGAACGGCGGTGTAGTACTCGGCGGCCGCATTCACCAGCTCCTGCACGCCGGCTAGCAACTCATTGGTGCCCAGTTCGCTGATGTTGCGTGGGGTCCAGTCGCTCACGATCCGGCGATAGCGCGGATGGGAGTATCTGCGCCAGCGATCTTGCACTCCCCCACTGAACAGCATCCGAAAGGCCGGCAGACTCTTCCACGTGAGCCGCCACATGCCGGAACGGCTGTAGCGGTAATAGGCGTACCCGTTGACGGTCGGCAGGCCAACGTCGTCTTCCCTGATCACCTCCTCCTGCAGGAACTCTTGGAACAAGCTCTGCAGCGAGCGGGTGACCGCGCCGTCGATCATGTCGGCGAACAAAGGCGAAAGCGGGTCAGGCAGCTGCTCGACAATGCTGGCCCGGACGTACATGGCGGTGGGTTCGGGCACGCTCCAATCGGTCGGCGGGGGCGCCTCGACTTCCGGCAGCGCGGTGATGGGCCGCGCTTGCACGAATGAAGAACTGCCCGTCCGCGCGCGCCCATTCAATGTCTTGTGGGGAGCCGTAATGATCTTCGATACGGCTTCCGTACGCGGCCAGCTCGCCGGCCTCGGATTCGCTGAGTACTGGGCGTTGGCGCTGCTCGGCAGGCACCGGGCGTTCCTGCGTGCGCTGCCCGGCGGGGACGGTCATCACGGCCTTGTCCGCGGTCTCGCTCGACACGATCGTGCCATCCGGTTTGCGCACGACAATGTTGTCGGTATTGACCGATCCGCTGACCACGGACTCCCCGAGGCCCCAGGCGGCGCTGATCACCGTCTCGTCGCGGCGTCCGTTGCTCGGGTTGGCAGTGAACATCACCCCGGCGGCCTCGGCGTTGACCATCTGCTGAACCACCACGGCAAGGCTGACCGAAGCCGGATCGATCCCCTGACGCGCCCTGTAGGCCATGGCGCGCGCCGTCCAGAGCGAGGCCCAACACTCGCGGACCGCGGCGAGCAGGTCCTCGAGGCCCCGTACGTTGAGGTAGGTGTCCTGCTGGCCGGCAAAGCTCGCCTCCGGAAGATCCTCCGCGGTCGCGGAGGAGCGGACGGCGACCGGCGGGTCCTCGCCGAGAGCGGCGTACGCCTCGGCGGTCTCGGCCCGGACGCTGTCGGAGAGCTCATCGCTGAAGAGGGCTCGAATCTGTGCCGAGGCATCGTCATACCCAGCAGGATCATCCCTCGGGGCCGCGAGCGCGGCGATCTCTTCGGCCAGCTGATGCTCCGCGACATAGGCCCGGTAGGCATCGGTGACGACCACGAAACCAGGTGGCACCGGGAGGCCGGCGCGCGTCAGCTCGCCTAGGTTGGCGCCCTTGCCGCCGGCCTGGTAGATGTCGTCGCGGCCCAGCTCGTCAAACTGCTTGATGAAGTTCATGAGGCATCCCCAGAGAATCTAGCGCCGGCAAGATTGCGACCTCAGCCGCGGCCCACATACGGCATCTTGGTCGCCATCACCGTCATAGTCGCGACATTGCTATCGAGCGGAAGACTCGCCATGTAGACGATGGCGCGGGCGACATCCTCCACCCGCATACGTGCCTCGGGCCGCAAGCTGCCGTCTGGCTGCAGCGCCCCCTCAGCGGTCGCAGCCGTCATGTCAGTGGCAGCGTTGCCGATATCTATCTGGCCACAGGCGATGTCGTAGGCGCGCCCGTCCAAAGCGGTCGACTTGGTGAGGCCGGTGATGGCGTGCTTGGTCGCGGTGTAGGCAATCGATCGGGGGCGCGGCGCGTGCGCTGAGATCGAGCCGTTGTTGATGATGCGGCCACCCTGCGGCTGCTGCCGGCGCATGATGCCGAACGCTTCTCGCGTACAGAGGAAGACGCCGGTCAGATTGACGTCGACAACGGCCTGCCAGTCCTTCAGCGGGATCTCGTCGAGATCCAGCGGCGGTCCGCCCATTCCCGCATTGTTGAAGAGCAGATCGATTCGACCGTGCCGTGTGGTAGCGACCTGGAAGAGGTTGCGCACCGACTCCTCGTCGGTGACGTCGGTTGGAACGGGATCAAGATGCAGTTCGGGGTGAGCATCGGCGACTTCGTCCAACCGCGTACGCCGCCTGCCGGCGAGCACCACAGTCCAGCCGTCGCTCGCGAGTGCGGTCGCCGCTGCTGCGCCGACCCCACTGCCTGCACCCGTTACCACTGCGACCTTGATCATCCGTCGTCCCCTATCTCAGAGCCGCTCGCAACCCACCGACTTGTCAGCAGTACATGATGTATCCATGCAGATTGCCATTCTGGGAACGGGTCCGGTCGGCCGGGCACTCGCTAAGGCCTTCTCCGCTGCCGGTCATGAAGTCGTCATCGGGACACGGGACCCCGAGCAGACCAAGCAGCGGGAGGAGTGGGCCGGACTCGACCTGCCCCTCGCGGCGTACCAAGACCTTGACGCGGACGTGTTCATCAACGCGACAAATGGCCGAGAGTCACTGGCCGCACTCCGGGCGGTGGGTGACGCACTCAACGGCAAGGTGGTGATCGATACCTGCAACGCGCTCGACTTCTCCCACGGGTTCCCACCCTCGCTTTTCGTCAGCAACACCGACTCCCTCGCCGAGCAGCTGCAGCGTGCGTTACCGGAGGCCCAGTTGGTGAAGATGTTCAACACCATGAACAACCAAGTCATGGGCAACCCGCGCGGGCTCGCTGACGACTCGACGATCTTTGTGGCAGGCGACGATGCCACCGCGCGGCAGACTGCGGCCTCACTCGCTGCCGATCTGGGCTGGACCGACGTATTCGACCTGGGCGATCTCACTGCAGCTCGCGGCCTTGAGATGTTCCTTCCGCTGTGGGTGCGGATCTTCGGTCAGCTCGGCCGCGCTGAGTTCAACATCAAGGTCGTCCGCTGATCTAGTGCAGTGTGCCCGGTCGGTTGATCAGGAGTGCGTCGCTGCTGACTCCTCCGAGGCCGGCTCCTCGCCTGCGGCGAGCCCGTACTCGATCGAATGCTCATCCATGGGCGGCTTGGTATTGCGGATGAAGAACGCGCAAACCAGCGCAGCGATGCTGATCACCGCGGCGACGCCAAAAGCGGTTTGAATACCGCCGTTGAGCGCGGCCAACTCCGGTAGCCCGGCTTCGGTCAGGGTCGTCGTTCTGCTCGCCATGATCGCCACCAGCAGCGCAGCGCCCGCCGCACCCGCGACCTGCTGCAGCGTGCCCAAGATGGCACTGCCGTGTGAATAGAGATACGGCGGCAACGGGTTCAACCCAGCGGTGAAGGAGGGTGTGAAGAGGCAGGAGAGTCCCAACATCAGCAGCATGTGGAAGCCGATGAGCATCCAGATCGGCGTGCTGGCATTCGCATTGCTGAACTGCCATAGCGTGAAGGTCAGCAGCGCAGCTCCAGGAATGGTCACCACCCGCGGCCCGTACCGATCGACGATCCTGCCGACGGTTGGTCCGGCCAGGCCCATCAAGAGGCCGCCGGGCAACAGCATGAGCCCGGTTGCAAGCGATCCGATCCCTCGGACGGTCTGCAGATAGATCGGCAGGAGGATGACCATGCCGAACAGCGCCAGCATCGCCAGGCACAACAGTGCAAGGCTCAGGCTGAACATGGGATAGCTGAATGCGCGCAGGTCCAGCAACGGGCTGCGTCCGCCCCGGGCAAGCCGGAGCTGCCGCCATCCGAAGATCAGCATGCAGACCAAGCCGACTGCGATGAAGCCGAGAGCAACCTCCGGTCCTGAGGCGCCCCGACCTAGCTGGCTGAGGCCATAGACCACGCCGCCGAAGGCCGGGATCGAAAGCAGGACCGAGCGCAGATCGAGTTTCTGATGACCCGCCTGGCCGATGTTTACCAGCCGGCGCGAGCCGTAGATCAGGGAAGCCAGTGCAATCGGCAACACCAGAACGAACATGAACCGCCACGACAAGAACTGCAAGACAAGCCCTGACAGCGTCGGACCAATGGCCGGCGCGACGGAGATCGCAATGGTGATGTTTCCCATCACCACACCGCGGCGCTCGACGGGAACCAATGTCAATACGGTCGTCATCAGCAGCGGAATCATCACTGCTGTACCTGATGCCTGGACAATGCGGGCAAGCAGCAGCATCCAGAACCCGGGCGAAAGCGCCGCGAGCAAGGTCCCAGCTGAGAACAGGCCCATCGCCAGCAAGAAGACAGTCCGGGTCGAGACTCGCTGCAGGAGGAAGCCCGTTGTCGGAATCACCACTGCCATGGTCAGCATGAACGCGGTCGTCAGCCATTGCACCGTGCGCGCAGAGATATCGAGATCGACCATCAGCCGCGGCAGCGCCACGCTCATGATCGTTTCGTTGAGGATCACGACAAATGCTGCGACCAGCAGAATCGCGATGACCTGGCGGTCCCGTGCTGGCAGCCGATGCGAGGCCCCCGCCTCCTGGCTGGTTGTGCTGGTCACCAGAACCCATCCTTACCTTCGTCGACGCCGCGTACGACGACTGCGCCGTACGGAAATGCATGGCAACGTTGCCGTACACATAGTCAGACTCGCGGTCGCGACCAAAATCATCGACCCAACCGCGCCGCCGGATGCTCGCCTGACGCTCTCAGACTCGACAACGCTATGGGCAAGCGCTGACATTCCTCAATTGACTTTCCTGTTCGCCCAGAGCGGATCCCAGTACTGTCAGACCCATGGCGAAAAAGAAGAAGAGGCCAAAGATCTCCAACAAGGTGTACGAAGCCGAGATCTTTCGGCTGCAGACCGAGTTGGTCAAGCTCCAGGAGTGGACTCGCCAGACCGGCGCGCGCATCCTGGTCGTCTTCGAGGGCCGGGATGCGGCAGGCAAGGGTGGTGCGATCAAGCGGATCACCGAATATCTGAGCCCGCGAGTAGCCCGCATCGTCGCGCTGCCCACCTCAACTGAGCGGGAACGCGGCCAGTGGTACTTCCAGCGTTACATCGCTCACCTGCCGGGCCGAGGCGAGATCGTGATCTTCGACCGCTCCTGGTACAACCGCGCCGGTGTGGAGAAGGTCATGGGGTTCTGTACGCCGGAGGAGTACTACCGCTTTCTGCGGCAGACCCCGATCTTCGAGCAGATGCTGATCGACGATGGGATCATTCTCCGCAAATACTGGTTCTCCGTATCAGACAGGGAGCAATTGCGGCGCTTTCGGTCCCGTCATGCTGACCCCGTACGCCGCTGGAAACTCAGCCCGATGGACGTGGAGTCGATCAACCGCTGGGAGGACTATTCCCGGGCCAAGGACGAGATGATGCTGCATACCGATACCCCGACCAACCGATGGTTCGTGGTGGAATCCGACATCAAGAAGCACGCCCGGCTCAACATGATCGCGCATCTGCTGTCGACCATCCCCTACACCGAGGTACCCGCTCCTGAGGTGAAGCTGCCCAAGCGACTCACCTCGACCGCGAACTACCAGAGGCCTCCGCGAGAGCAGTTCACCTACGTGCCCGACTATGCAGCCACGTTCCTGGGAGATCCGGAGGCCAACACATAGCGGGCCTGACTCTCACTCTGCATCCCCGACTTGTCAGCGTCCAAGGTCGCCATTTCACAGCACTATGACGAGCTGTCGCTCCGACGACTGCAGGAGCTTGAATGCGCTGTTCGAACCCCGGATGCAGGTGGTCTTCGCTGCACCGCAAGCGACGAAGAAGTCGGAATGCGCGAATAGCTCGTCAGAGTCCACCCAATAGCCGTCTGAGATGCTGACAAGTCAGAATGAAAATGACACTCAAGGGGAGGCTAGCGTGACAGTGATCCGGGCGGCGATCACCCAAACGACCTGGACCGGGGACAAGAAGTCGATGCTCGACAAACATGAGCAGTTCGCGCGAGACGCGAAGGCTCAGGAAGCGCAGGTGATCTGCTTCCAGGAGTTGTTCTACGGGCCCTACTTCGGCATCACCGAGGACGTCAAGTACTACGACTACGCCGAACCCGATGACGGGCCTGTCGTGCAGCGCTTCGCTGCAGTTGCCGCTGAGCTGTCGATGGTCATGGTGCTGCCGATCTTTGAGGAGGAGCAGCCGGGTGTCTACTACAACACCGCTGTGGTGGTCGATGCCGACGGCACCGTGCTCGGGAAATACCGCAAGAACCACATTCCGAACCTCGACAAGTTCTGGGAGAAGTTCTACTTCCGTCCCGGCAACCTCGGATATCCGGTATTCCATACCGCCGTCGGCCCGATCGGGGTCTACATCTGCTACGACCGGCACTTTCCGGAAGGCTGGCGCGAGCTCGGCCTAAACGGCGCGCAGATCGTTTTCAATCCCAACGCCACAAAGCCCGGACTTTCCAACCGGCTCTGGGAAATAGAGCAGCCTGCGGCAGCCGCCGCCAACGGCTACTTCATCGCCGCACCCAACCGCGTCGGTCGGGAGGACAACGAGTACGGCGAGCTGGCCGTGACCTTCTACGGCCGCAGCCAGTTCTGCGATCCGCAGGGCAATGTGGTCGGACAGATGGGCAGCGACGAGCATGAGGATGTCGTGGTACGCGATCTTGATCTTGACATGATCAGAGAGGTACGCAACGCCTGGCAGTTCTACCGTGATCGGCGGCCCGACTCCTACGTCGCTATTACCAAGCCATGATCGGAGGCGCCTCATGACCACGTTGATCAAGAACGGGACGGTGATCAACAGCACCGGTTCTGCTGCCGCCGATGTCTTAGTTGACAGCGAGACGATCGCCGCCGTACTCAATCCAGGATCGCCGCCGTTATTCGGAGTTGATCTTGAACAGAGTGTTGACTCCGTCGTTGATGCCGCCGGCAAGTACGTCATCCCGGGGGGCATCGACCCCCACACTCACATGGAACTGCCGTTCGGTGGCACCCAGGCCTCCGACACCTTCGAGACCGGCACTCGAGCCGCCGCGTGGGGCGGCACGACGACGATCATCGACTTCGCCGTGCAGCGCTATGGCGAGCGGGTGGAGGAGGGGCTGGCAACTTGGCACGCCAAGGCGGCGGGGAACGCCTGCATCGACTACGGCTTCCACCAGATCATTGGTGGTGTCGACGAGTTCTCGCTGAAGGCGATGGACGGATTGATCGACGAGGGTGTGACGAGCTTCAAGCTGTTCATGGCGTACCCGGGTGTCTTCTATTCCGACGATGCGCAGGTCCTCAAAGCAATGCAGAAGTCGGCCGAAACCGGACTGCTGACCATGATGCATGCCGAGAACGGCCCGGCGATCGATGTCCTCGCCGAGCAGCTGTACTCAGCCGGGAAGACATCGCCCTACTACCACGGAATCGCCCGGGCCTGGCAGATGGAGGAGGAGGCGACGCACCGCGCGATCATGATCGCGAACGTCACCGGCGCGCCGCTGTACGTCGTGCACGTCAGTGCCAAGCAGGCGGTGGAGCAGCTGGCAACGGCCCGCGACAAAGGCCAGAACGTCTTCGGCGAAACCTGCCCGCAATACCTCTATCTCTCCCTTGAAGATCAATTGGGCGCGCCGGGCTTCGAGGGCGCCAAATGGGTATGTTCCACGCCGCTGCGCGCCCGCGCGGAGGATCATCAGGACGCCATGTGGCAGGCACTGCGCACGAACGATCTGCAGATCGTTTCCACCGATCACTGCCCGTTCTGCATGAAGGAGCAGAAGGAGCTCGGGCTCAATGACTTTCGGGCGATTCCCAACGGCATCGGCGGCATCGAGCACCGCATGGATCTCATGTACCAGGGTGTCGTGACTGGCCGGATCTCGCTGCCACGCTGGGTTGAGCTGACCTCGACCACGCCGGCGCGGATGTTCGGCCTGCACGGCAAGAAGGGCGTCATCCAGCCAGGCGCCGATGCCGACGTGGTGATCTATGACCCAGCAGGCCACACCTCGATCGGTTACGAGAAGACCCACCACATGAACATGGACTATTCAGCCTGGGAGGGCTTCGAGATCGACGGTCACGTGGACTGGGTGATGTCCCGCGGCACCGTGCTGATCGACGATTCGGGCTTTGTCGGCAGCAAGGGCCACGGTCAGTACCTCAAGCGCGGTCTCAGCGACTACCTGCTCTGAGGAGTGATCATCTCTCTCCGAGCGTCGGAAATCGCGCGCCGCCGAGCGGAGCCAGGCTGGCGCGCCGCTGTCCTGGACGAGCGAGCGAACAGACACGCCTTTCGTCTGCGCGCGAGTGAGGAAGGCAGCGGCTGATCAGCGTCAGCCTCAGCGAGCGGAGCGAGCAAAATACACAGGAGCGAGCGAACACGCCTTTCGTTCGCGAGTCGACGACGACGTCGGCGGGCTGAAAGCGCGATGCGCGAGGAGAGGACAAAAAATGGATTTCGGCGTCGTATTGCAGACCAACCCTCCGGCTCGGCGTACGATCCAGCTCGCTGAGCTCTCGGAGGCACACGGCTTCGACTACGTGTGGACATTCGACTCGCACCTGCTGTGGCAGGAGCCGTACGTGATCTACAGCGAAATCCTGGCGCATACCAACCGGGTGATGGTCGGCCCGATGGTCACCAATCCGGCAACACGGGATTGGACGGTGACCGCGTCGTTGTTCGCGACGCTGAACGAGATGTTCGGCAATCGGACCATCTGCGGAATTGGTCGTGGCGACTCCGCCGTACGCGTGACGAATGGCAGGCCGACAACCATCCGAGAGCTGCGCGAGGCCACCCACGTCATACGCGAGTTGGCCAACTGCCGACCGGTTGACTACAAGGGATCGACGCTGCAGTTTCCGTGGGCGCGTACCTCGACGCTTGAGGTCTGGGTGGCGGCGTACGGGCCGATGGCGCTGAAGGCGGCCGGCGAGGTCGGTGACGGGTACATCCTGCAGCTTGCCGACGTGGACCTTGCGGCCTGGATGATCGACGCAGTCCGCACTGCGGCCTCGAATGCTGGACGGGATCCGGACGCGATCACCTTCTGCGTCGCCGCTCCGATGTATGTCGGTGAGGACTGGGTGCATATGCGGGACCAATGCCGCTGGTTCGGTGGGATGGTGGGCAATCACGTGGCCGACATCGTCGCGAGATACGGCGACACCGGTGAGGTTCCACAGGCGCTGACCGACTACATCAAGGGTCGGGAGGGCTACGACTACAACGAACATGGCCGCGCGGGGAACATCCACACCGCCTTCGTACCGGACGAGATCGTGGACCGCTTCTGCGTGCTGGGCGCCGCTGATGACCACATCGCCAAGCTCAAGCAGCTCAAGGACATCGGCGTCGACCAGTTCGCCGGCTACCTGCAGCACGACAACAAGGAAGAGACGCTCCGGATCTATGGCGAAACGGTCATGCCCGCGTTGCGTGAGCATGTGACGGCTAAGACGTGATCTCTTCGTATACATCGACCCCACCGACTTGTCAGTGTCTGAGCTGGCTATGACCGGCGACACGCTGACAGGTTCGAACGCGATTGCTACTCGGGTAGGACAGAGAGTAGTATCGAGGTATGAAGGTCAGCTTGAGTATCCCCAGTGCCGATATCGAGTTCCTGGATAGCTATGCGCACGAACATGGCATCGAGTCACGTTCGGCCGCCGCCCAACGAGCAATCGCACTGCTCCGCGCGTCGGAGCTGGGGGATGCCTACGAGCTGGCCTGGGAGGAATGGGAACAATCCGGCGAAGCCGAGCTGTGGGAGCCCACCGCCGCTGACGGACTGCCGCGTTCGTGAGGCGCGGGGAAATTCGGTTCGCCGACTTGGAGCCCGTGCGCGGCTCCGAGGCCAACAAGCGACGACCCGTGGTGATTGTGAGCAACGACGGTGCCAACCAACGGGCGGCAACTCGTGGCCATGGTGTGGTGACCGTCGTCCCCGTAACATCCAACGTGGCACGCGTGCTCCCCTTTCAGACGCTGCTCGACCCGGGCGCGACTGGATTGTCACGCCCGTCGAAAGCACAGGCTGAACAGGTCAGATCTATTGACGTCCGGCGCCTCGGGCCACGCATCGGACACCTGCCCCCGGCTACGATTTCCGAACTCGATGAGGCGCTGCGGCTGCACCTCGCCTTGTAGCAATCAGCGGATGCTACGCAGCGGCGTTTGAGCTGGTGGGCTTCGGGGAATCGTGGTTCTGAAGGGCCCGATCCGGCGGACGCCGACTACCGTGGATGGAGCGATCAACCTCGGCACTGGTTTCCACATAAGGACCTTCCTCAGCCGGCTCCGGGCGTTGACGTTGGAGGTTGTCATGTTGTTCGAGGTGCTGGCAGTCCTGGGTGGAGCTGCTCTCGCAGCCGCCGCGGTAAGCCTCAGAGTTGTGAAGCAGTACGAGCGTGGCCTGGTCTTCAGGTTTGGTCGGGTCCTTGATCAGGTACGCGGCCCAGGTCTGGCCATGATCGTCCCCATCGCCGATCGGCTGCACAAAGTCAATATGCAGATCGTGACGATGGCCGTGCCGGCGCAAGACGGCATTACTCGTGACAATGTGACCGTCAAGGTGGACGCCGTCGTCTACTTTCGCGTGATCGATCCGGTACGAGCAGCCGTCAATGTCGAGGACTATCCGTTCGCTGTCTCCCAGGTAGCACAGACGTCATTGCGCTCGATCATCGGCAAGAGCGATCTGGATGATCTGCTGACCAATCGGGAGCGGCTCAACCAGGGACTTGAGCTCATGATCGACAATCCCGCCGTCGAATGGGGCATCCACATCGATCGGGTCGAGATCAAAGATGTGGCGTTGCCGGAGACGATGAAACGGTCGATGTCACGCCAGGCCGAGGCCGAGCGGGAGCGGCGGGCTCGCGTCATCTCGGCCGAGGGCGAGCTGCAGGCCTCGGACCGGCTGGCGCAGGCCGCTGCCACGATGGCCGACACGCCGGGAGCACTCCAGCTGAGGCTGCTGGAGACAATCGTCGAGGTGGCAGCAGAGAAGAACTCCACCCTGGTGCTGCCCTTCCCGGTCGAGCTCTTGCGGTTCCTGGAGAACAACACCAGCCTGACGTCGACCCTCTCCGCGACTCAGTCAGCCGTCGCGAAGCTCACCGACACCTCCGAGAGCGGCGACCGATCCGGTGTCGCAGACATGCTTTCCTCGGCACCCGACGTCGCAGCGTTGGAGGCCCAGGAAACGGATAACGCTGATCGGCCAGCGGTCCGCACCGCAAACGGTCTTAGCCCGGTCACGAATGGCCGGTCCTCTGCAAGTGAGGCCGGCTGAAGAATTGTCACCAGCGATCGTGGATCTGTGCCCGGAGCACGCGGTCATAGAGCTCGCGTACGTCGGCTAGGAACTCTTCACCCAGCGCCGGCAGCTCACCTGCCACCGCGTTGGCCTGCGCCTGTGCCACGCTGCGCGCTCCTGGAATCACCGTCGTCACACCTGGCTGTTGCGCCACCCAGGCCAGCGCCGCCTGCGCTGGCGTAGCCTCGAACGGCAGCTTGGCAACAAGATCGACGAACTGCTGCGCCGCCTGTACGCCTGTCTCGTAGTCCACTCCGGAGAAGGTCTCGCCTACGTCGAAGGATTGTCCCCGCCGGTTGTAGTTCCGATGATCATTTTCGGCAAAGGTGGTCGACGTGGTGTAGCTGCCACTCAACAGGCCGCTTGCCAGCGGAACTCGCGCGATAATTCCTACCCCATTCGTGATCGCCGAGGGCAGTACAGCCTCCAGTGGCTTGCGGCGGAAGGCGTTGAGAACGATTTGCACGGTTGCCGTACCGCGGCGAGACATCGCCGTCAGCGCTTCGTCGCAGGTCTCGACACTGACGCCGTAGTTGGCGATCACCCCGTCAGCGACGAGCGCATCAAGCGCATCGTAAGTCTGATCTCGGGAGTACACGGCAGTCGGTGGGCAGTGCAGCTGGACAAGATCAAGTTGGTCTATACCCAGATTGCGGCGCGAGCGATCGGTCCAGGTGCGGAAGTTCTGCACTGTATAGTTCTCCGGCACTTGATCAACTCGTCGCCCCATCTTGGTCGCGACCATGATCGGCACCTCGGGGTTCTCGGTTCGGAAGCGCCCGATCAGCCGCTCGCTCCGACCGTCACCGTAGACGTCAGCCGTGTCGAAGAACGTCACTCCAGATTCGACGGCGGCGCCGAGTACCTGCAGCGCCGCCGTCTCGCTCACTTCGCCCCAGTCCGCACCGAGCTGCCAGGTGCCCAGCCCTATGACAGAGACGGGATGCTCAGTACGACCGAGTACGCGTTCTTCCATGCCGCCCAGCGTACGGACGGCCGCTGGGTGGAGTTGCGCAGCACCACAGCTGCCACCCCGGCGATCCAATCGCCTGCAGCACTGCACCGATGACCTCGAGTACCTCGCCGACGATGATCAGCCCGCTGATGTGCAACGCCCCCACAACATGATCAAGATTACCGCCCAGATGGGCACCGTATGGCTACGCAGCCAATCGCGAAAAGCACGTGCGGCCGGATTCGTTTCCGCGCACGTTTCCGCCGGCTTGGTGGCAAACGAACGCCCAGGCCGTTCAAACGCGCACGATTTCGCCGGTTTGGTGGCAAACGTACGGCTAGGGCGCAGATCCGTGGGCCGGGGCGAGTCCTTCGCTGGCGCTCGAGCGGCGATTCAGGTGACTCAGCCCTTCCGTACGAAGCGAACGTGCAGAGCCGCCGGAGTCCCCACGAACTCGGCGATCTCATATCCGCTTGGCGCCCGGTCGAGGTTGTCCCACAGCCGCTCGCCGCTGCCCAGCAGCAGCGGCGCATACGCCAGATGCATCTCGTCCACCAGCCCGGCCCGCAGATACTGCTGGATCGCAGAAACACCACCCGCAAGCCTCACGTCCTCCCCGTCGGCCGCTTCGTACGCCCGCTCCAGGGCTGCCTCGATGCCGTCAGTCACGAAGTGGAAGACGGTCCCGCCCTCCATCGGGATCGAGTCGCGGGGGTGATGGGTGAGGACGAACGTCGGATGGTGGTACGGCGGATCGTCGCCCCACCAGCCCTTCCACTCCTCGTCGGTCCAATCGCCGCGAATCGGGCCGAACATGTTGCGGCCCATGATCGTCGCGCCCAGCCCTACCTCACCCGCAGCGGCGAAACGGTCATCAACGCCTTCGTCGCCACCCTCCTCTCCCCACATCTCACGGAACGTCCGAGTGGCAAAGGCCCAGTTGTGGAGTTCCAGCCCGCCGACACCCAGCGGGTTGTCGAGACTCTGGTCCGGTCCTGCGGCATAGCCGTCGAGGGAGACGCTGAAGTTGTGGACGCGAAGCTTTGGCACTGGCAATCCTTCCGCTCTGCACAGTTTCCTAACGCTTCGCATATGTTTCCTAACGCTTCGCATATGTTGCAACGTGTGTAGACCGCCAGTAAGGCGGGACTACCGAGGTTCCGACAAGCCAATTTCTTGGGGGCAGGCAGTGACGTACGAGAAAGATCCGCGAGTCGACGAATACATTGACGAGCTACCCGAGTGGCAGCAGGAAATCTGTCAGCAGGTCCGCGACCTGGTTCACGCCGTCGACCCTGAGGTTGTCGAAACCATTAAGCGGCGCGTCCAGCCGTACTTCGTGCTCGAGGGCAACATCTGTGCGCTGCTGGCCGCAAAGGATCACGTCAACGTCTTCCTCTATGACCCGATCGCTCCCGATCCGGAGGGCATCATCACCGGCGGCCACGACAACCAGACCGGCCGCACGGTCGCCGTACGCCAGAACGAGACGATCAACACCCGCGCCCTGGGCGAGATTTTCCGGCAGATCATCGCCAACAACCGCGCCGGTGGATGGCGCAAGATCAAGCAGGAAGGCCGATGAACACGGGCGGTGGCCCGGTGACCAGCAAACCGATCCCTCCCCAGGTGTGGCAGCTGGACGCCGCAAGTCTTTCCGACGCGAACAAGGCACTCCGGATCCTGCCGCGTGAGCTCCGCCCGTACGCGCCAGGCATCCGCATGGTCGGTCGGGCGATCACAGTCACGGCCGAGGGCGACCTGGTGCCAGTGCTCGCCGGCTTGGCGCAGTGCGGCGCGGGCGACATCCTGGTCGTCGACGCCGGAACCGCCGACCACGCAGTGCTTGGTGAACTCTTTGCAACCGAGGCACTCCGGCGTGAGATGGCCGGCATCGTCGTCTACGGATTGTGCCGCGACACCGGCGTTCTCGCCCAGCTGCCGCTGCCCATCTACTCGCTCGGGACGATTCCACGTGCCGCGGGAGCGAGACAACCTCCCGTTACCCAGCAGCCGGTCCATCTTGCAGGCATCGAGGTCCGCCCCGGCGAGATCCTGGTGGGCGACGACGACGGCATCGTGGTCGTCAGCGATGCGGAGCTGGAGGCGGCCCTTGAGACCGCCGAAGCGATCCAGCGACGCGAGGGCAAGGTCCGGGCTGCCATCCAGGACGGCACCTCGTTGTTCGAGCATCTGAACTTCGCCGAGCACGTGGAGAACCTTCAGGCAGGGCGCCCGAGCTCGCTGGCGTTCACCGCGGAGTGAAGCCGGGAATCCGTACGATGACCAGCTCGTCAGCGAGCACGGTCCGATGGGCCGCTCGGACACGGACGCGTACCTGGAGTTCGCCGACACCCCAGGGCGAAGCAAGGGAATTCCACGCCTCAATGCCGGGCTACCAGCCGACGCCGCTTGTAGAGCTTCCACAACTGGCAGAAGAGCTCGACGTCGGCGGCGTGCTGGTCAAGGACGAGTCCAACCGTCTCGGGTTGCCGGCCTTCAAGATCCTGGGTGCGTCCTGGGCAGTGAACCGCGCACTGAGCCGTCGTAGCGGCTTCGATGCGGCAGCAAGCAGCCTGCCTGACCTGCGGGAACGATCCGCGCCGGTCACTCTGGTGACAGCAACGGACGGCAACCATGGTCACGCTCTGGCCCGAATTGCCGCGCTGCTCGGGGTCGCAGCTCGGATCTACGTTCCTGCGGGAACGTCTCAGGAGACCGTGCAGGCAATCGCCAGTGAGGGTGCCCAGGTCGTGCAGACCGACCTGGTCTACGACGAGGTCGTGTGGGCGGCCGCGAGCTCGACCGCTGGCCACCGTGACGACCTGCTCATCCAGGACACCGCCTGGCAGGGCTACGAGCAGATTCCGCGGTGGATTGTGGAGGGTTACGACACGCTGTTCGACGAGATCGACATGCAGCTCGGCGGGCGCGCGATGCAGCTGGTCGCGGTTCCGACTGGGGTGGGATCGCTGCTGCAAGCCGCATTGCAGCGTTACCGTGACCCGGCCCATCAACAACAGCCGGCCCTCCTCGCGGTCGAGCCGGTCACGGCCGCCTGCGTCACAGCCAGTCTCCCGGCGGGCAAGCCGATTAGCGTCGATGCCTCAGAACCCACCATTATGGCTGGACTCAACTGCGGCACCGTGTCAGCAATCGCCTGGCCGGCCATCCGCGACGGGCTGGATGCCAGCGTCGCGGTCACTGACGACCAAGCTCGCGCAGCTATGCGGCGGCTGAACGCGCTCGGAGTGCCGGCCGGACCGTGTGGCGGGGCCTCGCTGGCCGGGGTATGCGCGACCCTGGGCGAGCCCGACCGTCGCGCCGCTCTGGCGATCGGCGACGACAGTGCTCTGGTGTTGATCAGCACCGACGGGGCGGTTTAGTGTCGCGCTAAGGCACGAGGGCTTCAGCTCTAGGAGTTGATCATGGTCGATCAAGCCGGCGCGTATGCGTACAACAGCTGGTGGCAGTTTCGAGCTGATTCGTGGTCGCGATTGGAGGAGGCCGCCGCCCGAATCATCTCTTCGCTGCGACGCGGTAAGCCGATCGACCAGCACATGACGGAGGCCGTGCACGACGCGTGCAGGGCACTGGCGCCGCTCGAGCAGTTCTGGGCGTTTCCAGGCCACGCAGCCTTCGGTGTCGTCGAGGAGCTGGCGCTGGCCGGAAGCTGGGAACGGCTGGCACGGCTCGTCTCCCGCATCAACCGCGCGCTCGTCACGGAGTCCTACCGCAGCGGTTCGCTCGACGACATCGCGCAGGGCGAGCATCGAGAGGACAGCGAGGAGATGCTCATCGGCATCTCGCATGATCCCTCCAGCCGCCCATACTTCGAGGTCCTGGTCGTTGAGACCATGTCGCCGGCGCAGGAGGAGCGACTTCGTGAGGAAGTGCACAGCTGGCGGCGGACGGGAGATCCCTTCGTCTACGAGCTCGTCGTCGTGGGAAGTGGCGTGGAGGCAGCTGTGGCGATGCGACTCAACGCCAACATCCAGGCATGCGTGATCAGGAGACGCTTTTCCCATGCGGCGCAGCGTGATCTTGCTGGACTCGCCACCTTCGCCGATACGACGCTATCGGAGGATCTCACGGACCACTCCCCCGATGAGCGGGCGCAGATCCTGGCGCCGCGCTTGGCCGAGATCCGTCCCGAGGTCGACCTGTATCTGATGACCGAAATCGCCGTGGAGGAGGTCGCCGGGACAGTGAGCCATCACTTCAATCGGGTGTTCCACGCACGTGAGGGTGCACTTGAGTTGCACCTCACCATCCTCGCCGGGGTCGCCGAGCGTTACCGTACGCCGTTCTTCGAGGCTCTCCGTACTTACAGCCAGCGGCCGACCGGAGTGTTCCACGCGCTGCCGATTTCGCAGGGCAAGTCGATCGTGAACTCGCATTGGATCCGCGACATGGTGGGCTTCTACGGCCTAGACATTTTCCTAGCAGAGACCTCCGCGACGACAGGCGGACTCGACTCGCTGCTGGAGCCGATTGGACCGCTGCGCGAATCCCAACAGCTGGCTTCCGAAACCTTCGGCTCTCGGCAGACCTACTTCGTCACGAACGGGACCTCGACGGCCAACAAGATCGTCTCCCAGGCGTTGCTCGCGCCAGGCGACATCGTCCTCGTCGACCGCAACTGTCACCAGTCACACCATTACGGACTGATGCTGGTCGGCGCCGAGGTCACCTACCTCGACGCGTATCCGCTCAACGAGTACTCCATGTACGGGGCGGTGCCGCTGCGCGAGATCAAGTCCAAACTCCTTGTGCTACGGGCGGCGGGCAAGCTCGATCGGGTCAAGCTCTTGATGCTGACGAACTGCACCTTCGACGGCATCGTCTACGACGTTGGCCGCGTCATGGAGGAATGCCTGGCGATCAAGCCGGATCTGGTGTTCCTGTGGGACGAGGCATGGTTCGCGTTCGCCCGCTTCCACCACGTCTATCGTCCGCGTACGGCGATGGAGGCGGCCCGGACGCTCGCCGATAAGTTGCGCTCCCCCGAGTATCGGGCGCGCTACGAGGCGAACCTCCCCCGCGACGACAGCGATGAAGCGCTGCTCAAGCACCGCCTGAGCCCCGACCCCGCGCGAGCACGGGTCCGGGTCTACTCAACTCAGTCGACGCACAAGACCCTGACCTCGCTTCGCCAGGGCTCGATGATCCACGTCTACGATCAAGACTTCGCGCTGCGGGTGGCCGAGGGCTTCCGCGAGGCGTACATGGCGCATACGTCGACATCGCCCAACTACCAGATCCTCGCCTCCCTCGACCTGGGTCGGAGGCAGGCCGCGCTGGAAGGTTTCGAGCTCGTGCAACGGCAACTCGAGTACGCCATGAAGCTGCGCGATGCGATTGATCATCATCCACTGCTCAGCAAGTACATGCACTGCCTGAGCACCGCCGAGTTGATCCCTGAGATATTCCGTGTCTCCGGCATCGCGCAGCCGCTGCGCACCGGTCTCAACAACATGGTCACAGCCTGGGAGCAGGACGAGTTCGTCCTGGATCCGTCGCGCGTGACTGTCTACATCGGGCTCACCGGCATCGATGGTGCAACGTTCAAGCGTGAACGGCTGATGGACAAGTTCGGCATCCAGATCAACAAGACCTCCCGTAACACCGTCTTGTTCATGACCAACATCGGCACCACACGCAGCTCGGTCGCCTATCTCATCGAGGTTCTGGTCAGCATCGCGCGGGATATTGATCTCCGGACCTCGGAGATGAACCTGGCCGAGCGGGCAAACTTCGAGCGCGCCGTGCTGCACCTGACCAATCCCACCGCTCCGTTGCCGGACTTCAGCGGCTTCCACCCCGCGTTCCTCAGCCAGAGCGAGCCACCGACGCCCGAGGGTGATGTCCGCAAGGCGTTCTTCCTGTCCTACGACCACACTCTGTGCGAGTACCTGCCGGCGGACGAAGTCGAGGAACGCATGGAATCCGGCGAATCAGTCGTCTCAGCGACCTATGTGACGCCTTACCCGCCGGGTTTTCCAGTGCTGGTGCCGGGTCAGGTCTTCAGCAAGGAGATCCTGTCCTTCATGCGGAGTCTGGACACACCTGAGATCCACGGCTATGAGCCGGCACTCGGGTACCGCGTCTATACGTCCAAAGCGCTGGAGATGGTCGCTGAGAGACCCAGCGGTTGAGTCATTGGCGTGCTTTTGACGCGGTTAGGTATTGCGGGGTCGATCGCGCCAAAGCAGCCAGGCCACAAGAGCAGCCACCAGGAGCTGGAGCGCAAACCCGACCGTCTGGGCGACTGAGTCCACCGCACTGAAGCCCTCCAAGTGGAGGGCATGAAAGATCGCATGCGGCGCGATGTAGACGGCGAGAGCGCCGACGGCGACTCCACTCAGCAGACGCTGACCGGTCACCGACGCCGCCGTGAGCACCACCGTGAGAGCGAGGCTGAGCTCGCCGACGTCACGGATCAAGTGCTCGTTGTACGGCGGAAGCAGCGAGACCCATGCGTGCCCAGATATAGGGAAGCTGCGGTAGAAACTCGCAGGTGCCAGCAGCGCCCAGACGCCGATGACTCCCTGGAACACGGCAAGGATTCCGAGCCCTGCTCGTACGACCGCCGACGTCGTACGCGCTCCTGGCGCAGCCTCCGATGTGGTCACGACACGAGCGAGGTGTAAGCCGCGGCGTCCTTCCGCCGTACGAGGCGCGAGTTGATCATGGCGTTGGCCACTCGGAAGCCGAGGTTGCGGTTCATGATCTGAACGCGCCTCGTGGTGTGGAACTGCCGCGCTGCGCGCCGAGACTCCAGCACCGCCTTACGTCCGCGTGCGGCAATGCGGGCCCCGAGGCGATCCGCGTCCGCGGTCAGGTTTCCAGATCCCAGCAACTCGGCCAGCGCCAACGCATCGAGCATCGCCGTGTTGGCTCCCTGGCCCTGGAACGGACTCATCGGATGCGCCGCGTCACCGATCAGCCAGACGTTGCCATCGCGGATCTGCTTCGTCGGATCCCTGTCGTAATAGCCGCGAGCCTTGATCGACTCCGGATCGGCCGCTGACGCGATTGACCGGACCAGTTGGTGCCAGTCCGCCGTCGCCGCCTGGACCTGCTGGAGCAGATCGAGTCTGCTGGTCGACTCCAGCGCGGACGGCTCGGCGTGGGAGGTGTAGGAGAAATGGATGCCATCAGGCTGCCGGTAGCAGAAGAAGGAGTCGCCGCGGTCGCCCAAGCTCATGAAGTATCCACCGCTGAGCAGCGGATCATCCACCGGCAGGACCGCGTCTCCTGTGATCGCTGACAGTCCGAGAAAGTGTGGCGAGTCGCCGACCAGTTGGAACCGCAAGGCCGAGTTCACGCCGTCACAACCCACCACCACATCGCCGTCGATACGGCGACCGCCGGTGAAGATCACCCGATGACGCATGTCGATCGACTCGTAGCCGATGGCTTGGAACCCGTACTGCACCGATGTGGTGGGCAAGGCGTCGGCGAGCACTGACTGGAGATGATCACGCTGCACGCGATAGGTCTGCCATGCGCTGTCCTTTCCCGACGGAAGGGCCAGCAGCGTACGCCCCTGACGGTCGGTGATCATGAAATTGGTCACCTGCTGCGCGCCGTTGTTCAGGACCTCGTCCCGCAGGCCGAGCCGCCCGAGAACTTCGAGCCCGCCATCTCCCTTGAGCCCGATTGCGTAGCCCCTCGGCCGTTTGGCTGTCGTGGCATCGCGTTCGAAGACTTCCACGTGGATGCGCGGCGCCAGCTGAGCCAGGGCCGCTGCCAGAGTCAGGCCGCTGATCCCCGCGCCTACGATGATCACCTTCACGATCGACCTCCTGGCTCATCAGCCTGTTCTATAAGGTGCGGCAGCGCAACGACCGCTCCGTCGCGTCCGGGACGGCTGTAGGATCGGCGCCAATGAGCGAGCTAACGGTGCCCACCGAGAGCGACGTTCCAGAGACCTTGCGTGCCGGCCGCGCGGCATTCGTACGGCACGCCTGGCGCGACGCGTTCGAGCAGCTCACGCAGGCCGACGCGCTTACGACGCTCGACGGGGCAGACCTCGAGTCGCTCGCGATCGCGGCGTTCTTCGCGGGGCGTGCCGACCTCCGCGGGGAGATCACCGAGCGAGCGTTCGCGACCTATCAGCGCGCGGGCGACGTGATCCGTGCCGCATACGTGGCGCTCGAAATCGCTGCAGGATTCGTGTTCCGGGGGAAGCTCTCGGTCGCGTCCGCTTGGACGCGCCGCGCAGAGCGTCTTCTCGACGGCCAGGCCGAGACCTATGCCCACGGCTTTCTGGCACTCATGCGGTCGGACCTTGCGAAGGCATCCGGCGACATCTCCCGCGCGCTCGAGCTCACCGAAGAGGCCGTCGCGATAGGCGAGCGCACCGGCCACCAGGACCTCCGCGCCTTTGCGCTCACCGCCCAGGCGATGTTCCGGATCGCAGCCGGCGCTATCGGCGAGGGGATCGGGCTGCTGGAGGAGGCGGCGATCGCGGCCGTGAACGGCGAGCTGTCGCTGCTCGCCGCGGGCAACACGGCATGCCAGATGATTGCGGCCTGCTGTGAGCTCACCGATTACCGACGGGCGTCGGAGTGGATCGAGCTGACCGACCACTGGTGCGAGACGCAATCGGTGGGTGGGTTCCCGGGCGTATGCCGGGTCCACCGCGCCGAGATCGCGGCGTTCCAGGGGAGCTGGCAGCGCGCAGAGGAGGAGCTCCGGCTGGCCAACGAAGAGCTCGAGAAGTTTCAAGCTATGCCGGTCATGGCGGAAGGGTTGTACGCGATTGCCGAGATCCGGAGGCTCCAAGGCGATCTTGAGGGCGCCGAGGAGGCCCTGCGCCAGGCGCACGCGCTGGGCCGCAGCCCACAGCCCGCCCTCGCGCTCATCCGGCTCGAGTCCGGCAAGGTGAAGTCGGCGGCTGCGGCGATCGAGACAGCGCTCGCCGAGTCGTCCTGGGACGCGATGGCGCGCCTGCGCCTGCTCAGCGCGAAGGTGGAGATCACGTTGCACGCTGGCGACACGGAACGCGCGCGGATGGCGACCGAGCGGATGGCCGAGATCGTCGACGATGCCAGCCCGCCCGCGTTGCGCGCCGGCCTCGCCTATGCCCGAGGCCGGGTGCTGCTAGCAGAGGGCGAGCAGGGTGCCTCGACTCGCGAGCTGCGGACGGCCCTCCGGCTGTGGCGCGAGGTGGGGTCCGCGTATGAGATCGCGCGCACGCGGGTCGCGCTGTCGCGGGCGCTGCGGTCGTCCGGGGACGATGACGATGCCGACCTCGAGCTGCGCGCCGCGCGGGCCGAGTTCGAGCGGCTGGGCGCGAAGCCAGATCTCGCGGCAGTCGAGGCCGTGCTACGGGAGCTGGAGGAGCGCCGCGCGAGCCGCGTCCAGGTGCGGATGACGTTCCTGTTCACCGACATCGTGGGCTCCACGAAGCTCGCCGAGGCACTCGGTAACCAGGCGTGGGAACGGCTGCTGCGGTGGCACGACGAGATGCTCCGCGCGGAGGTTGCGCGCCAGGGCGGGCGGATTGTCCACTCCACGGGGGACGGTTTCTTCGCGGCCTTCGATACAGCTAGTCAGGCGATCCGGAGCGCGATCGCGATCCAGCGGGCGCTCTCTTCGCAGGCAGAGACCAGCGGATTCGCGCCGCCGGTCCGGATCGGACTGCACGCCGCCGACGCCACTCAGCGCGGCGAGGACTTCAGCGGGGTAGGCGTTCACGTGGCGGCTCGGATCGTAGCGCTTGCCGGCGGCGGCGAGATCTTGGCTTCGGCCGAGGCCCTCGCCGAGGCGCACGATGTCGCGGCACTCGACGCGCGCAGGGTCGAGGTCCGCGGCGTCTCCGAACCGGTACAGGTCTCCTCCATCGTCTGGACGGACACGCCGACCGCCTGAGAGTCGCCCTGATGAAGGAGTCACAGACAACATCGAATTGGCCGAAATCGATGTGGTTTTGCGAACGGACATGATCAGGAAGGACTGGCGTCCTCGAGTTTGGCGGCCTGGCGATTGAGGTAGCGCTGTTGAGGCAGGTTGGTGGCCTTGCGGGCCGCGGCGAGGTACGCCTCACGAGCCGCGGTCGTATCACCGCTCATCTCCAGCAGGTGGGCGCGCACCGCGTAAAGCCGGTGGTCCTCGGCGAGCTGTTTGTCGCCGGCCAGCCTGTCCAATCGTTGGAGTCCCGCGGCTGGTCCGTCGGCCATGGCCACCGCGACGGCGTGATTCAGCGTGACCATCGGGTTGTCCGACATGTGCAGCAGCAACCCATAGAGCGCCTTGATCTGCGGCCAGTCGGTTTCCTCCGCGCTGGGTGCCTCGTCGTGGATTGCTGCGATCGCGGCTTGGAGTTGATACGGACCGGTCGTCCTCCGTGGCAGCGTCTCGGTGATCAACGCGACACCCTCGGCGATCCTGCCGGCGTTCCAAAGGGAACGGTCCTGCTCGCCGAGCGGTACCAGCTCACCGCTGGCCGTAGTCCGTGCAGCGCGGCGAGCGTCGGTCAGCAGCATCAGAGCCAGCAGCCCGGCCACCTCGCCATCGTCGGGCAGCTGTCGATACACGATCCGGGTCAGCCGAATCGCTTCCGTGGAAAGCTCGACGCGATGGAGTCTGGGGCCCGTCGTAGCGGCGTAGCCCTCCGTGAAGATCAGGTACAGCACATGGAGGACCGCAGCCAATCGTTCGGCGCGTTCCTCCTGGGCTGGCAGGCGAAAGGGGATGGCGCTGTCCTTGATCTGTTGCTTCGCCCGGGTAATCCGCCGCGTCATGGTGGCTTCGGAGACCAGGAACGCGCGTGCCACCTCAGCGGTAGTGAGGCCGCCGACCGCCCGCAGGGTGAGTGCAATCTGAGAAGGCGGCGTGAGAGCGGGATGGCAGCACATGAACAGCAAGATCAACGTGTCGTCGGAATCGGCCGAGCTCTCGGCAGCGTCAGGCTGCTGCCTGGGTAGCTCCCAACGAGCGATGGTGTCTTCGCGACGCCGCCGAGCTTGCTCGCTGCGCAGCAGGTCGGTCAACCGGCGGGCTGCGACGGTTATCAACCAGCCCTTCGGGTTGTCGGGAACACCCTCGCTCGGCCACTGCGTTGTGGCCGCCAGCATGGCCTCCTGCACGGCGTCCTCGGCGGTGTCGAAACTGCCAAAGCGGCGTACCACAGCGCCGAGAACCTGCGGCACCAACTGGCGCAGCAGATTCTCGACCTCGACATCGGTCTCGGACACCAGACTCTTTGATCAGTAGCCGATTTCGGCAGCGGAGTCCGCGATCGGCCGTATGTCCGCGTACGCGTTGGCCACAACCTGCTCCGGTGCGGGACACTCCGCAAGCCGGCCGGCGATCTCGGTCGCTCGCTCAAAGCTGGAGCATTCCACGATCCAGTATCCGGCGAGCACTTCCTGGGTCTCGGCGTATGGGCCATCGGTGACGAAAGGCACGCCATTCTGCGCGCCGAGCCGTCTGGTATGCACCGGTGCCGCAAGGGCCCGGGTCTCGACGAGCTCGCCGGCCTCGGCCAGCTCTGTGTTGAATAGCTCCATGAAGGACGTCATCGCAGCGAAGTCCGCTGGTGACCACGCTGGCTGCTCGGTGGCTTGGCCGGCCATTCCGTCGTAGTCCTGCTGCGAGGCGTACGTCAAGATCATGTATTTCATGTCCCTCTCCTTTCGGGCGGCACCTCTCTGGTGCCTCTCACCGTGACGTCGAAGCTGGGGGTGCATCCCGGACATCAAACCCTCGTCCGGATTAGCGTCCCTCGACCGCCGGACTGCGCGTGAGCTGGTTTGGGCCAGATGGTCGGCGCAGCAGATCACCATCGGTGCCACCAGCGCAGCCACACTAGGCATCACCCACAGCGCTCCGCCGACGCACTCCTTCGAGATGAACCAGCGCACCGAGCGCCGTATGCTGCGGACGGAAGTTGGGCTCATGGTGCGAGTCAGGCTATCGCCACCCCATCAGCTGGCTCGTCCACAAACTCGCGGGTCATTGCTAGCGTCCCGGTTCTGCTGGCCCGGTCGCCACCGAGCTCGACTGGGCCCGTTGCACCTGCGCCGCCATCCTCGGTATGGTCGGCTACTTGGTCGCCCGCGGCGCCTCACGCGGTCGGATCCGCGCGGTGTTGTTCGGCCTCGCAGTGCTCGCCATTGCTGTCGCCGTTGCCGCACTCAAACACGCGCTGGCAGGTCACTAGGCACGCACGGTTGCTGCTATCTAACGCGACGACCGGACCATGATCGCGAAGGCCTGCGACGCCACGCGACCCAGCAGTGCGGGTTGGCGCTGGTGCTGAATGGCTTGACGACACTGCACTTCGAAAACGATGTCGAAGATCGGCTCCGCAAGGTCGGGATGAGCAAGGAACGCCGCGTCGACCCCCACGTCTGATCGTTTTAGATGAGGGGAATGCATCGGCTGGAGTCTCATGCGCTGAGATCAACCCCCCAAAATTCTCCAAGCTCCCAAACGCTGGGCTTCCGCGCCGCCGTCCGCAATCCGGCCGGTAGATCCAGGCCAGCACTCCGTGATAGTGGCGTCGCACAGCGCCGGTCAGGTCAGTGGTCGCTAGGCATTGAAACTTGACATGAACGTTCACAGCGGGTCCACCGAGGGGTTACGCGGTGCGGGCAAGCATGTAGGGGATAAGTGCCTCGATGAAGTCCCGAGAGGGGGATTGGGGAACGTTTGCAAAGGCCTTGTGGAAGAACCTGTATGCTCCGGTCGCCACACCCTGACCGAATTGAAGCGCGAAGTCTAGGCTGCCGTGGCGAACCATCATCTCGAGGATCGCTTCTGCTTCCAGGGCTGATGGGGCTGATGGGGCGGTCTGGTCCTTGAACGCGTGGTATTTGCCCGCTCGAGCCAAGAACGAGACGATCAGTTGCCGCTCATGTAGTGACGCGTTGTGCAGGACATGAATGAGCATCAACGTCCGCTTCCCTTCTTGGATGTCACCCAGGAGCTCCTTGCCGTACCTGTGCTCCGACCCAACGAGGTTGAGCAGATCGTCGCGAATCTGGAAGGCCACGCCGAGATAGAAACCGAACTGTGTCAGGGCCTCCAGCGGCGCCGTGCCAGACGAGCCGATCAGCGCCCCAAGGCGAAGCGGCGACACCGTCGTGTACCAGCATGTCTTCTTCGCGACCAGTTCCAGATAATCGGCTGGACCTAAATCGATCATGTTGTCGGTTCGCCATCCCAGCTCTATTGCCTGACCCTCGATGGTATGTAAAACCATCTGGAGGAACTCATTGGAGACCCGGCGAGAAATCCGAGTGCTCAGGTGCGTGCCGTTGTGGAGCGACTGAAGCGCCAGGACGGCCAGCGCATCTCCCGCGTTCACGGCCAGCGGCGTACCGTGCAGGCGATGCAGCGTCGGTCGCCCGCGCCGCTTTCTGCTGTCATCGGCGATGTCGTCGTGAACAAGAAATGCATTGTGAGCCAATTCGATGGCGACCGCTGAGCTCAGGGCGTCGTCCAGTGATCCACCGAACGCCTGACACGTAGCCAGCACCAAGGACGGCCGGATGCCCTTGCCGCTGCGGGACGGGTAATCCCCGACAAGGTCGTACAGGTAGCGGGCGGGAGCGCGATCACGCAGGTGGCGCCGTATGACATCACGAGTGAGGTTCGAGTAACGGGTGAGGACGGACTCCACATCCTCCAGCGCTCCGGTCCCGGTCATGATGGCTGCTCGACTGGCAGGTCGCCCACCACAAGCCGGACCGGCAAAACGGCATCCTGTAGGCCGCCAGCGAGCACGTATCCGCGGTAGACGCCTGGCGCAACGTCATGGAGAAGGACTGACAGCCGCACCGCAGCACTTGCGCCGGGTCCGACATTTACCGCCGCCGGGTCGAAGTCGCCGACGCACGCTGGAACGACCGACCCGTCGTGGGCAGTGAGATGGGTCAGGAGTAGAACGGTGGAGACCGACCGTTGGGTGGTGTTGTGCAACCACACGGCCTCGACTGCTTTCGTGCCCACGGCGCCGCACATGTTGAGGAGTCCAATCCCCCTGTCATCGGCGATAAGGCCCAGGCCACGAGCCCGGAGGGTCTGCTCCATCAAATCGGCGTAACTTTCGAACGAGCGCTGCACAAGATCCGTGTAAAGGTCAAGAGCGCGGGCCACACTTCTCCGAAGCTGCTCGATTTCCGGCACCTGGTCATTGACTGGCTTCGGTCCTAGGTCACTGGGTCGAGGCGGCGGTGCATCGTCTAGAAGGTCGACGAACCGTGTGATAACCCGCGATGCCTCATCCCACCCCTGGCGCTGGATATCGGTCATCTTCGGCGGACTGAGAGGTCCGAAGCCGTCCACGCGTCGGGACTCAACCTCACCGCTGCCTTCCGTACCGATGATCATTGCTCTTTAGCTGCTCTCCGCGCGGCGGCCTCTTCCGGGCGCTCGAGCCCATACCAGGAGCCGCTGATGCCCTCAATCAACCGCCGTCCTCGTACGGCATTGGCCGCCTGCAGCCCACTCATTACCGCTGCTTCGATGCAACCGGCGTTCAGACCGCAGTTGATCCAATCGCCAGCCAGGACGAGGTTGTCGTATCCCGCTTCGTCGGCTCGAAGGCGATAGACGCTGCTGCCGGGAGGAGACTGGACGTAGCGGTCGGACGGGTCCACATTGGCGGTCCAGTACTGTGACTCAACGCGAGCCGGCCCCTCCGCCTTGCCCTCGTCAACGAGCAGCTCCCACCGAAAGATGCCAGCCTCGTCGACCGCCCAGGGCCAGATGCTTCCGGCATGGCTTTCAAGGAACTCGACGGCGTGGCGATGGACCGCGGCATGCGCACCGTGTGGCTGAAGGGCGACGCTGTCGTCAAGGGTGCTGCAGAGGTATGCAACGGTGGCAGGTCCTTGTCCCTCAGGCCAGTCTTCGTGCTCCAGCACATGGCCCATCGAGGCATACGTCTGGAACGGTGAGGCCAAGCCGCTGACCGTCGGTCCCCCGTGCGGCACGCCCAAGTCGGCGTCTGCACTGTGGAGCCAGAGCTGAAGGGCCTGAGTGGCGACCGTCGGCACTTCCTGGACCATCCGGCGCCATCGAGGGGAGTCGGCAAGCAACTCCCGGCACACGTGCGGCACCATTCCCAACGACGTGGCCAGGACGACGGTGTCGAAGTCGACACCGGCGACCAGCCGGAAGGGCTCCTCCACTCGGCGATTTCCCCAGTGCGACTCCAGATCAAGGGCCGGAGAAGTGGCGAGCAACTCCTTTCGAGGCTGAGCTGGGAAACATGGAAGACCGCGGATGGAGACCAGGGGCTCGTACGCTGCGGCACCGGCCATGAGTCGCGCCTGGCGCGCTACGGTCACCCCTGCCACCGACCGATGATCCTCTGATAGGTGAAGCTGGTCCACCCGATTGAAGAACTCGAAGCGGACGCCTCGCGCGCGCAACGCTTGGTACAGCGGGGCGAACACTACTTCCCCCATGCCTGCGCGCATCTTCCAAAAGATCGATCCCCGTGACTCGAAGAACAGCTTCGCGGCAAGGAACAGTCCGAGGCCTGCGGCGAATCGCGGCCGCCGCTGATCGCCGCCCTCGTAAGCGAAGACCAGGTCGTACATCCCGCGAATAAACGGGGAGTCAAGCGTCTGGGGTGAGGCCCCGTGACCGGCCAACCACTCGCGAAAGTCCAAGTGGTCGATGGCCGCGAAGCCGCTCTGGTCGCTGAGTAGGCCATCCCGGACGGCACCACGCGCGCACGCCAGGACGACTGCGACCACATGCCACAACCGTCGGGCAGCGTGGTCAGTGCGGGTGCGGTCAATCCAATCCTGGCGCAGCCGGTCCAGATGCTCGGTGATGGCGGCGGCGAGCGGCTCACCGCCGCGAGCCACGGGGCCCAGCAGCTCGGCTGAGGACACGGCCGCCACGAGGGCCGCCAGCTCCGCCTTGCGCGCTAGGTCACCGAAGTCTCCCAGGGCTCGAACCGAGTCGGTCGGCTTGGGGCCTGTCCCCGGCGGCCTGGCCGACGCGCTGAGAAACACACCGTACGGCGGTGCGGGCTGGTCACTGCCGTCCAGCGCCGACCACAGGTTGAGGAGCAGCTGCACGGCCCGGCGAACGAATTGAGCCACCGTTAGACCGCCGGATGGAGAGCCGCCGACACCCGGCTCGTCAGCGTCTGGGCTGAAAGTCGCGACCCAAGCAGACCAGCGCTCGTAAGCTTCGTCGGCGACGCCCACGCGCCCCGCGCGGACGAAGCCGTCTCGCCATGAGGAGATCGGGCACCCCGGAGCGGTGACTGGCCGGTCGAGCTCGTCGTACACCTGACGCATCAACCGAAAGGCGTTGTCGTAATAGCCCAACCACACGTGCAGCCCGTGCTCTTCGATACGCCCGTGTGCACCTCGGCTGCTGGCCCCCTTGCCACCGAGCCGCCAGCCCCGTTGGTAGATCGTGACCGACTCAATCTCTGAGCTCGAGCCGGGTTCGCTGAGTGCCCAGGCTGCGGCCAGCCCCGCCATCCCGCCGCCCAAGATCACCACGCGCACCGGTCGGTCAGCTGCCTGCGTCCAGCGCGATGGTCGCAACCCAGTTCCCGCCGTCGTCGACCACGTCACCTCTATAGATGTCACCCTGGATCGGCTGACCCTGCGACTCGTCGACGCAACAATTCACCATGATGCGGCCGGGGTCGGCGGCGGAGCCTCCATCGGTGAATTTGACGCTCTGACTGGGGAGTAACTTGCCGAAGCTCTCTCCGACCAGGTTCGGGGCGGCCAGGCGGGGCGGTCGACCGACGGAAAGGGGCACGATGATGGGGTTGCAATGGCCGCCCTGGATGTTCTCTTCACCGGCACCCGCCTCCAGAATCGCGACCCACGTCGTTCGCGCCAAGTCGATGAGCTGCCCAAACGCAGTGCCCCACACCGTCGCCAGGTCGCGCGGCCTGAGACGGACGTACTCCTCGTCAGCCATGATCTCCGTCCTGATGGTCGTCATCTCTCAATTCATTGGCGAAGCGCCGGACGTGACCTGCAATGCGGCCGTACCGGGTTACCAGCAAGCTGTCGATGGCCAGCAGATCGTTGATCCAGCGAAGGTCCCAGGAGGGGCCGGTAAAGCGTCCGACCAGCTTTTCGAGGATCGGTCTAGAGTCACTGATGCCTTTGCGGCATTCGTCAGTAACGTCCCCAATAAGGCGTTTGGCCGCATCCTCCACGGACGTCGTCTCTCTCGTTGATACTGCAGCGCCCGGAATTCCTCGTGCGCACTGATAGGCCATGTCGATCATGAGCTGGGACCAGCCGAAGTCGCAGGCGAGCATGGTGAGGTCCGGGTTCGGGTTACTGTCGCTCCAGCGGACATACTTTGTGGCGCGGACCAGAGTCGGCGCAGGTCCGCCAGGCATGGACTCCGCCGACACCGTGCCCGTGTCGACGTCGACGGGAACCGCTGGGGAGAAAAACAGGCGACTGATGTTGAAGCGAGTCCAGACACGAGAGCCGTCAGGCCGTTTTCGGAAGGCGACTTGAAGGGGAACGGTCAACGTTTGACCGGTGAGGATGGTGACGGTTTCCTCGATGTCACAGTCGTATCCGCTGTCCCTCGGCGTGGGTCCCAGCTTTGCAGTCACCGAGCGCCAGAACTCGCTGCACCGTGGCCAGTAGAACGGATCGATGAACGTGGCGAAATCGATCGGTGGCCGCTGACTCCAGAATTCCGCCACGATGAGCCGACTCCCGACGAGCTTCAAAAAGTTGGGCGTGGGCTTGAGGACGATCTCCTCGTCGTTGCACGCCTGAAAGGTCCTCTCCTCGACTTCGAATTGGAAAAGCTCGTTCGTCAGCTGCACCCATAGCGCCCACTGGGTCGCGTCCAGTCCGAGCGAACCCTCGGCCACGGCCACCGTCTCCAGATGGCGCTTCGCCTCCTCAACCCGCGGACTTTCCCGCTCCTCACCCATGGTCGACGCCAGTACGGCACGCACCGCGTCGTCGAGCGGCTCACCCTGAGGTAGGAAACGGACCCGGCGCATGGCGTCGATGAGCAAACGATGCTTGAGCAGGCGAGGAAACACTGCACCCGCCAGGTTTTCGAGCGCTTGCCGGCGACTTGGCAACTCCCCCGCCACGCCGAACTGATCGATCAGTTCCGGGCGGAACGCCAGGAGGACGTCCTCAATGATCCGGCGCCGTTGCTCCCTGTCGTCGTCCGCTGTGCCGTTCGGCGGTGCATCGTATCCGTTCCACTCTGTCATGTCCTACCATCCTCGCCGTGCGCCAGTATGGTGCCGTGGACGATCCTCGCGCCCGGCCAATGACCCCGTTCCAGGAGCGTTTGGGTCGCGCCGCTGTGCAGTGGATGAGCGGGATAAACACCATCGCCTATCGCCTGTCGGAAGGTCGAGTGGCAAGCCGCGTGGGCCGGGCGCCGATCTGCCTGCTGACCACGACCGGGCGGCGCAGTGGAAGTCAGCGCACCGTGCCGCTGGTCTACGTGCCAGACGGGCTTGATTGCGTGGTCGCAGCTTCGAGGGGTGGCATGAACTCCCATCCCGCGTGGTATCTCAACCTTCGACAGAACCCACATGCCTACGTCCAAGTCGGGTCGTCGACGATGCCGGTGATCGCACGGCAGGCCACAGATGCGGAGCGGCTGCGCCTGTGGCCAATGCTCACGGCTGTGTATCCGCTCTTCGATGTGTACCAGAAGCGCACGCCGCGACGCATACCCCTCGTCATCCTCAGCCCAGACTGACACGACGGCTCTCCGGGCTCATATGGGCTCGGGCCTGGACGAGGTCTGGGAATTCGGTCCCCTCCCGGTAGGCCGTCACCGCTTCGGCCAGCGCAGAATCAATCCAAGCGTCTTCTACGAAACCGAAGATGCGGTGGTGCGTAAGTGCGCTCCGCAGCACGGAGTAAACATTTCCCTGCGCGCGGGCAATTGCTATCGCCTCGCGAATATCGGCGTCGGCACGTGAGGTGGCTGACTGATCCATTCGTACCGAAATCTCTGCCCTAAGGCGCAACCCCTCTGGGAGGGCAATCCGCTGGCCTCGCTCCATCTCTGCGAACGCTTGGCTCAGGCAGGAGGCGGCCTTGCTCAAATCCTCACGGGCGAAGTAGCCTGCCGCCTGCTCGACGCGCAACCACGGGATCGCTGCTTCGCCGCCGACAGTGTGCCAGCTTGTAATCGCCTCGTCCATCTCGTCGAGGTCCTCAACAGCAGCACCCGCCATAACCTTGGCTGCGGCCAGGTGGATGCGCCCGACCAGCTGCCAGTCCAAAAAGCCGTACCGCTCTCCGATTTGGATAACCTCCTCTGAGGCCGCGGCGGCGGGTCCCCCAGCACCGATCGCCCGGCGCAGCAACCCCTCGTAGTTACGGACGAACGCAAGGCTGAAGGGGCCTATTGGGAACTCGAGCGATTGGCTGCGATTCACACCAAGGCGAATGGCATCAAGCGCCCCTGCCATGTCACCGGTGAGGAAATTCGCCGGCCCCAGAAAGGCGTAGGCAGCCGCCATCGGGTCATTGGGTAGCGGCCATTCGACAAGGTCGACACTGTCGTCGACGATTCTCGCGACGGCACGCGACAGCAGTTCAACAGCTTGCAGCAGATCGCCGCGAAAGAAAGCTTCCACGCCTTCGCAGGCGTCGAGGGCGGGTCGCCCGCCAGGCATCGCTGTGTCCTCGAGCTGTCGCTGGATTGCCGATGACAGTGACGCACAGATGTCCAGATCACCGCTCACCAGGTGGTAGCTCCACAGGCCGAATAACGCCTTGAGCAGCTCCGCGCCTATACCTGGAATGTGACGAAGTTGCTCGCAGAGTTCCCGGGCCCTGCCGAAATCCGCGACCGCTTTTGAAGCGGCATAGCCGAGCGTGGAACTGATGCACAACCCCCGATTGAGCCGCACACCGAGCTCGAACTGGGCCCGGATAGTCTCGTCGGGTACAGCGCTCAGCAACGCGTCGCACCGGTCAAGGTGAGCCAGCGCCTCAGCGAAGGCGCCGGTCGCTCTCGCTCGGCCAACTGCTTGCAGGTAGTGGGCGAGCGCATCCAGCGGCCGCCCGGCTCGGTCGAAGTGGAAAGCGGTGAGAGCGGGATCTGCTGCCGTAGCATCAGCGAGCACCTCGGCCACCGCGCGATGCCGTGCTGCGCGGTCGCCGATGAGCTGCGATTCGTACGCAGCGTCGCGCATGAGCACGTGGCGAAAGCGCAGCAGGCCGTCGCCGTCCATCGTTTCGATAACTTGCGCGTTCAGCAGGTCGGTCAGCTGCTGCTGAAGGGGATTGGGTTGGGGACCTAGTGTGCGGTCCGCAATCAGCTTTCTCATGACATCATCAAGCAGCGAGGTTTCGAACTCGCGACCGATTGTCGCAGCCACTTGGGCGACGGCCTTGGCAGGTCCAACCGAGTCGAGCCGGGCTTGCAGCAGCTGCATGAGCGTGCGCGGGACGGCACCGGTGCCGTTTCGGTGCAAGGAATGGTCAGTACTGCTAAAGGCCCGTGCCAGCTCCTCGACGAAGAACGGAACACCGTCGCCCCTCGCCGCGATCTCGCGGGCATCTGCCTCGGAGATCTGCCCTGGTGACGCGGCCATGGCCAACTCCTGTGCCTGGTCGTCGGACAAGGGGTCGAGGTGGATGGTGAGCGCTCGGTTGGAGTCTGGTGCCCAGCTGAGGCCCGGCCTAGACGTGCCAAGGATCAGTACGCCAGCCGGCAGGCCAACCTTGGTAAGCCGATCGAGGAGCTCCAACGTCGTCGGGTCGGCCCAGTGCAGGTCCTCGATGACCATCACGACCGGACCATTGGCCGCAATGGCATGCAGCAGTGTGACCAGCCGCTCGAGGAGGAATTCCCTTAGCTGCAACGGGGCGAGCTGAGGAGGGGGGTAGCGGTCGGACAGGTCCAGGGCGAGGAGCATGCCAAGAGCCGGTACGACGTCGGCCGGCTCGACGCCCAGACCCTTCATCGCGGCTTCGAGCTTGTCCACACGCTTGTCGACAGTGTCATCCGAGGCGATGCCCGCGTACCGCTCGATTGCCGTTCGAACCGGAAAGAGGGTACTGGTCACGTTGTACGACGAGCAGTACAACTCGATCGCCTGGGTACCCTCCTTGATGGCGTGCTCCTCGACGGCTGAGGCGAGCCTCGACTTGCCGATGCCGGGGTCGCCGGTAACGAGGACTACGACCCCGCTCGAGGGCTGTGCCGTCCGGTACGCGGCAACAATCTCGTCCCACAGCTCGAGGACACTGCGAAGTTCTAGGTCGCGCCCGATAATTGGGACGGACATCGACCGTAGACCGCGCAGGTGCTGGCCTTGGTCACGCGCACCGATCACTTGGAAAACCTCGACAGGTGCTTCGGTGCCCTTCAACTGACGATGACCAAGCCCGTGCGTGTCGAACGTCTCCTTGACCAGCTCTCGTGATGTGGCGCTGATTAGTACCGTCCCGGACGTAGCCAGGGTCTGTAGACGCGCCGCTCGGTTCATCGCGGCACCGTGAATCCCAGTACCGTCAATCACCACAAGCCCGGTGTCGATCCCGACCCTCGCATGTACTTCAATAGGGGGTTCGCCGGGCGGTTCGACCGCGATTTGGCGGAGCGCGGCAAGGATGTCTAATGCGGCGGAAACGGCTCGTGAGGCGTCGTCTTCATGCGCGTTCGGGTAACCGAAGCAAGCCACGATTGCGTCGCCTTGGACGTCGACGAGGTAACCCTCGTGATGCTTCAGGATGGGAAGGCACGCCTCCTCGAAAGTGCGAAGGACGCTGTTGTAGATCTCGACGTCGTAGCGCTCGGCAAGCTGAGTGGAATTGACTAGGTCAGCGAACAACGCCGTCGCCTGGCGCCGTCCAGGAAGCGAGCCCCGTTCACCGTGGCGTGTTGCCAGGTCACGAAGCATCGAGGCCTCGGCGTTGCCCGGCTCGAGCAGGAGCACATCGGATGCCAGCGCATGAACCTCACCCCAGTCGAGCCGGTCTAGCGCCCGCTCTGCCAACGCCAGAAGCTGGTCGGGCGTGAAGCTCACAGCTCGTCGGCCCCCCTAGCCCCAGCGTCGTGGCTATCTCGCTTCCGCCGCGCGGCATTGGGCAGCCCTACGCCCATCAAGAGCGCTGAGCCCGCCGTCATGTCTCGGACCGCGTTCCCCCAGAACCGAAACCAGTCGTCGAGCAGATCATCTGACCGGTAGGAGGAGGCTTTCAGCTTGGAGGAGGCACCCTCCCACAGTTCGACGTATTCCCGGAATCGTCGCTTCACGAGACGCTCTACGTCTGGGTACCCGCTCCGATCGCCCTCTGACGATCCAACCGCGTCAACGCGGCCATTTTCACTGAAGCCCTGTTGAACCGCCTCCAGCCAGAGGTCAAGCCACCGGCCCATAAGTGGCGTCATCCGTTCCCAGTCGGCTAGCACGTCGGCCGTCACGGCGTCAACGGACCACTCCCCCTCTTCCAATGAGCGCCGCGCCCAGCGGTCTGCCGCGGAGGCACCCTCTACCATGGTGTCCTCGGCGGCCTTCACCAACCATGCGGAAAAATCAGGCAACCAGGCCATGAATCCTGGTGCTGCAGTCTTGCGAGCCGAGTCCTCGTCGCCAGTTACCATCGGCTGCTCCACAGATCGATTTCTCTAAAGCTATCGCGGCATTCCGTCGAGAGGAAGGCGGAGACCCACGATCGCCTCAACTGTCAACGGCAGTCGAAAACTGACTGTGAGTCTGGTTCCACCGGTTTCGTGACGCGTTGTCCGAGACTGGTGCTGGCAGCAATGACGTGACCCAAAACTGATCGGCCCAGCTGATGGTGCCCTGAATGGGACTTTTCCGTCCGTGCTGCCGGCACCGGACCGCTGTCGTGTTGGCCTGATCAGAAGCTTGTCCACCTCCGGGTGGCTCATCACAGTCTTGCCGCAACGTCGCTCGGGCCGGGATCGATGTCCTCTCACCCAAAGGAGCGAACTGCATGCTGGCTATGCATCGAGATCTTGACGTCGTCATCGGCGATCAAGTTGGCGCGTTCATATCGGGACGAATCCGGCCGCGCCGAGTGCGGTGTCGCAGTCGGCAAAGATGGCACTGTTCCACCTCGGTTTCGGCGGCTTGGGCTTGCACTAGGGCGAACTCCTGCCGCCGCAGCATCTGGGCGGCCCTCACATGGTTGGGGTCGGAAATGGTTTGGTGTCGGCGTACGACCTGACGTGTCGGCTCGCGAACGACCTCACGTGTCGGTCTCGGCACTTCCGGTCGCCGATCTAAGCGCCACCCAGCTTCACGTGACTGACGCGGAGTGGGCCTGAGCGCCGACCTGGCGTACTGATCAACCGGTGAGGTGGTCGAAGTCCCCTCGGACCCACGCGATATAGCGGTCGGCGGATCGGCGTACCCACTCGGCGGCATCGCCGATGACCTGTCCGCCAAAATTGTCGTAGAGCCGGTCGAAGTCGAGTTGCAACACCCGGTCAGCTACCTTCGCAACTACGGCCGCCGACAGAGGAATCTTGTTCGGGAAGCTACGCATGAACGAAACCCAATGCTCGTCTGGTGTGCAGGCCACGGTGTCACCGCTCAGCAGCACGCCGCAACCGTCGCCCCCGACAAAGTGAGCAACCGCACTGCCCGGGAAGTGGCCGCCGATCCGATGAAGCACTATCCCCGGCAGCACCTCGGTCTTCTCCTCCCAGATTGTGACCACGGGGTCGTCTCGCTGAATCCACCCTCGATCGGCGGCCTGCACGTAGACCGGCACGCCGCCGAACCGGTGCGACCACTCGACCTGCACCCCGAACATGTGTGGATGGCTGGCCGCGACCGCCGCCAGGCCACCCAACTGGTGAACGGCCGCAACCAGGTCATCGTCGATATATCCGTTTGGATCCCACAAGAGGTTGCCCGACGTCGTCTGGACGAGCAGTGCACGCTGGCCGATCCCGACCGAGGGCTCGATCGTGATGGCCTGCAAACCGGGCTCGACTTCGGCAGCGGCTCCCCTGTGCCCAGTGGCGGCCAGCTCCTCCAAGGTGGTCCACCGCTGGCCCGTCGGGCGTACGTACTGACGTTCATCGCTGCAGATCGCGCATACATCAGCTGGCCTATCGGTATCGGGCTGCTCTACGGCGCACGTACGACAGACGAAGACGGGCACAATGTCCTCCTCCAATCGGGTTTCATTCTGATTCCTCTAACCGACGATCTCGTAGTGACGCACGGTGACATCACGTTCGATGAGGAACCGGTCGTCCTCTGGATAGAAGACGGCTTGCTCGATGTCCTCGCCGGCGAACGCCCGGATGCTGTCCCGAGAGTTCCACAGCGAGAACGTGATGATCTCGGAGCGATCACCATCGTCGCGACGCAGCATCCAAGCGCCCTCATTTCCTGGCGTAGACCTGTACTCAGCCATTCCGGTGCGGCCGATGTAATCCGCATACTCGGCCGCGTCCTCGCGCCGCACCACGCCTCTCCAAATCCGCGCAATCACAGACCGACAGTACCTAACAGCGTCCACGCCAGCGCGCCGAGCCAACCCGCGGAAATGCGGCCTGAGCTTGTCGAAGGCCCTTTCGACAAGCTCAGGGCACAAACCGCTTCCTGGCCGCCGAACGCGCAAACACGTTCAGGACAGCTTGGCCACCGTCAGCAGCACGGCGGAATCTTCCAGCGCCTCGAGGCTATGACGGTGATCGGGCACGATCAGCAAGTCGCCCCGAGCGGCCACCCAGGATTGGCCGGCTGCTGAGAGTCGCACGCGCCCGCGCAAGATCAGCACCGTGGCCTCACCAGGATTCTCGTGCTCGGCAAGGCGGGCGCCCGCGATCATGCCGATCACTGTCTGGCGCAGCACCTTCTCATGACCGCCGTAGACGGTGTCCGCGGTGTGTCTACCAGCGGCGGTTGCGGCCAACTTGATCTGCTGGCGCGCGAGGGCCTCGAGCGAGATCTTCTGCATGGCAACAGTGTCCCTTCCCGAAGCTAAGCCTTGACGCGCGCCACCGGGATATTGAGCACAAATTCACAGCGGGTGGTCGATCAACCAGGAGCTGTTGTCGGGTTCGCGTTCCCGGTCGCGGGTCCATTCGATGACGCGGGCGAGGTCCAAGCCATAGACGGGCCCGCCGGTTGCAGCGTAGGTCTCCAGTCGGCGGCGAGCTCGTTCGATCAGGCGCAGCGCACCGATGCGGTTGCCGCGTTCGGCGTGGGTGATGCCGACGCAGAGCTGGGCCAGTCCCTGCCACAACTCACGCTCAGTGGCGGGACCCGCCTTCCAGCGTGCCTCGTAGACCTCATGAGCCGAGAACGGCCTCCCCTCGGCTAGCAACTCGTGCGCAGCCGAAATCGTCTCCAACGCCGGCAGCGGCTCCTCAGGCACGGGCTCGATGCCGACGCTGCCGTACGGCAAGGGACGACCGAGTCGATCCCGCGGACGCGCCTGCCGAGCTCGTCCGTGCGTGTCTCGATCCCGTTCGCCGGACTCCATTCCCCTTGTATACCCGTGGAGCTGTCTGTACGGCCATACCTGGGCAACTACCTCAGGTCGCCGGCGCCTCGACACGACTAGCCAAACGTTGTTGGGCGAGGCGGAGCCTCTCACGGATGACCATAAGCTACCCGGCTGCTTCACGCCGATGCGACCTCGGGAGGATTGGGGGTGGCAGGCAACAGCGACCGCAGAGAGGCGGACCAACAGTGGAATTTCGGTACCTCGGAAACTCAGGCTTCAAGATTTCGGAGATCACCTACGGCAACTGGTTGACACACGGCTCGCAGGTGGAAAACGATCAAGCGAAGGCTTGCGTACGCGCTGCGCTCGACGCCGGCATCAGCACCTTTGATACTGCGGACGCCTACGCGAACACCATGGCCGAGACAGTGCTCGGCGAAGCCCTCAAGGGCGAGCGGCGCGAGTCGCTGGAGATCCTCACCAAGGTCTATTGGCCCGTGGGGCCGGGAGGACCCAACGATGTCGGGCTGTCCCGCAAGCACATCATGGAGTCGATCAACGGCTCGCTGTCCCGGCTGCAAACCGACTACGTCGATCTATACCAGGCTCATCGTTTCGACTACGACACGCCGCTCGATGAGACCATGCAGGCGTTCGCCGATGTCGTACGGATGGGCAAGGCCCTCTACATCGGGGTCAGCGAGTGGACTGCCCAGGAGATCCAGGACGGCCACGACCTCGCCGAGGAACTCGGCATCCACCTGATCTCCAACCAGCCGCAGTACTCCATGCTGTGGCGGGTGATCGAGGGCGACGTCGTACCGGTGTGTGTCTCACTTGGCATCTCCCAGATCGTCTTCTCCCCCATCGCTCAGGGTGTGCTCACCGGAAAGTACCGTCCCGGCGAGCAGCCGCCGACCGGCTCACGGGCGACCGACGAGAAAGGCGGCGTGGCCACGATCAAGCGGTGGATGCGGGACGACGTCCTGAAGGGCGTTCAGCAACTGGTGCCGCTCGCCGACGAGGCGGGACTCTCCATGGCGCAACTGGCTGTGGCCTGGGTACTCCAGAACGACAACGTCGCCAGTGCGATCATCGGGGCGTCACGGCCCGAGCAGGTCCACGACAACGCTGCCGCCGCCGGGGTGAAGCTCGAGGAAGATCTGCTGGCCAAGATCGATGAAGTACTCGATCCGGTGATCGAGCGCGACTCTGCCAAGACGCTGGACAGTTCCCCCAAGACCCGCTGAGGTCTGTAAGTGTCCGAGGACTCCGAAAGCCCAACATCAGGAGAGTGCACCAGCACTACCTCAGCAAGGAGAACGCCATGATCATTCGGGTCTTCCGGCCGACGATTCACCCAGGCAAGGAGAGTGAGTTCGAATCGTTTCTCCGCGACACCGCTATACCGCTGATGTCGCAGCAGTCGGGGCTCGTGGCGCAGCATGTCGGGAAGCCCCTCGAGTCGTCCTCGAACGAGTTCCTCTATGTCACGGTTTGGGAGGACGTCGAGTCGATTCAGGCGTTCGCCGGTGAGCGCTGGCAGGAGGCGGTGATCACACCAGACGACGAGCACCTCTTGAAGGACACCTGGATCCGGCACTACGAGGTCGTGCATGCGGGCTGAGGGGGCAGCGGACTCATCTGCCTGTTGAGCTTGACGCCCCTTCCAGCCCCCACCTGTGCCTGAGCAGTAAGCGCCAGCAGATCACCGACATCGCCAGTGAGAACGGCACCGTTCGGCTCAGCCAGCACCACGACGAACCCATCAACGCCGCATCCTTTCCGGGCTCCACGGCGGAGTTCGGCAGCCCGACGAGCGAGGGTCACCGGCACCGAATCTTCGACCGGGCACGTACGGATGAACTGGCTCCACGTGGCGTCGCCGACCACCGTGACGGGACATTCGGGTCCCAACCGGCGGTCATCTCCCCAAGCCGAGTTTCTCTGTCACCCATTTCCGCAGCACGGCAGCAGGAGCGGCTCCCACCTGCGTGTCGACCACCTTGCCGCGTTCGAAGAGGATCAGGGTCGGGATCGCCAGCACCTCGAACCGCTGGCTCAACCCCGGCGCCTCGTCGGCGTTGACCTTGACCAGCTTCAGATCCCCCGCGAACTCACCCGCGAGTTTCTCGAGCACCGGGCTCACCATTCGGCAGGGACCACACCAGGGCGCCCACATGTCGACAAGCACGGGGATGGTCGAGGCCTCCACAACGTCAGCGAAGTCCGCGTCGGAGCCGTTCACTACCCAGGGCAGCGGTGTATGGCATTTCCCGCAGCGGGGCACGCCGCGAGCGACGGCGGGAACGCGGTTTTTCGTCTGACAGTTCGAACACACGACGACCTTCGGGGGGTTCTCGACGCCCGCGCTCATGCCGCTTCTCTCTCCTCCGGCGGCCCGCTCCTGGATATCACGGTGAGTTCGCCGTTCACGAGGTCGACAAAGACCTCGCCGCCCTCTGGCAGATCACCGCGCAGCAGTGCTCGACCGACTCGGGTCTCGACCTCACGGGCAATGAAACGCCGCAGCGGTCGGGCGCCGTACGCGGGGTCGAATCCTTGCTCGGCGATGAACCGCCGCGCAGGCTCGGTGATCACCAGGCCGATCCGGCGCTCCGCGAGCCGGGCTCGGAGGTCGTTGAGCAGCAGGTCCACTATCAGCTCGATCTCGTCCAGGGTGAGGGGCTTGAACAGCACGACTTCGTCCACCCGATTCAAGAACTCCGGTGGGAAGTGGTTGCGCAACGCACCCAGCACCATGCTGCGCGCATCGTTCTTGATCTCTCCCTGCGCGGTCACCCCCTGCATCAATAACTCCGATCCAATGTTCGAGGTCATGATCACCACGGTATTGCGGAAGTCGACCGTACGGCCGTGGGAGTCGGTCAGCCGGCCGTCGTCGAGCACCTGGAGCAAGGTGTTGAACACATCGACATGGGCCTTCTCGATCTCGTCGAGCAAGATCACCGAGTAAGGCTTGCGCCGTACGGCCTCGGTAAGTTGGCCACCCTCCTCATAGCCGATATACCCAGGTGGAGCGCCGACCAGTCGACTCACCGTGTGCCGCTCCTGGTATTCGCTCATGTCAATGCGGACCATGTTTTCTTCGGTGTCGAACAGGGCAGCCGCAAGACTCTTGGCGAGCTCGGTTTTCCCGACACCCGTAGGGCCCAGGAAGATGAACGACCCGATCGGCCGACGCGGATCCTTGATACCGGATCGAGCACGGATGATCGCATCCGCCACCAACTGAACCGCCTCGTCTTGGCCCACCACCCGCTCGTGAAGCACCTCGTCGATGCGGAGCAACTTCTCGCGCTCGCCCTCCTGCAGCCGGGTGACCGGGATGCCTGTCCACCGCGACACAATGGCCGCGATTTCGTCCGCGGTCACCACCTCGCGCAGCAGTCGATGCTCTCCCTGCTTACTGGCCAGCCTCGCCTCGGCCGCCTCGAGCCGACGCTGCAGCTCCGGCATCTTGCCGTGCCGAAGTGAGGCGGCCCGGTTCAGGTCATAGTCACGCTCGGCCTGTTCGCTCTCCTGCCTGGCCTGCTCCAGTTCCTCCCGCAACGCCTGGACCTCCCGCAGCGCCGTACGCTCTGCCTCCCAGCGGGCGCGCATGGCGTCGGCCTCGGCTCGTGCGTCCACCAGTTCGCGCCGCAGCGCCTCGAGCCGGGCCTTGCTGGCGGTGTCCTCCTCGTTGGCCAACGCAGCCTCCTCGATCTCCATCCGCGTCACACGCCGCGTCAGCTCGTCGAGCTCAGCAGGCATCGAGTCGATCTCCGTACGCAACATGGCGCACGCCTCGTCCACCAGGTCAATGGCCTTATCAGGCAGGTAGCGGTCGGAGATATAGCGATGGCTCAGCGTTACCGCGGCGACCAAGGCTCCGTCAAGAATCTTGACACCATGGAAGACCTCGAGGCGTTCCCGCAACCCGCGCAGGATCGAAACGGCATCCTCCACGCTCGGTTCGTCGACCAGGATCGGCTGAAAGCGGCGCTCGAGTGCGGCGTCCTTCTCGATATGGGTGCGGTACTCATCGAGCGTCGTGGCGCCGATCATGTGCAGCTCGCCTCGCGCGAGCATCGGTTTGAGCATGTTGCCGGCGTCCATGGCGCCTTCCGCGGCGCCTGCCCCGACGACGTTGTGCAGCTCGTCGACGAAGAGCAGGATCCTGCCTTCAGCGCTCTGAACCTCGTTGAGGACGGCCTTGAGTCGCTCCTCGAATTCCCCGCGGTACTTCGCTCCAGCGACCAACGAGCCCAGGTCCAGCGCGAAGACGGTCTTGTTGCGCAACCCCTCGGGTACGTCCCCGTTGTGGATCCGCTGCGCCAGTCCTTCGACGATGGCCGTCTTCCCAACGCCGGGCTCACCAATCAGCACCGGGTTGTTCTTGGTCTTGCGGGAAAGTATTTGGATCGTACGACGGATCTCGGCGTCGCGGCCGATCACCGGTTCCAGGCGGCCGCCGGCCGCCTCGGCGACCAGGTCGCGACCATACTTCCCAAGCGCCTCGTACGTGCCCTCCGGCGTCGCAGAGGTGACCCGCTGGTGGCCCCTGACCCCGGTCAGCGCAGACAGGAAACCATTGCGGGTGAGGCCCTGCTGCTGCAGGAGCCTTCCGGCCGCCGATGATGAACCCTCGTCGATCAGCGCGACGACGAGATGCTCCACGGAGACGTACTCGTCCTTGAGCCGGTGCGCCTCGCGAGTGGCGGCCTCGATCAGGCGGGAAAGCCGCTGGGTCACGAATACCTGACCGGGCGCCGCGCCCGGACCGGAAACGCGGGGCCGGCGGCGGAGCTCCGCCTCCAGATCCTCGCGTACCCGGTCCGGATCCGCCCCCGCGCGGGCAAGAAGTGGCCCGATCAGGCCCTCACTCTGGTCCAGCAGCGCTAGCAGCAGGTGTTCACCGTCCACTTCGGTGTGACCGAAGCGAAGCGCCTTGGTCTGGGCATCGTGAAATGCCTCCTGCGACTTCTGAGTCAAGCGGTTCAGGTCCATCGATCTCCTCCCCTGGCACCTGAGTGCCGTTGTGACCGCTCGAGCTGCGCGATCCGATCAAGCAGGTCGATGATCAAGCCGAGCGAGGCGTAGTTCAGGTTGAGTTCTCTGTGCAGCCGCTGGATTCTGGCCATGGCGGACACCTGGGACGGTTCGAACCAGAGGGCGCCCTGGGCATCCCGAGTCATCTCGAGCAGCCCGAGAGCTATGAAGCGGCGCACAAGATCAGGATGTACGCCGGTCAGACGTGCATAACTGTCCAAGCTCAGCCGGAACGGGCGAGCGAGTGGGTATCTCCGCTCGGTGGTCATCGCTGATCCCTCGGGTTGAAGGTGGAATGCTCTCGAAGCTCCTCGTAGAGCCGTTTCTCTTCCCGTGACAGTGACGCTGGCACTTTGATCTGTGCCTCCGCGAAGAAGTCACCCGGTTCCCCTCGGCGGTTCGGCAGCCCGCGGCCCTTCAGGCGCAGGCGCCGGCCACTAGACGTTCCGGGTGGGACGTTGACCGTCGCGGACCCTCCAGGCGTGTCGACGGGGACCGCGGCACCGATCGCCGCCTCCCATGGTGACAGTGGGAGCGACGCGTAGAGATCCCGGCCCGACACACGGTAACGGGGATGTGGGGCGATCCGAATGATCAAATAGAGGTCGCCCGACTCTCCTCCGCCTGAGCCTCGGCCGCCCTGGCCGCGGAGCCGGATACGCTGCCCGTCGACGACGCCAGCGGGAATGTTCACATCAAGGGTCCGCTGACCCTCTGGACCGGTGATGGCCAGGCTGCGTTGGGCTCCGTGGTAGGCCTCCTCGACGGTGATCTCCGCCTCGATTTCCTGGTCCGAACCAGGCATCGGGCCCCATTGGGTACGGCCACGGCCACCAAAGATCCCGCCGAGGAGGTCCTCCAGATCGATCTCCTCGGCATCGGTGAACCGTACGCCGCCCGACCTGAACGGCCCGCCCGGACCTTGGCCGCCGCCCGGTGCCGCCCCGGCATACGCGCGCGCCCGTCGCCACTCTTCGGGGCTGACGTCGGGTGGCACGCGGCGGAAGTCCTCCCCGAAGGCGTCGTAGCGCTTGCGCTGCTCAGGGTCGGAGAGCACGTCGTACGCCTCGGAGATGTCCTTGAATCGTGCCTCGGCAGCGGGGTCCTTGTTGACGTCAGGGTGATGTTGCCGAGCCAGTTTGCGATAGGCCCGTTGGATCTCGGACTGGTCGGCATTTCTGGCGACACCGAGGACCTCGTAGAAGTCTCGGGCCATCAATCGCTCCTGGTGGCCACCACCACAGCTGCAGGGCGAAGGATTTCATCGTCGGCACCGTACCCGGGGCGTACCACACGGGCCACAGTGCCCGGTACGAGCTCATCGTCGGCGATCGTGCCGATCGCCTCGTGAAGGGCCGGGTCAAAGGCCCTGCCGGTGTCGTCACGCCGCGGAAAGCCGAGGCTGGCGAGTACCGAGAGTGTTTGCTGATACACGGCACGTACGCCCTCGATGATCTGCTCAGGATCGGACGAGGCATGCTCCAACGCGCGCTCCAAGTTGTCGACCACCGGTAACCACCCGGCGGCCGTCCTGGCTCTCTCCTGCTCTCGTGCCCGGACCAAGTCCTTCGCGCATCGCTTGCGGAAGTTGTCCAACTCTGCTGCGGTGCGCCGCCAGCTGTCTTCCAGCTGGGCTACCCGTGCTTGGGCTTTCTCCAACGCATCGGGCTCTGGCCCGGCGCGGTCAGGCTCGGAGCTCGGCGGCTCGGGCTCGGCATGGTCACGGCTGGGCATCTGCTGCTCCGGCTCAACACCGTCGCGCTCGGGGACCGGTTGCTCTGACATGGCGGATCAGCGCGCGGTGAATTCGGCGTCGATCACGTCATCGGAATCGTCGCCCGACTGCCCCGAGCTTTCCGCCGAACCAGCGGACGCCCCAGCTGTAGCGCCAGCCCGTGCTGAAGCAGCCAGGGACTGCAGCATCTGGTGCAACTCTCCAGTAAGGGCGCGCAGCCGTTCGACGTCCGCCTGTTCATCCAGCGCAGTGCGCGCATCGTTGACCAGCAGCTCGGCCCGGGCGCGCTCGTGCTCGGGAATCGCTCCTACGTTGTCCTCCAACGTTCGCCGCACCTGATAGGCCACGGTGTCCAGCTCATTTCGGGCGTCCACCTGTGCGCGGAGCGCGGCATCCTCGCTGCGGTGTGCCTCGGCGTCCGCAACCATCCGTTCGATCTCTGACTGGTTCAGGTTGGACGTCTCGCTGATCGTGATCTGCTGCTGGGCGCCGGTGTCCTTGTCACGCGCCGAGACGTGCAGAATGCCGTTGGCGTCGATGTCGAAGGTGACCTCGATCTGTGGGACACCGCGTGGCGCGGGCCGAATTTTCTCCAGGCGGAATCGGCCAAGCACGCGATTGTCGCTGGCGCGCTCCCTCTCTCCCTGAAGAACCACGACATCAACCGCGGACTGGGTGTCCTCGGCAGTGCTGAAGATCTCGGTACGTCGGGCCGGGATGGTGGTGTTGCGCTCGATGACCTTGGTCATCACGCCGCCGAGGGTTTCCAATCCCAACGACAGTGGCGTGACGTCGAGTAGGAGTACGTCCTTCACCTCGCCCTTGATGATCGCCGCCTGGACTGCCGCACCGATGGCCACCACCTCGTCCGGGTTGACGGTCATGTTCGGGTCCCGGCCACCCGCCAGGCGGCGTACCAGGGCCTGCACGGCAGGGATCCTTGTCGACCCGCCGACGAGGATGACCTCGTCGATATCGTTCGTCGTGACTTTCGCGTCCTCCATGGCCTGCTTCACCGGCGCGACGCAACGCTCAACGAGGTCCGCTGTGAGCTGGTCGAACGTCGACCGCATCAGGTTGACGTTCATGTGCTTGGGGCCGGATGCGTCCGCGGTGACGAACGGCAGGTTGACGGCGGTCTGGGTGACTGCCGACAGTTCGACCTTGGCCTTCTCTGCGGCCTCGAAGAGACGTTGCAGGGCCTGCGGGTCATTGCGCAGGTCGATGCCGTTCGCCTTCTTGAAGTCGTCGGCAAGGTAGTCGACGATCCGGCGGTCGAAGTCGTCGCCGCCCAGATGCGTGTCACCGGCGGTCGCCATGACCTCGACGACCCCTTCGCCGACGGTCAGAATGCTGACGTCGAAAGTCCCACCGCCAAGATCGAAGACCAGGACCGTCTCGTTCTCGAGCTTGTCCATGCCGTACGCCAACGCAGCTGCGGTGGGCTCGTTGATGATCCGGAGAACCTCAAGGCCCGCGATCCGTCCGGCGTCCTTGGTCGCTTGGCGCTGCGCGTCATTGAAGTGCGCGGGCACGGTGATCACGGCCTCAGTGACCTTCTCACCGAGGAACTTGCCCGCGTCATCCACCAGTTTGCGGAGCACCTGCGCCGAGATTTCCTCGGGTGCGTACTGCTTCCCATGGACTTCGAACCGTGCCGCACCGTCAGGCCCAGGTACGACGTCGAAGGAGACCGCGTTGAGCTCGCTGGTGACCTCGTCGTACTTTCGGCCGATGAACCGCTTCGCCGAATAGATGGTGCCTTTCGGATTCAAGATGGCCTGGCGTCTGGCCATCTGGCCCACAAGCCGCTCACCGGATTCAAGGAAGGCCACCACTGAGGGGGTGGTCCGGTTGCCCTCGGCGTTCGGGATGACCTGGGGCTGTCCCCCTTCCATCGCCGCAATGACCGAGTTCGTCGTTCCAAGATCGATGCCTACCGCCGTTGCCACCACTGACTCCCGTCGCCCGATTGCCTAACTTGATCATGCTGCCACTGCAGCGGCTGGCTGACATCCCCTGAATAGGGGACGTCTGGTGTTCATTACGCCACGCGGCTGCGGAAACCTACGACTGGGCTGTGGAAACCTACGTCCACGTGGGTTGCTGACGGTCTGCACACTTTGCAAACTGTGCGGACCGCAGGAAACCTATGTGAACGTAGGTTTCCGCAGCTGCCTGGTAGACGGGAAACGCAGGCTCAGGAGGGTGTGAACGATCCCCAGCTAGCGATGCTTCAAGGCCAACACCGCGAGCTCCACACGTGAGTGGATGTTGAGCTTTGTGTACGTGTGCTTCAGGTGGGCGTCGATGGTATGGGGTGAGAGGTTCAGGTACTCGGCGATGTTCCGGTTCGTAAGTCCGCCGGCTACGAGCTCGGCAATCCGGAGCTCGGCATCTGTGAGCGATCGCCACGGGTCGAATGCCGCACGGGTCCGCCGCGTTGGCACCTTGGCCAGCGGGTATCGAGTCGCGGCGGAGCCATCGACTGAGAAATCCTCCGTTTGAGTCAGGTAATGAGGATTGTCGAGCACAGTCCGGTCCAGTAGCACCTTGGGATGGGTCCTGAGCACGTCGACGAGCATCGAGACGCCGAAGCCCTGCAGGTCGTACATGCACATGAAGACCGCAGGCATGTCTTCGACGATCTGGTTGACCGCCGACTCATAGACGAAGAAGTCCTTTGCACCTCCGGGCTGCGGGAGCACCCAGGACATCTCGCCAACAGCCCTCAGCATCGGAAAATCCGACTCGGCAGCCCTGATCATGCGTCCTGACAAGAAGGACCTCATATGCTCGACTGAGAAGCGCCCGGATTCGAGGTACGCATCAGATGTCCGGTCGACATCGAGCTGCTCGGTACGCCGCGGCTTGTCGCCGCCCGGCCGTCCCTCCACCCGGTCACGGACCAACGACGCCACCTCAGGGTCGTCGATCAGGCAGAGACACTTGTCGCCCTCGCGAATCCCTTCACGCAGGAAGGGGAACAGCAGCCTGTCGCGCTCCGCTGGGCCCGAATAGAGAGCGCACATGTGCGTTCCCGGACGTATCTCATCTAACCCCGGGATACCCATGCTGACGGTTATGGTCATCCCCAATCTTGAGACGCCTTCGACTCTACGCGGACCATCGATGAGATAGCCGGCCTGGGGACGGTCCGTGCTGACTGCAACGCGGGAGTCAATCTGGAAGCTTGATCCGTTAGAGGCCTGCGGTCGTATGCAAGCTTTCACCGGACAGCTACCTAATGTCGTGCGCCTGGAATTCGCAGACACTAGGGTCCTTTGGTCGCTAGATCTCAAACGTGGTTGTTGGCTGAGGCAGTGCGGGCTGTGTGGCAGACTGGGGACGCTGTTGCAAGTTTTGTGTCGTGGTAAGTGCTACGTCCCCGAGAACTTTGCGTGGGCGCTTGCACCGATTTGCGTCCGACAGCAGTCGAGAGTCGTGAGGTGCGACCTCGAGATGCTAGGAGATGTCATGACACAAGGAACCGTCAAATGGTTCAACGGCGAAAAGGGCTTCGGCTTCATTGAGGTCGACGGCGGCGGCGCTGACGTATTCGTGCACTACAGCGCTATTGAGTCGACCGGCTTTCGTTCGCTCGATGAGGGCCAGCGCGTGGAGTTCGACACAAAGCCGGGCCGCAAAGGCCCTCAGGCTGACAACGTACGCGCAATCTAAGTTCGCTTAGCAGTAATCAAACGCCTGGCCACCCAGCCCACCGAGGGGTGGCCAGGGCTAGTTTGCCTGCCTCCAGGCCGTACGGCTCGTTCTTGCTCGGCTTGCTGTCATCTATGCACCGGCTGCCGGGCGCATGTGAGCGAACGCGCGGCCGACCCAAGGGCTATCTGACTTTTGATTCGCCGTTTGTAACGGGCGATCATCAGCCGATGCAAGATCAGGATGGCGGCCGGGCCGTTGATCAAGCCCGCCCGGTATACCCGCTGCGTATTCGCCGGTGAGCAGCGACCAGGTGGCCCAGACTGCTGCGTTGCTCAGAACGATCACATATGTGAATGCGGAGAGTGAGGCGCTCCGCCCGCAGCACGCGGATAGCCTGCGGGACAGACAGTAGGCAGGAGAGGGCGGCGCCGCACCACGCCAGCATCTCCACCACGACGTGTTCACCTCCCCGATTACTCGATGGTTCAAGCTGTGGCTGTCGCCTTCCGCGGCATTCCCCCGGCTTCGGCTCTCAGGTTGCTTCGGTCGTTATACCTAGCACGTCGCCAGCGAGGACCGTCCCGAGTGCCCGGTCGATCAGCGTGCGCAGATCGGCCCGCCCCTCGGTTGCCTGCCATTCCTCCACCGCGACCCAAAGCGCTGCGGCGACGGCGGCTGCGATGGCGCGAACTTCTAGGTCCTCGGCGCTCGTGTGAAGCCGCCGGGCAAGGACCTTTGCCATTGCGAGTGCAGTGATTGCCTGCTCTTGCCGTAGGCGCGGATGGAGAGCGGGCGTACGGAACGCCAGCTTGAGCCGCTCGAGTACGCGCTCCCTGTCCCGGTCGTAAAGGGCCGATAGACCATCCACGATGGCGTGGCACAACGCCTGAACTGCCGGTTCATCCGCAGGCCGCGCGGCGATCAATTCGGCAAGCAGCAGGCGATGCGCAGGCCAGAAGACAATCTCTTCCTTGGTCGGGAAGTAGCGGAAGAACGTGGGCGCCGTCTGCCGCCGCCGCGATCTCCTCGATCGTTGTGGTGGGCGAGGTCGAACAAGTGAGCCCGCTCGGCGTCGTCTAGCTGGAGTGCGAGGGCGATCGCGTCGAGGACGGAGGCGGACGCCCCGGCCAACGCCCCGCGTTCGAGCTTGGAGTAGTACTCGACGCTCACCCCGGCCAGGGCGGCGACCTCGCCGCGGCGCAGACCGGGGACCCGAGAGCTGCCGACCTCAGGCAGACCCGCCTGCTGCGGAGTGAGCTTGGCTCGCCGCGAGATGAGGAACTCGCGGACCTCGGCGCGGTTGTCCACGTAACCGACAGTACGGTCTGCCCGCGCCGCTTGGCATGCCCTGTCAATACACGTCTTGACAGAGACTCCCTCCCCGCCTGTTGTGCGGGTCTATTTGGTGGTGGGACTCGACCAGGCCTGGATTCCGGGTGAAAGCGGGCCGTGCTCAACCAGGGTCGCTGGTCGGTTCCGGCTCGGCCATCCGAACGACACCAAGATCAAGGAGACGTTGTGCGGCGGTCATGTATGCCGCTGGTGATGTCCGGGTCGAAGAACGCCCGGATCCGCAGATCCTGAAGCCGACGAATGCGATCATCCGCCTGTCGGCGACCTGCATCTCTGGCGGACGTTAGGCTGCCGCGGCCACGCATCGCCGGTGCTTGCTTGGTCGGCAAGACCGTCTCTAACACGAGAAGCCGGCTGGCGCACCGCTTCGGCGTGGATGGGATGTATGAACGAACGCCGGCCACTGCATGGGGCAACGCAGGCTAGGGGGTGGCGGTCTCGCGCCAGCCGTAAGCGGGTCGGTAGCCGAGCAGCCGTCTGGCCTTCGCGATCGAGAGCAGGGTGTCGTGCTCTCCGAGGTCGCCGCGCACCTCGACATCGGGATAGAACTCCGCGATCAGGGTGCTGTTCGGACGGGACATGACGGTGTCCGCGTTGGCAATGATGAAGACCTCGGTTCCGGTCAGATCCGACTCGAGGGCAAGACGGACAGCCTGCGCGCCATCGCGGGCGTCGATGTAGCCCCAGAGATTCCACTTCCGCGAACCTGGGTCGTCGTCGAAGGACGGAAAGCGGGTGTAGTCGGCGGGTTCCATCACGTTCGAGAACCGCAGCCCGATGATCTTCAACTCCGGGTTCCAGCGGCACAACTGAACGACCATGGCTTCTTCCAGTGTCTTGACCAGAGAGTAGGTGGACTCGGGTCGGGGCGGGTATTCCTCATCCACAGGGATGTAGGGCGGCGGGGTGTCGAACGGCAGCCCCAGCACCGTTTCGCTCGACGCCCAGACGATGTTCGTCACTCCAACACGCCGCGCCGCGCTAAAGACATTCCAGCTGCAACTGATGTTGTTCATGAAGGTCAAGTGGTCGGGCACGATCCCTGGCGCGGGGACAGCGGCGAGATGCACCAGCGCGTCCGGTCGAACGTAGCGTTCCTCCACCCCCAGCATCGCATCCAGCACCTGGCCATAGTCCGTCAGATCGATCGGAACGAACAGCGCCTTACTCTCCGCCGACGGACGCGTCCGATCGAACACAACGACATCCCAACCATGACGTACGAGCTCATCGACACAGGCGCGCCCGAGCTTGCCCGCGCCGCCCGTCACCACCACCCGTGCCACTGATCGCCCCCTCAATCCTGACCCGCCGTCGACCATCGGGATCAACGACCAACCTATCGTTGCTGTTCTGAGTTGACGCGTGAGTCACGGCGGGGACCTGGACCGGCCACGAGACTTCGGCTCGCGCAGGGTCCATCGTCGTCACTCTCCGAGGGCTGGAGTTGTCAAATGCGAACGCAAGGGTGAGCCGCAAGGTGGGGGACGCAGGCGTCAGCATCAACCTCGTCTACCTGGAACCGCCACGCGGCTGGTGTTCGCCGCAGATGACCTCGCCACAGCAACGGCAGCGCTCGCGCAGTGGCCAGCGCCCGGAGATGGCAGCGTAGGACCGGACTGGGAGCGTGCGGCGTGTGGTGTTGTTCGCGTCGGCAGTCGTGGCGGTGGTGCTGTTTTCCTGGACGTTTTCAGCGGCGTCTGATCTATCTGCCGTCCACCGGCGCCGTGCCGTCGGCGGCCACCATGCTGGCGGGCGGGCGCGACGTACAGCTCACGACAAGTGACGGAGTGATGTTGGGGGCGTGGTACGTCCCGGCACGCGGCGCGGCCGGTACATTCACGGTTCTAATTCACGGTTCTAATTGCCAATGGCAACGCCGGTGACCGCAGCTTGCGGGCGCCCCTTGCCCGAGCGTTGGCGAACCAAGGTTTCGGGGTGTTGCTGTTCGACTACCGGGGCTATGGCGGAAACCCGGGGCGCCCAAGCGAGGAAGGGCTGGCTCAGGACGTACGCGCCGCTCATCGGTTCCTCACCGACGAGGGCGAGCCCGGTGAACGCTTGCTGTACTACGGCGAAAGCCTCGGCGCTGCGGTGGTCGCTGAGCTGGCGACCGAGCACCAGCCGGCAGGGCTTGTATTGCGCTCACCGTTCACCGACCTCGCCTCGGTGGGACAGATTCACTACCCATTCTTGCCCGTACGTGCGTTGCTGAAAGACCGTTACCCGGTAGCCGAGTATGTAGCGCGCGTCACCGCACCGATCACTGTCGTGTATGGCACAGAGGACTCCATCGTTCCTCCCGAGGAAAGCCGACGGTCGGTCGCCGGCGCCCGTGGGCCGATACGCCTTGTCGCGGTGGAGGGCGTGGACCATAACGACCCAGCACTGCTAAAACGGGAATGCCCTGATGCAGGCGGTTATGGAACTGGCGAACGAGATCAACCGCGCTGTGAGCCCACAACCGGAGCCCACCTACACGTCGCTCCGACCGAGCCGGCATGCTCATGCTCTGTCAGCGCACCGATCATCGACCACCAAAATCCAGCACCTCGACGACGCGGCGGCCGCCGTCGACCTCAAGCTCACCGAAAGCGAGGTCGCCTGCCTCGAACAGCCATGCGTGCCGCGTCAACCCACCTACTTCTGATACTTGAGGTGGGACCGGACCGGCTACCTCGTCAAGCCGGGGCCAGGCTGGGTTGACACAGTCGTGACCAGGTGATCGGGGGTGCTCATGGGCACATCGTGGCAGTCCTCGCCGCGGGCTCGAGCTCATCCGACCTGCCGTCGACTTGGGGCGTCGACGGTTTTGACCGAGATCAGGGTGGTGCCGAGGTCGCGCACCTTGGCGAGCAGGCCGTGCAGATCGGCCTGGTCGGTCACTGCGCCACGCAGGGTGGTTGTGCCGTCGTCTTCGCGGATGAGGGCCCACCCGCCGAACCAGGCCGACCAGTGCTCGTCGAGGTGCCCCACGATCCGGAGTTCGTAGTGGGCAGGCGCGTACGGCCCGGGACGTTGGTTCATCGCGCACCCGCCAACGCTGCGTGGGCTCGGGCGCGAGCAGCTCGACGAACGGACGGGCGTCGGATGACCCATTCGGCGACAACCGCATTGATGGCCCAGCCGGATCCTACGGAGATGGCAGTGCTCAGGTCGCTGGTGCCGAAGAGGGCCTCACCAATACCTTGGGTGAACGCCTGGGTGCCGGCGCCGACCCCGAGGGCATAGGCACGCACCATCCAGGCGCGGTGGGCGGGGATGTCGCGACGGCGGATTGCCGTGAACCCCAGAACAATGCTGGCGGCCATCGCGGAGCCGACCAGGAGCCGGATGCCCCACAGCAGGTTCCCACCCGGTGCGCCAGGGTAGAACAGCGTCATCCAGAGCCCGGAGCCGGCGACGAGTAGACCAGCCCCGACCAGTATCCGGCCGGATTTGCGGTGCCAGCCGGGCCGGCGGCGACGCAACCGGACGGAGAACTGGAACGCGCCGAGGAAGGCGTAGAGGGCCGCGGCGAGCACGTGCACCACCACGGGCGCCGGGGAGGCGTCGATGCGCGGGTTGGTGGGCATAAGTTGTGGACCGCCGGCGACCTCGAGCAGTCGCAGGGAACCGGCGACCACAGGGATGAGGCTGAGGATCACCAGGCCCAAGGGGACGCGCCAGCTCGACCCGCCCCGGGCACCCGGCCGGCGCTGCGGTGCCGGTCTGGTGTTCAGGACGGTGCGCAGGGTCATTCGGCACCCGCCGTGGTGACCACGCGCGGACCCTCGACCGGGGTCGGCAGCGTCGCAATGTCGGTACGCGCGGTACGCCACAGCGCATAGCCGAGGCCGACCATGGCGATGCCGTTTGGGAAAGCCAGGAACCGGTAGAAGGCGTCCGGCATCACCGAGAGCAGAACGGTGACGACGCTGCCGACGGCGAGGAGCACGGCCGCCCAGCGAGCGAGTACGCGGGCCCGGAACAGCGCGATGCCGAAGACGAGGCCGCCTGCCAGGAACGCGATGCCTTGAACCTGGATGACGTTCTGCAGCAGGCCGATGTCGCCCTCGACGGTACCGCCGGTGGCCGCGGCGAGGACGTCGCTGACGTAGCCGGGGTCTGTATCAGCGAGCGATGGGAGGACGTAGCCGGAGATCAAGGCGGTGCTCGTGATGAGCAGGTAGCCGGCCCCAAACAGCAGGTACCCGACCAGGCCCAGCACGCCGATCTGCTTGACCTGGCGGAGGTACATGCCGGTGATGCCGGCCAGCGCCAGGGCGGCCATCAGCACCTTCAGTGAGTTGCGCACGGCCCACTCAGTGGTCGTGACGGAGATGACGTCAGAGTGGGGATGGTTGATCTGGACGCCGATGAAGATCAGTCCGGCTGCAACGGCGGCGACGCCTGCCGCCCGGAAGAGGGTCGTCGGTGTGATGGTCATGTTCGCTCCTTGTCGGGTTGGTCCGTGGCGGTCCCCGCGGGGATGTCTGCAACCTAGGAAGCGACGTGGTGACCTCGCGTCACCAGATGATGTGATTGACGATGTGACACGAGCGCGGCCCCAAAGGCAGCGCCGCCGACTAGAGGAGCCCTAGTTCGTGGGCGCGGCGCACCGCCGCTGTCCGGGTGGTCACGTCGAGCTTGGTGAAGATGCGCTTGGTGTGTGTGCGCAGCGTGTTGAGCGTGACGTAAAGCTCGCGGGCGATCTCTGGTCCGGTGAGCTCGCTGGCCAGAAGCCGGAGCACCTGAAGTTCGCGGTGGCTCAACGGCTCGGCCAGTGCTTGCTGCGGCTCGGCTGCAGCCTCGACGGAGGTGGTAGCGCGCTCGAGGAGTCGTCGGACGTGCGCCTGCACCGCGGGGTCGGGGGAACCCGCAGCGTGCTGCAGGAGGGCCAGCATCGGGGCGCCCTCGTCCAGGTACAGCCGCACGTGGCTGTCCGGCTCCGGTGTGTCGACCAAGCCTCGGCGAAGTGCCGCGAGCGCCTGGGGGAGATCACCGCGGGCATGGTGAGCCAGGGCCTGCAGCACTCGGATCTCCAGCACGCTGCCGTCCCGCCCAGCCTCCGCGGCCGCGGCATGCAGCCGGTCGAGAAGACCAAGGACCTTAGCGCCCGGCGAGGCACCTGCTGCGCCGTCGATGTGCTGATCAGCCTGATGCTGGGCGAACAGGAGCCGGGCCAGAGTCAGGTGCTCATACTCACGCAGGTAGTCCGGTTCGTCATCCACACTGACAGCTCGATCCTCGGCCCACCCGCCCGCCGACGACAGGTCCCCTGCGGCGATCTGGACTCGGGCCCTCAGTGCGGCGATGGGGCGGACATCGGGGTAGAAGCCACGCCGGTAGAGCGTGTCGGCCTCGTCGAGCAGGCGTATCGCGGTGTCGTAGTCGCCGCGACTGGCGCGGACCTGCGCCATGACGACGTACCAGCGGTGCCGGTTCTCGGTGATGGAGGCCCGTTCACCGAGAACGCGGGCCGACTCGAGGTGTGCCTCTGCGCTGGTGAGGTCATCAAGCTCACGGCTCGAGCTCGGCCAGACCGACATGTAGGTCGGCCGTTGCCCGGGGGTACGGCGGACCGCCCGCGGTGGCGGTCTGCAGCGCCTGCTCGTACAGCCGGCGGGCGCGCGCCGGCCTACCCGAGGCGACCCACATGTCGGCGAGCACAACCGTGGCGTCCAGCTCGTCGACGGAGTTGCCCGCGGCGTGCAGACTGCGGACCGCTTCGGAGAACGTGGACAGCGCCTCGTCAACATTCCCGGATGCCCAGGCGGCCAAGCCGAGGTAACCGCCGCCGGCACCGCGCAGGAAGTGGTCCTCCGGTCCGGCCAGGTCCAGGACGTGCCGGGCATGGCGCACGGTGCCGGCGACATCGCCGCGTGCTTGGGCCAGCGATGCCCGGTACACCGAGACAGTCGCCGGCGCCGTCCGCAGATCGTCAGTGTCCGCCCACGTTGCTGCAAGGTCCGGGTCTTGGGCACCGGCGGCCAGCGCCGCTTCGGCGTCGTCGAGCCGCGATTCGGCCGCGTCGAGGTCACCGGACATCAGCAGCGACCAGCTGGAGACGATGGTGAGGACCGGACTTCGGCGAATCACCGGGTCCGGCAAGGACCGCATCCACGTCAGCAGCAGGCCGTCTTGCCGGGTCCGGCTCAACTCGGGCAGCGCCTCCTCCATCAGGTAAGCGGCACGATCGAAATCCTCGGCTGCGAGCGCGTGCCGCACCGCGTCCGCGACTATGCCGCGAGCGGCGAACCAGACACTGGCGCGCTCATGCAGATCCGGCACCTGTTCGGGGTGCTCAGCGAGCAGACGTGCGTGGAGCACGTCGGCGAACAGGTGGTGGTAGCGGTACCAGGAGCGCTCGGTGTCGAGCGGGACGACGAAGAGGTTTCCCCGCTCGAGGTCCTCCAACGTCCGCGTGCCGTCGGTGCCGCCGGTGACGGCGTCGCATAACGGGCCGTGAAGTCGGTCGAGGACGGCGGTGCGGAGCAAGAAGTCACGAACCTGCGGGGGTTGCCGGGCAAGAACCTCGTCGGCCAGGTAGTCGATGACGAACCGGTTGCTCCCGGTGAACGCCGAAATGAAGTCAGCGATCTCCTTCCGGTCGGCGATGCCGCGCAAGGAGAGTGCGGCGAGCTGCAGGCCGGCGATCCAACCCTCGGTGCGGTCCTCCAGCGCGTCCACGTCGGCCTCGGTGAGCTCCAGCCCCATCACCCGATTGAGGAACGCCTGCGCTTCACCGGGGGTGAAGCGGAGGTCGGCGGCGCGCAGCTCACTGAGCTGCGCGCGACTGCGCAACCGGGCCAGAGGCAACGGCGGATCGGAGCGGGTCGCCAAGACCAGGTGCAGATGATCGGGAAGGTGATCAAGCAGGAAGGCCACCGCCTCATGGACCTCAGACGCTCCGATCACGTGGTAGTCATCGAGCACCACGATCCACTGCATCCCCGGCTCGGGTTCACCGGCTCGAGCGATGTCGTTGACGAGCGGGGTCAGGGCGGCGGCCGACGCGGTGGACAACGACTCGAGGACTCCCGCGTCGACCTCGAGTTCGGCGCTCTGCAGGGCGGCCAACAGGTGCGCCATGAAGCGGGTCAGATCGTTGTCGTCGTCATCGAGGGAGAGCCACCCGACCCGGGTCTGCCTCTGCCGCTGCTGGAGGTCAGTGAGCCAGTCACTGAGCAAGGTGGTCTTGCCGAAGCCGGCCGGTGCGGACACGAGAGTCAGCCGGTGGCCTGCCTCGAGGGTGGTGTCGAGCCGGTCGGCGATCCTGGGTCGGGCGACGAGCTGCGGGCGCCGAGCCGGCGCGTACAGCTTGGTAGCGAGAACCGGAGTCGACACCATCACCGGATGATAGAAGGCCCAGGGACTTTGCGATGCGCTCCTCCTGGTTAGCGTGCCACAGGAGCACATCGCGGCGTCGAGGTCGGATGACAATGAGGGCGGAGTTCGAGCGAGCCTGGTCCGTAGCCGAGTAGTGCCGCCGCGGCAGAAGCGGATGAGTGGCAGGCTTCAGATCAGTCGTCGAAGACGTGCCAGCAGATGGCGCTCCGGCGTTGTTGATCGTCGAGCACGAGTTCACGGATAGCGGCAGGAAGGTGCACACGCTGCCACTCCCGTTCCTTGGCCCGAGCTTGCGCAGCGTCGTCGGCTGGGACGCATGCGCTGGCCGCCCTGATGGCGTACGCCGCAGCGCCCAGGTCATGGGCGGCGACGTGAGCCACCGCAACCGCCTGACCCGCCGACAGTGCAGCGAACTTCGCTGGATCGGGCATCCCGCGCGCCGCCGCATTCGCCTGGAAAGCCGCTCGGTGTGCCTCACCCATACGCACCTCACCGCGAATCCAGGCTCGACCGACATCGATAGCGTCGCGGGGCCGGCTGTCATCTGGTTGATGATCCTCGAACAGATGCAGCACGTGCTCGGCGCACAAGAGGGCCCAGTCAGCCAACAGTCGGTGGTGTTCGTCCGTCAGAGTGCCACCGCGACGGACGGTGATTAGCCGAGGATCACGCTCTTTCGGGAGGATCGGCACATTCCACTCCTACCATTCACGAAGTGACGGATCACGTCCGGAACGCATGTTCGCACACGGTCCTGCCGGCCATCGGTGGCTTGATCGGCCGGGCGGACTTCGAGACCGGTCGCGTTTCGGCTGAGTGGTTCTTGTCGGAGGTGACGGCCAAGAATCAAGCAGTGCCGCCCGCAGCGGAGCGAGGCGAGCGGCTTCCAACTCTCACGGTGATCCTCCGTTTAATTCCGTCGCCCTTCGACGTGCCGTCTGGCTTGACATGTGGTTTGGTGGCGGCCTCACCTCATTGTTCTCGACCCCAAAGTGGGAGGAATCGTGGCCACCAGCGCAGCACTGCGACAGATCAACCAGGCCCGGATCCCTCAGCACTCCCGCAAGGGCTCCTGATCCCGGGTCGCACCTGCCAAGGAGCTGGGGCTGAACCGGTCCACGGTTACGGTCATCATCTCAGCGCTGCTCGAGCAGGGTCTGGTCCGTGAGCTCGACACCGCGCCTTACGGCTCGAAGCCGAACGGCCGGCCCCGGGTCGGGGTAGCTCTGCAGGGTAGCGGCGCGTACTTCGGCGGCCTGGAGCTGGGCAACGATCGGCTGACTGCCGTAGTCACAGACCTAACGGGCCGCGAGGTCGGCCGGGCGACGAAGCCGACCCGGCCCGAGAAGCGCCCGCAATATGCCGAGGAGCGGCTGGCACAGTTATTGGCCGGCCTAGTCGACGGTCGGCGGCTGGAGGGCATTGGTTTGACGGTGCCCGGGATCGTCACCAGCGGGGGTTGGCTGGAGTGGGCGCCGTCACTGGGCTGGCGCGACGTCGCGCTAGGCGAAACGGTGCGGACCCAGTTCGGCGTGCCGGTGCATGTCGAGCACGACGCCAACGCCGCGGCGGTGGCCGAGTAGCAGCTGCGCGACGCTTCCGAGGGTGACAACCTGCTGTACCTGCTCCTCGGCTCTGGCGTCGGCGCTGGGCTGCTGGTGCATCGCGAGCTGTACCGGGGTGGCGTTGGCCGCGTCGGCGAGTCCGGCCACATCCGCCTTCCGGCCGCCGACGGGTCGAGCGGCGCGACCATGGAGCAGGTGATCGGGCAGCAGGCCGTGGTGCAGGCCTTTCGGTCCGAGGTCGGCCGCGACGCTACCTGGGAAGACTTGCTTGCCGCGGTCGAAGCCGGCGAGCCCGCGGGTGAGCAGCTCCGAGACCGCTGCCAGGCCACGCTCGGCTGGCTGACGGCGGCCCTGGCCTGGACCCTCGACCCCGACTTGATCGTCTACGGCGGACCGGCATCCGCTCTGCTGCAGTCCGACACCACCGCCCTACACCGGTCGCTGCGGGACAATGGCCCCGCCGGCATCACCAACGCCTGGCGGCTGTCAGGCTCGGCCCGCGCGGTGCCGGCCTCGGGGCGGTCGTACTCAGTATGCGCGCGTACTTCGCCATCCCCCCACTCGTTCAACCCGCCCGCCCAGAGGGCAGCCTGGAGGCTGCCTCCTAACACTGGCGCACCCGGGGGGATTCGAACTCCCAACCTTCTGATCCGTAGTCAGATGCTCTATCCGTTGAGCCACGGGTGCGGGAGGCTCATGCGGTGTCTAGCCGCCGAGCAACACCGTGAGAGTGTATCGGCCCAGACTGCTCCGACCAACCGAGAACCATGCTCAGGCCAAAGCCAGCTGAGCTGCGCGCACGCCGCTGTTCAGGCTGACTTCGCTGAGCAATCCAGGCGCGGCGACCCGGTCGCCCACGAGGTAAACGCCGTCTCCTCGATCGATCGCCGGTCGGTCGCGCCATGAGGTGCCAGGAGGGTCCACTGCCCCCGTCCGGGCGTTGGCCAACGACTCGAGACGATGCGTCGTACGCTTCCGCCAGCCTGGAAGTGCTTGATCCGCGATGGCCTCCAGACGCACGACACCATCGGCCTTGGAGGCTTCGGCATCGATCGGCATCTGCATCTGTACGAGGTGCTCGCCCGGTGGCGCGATCGTCGGGTCGGGCACGGTGAAGTTCTCCATCCACCCACTGGTGTCAAGATCACTCACCACGAAGAGATCACGTCGATCACGTTTCACGCCAAGATCAAGAAGCGCGGTACGCCCTGACGGCCAGTCCAAGGACTCATCGCCCAGCAGCGCTCGAGCCGACTCCAGCTCGGTCGCGACGATGGTGATTCCGTCGCCAATCGAACTCACTCGCGAGCCGAGCTCTATCGTCACGCCGAGACGGCGGGCGTACACACCGATATCGTCAAACATCGCTCCCCAGCTGCCTTGGCGATACGACGCAGCAGGCGGCAGGGAGTAGACCCGAGAGAGCCGCTCCGCGACGAAGGCTGCGGACAGCGAGCCCGGGTCATGGTGAAAGACCCCAACGCCGGACGCCGATGCCCCCATTTCCGCCGCCTCGTCACCGACGAGCCTCGACGCCCACGCTCGGAAGGATTTGTCAATCGGTATATCTCTTCGAGCCGAGACGCGCAGAGCCCGCAGAAATCCGACGGGCGGCACCCGTCGCACCTGCCCCTTATGCCAGAACCGGAACCGCGCTATCGCGGACAAAGGCACTCGGCAGGTGACACCGAGCAGGCGGCGTTCCTTCAGCCAGGCCCAGGTAGGTCCGTCGCCATAGATCACGTGCGGCCCCTCGTGCGCGCGATACACCCGCTGGTCCTTCCTCCTGACCGGCGTGGTCCGCCACCGCCCGCCGAGCGTGCGGTGCGCCTCGTGCAGGGTTACCGCCGCTCCGGCCTCGGCCGCTGTGATGGCGGCCGCCAGCCCACCAAGCCCGCCACCGATCACAGTCACCGCTCTCATATTCCCATACCATACCGTATGGTATGGTATGGGATGTGCCTACTCGTTCGGACTGGCTTCAAGCCGGGCTTGCGGCTGTGGCCGGCGATGGCCCCGATGGTCTCCGTATCGATCGGCTTTGCCGACGCCTCGGCGTCAGCAAAGGCTCGTTCCACCATCACTTCGCAGGCGCCGGCGACTTCAAGCGGGCCCTGATTGCCGCGTACGAAACTCTCGTTGTCGAGGCGCTGGACGAAGCAATCGAGCAGACAGCAGCCGCTAGGCCGAAGGATGCGCTAGAAGGCCTGACAGCGTCCATTACCAGCACGCAGAGCGTGTACCAGCCCGAACTCGAGGTGGCGATGCGCGCCTGGGCCTTCTCAGACCCCGAGGTTCGCGCTGTCCAACAGCGGGTCGACCGGCGGCGGCTTGAGTCGCTCGAGGGCATCTGGTCAAGAATCCTCGACAATCCCGCGTCGGTTCAGGCCACCGCCCTGCTCCCCTACCTCGTCGGCATCGGCGCGAGCCTGATCCAGCCACCCACTCCGGCGGACGATCTGAAACGTGTTTACGAGCTGCTGCTAGGACTTGTGCCCGACCAAAGTCAGGAAAAAGGTCCCTAGCGTATTTACTTGGCCGCTGAGAGACTGGTATCGGTCATTTGACATCGCGATTTGTTTACCTAATGTTCACGTGGCAACTAAGTTCGAGCGTCAAGCCACGTGCTCACCTACACCAAAACCACCCGTTCCGGATGGGAAACTGATGTGACAGAGCTGTTCGTCGTCCTGACGGTCATCGCCGTAGCCCTGATCTTTGATTTCACGAATGGCTTCCACGACAGCGCCAACGCCATGGCCGGTCCGATTGCGACCGGAGCCCTTCGCCCACGTACCGCGGTCATCCTGGCCGCGGTCCTCAATCTCGTCGGGGCCTGCCTCTCTACCGCGGTCGCAAAGACGATCTCCGGTGGATTCTTCGACGATGCGCTCATCACCGCTCCGATCATCCTGGCTGGGCTGCTTGGGGCGATCATCTGGAATCTGGTGACCTGGCTGGTTGGCCTGCCGTCCAGCTCCTCGCACGCTCTATTCGGGGGCCTCATCGGGGCAGTCATCGTGGGTGCTGGGATCGCCTCGGTCCATGGCTGGGTGATCGTCTCCAAGGTTCTCTTGCCTGCCATCGTCGCCCCGTTGGTCGCCGGCATTGCCGCTGCCTGGGCCACCCGATTGGCCTACCGCATCACCAGAAAAACCCCGAGCGTGCACAGCAACACAGGCTTCAAATACGGACAGGCGTTCACGGCATCAATGGTGGCGCTGGCTCACGGGACATCCGACGGCCAGAAGACCATGGGCGTGATCACACTGGTCCTGATCTCCGCCAACCTGCAGGCATCCGGGACCGGCCCCCAGATGTGGGTGATCCTCGCCGCGGGGCTCGCCATTGGTCTGGGCACCTATTCCGGTGGTTGGCGGATCATGCGCACCATGGGCAAGGGAATTGTCGAGATCGAGACCCCACAAGGTGCGGCGTCGGGCGCAGCTACCAGCGCGACGATCCTCGCGTCGGCTCACCTCGGGTTCGGCCTATCAACCACACATGTCAGCACTGGCGGCATTCTGGGGTCCGGCGTCGGCCGCGAAGGGGCAGAGGTTCGCTGGAGCGTCGCACGCCGGATGGTTTTCGCCTGGCTCCTCACGTTGCCCGGAGCCGGCCTGGTCGGCGGGCTGGCTGCACTGCTCTCTGATCAGGGCATTCCTGGCGTCGGCGCGCTACTGGTGCTGCTCACGACCGCGTGCCTGGTGATCTACCTCATGTCTCGCCGTCACAGGATCACCCACGCCAATGTCACCGACAGCCACGAAGTCTTGGTGCTGGCTGCCGCTGCGCCCACGACCATCTACCCCGATGACCCGAGGTTAGAGACTCTTCCCAAGCCCAAGAAGAAGAAAAAGAAGAACAAGCGGCCCAAAGAGAGGAGCGCCGCCTGATGCACGTCGACTGGGCTGCCCTGGGCGTCGTAGCCGTCGTCTCCATCGTGGCGTCGGTGATCTTTACGATCTTGCTGGCGAGCGGCATCCGTTTGGTCTCGGCTGCCAAGATCAAGTCAAACGAAGGCGGCTCGGGTACCGTGACTGTCTCGCTGGGCTATGTCCTCATCGGCATCGCCGGACTGCTCGTACTCTACGGGATCTACCTGATCGTTCCGCAGTTGCATTAGAGCACTTTTGCCGTTGATCTTGGTCTGGTACGCCTTGGTAGGTTGCGCCTCCCAGGCGATGCAGACCAACGACTCAGTGCACCCACCGGAAGGCCCGGACAACGTCCTCAGCCGAGGCCTCGGCAAATTGTTTGATCTCCGATTCCCGGACAGCCAGCACGGAGTTGATCAGCGCCGGCCCCAACGCCTCCCGCAGCAGCCCATCCGCAGCCAGCGCATCGGTGGACTCCCGCAAGCTCGTCGGCAACCGCCGAATGCCGCGCCGGTCCAGCTCTTCCGGTGCCAGTGCAGCCGGATCCACGTCCACCGGCTCCGGCAGCTGCGCTTCAGAAGCGACTCCATCGATGCCCGCAGCCAGCAGCCCAGCCAGCAGCAGATAGGGATTGGCCGTCAGGTCCAGGCACTTCACCTCGACGTTTGCGGCCCACTCGCCGCTACCCGCCGACCCGGTGATCATGCGCAGCGCGGCCTCTCGGTTCTCCAAGCCCCAACAGGCGTACACCCCTGCCCAATGTGATGGCACCAACCGCAGATACGAGGCCACCGACGGCGCTCCAATGGCGAGCAGAGCCGGCAGCCGCTTCAGAATGCCGGCGGTGAAGGCCTCGCCGACCGGAGTCAGCCCGTATCGCCGATCCCCGCCGGCCATCTGATTCCGTCCGTCCCGCCACACGCTGAGGTGCACATGACCGCCGTTGCCGACGCCTTCGGCCTCGACTTTGGGAGAGAAGGAGGTGCGAAAGTTGTAACGTCGGCCAACGGCACGGATGGTGGTGCGTACGAGCACCGCGGTGTCGGCGGCGTCAACGGGGGACTCGGCCGCAACGGACACCTCGAGCTGCCCCGCCGCGTACTCAGGATGGAACTGCTCGAACCCTGATCCGCTCCGCACTGAGCGCGTCGATGACATCGCGGACGTAGTCCGATACGCCGACCAGCCGCGACATGCCGTACGCGGGACCGACTGCCGCCGAGACGAAGTCGTCACCGTCGCCCGCCGACACCACCCATTCGATTTCAATAGCAGCCTTGATCCCCAAACCGTTGGCGGCCGCATCGTCGACCAGCCGTCGCAGCAAGAGCCGGCTGCAGCACTCGTGCGGCTCGCCGTCCTGCCGGTACCGATCACCAGGTGCCCAGGCCCAACCAGGCTGCGCCGCCAGGGGTACCAAGCGCCGCAGATCGGGAATGATGCGAAGATCACCGACCGGCGCAGTCCCGTCCGGCGGCGCGGCCAACCAGTCATCGAAGCGGAAGAAGTCGAAGCTGGTCGACGCGCCTGCACCCCACGCGGCCAACTCCGGCAGCCCCTTGAGGGGAACGCTCTTCACGCGCGTGATGCCGGCATTGTCCACGAACGTGGTCGCGACCATGCCGACATCGTGCCCGACAAGGGTTCGGACAAGCCGCTCCGCGTGAGCGCTGCGGGCCTGCCGTTCGGCGACGTCCACGGGATCACACAATAGGGCTGGAGTAGAGGGGCGGAGCGCCACGGTCCAACGGGAGGGACGATGCTTGCTGAGTCAGCTGATCTTGGACCGCTTGTCGATCATCACTGTCACGGCCTCGTGCTCCATGATCTTGATCGACCCTCCTTCGAGGCCATGATGAACGAGGCGGCCGCCGCGTCGGTGGCCACGACCTTCTTCGACTCCATGCTCGGCCTCGCGGTCCGGAGATGGGCCGCTCCGGTTCTCGGCTTGGAGGTCGCACGCCTCGGCCGAGAATTACCTGGCTCGCCGTCGAGAGCTCGGTGTGGAGGCGAGTCGGCTGCTGGTGGCGGCCGCAGGCATCGAGACGTTCTTGGTTGATACCGGCGTCGGTGGCGAGCGTCTGTCCTCCCCGGCGGAGCTCGCGGCCATGGGCGGCGGCACGGCGTACGAGGTGGTCAGGCTAGAGGCTTTGGCCGAGGATTTGCTGCAGAACGGAATTGCGCCCGCGGACTTCGCCATGGCCGTCGAGCGGGCACTGCATGTGTCCACTGCTGTAGCCGCGAAGAGCGTCGCTGCGTATCGGGTGGGCCTCGATCTGCCGTCGGAACCTCCCAGCACCGACGCACTCGTTGCTGCGCTGAGGAAGCTGCGGCCCTCGGCGGGCGTCCGCCACCGGATCGCCGACCCCGTGATCAACGCCTGGCTCGCCTGGACTGCGATCGAGACGGGCCTGCCGTTGCAGGTCCATGTCGGCTACGGCGACGCCGATATCGATCTGTTGCGAGCAGACCCGCTTCGGCTGACCCCGTTCCTGCGGGCGACCGAGAATCGCGGGACTCCGGTGCTGCTGCTGCACAACTATCCGTTCCACCGCCACGCTGCCTACCTGGCGCAGGTCTTCGGGCACGTCTTCATCGACATCGGCTTAGCCGTCCACAACACCGGCGCGCTCAGCAAGGCGTTGATCCGCGAAACCCTGGAGTTGGTTCCGTTCGGGAAACTGCTGTTTTCCTCTGACGCCTACGGGCTGGCCGAGCTGTATTACCTCGGCGCGCTGCTGTTCCGACGGGGACTGTCGGCAGTGCTCGGCGAATTGATCAAGACCGGCGAGATGACCAGCCAGGATGCTGATCACACTGCTTCGCTGATCGCCCGGGACAACGCGCGGCGTGTCTACCGTCTCTCGATAGCGTGACGATTCACCCGCACAGGGTGATGCTCGGCCGCGCGGGGCGAGAGGATGATGAGACGCAGCCCATCGCGGGTCTGCGAAAGCGTTCGATGAGGAGGACCATGATGAGCAGCTCCACTTCTCGACCGGCGTTCCAGGTCAACAGCAACTTGCTCAGCTCGGGCTTCGTGTTGCTGTGCATTGGTTTCTTCGTGTGGGTGATCGGGGCGGTGCTGTCCGGGACCGCGCTGGCTCAGGCGGCCAAGAACTGGATCGCGCAATTGGAGGAATCGCCAAGCGAGATTGCCCGCAGGCGAGCCCACCAGCTCAAGGTTGCCGCTTCGGCGGGCTCGAAGGCGTGGCGAGAGCAGTCCCACTGATTGTCTGCTCTTTCTGCCCCTCGCTTGATCGCCCGGGCCGATGCCCACCCGCACGGCCATACGGCCCGCGGTCGCCAAAAGATCGGCTAGGTCGATCTACGTCGGCGGCCGCTTTGCGTTTCAAAGGATGGCGAGCAGGACATCAGCAACTCTTGCCGACAAGCGGGTGACTACGAACAGAAAGGCGCGACATGACTGTCAAGGACATTGGACCTGAGCCTCAGTCCTTCAACCTCGAACAGGAGACGGTGGAAAACTCCAACTACCGCACCGTCGCCTGGAGCGGCAAGTACCTGCAGCTGACGCTGATGTCCATTCCTCAGGGCGGAGACGTCGGGCTCGAGATGCACCCCGCCACCGATCAGTTCCTCCGACTGGACGCCGGCCGCGGCCGCGCTCAGATGGGACCCACCCGGGACAACCTGGAGTTCAGCCAGGAGGTCTCCGACGGATGGTGCATCCTCGTGCCGGCAGGTACCTGGCACAACGTCACCAATATCGGTGACGAGCCGATGCAGCTGTATGCGATCTATGCACCGGCCCACCACCAGCCCGGCAAGGTGCACGTAACCGCAGCGGACGCGGCCTCGGACACCGACGACGAGCCCGCGAGCTGGTCGGTACAACCCGTGTCAGCACCCGACCTCCACGGCTGAGAGCTGACACGTCCTCACCGGGCTGAGCAACCCTTGCCCGGTGGGAGCGGAGGCGGCGGGATTTGAACCCGCGAGAGGGTTGAGCCCTCAACCCGCTTAGCAGGCGGGCGCCATAGACCGGACTAGGCGACGCCTCCCATAATCAAACGCTCGGCTGCGGCAGAACGCTGGGCAAGACTACCGACCAGACGCTACGCGAGGCAAAGCCGATGCCGAGAACTAGGTAACCGTCGACAACCTGCATCCTGCGGCGTGTTCCGCTGCAATCTGCCAACAGTTCCACGATGCGATCTCGATGGGGCCGTTTGCCGGCGGCGCGCGCCCCTCCGCACACCTGCAGCCGTTCGTCCGAGAATCGCATATTGAGCCGGTCGGGCACGTATTGTGGAGCGGGTTTTCCATTCCAGGGTTGCGCGTAAGGGATGTTGATGCCAAAGCAAGCGGAAAAATCTACGTGGAGCTGGCAGCTCCCCGATGAGCCTTCCGCGTCCCCGCCTACGGATGGAGGAACGATGCCACCGACCCGCAGCTTCCGACGCGCCGTGGCCTACACGGTCGCCGGAACTGCGATCCCGGGACTGGGGTTGATCGCAGGCCGGCGCCGAATCATTGGCAGCATCATTCTGGGCCTGTTCGCCGCAGGCGTCCTCGCCCTCGGCATCTATGCCGCGTTCGATCGTCAGAACCTGCTCGCGCGCGCCGTCGATCCCACGACGCTGCGCCGGGCGGCGATTGCGTTGGTCGTTATTGGCGTGATCTGGGTAGGCGTCATCATTGCAAGCCACTTGAGCCTCCGCGGTCGTCCAACCCGCGGCCAGCGGGTGGTCGGGGGCATTCTCGTCGGCGTCCTCTCCTTCGCCGTTGCTGCTCCGATGGCGGTTGCCGCGCACTACTCCTATGTGACTGCCAGCTCGGTCGCTGCGGTGTTCCAAAGTGAGAAGGACACCAAGAGCGCCACCCGACCGACTCTCGAGGCAACCCAGACCGCATCAGGCGAGCCGAAGCCGCAGGACCCCTGGGCCGGCAAGCCGCGGCTGAACGTCCTCCTTCTGGGTGGCGACGCGGGGCCTGGTCGGGTCGGCACGCGGACCGACACCGTGATCTTGGCGAGCATCAACACCAAGACCGGAGATACGGCCCTGTTCAGCCTTCCCCGAAACGCTGAACACATGCCGTTCCCTTCGCGCTCACCGCTGCACAAGCACTACCCGTACGGTTTCACCAGCGGCACCGGTAATGACGCCGAGTACTTCCTCAACGCGATGTATCGCAACGTGCCACGCTCAGTGCCGAAGGACGTGCTCGGCCCGACGGACAACCTCGGCGCTGACGCGCTCAAGCTCTCAGTGGGTGAGGCACTCGGCTTGCGGGTGGACTACTACGTGTTGATCAACTTGCAGGGTTTCAGCAAGATGATCAATGCCCTCGGTGGCATCAAGCTCAACATCAACACTTACATCCCCATCGGTGGCGACACAGATCGACACATTCCGCCAAAGGAGTTCCTCAAGCCGGGGCCGAATCAGAAGCTCAACGGGCGTAGCGCGCTCTGGTACGCACGCGGTCGCTACGGCTCGGACGACTTCGCGCGGATGGACCGGCAACGCTGCGTGATCAACGCAATCATCAAGCAGGCCAACCCCACCAACATGCTGGCCCGCTACGAGGACGTCGCCAACGCCGGCAAGCAGCTCGTCTACACCGACATGCCGCAGGAAGTGCTACCGCTGATGGTCGACCTGAGCCTGCGCGTCAAGGATGGCCGCGTCCGCAGCGTTGTCTTCAAGTCCGGGGTTGCCGGTTTTCACTCCTCGAATCCGGACTTCGCGCTCATGCGCAAGCGAGTGAAGGCCGCGATCAGTGAAAGCAAGAACCCCAAGGCGGCGAAGAAGAAATCTGGCGGCACAATCCAGAGCGAAGATGTCAACGACAGCTGCGCGTACGATCCCAAGGTCGCGGCGACAGCTCGGCCGTATCGCTGAGGCCCAAGGCTGACGCACCTAAGAAATTCGTCTATAGCCGCGGTCGGCGTCCAGGCGCCTTTGGATCTCAGCAATCAGCGCGTTGAAGGTGGCATCCGTCCCAGGGTTGACAACAGTCGCGTCCTCACCGTCGCCGGGTTTAGTGATCAACAACAACCGAGGTCCCTGCCTCCTCACGACCTCGATTGTGGACCACGGCACGACTCGACGGCGCCGCCCTTTGATGATCGTGATCGACTCCGGGTCCAACGCCAATGTCGTACGCAGCCGCGCGGTGAGCACCAGGGCAACCACCGCCAGTGCGCACGCGAAGATCATGAGTCCCACGCCGGCAATCGCGACTGCCCGCGGCAAATCGAGGGCACTCCCGAGCACGATCGTGGCCGCAGCGATCACGGCCGCCACAGCGCTGATCGCCAGGGAGCGCACCGGAGCTGGGGCCGTCAGCGCGAACCGCGCTTCCTGAGGCGGTGGACCGCCCGTATCGCTCACCGACGCACCTTACCGAGCTGGCCCAGCCGGACCGGCATCACAGCGGCGAGGGTGGGATTCGAACCCACGGAACGGTCTCCCGCTCGGGCGCTTTCAAGGCGCCTGCACTAGTCCACTATGCGACCTCGCCCAGCGCATTTCGCACGCTCGCGACGCGGCGAGCATCCAGATCCTAGCCGACCCGTACGTTGGCTTATGGCACGCTGTGGGACGTGAGAGTCATCGTCGCACGGGAACCCGGCCCTCCGGACGTGCTCGAACTGCGAGAGGTTGAGACTCCCAGCCCAGGACCTCACGAAGTGTTGATCAAGGTCGTGGCGGCGGGGGTCAACCGCGCGGATCTGCTTCAGCGGCAGGGCCATTATCAGCTGCCGCCTGAAGTCACCACCATCATCGGACTCGAGGTTTCGGGGACCATCGCGCGGGTGGGCGAGGAGGTTCCCAACTGGGCAATCGATGATCCCTGCATCGCGCTACTGTCCGGCGGCGGGTACGCGGAGTACGTTGCCGCACCCGCCGGTCAGGTGGTACCACCGCCGCTAGGGGTGGACCTGGTGGCGGCGGCCGGCGTCATCGAGGTCGCAGCGACCGTCTACTCCAACGTCGAGCTGGTTGGGCTTGCTGACGGCGACAGGTTTCTGGTGCATGGCGGCGCGGGCGGTATCGGCTCGTTCGCCATCCAGTACGCCAAGAGCATCGGTGCCACAGTGATCACGACTGCAGGTAGCGCCGACAAGCTCGACTACTGCCGCTCGATCGGTGCAGATCATGCCATCTCCTACCGCGGTGACTGGCCGGCCGCCGTACGGGAGGTCGCGGCTGATGGCGTACACATGATCTTGGACAATATGGGTGCCAAGTACCTCAGTGATCATATTCAGCTGCTCGCGACAGATGGAGCGCTGGTGATCATCGGCATGCAAGGTGGACGGAAGGGAACGCTGGACCTCGCGTCGTTGTCGGCGAGGCGTGGCCTCGTCACCGCGAGTTCGCTGCGCGCCCGATCAGCCGAGGAGAAGGCAGCGATCTGTCGCGGTCTGGTGGAGAATGTCTGGCCACTCATCGCCGACAACACGATCAAACAGCCACCACTGACCGTCTTCTCCATGGCCGAGGCGGCCGCCGCGCACACGCGCCTCGAGTCCGGTGACAACATCGGCAAGATCATCCTCTCTGTGGCGCGGTAGCGGCCTGTCTCACCACTGAGTCAAAGTGCGTCAGGAGGTCCAGGCGCGCCACAAGCGCGCGTACTCGCCATCGGCCGCGACCAGCTCGTGATGGCTACCCAGCTCAGCGATCCGGCCGTCGATCACCACCGCGATGCGGTCGGCATCGTGTGCCGTGTGCAACCGGTGGGCGATCGCGACGACCGTACGATCTTGGAGCAGCGCAGCCATCGAGCCCTCGAGATGTCGAGCGGTACGCGGGTCGATCAACGACGTAGCCTCGTCCAGCACCAGCGTGTGCGGGTCAGCAACCACCAGCCGGGCCAGCGCGATCTGCTGCGCCTGCGCAGGTGTCAACTTCTGTTGACCGGAGCCGAGCACGGTGCCGAGTTGCTGGGGCAGTCGCTGCACCCAATCCCATGCGTCGACGGTGCGGAGCGCCTCGATCACCACATCGTCAGGCGACGACTCTCGAGCCAAGATGATGTTGTCGCGCACGGTACCGACGAACACATGGTGCTCCTGAGTCACCAACGCAACTTCAGTACGCAACACCGGCAGCGGGAGCGCGGTGAGCTCCACACCACCCACCGTGACCGAGCCAGTACGCGGCTTGTTGATGCCGGACAGCAGCCGCCCGAGGGTGGACTTACCCGAGCCGCTCGGTCCGACAATGGCCAGCCGCTCCCCCGGCTGCAGCGCCAGGTCGATGCCGTGCAATACATCATGATCATTGCGATACGAGAAGCGCAGGTCCCGCCCCACGAGTTGGTTTCCCACCGGCAACTCGTCGCCAGGCTCGCGATCCTGCGGAACTGCGGCAATGCCAAGCAGCCGAGACGTCGATGCGATGCCGACCTGGAGCCTGTCGACATTGCGGATCAGCCGATCCAGCGGCTCCACCAGGGCCTGCACGTACAGCGTCGCCGCAGTCACCTGACCGAGGCTCACCCATCCATTCGTGTAGCCGATGCCGCCCAGGATCAGCACCATCGGCAGCGGAGTGTCGTACGCGAAGCCGATCACGATGAACAGCAGGTTGCGCAGTGTCATCGTGTAGCGCTCGGCCTGCGCCGATACCGCGATGTCCTCATCGCCCTGTTTGATCCGATTCCGCTGCAGCCCAAGTGCCTCGACCGTTCGCGCGCCCTCGACCGTCTCGGTGAACGTCGAGTTGATCTGGGAGTACGTGCCGCCCTCGGTGATGTAGCCCTTCGGCGCCCGTTTCACGTAGCGCCGCGCAGCGAAGATCAACAACGGCGCCGTCACCAGCAACGGCAGTGTCAGCAGCGGCGAGTTCAGCAGCATGGCGACCACCGTCAGCAGCGTCGTCATGCCGGCGATCACGGATTCCGGCAGGCCAAACCGGACGCTCATGCTCATCGTGCTGACGTCACGCGTCACCCGAGTAACGAGATCACCCGTACTCGCGCTCTCCACCCTGCCCAGCGGCAGCCCCAGGACGGTCCTCACGATGTACTCACGCGCCTCCGCCAGCAGATCCTGGCCGAAGAGCACCGACATCCGCAGTGCAAAGAAGGTCAAGATTGCCTGCAATACGACCACACCCGTGACCGCCAGAGCTAGCCCGTTCAGCGTCGCTGCCAGTGTGCCGCCGGCCGACGCAGCATCCACCAGCGAACCGAGGATGCGCGGCACAACGAGGCCAGCCATAGCCGCCAGGGCGTGCAGCACCAGCAGCGCAGTGATCATGAAACGCCGACTCTTGAGCAGCCGAGAGGCAAAGGCACCCACGTCCCGCCGGTCGGCCACGGGCAGCCCAAGCTCAGGCTTGCGCGAGTCAGCGAAGAACTCTTCCGCCCGCCGCTCACGCAGCAGGTGGCGCTGCCGCCAGGCCCGCAACCGAGCTGCGAGAGATCCACTCTTCGGCGGCAGCAGCGACTCTGGTACCTGCGGGGTGGGCGGGGTCGACCGCCACGTCTCCGCCGAGCCGCGCAGAATCGACTGCAGCTCAGTCATCGGATGCCTCCGCAGGTTCATCAAGTGCGCGCGCTACCGTACGCCGATAGTCCTGGTTGGTCTGCAGCAGTTCCTCGTGCGTTCCGTACGCCGTGATCCGCCGGTTGAACAGAAACGCCACCCGGTCCGCATGATGCAGCAGGAGTGGCGACACAGTGGTCACGATCGTGGTTTTCCCGCGGCGATGCGCCACCAGCCGCTCAGCGATCAATGCCTCCGTGTGCGCGTCCACCGCAGACGTCGGATCCACCAAGATCAAGATCTGCGGGTCGAGCCCGAGTGCTCGAGCCAGCACCACCCGCTGGCGCTGGCCGCCAGACAGCCCACGGCCGCGCTCGTCGATCCGACCCTGCCAGCCTCCCTGCAAACCTTCGAAGACATCCTCCGCCGCGGCCGCGCGCAGCGCCGTCTCGGCCTCCGCGAGACTGAGCCGTCCGTGCGGATCGATCACTGACTGCAGGGTGCCCGCAAAAACCTGACCGGCGGCATCGCTGACCACGATTTGCGCGCGGACCTGATCAATGGGAACGTCCGCGAGATCCACCGTGCCCAGACTCACACCCCACTTCTGCCCGGCAAGCTGCCGGTCTCGCTCAGCCAGCCAGGCTCGTTCCATCCGCTGTTGCTTTCGCGCGCGACGTGCCGCACGGCCCTTGAGGCCCTCCGCGACATCTAGTGGCACTGGCTCATGGTCAGCTGGCAGGTAGCGGCCGAGGCGATCCGCCAACGCTGCGGAGTCGTCCGGGAGCGCCGACACGATGATCGTGAATTCGCCAGGCTCCGCGAGGAACCCAGACTCTTGATCATGCAAGACGCCGCCCTGGTCCGGCAGCGTCAACAGCTGCTCAGGGGTGTACCACGGCGGCTGCTGGTCGAGCACCGCAATGGTCTTACGCGCCGAAACCACGCTCCGGATCCATTTCTGCACCAGTTCGAAGAACGTCTGAATCGGCCACACCATGAAGATCGCGTAGCCGAAGAAACTGATCAACTGGCCGACGCTGAGGTCTCCGGCGACCACCTCGCGGGCACCCAGCCAGGTCAAGGCCACGAGAAACAGACCCGAGAACAGCACACTTGTCGCATCGACGGCGCCCTGCCAGACACCAGCTGAGACGGCAGCCTGCCGAGTCCACTGTGACTGGTGGGCGTAGTTGCGGGCGAAGGTCTGCTCGCCGCCGATCCCGCGGAGGATGCGCAGTCCGGCCACGATGTCGGTTGCCATCGAGGTCAGCTCCGATGTCCTGGTCCGCTCGATCTCCTCGCGCCGCTGCAGCGGTCGGAGCAGCGGCATCGCGAACAACACGATCAATGGCGCGGTGACCAGCACCACGATGCCAAGCTTGACCGACGTCGAGAGCACCAAGCTCGCGATCACCAGATAGGCGATCAAGGCGCCTGCGAACCGTGACACCACCTCGGTCAACGACCCGAACTCGTCCGAGTCCCCCGCGGAGACACTGAGCACCTCGCCGGTCGGCGTCCGCTGCGGAAGCACGTGGCCCAACTGGGTCGCCTTGCGTGTCACAAGCTTCATCGAGCCGTACATGGCGACCAGCCAGGTCCGTACCACAAGGGTGTGGCTCAGCACGCTTGCGACGATTCCGATGACCACCAGACCGAACATGATCAAGCTGAGCTGGACGACTGTCGTCAGGTCGTGTGGAATGATTCCCTCGTCCACGATCTTGCCGACGAGGTAGGGCCCCACCGAGCCGGGCAGCCACTCAAGCACGCTGATCAACGAGCTGAGCAACAACACAGGCAGCTGCTGCCACAGCAACCACACCAGGAATCGGATCGCGCTGCGGGTGTCCGGCTGGGAGAAGTCCCGTTTGGGCAAGCGCCGGCGCACCACGGCCCGCCGTCTGCGAGTGGGGGTGGTGTAGACATGAACGTCCAGCCCCGCGAAGTCCGGGACCAGCGGCGGGAAGTCATGCATGACCAATTCAGGGTAGGACCGGAGCGCTGACGCGATCCACCGGTTTTCGCGATGCCATGCGACGTGTGGGGAGGGTCTCTCTAGGATCGGTTGCATGAGCACTGACTCGACAGCCGACAATGAGCAGCCCGAGATGCAAGGCGTCGCGGGCGCGACAGATGACGGGCGTGTCTATGTGGTGACGCCACAGGGCATGGCCGTCGAAGGGCCGCCGCGCGAGGAGGGGGAAGCCGAGGGGGAGCCGAAATCGGTTACCGACATGGTCGAGCAGCCTGCAAAGGTGATGCGGATCGGCAACATGATCCGACAGCTGCTCGCCGAGGTGAAGTCGGCTCCGCTCGACGATGCCAGCCGGCAGCGACTACGAGCGATCCATCAGACCTCGATCAAGGAGCTCAAGCAAGGACTCGCACCCGAGCTGGCTGAGGAGTTGGAACGCCTTACCCTGCCCTTCAGCGACGACGCCACTCCCAGTGATGCCGAGCTGCGGATCGCGCAGGCCCAGCTGGTGGGCTGGCTGGAGGGTCTGTTCCATGGCATCCAGACGGCCCTGTTTGCGCAGCAGATGGCAGCTCGGGCCCAGCTGGAGCAAATGCGAAGGGCGCTACCGTCCGGGCCCGTGCCACAAGTGCCTCCCGAAAAACAACGCGAGGGCAGCGGCGGGATGTACCTCTAAGAGGCTCTGTCTTGGTTTCGGATTTGTCCGTACGGGTACGGATTTCTAGCGGAGGTTTGCGCGGCAGCACCGCGTACGGGACAAGAACGTCCCATGTCCGCCTGAGAGAGGGGACCCGGCAATGAGCACCACCGCATGGATCATTCTCGGCATCGTCGTCCTGGTCATCGTGGCCGTTGTGGTGTATTTCGTGATGAATCAGCGAGCCGGCGCCCGCCGCGCTCGCGCTGAGAAGATCAGGCAAGAAGCAGCCGAGCGGGCCGCGGAGCTTGACCGAAAAGAGGCCGAGGCGAACGCGATGGCAGCACAAGCCCAGGATGCGCGCGCCGAAGCGGACCGACTGGAGTCGGTCTCAGCAGAGCAACGACAGGAAACTGGTGCGGCACGTACAGATGTCGAGGAGTCACTGCGCAAGGCGGACCAGATCGATCCAGACGTACGGACCCGGTCTGACAAGGACCTGGGTGCCCGGCGTGCTGCCGACGAGCCGCTGGCTGACGAAGATGTCCGGGATCGCGGCGTACGCGACGACGTCCGAGATGGCGCCGTGGACGACGACGTTCGTGATCGCACGGTTCGCGACGACGTTCGGGATCGTACGGTGCGCGACGAGCAAGCCAGTTCGCCGCGGCGCGATGTCGATGACAGCGCGACCCGGGACGATTTTCGCCGTGGCGACGACCGGGGAAATCGTGTCGTCGAAGACGACCGGGGAGACCGCGGGGTGGTCGACGAAAGGTCCACAGATCCCCGCCGCTGACCGCTTAGCCGAACCAGCGACGTAACTCAGCCGCCGGTCCACCTTCATCAATCGACTGAGTTACGTCGTTTGCGGCTGCCTTGACCTCCTCCGGCGCGTCGCCTATCGCCACGCCGCGACCAGCCCAACGCAGCATCTCGATGTCGTTCCGGCCGTCACCGAAGGCCAATACGTCGGCAGCCGCCACACCGAAGCCCGCTGCGACCTCGGCGAGCCCCGTTGCCTTGTTCACCCCATCCGGGGCTATGTCGAGCCAGGCACTCCAACCGACAAAGTAGCTGACACCTTGCAGACCGAGGTGGCGGGCGAGGGCGACGAAGTCTTCCTCAGAGCGCGTCGGATCTCTCACGATCACCCGAGTCACGGGCCGCGAGCTGAGCTGCTCGGCATCCTCAATGATCAACTCCCCGGTCAGGTCATCACCCGGAAAACGATCATTGAGCCGGTACCCGCGGCCAATCTCCTCGACCGCGATCAACGTGCCCGGCGCGAAGTTCTCAACCTGAGCGATTACGGGCCGCGGGTCGAAGGTGATCGCCTTGATGATCTCCTGGGGCGGATACCGCACGATCACGGCACCGTTGGAGCAGACGGTCGGTCCAGGAGGTAGCCCGAGCTCGTCGAAGAGCGGCCTGGTGCCGTGCCAGGACCTACCGGTCGACAACACCACCGGCACGCGAGCCCGGACGACCAGGCCCACCGCTTCGGCCACTGTACGCAGCAGCAGACCGTTGCGATCGACGAGGGTGCCATCGATGTCCAGCGCGACCAGGCGCGGCCGCCAGGCCTGAACAGCTGAGTTTTTCAACGCGGGGTCAGAGCCTCCCGGCCTCCCAAGTAGGGCCGTAGCGCCTGGGGAACGCGTACTGATCCATCAGCCTGCTGGTGATTTTCCAAGATCATGATGATGGTTCTTGTCATCGCACACAGCGTCCCGTTCAAGGTTGCGACGGGTGCGGTGCCGGAATCGAATCGGGCTCTGATGTTGAGCCGCCGCGCCTGGAAATCGGTGCAGTTGGAGGCCGAGGTGATTTCCCGATAACGATCTTGCGTGGGCAGCCAGGCATTGCAGTCGTACTTACGTGCAGCACTCAGACCAAGATCACCGGCGGCCAACTCGATCACTTCGAACGGTATCTCGAGCGCGCTGATGAAGTCCTTCTCCCACTGCAGCAACCTCTGGTGCTCCGCCTCTGCATCTTCTGGCGCGCAGAAAACGAACATCTCGACCTTGTCGAACCAATGCACCCGGAAGATGCCTCTGGTGTCCTTGCCGTGGGAGCCAGCCTCACGCCGATAGCACGGGCTCAAGCCGATGTAGTGCCGCGGCAATGTGTCAGGATCGAGAATCTCATCGGCGTGGTAGGCCGCGAGCGGGACCTCCGAGGTGCCCACCAGGTAAAGATCATCTTCCTCGAGATGGTAAACATCCTGCGCGGCCTGGCCGAGGAAGCCAGTGCCCTCCATCGCCTGCGGCTTGACCAGCGAGGGCGGAATGAAGGGGATGAAGCCATTAGCCATCGCAGTGCTCATGGCCAGGTTGATCAAGGCCAGTTCCAGCTCGGCCCCCTGGCCGGTGAGGTAGTAGAAGCGGGAGCCAGACACCTTGGCGCCGCGTTCCACGTCGATCGCGCCGAGCAGCTGGCCGAGCTCCAGATGATCTTTGGGTCGGAAGCCCTCGGCGGCGAAGTCGCGGGGCGTACCGACAGTCTCCACCACAACGTAGTCGTCCTCGCCGCCCGGGGGCACGTCGGAAAAGACCAGATTTCCAACCTGACGCAGCATCTGGTCGAACGCGATGTTGATCTCGTTCTGCGCCGCCTCCGCCTTCTTGACCATGTCGGCAAGCTCTTTGGTACGGCTCAACAGCGCGGCACGATCCGCACCGTCGGCCTGCGCAACCTGCTTGCCGAGCGCCTTCTGTTCCGCCCGGAGCTCTTCGAATTGAGCGATCGCGTTGCGGCGCGCTTCGTCTGCCTTGATCAGGTCATCAACCAGAGACTCCGACTCACCGCGGGCTCGCTGCGAGGCCCGCAGCCGGTCTGGATCGAGGCGGAGCATCTTGACATCAATCACCGGGCAAGCCTAACCATGGCCGCTCATTTCTCTTCTCGTGCAGCTGAGACACGCTCGCGGCACCAAAACGGGCACCCGTGTCGAGCCCTGCTGCGATGATGAAGCGGTTATGGTCCGCCGCCCCCCGAGCCGATCGTCGGTCCTGATCGCGATCTCATTGCTGGTGACTTTCATTGCCTGGACCTGGCTCACCTTCAACTCGGCTGCCCTCGCGGCGTTCGACATGCGTACGCTGGCGCCCCCGCTGGATCCGGGCTCGGCGACTGCAGAGATCGCTAGCGCCTTCGCCCTGCTCACCTGGCCGGGACTCGAGTACGCCGCGCTGGCGGCAATCGCCTTATGGGCGGTACGCCACCGGTTGCGTCAGCTCGCGGTAGCGCTGCTCCTCGTGATCGCCCTCGCGTGGGGCGGCGCCGGTCTCCTCAAGATCACCTTTCAACGACCGAGACCGCAGCAGGCACTCGACCTCTTGACCGCCACCGGTTACGCCTATCCGTCGGGCCACATGACCGGCGTCGTGGCGATGTCGATCGCCGTTGGAGCAACCTTCGCGGTCACCAGGCAGAGCTTCCGCGCGCGGATCTTCTGGCATGTCGGCTCCGGTCTGCTGGTACTCGCCGTCGCCCTCGATCGCTGGATTACGGGTAGCCACTACATCACCGACATCGTAGGTGGCGCCCTGTGGGGGGCCTTCGCTGCGACCGCCGCCCTGCTAGCGGCCGGGGTCATGGTACCGACCCCGCACGAACTCGTCGGCGAGATCGTCCGCAGCCGAGCTGTCACCGAGGAGGCCGCCGCCGTCCCGGCCAAGCGGGCCGCAGTCATTTTCAACCCGGCCAAGGTCACCGATTGGATCACTTTTCGGCGCCATGTGGAGTATGAGCTGAAAAGTCGCGGCTGGGAACGGGCACTCTGGCTGGAGACCACGACAGAGGATCCCGGTCACGCGATGACCGAGCAGGCCGTACGCGAGAGGGTCGACCTGGTGCTTGGCGCCGGTGGCGACGGCACGATCCGCGTCATCTGCTCGGGCCTGGCCCACACCGGGATTCCCTTCGGCCTCATCCCGGCCGGTACCGGCAATCTCCTGGCCCGCAATATCGGTATCCCGCTCGACGAAGTCGCGGCGCTCGGCGTCGCCTTCGATGGCGTCGACAAGGCCATCGACCTAGTGCGTCTCGCGGTCGACGACAAGCCACCTGATCATTTTGCAGTCATGGCAGGCATCGGCCTCGACGCGGTGATCATGGAAGGTGTCGACCCGAAGATGAAGAAGGCCGTCGGCTCAGCCGCCTACTTCGTCTCGGCCGCCCGAAACGCGAACCATCCCGCCATGCACGCCACGATCTCCGTCGACGATGATCCGCCCATCAGGCGCCGCGCCCACCTCATCGTGGTGGGTAACGTCGGCTTCCTCCTGGCCAACATCCAGCTGATTCCAGGCGCTCGCGCCGATGACGGGATGTTGGACGTGTTGGTCGCCTCACCGCGTACGCTCCGCGACTGGGTCAGGCTAACGACGCGGGTCTTGGCGCGGCGCCGGCAGCCCGACGACCAGCTTGATCGGCTGAAAGGACACAGGGTCACCATTACGGTAGAGGAGCGTGATCGGGTTCAGCTGGACGGCGACACCGTCGGTGAGTGCAATACGTTGACCGCTGAGGTAGTGCCCGCCGCGCTGCGTCTCCGGGTACCGAGGCCAGCCAACGAGCTCGCGGTGGCCAACGGCGCACTTGCGCAGGTGACGCGCCCCGGGCGCGTCGGCCTACCGGGGGCGACCGCGGTCAACCGCGCAACTTCCGGAGCCAGGTCGCGGCTGCGGCGTAGTCCTCGTTAGAGGTGCCATGCGGGATGATCGGCTCAGTGAGATCAGCCCGCGGGTAGCTGCCGAGAAAGACCACGTCGCCGCAGACCCGATGCAGTCCCATTATCGCCTCAGCGAGACGGGCGTCATCGATGTGACCCTCGGCGTCGACGCTAAAGCAGTAGTCACCAAGGCTGCGCTTGGTGGGCCGTGACTCGATCCGGCACAGGTTCACGCCTCGACTGGCGAACTGTTCGAGGATCTCGAGCAGGGCCCCCGGGTGGTTGTCGCGCATGAACAAGACCATCGTCGTCTTGTCAGCGCCGGTTGGGGGGCCGACCGAGCCGGGCCGGGCGACCAACACGAATCGGGTGACCGCGTCGGGATTGTCAGCAATCCTTGTCGCCAGCGGCACGAGTCGGTTCAGCTCGCCGGCAATATCGGCGCATATCGCCGCATCGAACCGCGAGCGAGGATCCGCCACCTCTGCGGCGGCAGCCGCCGTCGAGCCGCCCTCGGTGATGAGCGCATCGGCCAGGTGTCGTGCCAGCCAGTCCCGACACTGCGCCGCCGCGTGTGGGTGGGTCAGCACCCGGCGTACGTCGTGGAGCTGGGTGCCGTTCCGCGCAAAGAGGGTGAACTGAACCGGCAGCACCACCTCGCGGGTAATCCTCAGCGGCTCGCCGTAGGCCAAGTTGTCCAGGGTCGCCGAGACCCCGCCTTCCACCGAGTTCTCGATTGGGACCAGTGCGGCGGCGACGTCCCCGTCACGGACGGCCTGCAGAGCCAAGCCCACAGTCGCGTACGGGGTCGGTTCGTCTCGCAATGGGGGCAGCGTAAGCAGCGCCTGATGAGTGAAGGTTCCGACAGGTCCGAAATAGCCGTAGTGGGAAGGCGGGACTGCGAGCACCGGCTCAGATTATCTCTGCCTGAAGCGGTGATCGGACCATTTCTCACCGAGTTGTAACTCGCACTGAGCCGTCGAAGGGCGCCGCCTCAGGCGGCCTGACGCATGCCGAGCCGCTCGGCCGCCCGCTCTCCGCGCCGCGCAACCGGGACAGACGATGTAGCCGCGGCCAGACCTGAAGCGGGCATACCGGAGTAGATGGATTCTGCCCGATCCACTACATAAGTCTCGTGCCAGATGCCGACCGCGCCCGGAGCCTTCCGGACACGGCGGTTGAACGCGGTCCAGGCGGCACGGTGGGCCGCATTCAGGTCGCTCGCGTAGGCGTACAGCTTGTCGTGGGAGTTCCAGTACTGGACCAGGAGCGGCCCACCGGCGCCGAAAGTCAACCGATAGCCGAGCAGCCCCGAGTCCGCGTCCTTTGACAGCTCGGCCAGCATTTTCGACATGGCGAAGAAGACCGGCAACCACAGATCTGGCCGCCAAGGCTTGTTGATGCGCATGCCGATCAGGAATACGACAAGATCGCCGTCATATTCGTGAGTCATGCGTGTTGAAATCACGTCAGTCATGAGATCCTCCAATTAGATAGTGCTACTCTCCAATATTGGAGAGTAGCACTATCTAATGTCAAGTGAGGTGCCGATGCGAATTTCCGAACTGTCATCGCAGACAGACGTCCCGGTCGCAACGATCAAGTTCTATCTGAGGGAGAGATTGCTGCATGAGGGCGTACGCACCTCGGCCACGCAGGCGCAATACGACGAAAGCCACATAGCACGGTTACGGCTGATTCGAGCGCTTCTCGGGCCAGGCGGACTCTCCGTCGCGGCCACTCATCGGGTGATTCACGCCATCGAGGAGCCGCCGGAGTCGCTGCACGACCTGCTTGGTGTGGCGGCGACCGCGGTCGCACGGCCAGGCGTGGCGACCGACGGAGAACCGCTCGTAGAGGAGCTGATGCAGCGCTGCGGCTGGCAGATTGACGAAAAGGATCATCCAACCTATGCGGCTTTGGAGGACGCACTCCGGGCCCTCGACGAAGCAGGTTTCGAACTGCGCGAGGAGGCGCTCGAGGTCTATGTGGAGCACATGCGCCAGATCGCGAAATACGAGATCGAAAACGTCCCAACCGACTCGCCCACTGCTGCGGTGCGATATGTCGTGCTCGGCACCGTCCTGATCGAACCCGTCATCCTCGCACTCCGTCGACTAGCTCAGGCGGAGGCGTCTGCTCGTCGCTTCGGCTGACCGGCAGATGTCTCCGGGTCTGCATGGCTTCCTGACGGTCTACACAGGTTGCAAACCATGCAGACCGACCGAAACCTACGTGCACGTAGGTTTCGACATGAAGGACTGGAGGTCTTAGGGCCATCCTGTTGGAAGCCTGGGAGACTGGCCCGCGTGGCGGTCTCCGAGAGCTTCATCGCCGGCCTGCCCAAGGCTGAGCTGCACGTCCACCACGTGGGCTCGGTGTCACAACGCGTCGTCGCCGAGCTGGCTGCGCGGCATCCCGGAACCGTACCGGGCGATCCGGACGAGCTGGCGAAGTTCTTCGTCTTCGACGACTTTCCGCACTTCATTCAGAACTATCTCGCGGTTGTCGACCTGATCAAGACTGCCGAGGACGTACGCCTGATCACGTACGAGGTGGCAGCCGATATGGCGGCCCAGAACATTCGTTACGCCGAGCTGACCGTGACGCCCTACATCTCGATCACCGATGAGCTGCCCGCGGAGGCTTTCCTGGAGGCGATCGAGGATGCTCGCCAGGCGGCACAACGCGACCACGATCTAGAGCTGCGCTGGATCTTCGACATTCCGGCCGACTTCGGGCTCCCAGCAGCTGAGCTGACTGCATCGGTCGCTCTTGATCACGACGTACCCGGACTGGTCGGTTTCGGGCTTGGGGGATCGGAGCGCGGCTTTCCACGATCGATGTTCCGTGATCAGTTCGACCGGGCCCGAGCGGCCGGACTCCACAGCGTGCCGCATGCCGGCGAAACCACGGGTCCTGAGAGCGTCTGGGACGCCCTGGACAGCCTGGGTGCGGAACGGATCGAGCATGGCATCGCCGCGGTTGGCGATGCCCGCCTGCTCGAGCACCTTGTGGAGCACACGATCGGGTTGGACCTCTGCCTGACCTCCAACGTGGCGTTACGGGTCGTGCCCGACCTTGATCATCATCCGATCCGCGACCTGGTGGCTCGCGGCGTCACGGTCACGATCAACACCGACGACCCGCCGATGGTTGGCACCGACCTCAACAACGAATACGCCATCGCGGCTCGGCTGCTCGACCTCGATGAGCGCCGCGTGACTGACTTGGCACTGACGGCCGTCGACGCGTCCTTTGCCAGCCCAGAAACGAAATTCGCAATACGTGCCGAGATCAGCTCCTACGCCGCGACACCAGCTCCTTGACAGGTAGCGGAGCCTGAGAACGCGCCGCCTTCGGCGGCGAGCTGCGTGGCGGCGCCGCCTTTCGAGTCGTTTCACCCGCGCCGGAGGACGCCGAAGGCGAGGCTGAGGCTGGCGCGGCTTTGGGCTTCTTGAAGGGAAAGAGCTCCGGGCGATCGGGTTGCCGCCACCACAAGATCACCGCAAGGACCATGGCCATCTGGACGATCGGCGACACGGTGTCCCGCATCCGAGTCGCGGTGAAGTCGAGGGCCGGCCCCATATCGATCGCTCGTCCTGGTACGTAAGCCAGTGACAGTGCTGTGCCCCTGATCAGCATGATCTTGTCGAGCTTGTTTGCCGCCAGCACGGCTAGTGGCATCCAGGCAAGCAGGTCATACCAGGAGAGGGTGTACATCGAGGTGATCAGCCACGCGACCGACAGCACGAGCGCGGTGCGCAGGGCGACAGTGAGCGGATCCCGCCGCAGGTCGGCATCCTTGTCCAGACCGGGAGCCGGGGTCCACGGCACCACCCGGGAGAGCATCCAGCCGATCACGATCAAGCCGATGTAGGAGATCACGCCCACGATGATTTTGGCGTGGTACCCGGTCATGAAGACGTCAAGGAGGCGATAGAGCGGATTGGCCCAAGACCCGACCGAGACATAGCCACCGTTGCGTAGCGCCTGCAGAAAGGCGGTGGGTTGCCAGACCACGTACGCCAGCCCCATGGGTACCGCAGTGCCGAGGCAGAGCAACAGTGCTTTCTTTGGTTCTCGCCGGTATGCCCACAGCATGGCGAGTCCCCAAAGCCCAATGCTGATCTTGGCGCAGCCGGCAAGCCCGATGCCGAGGCCGGCAACGAACGGGTTCTTGCGCATGAAGAGCAGGCCCGCCACCGCAAACATCACTGCAAGCGGCTCGTTGTGCGCACCGGCGACCACAGCCCAGATCAGCAGCGGATTTGCAATGGTCAGCAGCGCCGCGCGCCCCTGCCGACGGGTGTCGCCGTGCGCCAGCATGAACGCGCCCGCGCACGCCAGGATGAAGGGCACCACCGAGAACACCTGCAGCCAGAACACGATGTCGTGCATGTTCTCGCCACCGAGCTTGTTGGCCACGAGCTGCGTCCAGGAGGTGATCGGCCCGTACACGCTGGGCGTGTCCTGCCACGGCCTCTCGGTCCAGCGAAGCACCGGATCGAATTGACCACGGAACACCTCTGCGGGCGTGATCTCGTACGGGTCCCGCCCGATCGCCTGCAGCCGCCCGTACGCCGCGTACATCAAGACGTCGGCCGAGGTCATCGGCGGCACGCAGATCGTGAGAAGACTGAGCACGGAGCCGAGCGCAAAAATCTTCCTGGGTTTCGGTTTCCAGCCATCCGCCATCGCCCGCAGCCCGACCCAGAGCCCGAGAGCGCCGAGCACAATCGCGGACCAGACCAAGATCGAGACGAACCACTCGTTGGGCTGGATCACACCGGCGGGGAGGTACCAGGGCGGCAGGTAGGAGTGCCGTGGACCGAGTGTCAAGGTGACGGCGGACGGACCGAGGAACGCTGCAAGCAGCGTCAGCGCCGTGGCACCGACGATGCCGAACAGCGCGAACCGGTGGTTCCGATGCCAGATCCCCGGTCGGTACTGCGGTTTCGGCGGCTTGGCCGGATTGCCGCTCCGGCGCTTGTGCTTGGTCGCCGTCATCGATTCATGCCTGCTTACCTCGGAGTCGCTTGAACACGCCGGTCACACCACCGGAGTCCTTAAAATCCTTGAGCCCGGCCTGTATCAGGCCACGGGCTGCGAGCGCGCGAGTCACATCGCGCAGCTGGGCAGCCCGATGCAGTTGCGCACCGAGATCGGTACCCGTGGCGCGATGGTGTAGGTCGATCTCGATCTCGACGACCTTCAACCCCGCCCGCAATACATCGATGGTCATGCCCACCTCCATTCCCCAACCGGCGGCGAGCGGGCTGGCAAGCTCGAATGCCTTCCGGGTGAGACAGCGTTGGCCTGAGAGTGGGGCGCGAGGGGTCCAGCCGGTCAGTTCGGCAATCCCCCGTCTGGCCGTGTTCACGACGAGGCCGAAGCCGCCTGGACTGCCGCCGTCGGCCGTGAACTGAGCCGGCGGCACAGCGATCGTCAGGTCGGCCTCACTCTCCACCACAGGCGAGATCAGGGGCGCGCAGCTGGCGGCCGATTCCTCGAGGTCGGCATCGAGCAACAGCACGGTTCCCGATTCCGGGCGCTTGTCGCGCTGCTCGATCACGCCCAGGCCGTTGACCGCCGACTCCACGGCTGCGGCCTTACCTCGGTTGCGAGTATGGGAGACGACGATTGCCCCCGCGCCGGCCGCATACTCCGACGTACGATCACTGCTGCCGTCATCGCAGACGATCACGATCTCAACCCCCGGAAGATCTCTTGCTGCGGTTACGGTGGCAGCAATTCGTTGCTCCTCGTCCTTCGCCGGGATGACGCACGCGACGCGGGACAGGGCGGAGCTCACCTCGCCAAGGCTAGTCCGGCAACGTGGCGTGGCCGGCGCGTTCTACTAATCGGTAATCTCACCGTCATGTCAGTAGACGCGATAACGGTACCTGAGGTCCGCTCCGAGGTTGGCCGGTTGCGTACGGTGCTGCTGCACCGTCCAGGCAACGAGCTGAGGCGGTTGACGCCGCGCAACAACGATGCACTGCTCTTCGATGGGCTGCCGTGGGTCGATCGTGCGCAGGAGGAACACGATGGTTTCGCCGAGACGCTCCGCAGTCGCGGGGTTGAGGTGTTGTATCTGAGCGAGCTGCTGGTCGAGACACTGGCCGACCCAGCTGCGCATACACAGGCTGTTCAAGATCTCGTTTCCGACATCCGGCTAGGTGAGACGCTTCGGATGTTTCTGCAGCGCTATTTCGCTGATCTTGGTCCTGATGAGCTGGCCGAGATCATGATGGCCGGCTTGCGCAACGACGAGGTGCTGCGCACCGGCAGCCTGGTTGCTGCGCTCTATCGGCATGACGACTTCCTGATCGACCCGCTTCCCAATCTGCTCTTCACGCGGGACTCGAGTGTCTGGATCGGAGACCGGGTCACGATCACTTCGTTGGCCATGCCGGCACGCAGGCGGGAAACTCAACTCATCGAGTTGATCTACGCCTTCCATCCGCGATTCACAGAAGTCGAGAGGATTCATGGCTGGCGGGAGGAATACCTGGAGGGTGGCGACGTCTTGGCCATGGCCGACGGCGTGCTGGCTGTCGGGGTGGGCCAGCGGACTCAAGCATCTGGAGCTGAGCGTTTGGCGTGGACGGCGTTCCGGCTGGGCCTCGCCCACACTGTGCTTGTGGTGCCGATCAATCAGGATCGCGCAACCATGCACCTCGACACCATCTGCACCATGGTCGATGTGGACGCGGTCGTGATGTATCCCAACGTCGCACACCAGCTGTCGGCCATCGCCGTGCACTCCGGCAACGGCTCAGACCTCATCGTCGATCCGCCGGCACCCTTTCTGGAGGCCGCGGCTCGAGCCATGGGCATCGATCAGCTGCGGCTGATCGACACCGGGCTCGACCCTGTGACCGCCGAGCGCGAGCAGTGGGACGACGGCAACAACACCCTGGCCATCGAGCCGAAAGTTGCGGTCGCGTACGAGCGGAACGTCGAGACGAACCAGCGTCTGGTCGAGGCTGGCATCGAGGTTATCCCGATCGCCGGGTGCGAGTTGGGTACCGGTCGAGGCGGGCCGCGGTGTATGTCGTGCCCGATCACCCGTGACGCAGTGCCAATTGCACTCTGACAGGCGGCCCGCCAGATTCGCCTCGTTCGTCTCTCGCAAACAACGACGAGACCTTCCACGCAGTCCAGCAGCGAGCTCCTGCAGTCGGCGAAGCGGGCCGACTGTCATAGTGCGCTGTGCCGTGAACCTGTTGAAGGGCTTCTCTATTCGCTGAGAAGTGCCGCCACTCGATCCGGGTAGTCGGTCGTGAACCCCGTCACCCCCAGATCGCGACAGAATCTGACATCGTCAGGTTCGTTCACCGTCCAGACGTGCACCTGGTGACCCCGTTGCACTGATCGCTTGACGAACTCGGGGTCCTGCTTGATCAACTCCAGGTCTGGACCGACGACCCGTACGCCATCTGGCAGCTTGCCGTCGCGCCACCTACCAAGATCATCTTCGATGAGCAGCGTCCGTTGCAGTCCAGGCAGCAGCCACCCGAATCGCCTCACTGCCTTCACCGAGAAGGAGAGCAGCCTGACCGGTGCGCCGGGATGATCCCACCCGAACTCGACAAGCATCGCCGCAACGCGTTCCTCGACCTCCCGACCCCGGTCGTTGGGATGCTTGGTCTCGATCACCAAACTGACCGGCACGTGGTCCCGCCGGGCGTCTCGAACCATGATCATCAGTTCCCGCAGGGTAACCAATTCACGCTGCTCAGGTTCGGGATCGGGCACGCTTCGAGAGCCGAAATCCACCAACTTGAGCTGCTCGACTGTGCGCTCGTACGCTCGTCCCGAGCTGGTGGAGGTCCGGTCGAGCGTCAGATCGTGTAGGCAGATGAGCTCGTCATCGGCGCTGAAATGCACGTCACACTCCAGCCCAAGCGGTATCTCGGTCTCGTACGCCCACTCGATCGCCGCCTGATAGGCCGCCTTCGTCATCTCCGGATGTCGAGAGGAGAAGCCGCGGTGTGCGATCAGGACCGGCTCAGCGGTCCGCTCGTCAGCTGACACGCTCGCCAGCGTGTTCGGCGCGGGCGTCTTGTCGGTGACGCAACAGCAAACCGCTGATGAACATCACCAGCCCGCCGACTGCGATCGCCGCCACCGAGGAGCCGAGCCAGCCGGGCGGGACGAATCCAATGCTGGTGTCGACCCAGGCCCAGAAGTTGGCCCAACCGGGAACGGTACCGGGATAGACCAGCTGATAGGCGGCGAACCCGCAGGCCCAGGCGACGACCGGTGCCGCTCGCAGCCTCGAGGTTGCGGAGACATCCCAGTGCTGACGGCTGACCAGGAAGAAGTCCACCGCCGCGACGGCGTACAACGGCACGAAGACCGAGCCGATCAGGAACAAGAAGGACTGATACTGGCCGAAGTCGAGCAGCCCGGCCAGCAAGGTTGCCGTCACTCCGATGATCAACGCGACAATCCTTCGATCCAGCTGAGGCATGATGTTGTGCACCGACATGGCCGTGGAATAGACATTGGCGAACGCCTCATCCACCTCGTCGACGAGCAGGATCGCGATGGCAATGGCACCGGCCGGGAGGGTAACCAGCGCCGTGATCACATCGCTCGCGCCGACGCCGAGATTGACCACCGCGAAGACGCCGAGGGCGTAGTAGGCGACGGCAGCGAGGCCGTAGCCGAGAGAGGCCCCCCAGAAGGCAGCCTTTCGAGTTCGCGAGTGTCGGCTGTAGTCCGCTGCCAGCGGCGCGAATGAGACCACCCCGGCCACGGCAAGATCAACAGCGGGCCAGAAGCCAAGGACCGACTCCTGAGGGATCGACTGGCGCGGCTGCAACAGCACCTGGACGAACAAGAACACCGACGCGGCGAGCACCAGCCACACCATGATCTTGCGCAGCAGCCGCACGCTGCCGAGCGGGCGGATCGCCATGGTCGTGGCGGCCGCGCCGGCCAAGATCACGAACGGCCAGCGCCAAGCCGCGCCGAGTACGGCAACGGCCGCCGTTGAGATCACGATGATCTCCATGGTCGCCCAGCCGATGTTCTGCGCAATGTTGAGCAGGGTCGGTAGCACCGACCCGCGGCGCCCAACGAGGCCACGAAGTGTGACCATGGCTGGTGCGCCGGTGGCGGCGCCGAAGATCGCGGAGGCTCCGAGTAAGAGCCCCCCGAGCCCACAGCCGACGACGATCGCCGCCAGTGCGAGTCCGACTGATCCAGCAGTGGTCGCGATCAAAGCCCCGGTGAGCGGCCCGAACAGGCTGATGCCGAGGTTGCCCCACATCGCCAGCTGGTCGGTGAACCCGAGCGGCCGCGGGGGATCAGTCGTCAGGGTGAGCGGCGCCTCGCCGGCTGGGCCTTCGGCGTCGAGCTTGGTGGTTGCTGTGGAGGTGACAGACATTGCGGGCTCCCTACGCCGGCATTACCCGGTCAGGTTCGGTCGGTCGGCGGACCCGCGCTGTCGGACGCACTCCGCCCTCTCAGCCCACCAATGAGGTGTGAGCTCCCGAAGGTTTCCTTGGCAGTTTCATGTTAACCGCCCGGCACGGTTCACTAACGGGGGATCGGTGCTGGTTAGGGGGAGCCGCCGCTGGAAACCTCACCCCAGATGAAGTCTCTTCGGTCAATTCACGCTTGACTCGCTGCTTGCAGGCTCAACTAGAGGGAAGTTTCCAGCGAGAAGGCGCGGAGGGGCATCAAGCCTCGATCGGGAGTCCGCTGTTCGCCCAGGCATAGAGGCCCCCGTCGAGGTTGACCGCCTCACGACCTTGGGCGTTGAGGAACTCGGCCACGCGAGCTGAGCGAGCACCGACTGCGCAGACACAGACCACCCGATCGTGCACTTCGCCCAAGCGCTGCATCAGCTCGTCCATCGGAATGTGCACCGAGCCCGCGATGCGACCGCCAGCCCACTCGTCGGCGGTACGGACGTCAAGCAGCATCCAGCCCTCGGCCAGCTGCGCGGCGACCTCCGCCGGCTGAACCGTTGGCACCTCGTTCCGAAACATCATGCCCACCCTAATCCGGACTACCGAGCCCGACCTCCGACGAATGCCATCGCTTCGGCAACCAGCTCCCGGCAAGCATCCCCATCAACCGTCAACCCGACCCACTCCTTCATCGGCTTTCCCTTTCCTGCATCAAAGGTTTGCCCATCGCCGGACGAGATCAGCTGCGCGACCCGTCCCGCGGAAAGCTTCACGACTATCTGGTCGTTGACTAACATCGCGAAGATCGACTTATTGACCTTGATCGCATTAGACCCGAAGCCGCTGCCGCCCTGCGGCACCGTGACACCGCTCACGCCGGCGTACTCCTCGCACAGCGATTCGAACAATCCTGCGTGCCTCTCGGTGCCGGACATGAGCTACTTCAACAGCTTCGATAGCCGCCGATCGGCGAGCTTCTTGCCGCCGGTCTGGCAGGTCGGGCAGTACTGCAGCGCGGAGTCGGCGAAGGACACCTCGGCGATGGTGTCCCCGCAGACCTCGCATTTCTCGCCTTTGCGCCCATGCACCCGCAACCCTGACCTCTTCTCGCCTTTCAAGTCCTTCGCGGCCAGCCCATCGGCCCGTTGAATCGCATCTGAGAGCTCGCCCTTGATCGCTGCGAACAAGGTGCCGAGCTCGGATTCGGTGAGCGAGTTCGATGGCTTGAACGGGCTCAGCTTGGCGGCATGCAAGATCTCGTCCGAGTACGCGTTGCCGATGCCGGCGATGGTTCGTTGATCTTTCAGAACTCCCTTCAACTGTGCCCGGCCGGCCTTGGCCAGCAGGCCGGCAAGTGCGGCCTGATCGAACTCCACGCTGAGCGGATCGGGGCCCAATGTCGCGACCATGGGTATGGACAGCGGATCCGTGACGACGTAAACAGCGAGCTTGCGTTGCGTGCCCGCCTCCGTGAGGTCAAAACCCGACGAATCGTCCAGCCGTACTCGCAACGCAAGCGGGCTCTTACTCGGCTTCGGCGGCGCGTCGGGAAGAGAGTCGCGCCACCGCAACCATCCGGCTCTTGCCAGATGGAAGACCAGATGCAGACCCTGAGCGGAAATGTCGAGGAACTTGCCGCGCCGGGTCACCGACTCGATCTCCAAGCCGTGCAGCGCAGACAGCGGCGGATCGTAAGTCTTGAGTGCGCTGAAGGCGACGAGATCGATGCGGGCAATCGTGTGCCCGACACACTTCTCGGTGAGGAACCGCGCCAGCGATTCCACCTCCGGCATCTCAGGCATGGGCCCATTATGGACGTCCGGCTCAGCCGGTCTGCCAGTCAGGCGCCGGCAACCGCAAGGCAATCGCAAGTCGCCGGAGATACTCCTCTCGCGGCAGCTCCACGGCCCCGAGCGATGCCAGGTGCGGCGTTTGCCACTGCACGTCGAGCAACCGACCCTCCGTCCCCGCTCGCCGGAGCAGGTCGACCAGCGCCACCAGGGCAACCTTGGACGCATCGCGCCCGATGCCAGGCCGATAGAACATGGACTCGCCTGCAAACAGCCCGCCGATACTCACGCCGTAGAGTCCGCCTGCCAGCAGACTGTCCGGAGTCCAGGCTTCAACCGAGTGCACGACGCCGCGCTTGTGCAGACGCCGGTAGACCCGGCGTATCTCGCGGCTGATCCATCCGCTGGGGCGCCGGCGATCAGCGCAGCCGTCTAAGACATCGTCAAACGCCGTGTCAATGCGGACCTCGTAACGCTTGATGGATTTGCGCAGCGAGCGACTGATCCGCAAACCGTCCAGCGGAAGAATGGCCCGATCCAGTGGTGAGTACCAGCCCATCAGACCCGGCCGCGTGGGCATCGGAAAGACGCCGGACTCGTACGCGGCAAGAGCGAGGTCTTCGTCGAACGCCCGCGAGACTCCGATCAGGTCATCGTGCCGCCACTGCTCCGGCGATCCGAACGGCGACTCCACGTCGGCATACTCCCACCAGTGTCCTGCGCCGGGAATGCGGTGCTTATCTGCGTCGTCCGGGTGGATCGCTTGCAAGGCCGACGAGGGAGGGATACCGGGTCGTATGTCGACCGAGGAGATCGCCGCGAGGCAGCGGTCGGGCGGCGCGCATAAGTGGCAGATTCCCGGCGCAGGACACCGCGCAAAGGCGTCTGTTCAGGGCCGGCTCGGGGTTCTCCCGGGGTCACAGCCGGGCAACCGCCTCAAGTCAGCCACGTACGCTGGGTCCATCACTGCCCCGCGGGCAGCTGAACCATCGGGAGTCGTGATCCCGATGCAGAGTGTTTGGAGGCCTGATGGCGTCAGCGCAGGAGGTGCGCCGGAGGATCGCCACAGTGATTTCCCCTGTGGCGAATCTGGTCACCGCCCAAGGGGCCGGAGGCGCGCTGCGGCAGGTACTCGAAATCGCGATCGATGGTTACGGGCGGCTGCCCAGCGCGAAAACAGCCGCAGCCCGCCAGCTACAGCGGCAGGCCGGCTCGGTTGACGAAGCGATCTCCGCGATCATCGACCATCATGTGCGCCTCGCCTCGGCGCAAGGCTTTGTGACCAACATCGGCGGCGTGGCCGCGCTCCCAGTGGCAATACCGGCCAACATCACCGGTGTCGCAATCGTGCAGGTTCGGATGGTTGCCGCGATTGCACACTTGCACGGCTACGACCTCAATGACAACCGGGTGCGCACTGCACTCGTGATGTGCCTCATGGGCGGGGAGCAAATCGCCAAACACATTGTGCAGGGCACGTTGCCGACCTCACCCATGGCGGTCGCGACCGCGCCGATCTTCGATCCAGAACTCGACAGGCTCGTGGCGGAAGATGTGCTTGCCGACCTCGCGGCGCGCATCGGCGGGAAGAACGTCGCTCTGGCGATCGTCAAGCGAGTTCCGCTGATGGGCGGCGGCATCGGCGCAATCATGGATGGCATCGCGACCTACCAGATCGGCCGCTACGCGACTGGAGAGTTGCTGCGGCGTCGCGCGCTGGTGAATTGAGGGCCGCCCTGGCCGTATCTGAAGGGGAGCGCCCGGCCTCTATCCTGCTCACGTGATTCCAACTCAGGTGCGGGCCTGGGCTCAGGAGCACCTCAAGTCCGAGATCATTGCGATCGAGCCCGTCGGCGGCGGCAGGACTGACACCATTTCGGCCGTCTACCTCCGACGTGGGGAACCGGTCATCCTGCGCTACGTCTCTATCGAACGCTGGGGCGAGATCGGCCGCCAGCATGTCTCTTGTGAGGCACTCGGCTGCCGCCTGATGGAGGGTTCCAACCTCCCGGTGCCGCACCTCATTGCCTCTGACGCGGATGGCAGCCGGGCCGGCGACTACGCGAATCTCACCACTTGGCTCCCCGGACGCGTTCGGCTCGGGCCGCTGAGCCTTGATGCGATCGACGAGCTCGCAAAGATCGCCGTGATCATTCACGGCACTCCCGTGGATGATCGTCATCGGCCGCGACCGTACGAATTCTGGACTCCAGATGATCTTGAGGTGCCGAGCTGGAGCTCGCGCCCGAAGTTGTGGCAGCGGGCCATCGACCTCTTCGATCAAGGTCCGCCGACGACCAGGCAGGGGCTGTTGCACCGGGACTTCCATCCCGGAAACATCTTGTGGGAAGGCGATCGGATCACCGGTGTGATCGACTGGGCAGAGACCTCATGGGGGCCTCCTGACATGGACGTCATGCACTCGCGAGCGAACTTCGCCATGCTGCACGACTTCGATAGCGCCGACGCTTTTTCCGATGCCTATCGATGGCATGGCGGGATACTTGATGATGATCACGATGCGCAGGTCTTCTGGGCGATCAGTGACATCCTGGGCTTCCTGCCCGATCCGACTGAGATCATTGCCGCGCTGATCCATCACAGGACCGATCTCCCACACCAGGTGGTACGCGAGCGGCTCGAGCATCTGCTTATGATCACGCTCGGCGAGGCCCACCATTGACCGTCTGAACGATGACCTAAGATCTCAAAGCCCTCCACGACCTTGGCGATGAAACCTACGTGCACTTAGGTTTCTGACGGTCTGCAGGGGTTGCTGCATATGCAGACCGTCAGAAAACTGTGCAGACCCGGAGCCGTCGTGACTTGAATCAGGAGTCACGCCGAACGAAGCATGCGTGACAAAAGGATTCAGTCAATCTGCTGACACACCTTGCGAAGGAAGGTTAGGCTGACTTAAGTTAGGCGAGCCTCACCTATCGATCCTGAGTGCAACGGCGCTCGGTAGAGGGAGGCGACCAACAATAATGCTGGGGAAGAGGAGAGATGCTAGCCAACTTCCTGATTGGCTTGCGCGAAGGCCTGGAGGCCGCGCTCATCGTCAGCATCCTGATCGCGTACCTGGTGAAGTCTGGCCGTCGACATCTCCTGTCCCGAATTTGGATCGGCGTTGGCATTGCGGTTGCTGTCTCCCTCGGATTTGGCGCTGCCCTGACCTTCGGCCCCAAAGGCCTCACGTTCGAGGCCCAAGAACTCATCGGTGGCTTGCTCTCGATTGTGGCCGTCGGCTTCGTCACGTGGATGATCTTCTGGATGGCGAGGGCCGCGCGAACCCTGTCTGGCGAGCTACGTGCGCAGATCGACAAGGCTGCCGACGCCAGCCGCTGGTCTCTGGTCATCGTCGCCGTGTTGGCCGTGGGTCGCGAAGGTCTTGAGACCGCACTCTTCCTCTGGGCCGCTACTCAGACAGCAGCCCGCGACAGCGCCACGACCGCCGGCCCACTTCTGGGTGCCGCTCTGGGGCTACTGGTCGCGGTCGTGCTGGGTTACTTGATCTACCGCGGCGCCCTGAAGATCAACTTGAGCCGGTTCTTCACCTGGACCGGCGCCTTCCTGATCGTCATCGCCGCGGGGGTGCTGGCCTACGGCGTGCACGACCTGCAGGAGGCTGGATTCTTGCCCGGCCTGAATAACTTGGCCTTTGATGTGTCCGCGGCAATTCCGCCAACCTCGTGGTACGGAACGCTTCTGAAGGGCGTCTTCAACTTCTCACCCGCAACCACAGTTCTCGAGGCGGCCGCCTGGCTCCTCTACTTCATCCCAACGCTATCGATTTTCCTTTACCAGAAGCGACAGCGCACGCAAGCTCCCTCACGTCCGACTCCCGAGCCAGTTGGGGCGTCCGGAAGGAAATGATCATGAGCCGCCGCAGCCGTCAGGCTGGCCAATTCGCCATGCCTATACGCAGCCTCATCCTCACCTCGGCCTGCGCAGTTTTGGGCATGCTCCTGCTAGCGGGATGCACGGACAACACGACTACCGACAATCCAGGTGCTTCGGCCAGCGCGAACCCGCGTGCCTTGACCGTGCAGGCAACTGAGTCGGAGTGCAAGCTCTCCGCGGCAAGCGCCCCCTCAGGCACCATCACTTTCGCAGTGACCAACGGCGGCCAGAAGGTGACTGAGTTCTACCTGTACGGGGACGACGGTAAGCGCATCGTCGGCGAAGTCGAGAACATCGGGCCCGGCATTACTCGCGAGCTGGTCCTGAAGGTCGAGCCAGGGAGCTACATCACCGCATGCAAGCCGGGCATGGCCGGCGATGGAATCCGGGCACCTTTTTCGGTCTCCGATTCCGGCGAGGAGCAGCAGGGTACGGCAGGAGGCAATGCCCAGCTGGTCAAGCAGGCGAACGAGGACTATCGCGAATACGTGGAAGACCAGACCGAGCATCTCGTGTCGATGACCGCGACGTTCGTGGCTGCATACAAATCAGGCAAGGACGACGAGGCGCGCGCCCTCTATCCCGTCGCTCGAATGCACTGGGAGCGCATCGAGACTGTAGCGGAGTCATTCGGCGATCTGGATCCCAAGCTTGACCTTCGGGAGGCCGATCTCGAGCCTGGTCAGACCTGGACCGGCTGGCATCGTCTTGAAAAAGATCTGTGGCCGGCGCGCGCCAAGAATTACGAGCCGCTCAGCAAGGCCCAGCGTGTCGCGTACTCCGATGATCTTGTGAAGAACACGGCCATTCTCCACAAGAGGGTTCCCAAGCTCGACTTCAGCGCCGATGAGATCGCCAACGGGTCGCGTGGTCTGCTCGACGAGGTCGCGACCGGAAAGGTCACCGGCGAGGAGGAGTACTGGTCGCGTACCGACCTGTGGGACTTCCAGGCCAATATCGACGGTGCCTCGGTGGCCTTCGAGGGACTCCGTCCGCTGCTCCAGGATAGGGATTCGGCCCTGGAGAGCCACATCGCTGCGAAGTTCGCAACAGTGCAGGCCCTGCTGAACGCGCAGCGCGAGGGTGATGGGTTCAAGACCTACGACAAGCTCACTCAGGCGGAGGTCAAGGAGTTGTCTGACGCAGTGAATGCCCTCTCTGAGCCGCTGTCCAAGCTGGCCGCGGCGGTCGTCTAAGTCTTAAGTCAGAGCAACGAAATGACATCGACTCGGTACGTCCGCGAAGAGCCAGCTGAGACCGAAGCCAACGCCCCCGCGCCGGAGCCACAGAGAGAGCGGGCGGCGGTTTCCCGGCGCGGAATACTCGGCGCGGCGGGAGCCGGTCTGGCAGGACTGGCCGCAGGCGCTGCAGGTGGATTTGCGCTGGGAAGCGCGGAGACCACTCCGTCACTGCCGACGCCAGGAACGCGCACCTACCCCTTCTACGGTGAGCATCAGGCGGGCATCCTCACCCCGGTCCAAGATCGATTGCACTTCGCAGCCTTCGATGTGATCACCAATTCCCGCGCGGAGTTGGTGCAGCTCCTCAAGGACTGGACCACCGCCGCCGCGCGAATGACTGAGGGCCGCGCTGCCGGAGAACTTGGACCGACTTCGGGCCCGTACGCGGCACCGCCGGACGATACTGGCGAGGCCATCGGCCTACCCCCGACGGGCCTGACCATCACCTTCGGGTTTGGTCCGACACTCTTCCGCAAGGAAGGCAAGGTTCGGTTCGGGCTTGCTGACCGGCAGCCCGATGCGCTGCAGCGACTGCCCCACTTCCCCGCCGACAAGCTCGACCCACAAAGGTCCGACGGCGACCTGTGCGTCCAGGCGTGTGCTGATGACCCGCAGGTCGCCGTGCATGCCGTACGCAATCTCGCCCGGATCGCATTTGGCCGGGCTGCTCTGCGGTGGTCACAGCTCGGCTTTGGCCGGACATCATCGACGTCGACCAGCCAGGCGACGTCACGGAACCTGATGGGATTCAAGGACGGCACCATGAACGTCAAAGCCGAGGATCCCGCCGCTATCGATGCGCATGTATGGGTTCCTGGCGACGCCGACGGCAAAGAGCGGTGGCTGGTCGGCGGCTCCTACCTAGTGGTGCGCCGGATCAACATGACCGTCGAGATCTGGGACCGGCAGCCGCTGAGTGAACAGGAGCGAGTGATCGGCCGGACGAAGGCCGAGGGTGCGCCGCTGTCAGGCGGCAGCGAGTTCAGCCAGCCAGACTTCCATCTCAGAGGCAGCGATGGGGAGCCGCTCGTGGCGACCGATGCCCACGTACGTCTGGTGCATCCCAGCAACAACGGCGGCTCCAAAATGCTCCGCCGGGGCTATAACTTCGTCGACGGAAGCGACGGCTTGGGCCGCATGGAAGCCGGGCTGTTCTTCCTTGCCTACGTCCGCGATCCGCGCACGCAGTTCATCCCGATCCAGATGAAGCTTGGACTGGGTGACGGGCTGAGCGAGTACCTGCAGCACACCGGCTCCGCCCTCTTCGCGATCCCACCGGGTATCGCCGAAGGCGAGCACGTGGGCCAGGCCCTTTTCTCCTAAGGCTCGTGCGAACCAACCACAGAGACCATCGATTTCGGCAACACAGTGGGAATGGGTCGCTTGCGCTCGATTCCGTACCCGGTCCGCAGCCGTCGGATGCCCTTGCCCAGCCAGGGCGCGAGGTAGTGCCTTGCCCACTCGATGTCGCTCGTCAGCAGCTCACGACCCCGCGGCCTCATCGGCTCGCCTTGCAGGGGCGTGGCCCAACTATCGTCGAAGCCGGCGACGCCGAGTCGCCACGCCAAGGCGGCCGCCACCTTCTGATGGCCGAGCTCGTTGCCGTGCAGCCGATCCGCGAACCACAGACGGGGATCCTGCGTGATCGGATATTCTTCGAAATCCATCACCACGACATCACGCCGCTCGGCCTCGGTGCGGATGATGTCGTTCAGCTTGGCGACCCGATCCCGAAAGGTCACGCCGAGCGGATTGATCGCCGAAAGATCGGGCACGGTGAAGCTGAGCACCATTGCGTCTTGGTGGCGCGCCTGGCCGAAGATGATGACGTACTCGGCGCGAATCGAGTCGAAATCACAGCGCGGCGCGATGACGTCGTTCATGCCTCCGAACACGGAAATCAGGTCGGGTCCCATGGCCAGCGCATCGGCAAACTGGCTGGTCCAGATCTCTTTCATTCTGAGGCCGCGGATGGCGAGGTTCGCATACTCCAATGGCTCATCCTGATTGTCGGCGATGTGCTGAGCCAGCCGGTCAGCCCAGCCGCGGTAGCCACCGTTCCCATCAGGATCCTCTAGTCCTTCCGTAGAGGAGTCGCCGATCGCGACATAGCGACGAAAAGTTGTCACAGACCATTCTTACGCCGCTGACAAAGATCAATTCCAGGGGGCAATCGCATGGATCATCCCGGCTCGCACGAATTACCATCAGGATGAGGTGAGTCATGCTGGCGATCCGCGACCAGGAATACGCCGCCGTAGTCGACCGCGAGCGTCCGCTCATTGAGGCCACGGCCTACCTCCTCACGGGTGATCCAGTCCAGGCTGAGCGGGTCGTCCGATTGGTCTTCGCGGAGCTCTACTGGCGGTTGCCCGGGATCCAAGATGCTCGGGCCGACGCACTCCAGAGTGTGGTGAAGACCGCCCGTCGACCCGTCGAGCTGCCCTGGGAACCGCGAAAGCACTTCGAGCTCATCGACGGGCCAGCGCTTTCGCCAGTCGCCGAGCCGGTCATTGACGACCTGCGGATGCTCCCGTACGACCAGCGGGTTGCCGTCATCTTGGATGTCTATGCGGGACTGCCCGCCGTGCAAATCGCGAAGGTCGTCGAGCGACCTGTCAGCCACGTACCCCTTTTGGCCGGGCAGGCGCGAGCCGCGTTGGCTGTCGGACACCCCGAGCGTACGAGTGACGAGACGCTCGCCAACGAGCTCAAAGATGCGATCCCGTACGTCATGCGCGAGGCCTACGACAGCGCCGAGGATTTGGCCCACGCTCGCTGGCTCAGCCGCCGTCGCTTGGTCGGGCGAGGCTCGGCGGCTCTCGTCGCGGTCGTGCTGATTGTGGTTGGCGTCGTCCTGCTCGTCCCCACGGATCCACCGGTTCCGCAGGCGGCACCACCGTTGCCCGTATCCACGCCGTCCAGGCTGAGCTGCGATCCGTCTGATGCGACATGCCGGTCGCAGATCCTGCTCAAGTGGCGCTCCAAGATGGTCGAAGTCACGTCGTCCTACTTGGATCCGACCGGGGAGTATTTCAGCGGATTCGGATACTCCTACGACAACCGCTACGACACACCAAGCTTTTGGTCCGGCCAAGGCGGCGCGCTCGCCTTCGACATGTTCCGGCTCGACAAGGGCGCCACGGATGTCTACGTGCAGGTCGCGACCGGCCGCAGGTTTGCCGTCCGGTGCGGCGCCGCCACCCACCAAAAGTGCCTGAGCTTCCAATCCATGGACGGTAATTCCTACCTGATAACTGATTCGACATTGGCGGATAGGGGCATCGAAGTTCAGTACAGCCCGACGGGCGACGAAGTGATCACCGTCGTCGCCCGCAACACCCAGCGCGGTCAGGTCCTGAAGATCAGCACTGGCGAATTGATCAAGCTCGTGCAGGATGAGCGGATTCGCTTACCCAAGCGATGCTGCTACCGACGCTGAGCGAATTCAGGCGTCCTCAGGCGGCTAGATCAATCGAGTCGTTGCGATGATCGTCTGGCTTGAGTGGAGTCGGTGCAGGCGGATCGGATTCGTCCTTGTCGCGGCCTCGGGGATAGTCGAGCAGGGAGGGAATGATCGCCAGCAGCACGATCACGATGACGCCGACGATGGCGACTCCCGTGATCAGAAGCTGGATGATGGTCATATTTCCATCATGACGCGCCAACCTGTCAAAAACATCTACCTGATGTCGGCTCTCGCTGAGAAAGATTGGCATCCACGACGGTTTCCCTGACCTTCGCCGACTCGTCAGAATAGCGAGATGAACGCTTGGGCCGTGCACCAACCGGGGTCGATCGAGAGCGAACCGTTGCAGCGCGTTGAACGTAGGGCGCCGACACCGCTTTCCAATCACGTTCGCATCAAGGTCAACTGCTGCGGCGTCTGCCGTACCGATCTGCACCTGGCCGAGGGGGACTTGCCACCGAAGCATCCCAACGTCGCACCTGGCCACGAGGTTGTCGGCGTCGTCGATGCCGTCGGCGACGGCGCAACCCGGTTTGCTATCGGTGACAGGGTCGGCGTTGCCTGGCTCGGCGGCACCGACGGCAGCTGCCGATTCTGTCGCCGCGGCGCGGAGAACCTCTGCGTTGCGCCGACCTTCACCGGCTGGGACAGCGATGGCGGCTACGCAGACTTCTGCCTCGTCGATGAGGCGTTCGCGTACGCGCTGCCGGCAAGCATGGACGACGAGCACCTGGCACCGCTGCTGTGCGCTGGCATCATCGGCTACCGGGCATTGGTATGTGCAGCGGTTCCCCCTGGCGGCTCGCTCGGCATCTACGGTTTTGGGGGTAGCGCGCATCTCACGGCACAGGTGGCGCTGGCGCAGGGTCTGCGCGTCCATGTTCTGACTCGGGGCGAGGCCAACCAGAAGCTTGCTACCGAGCTCGGCGCTGATTCAGTGGGCGACGCCCGGGACGCACCGCCTGAGCCCCTAGATGGGGCGATCCTGTTTGCTCCGGCTGGCGATCTGGTGCCGGTCGCGTTGCGGGCGCTCGATCGCGGCGGAACGCTCGCCGTCGCTGGCATCTGGTTGTCCGACATCCCTGTCCTCAACTATGAGGACACGCTCTTCCAGGAGCGCAAGCTGCGTTCGGTGACCGCCAACACACGCGCTGACGGGGAGACATTCCTCCGACTGGCGGAGCGGCTCGGCGTACGCGCCACAACTGTGTCCTATCCAATGAGCGAGGCGCCCCGCGCACTGGCGGATCTCAAGCATGGGAAGTTCAGCGGGGCAGCTGTCCTGCACAACTGACCGCCACGGTGACGATCTCGATGTCCCGACGGCCGTTCTGTCACCCGACGAGATCACCAATCGCCTTGATCTGTATCGGGCCGACTCTGCAGCAGCCGCCGACGAGGCGTGCTCCGCCGCCGATCCACTGCTCGACATCCGTGGTCTGAAACGTTCCTGGGCCGATCCAGGCCCGAGCTGTGGCGTCCCAGCGCTCGCCGCTGTTGGGGTAGACAACCACCGGCTTGCCACTAGTTTCCCTGGCGCTTCGGACTAGCGCGTCCGCGTCGGCCGGATCGATGCAGTTGACACCGACTGCCACGACTTCGTCGACCTCGCGTGCGCGAGAGAAGGCCTCGGCTGCCGGCTCTCCTGAGCGCATACGGTTCCCCGCACAGGTGATCGAGAGCCAGCACAGCTGCCCGCTCCCGTCGATCTCGGCAAGCAGCGCCTCGACCTCGGCTAGGCAGGGGATGGTTTCGACGGCGAGGATGTCGACACCGGCTTCGGCCAGCAGCTCGATATTGGGCCTATGCCATTGACGTAGCTCGGCGACCGACATGTTGTAGTCGCCTCGATACTCGGATCCGTCGGCCAGCGCCGCCCCGTACGGCCCGATCGAGCCCGCGATCCAGCGATCCTGGCCGTCGTCGAAGCGTGCGCGCGCCTGCTCGGCGAGGCGTACGCTCCGCCTGATCAGCTGCTCCGCCTCCGCTTGTCCAATGCCAGCTCGGGCAAATCCACCGATTGAGGCTTGGTATGAGGCGGTGGTCGCGACCTGAGCGCCCGCCGCGAAGTAGGCCAAATGCGCCTGCAGGATGGCATCTGGATCATCGTGGAGCAGCCGCGCCGACCACAGCGCGGAGTCAAGGTTGTGACCCTGGGACTCCAGCTGGGTGGCCAGGCCGCCATCCAGCACAACTGGGCACGCTTCGAGAGCCTCCGCGAGTGCAGTGAGCACCAGCCCAACCTAGCTAGCTCTGCATAGGTTGCCTACACTCTGCACAGGTTGCAGGCAGTGCAGACCGTCAGAAACCTATGTACACATAGGATTCTTACCAAGAGAGGGCGGTCAGATTGCGGGCCGCCCTGATCAAGTGGATCTGATTAGGGAGTCCCCGACGACGACAATGATGCGTTCTGCTCGTCGCGAAACTGGAGCCAGTCGCGGGTGAGCGCAAGATCAAAGCCGGAGGTCCCGTCAGTGCCCGTGATGATAAGCCGCTCGCCTAGGGCGAGGAGTTGTTCCCCCAGCTTGTCGGGCCCACTGCGCGCGTTGGTGGATCGTTCGATCTCGCCGGGGTCCCGACCGACCTTCGCGCACCACTCATCGAGAATGCGGTTCTTCCGGGCGAGGGTCTCCACTGTCCCGAACCCATGCCAGATGTTCGCGTGCTCGGCCGCCAGCCGGAGCGTCTTCCGCTCGCCGCCTCCGCCGACCAGGATGGGGATTGGCCTCATTGGCAGTGGGTTCAGCCGGTCGAATCGCGCGCGGATCCGCGGCAAGGCGTTGCCCAGCGCCGCGATCCGGCTTCCTGGTGTCCCGAACTCGTAGCCGTACTCCTGGTAATCCTTTTCGAACCACCCGGCGCCGATCCCCATGATGAGGCGCCCGCCGCTAATGTGATCGACAGTGCGCGCCATGTCTGCCAGCAGGTCAGGGTTGCGGTATGAGTTGCAGGTGACCAAAGCGCTCAGCTCCACCCGCTCGGTCTGGTCAGCCCAGGCGGCCAGCATCGTCCAGCACTCGAAGTGCTTACCGTTCGGATTCCCACTAAGCGGAAAGAAATGGTCCCAGGTGAAGATCACGTCAACGCCGGCCTCCTCGGCAGCGGAGACCGCTCGCCGCAAGTCCGAGTAGTCAGCATGCTGTGGCTGGAGCTGAACACCCACTCGGAGCGGGCGGTTGGCATACGGCAACTCGGACACGTGACTCCTACTGTTGAACATGGACTGCGAAGCGTGGCCACGCCAGCGAGGACGCTCTTAAACTCGTGTCGGCCATTGTGGCGCATGCGACATCGGGCGAGAATGTCGGCGTTGGTGTATCAGACGATTGGAGGGGCACTCATCCCCAGCATGCATAGCCGCCTTGCGGGGGAGGTGCCGTGAAGCATCGCAGTCCCCTGGTCACCCTCGCCGCCGTGGCCGTGGCCTTCGCCATTATGTTCATCGTCAACATGTTGAGCGGCGAGCCGGGCAACAGCTCCACCGAAACTTCAGGCCCATCAGCGTCACCGGCCACCGCCTCGGCCAGCAGCCCGCCATCGCAGCCGACCGAGACCACAGTCGCATCGCCCTCCCTCAGCGCAAGCGAACGCATCGAGGACAGCAAGTTCCCGCACAAAGTCGTCTACACCGGTCGTACCAGGGACAGCTCGGCCGCGATCGCCGTCGCGGTGCTCGGGGACCAGGCTGCCGCCTATTTCTGCGATGGCCGCAATGTCGAGTCCTGGTTTAGCGGCATGGTCGGGGGTGAAAACCTTTCGCTGAAGAGCAAAGGTGGCGCGACGCTCCAGGCCAGACTGGACGGCGACCATGTCAAGGGCTCGGTACAAGTCAAGAGCGACACGCTGAGGTTCGAGATCAATGAGGCAGAGAAACCCGCAGGCCTCTACCGGGCGCGAGGCTCCAAGACGACGATCAGCTGGATCGTGCTTGAGGATGGATCAGAGGTAGGGATCCAGACGACGGATAGCGGCTCGACACCCGCGCCGGAGCTGGATCCCCACAACCCGCAGGTCACGGTTGACGGCGAGAACCTCGATGTAAAGGCCATCAACGGCGACGAGGATCTGTGAGCAAGGAGATTTCATGAGCAGCATCCCGGTTCCGGCCCCCGAAGCTCCCGCCGAGCCGAGTAGCTCGAACCTGGTTCCTGTGCTGGTCGCCTTTGCCATCGGAACCGCGGTCTCCATCGGGTTGGGTGTGTACGGGCGGTTGCACACACCCACAGGCCACGCGGTCAACATTGCGGGCTTTTCCAGCGGCGCGGCAGCGAAGGCGGCGCTGGCGTCAGTCGTGTTTGCCCTCGCCATCGTTCAGATTGTGACTGCGATGGGCCTCTATGGGCGGATCCCATTACGTGGCGCCTGGGTTGGCGCCGTGCACCGCTGGTCGGGGCGCCTTGCGGTCCTGATCTCGGTGCCGGTTGCGGTGCACTGCCTGTACGCCCTGGGCTTCCAGGCCTATGACGGTCGGGTGATCGCGCACTCACTATTCGGCTGTTTCTTCTACGGCGCCTTTGTCTTCAAGATGTTGATCTTGACCCGTGACGACTCGCCGAAGTGGGCATTGCCGTTGGCCGGAGGACTCGTGCTCAGTGGCCTGACCGCGCTCTGGATGACAGCTGTGTTCTACTTCCTCGTCGTATGATCACCTTCGAGTTTGCGAACTAGACGGAGCAATCATGAATGCCTACGACCGACCGACGGACTCACTGCCGATCTCCCGGCGTACGGTGATCATGAGCACCGGGTTGGCAGCCGCTGCCATCGCTGGTCTCAGCTCATGCACCAACTATGGAACCGCTCCAGTCAGCGAACCATCCGCGGCCGGCACCTCTGGAGGCGGCACAGGGGGGTCGAGCGGTACAGGTGGACCTCTGAGCGTCAAGGAAACGGACATACCCGTTGGAAGCGGCAAGATCTTTCCCGACGCCCAGACGGTGATCACTCAGCCAAAGAAGGGCGAGTTCAAGGCGTTCAGTTCAGTCTGTACGCATCAGGGCTGCCAGGTGGACACCATCACCGACACGATCAACTGCCCGTGCCATGGCAGCAAATACTCGATCACCGATGGTTCGGTGGTGAATCCTCCTGCACCGAAGCCGCTGCCTGCGAAGACGATCAAGGTCCAGGGAGACACGCTGACGGTCAGCTGACATTGGCATAGTCCCGATTGCCATGTTTGGCACTCGGAAGATCAGATTCATCCGAAGGCGATCATCTCATTGAGCGTTGCAAGTCCGCGGGTTACCAGCGCTTGGGCGCTCACTGCCCACAGCCGCCGGGCAAGCTTCGCATTCGTGGCGAGCCCGCTCAGCTCTTTCGGATGTCCCTCCGTGTAGTAACAACCCGTCACTCCCGCCAGCTCAGATGATGTGGCCATATAGATCGGAGTGATCGCCGCCTTCTCAGGGCTGGACTGCATCGGGCGAGTCACGGTAAGCAGCATGCGACGCCTCCCTGTGGCGTACCGGCCGATGTTAGTCCGTACGAAGCCTGGGTCAGCCACGTTGGCGGTGATCCCCGTGCCCCGCAGGCGCCTCGCGAGCTCCTGGACGAACAAGATGTTCAAGAGCTTGCTGGTCCGATAGCTGTCGGGCGTAAGGGGGGCGCCGGTGACCACGCTGTTCAGGTCAACCATTCTCACTTGGGAGTGCACCGACGATGAGATCACGATTACTCGCGCCGGCGCCGAGGACCGGAGCAGGGATAACAGCAGGTGCGTCAGCAGGAAGCCGGCCAGGTGGTTGGTGGCGAAATTGGTCTCGATGCCTTCTTCGGTCAGTACCAGATCGCTCCGCGCTTCGGCTGCGTTGAGGATCAGGCCATCGAGGCGCGGCGCGTTGTCCATGACCTGGTACGCGAGGGCCCTGACCTCGAGCATCAGCGAGAGGTCCGCGGCCGCCACCCCGAGGTCGGCATCCGGTACGCGGCTCCGGATTCGGTCCGCGGCGACCTCGCCCCGCTCGGTCGTACGTGCACCCACCAGCACCCGCGCTCCGCGCTCCGCGAGCTGGGCCGCAATCGCCTCGCCAATGCCGCTCGTCGCGCCTGTCACGAGAAAGGTGGACGTTGTCGTCGCAATCTCCCTCTTCCGGGGCTCTTTCACAGAATCCCACATCACCGAGGCTCCGGCCTCACCTCCATCGGCTGCGAAGCGGCATTACGTAGGTGCAAGAGACCGAAGCGATCCCCGACACTAACGATCAGCCAAATTCGCTGGAAACTTCACCCCAGATGAGGTTGCGACCCACATTTGAGCCTAAATCCAGCATCTAGGGTGAAGTTTCCGGCGCGTTTGCCTGGAAGCACTGGAAAGCGAGGCGTTCATCCGAGGTCCATTGGCGCAATGTCGTCCGAAGCGCGTAGCCGCACCTGCGACTCATCCCGCATGACTAGCAAAAATGACGGTGGCCGAGGTCCAACTCCACCGCTCACCAGTCGCCTCATTCCGCAGCGCGAAGCGTCGCCGATCCAGGCTGATTGAGCTGGTCCTTGAGCGCGATCGCACCCTCGCCTGTCAGCTGAGGCAGGCAGACCAACCGGCCGGTGAGCAGCATCAGGACGGACAGGATCGGCCCCCGGATCTCGGAACCCTCACCGACAGACCACTCCGTGTCCGTGGCGGTCAGCCGGTAGCCCTCGTAGGGCACGCTGCGAAAAACCCGCATCTTCCACCGACCCCGCCGGGTGAGGTGATCCGACCACACACGCGTGGCTGCGGCTGCAGCCGCCTGCGGGTCGACCTCGAGTTCGCGCGACAGCGGGATCGCGATGTCCTGACCGTGGACCACTATGTCGATCAGAGTCTCGAGCTCGGTGAGGCCGAAATTGTGACGGCGGGAACCGACCATACCGCGGATGTCGGCGATGAGTCGCTCGGTCGGCAGTCCAGCCCGCGCGCGCGAGTTTTCCCTGTTCATGTGGTTGATGCTTCCGGGGTGCCGCATGGCCATCCGGAGCCCGTCTCCCAGACTTATCTGCTGCAAGGTCAAGTGAGCGGCGACGTCGCGGACAGTCCAGCCCTCACAGAGGGAAGCGTGTGCCCACTCCCCCGCCGACAGGCTCTCGAGCATGTCCACGGTGCGGAGCCGCTGGGTGTCGATGGCGGCCCAGACCTCATCCTCGTTCATGATCATCGTCCTTCCGTGCCACGCTCCGGGTTGGTTCAGGCGAGGTCCGGCGGAGCGGTCCGGGTTCGCTTGAGCTCGTAGAAGTCGGGGCAGCGGACGAGCAGCCGGATCCCCTCGAACAGGCGCACCGCGTCGGCTCCCCCCGGGATCGCGTTGAGCACTGGCCCGAAGAAGGCGGCGCCATCGATGTGCACAACCGGCGTCCCGCCATCGACACCAACCGGAGTCACCCCTTCGGTGTGACTGCGACGCAAGGTCTCGTCGTACTCAGCGGAGTCGGCCGACCTGGCAAGGCCCAACGGCAGGCCAGCGACCGCGAGGGCATTCTCCGCCGCCGCGCGGTACTCCTCCTGGTCTGGGAAGCGCCAGTAGTTGAAGATCCGGGTACCGAAGGCCGTATGCCACGTGCGCAGGGCATCCTCCCCGTGATGTACCCAGACCGCCGTGGCGATCCGCGACGGCCCGAAGGAGTTGTCGATTCTGGCGCGTTCCCCCTCCTCGACTACACGGTGCTCATTGAGCATGCGCAGGCTCATGACGTGGAGCCGCAGGTCGATGTCGCGCTGCTTCGCGACCTCGAGCAGCCACCGGGACGCGATCCATGTGTATGGGCAGACCGGGTCGATGTACAGGTCCACCAAGATGGCGCGGCCCGGCAACGGCGTCGCGTTGGACGCCGCGACCCGTCTGGCCTCGTTGGTAGCCGTCGAGGTGGCCTGGTTCGACACCAGCCCATGCGCTGACCGGTACGCCATGGTGCCTCTCTCCCAGAGTTCGAGGTCGACGCTGTTGCCCTCTTCGCAGGCGAGCTCTCCCATGGGGCACCTCCGACGTCGCGTTCCCTCAGGACAAGGGTGCGCCATGGGGGTGAAGGCGGCCATCGTGGGGATTACTCATTCGCCTACTCATTCCGCACGCTGCCTGGTGGCCCAGGCCGCGATCTGTGCGCGATTGGCGAATCCCAGCTTGCCGAGGATGTGCTGGACATGGTTCTCCGCGGTGCGCTCTGCGATGACAAGTGCTTCTGCGATTCCCCGGTTGCTCAGCCCCTCGGCAACGAGGTTTGCGACGTCGCGTTCGCGCGAGGTCAATGGCTCGTCTGGAGCCGTCATCGCACCAAGTCGACGGGTCCACGGCGTCATGCCGAGGGCACGCGAGAGTGGGAGCGTGCGTTCCGCGAGCCGGGTGGCTGCCGCGCGGTCGCCGGCATGCGCCAGTGTGGTCGCGAGCTCGCAGTCAGCCTCGACCTGGAAGCCCGCGGCCCCGATCTGCCGGCACAGTGAACTCGCCGTAGTGAGCTCGACCCGCGCGGAATCCCAGTCGGCCAACGCCGTCGCGCACTTGCCGAGCGTGAGCTCGATGGGGCCGAGGAAGTTGGTCCCCCCGGCACCGCCGACGACGTACTGGCCGCGATACGGCATGAGCCGCTCGCTGAGCTCGCGGGTGTCGTCTGCGAGGCCGAGGGCCGCAGCCACCTGGGCGCCGACGGCGAGCCCCACGAGACGGAACATTGGTGCCACTTCCCAGCTCTCGGGGACGCCACACCGTTGGTAAACCGCGGCAGCCTCATCCAGATGCTGAGCGTCGACCAAGGCGAACGCGCGAAAGAGCCGCGCGGCCAACTCCCATCGACCGTCCGCACCGAAGTCCCAGGTGGCAGGCGATAGCATCTCTTCGGCGTGACCTCGGTGATGGCCGAGGAGCAGGCGAAAGCTCACCGATGCGCCGTGCGCGGCAGGATGGCCGAGTCGCTCGAAGTGGTCGACCGCCTCCTTGACGAGCCGATCGGTATCGTCGAACTCGGCGCGTGCCAGTGCAAGGGCTGCCCGGGTTACCAGCAGGTGCCAACGTGCGTAGGGGCCGCCCACCTGCTCGGTGGTCCGCTGCAGCCGCGGCAGCTCGGCCGCGATCTCGGCCAGCCGCCCGGCGTACCAGTAGGTGTCGATCAACCACAGGCGACCCCACATCTCCGCTTCCGGCCGCCGCCAGGCGGTTCCGGCGGCGATCATCCGCTCCGCAAGACTCGCCACCTCGACGACATGATCAGGCCCACTGCGCGCAAGCTGCCGTGAGCTAAGCACTCCTACCGTCAGATCTAGGTCCCCTGCCTCGTCGGCAAGCGACAGCGCCTGGGCGCTCGCCACGTCGGCGTCGTCGTAGTAACCGCAATACGCCGCCGCCTGCGCAAGCCGGGCGAGCAGCCGAGCCCGCGTGGCGTCGTCGTGGGCGGACAAAGCCAGTGCCTCGGAGCACCACCGGTGTATGTCGCCGTCCCACGTGGGGTTGCCACAGGGCTCCAAGATAAGCGCAGCGTTGGCAAGCAGCTCGGCGGATTCCAGGTGCCGAGCGATGTCGAGTGCCTCAATGCAGGAGCGCCGGGCAGCGGGGAGGTTGCCCCGCCGAAATGCGGCCGCCGCCAACGCGAGCAAGAGGTCAGCACGCTCGATGCCGGTAAGGCTGTCCGCATACTCGAGGCGAGCCCGTACAGCCGCTCCGCCTCCCCGAACGCGAGCACGCGGCTGGCCTCGTCTGCGGCACGACGTGCCCATAAAGAGGCCTCGGCGGACGCCCCGACCGAGGCTGCGGACCAGTGGTGCGTAAGTTCACCGAGGTGGTTCCCCACGCTGCCAGCTGCCAGGTCCTCGATTGCCAGCGCAGTACGCCGATGCAGATTGACGCGCTCGGACAGAGGCAGGCCCGCCACGATTAAGGCTCGAACCACGCCGCTGTCGAACTCGACACGGCCGGCTGGCGCAGACACGCAGAGGACGCCGGCACGGACGGCCTCATCAATCGCCTCGAGGAGCTCGGCTTGACCAGTCTGCAGGACTCGTGCGACAACCTGTGTTCGCACGGTGTCACCCTGGATCGCCGCGGCCTCGAGCAGTCGCTTGGCCGGCGGCGAAAGTGCCCCAAGGCGCCGACTCACCAAATCGTCGAGGCTTCTGGGGAGCGCGGGCGTCTGATCCTCGGGCGGCCAGGCGCCCAGGTACCGGCCCAGCTCGCCGAGAAACAGCGGGTTACCGCGTGTCGTCTCGAAGACCTCGGCCGCCAGCGATTCCGGCAGGGACCGGCCAGCTACCGCGGACAGGCGCAGGAACGACTCGTCGCGGGACAGGCCTGAGAGCTTCACCACTTCGAGGTCGGGCTCACGCAACACATCGGGCCGCACGCCCTCCCACGGGCCGGAGTCGTCGCGAGCGTCGCCATGTGCAGCGCATACGAGCACGCGGCCGTCGCGGAGCAACCGCATCACATCGACCAGGGTGGCCAGCGATGGGCCGTCGGCCAGGTGGAGGTCGTCGATGAGGAGCACCACGCCACGGTCCGAGGCGGCTTGGAGCACTCGATTGGCAAACCGTTCGACGAGTCCTGCGGGATCCGCTGCCGAATCGAGGGCATCGACGGGATTGGGGGCGCCAAGTGCCTGAAGCCACAACCAATAGGGCGGTGCCCCCGCCGACCCGAATGATCGGGCACGGAGCACCCGGACTCCCCGGTTCGCAGGCTCGTCAGCGAAGCGGTCCAGAAGGGTTGTCTTGCCGATGCCAGGCTCGCCCGAGCAGAGCACCACCCGTAGGCGGCCGGTCATTGCGTCGTCAAGCGATACGTGCAGCCGCGCCAGCTCATTCGCGCGCCCGAACAGCTCGCCCGGCGGTCGGCAGGTCATGACACTGTCTTACGGCAGCCCCGAGGAGTCCGCAATCGCGTGCCGAGGCACAGCCCGGCGGCATTTGGCTCGGATGTTTGCCGGGCGTCGAGGTCGACCACGGCACGTGGGACGATGCGCCCATGCCACGCGACGCTCGTACGGTAGCCAGGTACGTGGCCGGGGTGTTGGGCCTCGCCGCAATGCTTGCCCTCGCGCCCTTCTTCTTCGCATCCGGGCTGATGGCGCCCGGCTGGGCAGTGGGAATCTTCATCGCTGTCTGGCTCGTGCTCTTCGGGCTCGGCTGCTACTGGATCAGGCGCAAACCCCTCTGGGTGGTGCCGCTGCCGTTCATCGCGGCGGCATTTTGGTTCGGCGGCATGAGTGCCGGCGGGGCATGGCTCGGTTGGACAGCGTGACAATTGCGCCAGACACGAGCTTGTCAAGGTGTCTGTGTAAACAGGTTGTTGATCTTTTGGTTGGTAGCGGGGTTCCTCCGCCTTGGATGGTGTGCCGGTGCTCGCCGCGGTCAAGCCTGGCCGGCACGTCCGACTACCCGGCATGTTGACCGCGGCTGCGCGCCGCCGGGATTGGCCGAGATGGAGGAACCCCGCCGTCCGAGCCCGCCCGGTCTGGCTGGTCACAAAGTCACCTCCAGCCGGCCGGGGAAGGCCAGGCTGAGCGCGCCGAAGGCGGCATTCCAGCCCTGCACCGTGGCGCCTTCGACCAGCTTGCCGGGTGCGGTGCGCTCGTTCTTGGGCCGACCGGCCTGTCTGGCGCGTTCTCGGGCGCGCTTGTCCTCGACGTCACGGATCGCCAGCCACAACAGCTTGACCACCGCGTCGTCGTTGGGGAAATGGCCACGGTTCTTGATGATCTTCCGCAGCTGATAGTTCAGCGACTCGATGCTGTTGGTGGTATAGATGATCTTCCGCACCGCCGGCGGGAACTCCAGGAACGGAATGAACCGCTGCCAGGCGTCCCGCCAGACCCGAACCGTGGCCGGATACTGCTTGCCCCACCTCGAGCCCTCGAAGATGTCCAGCTCCTGGGCCGCGGCCGCTTCAGTGGGCGCGGTATAGATCGGCCGCAGCGCCGCCGCGACGGCCTTACGGTCGTTGTAGGAGATGAACCGCATCGATGCCCGGATCAGGTGCACCACACACGTCTGGACGACCGTCTGCGGCCAGGTCGCCTCGATCGCCTCCGGGAAGCCGGTCAGCCCGTCGCAGCAGGCGATCAGCACATCGGCCACGCCGCGGTTGCGGAGCTCGGCGAGCACCCCGGCCCAAAACTTCGCCCCCTCAGATGTCTGCACCCAGATCCCCAGCACGTGCTTGATCCCGTCGGCGTCGACGCCGACAGCGATATGAGCGGCCTTGTTGCGGACCTGATGGGACTCCTTGACCTTCACCACCAAGGCATCGAGATAGAGGACCAGACACACGTCACCCGTCCACGGTGACATCAGGCATTCGTTTCGCTATGACGATGGCTGCAACTGCAACCAGTGCGGCGGCTGTCAGCATGGCCGCCTCAAAGCCGTCAGCCAAGACACGTGCATCTGCGTTCAGCTGAGTACTTCCAGCGACTGTGTAGGCCAACCCCATCGCCGCAACCCCGAGCACGGCTCCCAATTGACGCGCTTCGGTCAACAGGCTCGCCGCGAAGGCGCGGTGCTCGCCGGGCACGGCCATGAACGGACCCACGCTCGCTGGCGTGAAGATAGCTGGCCGAGAAATCCCGAAGGCGAGCAACCCGGGGATCAGCCAGACAAGATAGCGGCCGATCCAACGATGCAACGTCGACCGCGCCACCTGATAACGGACCGCGACCTCGACCACACTTTCACCGGCCAGCACCGCCCGGACCGCATCCAACCTCTGCTCGACAACAGACAAGACAACCAGCGCCATCCCCGGCCCCCTGACCCAAAGGTGCCCCACGAAGACACCACCGCTCAGAGTGGCCGAAACAGGACCGACCGTCGCAGATCAACTGGCGAGGAACTGTCGCACATCACCCGGCACAGGACAGGCAGCCACGGCAGCCGACAGCCGAATCGAGCTCTATCAGGGTCAAGGCGCCGCGCGAGCGCGGCGCGGCCGGCGCCGCGTGTCCTCCTCCGTGCGGGCCTTGCGCCGGCCTTCTGTGGACGGGGCGACGTCACGCAGGAGCGCCGAGCGGCGGGTGCTCGAGCACGCGGGGCTTGTACTCGACCAGCTGGATGCGGCCGTCGAAGGTCCGGTGCTCGATCATCTCGAGGGCGACGTCCGGGTAGCCGTCGTAGATGCGTTCTGCGCCCGTGGCCCCGGTGATCACCGGGAACATCCCGACCCGGAAGCGGTCGACGAGTCCGGCCCGTAGCAGTGACCGGCACAGGCTGAGGCTGCCGATCGTGCTGAGGAGCCCCGAGCCGTTCTCCTTCATGGCACGGACCGCCTCGACGGCGTCGTCGCGGACGAGCGTGGAGTTGGCCCACGTCAGTGGCTCCTCGAGCGAGGAGGAGAACACCACCTTGGACGCTTGCGTGAGCTCGTCGACGGATGCCTCTTCTTCGGCCCTGAACTCGTCTTGGCCCTCCGGGACCTCGCCGGCGGCGAAGCCCGACATGAGGCGGTAGGTGTTCGCTCCCATGAGGTAAGTGACCTCGGGCTGCTCGCCGAGCCAAGCGAGGTACTCCGGGCCCTCGAGGCCCCAGAACCCGGGCCATCCCTCTCCCGATGCGTAGCCGTCGAGCGAGGTGATGAAGTCGACGAGAAGCTCTGACATGGCGGTGTCCTTCCCTAGGGTGTCACGAGCTTGGACCAGCCGCGGGCCACGAACTCATCGGGTCCGTTCGGTTGTTTCCGATGAGTTCGCGGTTCTGGACCATGTATCAGTTCACCGCCCCGTTTCGGGGGGGCCCGCCGCGGCTGGTGTGGGCCATGACACCTCCGGTGAGTGACCAAGTGAGTGACAACGGGACCGAACACAGCGAGATATCGGTACCTGGTGCAGGACGCTTGGCGACCGGCAAGATCATCAAGCGACGCCCGTCCGAGGTGCTTCGGGACGAAGAGGTCCGCAGCTTCAAGCTATGTCAGGGCAGCCACCCGGGCACCAATCTGCCGCAGCACGCCGAAGACGTCGGCGGTTCCCCACCACTCGCTGGCCATACCGTCGGCGAACCTGAGGATCTGAACAGACTGCATGGTAACCCGTGTCCCGGTGCCCGGGACGCCGACGAAGTCCCCTCGGTGGATTCCATGCCAGGTCACTCGGGCCGCTATCTTGTCGCCTTCCACCACCGTGTCCTCGACAACGCCCGTAAGATCGGCGAACACGTCATGCATCATGGTCATCCAGTACTTGATTCCGACGCGTCCCGGAGCCTGTCCCGGCACTGCATTGTGGTCAACCATGTCTTCGGCGATCAGGCGATCAAGCGCGTCCTCATCGGCCGCGGCGACCGCCCGGATGATCGCGTGGTAGGACTGTCGGAGACTCCGCTCGCTCATCCCAACATGCTCCTCCCATTGGCCACGGCTCACCAGAGCCGTCCTCGAACCGCCGCCGATCTGCCCCCGCCCATTCAACACCAACCGTCGCCAACCATCGCCAGCCACGTCAGTAGGGCAGTGCCTCAGCCCTAGACGACACCAGCCGTCGACCACCATCAAAGACTGGACTATCTCGGAATGCGTAGGTCCGGGGTTCGATTCCCCGAGGCGGCTCCATTCTAAAACTGGCGGCGCACCAGACTCGACTCGCAGTAACCGTCTTTGACCGGCTTATGCCCGCCATGTCCGCTGGCCGGTAGGGGTTGGACCAGCGGACGCGCCTTTCTTGCTCACAGATTGCTCACGAGGCTGCGTGGCTGAAGGGTTCGGCGGCAGCTTCGAGCTGGCTGAGGTGGCCTTCGTCATCATCAGGTGTGCGTAGGTCAACCAGGTTGTCTACGTCGACCCGGAGGGGCGATGCCAGCCTGGCATAACCTGGACAGCGGTCGACCGTGTGAATCTCCGCGTTCAGCCTATGACACGTGGGCGGTCCCCCTGGCTCTAGGATGCGAGCACCTGGGCATGGCCGGATCAGCATGTGTCGCTGACAGGAGCATAACCGTATGATCATCTGGGCAGCGATCATCGTCGTCGCGACGCTCGCGGCGATGACGTCGGGCAAGATCCCTCCGGTCCTGGCGCTGGCGGCCGGGCTCGCCCTGGCCGGCCTGACCCGCGTCGCACCAGCCGAGGTCTTGTTCTCGGGGCTGAGCAACGCCGGGGTCATCACGGTTGGCGGCATGCTGGTGATCGCCAAGGGCGTCGTACACACCGGGATCGTGACCAGGCTGATGGCGAGGTTGCTGGCAACCGTTAGCACGGCCCGGGAGGCCCTGCGCCGGCTGATTGGGCCGATCGGCGTGATGTCGGCCTTGATCAACACCACGCCGATCGTCGCCATGCTGGTGCCCGCCAGCAAGGAGCTGGAACAGTCTCGGGGGGTGTCGGCCCGCGAGCTGCTGCTGCCCATCACCCACGTGACCACGCTGGCCGGTTCGATCACCTTGATCGGCACGAGCTCCAACCTGTTGATCGCCGGCATCGCCGGCGACAACGACGTCACCATGACCATGCTCTCCTTCGCCCCGGTCGCCCTTCCGGTGGCTCTGCTCGGTGCGCTCGTGATCTACCTGACGGCGCCCCATCTGCTGCGGGGGACGGCGCCATCCGACATGCCGACCCGGGACTGGCGGGTCGAGATCCCGGTGTCGGACCGAGCCATCGCGCAGGGCCGGGTCGCCGCCGAGATCGGACTGACGTCCAACCGAGAGTACGAGCTGGAGCAGATCCTGCGCCGGGGGGAGCCGGCCGAGCTGGGCGCGCCGATCGAGTCCGGTGACCTGATGGTGTTCGCGGCGACGGAGGCCGGAGTCACCGCGCTGTGGAAGAGCCCACGGTTCGGCCAGGGACCGCAGCGCCTGTACGAGGTCTCTGTGGGCTCCGGGGAGACCGGTCGGCTTGGTGACATCGAACAGGACGAGAACATCCGGGTCATCGCCGCACAGACCACGGTTCCGCTGCGCGAGACCGCCCTCGTGCCCGGCGCGACCTGTTTCGTCACCAGCGACAGCTCCACAGCCTGGCAGAAGAGCTCGTCGATCTCACTGTGGCAGGACGCGGCCGGTCGCGCACCTCAGCCGGGCAAGACCTGGATCGCCGTCGCCGTGCTGGTGGGGGTGATCGTATCTGCGTCGTTCGGGTTGGCGCCGGTCTCGATCGTAGCCCTCAGCGGCGCCGTTCTGATGATCCTGACCGGGGTGATCACGCCCCGCTCGGCGGTCCGCGCGCTGGACTGGAACGTCTTGTTCATCCTGGCCGGGTCGGTCGGGCTCGGCTCGCTCGTGGTCAGCAGCGGGTTGGCCGACGTGCTGGCCAACGGGCTGCGCTTCCTGGCGTTCGGGAAGGTCTTCCTGGTTGTGGTGGTGTTCGCGGTCGGCACTACGATCTTGACGAACCTGGTCAGCAATGCGGCGGCGGCATCGATCCTGACCCCGATCGGCATAAGCATCTCAGCTGACCTCGGTATCGACCCGGTCCTCGTCCTCGCCCTGATCGGCACCTGCATCGGCTTCACCTTCATCAACCCATTCAGCCACCAGTCCAACCTGATGGTGATGCGCCCCGGCGGCTACACGAACGCCGCCTTCGCGCGGTTCGGAGCACCACTGATCGCGGCTGGGCTGCTCTCGGTGATCGCCGTGGCCTACCTGCTGATCCGTCTGTGATGCTCCCGGCTGCGGGCGACGGCGCGGGTCCTGCGCGCGGACCCGGTTGGGCGTCTCCTACAGTTGGCCCGTGGCGACCGCCCCGACGTACTCGACATTGCAGCCGGGCGAGTCCGCCGAACGGGGCCGAGCGGCGCGGAAGGTCACGCCTCGCTCTGCCCATGGCGACTGGGCGCCGGCGCTGGACCGGCCCGACCCGATCGCGATCCTCGTCGCTCAGGCGGCTTCGCGCGTGCCGGAGCTCGTCCCGATCCGGTACGGGCGGATGCTCGTCTCGCCGTTCACCTTCTATCGCGGTGCGGCGGCGGTGATGGCCGCCGACCTGGCGGCGACGCCGGACTCGGGGATCACCGTGCAGGCCTGCGGCGACGCCCACATCGCCAACTTCGGCGGCTTCGCCGCCCCTGACCGCCGGCTTGTCTTCGGTCCGAACGACTTCGACGAGACTCTGCCCGGGCCTTGGGAATGGGACGTGAAGCGCATGGCGGCAAGCGTCGAGGTCGCCGGCCGCGACATCGGGCTCGGCGCAGAGGAGCGGCAGCGGATCGTGGCCGGCTGTGTGCGCTCCTACCGGGAGGGAATGCGTGGCTTTGCCGTCGAGAGCCACCTCGACGTCTTCTACGATCGGCTGATCGCCAGCGAACTCGTTGCGCGCTTCGGCGGCAGGCTCGGCGCGAAGGACCGGATCCATTTTGACAAGCCGTTCGCCAAGGCGCGGCGAAAGACGAGCGTCCGCGCCTTCGAGAAGCTCACAGAGCGGTCGGCTGGTGAGCTGCGCTTCCGCGCCGTCCCCCCACTCCTGGTCCCGTTCCGCGACCTCTACGACTCGTCCGAGGCCCGCGTCGAGGACGCATATATCCATGAGCTCATTGACGAGTACGCCGCCGGCCTCGAGCCGGACCGCCGCCACCTGTTCGAGAGCTATCGGTTCGTAGACGCGGCTCGCAAGGTCGTCGGCGTCGGCAGTGTCGGGACTCGGGCTTCGATCTTTCTCTTCGTTGGTCGCGGCGGCAAGGACCCCCTGGTGCTGCAGGCGAAGGAGGCCCAGGCCTCGGTCCTCGAGCCCTATCTGGGATCGAGCGAGTATTCCAACCACGCGGAACGGGTCGTTCGCGGCCAGCGAATCTCCCACGCGGCGACCGACATCTTCCTCAGCTGGCAGCGAAGCGAGGGCCTCGACGGCAACGAGCACGATTTCTACGTCCGCCAACTCTGGGACTGGAAGGCGTCGATCGATCTCGCGACTGTCACCGAAGCGGGGCTCCGCGCCTACACCCGGGCGTGCGGCTGGGCGCTGGCGCGCGCCCACGCGCGGTCGGGCGATCGGCTTGCGATCGCGGCCTACCTGGGGAAGGGCGCGAGCTTCGACCAGGCGATCGTCCGCTTCGCGACCGCCTACGCCGACCAAAACGAGCGCGATTACTGGCGCCTCGCGGACGCCGTCGCGACAGCCGAGGTCGCCGCCCTCGCAGGCGTCTGAGCCGTCGCCGGGCATGGCGCAACCAACACAACAACGCGGCCGGTGGCCACGCCCAATGACTGATGAGTCGACTCAGATAGGAACGATGTACCGACTTTCAGGGGATCTTGCCGCTCGCGATCCGATCGCTTGTCTGGCTAGCGAGAAGCCGAGGGTGGCGGCTTCGGCGACGGGACGAGGATTGCGCCGCGATCCCCCGGCGCGTCGCCTGCCTCACTGACTGCTGACTCATCAACCGCTCCCTCATCGACACTGGCCTCTCATTCAGCTCCGCTGCCGACGAGTCGAGCGGTCAGCATCCATCGAGCGATCTGTTTCGTGTACCCCAACGATTTCCAAAATTCGATGTCCCATACACCTTTCTGCACCCCACAGCTCGGACTCTGTTCGAGGACTGGGAAGGCAGCTCAGGGTTTGCGTCACCCACCTGCGAGCGCTCTCAGGCCTCGAGCCGGACGCACCCGATCTGACTGCGATCGTCGGCGAACTGGTCCTCAAAAGCCCTGAATTCGCCGGCCTTTGGCGCCGCTACGACGTACATGGCCATACCCGAGGACACAAGACCTTCCACCACCCCGAAGTCGGCGACCTCACACTGGGCTACCAAAGCATGACTCTGAACGGGACACCCGGCCAGGCCCTGATCGCCTACTACGCGGAACCCGGTACCCCTGAACACGACGCGGTCACACTTCTCGATCGCTCGGACGCAGACCACATCGGCGTCCCTGACATCTGATGCCTCCACCTCTGATCCGTGCCCCTACTGTGCCCCCGACCGTCCATAATCGGCCGTCACCAGCCACGGACTGGAGGGAATAGCCCAGCGCTGGACGACATCAACCATCGACCACCGTCATCCACTGGACCCGCTAATGCGTAGATCTGCGGTTCGATTCCCCAAGGCGGCTCACGATTCGCCCTAGTCAGCGCCGGCTTCCCGTCAGTGCGCCCCCTTCGTCCTCCGGCCCTCGTCCGAGGAGGCCCCGTGGTGCCCCGAGCCGATCGGCAGCGTCCCACAGGTTGCGGTCGATCAGGTGACCGTACAGATCCATCGTCATCGCCGCGGATGCATGGCCCAGCACCCGCTGGACGACCTTGGGACGCCACGACGATGACAGACGTGGTTGTTGGCTTGCGTGAGGGTGTGGGCTCTGCCTGGGCTGTTAGAAATCGTGGCGTACGGCTTGGTAGATAGTCACCGGTTTGGGTACCCCCTTTAACTCGACTGGTCCCACCTGAACCAGCCGGAACCCCGCTGGCTCGACCGAGCGCTCTAAGTCCTCACCTACGAGGACCTGGTCCGCCGTGGCGTGGGATGCGATCCGCGCCGCGATGTTGACCGTCCCCCCGAAGTAGTCGCCCTCGTCGTAGATCATTGGGCCCGCGTTGACTCCCACGTGCGCTGGAGGCAGCCCTTCAGAGCGTGCCCTTTCGACGATCTCAAGGGATCCCCTGACCGCATCGCTGGGATCTCGGAAGTGAAAGTGGACGCCATCACCCAGCATCTTCACAACGCTCCCCCGGTGGCGTGCCGCAATCTCGTTGACGAGCTGTGCAAGCGTGAGGGAAATCTCACGGCGACCTCATCACCGGATTCCTCTGTCAGCTGCGTGCAACCGGAAAGGTCCGCGAAAACCGCCGCCTCCGCATTTTGAGGCGGGCGGGGCCGAACACCGGCGTGCTCGAGCGCGGCCTCCACGTGCTCGAACTGATGCTCGCTCATGAAGACCTCGGAGTGCCGTCGAAACAGCCATCCGAGGAGGTCTTCACCCGAGCGCCCCGCGCGAACACCGACCTCACGGATCGCCGCTTCGAACGCCTGGTTGTCGCGAAGCCTCGCCTCCGGAATCGCTCCTCGACCCTGGTGTGGAAGTAGTGCGGCAGGTACTGGGCGACACGACGCGCACTGTCACCCCAAACGCGCGCCATCCGGAGCACTTCGCCCTCTTCCACACCTGCGCCGAAGAGAACGGGAACGATCTTGATGACTTGAAGATCTTCTTCACGAACGCGTTCGTCCCGTGCGGGGCGGAGCAGCCCGAACGCCACGTCGATGCGCTCGAGCGTTGTGAACGAAACGCCTAGCTCTTTAGCCACCTCGGCGAACGTGCGATCTGAGCGGGGTGCCGCCGGCCAGCACTCTCGAGATACTCAAGCGTCAGGTGGCCGGACGCCAGTGCGGTAGCTAGGGCCTCGGTCTCGATCCCCATGGCGTGGAGGTCGGTGACCACGCACGCACGCATCACGTCTTGCCGTGTGAACGTATCTCGGTCATCCGACTGGAGGATCCCAAGATCGGCGAGCTGCCGGATGCACTCGCGGTTGGTGCCCGAGCGTTCGGCGAGCTCATCCTCCGTCAGGCGGTCGGGGTCCATCCCGACCTCATGTCAGGCGGCGTATGAAGCGGGATCCGCTACGAACGCGTCATGGCACGCTCGCGAGCAGAAGTAATAGGTCTTCCCTTCGTGCTCACCCGTCGCCACGGCATCATCAGTGTCGATCCTCATCCCACACACGGGATCCGTAACCATTGCCATAGTGTTCCCTCCTCATCCGGCGCGGTGGCACCCTGCCGCACATCCTCACTACGCGTGGTGCGCGAACGCAAGCCCGCTCGTGGTGTCGGGGGCTCCTACATCTCCACCTTGGCCTGTAGGTCGGGTCGGTTGGCGATGCCGACGAAGTACGCCGCCCCTGTCAGCTAGGAGGGCTGGAGTGTTGATGAGCAGGCCGACGGTGTCGCGGGAAGCGCCCCCGCGACCGCTGGGATGACGTGCGGGCCCTAAGCCGCCCCGGTAATGGGGGCAGCACGGGCGGCCTGGTGGGAAATTCATGCCGTTCACGGCGGCCCTCCAGGCCGCTTGCTTGACCGCCTGAGCCTGAGGCGAGTCGTACTGCGCATCACGAGGTCGCGCAGCTGTCCGAGAGGCGTTGTTGGGGACGAACCGGTTCCGACGCATACCCGATCGATGCTTGGCGGCTGAACAGACCTCATGGAGGATTGGCTCCAGGACCAGGCGGCCGTCAGCGCGGGGCAAGCGGCTGGGAGGTGCGTACCGCGACGACGACGTCGTGGATTGCCTTGCTGGCTGCGGCAGCGTCGGCTTCGTCGTCGAGAAGCGAAGCGTGGGTGGCGTTCGCGTGCCGGTGGAGACTGTTACTCGACAGTGTGGCCATGTGGTCCTGCTTCGATTGCCATTGATCGTCGGTGATTCCCTCGTCTGCGGTGAGGACGATCAGCGGCTTGCCGTTGAGGCTGGTCAGGGCCGACGCCTGCTGCATCGACCTGTTCGCCACTCCATACTCCCCGACGAAGCTTGCAAGGTGGCTCGCGGTCGAGGAGGTGGCGCGGGCCTCGTCCCGGGAGCGTGGCGGAAGAGTTGTGTAGGAGATCGGGTTGAGCAGGCGTCCGGCTCCGAGGTGAGCGGACGCGGCCGATAAGGCGGCCACGCGACCGATGAGATTGTAGGGATCGGTGTTGGGCTGGGCTGGGCTGGGTTTGGGTGCGGTGGAGTCGAGGAGCACCATGCCCGCGACCTGGTCGGGGAATTGCGCGGCGAAGCTTTGGACGTACAGGCCGCCGAACGAGTGACCGGCCAGCACGTACGGCCCAGGGACCTCGGCACGTTCGAGCAGCGTGTGCAGGTCCGCGGCAATGTGGGCACCGTCCTGCGGGCCGTCCGTTGCGTCGCTCCAGCCGCGACCGGCGCGGTCATATACGCAGACTCGGGTGTCGCGGGCCACCGCTGGGGCAATCCAACCGAAGTCGGAGGAGGACGCGCCGTCACCGGGTTCCAGGATCACTGTGGGGCTGCCTGAGCCGGTGCAGTACAGGTGCAACCGGTGGCCGCCCACATCGATCAGCTGGCCGGGCGGCGGATAGGCCCTGGCGTCCAGGGATTCGCGCACGGTCTGATAGCCGCCGCCTATGGAGGAGGTGTCACGTGGTCTGTGTAAACACTCCGATGGAGGTGAGCACTGATGATGGATGCTGTGGGATCAGAACGTGGGACGCCGGGGGCGTCCGGGCTGGGGTCTGACCAGCCGGTGACCGCCCGGGAGGCGGTGGAGAAGATGGTCCAGGCGGGGATGCTGGACGATCTGATGAACCAGGTCGATAGCGGGGATTTGCAGTTGACCGGGGAGGGCGGGTTTCTGCCGGAGCTGGTGAGACGAGTCCTGGAGGCTGGTTTGCAGGCCGAGCTGACCGACCATCTGGGTTATGAGAAGCATGACCGGGCCGGGCACGGGTCGGGCAACTCCCGGAACGGGTATACCCCGAAGCGGCTGGGCAGCGAGATCGGCGACCTTGAGCTGGCCACGCCGCGGGATCGGCTGGGCAGCTTTGAGCCGCGGCTAGTGCCGAAGGGGCAACGCCGGGTCGGCGGGTTGTCGGACATGATCATCAGCTTGTATGCGGGTGGGATGACGATCCGGGATATTCAGGCTCATCTGGAACGCACCCTGGGTAGCGAGCTGAGCCACGAGACGATCTCCAACATCACCGACGCGGTGCTGGAGGAGGTCAAGGCGTGGCAGTCGCGGCCGTTGGAGGCGGTGTATCCGATCCTCTATCTCGATGCCTTGGTGGTGAAGGTCAAGGAGTCCCATCAGGTCCGCAACAAGGCCGCTCATATCGCGGTCGGCGTCGACGCCGACGGGATCAAGCACGTGCTGGGGATCTGGGTGCAGACATCTGAGGGGGCGAAGTTTTGGGCCGGGGTGCTCGCCGAGCTCCGCAACCGCGGCGTGGCCGATGTGCTGATCGCCTGCTGCGACGGGCTGACCGGCTTCCCGGAGGCGATCGAGGCGACCTGGCCGCAGACGGTCGTCCAGACGTGTGTGGTGCACCTGATCCGGGCCTCGATGCGGTTCATCTCCTACAACGACCGTAAGGCCGTCGCGGCGGCGCTGCGGCCGATCTATACCGCGCCCACTGAAGCGGCCGCGGCCCAGGAGCTGGACATCTTCGAGGGCTCGAGGTGGGGCAAGCAGTATCCGGCCACGGTTCGGGTCTGGCGGGACGCCTGGCAGCGGTTCATTCCGTTCCTGGAGTTCCCGCCGGCGGTGCGGAAGATCATCTATACCACCAACAGCATCGAGTCGCTGAACTATCAGCTGCGGAAGATCATCAAGAACCGTGGCCATTTCCCCAACGACGACGCGGTGGTCAAGCTGTTGTGGCTGGCGATCCGTGACGTCGAGGACAAGCGCGCCCGAGAACGCGCCCAGACAGGCCGGTCGGCCCAAGAACGAGCGCACCGCACCCGGCAAGCTGGTCGAAGGCGCCACGGTGCAGGGCTGGAATGCCGCCTTCGGCGCGCTCAGCCTGGCCTTCCCCGGCCGGCTGGAGGTGACTTTGTGACCAGCCAGACCGGGCGGGCTCGGACGGCGGGGTTCCTCCATCTCGGCCAATCCCGCCGGCGCGCAGCCGCGGTCAACATGCCGGGTAGTCGGACGTGCCGGCCAGGCTTGACCGCGGCGAGCACCGGCACACCATCCAAGGCGGAGGAACCCCGCAACCAACCAAAAGATCAACAACCTGTTTACACAGACACCTTGACAAGCTCGCACCGCGTGGTGCCGGAGCGATCTCGGGCCTTGCATCGAGCAGCGTCACGCGGCCAATGCATCACTATCGGCCAGCAGCTCCCCGATCGTGCGGCGGTCAGGCGCCGGCACCGGTATTCGCCTCCCAGACCAGCTCGGCAACCAGCGCCCTCAGACCGAACAGCCGCGATGGTGCACCCACCACACAGATCCGGCGCAACAACTGCTCAGCCGACGCCAGAAGATCAGCTGGGTTGTCCCCAAGTTGTGGGCCCATCCAGCCGGGCGCGGCGAGGCAACAAGCCTGATGCCTCATCACCCGCGCAATCGATCCCCAACGCCAATAGCTGACGCGACGACTGGGGACCGGCTGCGTCGGCCTGCAGCCATACCAGCTCAGCTGCGCGTCGAAGTAAGCGCGCGACGCCGGCCACCGTTTCAACGACCTCGGTATCCAACTGCTCCATGCCCACTCCGGTTCCTTTTGCTCAGATGGCCGTCCAATGAAGCCACAGTTGTCTACCGTGAGGTCGGATAGGCCATGACCTGTGGATACAAGGACGCTTTGCGGGCCCTAAGTGCCGGCGGAAGCTCCAGGCGGTCAGAGTGATTGCATCAATGAAGGCAATCACCGTCGACTGGCTCAGCTCTTCGAAGTTCGGGTCAGCTCGGCTGACGTCGCAAAACCGAACTGATCAGCTTGTGTCCGTCTGCCGGGGCACCTGCCCGACTCGAAGACCCGCCCGGCGAGCTGAGAACGGCGAGTGCACACCGTAGGCAGCGGATTCGAGCAACGCGTTGCGTTGCGCGACCGCGCACGAATGCGCGTCGACGGAGGTTTGTGCGAGCCGGACCGGGGCGCCAGGATCGCCCGAAGGCCGGAGCAGGTTTCCCCCGGCGGCACGAGCGCTTGGCGGATTCCAAGCCCCGCGTACTCTGGCTCGGAACGTTCACCGTCTCGGGGGAGTCCATGACAAACACTCGGATCAACAAGCGCGGCATCCAGCAGCTGATGAACGAGATCCAACGTGAGTTCGACAAGCACCCGATCCGAGTTCCGGTGGAAGCCGAGAGCCCGGTTACGGATGAGATCGTTCAGGCGTATGGCTCACCACCAAGTGGCACGACGATCTATCAGGGTCCGGTGATCATCGGCAATGCCCATGGGGCGCAACTGGCGTGGGGCAACAACACGGTGCAGCAGACAGCCGTGAATCGAACCGAGGAAGTCGCTCCGGGGTTTGAGGCTATTGCGGCAGCTGTGGCCCTCACACTTGGCCAGCTGCCCGCTGCAGGGCTGAGTGAGGAGGATAAGGCAGACGCCAAGGCGGTCGCTGACGAGATCCTCGTGGAGGTCACACAGCCGCAGCCGGATCGCGGGAAGATCCGCCGTGCGATAACCGCCCTGAAGGGATTCCTCGCACCCATCGCAACTGGGCTGGCGAGGGGCGGCGGTCAGGGTGCGCAGGAGTGGGCAAAGACCGCGATCGAGCAGCTTGGATCGCCCTTCTAGGCCGGGCCTCCGCCGCCGACCGATTGGCGGACACACCCGATGTGGGGGTCAAGGGGTCGCAGGTTCAAATCCTGACAGCCCCGACTGTGAATCGCCTTGTCAGAGCATTTTCGGCGGTGAGTCGGAGGCAGCGGATCGTCACCAGCTAGTCGAACTGGTAGTCAGCGGCCCGGCTACGGCACCCGGGGGACCGCGACAGGCCGAACGGAAGGTGGGAGTCCATGACCACGGTCGGGGAGCATATCGAGAGCGCAGATGGGGCGATCCGTCGGAACATCGACTCACTGACGGACCAGCCCGATCTGCTGTCTCAGAACGTTCTCGCCCAGCTCCGAAACCTGGTCGAGGGCGTCGCCGTTCGTCTCCACGTGGGGCGGGATGACGCTGAGTACAACTACGCGGCAATCGATCCAGGACTCGATTTCGTCAAGGCCAAGGGCAAGCTGAACTTCCTCGCGAGGTTCCACAAGCTCATCCAGATCAGTGCGTCGCACTACACGCTTGACGGGGACTCCTCCGAGCGTCTGATGCTCAAGTACTACGAGTACCTACTGCGCATCCGGACCCTGCTCAGGGACAGTTGCGGGATCGACGTGGTCGCCAACCTGGAGAGGTTTCCGGTCGATCTTGACCCGTCGCTGCGGGAGTACCACGAGAAGATCGCTGCCCGGATCGAGGCGCGGCATCCGACTAAGTCGGTCAGCGGAGCGCGGGATCGCTACTACATCCACAAGACGCGCCCGTTCTTCGTTGGCGGACGTATTTACTACGAGGTCACCTTCTATCGGGCCGTAAACAAGGTCAGCAAGTTTGATCGCGTCATCGCGTTCACCGACATTGACATGACCGACAAGTATTCGGCCATGCTCACGCTCCAGCGTGACTCGATCGGCGTGCTGGACCAGGAGATGCCGATCACAATAGTTCGTGAGTGGGAGGTTTCGATCCGCCCCTGCGAGTTCGACAACTTCGCGCGCCTTCTGGGCATCAGCACCCGCGTTCGTACTACCTCTGCGGAATACCGCTATCTGATGCGAGGGCTGACGCTGGGCTCGGGCAGCCTGCTCGACCTCATCGACATGCCTGACGACAAGTACGCGGCAACCAAGGCCGAGGGCACGGCCGGCGTCACCAATCTGCAGATCTTCCCGGTGCTGGACGAGGCACGCCGCATTGTGCGGTCGGCCGCTGCGGGGCACAACGTCCTGCGCTACCTCATGCTGCGGATCTACAACCAGGTCATCAAAGCGCAGTACAACTGGGAGCAGTGCGGTCGCCTGTCTGGGCTGAATCTGCTTTACGGCTGCATTCCGTTCGACCAGATGCCCTTCTGTACTTCACTGCCGGGGCACAACCCGCGCTACTGGGATCTTGTCGAGAGTCTCGATATGACTGACCGGAGTCACGAGCTGCTCGCTCGGCGAGTGCGGAATAACGTCGAGCGCCATGGAATCCTTTACACGCCAGTCGCCGATCTCGAGGAGTTCGGAGACATCACCGAACTGGTCTCCATCTTTAACGGCAAGCTCTACTACAAGCACACGGAGCGCCGGCTTGTGCAGGACATGGGGCACGTCTTCATCCGGGGGTACGAGGACGACACTGTCGTCCATCGTCGAGAAGCTCCAGGAGCATGCCTCGTCCGGGATCGACGGCTACAGAGCGGCCGTCGAGTGGTGGCTGGCCGCGGCGCCGCGCGGTATCGATGACGAGGTCAAGAAGGACGCGCTCACACTTCTGTTCAGTCAGTCGAAAGTCGCGCTGATCTACGGCGCAGCCGGCACGGGCAAGTCGACGATGGTTGACCACATCGCCAACTACTTCAACGACAAGTCGAAGCTCTTCCTCGCACACACCAACCCGGCGATCGACAACGTCAAGCGCAAGGTGACGGCGCAGGGCTCGACCTTCCGGACGATCAGCAGCCACATCTACCGGACGGCCTCCGATCCGGAGTACGACCTCCTGGTGATCGACGAGAGCAGCACGGTCAGCAACGCTGACCTGCTCAGGGTGCTGGAGAAGACGTCGTTCAAGTTGCTCGTCCTGGTCGGCGACGTCTACCAGATCGAGTCGATCCAGTTCGGCAACTGGTTCGGCATCATCCGCTCGTTCATCCCGAGCACGGCGGTGTTCGAGCTGACGACGCCGTTCAGGACCAAGAGTGAGTCCCTCCTGGGCTTCTGGGACAAGGTTCGGAACATCGACGACGACATCGCCGAGGTCATCGCCCGCAACGGCTACTCGACTGTGCTCGACAAGTCGCTGTTCGAGGCGCAGCGGCAGGACGAGATCATCTTGTGCCTGAACTATGACGGTCTCTACGGCATCAACAACGTCAATCGCTTCCTCCAGAGCAGCAACCCGAACCCTGCGATCACCTGGCGTGTCTCCACCTACAAGGTTGGGGATCCGGTTTTGTTCGACGAGACCGATCGGTTCCGTCCGGTGATCCACAACAACTCGAAGGGCCGGATCGTCGACATCGCCCTCGACGCAGGCCGGATCCAGTTCGATGTCGAGCTGGATCGACCGCTCACCGAGTTCGACGTCGTCGGCGGAGAGCTGGAGTGGGTGGAGGGCTCAACCGTCCGCTTCTCCGTCTACGACTACAACACCAGCGACGAGGACGACGACTCGCTCAACACTTCTGTGCCGTTCCAGGTCGCCTACGCCGTATCGATCCACAAGGCCCAGGGCCTCGAGTACGACTCCGTCAAGGTCGTCATTACCGACGCCAACGAAGACGACATCACGCACAGCATCTTCTACACGGCTGTCACACGGGCGCGGGAGAGTCTCAAGATCTTCTGGACACCAGAGGCCCAACAGGCTGTGCTCAAGAGTCTTCAGCGGAGTACGAGTCCGAAGGACGTCGCACTTCTGTCGAACCGCCGCGCCCTCACGCCTGTTGTGGGATCCAGGCGCGCCTTCGTGAGCCGAGAAGCACCCAGGCTTGGTACGAGATAAGGCAGAGAAGCGACGGTCTCGATTGTGTCGCTTGATGGCGAGCTTTCCCGCTCATAGCTGGGACGCGAAGTCGACCGCTGCGGGTTTGTCAACGTCAGTTGACCCCACTGCTAGTGGCGCCAGAGTTTCGGGCGATACTGCGGCTGCCCACCGAAGTCCCATGCGCTCAGGTCAAGCTCACCGTCACCGCCGGTCAGGAAAGTGCTGCGCAGACGTCTATCTGGTTCCCCTCCTGCTTCAGCACCGTTGTAACAGTGCCCTCCTGCTTCAGCACCAGGCGGCCATTAATTTGGGTGGTTGACGGGCCCGCCGGGTTATCGGTCGGGAAGAGGAGAATGCCAACGTTACCCGAGAACTCAAAGAGCTGTATCCCACCAGGCTGTGTGGTAATTCGAAGTGCCGTGCCGCGCGACGGGAAGGTCAATGACTTTCCCGTCGCGAGGTTCGTATAGGTCACTGCACCGCTCTTCCCCGCCAGCAGTGCGATCGGGTTCCCGTTCGGGTCCGTAAAGGTCTTTCGCTCGGGAGGAGGTGCACCGCCGTCAAGGGCCAACGGGAAAGCGCAAGCCACTCCTGCACCGAAAGTCAAATCGTGCTCTGCGGCGCTGGCCGTGCTGGCCGCCCCGCCGACCAGGATCGCGGTGGCGAACACGGTGGCCGCTGCGGTTCGTACTCGCATGTTTCCCCCTGAAGATGATGCTGATGGTGCGGAGACTTTACTGGAAACCGGTCGGTCAAGTGCGTATACCGCGCCGCACCCGGTGCCTATTTTCTTGACCTGAGCCAGTCCCGCGTTCTTACGAGCTGGTCATTTCGTCTTGCTCCGCCAGAGCTGCAGTCGGCCGATCCAGATCACAGCCTCTTCGTGCATTCGTGATAACCCGCCGGTGAGCATCGGCAGCATCCTTATTCAGGTCGCCGGGCAATGGCGTACGCCGTGCACGCACGCGCGAAAGGCGATTGCCGCGTCCACCGCACGCAGCGCGCGCACGCACGCACGCACGCACGAGGCAGACTTGCAGATCAGCGGGCGCGACTCGTATCACCCTCGAGTTCCCCCACGTGCCGGGCTGCTTGAACCTAAGTGAGTTCCCCACGTGCCGGGCTGCTTGAACTTAAGTGATCTTGTGTGGTGTTTTGATCTTGGGTACCTCCAGTTCTTTGGTCAGCGGGAACGGGCTCCGCGACTTCGGCGTGCCAAGCGCGACTTGCACGTAGATGAGATGAGCGGACCACGCCCTCCAGAAATTTTCTTGACCTGATACTGGGAGCACAATTTGCGCGTGGCCAAACCATGGAAGTGCCGCCTTGGCTTCCACGATTGGGATGATCAGGAGAACCGGGAGACTCACGAGCGCTACGAGGTGGCGCGCCGCGTGCGTATTGGTGTTGCAGAAAATTCTGGGCATCGGGCCCGTGTGGCGTCTCACACCATGGCGATAGGTCGGCAAACGGGTGGTTCCTTAGCCCCGGATCACAGCGCCGGGGCTAAGTCGTTTCTCAAGCTGGGCCTATTCTCCTCCACCACCGGCGAAGAAGCCGGTATGGCCGTTGCAGGCGTCGCCGGGGTGCTCTCCCTGCGTGGCGATAACGTCACGGACCTCTTTTGGGATCTGGCCCCAGGACTGGGGCGGATTACCGGGACCGGCCGGCTCGCCTTCCCCGCCGTCCGCCAGCCCGGAGAAGGTGCAGATCGAGTTGGCGTGGGCCGGACCCTGGGTGGGCTTGCCGTTGCCGGTGATCTCCCCTGCGCTAGCCGTGCTGGCCGCCCCGCCGAGCAGGATCGCGGTGGCGAACACGGTCGCCGTCGCGGTTCGTAATCGCATGTTTCCCCCCGAAGATGATGCTGATGGTGCTGAGACTGTACTGGAAACCGGTCGGCCAAGTGCGCGCACCGCGCCCCCGGTGCCTATTTTCTTGACCTGGACCCGCACCGGCCCGCGCAGTCAGCAACACCCGTGTGGGGCGCATCTCAGGCGGTTCCTGGGCGAAGCGGCAATTGGTGTGTGCGATCAGGTTGAAAATTCTGGGCACCGGGGCGCAGTCGCCGTCGATCTCAGGCGGTTCCTGGGCGAAGCGGCAATTGGGTGATCCAGTAGGCCGTTTCCGGAGTTGGCGGCGATATTTCGAACCGAGCGTTGACCACCCATAGCCGCCCCGCTGCCACGGTCGCAGTCGACGGGACGTCCAGGCCCGTTTCCGGGTCATTGGGGGTCGGATCGGGGATATCGCCGAGCACGACTCCGCTCGCCAACTGAGGCCCGAGCCGCACCACGGTGACCAGCCCCACGTTGTCAACGTTGCGGACCACGTAGAGCATGTGCCCGCGCAACTCGAGACCGTCCGCGCTGGTCAATGCTGCACCGCCAAGGTCGACCTCGTCGGCGGTCCCGGTAGCAGGATCCACGCGGAAGAGCTTCCCCGTGTTGGACTGCCCTACAAGGAGCGTCCCGTTCTTCGCAACGATCCCATTGAGGTTGACCACTCCTTGGGTCTGGACGAACTCGCCAGTGACGGGCAGCAGCGTCGCTGCGTCCTCCGATGGCAGCGACCCGTCCGCCGGCAGTGGGATCTTTACAAGCTGCGCGTTGAAAGAGTCAGTCACGTACACCGCGTCATGTGTGATCGCCACGTCGTTGAGGGCCCCGACGTCCCCAGGCGGCAGGAAGGTCGCGAGCAGGGCGCCGCTGGACGCGTCGTAGACCCGCACATCTCCGACACCCGCGCCGAATCCGGGTCCGCCACCCGCAACCCACAACCGGTTCCGACCGGCCTCGTAGGCGATGCCGACCGACACGCGCCCCTGACCCTGATCCTCGGGGTTCGTAAACACGCTTCCCGAGCCAGTGCGCACGTCGCCGCGCCAGATCGCGCCATCAATGAGGGAGCCAACGAAGACCGACGTGCCTCGTCCGCTCTCAATGCCTTCCGGAAAGAAACCAGGGGGCAGGTCGATACGGGCCGGGAAATTCTTGTCAGGCGGTGCAGCCGTGGCTGGCCACGGAGCGAGAACGAAAGCAAGGACAGCAATGAATAGGACGACGAATCTGCGCACAACCAACCCCCGTGGTAGGCCTAACCCCCTGGCAGAGCTGAGCATCGACTACCTACGTGCTCATCGTCAATAGGGGGCTGCTTCTTTTGGACTCGACCGCCTACCAGGACTTTGTCATCAGATCCCCGGTGATGCATTCGCCGGCGGGCCTCTCGTACTGGGTTGAGTTCGCTGGTGGAGGTCGCCTGGACTGCGAGCGAGGAGAACCCCGGTACGCTCAGCAGTGCCGCCCGCCGTTCTTGTCGATCTTGCTCGGGTGCCGCTCGACGCGTTGATCAACTGGACACATTTGAGCATGACGAGTTTGCAGGTAGTGCCAATGATCATCTTGTACCGCCAATGATCATGGAAAAAGCGTTCATCGCTCGATTTCCCGATATAATTTTGAACACGACATACCCCCATCGGGTACCGAGTTCACACCATTGGGGATGCCCGCTCGCCGACCCCAATGCCTCTCCGATGGGGCGTCTAAGGGAGGAGAAGATCAGATGCCAGGTTCGCACCTTAAGTTCCTTCGCACGCTCGACTTCGGTGTACTCGACGGCCTCAGCGCTGCTGCTGCTGCTGAGATCCGAGCGGCGGAGGACGCCTTGATCGCGTTTACCAAGCAGCAGGCGAAGCGCGACGCGTTACACGTGAAGACCAAGGGAGAGATCGCGGCGAAATACCACCAGCAAGACCGCCTCGGAGGTGCGGCGTGTCTGATCAGCCGATGGACTATCACAACTACTTGATCCGCCGGCACCAGCAGGAGCGCATGGCGCAGCGGTTCGACGCGCTGTTCACGAAGGACGAAGATCACGCTGCCGCTGCGGCATGGTGGCGCTGCGCCTCAAGCCCGGCGGCGCGCTGCTGAGCGGCTGATGATGACAGCCGACCGGGCCGCCGAGAATCTCGTACGGATGATGGAAGATCGGGAGGTGCCGTTCGGGGTCCGCGCGAAGATCGCCCAAGATCTCCTCGACCGCGCAGGTCTGATCGCGACGCAAGTGCACCAGATCATCCCGATGACAGAGGACCCGATCATCCAGTTCTTCAAGGGAGTTTTCGACGACCCGAACAACTGGGAGGCGAACCCCCTCAGCCAGCCATCGAAGAGCCAGTGATCGAACCCAACGCCGAGCCCGACACGCGGGTGGCGTCACGGGCGCCGCCGGGCCGCCAGATGACCCGTGCGGTCAGGCCGCCGTCGGCTCGTCGGTGCTGTTCAATCCATGCCATGCCAGGGCCTCCGAACTGAGTCGGTGCCACAGCGGTGCCACAATGGGCCCTCTGAACCTGCCGCGGATTCCATATAACCCCAGGTCAGGCCGGGGGTCGTACTGGTGCGCGAGGGGGGATTTGAACCGGGAGCGACCCACGCTCGTCATGCCTGAATTAGCCAGTTTGAGCGTCAAATGAGCTCCCGTTGACTCCCGTCTCATCCTGGTCGCAGACGACAGCTCCTGGCTCGGCCTCCCGCTTGCATCTGCTGCCGTTGGGTCGGGTGCCGTTGCAGCGCACGATCGTCTCGGGAAGTAGCGCCCAGCGCTCCTCTGAGTGTGATCGGGCCCTACCAACCATGATCAGCTACCGGCGTAGGGCGGGGTACTTGTTGATCAGCGCTTCCCTCCTGGCGGCTGGATCCTTCAGAGTGGCCTACGCGCTGTCGTACCTGGTCTTGGTCGGGGCGATCTTGGCGACGAGCTCGGCGTGCTGCTTGTGCAGTTCGGCGAGCAGCTTCCGCGCATCCTTGTCCGGCACGGTGCCGCTCTGGATCGGGGCGCGGAGATCACGCGCTTGGGTGATCACGTCGGTCAGCGCCTCCTGCACATGGTCGTAAGCGGTAGCCGCCTCCTGCGCTTCGTGATACGCCAAATCCTCGGTGCCCTGCGCCGCAGTTGGAGCACGGCCCGTGCCACACGTTGTGGCACCGTCTCGATCTTGACTTCATGTCCAACGAACCGAACTTTGGACGACTGTCAGCCTACACAGGTGATCCTGCGGACGACGGACGCCTGCTTTGGCAGGAGGCCGCCAGCGCCGGGGCGGAAGCGGTGCTGGAGTCTCTTGGCTCGTGCCTGCCGCTTGGGGGATGGCGTTCCCGTCCGTGTCGACCACGTGGAGCCGATTCGTGTCGACGGTCAGCCTCACACTTTCGCCCTCGGCCATTTAGCTAGGTTCGATGACAGGCGGCGGACGCGGCTCACAGTGTCAGTCGAGCGTGATGACGACCTTGCCGTTGGCGCGGCCCTGCTCGACGTACGCCAGCGCCTCGAGAGTCTGGTCGAAGGGGAACGTCTTGTTGATGACCGGGCGGAGGTGGCCGGCGTCATAGAGGGCGGCCAGATCGCGCAGCTGGGCACCGTTGGCCTGCATGAACAAGAACGAGTAGCTCACACCTAGCTTTCGAGCTTGCTTGTGGACTTTTCGGCTCATGAGCCCCATCACGACGCCGATGAATTTCGGCGCCCCGAGCTGCTTCGCGAACCCGGGGTCCGGCGGTCCGGTCACGCTGATCGCCTGTCCGCCGGGCTTGAGGACGGTGAGGGACTTCTCGAGGTTTTGGCCGCCGAGCGAGTCCAGCACGACGTCGTAGCGGGACAGGACGTCGGCGAAGTCCTCCTTCCTGTAGTCCACGACCACGTCAGCGCCGAGGCTGCGCACCAGCTCCGCGTTCTTTCCGCTCGCGGTCGTCGCCACCGTGGCGCCGAGGTGCTTGGCGAGCTGGATCACGGTCGACCCCAGGCCACCGGAGCCGGCGTGGACGAGGACCTTCTGGCCGGGCAGGAGATGGGTGCGGTCAACGAGGGCCTGCCAAGCGGCCAGTGACACCAGCGGCACTGCGGCCGCCTCGCGCAGGGTGAGCGACGCTGGCTTGGGTGCGACATCGTCCTGGTCGATCGCGATGTACTCCGCGAAGGTCCCGATCCGCAGGTCGCGGGGGCGGGCGTAGACCTCGTCGCCTATCTGGAAGTCGCGTACGGCCGAGCCGACCCTGGTCACCACGCCGGCGACGTCGTGGCCGAGCACGAACGGGGTCCGGTACCTCAGGAGCCGTTTGAACTCGCCGTCGCGGACCATCTTGTCCAGAGGGTTCACGCTGGCAGCACTCACCTTGACCAGCACGTCACCCTCGCCGACCTCAGGCTCGGGTACGTCGGCGGCGCGAACTCCGTCCTTGCCGTAATGCTCGACGACGAATGCCTTCATGACCGTTCCCCTCTCCGAGGAACTCCAGAGCCCGCTTGACGAAGTCCTCGTGGAACTGGAACACACCACCGTGCCCGGCGTCGGGATAGATGACGAGTTGGCTGTTTGGGAGTCGTCGGTGGAGGTCGACGGTGTTCTTGGTGGGCACCATCCTGTCGTTGTCACCGTTCATCACCAGGACCGGCTGATGGATTCTCGCGAGGTCCGTCGGCTGCTGCTGACCCCAACGGTGGATGGCCTTGAGCTGGGCGCGGAATGAGCGCACGGAGATGGCCTTGTCGCGGTCGGTGGCACGTTCAGTCAGCCGGGCCAGGAACTGCTTGCCGGCCCGGCGCCCGTTCAGCGTTCTGGTGAAGAAGAGAAACTGCTTGGGGTCCTGGCGGGTGAGCAGTCCTCGCGCGGTGTCGAGGTAGGTGATGCGGGTCACCTTGTCGATGCCTTCGCCCCCCGCCGGGCCGGTTCCGGCGATGATCATCTTGCGTACCAGCTGCGGCTGCTGCTGCGCAATGATCTGGGCGATCATGCCGCCAATGGAGAACCCGAACAGGTCGACCTGATCGAAACCGAGGGCACGGATGAAGGCGACTGCGTCGCTCGCCATCTCCTCGATGGACGCCGGCGTCGCCCCGCTGGAGGCACCGACACCTCGGTTATCGAAAGTGATGACCCGATGCTTGGCGGCGATACCGTCCACGACTCGGGGATCCCAGTTGTCCAAGACCGCGGCCAAATGAGTCAGGAAGACCACCGGCACCCCGGTCCTCGGGCCGAGCTGACGGTAGGCAAACTCCACGCCGCCGGCGTTGATGATGCCCGTCCGCGCGCTCTGCCACGCCGCGTTCGACCTTGCACCGGTGGGTGGGTGGATCGTCGTCATCGCTTCTCTCCTTGCGCGCTTCGGTTTAGGTTGCATTACGGTCATAATACTATAGTACGGTCATAATGCAATAGCGGGACGCGGACCCGCCCCCACGACACGATCGAGAGCAGTTCGGCGAGAGGGGTCACATGCGCTACAGCACGGACCACAAGCAGGCCACCAGACAACGCATCCTCGAAGCGGCTGGACGGAGCTTCAAAAAACAAGATGGCATCGACGGCGCCGGTGTGGCCGCCGTGATGTCCGACGCCGGCCTGACCAACAGCTCCTTCTACGCCCACTTCATGTCCAAGGAAGATCTCGTCGCGAACGTGCTCGCCGACCAGCTGCGCGCCCAACGTCAGACCTTCGACGCCCAACCCCCCGACGGGCAGCCGTCGGCGCAGCACCAGCGGGCCGGACGGGTGAAGGAGCATGCGGTGCGGTACAGGTCCTCGTCTCGCCCCTCGTTGAGAGTACGACCATAATTTTATTTTCGGAAAGTCTTCCTCTTGAAGCCATGCCAGCGTATTGTCGTACGAACGTAATCTAAAACCTCAGGAGCTCATGATGATGACAGCAACTCCGCAGGTCGCGCTCGTAACAGGCGCCTCCTCAGGCATCGGCAAAGCGGCAGCGATCGCCTTGGCCGCCGCAGGTTTCCAGGTGATCGGAACCGGCCGCAACACCGCGCGACTCACCGCGCCAGCCGGGGTGACCTACCTCGACCTCGACGTGACCAGCGACGAATCGGTCGCCTCAGCGGTCAAGCAGGTGATCGACCGGTTCGGGCACATCGACGTCCTGGTCAACAACGCCGGCGTTGGCTCAACCGGCGCAGCCGAGGAGTTCTCGATCACCCAGACGCAGGACATCTTCGACATCAACGTCTACGGCGTCATGCGGACGACCAAGGCGGTCCTGCCGCACATGCGCGCCCAAGGCCGCGGACGCATCATCAACGTCTCCTCCCTCAGCGGGTTCGTCCCCAGCCCGTTCATGGCCCTCTACGTCTCGACCAAGCACGCGGTCGAGGGCTACTCCCAATCGCTGGACCACGAGGTCCGCGACCACGGCATCCGGGTCCTGCTCGTAGAGCCCGGCCCGATCAACACCCCGTTCGCAGGCCACAGCGTGCAGGCCGACACCCCCATGCCGCTCTACGCGGCGGGACGGCGCAACTACGACGAGCTGATAGCGAAGAACCTCAGCAGCGGCGACGACCCCGCCGTCGTCGCCAAGGTGATCGTCGCGGCGGCCACCGACAGGAACCCGAAACTACGGCGCACCGCCGGCACGACCGCCCGGACCATCAACGCGGTGTACCGCGTCGCCCCGGCCCGCAGCTTCGACCGCGTCATCCGCAGATTCAATCGGATGCCGAGCTGATCGCCCCCTTGGTTATGTCAGGGATATTGACAACTACGGAGAGACAAACCATGACGTCCGAAGACAAAACAGGACTGGAAATAGAAGAACACGGCACGACCTTGATTGTCCGCATTGATGGCGGCGAGCATGCGCTGTTGGATCCAGGCATGGCGGCTCAACTCGGCAGACTCGTCGACAGGGCTGACAAGGATCCCAGCATCCACGCCGTCGTGTTCACGGGAGCCCATCCCGATCGATTCTTGAGCCACGCGGACATCACATGGCTCCAAGAGGGCGGCGTCGGGTTTCCACCCATCAATACCCGTACCGCGGGGTTTGTCTTTCGCATAGCGACCGCTGTCAACAAGATGCCGGGCATCAGGTCACTCGCAGGCAAGACCAAGCTGAAGACACTCCTGCAACTGGATGGCCTGCACGCGACGTTCCTGAAGATGAACGCGAGCGGCACCATCTTCATCGCGGCACTCAACGGCTCGGCGCTCGCCATCGGCGCGGAATTCGCCTGGGCATGTGATGTGCGGATCATGGCAGATGGAGACTTTGTCATCGGCCTGACCGAAGTGCTGCTCGCGCTCACCCCGGGCGGCGGGGGTTCCCAGCGATTGACTCGCTTGATCGGCTCCCGGCAATCGCTGGCCGCGATCCTTGAGGGCAAGCCGTTCACCCCTGCAGAAGCCCTCGCGCTCGGTGCTGTCGATGAAGTGGTACCGCAGAACAGGGTGCTTGAGCGCGCGATTGAGCGAGCTGAGTACCTGAGCCTGCGGTCGAAGAAGTCGCTCGGGGCGATCAAGCGGTCGGTGTACTTCGGCGCCTCGATGCCGCTGTTGGACGGCCTGCAGTTCGAGCACGCGGAGTTCCTCGTGAGAGATCAGGCCAAAGAAGCCCAGAAGCGGATGCTCGAGTACGTCGTCGCAACGGAAGCGACGGGCGATCTGCCCTTGCTGGACCCCAAGACGTACGCCCGCGCACTGCGCGAGGGTCGCATCGGCGGTGGTTCAAACGAATAGAACGAACCGCTCATAACAACAAGCGGTCGAGGGCTACTCCGGGTCGCTGGACAACGAGGTCCGCGAGCACGGCGTCCGGATCCTGCTCGTCGAGCCGGGCGGCACACTGACCTCCTTGGCCAGGGCCGTATTCCGGGCGTAAGCCCGGGCTGAGAGGGAGGAACAGATGGTGCGGTACACGAAAGAACACAAGCAGGAGACAAGGGAGCGGATCATTGCGACGGCCGGTCGACGGCTCAAGCGGGACGGCATCGAGGGCTCCGGAGTCGCGACGCTCATGAAGGACGCGGGCCTGACCAACGGCGCCTTCTACGCCCACTTCGCATCCAAGGACGACCTTGTCGCCGAGGCGATCGCCGACCAACTGCACGCACTGCACGCGAACATCGTCGCGCAGGCTGAGCCCGGCCCGGCCGGCCTCGAACAGATCGTGCGCTGGTACCTGTCGGCCCAGCACCGGGACAACCCCGGCGACGGCTGCCCCAACGCTGCCCTGCTCGACGAGATCGGGCGATGCGGTGACGCAACCAGGCAGGCGTACACCGACGGCGTGCTGGTTGTCATCGACGGCCTCGCCGCTCGCATGGCACCCGAAGATCCGCCCTCGGCCCGCGTGAAGGCGCTCAGCTTGCTCGGTCTGATGGCCGGGACGCTACAACTTTCCCGCGCCCTGACGGACCGACAGCTCTCCGACGACCTCCTCGAGCAGGGCCTCCGCAACGCCTTGACCCTGGCGGGCGCCGAGCTCGGACCATGACCCACATTCCGCGACGGCGTAGGACCCGTCGCATCAGCCAAAGACCTCATCGCCGAACGGAACCGGGTCACGTGCCTGCCGACCGCCTCCACCTGCCCCGCCACATCCATGCCGCCGACCGGCACCTTGGGTTTACACAGCCCGAGAGTTGGAACAACCAGCCGGATCATGTGGGGCAAACCCGTCATGGCATGCAAACACCCCGATCCAGGCCAGCTGCATGCACCCGCACCAGCACTTCCTCGTCGCGGTGTACTGGCGGATCGATGTCCCTCAGTTCCAGCACCTCTGGTCCGCCGTAGGTGTCCTGGACGATGGCCTTCAGAGTGAGTCGCACTAATGAACTCATTTGGCGGATGTGACCCGTTCTGGCCCTCGCTAAGAGCGAAGATCGCGACGTAGCTCGTAACGCGACGCTGGGATAATGATCATGTTTTGAAAGCCAGATTCGACCACTCGACTCCTTCTTGACGCCTGCCGTCCTCCGCCGTGCCGCTTAAATTGATCTTGATCATGTTGATCTTCACAGGTCGCCTCACATCCACACTCATGATCGGCTGGCGGAGAGTGCCGGTATCTATTCGCCGACCGGCAAGGCCACGTGCCGATGGGTCAGTGTGGGCACCGACGGGAACATCAATCCGTCCCTGAACTTCCCCATCGAGCCGATGATCTGCGTTTCTGCGGCCACGGCGGTACACTCCGTGGGCTACAAAGGCTCCAAGATTGCCGAGCGAGGGGGTTTCATGATCAACCGCAAAACGCTTCGCCTCTCGGCAGTGCTGCTTGTTGTGGGCTTCATCTTCTATGTGGTGGTGGGCCTTCTCCATGCCGGGGGCCCGCCTAACAACCATCCAGCGGTGTTTGCCATATACGCCAGCAGCGCCATCTGGACAGCTGTGCATCTCGGCCAGTTCATTGGCATGGCGGTGATCATCGCCGGACTTCTTGTCCTCTATTTCGCTCTTGACATCAGAGATGGAGGCGCGGCCTGGGTGGCGCGACTGGGAGCTGTCTTTGCGGCGGTGGCGCTTGGGCTCTATGGCGTCCTGCAGGCGGTGGACGGGGTCGCTCTCAAGCAGGCCGTTGATGCTTGGATGAGGGCGCCGGAAGCGGAGAAGGCGGCCCGCTTCGCCAGCGCTGAAACGATTCGCTGGTTGGAGTGGGCACCAGGAGCTATCAGTGCTTCATGTTTGGTCTCACCTTGATCCTGCTAGGCAGCGCGGTGGCCTTGACGGCGAGGCTGCCGAGAGCCATTGGCTACCTAATGGGGCTGTCCGGTCTTGCGTACATCGTGCAGGGCTGGGTCCTCGGTTCCGAGGGCTTCTCCGGAACCGACGAGTTCGCCATCCTCGGCGGATATGTCCTCATCCTGGCCTGGATCACTTGGCTTGTTGTGGTCGCCTGGCGGACGAAGGAATCGTCCAGAGCGCCCACTGCGTAGCAACCGACCCGCCGCGGCCAGCGCAGGCCTAATGCAACACATTGGAAGTAGCGCTGGCTCACATCGGTAAAAGAGTCACGACCATGACTGACCGCAGCACTACGACTCCTCATCCAGCTGGCATCCGGGCTATCGTGGGCCGCCGCCCGGTCGCCGCCTTCCTGATCATGGCCTTCGCGATCGCGTATCCCGTCATGGCGCTGCCGGCCCTCGCGGTTCATCGGGTGATCCCAGGTGGCCAACTTCTCGACCGGCTGCCATTTCCCCCGGACGAAATCGCCGGGTTGACGTTGACGATGTTTGCCCTCCTTCCCTCGGCCCTGTTTGTGACCTGGGCAGCAGATGGGCGACAAGGCATCGTCAGTTTGTTCAAGCGGATTACTCGCTGGCGGTTTGGCATCGGCTGGTGGCTCGCCGTCCTTGCGGGCCTCCCTGTGCTTACCGTGCTCTTCACGCTGATCATGGGCGGCTCACTCGAATCAATCGAACCCAGCAAGCTCTTCTGGGACCAGCTGCGGCTGCTGTTGATCAACTTCATCTTGGTCAACCTCTGGGAGGAGACCGCCTGGGCCGGTGTGATGCAAACCCGGCTGGAGCGCCGACACAACATCTTGGCGGCGGCCGCGTTTACCGCCGTTCCGTTCGGATTTATCCATTTGCCGCTGGCGTTCCTCAGCGAGATCACCATCGCATCCGTATTGATCTCGTTGGCCGCCTACATCCTGCTCGGCCTGTTCCTACGGCCACTGGTCGGAGTAGTCCTCCGAGGCTCCCGCGACAGCTTGCTCGCCGCCGGCCTGATGCACAGCGTCTTCAACCGCACCAACAACGACAACGGCATCGCCGCAGCCCTACTCAACGGGCAGCTCTACCGGCTCGGAATCCTCATCGCAGTTGTCGTACTCATCGCCGCCCTAGCACTGCTGGCAGGGCGCCGACGGCTCAGCAAGGCCTACCGGCTGGAACTTGACGCCAATCCTGGCGGGGTGGCGCGTTGACCCACCAACCCCTCAAACAGCAGTCGCCCCTCAAACAGCAGTCGGCTTCGGTGATGGCATCTTAGATGTGACGACCGACCAGCAGGAGATACCGCCATGCAACAACATCACCTGGATTCAGTGCCGCCGGCGGATTCGTTCCCGACCGACCCGACCGGACTGCCTGAGGCCAGCCGGCCTGAACTGCTGGAGCTGGCCGACGGCGACACCCTGGAGCTGCGCGTCGGCCCGGTGGCCAAGCGGCTCGGCGATGCCATCGTGCGGATGTTGGGCTATAACGGCTCCATCCCCGGCTCCACAGTCAAGGTGGCCGAGGGCAGCGAGATCGTGGTCCACGTTGAGAACCACGGCGACCTTGACACGACCGTCCACTGGCACGGGCTGCGGCTGGAGAACCGCTACGACGGCGTCCCCCACGAAACGCAGGCGCCGATCCCGGTGGGTGGGGAGTTCAGCTACCGCCTCCAGTTCCCAGACCCAGGCCTGTACTGGTACCACCCTCACATCCGGGAGGACTACACCCAGGAACTCGGCCTGTACGGCAACATCCTGGTCCTGCCGGCCGACCCCGATTACTGGCCTCCGGCCGACCGGGACCTGATCCTGACTTTGGACGACATTCTCATCGAGGATGGCAAGGTAGCCCCCTTCAGCCCCACCGAGACTAGCTATGCGGCCATGGGCCGCTTCGGCAACCAGCTGCTGGTCGCCGGCGACCCCGACCTGCGTCTTACCTTCCGCGCGGGTGAGGTAGTGCGGCTGTGGCTGACCAACACCGCCAACACCCGCGTCTTCAACTTCACCCTGCCCGGCGGGCGGATGAAGCTGGTCGGCGGGGACAGCGGTCGCGTTGAGTACGAGGAGTTCGTCGAGCAGTTCGTGCTGGCGCCGTCGGAGCGGGTCGTGGTCGACGTGCTAGTCGAGTCGCCTGGCGAGCTCGCCCTGGAGCACCACACCCCTGATCGGACCTACCGGCTCGCCGCGATCACCGTGACCGAAGGACCGCCCTCGACCGCCGCCACCCAGTTCGGGCAGCTACGCCGGGCCCCAGAACTGGAGGCCGAGCGTGCCCAGCTGAACCGCTGGCTGGCCGCGGCTCCGGACAAGATCTTGGCACTGGTCGCACAGATGGACGACCCAGCTGCTATGCCGGACGCCGCCGGGCAGGTCACTTATGCCTGTCCGATGCATCCCGATGTCACTAGCGCGGAGCCCGGCCGCTGCCCCAAGTGCGGCATGAAGCTGCTCGCCAGCCAGGCTCCCACGGTGACCGCCTACGCATGCCCGATGCATCCGGAGGTGGTCAGCGATCAGCCGGGTCACTGCCCAAAGTGCGGCATGAAGCTGCTCGCGGCAAGCTCGGTGCGTACGGCGACGACTGATCACGACCACAGCGGCATGGATCACGCCGGCATGGACCACGCCGACATGGACCACAGCGACATGGGCCACGGGGGCGCAGAGGGCATCGAGTGGGAGGACGATATGGTCGAGGTCAACCGCCAGACCACCAGCGCCACCATGCACTGGCGGTTCCTCGACCGGACCACCGGTGCCGACAGCCCCGCCATCGACTGGTGGTTCACCGTCGGCGACCGAGTCAAGATCCGGCTGATCAATGAAATGGCCTCCGACCATCCCATGCACCACCCGTTCCACCTACATGGCGCCGGCCGGTTCCTGGTACTCGCCCGCGACGGGGTCACCGAACCCAACCTGGTGTGGAAGGACACCGTGCTTGTGCGTACGGGTCAGACCGTAGACATCATGTTCGACGTCACCAACCCGGGCCTGTGGATGGCCCACTGCCACATCGCCGAGCACATGCAAAGCGGCATGATGTTCAGCTTCAACGTGGCCCGCCGCTGATGTACGCGCGCTAACGGCAACCCAATCCAACAAGGAAGAACCATGCCAGAGGAGACGTCGCAGAACGCATCACCGGATCGACTGCTCGATGCGGTCGTGATCGGCGGCGGCCAGGCCGGTCTGGCGATCGCCTGGCACCTCAAACGCCAAGGCCTGCGGTTTGTCGTGCTGGAGGCCGGATCTGAACTGGGCCACACCTGGCGTGACCGCTGGGACTCCCTCAAGTTATTCACCCCAGCCCAGTACGACGGCCTGCCCGGCATGCCGTTCCCGGCTCCGGCCGACACCTACCCGACGAAGGATCCAGTGGCGGACTGCCTCCAGACCTATGTGACCGTCTTCGACCTGCCGGTTCGGCTCAACGCGCGGGTGACCAGCCTTACCTGGACCGACGATGGGTTCGAGGTCCGTACCGCCGACGACACGCTGCAGGCAGGGCAGGTCGTGGTGGCCACCGGTCCCTTCCAGGTGCCCTTCGTTCCGCTGGCCGCCCAAGGGCTGGAGCCGTCGGTGACCCAGATCCACAGTGCCAGCTATCGCAACCCTGCGGCCCTGCCCGGTGGACCGGTGCTGGTCGTCGGAGGCGGCAACTCCGGGTTCCAGATCGCCGAGGAACTGGCTGCCACCCGCCACGTTGACCTATCGATCGGTGACCGGGTACCGATGCTGCCCCAGCGCCTGGCCGGCAGGGACCTGTTCTGGTGGCTCACCCGACTTCGCCTGCTGCGAGTCACCGTCGACTCCCGGCTCGGCCGGCGAGCCAGTCGTCGGGAGTTCATCATCGGGACCAACAAGCGGCGGCTCCGCAAGGTCGGCGTAAGGTTCCGGCCGCGACTGGTTGAGGCTGATGGACAAACAGTCCGGTTCGCTGACGGCAGCACGCGACAAGGCGTCGGGGTGGTGGTCTGGGCGACCGGCTACCGTTCCGACTACACCTGGATCCACATCCCAAAGGCCGTTCAGAACGGGCGGGTGATACACCGACGCGGTGTCACCGAGATCCCGGGTCTGTACTTCGTGGGATTGTCTTGGCAGCACACCCGCGGCTCGGCCCTGCTCGGCTTCGTCAACCAGGATGCCGTATACCTCGCCGACAAGCTCACCGCCCGCCACCGCACCGGCGCCCCAGCCAAGGCCGACGTCACCGGGCTCCAAGGTCGGGGAGCAGGCAGTGGTTCATGATCGACCACAAGACGCTTCGCCTCTCGGCCGTGCTCCTTGTAGTGGGCTTCATCCTTATGTGGTGGTGGGCCTCCTCCATTCCGACGTGCCAGGCCCATTCGGGTCCGAGGCCAGCCACCGAGCACCCATCGATGACCCCAACGGACCACTGCACGCTCAATCGGCTGGACCGAGCCTTAGGACTGTCATCACGTGCCTCGTCCGCGTCGACGAGCTCTCCCTGCGGAGAGAGACGTATTGAGAGAAAGAAGGATGAACGCACGGCATGAGGATGTCCCTCTCGCTGACATTCCTCGCTATACCTGGTTGCTGTCCCGTTATCCGAATTTTCTGGCTTCCTTCATTCGGCCTTTTCCGAGAAGTCGCGGTGAGACGCTTCTGCCTAGCAATTGAGCAGCCGCCTCGCGCTGATGGCCGCTCTGCTTGGCATGGTCGCCCGGCCGGGTCAGCCGAAGTCGACGCCGGCCGTCTCGCAATGGCCACGATTGCAGCGTTCCAGCTGAAGTTGCTTTTCCGTGTACTTCGCCATCTGGGCGTACTGTCGAGGCACCAAGGACCTTGTGTACAGAGGCTACGGTCTCCGTCGCCCCTGGCTCGTTGTTCAGGGTGAGGCGATCATGACCACAACAACCCGGCACGGCGACCTCCAGCAACCCGGCCGCGCGCAACCGACAGACAAGAGCAGGATCGGGTTGATCGTTGCTCTGTCCATCGCGGCTGGACTGATTGCCGCCCTGGTTCTGGTGGCCATGCCGTTCATCCCGGCAAAAGAGAATGTGCTCACCGGCGTGATGCTGCTGGCGTTTGCGCTGGGCTGGGCGCTGCTGGCCGTACTGTCCACCCGATTCAGCGACCAGCCCCAACGGTGGGCAGCTGCGCCGGCCACGTTCATGGCGGTTGCCGGCCTCGTTTCACTCAGCGGGTCCGCGGCCGTGCAGGCGGGGTTCAGCTGGGTATGGCCGCCAGTCCTGTTCGGACTGGTTGTCTGGATGTTCCTTCAGGTCCGGCGCCACATGCGTAGCCGAATCGGACGGTGGCTGCTGTACCCCGTACTAGCCGTGTTGATGGTTGCCGCCGTCGGCGGCGGCTACCAGACCGTGCGCGAATCGCTCGACGCCAAGGCCTATCCGCCGCCCGGCCAGCTGATCGATGTGGGCGGGCACCGGCTGCACCTGTACTGCACCGGCTCAGGCAGCCCCACAGTCGTCCTGGAACCAGGTGATGGCGCGATCCTCCTCCGACTTCGGTTGGATTACCCCCGCCGTGGCCCGCGACACCCGAGTCTGCGTCTACGACCGCGCCGGTCGCGGCTGGAGCGACGCAACGGACGGCCCCCAGGACGGTGCCCACATTGCCGCGGACCTGCACACGCTGCTCGAACGTGCCCAGGTCCCTGGGCCGTACGTGCTGGCCGGTCACTCGTTCGGCGGCCTGTACGTCCAAAGCTTCGCCGCGCAATTCCCCGACCAGGTCGCGGGCATGGTGCTCCTCGACTCCACCGCACCCAAACCCAGCCCAGCCCAGCCCAACACCGATCCCTACAATCTCATCGGTCGCGTGGCCGCCTTATCGGCCGCGTCCGCTCACCTCGGAGCCGGACGCCTGCTCAACCCGATCTCCTACACAACTCTTCCGCCACGCTCCCGGGACGAGGCCCGCGCCACCTCCTCGACCGCGAGCCACCTTGCAAGCTTCGTCGAGGAGTATGGAGTGGCGAACAGGTCGATGCAGCAGGCGTCGGCCCTGACCAGCCTCAACGGCAAGCCGCTGATCGTCCTCACCGCAGACGAGGGAATCACCGACGATCAATGGCAATCGAAGCAGGACCACATGGCCACACTGTCGAGTAACAGTCTCCACCGGCACGCGAACGCCACCCACGCTTCGCTTCTCGACGACGAAGCCGACGCTGCCGCAGCCAGCAAGGCAATCCACGACGTCGTCGTCGCGGTACGCACCTCCCAGCCGCTTGCCCCGCGCTGACGGCCGCCTGGTCCTGGAGCCAATCCTCCATGAGGTCTGTTCAGCCGCCAAGCATCGATCGGGTATGCGTCGGAACCGGTTCGTCCCCAACAACGCCTCTCGGACAGCTGCGCGACCTCGTGATGCGCAGTACGACTCGCCTCAGGCTCAGGCGGTCAAGCAAGCGGCCTGGAGGGCCGCCGTGAACGGCATGTCGTACTGGTGCGCGAGGGGGGATTTGAACCCCCACGTCCTTGCGGACACTGGCACCTGAAGCCAGCGCGTCTGCCGTTCCGCCACTCGCGCTCGGATCGCAGCCAGGTTGCGAACCAGCCGGGAAAGGCTAGCACGAGCCAACTGTGACCTACGCGTCAGTTTTCATGCCTGGCAACGGTTGCGGCTCAATTTTCTACGCGGCTGGGCCCCATACGTTCTGCAGATACCATCTAGGTTGACCTCGGGGAAAGGAGGGACATGGGCATTTTCGCGCGCTTTGAGAAGAAAGTGGAGGGCGCTGTCAGCGGCGTCTTCGCGCGCGCGTTCAAGGGCGACGTGCAGCCGGTCGAGATCGCAGCGCGGCTGCAGCGCGAGCTCGATGCCGAGGCCAAGCTGATGTCCCGCAACAAGCGCTTGGTGCCCAACGACTTCACCATCCACCTCTCTCAACATGACCACGACAAGCTCGCCCCGTACGCGAGCACTCTGAACGCCGAGTTGGCGACCGAGCTGCGCAACCATGCCCGCGAGATGGGTTATGTGTTCAACGGGCCCATCAAGATTGGGTTCGAGCTGGACACCCACCTTCCTACCGGTCGTTTCACCGTGACCTCCCAGGCGGTCGCCGGTATAACCCCGCGCGGCGGCCGCGCAAGTGAAACTGCGATTAGCCGAGCGCCACTTGTTCTCGAGGTCAATGGCACTCGACATCCGCTACAGCCACCCGGGCTCGTAATCGGGCGCGGCAGCGAGGCTGACCTGCGGATCAACGATCCGGGGATCTCGCGGCGGCACGCCCAGATCCGGGTGAACCCGGCGGGTCAAGGCTTGCAGATCGACATCGTCGACCTGGGCTCTACCAACGGCATCATGGTGAACGGACAGAAGGTCCAACAGGCAGTCCTGCGGGAGGGATCACGGATCGAGATCGGGTCCACCCGAATGCTCGTTCACGCTCCCAGCGGACGATGAGACGCAGATGTCGGAAATCGCCCTCACGATCATCAAGGTGGTCTATCTGGCCCTATTGTGGCTGTTCATCCTCTCGGCAGTCTCGGTCATCCGAAGTGACTTGTTCGGCAAGACGGTTCGGGCCTCGGACCAACCGCAACCCCAAGAGCTGGAGACGCCGCCGCCTCCAGCCAGGAAGGGGAAACGACAACGTGGCGAGCCTCGGGTGTTCATGATCTTCCAGGGCAATCAGGCGGGTCTCTCGGCCGAGCTTGCCGGCGGAGTGATCATGATCGGCCGTGGCGCGGATTGCCAGCTGATCCTGGATGACGACTACGTTTCCACCCGGCACGCCCGTGTGGTCAGTACTCCGAACGGCATCTACGTCGAGGATCTCGGCTCGACGAATGGCACCTACGTGAACGGCCAACGGATCACTGCGCCGACCACTATCACGCTTGCCGACACCGTACGCATCGGCAAGACCATGTTGAGGCTGGAGTCGTGATCAGATGACGCTCCAGCTGAGGTACGTGACCCATTCCGAGATCGGGCTGATCCGCAAGAACAACCAGGACTCCGGTTACGCGAGCCCGCATCTGCTCGTGGTGGCTGACGGCATGGGTGGCGCGGCCGCTGGTGATCTTGCCTCCGCCGTGGCGATCGACACCATACGGAAGATCGATGCTCCCACTACTGGCCAAGAAATGCTGGAGGTGCTGGCTGGCGCGATTCACCAAGCCAACGACAAGATCGCGGAGCTGGTTGAGTCCGATCTCTCCCTGGAGGGCATGGGCACGACTGTCACCGGGGCGATGTTCGACGGCGCCCAGCTGGGCCTGGCTCACATCGGCGACAGCCGCGCCTACCTGTTCCGCGACGGTCACCTGGAACGGCTCACGCACGATCACACCTGGGTGCAATCCCTCGTCGACGACGGAAAGATCAGTGAAAACGAAGCGGCGATGCACCCCCACCGCTCGCTGCTGCTGAAAGTGCTGAACGGGCAGCCCACCAACGACCCCGACCTCGCGGTGGTGCCGGTCGTGGCCGGTGACCGGCTGATGTTCTGCAGCGATGGCGTATGCGGGTTGATCGACGACGACGTTATCGAGGCCGCGCTACAGCTGCCTGACTTGAACGATGCCGCCGAGCGCCTCGTCGTCGAGGCTCTCCACGAGGGCGGAATCGACAACATTACGGTCATCGTCGCCGATGTCGTCGAGTCGGGGGGCAGCGACGAGATGATCGTGCTCGGTGCCGCATCGGAGCATCCGATTCCCACCAACGGCGTTCCGCACGGTCAGAGTTCCGAGAAGGATGAAACCGACGACACCCTCGTGACCAAGCTGGCCGACTTCGAGCCACCTCCGATTGACGACGAGGAGCGATACAGCCCGCAGCCGCCGCATCAGCGACGCTTCCGTAGGCCGCTCATCGGCTTGCTCGCCCTACTACTCATCGCAGTTGCCGGACTCGGAGTGGCGTACGGGTGGACTCGCACCCAGTACTTCGTGGGCGCCGACCAGGACAAGGTCGCGATCTTCCAAGGGCTGTCGGAAGGACTGCCTGGCCTGTCCTTGTCGCGGGTCTACGAGGTACAGCAGCTAGCGCTGAGCGAGCTGCCGCCGTTCTATCAGGAGCAGGTCAAAGCGAATATCGACGTCGCCAGCCTTGACTCGGCCCGGGAGACTGTCGCCGAGCTGACCGAGGCAGCCAAGCGGTGTGCCAGCCCGCAGCCGACAGCTTCGCCGCAAGCAAAGCCGACGCCAGGTTCAAAATCTAGCCCTACACGGACCAAGAAGCTCAGCACGCCAAGCCCGACACCCTCGGCGCCTGCGACTGGGCAGGCGGAGCCGAGCTGCTGATCATGCGTGCTGTTGCGCCCGTCACCGTCGTTCCGCGCAGGCGCCGCGGGGTTGAATTGACTCTGATCATCTTTGCGCTCGGTCTGACCTTCGGCGCATACGCACTGGTCGACATCAATGTCACTGGTGAGCTGTCGTCGGCCTTTCCGTACGTGGCTGGCATCTGCACCTTGCTCGCGGTACTCGCTCACCTTGCAGTCCGGTGGCGGATCCCGTACGCGGACCCCGTGATCCTGCCGTGCGTGATCTTGCTCAACGGCCTCGGCTTGGTCATGATCCACCGCATTGACCTGATCAACGACCCGCCACTCAACGGTGCCCGCCAGCAGCTGATCTGGACCGCGATCGGCGTTCTGATGTTCATCCTGGTCGTCGCCTGGCTCACTGATCACCGACTACTGCAACGATTCACCTACACGATCGGCCTCGCAGGCATCGTGCTGTTGTTGCTTCCGCTGGTGCCAGGGCTCGGTACCGAGAAGTTCGGCGCCCAGATCTGGATCCATGTCGGTCCCTACAGCTTCCAACCCGCAGAGGCTGCCAAGGTTCTACTGGCGATCGCCTTCGCCTCCTATCTGGTCGAGAAGCGCGACGTGCTGGCGCTCGCCGGGTATCGCGTACTCGGCATCGACCTGCCACGGGCCCGCGACCTCGGCCCGATCTTGGTGATGTGGCTGATCAGTCTGGCCATCCTGGTGTGGCAGCGCGATCTGGGTACCTCGTTGCTGTTCTTCGGACTGTTCGTGATGATGCTCTACGTCGCCACTGAGCGCGCCGGCTGGGCGGTGCTTGGCACGCTGCTGTTCGCAGCGGGGGCGTACTTCGGCTACCTCAACTTCGGCCACGTACGGGCGCGGGTCGGTGCTTGGCTGGATCCCTTCTCCAACTTCGACCTCTACTATCAGGTGATCAACGCGCAGTTTGGCATGGCCTGGGGTGGCTTGCTCGGCACCGGTCTAGGGCTCGGCCGACCGGGCCTGACACCGCTGGCCCGCAGCGACTTCATCGCGGCCGCAATTGGTGAAGAGCTTGGCATGACTGGTCTCATGGCAGTGATCATGATCTACGGGCTCATCGTGGCGCGAGGCTTGCGGGTCGCCCTGCAGTGCCGGGAGCCCTTCGGCAAGCTGCTGGCCACCGGCCTGTCCTTCGCCTTCGCGCTGCAGGTTTTCACCATCATCGGCGGCGTTACTCGGCTGCTGCCGCTGACCGGACTCACCACTCCGTTCATGTCTCAGGGTGGTTCCTCGCTGGTCTGCAACTGGATCGTCGCCGGGCTCTTGCTGGTGATCTCCCACCAGGTACGCAAGCCCGCCGCGACGGTCGCCGCCATCAATCCGGACGTGGAGCAAACCCAGCTGGTCAAGGCGGCCGCATGAACAAGCCCATTCGGCGAGTCGCTTTCATCGCCATGATCATGTTCGCCTTGCTGCTAGCGAATGGCACCTACATGATGATCTTCCGGCAGTCCTCGCTGGCGGCCCAGCCGCAGAACCGCCGCGTACGGGACGCCGAATTCGCCCAGAACCGTGGAGCGATCTTGGCGGCGGGCAAGACTGAGATCGCCGAGACCGTGCCAGCAAAGGATCGCTTCAAATATCAGCGGGTCTATCCGGACGGCGAACTCTATGCGGCGATCACCGGCTTCTACTCCTACGACCGTGCCAGTTCAGGCTTGGAGCGCACCTACAACGCCCAGCTCTCGGGCACAGACGATGCCCTTTTCGTGCGCCGGCTGGTTGACATGGCGACGAACCGTACGCCGGAAGGGGCGAGCGTGCAGACCACGATCGTGCCGAAGATTCAGAAGGCGGCGGCCGACGCGCTCGGCAGCCAGAAAGGCGCAGTGGTCGCGCTCAACCCGAAGACAGGTGCCGTGCTGGCCATGGTCACCAGCCCAACCTTCGACCCCAACGACATCGCCAGTCACGACATCGAGGCTGCGGGCAAGGCGTACGACCGGCTTGCCTCTAACTCGCAGCACCCGCTTTCCAACCGAGCCGCCCGTGAGATCTATCCCCCCGGCTCGACCTTCAAGCTCGTGACCGCGGCGGCCGCTCTCGCTGACGGGAAGACGCCAGACTCCATGGTTGATTCGCCAGATCGGCTCAAGCTGCCCGGCACCCGCGTCTACTTGCCTAACTCCACCAACTGCGGCGGCACCAAGATCACCATTACCCAGGCGCTCAAAGTCTCCTGTAATACCGCGTTCGCCAACCTAGGTCTTGATCTTGGTGAGGACAAACTCCGTGAGCAGGCCCAGCTTTTCGGCTTTGACAGACGGCACCTGGCCGACCTTGGGGGAGTGGCCAGCCAATTTCCCGACAAGCTCAACGAGGCGCAGCTGGCGCTCAGCTCAATTGGCCAGTACGACGTGGCGGCTAGCCCTTTGCAGATGGCGATGGTGTCGGCGGCGATCGCCAACGACGGCAGGCTGATGGACCCATACGTGGTGAGCACGGTGCGATCTCAGGACCTGAAGCCGATCATGACCCACAAGGACGAGGTGCTGTCCACGGCCATGACCCCGGAGAACGCCAAGGAGTTGCAGCAGATGATGGGGGTCGTAGTCAGCGAAGGCACCGGCCAGAATGCTCAGATTCCAGGCGTTGAGGTGGGAGGCAAGACCGGCACAGCCCAGTCGGATCCCAAGCGGAAGCCGTTCGCGTGGTTCACCTCGTTTGCGCCGCTAGATGATGCCACGATTGCCGTCGCAGTGATCGTCGAGGACGCCGATATCCCGCGAAACGACATTGCCGGCGGGCGGCTGGCGGCACCCATCGCCCGCGCCGTCATGCAAGCCGCACTATGACAAGCGGTCGCTCCGACGACTGCAGGAGCTTGCGGCGAGGCCTGATTGCCACGCCGACTATCGAGTCGCCTCGCAGCAGGCGACGAAGGAGTCGGATCCCGCGAGCGCTTGTCAGAGCGCTAATCCAACGGTGCACTATGACAAGCGGTTCGCTACGTTTCCGCCGGTTTGGTGGGAAACGCACGCTCCAAGCCGCCCAGGCCGAGCGTTCTCGCCGGTTTGGTGGGAAACGCACGCTCCAAGCCGCCCAGGCCGAGCGTTTACGCCAGTCTGGTGGGAAACGCACGCTCCAAGCCGCCCAGGCCGAGCGTTTACGCCAGTCTGGTGGGAAACGCACGCTCCAAGCCGCCCAGGCCGAGCGTTTACGCCAGTCTGGTGGGAAACGCACGCTCCAAGCCGCCCAGGCCGAGCGTTTACGCCAGTCTGGTGGGAAACGCACGCTCCAAGCCGCCCAGGCCGAGCGTTTACGCCAGTCTGGTGGGAAACGCACGCTCCAAGCCCATGTGAGCGTTCGCTCAGCGGACTGCAGACGGGCACATTTCACGCTCCGGGGTTACATGGCCGAGAATGGCACCCGGGGTTTGAGGGAGGAACATGGGGATGACTAGCAGCCCAACGACGGTCGGGGGCCGATACGAGCTGGGCGAGATGCTCGGGCGCGGTGGCATGGCGGAGGTCCGTCGTGCTGTCGACCAACGGCTCGGGCGGCCCGTTGCGGTCAAGCAGCTGCGTACCGACCTTGCGACCGACCCGACGTTTCAGGCACGATTTCGCCGCGAAGCCCAGTCCGCGGCCGGCCTGAACCACCCCACGATCGTCGCCGTTTACGACACCGGCGAGGAGACCGATCCGCTCACCGGCGTTTCAGTTCCCTACATCGTGATGGAACTGGTCGAGGGTCAGACCCTGCGCGATGTGCTCCGCGAGGGGCGCAAGATCCTTCCCGAGCGCGCGCTGGAACTGACCCAGGGTGTCCTGGACGCCTTGAGCTACAGCCACAAGGCCGGCATTGTGCACCGCGACATCAAGCCGGCCAATGTGATGCTCGGCCCCGGCGGTGGGGTCAAGGTGATGGACTTCGGCATCGCCCGGGCTGTGGCGGACACCAGTGCCACCATGACCCAGACCGCAGCCGTCATTGGCACCGCTCAGTACCTCTCGCCCGAGCAGGCTCGCGGCGAGACCGTCGACGCACGTAGTGACCTCTACTCGGCGGGTTGCTTGCTGTACGAGTTGCTTGTGGGCAGGCCGCCGTTCGTCGGCGATTCCCCCGTCAGCGTCGCCTACCAACACGTACGAGAGGCTCCGGTGCCGCCCAGTCAGCTTGACCCGGAGATCACTCCTGAGATCGACGCGGTCGTCCTGAAGGCGCTGGCCAAGGACCCGGCCGACCGCTACCAGTCCGCCAGAGAGATGAAGGCCGACATCAGTCGTTTGCTCTCGGGGCAACAGACCACCGCCCAACAGACAACCGCCGTGGTGCCGCTGGCAGCTGGAGCGATGGCTGCCAACGCTTTCGACACCCCCACCCACGTGGTTGGGCCGCCGACCGTCGTTCCGCCAGAGGCGCCGGAGGAGGAGTACGAGGAAGAGGAACCACAGAAGAGTCGAGTCGGCCTGGCAATCCTCATCGGGGCGCTGATCGTACTGGCGTTGGGTCTCGGCGGGTGGGGCCTCTACCGGATGTTCAACCCGACAAACACCGTCGAGAAAGTTGATGTGCCGCTCGTCCTCGGCCTCAGCGAGCAGGATGCAGTAAACCAGCTCACCCAGAACAAGCTGGTAGCTGAAGTCAAAAAGGAAAACGGTCCCGAGGGGACGAAGGGCGAGATTACGGCGCAGGATCCGGTCGCTGGGACCAATGTCGAGGTCAACAGCACCGTCATCATTACCTTGAACGAGGGCCCCGAGACCGCCACCGTTCCTGACGGCCTGGTCGGAAAGGACCGTAAGGACGTCCAGGACTCGCTGGAGAATCTGGGTTTCACCAATGTCCAGACGAACAAGGCCAAGAGCGAGAACCCTGATACCCAGCCCGGTGAGGTGATCAGCATCTCGCCCGAGGAGGGCAAGACCGTACCGCTCGACACCAAGATCACCATTAGGTATGCGACCGGCAAGTCCGAGGTGCCGAACTTCGACGGTGTGAGTCGCGAGGCAGCAATCCGGATAGCAAAGGACGCCGGCTTCGGGACTCCGCAGTTCGTCGAGCGCGAGAGTTCTAAGCCCGCCGGAACCGTGATAGCCCAGACCCCGCAGGCCGGCGCAAACGTCGACCGCGACACCACGATCAGCCTCGTCCTTGCCACCACACCGGCGCCGCCTCAGCCGCCGCCGACCACCAAGGAACCAACCGAACCGCCTACCACGAAATCGCCTACCCCAACTCCCACACCGACACCGACGAAGTCGAAGAAGACTCCCTCTGAATCGAACACATAGCCGAATATCGTGATAGATTGAGGGTATGTCCAGCGTTGTTCAGACGTCCCTCTTCGATCTAAACGCATCCGACCACCTCGGACTCGGGCCGCTCGGCGGCATGCTCACCCGTCAGACCCTCGGTCGCGGCGCTTGGGTGGATCTCCTGCCCGGCTGGCTGAGTGGCGCCGGCACCCTCTTTGAGGATCTCCTGGAGCAGGTGCCGTGGCAGGCTGATAGGCGGCAGATGTACGAACGCGTCGTCGACGTACCGCGACTGCTCTGCTTCTACGGCGAGCAGGATTCGTCTCCGCATCCCCAGCTGGCCATGGCTCGCGAGGCGCTGAACGCGCACTATGCGGAGGAGTTGGGCGAGCTTTTCACAACAGCGGGATTGTGCCTGTATCGGGACGGGCGTGACTCGGTCGCCTGGCATGGCGACACAATCGGCCGCGGCAAAAACGAGGACACGATGGTCGCGATCATCTCCCTCGGTTCACCGCGGCAGTTTCTGCTGCGGCCCCGAGGTGGCGGAGCAACCATCAGGCACGTAGTGGGTCACGGTGATCTGATCGTGATGGGCGGCTCCTGCCAACGCACCTGGGAGCACGCGATCCCGAAGACCGCGAGACCGGTGGGTCCGCGGATTAGCGTGCAGTTCCGGCCGAGCGGCGTGCGTTAGTCGCAATGCGGCCTGAGCTCGTCGGAGCCCGCGAGGGCGTGACCTTCAACAGGCCCAGAGCGCAGTCCCGCGAGCATGCACTCTCGAGAGGCTCGAGGCGCGCGCAAAGCTATGCCAGGAAGTCCAAGAGGGCCTTGTTGATCTCCTCGCCGTGCGTCCACAGCATGCCGTGCGGGGCGCCCTCGATCTCGAGATAGGTCGCGCTTGGCAGCATCTTCGCCAACACGCGGCTGGTTATGTCAATCGGCACGTTCCGGTCGCCGGTACCATGCATGATCAACGTCGGTACATCGATCTTGTCTATGTCTCCGCGCCAATCGGTGAACCAGGTCGACACGGCCCAGATCGACGTGTACGGCGACATGTTCGTAGCCTGCTGCCAACTGTTTCGCAATGCCTCCTCGCTGATCCGAGTGCCGAGGTTCTCGTCGGCCTTGTAGAAGTTCTGTAAGAAGCTCGTGAAGAAGGCATAACGGTCAGCCCTGATGGTGTCGAGCATGCCATCGACGTCCTCTTGTGCGGCCGCCCCTGACGGGTTCTCGTCGGTCTTCAGCATGAAGGGCTGGAGTGCGCCAATGAACACTGCCTTCGACACCCGGTGTGACCCATATCGACTGATATAGCTAGTCACTTCGCCAGTGCCCATGGAGAACCCAACCAGCACAGCATCCTGCAGGTCCAACGTCGAGACCAAAGCGCTGAGATCAGCGGCGTACGTGTCGTAATCGTGACCGCTGGTCGGCTTGTCTGACTTCCCGAAGCCGCGGCGATCGTAGGTGATCACACGCTTGCCCGCCTCGAGCAATACCGCGGTCTGCTTCTCCCACGAGGAGCTGTCCAAGGGGTAGCCGTGAACCAGCACTACGGGCTGCCCGGAGCCGTGGTCCTCGTAATAGAGCTGGATGGGTGCGCTGTTCTCTGTTCCGACGCTGACGTACGGCATGGTGGGTTCCTCTCTCCTTTGCGGGTTGGCTGGGATGGTCAGTGTGCCGACATTAACGGGGCCATGCCGACGGCGCGTGCGGGAGCCTCCGCGTCGCCGCAGATGGCTAGCCAATTGGCCAGCATTTGATAGCCCCATTCAGTCAGCACTGACTCGGGATGGAATTGCACCGCTTCGACCGGCAGCTCGTGGTGGCGTATGGCCATGATCACTCCGCTGGGCGTGGTTGCCGTGACCTCAAGCACTGCGGGTAGTGTCGCCGGCTCGATGGCAAGTGAGTGGTAGCGAGTCGCGGTGAATGGTGACGGCAGGCCGGCGAGCACGCCGATCCCGTGATGGTGAATGAGCGAGGTCTTGCCGTGGAGCAGCTCCGGCGCCCGATCGACGATGGCTCCGTAAGCCACACCGACGGCCTGCAGCCCGAGGCAGACGCCGAAGATGGGTAGCCGGCCCGCCTGGGTTCTGACCACCTCGACGCAGACCCCTGCTTCTTCGGGCGTTCCCGGACCTGGCGAAAGCAGGATCGCGTCGAAACCGTCGGCGAAATCGGGATCATCGAATCGGGCGTCGTCATTGCGCCAGACATCGACCTCGGCGCCGATCTGCGCCAGGTACTGCACCAGGTTGTAGACGAAGGAGTCGTAGTTGTCGATCACAAGGACCTTCACGGCTGGCACGCGATCATTCTCCGCCAAGTTTGATAGTGATTTGCTCGCGCGTCCTCATGGATGTATATACGACCGCGCATGCACGAGGTCGAGCGAGCCCTCGTGCGCCGGAAAGGCGCGCTTGGGTTCCGACTCCACCTGGAGGACAAGCCCATAGGCCTCGACGTACTGCTGATAGATCTGGATCGGCTCGGATCTGGCGAGAGCGTCGCGCAGCCGTGCATGGTCGCCAAGCGCGCTGATCTCGTATGGAGGCGCGTACGGGATGCCATGCAGTACCACCGTGTTGCCAACGCACTTAACAGCAGTGGTCGAGATCACCCGCTGTTTCTGGATCGTCATGGCCTCCGCGCCGCCGCTCCAGAGCGCATTGACAACGGCCTGAATGTCTTGCTGGTGAACCACGAGCAGGTCGGGTTCGATGCCGTTCGCCGCAACGCTGGACGGCGCGTCATCCAGAGTGACCGTAACTGCCGGCCCAGTGACCGCAGTGAGGCCGACGCGTCGCTCCTCCCGGCTGAGTTCAGATGCGACATCCGACTCCTCGTTGCCGCGCGCCGCCAGCTCGTCGACGTCTTTGCGCACGTCGGTCAGCTCGCGAGTCAGTTCGGTGTTGCGGCGCGCCTGCGAGTGAACGAGGCTGACCAGATCGGTGTTCCGAGCCGGCCGCAGATCAGTACCCTGGGCGTGCGTCGCACTGATCATGATCATCAAGCCCGCAAACGCGCATACCGCCGCCGTAAGCGTACGAGCAAATGGCCCACGGTTCCGGTCTCGTCGGCGCTGGGCGTTGCGGGCTCGGCGCAGGACCGAGACAACCGCGCGCCACGCATCGGCGGCAGTGCGTCCGGACAAGTCTGGGTCCTTCTCGATCGAGCGAGCAATTCCACGCCTGTGCGGCACCATAGGTCAGGCCGCGAGTCTTTGACTACGCTACCTACTTCAACAGCAAGGAGAATCTGGTGCCCGAGTCGAGAACGCGAAAGTCCGCCGCCGAGAAGCAGAAGCTGAAAGCGCAGCGGGCGACGAAGCCAAAGAAGATCAAGGCTCCGGCGAGTCGGCGGTGGGTGCCGCCGACCTTCATCGCAGTCGGCCTGCTCGGCGTGGCATGGCTGATCACCTACTACATCGCCGGCACCTACATTCCCTTCATGAACGCCCTCGGCAACTGGAACATCCTCATCGGCATGGGCGGCATGGCCGCCGCATTCGCCCTGGCAACTCTTTGGCGATAGCTCCCGCCGCGGCTACCTCGACCATCGTGCATGGTGTCTTGCCGGCCACCCTGAAAACTTCACGCAAGCTGCAGCATCCTTGCCCAGTTCCCGCTTCAGGCAAGATGGCAGGCGCAGCTGGAGTGAAGTTTCCCGGGAATCTCGTGCCCCCCTTTAGTGCCTGCATAGCCCTGAGATTCTTCCGACTACGGCCGCAATGTGAACCGACGGCGAATGACAGGAGTGTGATTCATCCCCATCCTGGGGATAAGTCTGTGGAGATCTCGCCTGACGCTGCCGCTACGGCTGGACGATCTCCGGCTTCTCCCAGTACCAGGTGGTGACGAGCCGCCTACGGGCGAGGCGGCCACCAATGACCATGATCAGGCCGGCCAGCAGGGTAGGCAGCCACGCGTAGCCAAGCAAGGTGGGCACGCCGGCGTTATTCAGCAGTTGGTAGCCGAGGGCCACGGTCGACGCGCTGAGCAGCAGCGAGACGCCAGACACCATCACCAGACGCCGCGTCCAGCGGCCGACATCTTCGACGATCAGCACCCAGAACGACACGATGCCGGTAATGAGACCGATCTGATGGAACGCCAGGCCGAGGTAGGTGATGCTGATTCCCAAACCCGCATCGGCGACACTCGTCGCGCTCTGAAACGCCTCCGCGTTGGGGTTGGCGATGAGGAAGAAGCGGCTGGCTGGAATCAGGGAGCGCCCAGGTACCAGCGTCGCGGCTTGCACGATGACGTGCGGCAGCACCGCACTCGTGATCATGAGGAGCAGCGCGGAAATGCCCATGATGGCGCGACCAAACTGTGCCCGCCGGCGACGCTCAAGCTCGTCGGAAGTCAGCCGGATCATCACGCGCTCCATTTCGTCTCTACTCGCGTGGCGCTTGTGACCAGTCTCGGCCTCAGCTCAAGTCAGGCCTATTGGATTGCACTCTGACGAGCTGTCGCGCGTTCCGACTCCTTCGTCGCTCGCGGCGAAGCATAGACGACGTCTGGCCCGGTCCTCACCGTAATCTCCTGCAGTCGTCGGAGCGACGGCTCGTCATAGTGCTTTGACCACGACGAGCCGTACGTGCGCGGTGACCGCATCGTGCAGCTTGACACCGACGGTGTGCAGGCCAACGGTCTTGATCGGCTTGACGATCTGCACGGCGCGCTTGTCGACAGACGGCCCACCGGCCTTCTTGATGGCGGCGGCTACGTCCCCCGCGGTCACCGCGCCAAACAGCTTGCCGGTATCGCCAGCACGTGCGGGCAGGTCAATCGTCAAATCCTCCAGCTGGTTGCGCACTTCCTCCGCGTGATCGATCCCCCGGATCTCCCGGGCAGCACGGCTGCGCTTGATGCCCTCAATCTGCTTCTCGGCGCCGCGAGTCCAGCGGATCGCGAACCCCCGCGGAACGAGGAAGTTCCGGCCGTAACCGTCCTTGACCTCGACCACGTCACCCGGTGCGCCAAGCTTGTCGACGGGGGTAGTCAGGATGAGCTTCATGCCAGCACCTTTCTCTTGTGAGCTGCTCGCGCATCGCGCGCATGGATCCGCCTAGTTCGTCGTCGCTCCCAGAGGAAAAGGCGGCTCCCGCTCTGTCGATTGCTCGCTCCGCTCGCTGAGGCCGGCGCACTTGCGCCAGCCTGGCTCAGCGCGGTGGACGCGCGATCGTCCGACGCTCGCAGCATTCAGCGGGCCGTTGAGGCGTACGGCAGCAGCGCTACCTCACGGGCGTTCTTGATGGCGATGGCCACCCGACGTTGCTCTTGAACCGAGAGCCCGGTGACTCGGCGCGCTCGGATCTTGCCGCGTTCGGAGATGAACTTCCGCAGGGTTGCGACGTCCTTGTAGTCGATGTTCTGGCCGGCGCGCAGCGGGTTGGCCTTCTTCTTCGGCTTGCGCTGTGCTGGTGGGGTTGTGGCCATTGTGGTGCTCTCCTTTCTGAGCCCGGCGCGGCAGTTAGCCGATGGCCGGAATGTGCCTTGGTGTCTAAGTGATGAGTTCTGAGATCAGAACGGGGGCTCGTCGCTCTGGGGTGTTGCCCAGGGATCGGAGCCTTGCTGCGAGCGCGCGCCGGCGGCGCTGGGCGTTCCGCCAGCCCACGGGTCGTCGCCAGAGCTGCCCGCCGCGGGGCGGCTGTACCCGCCTTGGTTGCTGCCGCTCACATTCCGCGTGACCTTCGCTGTGGCGTAACGCAGCGCTGGACCGATTTCGTCCACGTCGATCTCGAATACCGTACGCCGCTCCCCCTCGCGTGTCTCGTAGCTGCGCGACTTGAGCCGGCCTTGGACGATAACCCGCATTCCCTTTTGCAGTGATTCAGCGACGTTCTCAGCAGCCTGGCGCCACACCGCACAGTTGAGGAACATCGCGTCGCCGTCCCGCCATTCGTTGGTCTGACGATCGAACGTGCGTGGTGTGGACGCGACGGTGAAGTTCGCGACGGCCGCACCTGAGGGTGTGAAGCGCAGCTCCGGGTCAGCTGTGAGGTTGCCGACTAATGTGATGGTGGTTTCGCCTGCCATGAAAGTCTCCGTTGTGATGAGCGTGATGGATCTGTGGTAGTCGCCGAGGAGCGGGAGTCAATCGTTATGTCCAACCACTGCGGCGAGCACTCTCAGCCTGCCAGCCGAGACTGACGCTACGCGCCCGCGAGGGACAATCTGTGGACAATCTCGCCCATCTCAGTGCAGATCGGGTCGGATGACCTTTGTCCGCATGATTGATTCGTTGATGGTGAACTGGCGGTCCAGTTCCTTGACGTCGCCCGGTTCCGCGGTCAGGTTGATGACCGCGTAGATACCCTCTGATTTCTTTCGGATCTCGTACGCCAGCCGCCGACGGCCCCAGATGTCAAGGTTGTCGACAGTGCCGCCGCCCTTGGTGATCACTTTCAGATACTGCTCGAGCGTGGGCTGAACCGAACGCTCCTCAGTGTCAGGGTCGAAGATGACCATGACCTCGTATTCACGCATGCGCGAACCCCACCTCCTCTGGACTTGAGCGGCTATGGGACGGCCCCGTAGCAGGAGGGCGAATGCTGCGGCGCGGCGAACTTCTCGCCGGACCAACGCCGAACTCTACCCGCTGACCAGCATCGTGCACGAATCGGTTTGATTTTGTACTCTGACAGGCACAGTTAGCCTCTACGCCATGAGTGAGCTTCGCGACGAGCCTCCCCGATCGCTCGAGGATCCGCGGGAAATCTTGCTGCAACAGCTGAGCTACTACCGGGCCTGCCTGCTCGCCAAGCTCGACGGTCTCAGCGAAGGCCAACTGACCACCAGTATTGTGCCGTCGGGCTGGTCGCCACTCGGGCTTCTCAAACACCTGGTCTTCGTCGAGCGGCGCTGGATGCAATGGGGGTTCGAAGCTGAGCAGGTTGCGGAGCCGTGGGGTGATCATGATCCCGAATCTGAGGGCTGGCTCGTCACGCCGGAGGACAGTGTCGCCGATCTGACCGCACAGTTGGCGCCTATCGCGGCACGCACTGAGGCGGTTGCGGGCCAGGCGGAGTTGACCCAACGGGCCCGGCTGGGTGGACGGTTCTCCAGCGATCCGCCGACACTCGGCTGGATACTCGCCCACCTGCTGCAGGAGTACGCGCGGCACGTCGGGCACCTTGACGTCGTACGAGAATTGATTGACGGGAGCGTCGGCGAATAGCCGGTTACTCTCTCGGATCGCCAGGGAAGAGCCAGCACAGGCCCGGACCGAGGTGGTCCCGCCAAGCCTCCCAGGAGTGTCCATCGCGGGACTCGACATAGTTGATCTTCATCCCGGTGCTGCGGAAGATCGGCAGCATTCCGCGGTTGGCATCGACCAGGTCCTCGTACGCCCCACACGAGATGAACGCTCGCTCCGCAGCCCGTACGGGGGCGGCGCGGTAACGATCAATGAAGCGCACCACCGGATCAAAGTCAGTCCCTTCGCCATGGTGTACGCGCGGATCTGAGTAGAGAAATGATCCGGACTGCAGCAGCAACGAGCCGTAGGTGCCGGGGAACCTGACCGCTGTCGACAGCGCCGACACAGCGCCGAAGCTGGTGCCCATCAGGCACCTACCGCTTGGATCGCCCAGCAGCGGAAACTGACTTTCCAGGTCCGGCATCAGCTCGCAGGTGATCCACCGGGCATGATCAGGATCGTCTGGGTATTCGGTGAGCCGCTCACCGGGATAGGTGAATGCGACGATGATCTTGGCGAGCTTCTTCTCATGGATCAGGTTGTCGAGAACGATCTTCATCGAGGCATAGCCCAGGTAATCGCCGCCGTCGTGGACGACGAGCAGCGGGTAACGCATCGAGGTCTCGAAACCAGCCGGCAGGTACACCGTGATGCGGTTGTCGCGGCCTTGCGCCGAGCTGCGCACCTGCCGCTCGGCGAGCTGGCCTGGGTCCGTATCCGTTCGAAAGCTGGCCCAGTCCGGTGTGGCATAACCCGGCCCGTAGCACACCGAGCAATCGCCCACCGGGCTCCTGGCCAGTCTCGGGTTGTACGGGTCGTTGAAACGCCACTGCTCTCCGTCGCGGACTATCTCGAACTGGTACTCGACCCGCGCAGCCCACTCGAGCTCGATAGTGAGGAACCAGACGTCGGTTCCCGGGATCGGCGCGAGCTCGAGGTCATCCGGCCAGGGATTGACGCGATGGCAGAGATAGACCGAGTCCGCTGCGGCGCGCGTTGCGAATGTGCAGAGGTTGCCCTCGACCATAGGAAAGGCGTGATCTGCGAAGAAGGTCGCGGCGGCGGCCTCCCGCTGTTGCTGGTCGGACAGCGCGGCAACGGTGGAGCGCAACTGGTCGATGGCCAGGTCCTCGCCGCTCACCGGCGCGATGCTATCCGCAGTCGGTGGCCGCCGCCGCACAGAGGAACGCAATGTGTAGCCGGATCAGTGGTTGCGTGGGTCCGCGGATCTGAGTCAGCCCGGTGCCGGGCCGTCGACATTGACGACCGCCGGGCCGTGGCCAGCGCGGACCACGATGGCCCGGCACTCCTCGTCGCCGGGGTTGCCCTCCCGGTGGATCGCACCCTTGGGCACGTGCAGGAAATCGCCCCGTCCTGCCTCGAGCACCTCCACGCCACCCGGCCCTGATTCCATCCGCAGCGAGCCATCGACCACGTAGATGGAGGTGTCATAGTCGGCGTGGTGGTGCCAGCCCGTCGTCATGTGCGCCTCGGTGCGGACCAGCCCGGCCCACATCCCGTCGACGACGATGGCCTCTTCCCGGGTCATGCCCGGCGTGTGCTCACCCTCGACCCGATCTGCCGGGCGCACGAGCCGCACTGGATCTACAGCGTTCATGGCATCTCCTCCTCGCCGTCGGCCCGAATCTCTTGGCGCCAATTGTAAAAAGGACGCCGAGACGTGACCGGCTGCGCCGCTACCGCAGGTGACGATACGCTCGCCTTCGCTGAGCAGGAAACTGGGTTAACCCAAGTTTTGACAACCGAAGCCGCTCGAATGAGGAGACGCCATGGCCGACTATCAGGCCACCCCACAACCAGCAGCAGATCCCGGCAACACCCTCGGGCTCGTCGGGCTCATCTTGGCCATCATTCCGTGTACATCGACCATCGGGCTCGTCCTGAGCATCGTGGCCTATATCCAGTCGCGCCGCGCCGGCTTCCAGAACGGCAAGGCGCTCGCAGGCGTCATCATCGGCGCCGCGTGGCTCGTGCTTGGATTCATACTCCAGCTGACCATGGGACTGATCAGCGGCATCTTCCAGATGAGCTGATCTCCCGCCAACTCCCCCACGTACGCTGCTGGCATGACGACGGAATCCCTGCCGGTGCGACGAGGGCGCATCCGATTTCCCGACATCAGCTCCCGCGCGTACGAGCATCCGGCCGACCGCGGTGCTCTGGTGGCACTACGTGCCATCCCCGGCTTCGACTCGGTCCTGAAGACACTCTCCGGGGCCATCGGCGAGCGCAGCATACGGTGGCTCTACCTCGCCACTGCGATCCGCGTCTCGCCGCGCCAATATCCGCACATCCAGCAGATGCTGGATGAGTGTGCGACCACGCTGGACGTGCAGCCTGTTCCGGAGCTTTACATCGAGCAGGATCCCACTCCGCAGGCCATGGCGATCGGTCTGGACAAGCCGATCATCGTGATCAGCACCGGAATGCTCGACCTCGTCGACGACGAGGGGCTGCGGTTCATCATTGGGCACGAGGTCGGGCACGTGCTCTCGGGGCACGCCGTCTACCGCACGATGCTGCTGGCGTTGATCAATCTCGCTGCTGCCATGGAGTGGCTGCCGATCGGTGCCTGGAGCATCCGGGGGATCATCCTCGGGCTCAACGAGTGGTTCCGCAAGTCAGAGTTGTCCTGCGATCGGGCTGGGCTGTTGTGCTCGCAGGATGCCAACGCAGCGTTGCGGGTACACGCAAGTCTGGCTGGTGCCCGAAACCCTAACGACATGGATGTAGCCGGCTTCCTGGACCAAGCCGAGGAATATGAGACCAGGGGCGATGTCCGCGACAGCCTTCTGAAACTCCTGCAGCTGAGCAACAGGAGCCACCCGCTGGCCGCGTTGCGGGCGGCCGAACTGCAGAAATGGGCAGCCGGGCCGGATTACGCCGACATCCTGGCAGGGAACTACGCGCGGCGCTCTGATGACAAAGACGCTCCCATGAGCGAGGAGGTCAAGTCTGCGGCCAACTCGTACAAGCAGAACTTCACAACCTCAGCTGATCCGTTGTACAAGCTGGTGAGCAAGATCGGCTCGGTTGCGGGAACTGCCGGCGGGACAGCAGCAAACCGGGTGCGCGACTGGTGGCGGACTGGGCAGGGCGGAGGGTCGAACACGTGACGTTGCAAGTGGGCGGGCATGGCGATCAGGTTGATCCCGTTGCCGAGGCGGCAGCGCGCGGAGCGACTCTGGCGCAGTTCTTCCTCGGTGACCCGCAGGCGTGGAAGGGGCCAGAGATCCGGTACGCCGGCGGCGCCACGGCGCTCAGGGCCGCAGCCGAGGAGGCCGGCATCGCGCTCTATGTGCACGCGCCATACGTGCTGAATGTGGCGACCACCAACAACCGGATTCGCATCCCCAGCAGGAAGTTCCTGCAGCAGTACCTGGACGCTGCCGCCGAGGTCGGTGCCACCGGAGTGATCGTGCACGGTGGACACGTGTTGAAGAACGACGATCCCGCGATCGGCTTCGACAACTGGCGTAAGTGCATCGACGGGCTGGACATGCGCGTCCGGCTGCTCATTGAGAACACCGCTGGTGGCGACAATGCCATGGCACGCCGCCTGGAGCGGATCGCCCGACTCTGGGACGCGATCGGCCAGGCCAATGGCGGCGACACGGTCGGCTTCTGCCTCGACACCTGTCACGCGCACGCGGGCGGTGAGGAACTGGTCGGACTGGTCGATCGGGTCAAGGCCATCACCGGTCGCATCGATCTGGTCCACGCGAACGACTCCCGGGACGCATTCGACTCCGGTGCGGACCGGCACGCCAACTTCGGCGACGGCGAGGTCGGCACCGAGGCCCTGGCGGAAGTCGTGCGTGCGGCGAGCGTTCCGGTTGTCGTGGAAACTCCCGGCGGCCGCGAAGGTCAAGGCGCTGATATCGCCTGGCTCAAGGAGAACGTCTAGCTCCGACGCGCCGTCACTCTCTGCGAGCGTCGGTAGGCGCCCGCTGGTGATCGGAGGAGCGATGAGCGGAACATGCCTTTGGTTCCGCGAAGAGTGACGACGACACCAGCTTCCAGGGGCGCCGCGCGAGCAGAGACATTCAGGCAGTGCTGCGGCCGACTTGTTTGACGCCAACCCAGAGGCCTGCAGCGCAGGTGATCACCGCGGCCAGCACCGCCCACCCGATCGCCGGATCGTTGAATGTCCCGGAGAACAGCGCGCGCTCCGCGTCCACGATGTAGGTCAGTGGGTTGAACATGCCGAGCACCTGGATCCAACGCGGCCCAGCCTCCAGCGGCAGCATCATGCCCGACAAGATCAACAGTGGGAACAGTAAAGATTGCTGCACAGCCCAGAACATCCACTCCCGCTTCCGCGAAGCGATGGCCAGCGCATTGGAGAATGCGCCCATCCCCACTCCGAAGACACCGAGCAACAACAGCCCAACCAGCACATGCACGGGGTAGAGCTTGAACCCGAACGGGATCGACACCAAGGTGACCAGTGCGGCCTGCACGACGAGCGGCGCCAGCTCCTTCAGCGCCTTGCCGATCAAGATCGCCGATCGGTGCAGCGGACTGGCGAGCACACGCTCGTACGAGCCCATGGTGATCTCGAACAGCAGGTTCGAACCCGTGGTGCTCGTCCCGAACAGGCAGATCATCACGATCACGCCAGGCAGGAACCACTGCAGCGGCGACGCGCCGTTCAGCGCAGCCGGATCCACCGAGCCGGCCAACAGCGGACCGAACAGGCCAAGGAAGACCAGCGGCTGAACCAGGGAGAAGATCACCGAGAACGGATCACGGAGCACCAGCGACATCTCCCGCTGAAACACGGCTCGGGTATCGGCAACCATGGTGCTCATGCCGCCACCTCGCTTTCCTCGCGCAGGCTTCGGCCGGTCAGACTGAGGAAGACGTCATCCAGCGTCGGCACCCGTACGTCAGCCGCGCGTACGTCGACTCCCGCATGATCGAGTTCGCGCAGCAGCCAGGGCAGCGTACGCGTGCCCTGCTCGAACCGTCCGGCAATCGTCACTTCCCGCGATCCGTTGGATGTGATCAGGTCAGTGCCCCGGGTAGCCACCACAGCTGCCGCCGGAGCAAGATCATTCCCGTCGATCGTGATCACGATCCGGTCGCCAGCCAGCGTCGCCTTGAGATTGGCGGCGGTGTCGTTGGCGATGATCTCGCCATGATCAATAACCAGCACACGTTCCGCGTGGGAATCCGCCTCTTCGAGATAGTGCGTGGTGAGCACGATGGTGGTTTCCTGCCGATCTCGCAGCCGATTGATGTGTTCCCAGAGGTTGGCCCGGTTGTGCGGATCCATCCCGGTCGACGGCTCATCGAGGAAGAGCAGCCCTGGACTGTGCATCAAGCCGAGGGCGATGTCGAGTCTGCGGCGCTGACCGCCGGACAGCGTGCTGACCCGCCGCTTCTCGAGCGAGGTGAGGTCGAGCGTCTTGGCAAGTTCGCGAGCCCGAGCGAGCGAGTCGGAGCCGTTCATGCCGTAGAACCGACCCTGCATGACCAACTCGTCCATGACTCGGAAGCTGTGTCCGGCGCCGTCACCTTGCCCGATGTAGCCGATCCGTGAGCGGACCAAAGCGGCTTCGGTGGTGATGCTCGCCCCCGCTACCCAAGCCGCGCCCGATGTTGGTGGTAGCAGAGTGGTCAGCATCCGCAGAGTCGTGGACTTTCCCGCGCCATTAGGGCCGAGGAAGGCCACGAGCTCCCCCGCCGAGACGTCGATGTCAACTCCCTTGACCGCTTCGACGGTTTCCTTCTTGCTGACGAAGTGCCTGGTCAGCCGCTCTGTGTGAATCATCGGCCGTTCCTCGTGAATCATCAGTGCCCTTTCTTTGGGCGCTCGCGCATCGCGCCTGGAAGCCGACGATGTCGCCGCTCTTCGCGAACACCTTCATTTACGCAGGACAAACCGCCCTGCATGGAGTGTTCGCTCAATCGCTCCTCCATTCGCCGGCGCGCGATTTTCGACGCTCACGCCCATCCCAAACTTGAACTCCGTACGCCGTACTGGATTAGAATAACATACGCTGTACGGAGATAAGGCCATCACACGCCACTGACAGTTCTGAGCTGAGGATGCCAGCATGACCGAGCCAACCGGGCAAGAGGACCGAGGCACCGACGGTGGCAGCTCGACCGAGGACCGCGCCGAGCAGCAGCCAGGTACGTCGGAAGGCCGTCGAGTCGTCGAGCTCCTCTGGGCCCCGCCGCCACCACCGCCGGTACGCGGCCCCAAACCCCGCATCAGCCTCACCGATGTCGTTGCCGCAGGAGTGGCCATCGCCGACACCGAAGGCATGGCTGCGCTGTCCATGCGGAAAGTTGCGAACCGTCTCGGAGTGGGCGCCATGTCGCTTTACACCTATGTACCCGGCCGCTCCGAGCTGGTCGAGCTCATGATCGATCGCGTGTACAGCGAGCACGCCCTCCCCAATCCTGAGCTGCCGTGGCAGCAACGGGTCGAACAGTGGGCTCGAGAGACTTGGCGCATCTACGCCGCCCATCCGTGGCTGCTGGACTACAACATGGCGCGGCTTCCGGTCGGACCGCACGTGCTCGATGTCTCCGAAGCCCTTTACGCCGCGTTGCTCGCTGCAGGCTTCACTGGCGCGGAGAACGTCGCGATTTTCAATCTCATCCAGTGGCAGCTGTTGGGCGCGGCGCGCTCCATGATCAGCGATGCCGACGAGGCGCGGCATACCGGTGTTTCCGCCGAGGCCTACTGGGATTCCCGTGCCAGCTTCTGGGGGACCTACTTCGATTGGGACCGTTACCCGACCACGGCCGCCATCTGGGAGGCGGGCGGCTTCGACGATCCGGCCGGCTGGGACTTCGAGCGGATGCTGCACCGGCTGCTCACCGGCATTGAACAATTGGCAGCCGTCAGCCGGGAGCCTGAAACTCCAACGGTTCCGACCGCTCGCCCCGTCCGATGATGCAGCGGAAGAAGTACTCGCTCGGCTGTTGCGGGCCCAAATACCGGATCTCCCAGTCAGAGCGGCGATCTCTGGAGCCCAACATCGAGTTCGCAATCGCGTTGGTGCAGACGCGCCGGATATGCGCATCGGAATTCAACTGGGATTGTCGACGGACGTCGTATGTAAGCCGGCCGGCAATAAAGGTCTGGTACACGTGCACCTTGTCGCAATCGTAGGGGGTCGCCAGCTCGGGAACATCGGAGAAGCCCTGAACACCCGCCCAACATTCCGGTCGAGCAGCGCAGTAAGTGTCTGCGCCGAGCTGCTCAGAGCAGTCGATGAATCCCGCTGGCACGACGACCGGCGACATTGCTGGAGTGGCCACGTTGGAAGTAACAGATGGCGCCGCAGTCGGAACAGCGGCCGGCCTATCGACCGAGAAGAGGTTCGCAAGGACGATCGCCGCCGCTACGACGATGATTACCGCGGCGATGGCGACCGTCGCCAGCCTGCGATGCTCCCAGTTGCGCCATCCGTTTGCAGCCGGCTCGACCTTGGCGGCGACCGGCTCCTCAGCACCACCAGGCGAAGAAGATGCTTGGGGCGTGGCTTCCAGCGGCCGCGGCGCCGGTTTGGTCGTCAGATTGAGCGCCGACAGTTGATCACGGAATTGCGCAGCCGTCGGCCGGTCCTCCGGATTCTCGGCCATGGCGTTCAGCAGCACATCCATGAAGGCCTTGTCGACTCCGGGAATGCGCTTGATCGGAGCCCGCTGCCGCTTGATGATCTCCGGAATGCTCGGCGTCTCGGTGGTAGCCGACCAGCGAGGGGCGTGACCGCTGAGCACGGCGTACAGCGTGGCGGCGAGGGAATAGACGTCCGCGTACTCGGTAAGCGGCTTCTTGGCGAAAACCTCCGGCGGTGCGTACGCGGGGGTGATGGCCTCGACAGTTTCGCTGAGCGGTGTGTCGGGATCGATGAGCGTGGCCAGCCCGAAGTCAGCCAAACCGGCGTTGTTGTACGCGTCGATCAAGATGTTGGCCGGCTTGACGTCACGATGCAGCACGCCAAGCAAGTGCGCCGCGGACAAGGCGTCGGCGATCCGGACGCCGACGTCGCGGACCCGGCGCTGGCTCGGGCGCGGATCTTGGGTCATCCACCTCGTCAAGGAACCGCCTGGGCACAGTTCCATGACGAGGAAGGGCCGGTCGTCGCCCAGTAAGCCTGCGTCATGGACGGTGACGATCCCGGGGTGCCCCGACATCCTGCCCGCGGCGCCGGCCTCCCGCAGGAAGCGCCGCTGCTCCGCGTCACTGTCCAGTTTGCGTTCGTCTACTTTGACCGCGACCAACCGATTCAGCGACTCTTGGCGGGCTTGCCAGACGATTGCGAAGCCGCCACGGGCGATTGCGCGCCAATCCGCCATACCGGGAATCTCCGGTGGAACGGGGGCAGCCACGCGAACCAAGATAGTTCCGACTCCGCCGCCCTGACGCCTTATACCACCTCACTTGCCGATAACGTCAGATCCGTGAGTCGCAGCGTCTACCTCGCATCTCCTGAAGGTCTGACCGGCAAATCAGCCGTAGCGCTGGGACTGCTCGACGCACTAACCCGTGAAGTGGGCTCGGTCGGCGTGTTCAGGCCGCTGACCACGGCAAGCTCCGGCAACGACGAAATCGATCTCAGCGTTGATCTCCTTGTCAACCAACCGGGCATCTCCCAGTCCTATGACGAGGCCATTGGGGTGACCTATGAGGCCGCACGCGAAGACGCGGACGAGGCCTTGCACGTCATCGTCGAGCGCTTTGGTCAGCTGACCGATCGGTTTGAAGTGATCTTGGTCCTCGGCTCCGACTACACAGATGTCGCGACCGGGACAGAGCTGTCGTTCAATGCCAAGATCGCTGCCAATCTTGGGTCTCCAGTCGTGCTGGTGGTGCACGGCCGGAGGCGCAGCCCGGAGCAGATTCGTGCCGCAGCCGACAGTGCGATCGCGGAACTGCGAGCGAACCACGCGCAGACCGTAGCGGTGATCGCCAACCGTGTTGATCATGATGCCGCTGATGCGATTCGCAGGTCGCTTGCCGATCTCCCCGATGTGGTGACGGCCGCAATCACAGAAAGCCCACTCCTTTCGGCACCGACTTTTCGAGCGCTGGTGGAGGCTGCGGACGCCGAGCTGGTGCTGGGCAGCCAAGCCTGGATGGAGCGAGAAGCTTTAAGTCTGATCGTGGCGGCAATGAGCCTGCCACACGTCTTGGAACGACTTAGCCTCGACGTCGCGGTGATCGCCCCCAGCGACCGTACCGATCTCATCCCGGGCCTGATGCTCGCGCATCAGTCAGGCACGTTTCCAGCGCTGGCGGGAATCTTGCTCACGGGTGGATACGAGCTCCCCGAGAGCATCCGGCGGTTGACCGAAGGTGTGCAGCAGGACTTGCCGATTGCGATGACCAGCCTGGGCACCTTTACGACTGCCGAGCGACTGATGCGGGTACGCGGACCGATCACCAGGGATTCCAGCCGCAAGATCGAAACGGCGCATCGGGTGTTCGCCGAACAGGTCGACCACGCAGCCCTGCTCTCCGCAATCGATGTTTCCGGCTCTGAGGTCCGTACGCCGTTGATGTTCGAGTACCAGCTCATGGAACGTGCCCGCGCTGATCGGCAGCGGATTGTTCTTCCGGAGAGCCAGGATGATCGAATCCTCGAGGCAGCGGCCATCCTGCTGCGGCGTGGCGTGGCGAACCTGACGTTGCTTGGCGACGAGACCAAAGTCCGCGCCCGCGCCTCGGCCCTCGGTCTTGATCTTGACGAAGCGTCGATCAGGTCGCCGTTGGATGCTGATCTTGTCGAGCAGTTTGCCGCGGCGTACGCAGCATCCCGGGCGCACAAAGGGATGACCGTCGAGCGGGCCCGAAAGGTCGTGATCGACATCTCCTATTTCGGCACGCTGATGGTCCATCTCGGACTCGCCGACGGCATGGTCTCAGGTGCGGTGAACACCACCGCGCACACCATCAGACCGGCGTTGGAGTTCATCAAAACCAAGCCTGGAGTGAACACGATCTCCAGTGTCTTCCTGATGTGCCTGGCTGATCGAGTGCTGGTCTACGGCGACTGCGCGGTGATTCCCGAGCCGACGACCGAGCAGCTTGCCGACATAGCGATCTCCTCTGCGGAAACGGCAGAGCAGTTCGGCATCGAGCCGCGGGTGGCGATGCTGTCGTATTCGACTGGCAGCTCTGGATCGGGTGCGGATGTGGAGAAGGTGCGAGCGGCTACGGCGCTGGTTCGCGAGCGCGCTCCTGACCTACTGCTCGAGGGTCCGATCCAATATGACGCGGCGATCGATTCAGAGGTGGCGCGGACCAAGTTGCCGAACTCACCGGTCGCTGGGCGCGCGACTGTGTTCATCTTCCCGGACCTGAACACCGGCAACAACACCTACAAGGCGGTGCAACGCAGCGCCAACGCCATCGCCATCGGCCCGGTGCTGCAGGGGCTGCGCAAGCCGGTCAACGATCTATCCCGGGGCGCATTGGTGTCCGACATTGTGAACACCGTGGCAATCACCGCCGTCCAGGCGCAAGCCATCAAGCAGTCGCAGCCAGCGGAGGCGGCGACAGCAGGGAGCCCTGCGTGAGCGATGCGCCTGTCCTGGTCTTGAATGCCGGCTCCTCGTCGCTGAAGTATCAGCTGGTGGTGCCGGAGACCGCCCAGGTGCAGGCCAAGGGGATCGTCGAGCGGATCGGTGAAGCCGGCAGTCCGGTTGCTGATCACACCGCGGCCATGCAGAGGATGGAACATGATTTCGCTGCTGCCGGTGTTGATCTTGATACTGTGGGCCTGCGGGCCGTCGGTCACCGTGTCGTCCATGGCGGGCCGGATTTCTCCGATCCGACCATCATCAATGATGACGTGCTCGATGAGATCAAGGACCTGATTCCTCTTGCGCCATTGCACAATCCGGGTGCAGTGTCGGGCATCGAAGCGGCGAGAGCTGAGTTCGAGGTACCCCATGTTGCGATCTTCGATACCGCCTTCTTCAGCACCTTGCCGCTGGCCGCGGCGACGTACGCAATCCCTCGTGATCTTGCTCAGAAGTATCGGATCCGGCGCTATGGTTTCCACGGCACATCGCATCAATTCGTGTCGCGAGCTGCCGCGGAGCTGATCGGCCGTGATCTTGGCGAGCTGAATCAGATCGTGCTGCATCTGGGTAACGGCTGCTCGGCGTCAGCGGTGCGCGGTGGCGTGGCGGTTGAGACGTCGATGGGATTGACCCCGCTTCAGGGCCTGGTGATGGGAACGCGCTCAGGCGACGTCGACCCCGGGCTGCACACCTTTCTACACAACGAGCTCGGCATGTCCATCGGCGACATCGACACGTTGCTGAACAAGCAGTCCGGTCTCAAGGGCATGGCCGGGGTCAACGACTTCCGCGAACTGGAAGAGCGGCGGGCCGCGGGCGATGAGGTGGCACAGCTGGCCTTCGATGTGTACGTCCATCGGCTCAAGCACTACGTCGGCGCGTACCTGGCGCTGCTGGGTCGGCTCGATGTGCTCAGCTTCACAGCAGGCGTCGGGGAGAACAACGCGGCCTTGCGGGCTGGGGTCGCCGACGGTCTCGGCGGTCTCGGCTTCCAGGTGGATCCGGAGCTGAACAACGTTAGGTCCAAGGTAGCGCGGGTGATCTCTGCCAACGGTACCGCTATCAAGATCGCTGTGGTGCCCACGAACGAGGAACTGGCGATCGCCCGCGAGGCCGCAGCACTCCTGGAATCCCGCTCCGACTGACGAGGCCCATCGGGCGTTGGCACGACGCCAGTCAACCAAGATCGATGCCTTGACGTTGTGCAAGTTGGGTCAGCTTCTCCTGCTCGTCGATCGCCACCGCAACATAGGTCCGCAGCACGTCGTCATCCTGGCGCAGGAGGTACTCGTAGTGCCCGTCGGTCAGCAATTCATCGGTGCTGTCGTAGAACAACCATCGGACATGAACAAGCAGCAGTCGGTCGGTCAGGTCGAGGCGATGGAGAGTCTGGTGCTCGACATGGTGAAGTCCGAGCCGCTGGTAAACCGGGTAGGACTGTTCGAGGCCGGCGGCCATTGCCTCACGAGAGTCCAGGGAGCCGGCAAAGGTGTCAGAGATGATGGTGCCCGGCACTCCCCAGAGCTCAGCAGTCCGTTTGGCATCAAAGGAAGTCAGCGCGTGCTCGTAGGCGCGAAGGTGTGCTTCGATCTCGTCGCTGCTGACCGCCACACCGGCATGCTACCGAGACAGCTTGCGGCCGCCCCCGCTCGGCGGCGCTGCATTACGGCCGCCATCTCCCGGTCTCCCGCGCCGAAACCTACGTTCACGTTGTTTCCTGACGGTCTGCATAGGTAGCGACGTATGCAGACCGTCAGCAAGCTGGGTTTACGTAGGTTTCGGCAGCGGGTCAGGGGTGCCCTCTCGGCATAGGGTGTGCGCATGGCAACTGCGTTGATCACTGGGGGTACGTCGGGCATCGGCGCCGCATTCGCGCGGGCACTGGCGGCGCGTGGCCATGATCTGGTGTTAGTGGCGCGGAACGCCGATCGGCTGTCCGAGATGTCGACCGAGCTGAAGGAGCGTCACGCGGTCAGCGTAGAGACGATCGTCGCAGACCTGTCCGTACGCGATGAGGTGGTGGGGATTGCGGAGCGCCTGACGAGTGTCGAGCGGTCGATCGACATTCTCATCAACAATGCCGGCTTCGGAATCCGGGCCAAGCTCACCGATGCAGACACGACGCCGCACGAACACGGCATCGACGTCATGATCAGGGCGGTGTTGATACTCGGTGCTGCCGCGGGACGAACGATGCATCAACGCGGAGCCGGCACCATCATCAACGTCAGCAGTACCGCAGGATTCCTGGCCACCGGTGGTTACGCCGCGATCAAGGCCTGGGTGACGACCTACACAGAGAGCCTCGCTAATGAGCTGCATGGCAGCGGAGTCACCGTCACAGCGCTCTGCCCTGGTTGGGTGCGTACCGAGTTCCACGAACGCGCGAAGATCAAGATCGGCTCCATCCCCGATCTTCTCTGGTTGGACGCTGACCGGCTCGTGGCTGACTGCCTGGAAGACGTAGTCGCGGGCAAGGTGATCTCTATCCCGTCCAAGCGCTACACGTTGCTGATGACGATCTGCGAGCATCTACCGCACCGCACCGTGCGGGCGGTCTCCCGTAAGTTGATGTCCGGCCGCCACTAGAGGGCGGAGCAGCGGGGTCGCTCCGAACTACCAGCGTGAATGTTCGGCCCGCGATACGCCACCACCGGTCGGGTTACGCTAACTCCATGTCGAGCAGGAGCCGCTACACCTCACCGCTGCACGCGGGTACGCGGTTCATTGCTCAGCGAGGCCTGCTCAAGCCGCTTGTCTGGCGGCTGACGACCGTGACAGTGCTCGGCGAGGAGCATCTCAATGGCCTGCGCCGACCCTTTGTGGCTGTCTCCAACCATGCCAGCCATCTCGATGCACCGCTGATACTCGGATCCCTGCCACGCAAACTCGCCCGTTATGTTGCAGCCGGAGCCGCCGCCGACTACTTCTTCGACGTGTGGTGGCGCAAGGGCCTGACCTCGCTGTTCTTCAACGCGTTCCCGGTCGATCGCACCGGACTGCGCGGGCGCCATGGTCTGGCCACCAGCCTGCTGGACGACGGCATACCGCTGCTGCTCTTTCCGGAGGGCACTCGCTCGCGTACCGGCGAGATGGGCGGGTTCAAGCCCGGCGCCGCGGCATTGTGCATCAGCCGAGATGTGCCGTGTCTGCCGGTCGCAATCGTTGGCGCAGCCGAGGCTATGCCGTACGGCCAGAATTGGCCCAGCCGCGGGAGGCCGCCGGTTTTCGTGACGTTCGGGGAGCCGATGCGGGCCGAGGACGGGGAGACCGTTGCCCAGTTCTCCGAACGCATTGCCAAAGAGGTGACCGGGCTCATTGACTATGCCACCACCTACCGCGCCAACCAGGCCTAGAGCTGCTCACCTCAGAGCGAAGGAGTACGACCGGGATGGCAGAAGTCAAGCACATGAAGTGGTGGGGCTGGGGAGTCGAAGGAGTGAGCTTCCATCACGAGAACAAGCCTGCCTTTCGACCTTTCGTGATCAATGCCATTGATCTTGACGTGGACACCCCGCCAGCGGCGCCCATGTCGCTCGGCGACCTGTCCATCCCGTCGCCGATGATCAGCGAGCAGGTGCTGGCAGAGCTGACCGACGCCGTCGGTGCCGAGAATGCCGTACAAGATGATCTAGATCGGATCGTGCACACGTACGGCAAGAGCGCGCGAGACCTGCTGCGAATACGTGTCGGCGACATCCCGCGGGTTCCGGACGTTGTGGTCTATCCCGGCAACGAGGCTGAGATTCAGCTCATCGTCGATCGCGCTGTCGCGGCGGATGCGGTGATCATTCCGTACGGCGGGGGCAGCAATATCTCCGGCAGTTTGCACGCCCCCGAGGATGAGACCCGGCCGGTCATCTCACTTGATCTTGGTCGGCTGAACCAGGTGATCGACATTGATGAGGAGTCCGGCCTCGCACGCATTCAGGCAGGCGTCCAGGGCCCTGATTTGGAGGAGCAGCTTGGGGCACGTGGCTGGACGCTGGGACACTTCCCGGACAGCTTCACTCACAGCACCCTCGGCGGCTGGGTCGCCACTCGCTCCTCCGGCATGCAGTCGGACAAGTACGGGGACATCTCCGACATCGCGCGGGGCATGCGTGTTGTCATGCCAGGCAAGGTGCTGAAGGTTCGGCCGTTGCCCCACACCTCGACGGGCCCGAGCGTCCGCGAGATGGTGCTCGGCTCGGAAGGCCGGCTTGGCGTGATCACCGAGGTGACGGTTCAGGTGCATCGAATCCCTGCGGTACGGCTCATCCTGGGATATCTGTTCCCGTCCTGGGAGGCGGGTCTAGCCGCCATGCACGACATCTCTACCAGTGATGCGCATCCGTCGATCACCCGAGTCTCGGACGCCAAGGAGACCGCGTTCTCCTTCGCAACAAGGAAGAAGTCGAGTCGCATCTCGATCTCCTCCTTGATCAGCAAGGGATTGATGAAGATCCTCGAGCGGCGCGGTTGGAAGCTGGACGAGGTCTGTCTGTCCTTCATCGGTTACGAGGGCGGCAAGGCGCATGTGGCCAGGCAGAAGGCGATCGTCAAGGACATCGTGGGCCGGCACGGCGGGATTGTGGTCGGCAAGGGTCCTGGCGAGCTGTACGACCAGAAGAAGTTCGACACGCCATATATCCGTGACTTCCTACTCGATCGGGGCGCGATCGGCGACGTATCCGAGACAGCAGCGCCGTGGTCAAAGCTCATGCCGCTCTATACGAATGTGCTGGCGGCAGCGGAGAAGGTCTACGCACACCTTGGTGTCTCCGGATGGATCATGTGCCATCTCTCGCACTCGTACCACTCGGGCGCGTGCCTGTACTTCACCTTCGCCTTCAAGCACGACGGCGTCGACCCGCTCGGTCAGTACGAGCAGCTCAAGAATGCGATCCAGCAGGCGTTCGTGGACTCGGCTGGGACGCTGTCGCACCACCACGCGGTCGGCACCGAGCATGCCGCGTGGTTGGAGCAGGACATCTCCGCGCCGGGGGTGCACATGATCGACGGGCTGTTCACCGCGATGGATCCCGGTCGGAACTTCAACCCGGGCAAGATCATCACGAAGTAACCGCCTCGTGATCATTTTAGTCAGCAAGATCGTCAAAGAGTTACTAACTTGTGATCATCTCGAGCGGGTGATTGCCGACCCGAGGCGCTGACAAGTCCGGGTCTAGAGGGATATTGTGCTTTGTCGTGCTTCCCCTCATGATCAACACCCATCGCCGCTGGTCGCTGCCGGTGATCTTGGGCAGCACGGTGCTACTACTCGCCGGAGCCGGTCTCTTCCTGATCGTGCGCCCCGCCGCCCGGGCGACCGCTTCGCCCCCAGGTCCGTCCAGCGAGGCGTCAGCAACTCCCTCACCGACACTGTCCGAGAGCGGCCCGCAGTGGAGCGATTGGGATGATCTTGGCGGCTCCTTCAACGCAGGTCCGAGCGTAGCCTCCTGGAGCGCAAATCGGCTTGACGTTTTCGTCCGGGGAGCCGGCCAGACCATGCTGCACCGGGCGTACAACGGCACGAAATGGCACCCGGTCGAGGATCTCGGCCCCGCCATCGCGGGCGGGCCCGGGGCCGTGGCGCGGGGACCGGACCGGCTCGAGATCTTCGTTCGCGGCGCCGACAACCAGCTGTGGCAGAAAGCCTGGAACGGCGGGTGGCTGAGCTACTCTCCGCTGGGCGGGGTCCTCACTTCCAGCCCAACCGTGTCTTCGTGGGCACCGAATCGGCTGGATGTCTTCGTCAGGGGCAGCGACAACGCCTTGTACCACAAGTCATGGAACGGCATTGCCTGGAGCGCGTACGAGCGGCTCGGCGGCAACCTGGAGGGTGCGCCTGCAGCCATCTCGCGAGGACCGAACTTGATTGACGTCTTCTTCCGCGGTCGCGACAACCACCTCTACCAGAAGTCGTACAAGGGCTCGACGTGGCGGAGCACCGTCGACTTGGGCGGCGGACTCCATTCCGACATCGCGGTGTCTTCTTGGGGCACGGATCGGCTTGACCTCTTCCGCAAAGGAGACGACAACGCCCTCGAGCATCGATCGTGGGACGGGAAGATTTGGACCGGCTGGGTGAGGATCGGTACGGGTATCACTGACACGCCGTCAGCGGTCTCATGGGGGCCGAACCGGATCGACGTACTCGCGCTCGGCCCCATCGGTCAGCTGCTGCACAAGCACTTCTCCATAGTGAGAACTTCCTGATCTTCATGAAGTAGCCCGTACGTCTGACAAGCCGGTGGTTAGGGGCTAGTGTGCTGGGTCGTGCCGCCGGTCTTGATCAAGATTCATCGGCGCTGGTTGCTACTGGCGATCCTCGGAGGCGTGTTGCTGCTGCTCGCAAGTACCAGCCTCTTTCTCATGCTGCGCCCAACCACCCCGGCTGCAGCGACGAGGCCCGCCCCGTGCAGAAAGCCTGGGGCGGCGCATGGATCGGCTACTTCCCGCTGGGCGGGTTTCTGACGTCGAGCCCGGCTGTGTCTTCGTGGGGCGAGAACCGGTTGGATGTCGTCGCCAGGGGCGGGGACAACGCGCTGTATCACAAGTGGTGGAACGGGATGGCGTGGAGCGAGTACGAACGGCTCGGCGGCAGCTTGGAGGGTGCTCCGGCAGCCATCTCGCGAGGACCGAACTTGATCGACGCCTTCTTCCGCGGCCGCGACGACCACCTATACCAGATTCGTATGACGGCTCGACGTGGCTGCCCTCGGTCGACCTCGGCGGCGGGCTGCACTCTGATCTTGCCGTGTCCTCGGGGGGATGCGCCGGCTTGACTTGTTTCGCGAGGGTGACAACAACACGCTGCAACACCGCTCGTGGGACGGAAGAAGTTGGGCTCGCTGGTCGACGATCGGCACCGGGATCGAGGACACTCCGTCGGCAGTCTCCTGGGATGAGAATCGGATCGACGTATTCGCACTCGGCGCCAATGGTCAGCTGATGCACACGCACTACTCACAAGAGTGAACTACTTGATCTTCGCAAAGGCGATGCAGCGGGACCCGGAATAGGCGGTCCGCACAGGGGATGGGACCTGCCCGCGCGGGGAAACACGGGACTGGCCGATGCGTTGGGCCTATTCCGGGAGCATGAGACCCAAGTTCAAGGTACTCGCCTGTGAAGCTTTTAGGGCGGAACTTAGTGCACTGCAACTAAAGAGTGGCTTTTGGTCACGATGCGGGATCCGGGCAACTAACAGAATTGATCGTGAGGCAAACGGGCAATTATTCGCCCCACACCCCTTGTCAGGAACCTTTGTTTACCTAGCTTGCAGTCACTCTGCATACGTTGCAATCCGCGCAAAGCGTAGGGACCGTACGTGAACGTAGGTTTCGACTACTACATTCTCACCTGTGGCTCTTTCGGTACGAACCATCGAGGCGGAGCGGCACCGCGAGTTCAACGCCGCCCAACCCTCGGTGAGCTTCCTCCAGACGCCAGCGTGGGGGCAGGTCAAAAGTGAGTGGCGCAGCGAGTCGGTCGGTTGGTTCAACGGCAACGATGGACCTGTCGGCGCGGGGCTGGTGCTCTACCGGAAGCTTCCCAAGATCAAGAAGTACCTCGCCTACCTACCCGAGGGCCCCGTCATCGACTGGACCGCCACCGACATCGGGGAATGGCTGAGGCCTCTGGCTGATCACGTGCGCACGGCTGGTGCCTTCGGCCTACGCATCGGCGCGACGACGATCGCCCGGCGCTGGAGCGCCGAAACGATCAAGGCGGCGATCGCTGACGAGCGGATCACGCGGCTCAGCGAGGCAATCCCCGATCACGTCAACCACGAGACGACTCGCACCCGGAACCGGCTGCGTGAGCTCGGTTGGCGACCGCCGGAGGATGAGGAGGGTTTCGCCGCGGGCCAGCCACGGTTCGTCTTCCAGCTGCCGATCGCCGGACGTACGTCCGATGAACTGCTCGCCGGGATGAACCAACTGTGGCGGCGCAACATCAAGAAGGCCGCGAAGGCAGGGGTCATCGTGCGGCGTGGGAGCATTGATGATCTTTCCGAGTTCCATCAGCTCTACGTCGAGACCGCCGAGCGTGATCATTTCACGCCTCGGCCGCTGTCCTACTTCCAGACCATGTTCGACGCGCTACTGGCCGAGGATCCCGACCGCATCCGGCTGTACCTGGCCCACCACGAAGGCGACCTGGTCGCTGCGACCACATGGGTACGAGTGGGCCAGCACACCTGGTACTCCTACGGCGCAAGCTCCACCGCCAAACGGGAGGTGCGCGGATCAAATGCCGTGCAGTGGAAGATGATCACCGACGCGCTGGAGGCCGGCGCGACGATCTACGACCTCCGCGGCATCACCGAAGGGCTCGAGCAAGACGATCCGCATCTGGGCCTCATCCAGTTCAAGGTCGGCACCGGAGGCGAGGCAGTGGAATACCTCGGTGAGTGGGACCTCCCTCTGAATCCCCTGCTGTACAAGGCTTTTGATCTCTACATGAAGCGTCGGTGATGAGTGCTCCGATGAGTGTCTTGGTATTGACGACATGAGCGGCGTGACCCTGCGGCTTGACGGGGAACGCTGGCGGGAGCATCTGCGAACAGTCGCAGGTGCCACACCAGGCATCGTCCCGGTGATCAAGGGCAACGGCTACGGCTTTGGTCTGCGCCGGCTGGCCGAGGAGTCCGCGACTCTCGGCGCGGACACCGTGGGGGTCGGTATCCCCTCCGAGGTTGGCATCGTACGCGAAGCCTTCCCGGGTGACATCGTGATCTTGAATCCCTGGGACGCATCCAGCAACCTCGCTCGGGAGCTGACCAGGGAACCTTCGGTGATCACTACTGTGTCCCGAGTGAGGGATCTGGAACTGCTCACTGCCAGCGGTGATCGTCCGCGCGTGCTGGTCGAGGTGTTCACCTCGATGCGGCGACACGGCATCTCGCTCGATGATCTTGGTCAGGTAGCCGCCTACCTTCATGGCGTTCGCTTCGAGGGTTGGACCGTCCACTTGCCGCTGCACACCGACGGTCGCTACGCCGAGGCCGAGCGGCTCGGCCACGCCGCGCTCGCCACGGCTCCCGGAACGCTGTGGTTCTCCCACCTGCCGCCGGAGGAAACGGTCGCAGTTGCCCGCCAGTTGGGTGGAGCTGACGCAGATCCTGTGCCAGTTCGGCAGCGGGTCGGCACTCGACTCTGGCTGGGTGACAAGACATCGCGCAGCACTACGGCGACGGTGCTGGATGTGCACGAGATCAAGCGAGGCGAACGGGCCGGCTATCGGCAGCGCGTATGCCCGGCTGACGGCTGGATCGTCGTCGTTGCCGGCGGCACATCCCATGGCATCGGGATGGAGGCGCCGACCTCGGCCAAGACCATGCGGCACCGGGCGATCGCCTTCGCCACCGGCTCCCTGGCAGCTGCCGGGCTCGCCCTCAGCCCGTACACGATCAATGGCAAGAAACGGTGGTTCCTCGAGCCGCCACACATGCAGTCAAGTCAGGTCTTCCTGCCGCGCAAGGAGCGGCCGCCACGGATCGGGCAGGAGATTCCGGTCGAGCTGCGGCTCACTACGGCTACCGTCGACTGTGTCGAATGGACGTAGCCGCACATATCCTTCAGGCTCGCAGCTTCGCTCGCAGCTGGTCGGTATCGTCCGCGGTCCAACCCATCTTGATCAACATCTGCTGCGCGTTTCCGAAAGTCTCGTCGATGTACCGCAGCAGGCTGATCATGGTCTCGGGGTGGCTCAGGTGTGAGGAGAGCGGCCGTCCGCGGAGGTTGTCCGCGTACGTCGGTGAGGCCATCAGGCGTTCCACGACCTGCTCGACTCGCTCCGAACTCGCCGCGTAGTCATCGATGATCCCTTGTGGCTCCGCATCGGCCACCGACAGCGCGAGCGCGACGATCGTCCCGGTCCGGTCCTTGCCCGCCGCACAGTGAATCAGCGCAACCCCTGGTGCATGCGCGATCGCGCGTAACGCGGCGAGGACCGAGTCAGGACGATCCACCAGGTAGGAGAAGTAGACCGAGGCGACTTCGTTGTCCAGCTCGACACTGGGTTCCAGGTCGATCCACGGCAGGGCCGCCTCAGGCATCACCTCGGGGCGTATGTCGGGCTTGGGCTCGCCTACCCCAACCTGCCACTCGCGAAAGAGCGAAAGCTGGTGGATCCGTACGCCGGAAGTAGCCAGCGGGGTGGGACCTTCCAGCTCGGCCTCGTAATCGCTGCGCAGATCGACTACGTCCGTTAGCCCCATCCCCAGCAGCTGGTCCACGTCAGAAGAGGTGAGCGTCTGGAGGTTGTCGGACCTAAGCAGCCGACCAGGAGTGATTTTGCCGCCGTCAATGGTGGGGATGCCACCGACATCGCGCAGGTTAGCCAGGCCGTCGAGGTCGATCCACATGCGTTCCACTCAGTCAGCGTAATAGGGTCTTCCCGGCTGAGTGGGTGGCGATACCGCGGCCGGACTAGCTCAGCTACCGAACTTCTTGATTTCAAGCGGCAGGCAGGCCAGCTTGCTCCCGGCGGTTCCAACGCCGGCTCCGTGTTGGATTGTCGCCTTCTCGTGGAAGGCAATTGAGCGTTCGCCACCATCCGGAACGAATGGCACAATCGCTGTTGCCCGTGCGTTTCGATCGGAACTCACGTGGAAGTTCAGCCAGACTTCGGCCTCGTCATTGACCACCGGCGGGAGGCCTGTGGGGGTTGTGTTGTAGTGACCTCTTACCGTCGCATTCCCTGCAGCATCAAGGCCACATGGTCCGGTATGGAGATGCGCGCCGTATTCCTGGTGAATGGCATCCTCTTTCAGACCGCTGATCGTGACCCTAAAAGTGCTCTCATTGTTCATGCCGATCATCACGGCCGTCGCCCTGGCGCCGTCGTACACATCGCCGGTGTTCGGTGAGAGGTCGGTGAGCTCACCACGGTAGTGCGCCCAGCTCATAGTCGACACCGTCGAGGTCGCGCCGTCGCGGTTCAGACCAAGATCACGCGCGTAGGCCACAGTAGTGGTCGTAAGGGCCAGGGCGGATACAGCCACGGCAGCAATGACCAACTCACGGAAGCGGACCACGATTTCCCCTTGAGAGACTTGAACGAGTCAAGGTCTCAGGCAGGGGGCCCACAGGTCACCAGTCCCCCGACCGAGTCACCTCGGGTCAGCATAAGTGATGTGGCGGCAGCCCGCGCGAGATTCCAGTAGAGACTTAGCTGGCCCAATGCCCGGTAAAGAACAGCCAGCTCCACCACAGCATGAGCACAATTTCGACAGCAAAAGCAGCCGCCACCAGCAGCCGATGAGCGGGCGGAGGAAGCCTGCTAGGCCCCGCGACCCAGCGGCCGAGCATCATCCACAGCGGGAACCAGAGCAGGGTGGCGCGGTTCACCGAGAAGAACCAGTACGACATGGAGAACGCCAGTACCTGCACGCCGACCCAGCTGGCCTCCCCCCACATCGGCCGGTCCAGTCCGTTCGACGACCTCTTCGCGCGCAAGCTGACCGCGATGCACCAGACGGTGACGCCGACGCCGACAGCCATCGAGATCACCTCACCACGAAACACCGCGGCCCACCACGGATGATTGGCGTACGCGCCGGGCATGATGGCGGGAATCGTGTTCAGGAAGGACTCCCAGGGCCAGGTCAGCTGGCGCACCCAACCGGTCGTCTGCGCCCGATACCACGCCGTCCAGCTGCCGGCGAGGACGTACAGATAGGTGGCAAAAGCCATGATCACCGACGCCGGAATCAGCATCAGCGCCGCTCGGCGCAGCTTGACCGCAGCCGGCTTCCTGTCAGTGATGATCATTACCAGGAGTGCGCCGATCAGGAAGAGGCCGGATACCCGCAGCGTGCAGGCAGCGGCCGTGAGCGCGGCGGCGGCCAGCCAGCGATCGGAGCGTGCTCTCTCCCATGCCCAGAAGGCCGCGGCACAAAACAGAGATTCGGTGTAGGGCACCACGGTGAAGACGGCGGTCGGGGCGAACAACCACGCAACCGCCGCCCAGGGTCCCCCAAGCCGATAGAGCGCTGCCGCGGCTATGGCAGAGCAGACCATGGAGAGAACCACTCCAGTGATCGCGACTGGCACCCCCAACTGACCGAACAACCAGAAGATCACCGGCAAACCCGGGAAAAAGGCCATCAACGTGCCGTCGGAATCGGCGAAATACCCATCGGCGGCCAGTCTGGAAAAGTGCTGCACATCCCAGTTGCTCACCATGTTGGTGAGGGTGCGATGCTGCACGACGGCCAGCACGAGCGCGACCGCCACGATCAAGCCCCGGCTGGCCAGCCACGCCTGGATCACGATCCGGGCCGGGGACGACGTGGTCCGATCAGCTGGTCTGGCTGCGGGCCGGGTGACGTCTTGCAGCATCACGCATTCCGCCTGGGGACCGTGGAGCCGCTGAAGACCTGGAACCAGCGGGCGTCCCGGGCCTGATCCAGTACGCCGCCGGTCGGATCGTCGACACCATCGCGTCGGACTGGATCCTGGTCCGGCCGCAGCGCATCCCGGACAACCATGATCACGACCCAGCCTTGCGTGCAGAGTCTGATGATGACCGCGAGCCAATAAATCCGGTCGGGCGAGCTGTCCCCAGGTGCCAGGAAACCGCCGAGGTGCCACCAGATAGCCACGAAGTAGATCAGCTCACCCGCGGTGAAGATCAACCAGTCACGCCACCTGGGTCGGGCCAAGATCATCAACGGCAGCAACCAGAGGACGTACTGCGGTGAGTAGACCTTGTTGGTCATCAGGAATGCGGCAACGACCAGAAAAGCCATTGCGCCGAACCGCGGCCGCCGAGGCGCCCTCATGATCAAAACCAAGATTCCCACGCAGCAGAGCGTGAACAACCCGGCGCTGACCCAATTGAGATACGGCACCGGCCGGCCGGCCAGCGAAAGCACGTACCAGATCGAGCCGAGGTCGCCGCCGCGCTCGCTGTTGTACAACCAGAAGCTGCGCCACGCATCCGGCGCGAGCAGCAGCACTGGAAGGTTGACCAGACCCCAGCTCACCAGGAAGGTCGACAACGTCATCACGAAGTCACCCATCCGTTTGGCTCGCAGGCAGAGCAGGAAAAGTGGACCCAGCACGAGCGCCGGATAGAGCTTGGCCGCTGCGCCGAGGCCCAGCATGACCCCGGCCAGGCCAGGTCGGCGTCGGGCCCAGCCAGCCATCCCGAGGGCGGTCAGCGCCACCGGCAGCATGTCCCAGTTGATCAACGCAGCGGCGGCCACGCACGGAGACGCGGCCAACATCATCGCGTCCCAGGGCCGCCCGGCCGGCGTACGCACCAGGGCCCAAAGCGCGACCAGGAACAACGCACCCAGCAGTACCGTGTTGACGTCGACGAAGATCAACGTCGAGTCCACCCGTTGCTGGTCTGTCAGGTCGGCCCCCTGCAGCCCACCGAGTGCGCGGGTGATCAGACGCTCCAGCTCGAGGAACCAGCCGGTGAGCACCGGATACTCCAGAACCGGGTAGCCGCCGTCGTCGAGGTACGGCGTGTTGCCCTGCAGCAAGCCGCGACCGGCGTATAAGAGGCCGATATCGGAGTAGCACAAGTATTTGAAATGGTCAGGTGGGGGTGCGCCGGCGACAGTGACCCGGCAGGGCAAGCGGAAGACGACACCGCTCAGGTAGACCAGAGTGCCGACCAGCAGGGTGGCCCGCAGTGGGTTCCACCAGGCCAAGCCGACGGCTGCGTAACGTCCGAGAGGCCCGCCGATTCGCTGGCTGACTGTGCCGACGAAGCTGTCAGTCGCCGATGGCAAGATGCTGGGCGATCGCGCCTCGATCGCTGGACTTCTGCTCAACCTCACCCCCCGGTGGGAGTCCCCGTGGGGAGCCTCCTCAAACGGGGTGGTTTGTTGCCGCCGCCGCCCTTGGTTGCTGACTGGTTCGGCTGCTGCGGCCACTTGGGCTTGATCTGAGTCGGATCGGGCTCTTGTTTAGGACTCTCGCTGGGCGTGGGCTGATCAGTCGGCTGCTGGGTCTCCTGCATGGTCTGTTCCGGCTGCGGCAGTTCCTCCTTATTGACATAGGCCGGACCTGGGAACTGCTTGACTGCCTGTCCTTTGGTTGCGGTCTTCATGTAGTCAGCCCAGGTCAAGGCTGGATAGGTGCCACCAAAGAACGTGCCATCACCGGGTCGGGCATATTTGTCCAGATCGCCGTTTCCGTCACTGCCCGCGACGTACATCACCGCGGTCGAGATCTGTCTGGTGTATGCCACGAACCAGGCAGAGACGATATCGCTGGATCCGTCGGCGTTGTTGCGGTCCTTAGTGCCGGTCTTGCCGGCCACAGGGCGGTTCAGCGTTTGCACGGCGCTACCGGTACCCTCCTCGACCACATTGGAGAGTGCGTAGGTGACATCGTGCGCGATGTCCTCATTGACCGCGCGCTTCTTCTCGGGATGCGACTCGTAGACGACCCTCCCTTTTCGGTCCCGGACCTCGCGCACCACGTGGTTGGGGACTGTGACGCCGTCATTAGCGAAGGTGGCGTACGCGCTGGCCTGAGCGAGTGGACTCACCTCCGCGGTTCCCAGGGGGAGTCGGGAGTTGTTGTCCCAGCCGGCGCCTTTTGGCGCACCCACGGCCTGCGCCACCTTCATGATCTTGCGCGGGCCGTTGTCCATCTGGGTGGTGAGGTCGACGAAGGCGGTGTTGATCGATTGCGCGGTCGCCTTGATGAGGTCGACCGAATGACCGTACTGGTGGCTGAACTCGTTACGCACCGGCTTCTTGTCGCCCGGCGGGGTCCAGGTGTTGCCATTGAATTTCGAGAACAGGCTGAACCCGTCCTTCAGGCCTGCGGCAAGCGCATAGGTCTTGAACGTCGAGGCTGTTGGGCGGGCGGTGGTGGCCCAGTTGCGAGAGTTCTCGACGAAATCGGGGCCGCCGTAGAGTGCGATGACCTCTCCGCTGTTCACATCGACAGACGCTAGCGCGGCATGCAGCTTGGATGCCTTCCGCCCGGCAGCCCGTGCCGACTGCTTGGTGAACTTCTGCGATGCCTCGACGGCAGCTTGCTGTGCATCCTCGTCGAAGGTTGTGGTGATCTTGAGGCCGCCACCACTGATCTGGGAGGAGTCGAAACCTGCGGCGCCGAGCTCACGCTCAACCATCTTCATCAGGAAGCCTTTCGGGCCGCCGTATCGCTGGTTGGCTGGAGTCTTCGGGAATTTCGGCAGCTTCTGAGCGAACGCGGCTTCCTCTACCGAGGTGATGTTGCCCATCTCCGCCATCGAGTGGAGGACGTAGCGGTAACGGCTGAGGATGCGGGTGCGATTCTCATGCTCGGACGGGTCGTACATGCTTGGGTTGTTGACCACCGTGGCAAGGAAGGCAGCCTGCGGAACGGTCAGCTTCTTGGCGTCGATGTTGAAGTATTCCTTGCTGGCAGCCTGCACACCGTATGCGCCGTGCCCGAAGTAGATCGTATTGAGATAGCCCGCAAGGATTTCCTCCTTGCTCATCTCCTTGTTGATCTTGTAGGCGAGAATGAGCTCCCTGAACTTGCGAGTCAGGGTGCGCTCGGAATTCAGGTACAGGATCTTGATGTACTGCTGGGTGATGGTCGAGCCACCCTGGACGTCGCCGCCGCGGGCGATCGTCCAGGCGGCACGGATCATGCCGCGGATGGAGATGCCCTTGTCGGTCCAGAACGTGCGGTTCTCAGCGGCCACGGCGGCTTGCTTGGCGGTCTCCGGCATCTCGTCGAAGCTGAGCGGGGTGCGGTTCTGGATGGCGAAATTGCCAAGCTCGCTCTTACCGTCGTTGTAGTAGACGAAAGTGGTAGCGGTCTTGAATTCGGCGTTGGCATCGGGGCGGGTCGTCGTGGTGTAGCCGATGACCACAACGGCGGTGGCGCTGATCAGTCCGAGCACGGCCAACGCGCCGATGGTGATGAGGATGCCCCGAAGCCACCTAGGGCGAGGCTTCGGTTGCGGGCGCGCGCGAGTGCCCCGGGGCCGCTCTTCGACGGGTCCCCAGTAGGGATCAGCCATAGATGTCCTCGACCGTCTGCTGGCGACGAGGAGGCTTGCGCTTCACCCCGTCACCCAGAAGGTAGGAAAGGATCATGTGGTTCCAACCACAGGCTGGGCAAACTTCGACGACCACGACCTTGAACTCCCCGAACTCGTGTGCCATCTCCTCCAATTCAGTGGTCCGTTTGATCCGCCCGGAGTACTGCCCCAACTGGTCGCCGAACACGTAGTGCAAGTTGACCAGATCCGTCGAGTCGCACACCGGGCAACCGATGTTCGACGGCTCGCCATGGTGCTTGGCCGCGCGGATCAGCATCGGGTCGGCATCACAGGCCTCCTGACGTGCAAGCCTGCGTCCCGGGCGCTGCAGCGCCTGAAGCGTCGAGCGTCGCTGCAGCGCGTAGTCGATAACCTCGCGCTGGGACCACATGGGCAACAGCGTACGTGGCCTGAGCGGCGAGGGCGACCCTCTGTGATCCTTCGCGGAATCAGTTCCGCGAAGGACTTCTTGCTGGCTCCCCTCACTGCGGAGTGGGACTACGGCGATTCTGAGATTGGTTGGGCTGTGTGCAGTGGCGTACGATCGTTGGTCGGCCGGGACCGCTTTCTCAGAGAGCGTGGGCCAAACCGGGGCCATGGCGCAATTGGTAGCGCACTTGCTTTGCAAGCAAGGGGTTAGGGGTTCGAGTCCCCTTGGCTCCACCCTAGTCAGCGGCACTTTCGCTATCCGAATTAACTGCCAAAGGCCCGAGTACAGCAGCAAAGTACAGCAATGGTGCCGGCGGGTGGTGATGCTCAGTGGCGTTCGAGCCGCTCGCCGAGCGCCTTCAACGCTCGCAAAGTCGAGTCGCTGGTCACTTGGCTGTATATATCCATCGTCACTGCGATCTGGCTGTGGCGCAGAATCTGCATGGCCACCCGCGTGTGGACATCTAGGGCAACGAGCAAAGATGCGCAGGCCTTGCTGGTGGCATGCACCGTCGTCGTCGGCACGCCGGCCCGTCTACACCGGGTCTGGAAAGCGCGGTAGAAGTTGCGAGGATCGACCGGCTTGCCAAGTTTGGTCGTGATCACCAGACCCGAGTCGTGCCATGCCTCAGCCTGGGACCTGAATCGCCTCTCGAGTTCGAGCCGACCCCCTCCAGAGCGCGAACGCAGATTTCGGGAAGAGGCAGCATCGCATCGGATGCCGCCGTCTTGGTCTCCCGCCGAAGCAAGCGGCCAGCTACACGCTGCAGTTGCCAGGCGATCAGGGCCTCGCGGGCTTCGAGATCAACTTCTGACCAAGCAAGACCGAGTATCTCTCCTCGCCGAAGCCCGAGAACAAGCATCAGTACGTACGCCGCGTAGAACGGGTCATTCGCCCGCGATCATCGATGAAGCTACTCATGATCGTCTGGTCGGGTTGCTGAAGGATCCCAGCCGACGACCTCTCAATTACGGCAGGCCTCGTGTGCACCCGTTGGCTGGATTGGTCTACGGCGGATCAGCGGCGGGCGGCTGGTCAGCTACCTCCAGCCGAGGCAGGGTCGCGTCTACGGGTGCCGGAAAGACGAGAACCCAGACTGCGAGGCCCGAGTGCGAATCGTCGCCGAGCCTCTGGAGGCTTACATCTAGGGCTACGTGATCGACCAGTGGCGGAACCCTCGGGCTCGGAAGATCGCGCAGTCAGATGACGATCGGCTGAAGCGCATCGCCGAGATCAGCGCTGCGATCGCAGAGCTCCAGCGGCAGAAGCAGGACGCATTCAGGATGAAGCTGCGAAGGGAGGTCGATCTCCGAACGTTCCGGGAGGTCACGAAGGAGATGGACGTGGCTCTTGATCAGCTTGACAGGGAGCACAAGAGTCTGACCAGCGAGGCGGCCGTGCCCGAGCTGCCCGACCCATCGCTGGCGTGGGAGGACCTATCTACTATTGATCGACGTGCCCTGACCGCGATGCTGGTGGATAAGATCATCATCGCGCGCCACCCGAGCAAGATCGACAACGACGGCAGGCGCCACTACCTCATCCGCGCCATCCCGTACCAAGATCCTCAGCAAGAGGCTGAGCGGCTCAAGGCGGTGCACGAGACTCGGGTCAAGATCGTCCCCAGGGTCTGAGCGCATCATCAATTTCCCACGAAGAAATTCTGGGCAGCCGGTCCTGGTGAGACCGACGACGAGGTCTGCCTCCGAGCAGGCGCTCGTTCTACAACCGCATGGTTCCACGGTGGCTCGCTCTATGTGAGCTGATAAATGCTCCGGGCCCGCGTTGAGGAGCAGGTTGGCCCCGACCAAAAGCCGAGGCCAACACGAGTCTCGCCTCTGGCCGGTTCCGCCCCTGCAGAGTCCGAGCGAGACGTGTTGATCATCTTCCCGGAATCGCAGTAAACAGATTTCCCGGCCTAAACGATCACCGCAGCATCTGATGTCGGGTGTCTTGACTTCTGGCCGCATCCTGGAAGACTCCCTTTCGGCAGCGACCTCAGGGAGGAGGGCTTCCTTGAGCGAGTCCCCTTCATTTGAGGCGCCGAGCGCAGCCCCTCTCGACGAGCCCGTCGACCGGTATGGCGCGGTTCGGCAGTACTCGTTGGCGAAGATCGTTGGTGTGTGGGCGGCGGCAGCACTGCCGATGGGGTTCCTCGCCTGGGTCTGTGTGCCACTGCTCAGGGATCAACTCGGTGGGCGTGACCCGTTTATCGAATCGCTCCTGATCTGCCTCAACGTCGGTCTGCTTTGGATTCTCGCCTTAACACTGATCCTGCTCCGACGCGAGCAGGGCCGACTCGAATGGTCACGCGTGGTCGACGGTCTATGGCTTCGGTCGCCGCGCAGTCCGAAGACAGGGAAGATCGGCGCTACAGTCTGGCTGTGGGCAATTCCGTTCGTCCTACTCTCCGCAGCGATCAATGCCCTACCGATCGACCCAGAAGGCCCGTTGCCGAGGGATCTTCCCGTCCTTCTTCAGAAGGATCAGAACCGTCTTGAGACCTTCTTCAGCGGCTCTTGGGGCTGGTTCGCGCTGCTCGTGTTGGTGAACTTTCTGGCTCCGGTGGTCGAGGAGCTGTTCTTCCGCGGCCTCTTGCTGCCGCGAATGCGCAAGGTGTTCGGAAGGATCGACTGGGTCGTCAACGGGGCCATCTTTGGCCTCTACCACTTGCACCAGCCGTGGAGTATGCCTGCCAGCGTTCTTGACGGGGCGCTGACTCAGGCCTTTCCCACGAAGCGGTATCAGAGCATCTGGATAGGGCTCATCACGCACACTCTTCCGAGCTTTGTCATCATCGGGGTTGTTCTGCCGCTGGTGCTGTGAAACCTGCGCTGAAACCTGCGCGCGGACCGCGTGCCCAGAATTTTCACAGCGCAGCGACTGGCCGACCCGACTTGGGCCAAACTAGTGCGCACCTTCGGCGTGGATCGCGGTGAGTGCATGGAGGATGTCTTCGGGTAGCGGGTCTTCTGCGGTCAGGATGTGGCTGCCGGTGTTGATCTTGACCGTGCGGTAGCGACGCAGGCTGCGGACGAACTTCTTGATCGTCCAGCCGGTCCGGGCCTCGATCTGGTGGGAGATCGCCAAGGCGGCGAACACGACGGCGAGGTGGGCGTCGATCGATTCGCGTTTGTGGTGGTAGACCGGCCGGGCTCGCAGGTCGTGTTTGGACATCCGGAATGCGTGCTCGGCGCCACAGCTGATGGTAGGCGCCGATCACCCAGGCCGGTTCGGCGTCGAGGTTGGTGATGTACGGCTTCCAGCCGGCCAGCGCACGAGCCTCGTTTCCAGGTCGCGGTTGACGGTGCGGGTGCCACCGGTGAGAGTGACGAACCGGTTCCGTTTGATCGGCGCCTGCCCGGCGACGGCCTTCTCGGCCTTGGGACCTGCTGGTCGATGCCGTCGAGCGTCCGCCGGGCCCGGTCGGCCTTGTACTGGTAGAAGGTCACGCGGCGCCGCTGATCAGCCTTCGGGCCCATGATCACGGGCTGGGTGAGCACCATGCCGTCGGCCGGTTCCATGTCAGTCGGGTCGTACAACGCGCCCGGGCCGGCAGCTGCTCCGTTGCCGGAGTGAACGTCCGCCGCGGGCAGGCCGCCTCAGCGCACACCATTCCGGTCTTGCAGACGACCAGCTCGACGCCACCAGCATGCGGAACGTCGCGGACCCGCTGCTCGACCCAAGCGTGCACCCGAGACGACACCACACCACAGACCGGGCAGCCTTCGCCACGATCAACCGGCTGCACCCTGACCGCCCGCCTAGGGGCAGATCGACCGCGTCAATCACCCGCTAGCCGGGCAGGTTAAAGATCACGCTCGCAGCATCACGCCGCGAGCCCGTAGGCTCGAACACAGCTCGTGGTCCTCGATGGATGCATAGACACAGCCATCTCAGCGCAGGGCCACGAGCCCTTGCATCAACGACTCACCACGCTCATCTGCGAAGTGCCCAATTGGGGGGGTTGGTCGGCGGGCGGCAGCGGCGTCAGCTAATCGGCGCTGTCAAGTAGGAACGTCGTCATGGGTCCCTTTCCCTTCACGTCGCTCGTTCCGCGCGGCCGCAGGATGAACCCTGGACCGAGCGCGGCCGCGACCCTGTCGGTGACATGGATCTGGCCGGGTAGGCCTTGGGACTCCATACGGCTCGCCGTGTTCACGGTGTCGCCCCAGAGGTCGTAGATGAATTTGCGTCGGCCGATGACGCCCGCCACTACCGGACCCGTGTCGATTCCGATCCGGACGGCGAGCCAGTCCTTTCCGGTCTCTTTGGCGATGGCCGCGACCTCATCTAGCATCGCGAGCGCCATGCGTGCGACCGCCTGGAGGTGGTCTGGGCGTGGCTCTGGCAGCCCGCCGGCCACCATGTAGGCGTCGCCGATTGTCTTGATCTTCTCGAGGCGCGCCGCATCGGCGAGCCGGTCGAATGCGGAGAAAATCTGGTCCAGGAGCACCACGAGTTCGTCGGCGGCCATGACCAACGATCGCTCGGTGAAGCCGACGAGATCGGCGAAGAGCACGCTCACTGTGTCGTAGTGGTCCGCGATCACCCCGGTGCCTACCTTGAGGCGCTCGGCGATCGGTCCGGGCAAGACATTGAGCAGGAGACGCTCCGACCGCTCCCGCTCGGCCTGGAGCGCGCGATGTGCTCGCTCACGCTGTTCCACGAAATACCCGAGCATCACATACGCGCTCGAAGTGAGCCCCATAACGTTTAGCACGAAGAAGGTGATCACAAAGCCCGTCGGGAGCGCCGCCGGGTTTTGCGAGAGGCGGGGGTCGAGCAGCGCGAGCACCACGAGCTCGGCGAAGAACGCTACAAACCACACAACCGAGCGCCGCAGCCCCTGCAGGGCGAGCGCCGCGAGCGGTGTGAAGATCGCCCACAAGATCATCGCGCTGGATGCGACAAACCCGCCGAGCGAGACCTGAAGTAGGGCAGGCAGCACAAGGAATGCGAGGAGTTGCGTGGTGCGAAACACGCCAAACCGGCGCGTCCGCGCCAGCACGACCAGCCCGACCACCGTGGTTAGCTGGTATAGAGCTGGGATCGCCGCCGAGGTGGGATAGCCGTAGGCGAGGTAGGTTGCGACCCAGATCAGGGAGATCAGCGCGATCAGCACGGAGGCGAAAATCAGCGTCCCGTGACGGAGGCGCTCATCAGGAGCATCCGCGGGTCCGGAGCCAAGATCGGACAGTCGATCGAGCAAGCGCAGAAATAACCGCTTCGATCCCCGCCGGGGATGACCGGGAAGGACGTGGGATGCGGCCACCCGCTGATGCTAGCCAAACTGCACCCCGAATGATTCGGCGTGTTGATCACGGCTGCGGCGGTGGCGGTGTGGGCGGGAAGGTAACCCCTTGGGAAGGGATCGAGGTCGTCGTGTCATCGAACGATGGGCGAGCAGCCGACGGCTATGGGATGCGGTGCTGCCGGCGGAGTTGCTGGCCCTGCCGGAGGAATAGGGCCCGTAGGCTGCGCTGCCGGAATGATCCGGCGTTCTCACCGCCGCGTCCACCATTCTTCGACTCCACGAGCTAGGCCGTCAATTCCGATGGCGGGCGTTGCGCAAGCCGACCGGCTACCGACACAGCTGGCGGTGCCGCAGAGGAACGTTGACCGGGTACGCGTTTGATGGGTGGAGCAGTACCCCAACGAGATGTGAAGGCTGGTGATCAGCCATGCGTATCCCGCCCATTGCGTTCGAGCGCTGCTTGGATCTGGCTGAGGCATTCTGTGGCGAGCTGGCGCCCGTTTGGGAGCTGGTCGCCTCGGTCCCAGCGCCACGTTGTGATCATCGCTAGCACGAGGATCCGGCACTCGCGCAGCAAGCCACGATTGAGACCCGGATAGTGCTCGCTGACTTCTTCGGGCGCATGGGCGAGGTCGAATTCCACAGGCCCACGGCAACATGTCTTGAGGTCGATGAACAGTAGCCCGTTCTTCGTGGTGAGCACGTTGCCCGGGTGCGGCTCGCCGTGCAGCAGCTGCTCGACACCGCCGCGCTCGCCGATCCCTCGTCCCATGCCACGTAACGTGTCGCGGAGCAGCTCCCGGTCCGCGTCGGCGAGCGCCAGCGTGTCGTCGCGGCTCGCCACGAGCTGTTGTGCCTGATCGACGCGATCCGTGAAGTGCGGCGTCGCGATATCGAGCTTGAACAGGTCGCATGGAGCTGCCCGAGCGCATTGGCATAGTCGGCTGGTGAGACCTCTCGAGGTGTCACGGCTCGTAGTAGGTCCAGAGCGTGACCACGAAGCCCTCCCGCTCATAGACGCGTGGCTCCACTCGAGGCTCAAGAGCAGCCACAGGACATCCGGATTCGAGGAGCTGCTGAGCAAGACTGAGTTCGAACTGTGCGACCTGATGCGCTACAGGTGCCACCCGGGCCAGGACGTCACAAGGCAGCAGACGCAGGGTGAGCTTGTTCGAGTTGTGAAGAACGATCGCCTCATCGGCTGTCAGGCCAAGTGATGAGGCGGTCGACTTGGCCGCAGCCACCGCACGGGCGACCGCTGACCCCTGCATCGTCGCGCCGACCCTCTCCCTGCAACGCTGCCCTGGAACTCCAAGCGGTGCAGCACCAACAGCCTCGGCACCATACCAGGTTGACCATCGGGCCCTCAGCTGTCTTTCGTGTCACAAGCCGACCGACGTGCGGGAATTCGGTTGGTCCCAGATCAACGCTTGGTTACGTCTTCCACTGTGACACGCCCAGATTTCGACTCATACCTGATCTGCGCCACGCCCCGCTCGGGAAGTACCTTGCTGTGCGGTCTGCTGGAGTCGTCTGCGGTTGCTGGCCACCCAGCCTCCTACTTTAATCGTGAGGCTCTGAATGGGTACGCCGACGACTGGCATATAGCCCGACCACGTGATGGACAAATCGACGAAGCTTTCGTTCGCGCGGCGCTAACCGCCGGCAAGACTTCGAACGGTGTCTTTGGCGGGAGGATCATGGCGGAGACGCTGCCGGAACTGATCAGTGGCCTTGCCGCCGCCGCATCTAGACCAGCGGTGACGGATGTGGACCTGTTGAGCGCCCAGTTGGGTCGACTCAGATTCGTTCACCTGCGGCGACGTGATGTCGTGGCCCAGGCGGTGTCGTGGGCAAAGTCACTGCAAACCCATTTCTGGCATCCGGGTGAGGCCGTCGCGCCCGGAGGTCAGGATCCTCATTACGACGAAGAGCTGATTGGTCGGCTTGTCGCCACGATCGAGAGATCCGAGGCGGACTGGACAGTCTGGTTCGCCGCCCACAGCATCGTGCCTTGCGAGGTGACATATGAGGAGTTGGCGGCAGATCCGCCCCCACTGCACAGGAGGTGCTCGACTATCTCGGTCTTGATGTTCCACCGAATCGGCAACTGGTGGCCGGGCACCGTCGACAGGCCGATCAACTCAACGCAGACTGGATTACGAGATTTAAGTCTCACTGAACCGTCTGTTCCACCCGAGCGTCTCCCCGCTAGCCGTCGGTCTTGCGGCCGCTGGGCCGTCCCGTGAGCCAGTGAGGATGGGTGTGACGTCTCCCGCCGGGTCTGACTCTCCGTAAGCCTGACGCAAGGATTGCTGTCTTTCGGTCGATCCGTCGGCCCGGCGGATGACGTCGTTGCACGCGAACGGCCGGACGGCGTGACCTCATAGGAGCCTGCGCAAAAGGCGCCCATCACTGGCTTGTCCACCGATCCCGACCGCGGCGTGCGCCCATCTGACCGCTGCGAACGGAACAGGTAAGGCATGACCAGCATGACAAGGACGACGGTTGGTGTCACTGGCGGTGTGGACACGCACCGACAAAGCCACCATGCCGCCGTGATCGATCACCTCGGGCGCCAACTCGGCGATCGTGAGTTCCCGGCATCGCCAGCCGGCTATCGCGCCCTCGTGGAGTGGCTACAAGGCCACGGCGAGCTGGATCGAGTCGGTGTTGAGGGCACCGGCGCCTACGGTGCCGCGTTGGCTCCACAGCTCCGTGAGGCAGGGATGCTCATCGTCGAGGTCGACCGCCCGGATCGACGGGCGCGGCGGGCCCACGGCAAGTCCGATCCGCTGGACGCCTATTCCGCTGCTCGGGCTGCGCTGTCAGGTGCTGCCTCGGTCGTGCCGAAGCTACGCAACGGCCGGGTCGAGGCGATCCGGGCGCTTCGCGTGGCACGATCCAGTGCCGTCAAAGCCCGAAGTCAGGCCACGAATCAAATCAAATCCTTGATCCTCACCGGTCCGGCACAGCTGCGCGAGCAGCTGCGGCACCTGCCCACTCCGAAGATGATTGCGGGCTGCGCCCGACTCCGCCCAAGACACCAACTCAGCGACACCGAACACGCCATCAAGACCGCGCCGCGCCGACTGGCCCGTCGCCATCAACAGCTCTCCGAAGAGATCGCCGAAGCCGACCACGAGCTTCATCAACTGGTGCACCAGGTCGCCCCCGCCCTGCTTGCCCTTCCCGGAGTTGGACCCGAGGTCGCCGGCCAAGTGCTCATCAGCGCCGGCGACAACTTTGACCGGATCAACTCCGAAGCCGCCTTCGCGCACCTCTGCGGCGCCGCGCCGATCCCCGCCAGCAGCGGACGCACCCACCAACACCGGCTCAATCGCGGCGGTGACCGCGGCGCCAACAATGCGCTCTACGTTGTCGTTCTTGGCCGCCTCCGCTACGACCCACGCACCCGCGCCTACGCCGAGCGCCGCACTCACGAAGGCCTGTCCAAGCCCGAGATCATCCGCTGCTTGAAGCGCTACGTCGCCCCCGAGATCATCAACGCCCTACCCATACTGGTCGCCGAGAACAGTTCCGCGCACCCACTTGCCAGACCATAGGAGCATCGACCCTCACCGGACGCAAGGATGATGCAGAACGGGAACCCAGCCTGCTATTGCCCGACCGGCCCTTGCCGGGTCTGGCGCCAGTGCTGGTCGACGTCACCTTCGAGGCCATCGAGCGGGTCCGCGAACAGGACGACACCGTCCTCCTCATGGAACAGCATGCCCTCGCCGCCTTCGAGATCGCCGACTACCTGTGCGTGCCGGAGTTTGGCAAGCTCAACATGCTGGGCGATGCACCCAAGCTGCTCGACGAGTTCTTCGTCACCGCAGCCGACCTGGAAGGCCATTTGGTGAAAGCGATCGTCTATGACGTCGTAGGCGCGCCGGCCCTGGTTCGCGACGTGGCTGAACCCGACTGTCCCGAGGACGGCGCGGTGATCACGGTTCGGGCCACCGGCGTATGCCGGTCGGACTGGCACGCCTGGCGTGGCCATGAGGCGGTGCCGCTGCCACACATTCCGGGACACGAGTTCGCCGGCGTGATCGCTGTTGTGGGAGCCCAGGTCCGTGGCTTCGCGCCGGGTGACCGGGTGACCGCGCCATTCGTCAACGGTTGCGGGCGGTGCGACTGGTGCCGGGCCGGTGATGCACAGATCTGTCCCGATCAAACCCAGCCGGGGTTCAGCCACCCGGGCTCGTTCGCTGAACGCGTCGTTGTTCGGGTCGCTGACGTCAATCTTGTCCGGCTGCCCGATGAACTGGATTTCGTGAGCGCGGCGGCGCTTGGCTGCCGCTTTGCCACCGCGTTCCGTGCCCTCACCGCGTACCGCCGGGTCGAGCCGGAAGACTGGGTGGTGGTGTTCGGCTGCGGTGGTGTCGGGCTTTCGGTGATCATGATCGCCCGGGCCCTGGGTGCCCGGGTGATCGGTGTGGACCTCTCGGCGGCGGCCCGGGCGCGGGCGGCCGAGTTGGGTGCGGTAGCGATCGACGTAGCGGAGACGTGCACCGCCATTGCCGAGCTGACCGGCGCCGGCGCCCACTTGACCGTCGATGCACTGGGCTCGGCGGCGACGGCGCTGGCCGCGGTGAGCGGTCTGCGCCGCGGCGGCCAGCACGTTCAGGTCGGATTGATGCTCGACGCCGACGCCTTAGCCCCCTTGCCGTGGGAACTGCTCGTGGCCCGGGAGTTGCGGGTCGCCGGCTCGCACGGTATGTCGGCGGCCGACTATCCGGCCATGCTGGCGATGATTACCGACGGCCGGCTCGATCCACGAGAGCTGATCGCCGAACGCATTCCGCTCGAGAAGGCGGGCGCGGCGATGATGGCCATGGACAACCCGGTGGCCTCGCGTGCCGGGATCACCGTCGCCGTCTCCGACACCGGCGGTTGATCACCCAGCCACCGCACGATGAGGTCGGCAGGTACGAAGTGCAGTGCTCGGTCGGCCAAAAGCGAGACGAATCGGCCGGCCCATGTACTCCAGACCGTGATCGTCGTCCGGCAGGGGCGATTGACGAAGCTCGGGTGGACGGCGTCAAACACGGCGCCGCGCCCGCCAGAGTGAACAAGGTCAGGGTGCTGCAGGCCGACCCCCTTGGGCATGTGACTGATGCACCAGCCCGAGGTAGCGACCCCGAACCTTGGGGTCGAATCATGATCAGGGTTTGCAGCAGCAGGGTGAGGTAACAGGAGCGCAACGGGAAGATCGCCTTGGGCCGATGCTGCTCGCCGCACCGCGAAGACGACGATCGCAGCAGGCTGCTCGGTCAGTGGGTCGATGCGTGGCGTACGGTGCGGGTGCGGTGCCGGCCGCGGAGCGAGAACAGTGAGCAGCGCGCCGAGATCAGATGTGATACATAAGCCCAGCGAGGGCGCCTCAGATCAGGGAGACTGTTCGCCGTGACAACGACACTCAGAATCACGGTGGACGACATGACCTACCGCGACTTGTTCCAATTTGCAGATCTGGCCCGTGCTAGCCACATCGACCCCAGCACGAAGGTCGACTGGGTCTTGCCCTTCGGTTTGGAGGGGGAGCTGGAACTGGACGGCGACTACCGGCCACCACTGACATTGGATGGCGAAGAGGCCAGGGATCTGGTCGAAGCCCTAGATCTCGTGGCCGAGTCCGATGGGGACGTGCGGCAGATGATGAGCGTGCTCGCGGAGTGGCGGGATCGGCTGCGTGATCGGTTGCTCCAGTGAGGCCGCCAGCTGTCAGGAGCCAGCCTGTGCTGTGGTGCCAGCTGCTCGCCGAGATGCAGGAGTACGCGTCGCAGCCGTCACGGATCTGAGCGCCGTTAAAGCTGGCGCGAATGTTGCGTAGGTAGTCGTTGGGCAATATCGAGGAATGTTGTGAGCCCTCTAGCAAGGTACCGAAAGTTCTTGTGGGGTCCGGCCCCCAACATTTGTGCCTTCCCACAATGTCGTCAGTCGCTCACACAAAGATCAGGTAGACCGCCAAGACCAGCGAATCCTTCCCTACCATCGTTGGCGAAGAAGCGCCCGTAACGACCATCCACTTCTGCCGCGAGTCGCGCAGATCGCCCAGATCCAGTTAGAGGAACTACGGCAGGATCGCCGGCAGGGTGAGGTTCACGAAAAGGCCATGTGATGACGGAAGCGAGCCGCCCACGAGACCAGGTAATTGTCTGCAAAGGCCAGCGCAATTTCGAGCGGATCTGGATCTGGTTCGTGATCAGTTTACGGCCGGGGGTGTTCAGGGCTGGCGGTCAGGGTGGTCGTCCAGGACTGGGCGTTCCGGAAGCCGACCGGCTACCGCGACGCGCTCCCTCGGGATCGTGGATTGACCGATCGAGGCTTATGAGTATCGGAATCAGCAGCGTCATTCCCCAGATGACGTGGTCAGCGTCAGCCCGTCGTCGGGCCGAGATGAGCAGCTCTTCCAAGTCGGCCCGTGCGGAGCGCAACCTCCCGTCGGCATAGTGGAAAAGCCTCGCACCGCCAGAACGATTTCAAGTGCCTGATTCTGCCCGAATGCTCGGAACTGCTGCACGACCTCGTCAAGCATCGGAGTCACATTCACGGCCCGGTTCATGGTTCGGAGATAGACAGACTCCGAGACGGTAGCCGTGAGGTCGTTTTCCCACGCCTGGTCAGGCAGAACTTCGCGAGAGTCCGCGACTAAGGCAGCGACACCGCGCCCTGGCGGAGTGCACGGCGGCTCGAAGGAGGACTCCACGCTCAGGGACCCCTCCGGGGGCGTTGCGTTTTTGGGCTAGCACTTGACGACGGTCGTTGATCAGGGCAGCCAGCCCGGTGCCGCAGGGTGCCGATTTCCGAGATCGCCCGCCAAGCCGTCGACGCGCTCAGACGCTCACCATTCACTAGTGCGCCGGTACCGGGGCTGGCGGCTCACAGCGCCAGCTCAACTACTCCGTTGCCACCCTTGATGGCTCTGAGCCCGTGTGCTGAGCCGGACCGGAGCGAAGGAACAACGCGCCTACCGCAGCAATAGCAGTCACCGCAGCAGTCAGCAGGAACAAGTTGGCGTAGGAGTTGGCCAGCACCGACACCTGGGTGCGCCGATACAAGCCGAACAGCTGGAGGAGGTCCAGGTGCGCTGCCTGGCTGTTCGCACCTTGCAGCAGCTCCGCGCGGCCCCGCGCAAGCTGTGCCTGCTGAGCGGTCGCCATCGCCGTCAGGGCCGCGAGTCCGAGGGCCGCACTGACCCGCTGCACGACGGTGTTGATCGCGCTGCCGCTATTGGTCAGATCAGGGCTGAGCGAGGCGAGACCGCCGGTCATGATCGACATCATCGCCATGCCGACCCCGGCGGCGCGGATGCACGTCCACACGACGACCTCTTCCCGCGTCATGTCGGGATTGATACCGGCCAGGAGATAGCTGCCGAACGCGGCGATCAGAAGTCCCGACACAACCAACCATCGCGGGCCGATCTTGTCGTAAAGGCGCCCGCTGATCGGCATGAGGACAGCCATGACCAGGGCCTGCGGCAGAATCAGCAGCCCGGTGTCGAGAGCCTGATATCCCTGTCCGGCTTGTAGGAACAGGGGTATGTAGAACAACGTGGCGAACATGCCGGTCATCACGACGCTCATCACGATGAGCGATGTGCTGTACGCGACACTGTGAAACACGCGCAGATTCAGCAGCGGGTGATCGACCTCGAGCTCGATGGTCACGAACAGCGCCAGCAACAGCAGGCCCCCGACGATCAAAATCAGCACACGGTAGCTCGTCCAGCCCCAGGACTGGCCCTCGGAGAAGGCCAACAGCAACGCCACCAGCCCCGATGCCACGGTGACGAAGCCCCAGACGTCGAACGGGCGGGTCGGCGCTCGAGCAAACCTCGGCAGCGCGACTACGGCCGCGGCCAGTCCCAGAACCCCGACAGGGACGTTGATGTAGAAGACAAGACGCCAACTCATGTACTCGACAAGATAACCGCCGAGTGTGGGACCGATGGCCGGAGCGAACACGATGCCCAAGCCATACATTCCCATCGCCGTGCCGATCTTGTGGCGCGGGACGATCCGATACACCATCGTCAGCGTCACCGCCGGTAGCAAGCCCCCAGGGATTGCCTGGATCACGCGGAAAGCGATCAAACTGTTGAGGCTCCAGGCCAGCCCACACAGCGCTGAGCCGAGGGCGAAGCCCGCCAACGCGATCATGTACACGCGATCTAGGCCGAACCGATCACCCAACCAGGCGCTAGCAGGCACGACAACACCGAGAACCAGGCTGTACGCCGTAGTGATCCACGCGACGTCCGCAGTGCTGCCGCCGAAGTCGGACTGGATAGTCGCGATGGCGACGTTCACGATGCTGACGTCGAGCACGGACATGAACATTCCGCCAATTAACACGGCGAGGGGGATGCGCCATGCTGTGGACGACGGCGCTGGGACCGCTTTGGGCCGGCTCGGCTGGGACTCTGGCTGAGCAAGCTGGCTAGGTTGCTCAGCTACGCGTTGCGCTGCCTCGTCGCGGACAGCTGTCGCGGCTGGCGGGGCATCGGTGCTCATGAACCTACCCACCTCGCGACCCAATCGGGCCCCAACAGCGCCAGCATATGCTGCGGGCTGACGCGGCTGCCTGACAAGGCTCGTATCGGCATGCTCAGTTGCGGTGGATTTTGACGGTGACATTCATGCCAGGCACCAGGGGCAGATTCTTCAGGTCGTCGATGGTGATCCTGACAGGGATTACTTGGGTGACCTTTTGGAAGTTGCCCGAGGTGTTGGATTGCGGAAACAGCGAGAAGACTCCGGCCGCGCCGGTCTGCACCTCGACGATCCGGCCAGTGAGGCGCTCGCCGGAGAAAGCGTCGACCGAGATGTCGACTGCGCGTCCGACCTGCACCTTGTCGATATCTGTCTCCTTCACACGGGCAGTGACAAAGACGCCGGAGCTGTCGTAAGCGATGGCCAATTGAGTGCCCGCGGTGACGAAGGACCCCTCAACACCGTTGTCCACCGCGACGGTCCCGTCGGCGGGCGATCGGATCACCATCTGAGGCTGCGCGAAGCCACCCTGGATCTCGATCCTTCCGACTGGCGCATTCTTGTGCAGCGACGTGCCCTGCTGGCCGCGCCAATCGATCAGCGTGCCGGTTGCCGGTGCGTTGATCGAGATCTGGTTCCCGTCGATCTGAGCGTTGTCTGTGGTGACGTAATTGCTGCTGTTGAAGATGTAGTAGGCGAGGAACGCGGCAGCCGCCAGCGCCGCCAGGACGAGGATGACCAGAAACCTGATCTTGGTGGCCCGCTTCAGCGGCCGCCGGCGGACCGGTGCGCTCGGTGCCGAATCGGGAGTCGCCTCGGGTTCGCTCACTGACTCGGTTACCGCGTTCTCTGTCACGGCGCCGTCAAACCCTCCGGTACGACCGCCGGTCGAACTGGGTGCACGACCGATCGCCCATCCACGCCGGTCATCCGCCAGGGCTTACGACGACGCGCTGCCCCTCAGAGAGGCCAGACAGCACTTCGGTGCGGTCGGCTCCCACGAGCCCGGGCTGGAACGTCACGACCCGCTGCCGGCCGTCCGAGTCTACGACGACGACGGTATCTGTATCGCCCTGCCGGCGTACGGCGGCATTGGGCACGCTCACCACGTTCGTCCTCTCAGCGGTGATCACCTCCGCACGCGCGGTTTGACCATCCCTCAGCCGCGAATCGGCGTCCTCGAGATCTACCGTCACGTAATAGCTGATCACCCCAGCGATTGCGGTCGCCGATGGTGCGACTGACACCACGGTACCGCTCTCGATCAGGCCGGGAATGGCGTCGAAGCTCACAGATACCAGTTGCTCTGGTGCGATCTTGGCCGCGTCCGACTCCTCGAATGGAATGACTGCCTGGAAGCCCTTCACACTCGACAGGACAACGAACTGGGAGCCGCCGGGTCGAGTCGCTGTAGTGCCGGTCGCCGCCGCCTCCGCGGCGCCGCCTGCGGAGGCGGACCCGGGGATGGCAGCATGGCTGCCGGGGGCCAGTGCCGTGGTCCCACTGCTGGGGGAAAGGTACTCGCCGACCACGCCGTTGATCGCCGAGATGACCCCGTCGGCCGGCGCGGTCAGCGTGCCATCGTCCACATCCTTCTGAGCGGAGCGAACCAAGGCTTCTGCGGCGTCGACGAGCGCCAGCTGCTGGTCGATGGCGTGCGGCCGATCCGAGGACGCCGAGTTGAGCGCATTCTGCGCGGTCACGACACTCTGCCGTGAGGTCTCCACAGACACCTGCCCGGCGGCGGCATCCACCTTCTTCTTCTGCTCTGCCGCAGCCAGAGTCGTCTTGGCCGCCTCGACGCCCTGCTCCGCTGAGGCCTGCGCCGAGCTCGCCATGGCAACCTGCACACCGCAGGTGCTAGGAGTAGCGCGGGGCGTGGGGGCTGCGGAGGCCGGAGGGGGCGTGGGGGCTGCGGAGGTCGGAGGGGGCGTGGGCGCTGCGGAGGTCGGAGGGGGCGTGGTGGCTGCGGGAGGTGGATCTGGCACTTTGCAGGCGTCCTGCGCCGCATCGAGGGCGTCGTTCGCCTTCTGCTTCGCCTTCCGCGCGGCGCGCAGCTGCGCGCGGGCTCGGGTGATCGCGGAGTCGTCGGCCGTGCTAACCGCGCTGACTTGGCGCCGAGTTGCAGTCAGGATCACCCGCGATTGGGTCAGAGTCGCCCGAGCGCCAGATACCGCCGGGTTGGCAATGATCCGGTCCAGCGCCGCCTGTTGCGCGGCGAGGTTGGCCCTCTGCTGCCTGACGACCTGTCGGGCCGCATATGTGTCGATCTTGGCCAACACTTGACCGGCCACCACGTGATCACCGACCTCGACTTTCAGCGAGGTCAGTCGACCACCCTTGGCAAATCCCAAGTTTTGGCTTGCTCCGGCCGACACCGCGCCGCTCGAGTTGACCTGGTTAGTAATCGTCGCCCGTGCGACCGGCGCAGTGCTTGCGACCGATGGCCGTCCGCTCGAACATGCTGCGAGGACGAGCAGCACGAGCAGGGCATTAACCGACATTGACCATTGTCGACCCCGCATATATCCCCTGTCGCGCCCGCTGATGATGATCCACCAACCGATGAACATCACCAGTCCGGTTGCCCCCGGCATGCCCAGGATGATCAAGATCCCGCGGGAGCGGCACTTCGGCGGCCAGCCCATCGGTAAACAAAGTTGAGCAGGCGCCACTGTAGTCGCGGATTCAGGCTGAAGGGACGTTCGCTGACGATCCCTTCCAAACGGCACGATCCGACCGTCTCCCTTGGGCGGCGTCAGCGAACAGCGGAATCGACGTGCGATCGGACGTCGGCCGGGCAGGCTCCAGGTTCCTGGTCTCCCGGTCCGACGTCATGGGCCGCCCACGGTCTGCGTCCGCCAGGCGATTGTGCTGCATACCCCTAGAGGGTACTGGAATGGTTTGGCTCTGCAGGGTTGGTCAGGGAACGACGAGCGGTACTCAGCCGACTGGCGGCCGTGCTCGAGGCACCCGATCCGGACGTCGCGATCGACACCCCGTAGCCCGGGCTAGATCACGTCTGATCACCTGGAGGCATGTACGTGCCGGAGTAATAGCTACCCAGGTCCTCCCAATAGTCGACGTGGTGCGCTTGGTCGAAGCTGGGCGCGTCCTTGATCTGGTCCCTTGTGCGGTCGACGTACACCTTCTTCTCGGTTGAGTCGATCCGCTCGACGAGACCTGCCGGCAACATCACCTCGCGGCCGAAGAAGGACCCGATGTCCACCTCGAGGTACGCCGGCTTGCTGTCATAGGTTGCCTCGACGTGACCGATATCGCCGTCCACTGCGACAACCGTGTAGCCAGTCAGATCAGTTCCCTTGGCGAACCCCGCGTCGGGCCGGTACTCCCATGGCTGGAAGGCCATCTTCACCGTCCTCCTTGGTTGGCATGAGTTCGTACGGGATTACGGTACCCGGCGACCATGGCTGCCACATCCCCGGACTTTGCAGCCTGCATCTCCGCACCTGTGCGCCTTCCTCAGGTCCTGGTGCCGGGCAGACTGCGCGAAGGACCGCCGTTGTTGGTGCCTGTCATCGAGGCAATCGCCTTCCTGGTATTGCTGGCGGTGGCGGCGATACCCGGCCCGGTCCCGCGCGCTGCCCGTCCGCTGATCCTGTGTCTGTTCGCCCTCCTAGTCTTACAGCGAGCCGCGGCCCGACTGGTCGTCGTGGTCCTTTCGAACCCCGCCAGAATGCCAGGCCCCGCCCACTGTGACCCAGCTTCTGGTGGGTGCCGGCATCGTTCTGGCCACCAATATCGTCACCTTCGGTCTGCTCCATCGGCAGCTTGACAGCGGCGGACCGAATGGTCGCCTGGTGCATGCCGAGTCCTATCCCGACTACAAGCTTCCCAACCAGACGCTGAGGGGCTGGCGGCGCCGGGCTGGCAGCCACGGCTCCAAGACCACAAAGAACACTCCATGAGTCGGGCGGCCAATCCGTTGCCCGGCTGGTCTTCTTGTCCATGTGGGCAACGGTCACGAAGCAGCGGGAGACGGTCTTTCCGGCGGAGTCGATCATGGCACCCTCGATGAGCGCATCGGGCCCGCGGAACTCGCGCACGAACGAGGTGATGGTGATCTCCTGATCGCCCCAAACAGGCCTGAGAAAGTCGATCTCTATCCTCTGGACCCACTAGGCGTCGGCGAACAGCCGGCGGTCCGACATTTAGATCACCAGGGAGCCCGCAACCGTCAGGCAGTGCGGTCGAGGATCTCCTTGACTAGTTCCATTGATGTCTCCGGGTGCAGGAACACGAAGCGGCCAACCGTCTCGCCCTCCCACTTGGTCGGGGGTACGAACGCAATTTCCTCATCGTGCAACGCTTGCGCCCATTTGTTGTAGTCGGCTGGCTCCCAGCCAACGCGACGGAAAAGCACCACACCGAGATCCGGCTCTCGGATCAGCTCGAGCTGCGGTGTCATCTTGATCAAGTCCGCGGTGTCTCGGGCGAGCCGCACGGCGGTCTCGATCGCCTCGCGATAAGCGTCGAGACCATAGACAGCCATCGAGAACCACAGAGGCAGTCCCCGTGCGCGGCGCGTCAAGTGGTGGGCGTAATCGGTCGGGTTCCACTCCCCCTCCGATACATGGATGACGTCCAAGTACGAGGCGTCCTGGGTGTGCACGGCCCTGGCGAGCTCGGGTTGCCGGTAGATGAGCGCGCAGCAGTCGAATGGCGTGAAGAGCCACTTGTGCGGGTCGAGGATGAATGAGTCGGCCTGCTCGATGCCGGCGTATTTATTGCGGAGCGATCGGGCAAAGATCCCAGAGCCGCCGTACGCGCCGTCGACGTGGAACCACCAACCACGCTGCTTGGCGACCTCGCCTACTCCGGCGAGATCGTCGATGATTCCGCCGTTCGTCGTTCCAGAGGTGCAGACAACAGCGGCAACATCGCTGACATCTGGATCTTCGTCAAGTGCAGCGGCTACCGCTTCCGCGGTCAGCCGGTGGTCCGGGGTCTCGACCACGAGCGCATCCATCTCCAACAGGCGCAGCGTGTTAACGATCGAGGAATGTGCATCGGTGCCGACGACCACCCGAAGGCGCCGACCCGCGGCTTCGTCGCCAAGCCGCCTCTTCGTCGTCTCTCGAGCAACAGCGAGCGCGGACAGGTTGCCGGCGGACCCACCGGAGACGAAGCATCCGCCAGCCGACGGGGGCAGTCCAGCCTCATCTGCTATGACCCTCAGAACAGTGTTCTCCGCTGCGATCGCGCCGGATGCCTCAAGCCAGGAGATGCCTTGGATCGAGGCGCATGAGATCAACATGTCGAACAACAGACTGGCCTTGGTAGGCGCTGCTGGGATGAAACCAAGGAACCGAGGGCTGTCCGCGGAGATAATGCTGGGCGCTATCACCGAGGAATAGATACCCAACACCTCGTCAGGTGCCCGGCCGCGGTCACGGATGACCCCGTTCAGCAGCCTGTACACGTCAGCCGCTTCTTGGGTTCCCTGGTCGAGTGGTACCGGATCCATTCGCAGCCGGTTCTCGGCGTACGCAAGGACGCTGCGCACCATCTGTTCGGTGGTTTGATCGACCTGATGCATCGCTCAGTCCCTTCTGCGGTCAGACCACCGGTTCATCCTTGAGCAATCCGACATGTTCGTGCCGTCCGAGGTGGGAATGCTTCTTGCCGTACGCGAAATACCAAGTGAGCACCACTGCAGTCCAGATCAGGAAGACTAGGAGCGTGGGTATCCGCAGGTCCTTGATGATCCACAAGCACCCAAGAATGGCCAAGATCGGGGTCACGGGGTAACCGGGGACCTTGAACGGCCTCGGCAAGTCGGGCTCACGGCGCCGCAGTATGATCACGGCGAGCGAGACGATGGCGAAGGCAACGAGCGTTCCGACGCTTGTCATCTCAGCCAGGAAATTGATCGGGATGAGTCCGGCCAGCAGCGCAATGACCGCAGCCACGATGATCGTGTTCGGCACGGGTGTGCGGGTGCGCGGATTCACCCTGTGGAACAACTCAGGCACCATTCCGTCGCGGGCCATAGTGAACAGGATGCGGGTCTGCCCGTAGATCACCACCAGCGTGACGCTGAAGATCGAGACCACCGCGCCGGCAGCCAGCAAGGTCCCTGGCCAGGTCGACCCGGTGACGTTCTCCAGGATCGCGGCGAGACCGGCCTCCTGGCCCTCAAACTGGGTGTACGGCTGCGCGCCAACAGCGACGAGGGACACCAAGATGTACAACGTGGTCACAATGAGCAGCGCAAACATGATCGCCAGCGGCATGTTGCGGTGCGGGTCCTTCACTTCCTCGCCGGCAGTCGAGACGGCGTCGATACCGATGAAGGAGAAGAAGATGATTCCTGCCGCGGCTGTGATTCCCTGGACCCCCAAAGGCGCAAAGTCCGCGAGATTGTTGGAGTTCCAGCCAAAGAGGCCAATGACGATGAACAAGATCAGGATGGAGATCTTGATCAGCACCATGACCGTGTTCACTTTTGCAGACTCGCTGGCACCCCGGATCAGCAGCAATGTGCAGAGTGCTATCAAGATCACCGCTGGAAGGTTGAAGATCCCTCCCTGCTCGGGCGCTTGCGACAGCGCGTCCGGGATCTTGAAGCCAAAGAGGTTGTTCAGCAATTCGTTGAGATACTCCGACCACCCAACCGCGACCGCGGCGGCCGACACGCCGTACTCGAGCAGCAGGCAACCGGCGACCGCCATCGCCGGCAGTTCACCGATCGTCGCGTAGGCATACGAGTACGAGGAACCCGAAACCGGCACTGCACCAGCGAGCTCGGCGTAGCAAACCGCGGTCAGGCCAGCTACAACGGCGGCGATCAAGAAGGAAAAGACGACTGCCGGACCAGCGATCGGTACCGCCTGCGATAGCACGAAGAAGATACCGGTGCCGATCGTTGCGCCAACCCCGAACATGGTCAACTGGAAGAGCCCGATGGAGCGAGTGAGCTCGCTTTGCTCGGTCTCACTGCCCGACTCGGCTTCCATCTCGACGACGGGCTTGCGCCGGAAAAGCTGCGAGGTGAGCTCAGACACGATTAGCCTCCAACAGTTCTCTGAAGAGCGACCCCAACCGGGCGCCAGCATCGACGAAAACTCTGGCGCTCATGAGACATCACGCGCGGCAAGATCATCCCACGTCTCCCGTCGCACGACAAGACTTGGAGTTCCGGACGCAACGAAGACGACTGGAATGCGTCGATTTCCGTTGTAATTGTTGGACATGGTGTAGCAATATGCCCCCGTCGCGGGCACAACGAGTAGGTCGTCCACTCGGGGCGCGTTCAGCGGCACGCCGTCAACCAAGATGTCCCCGCTTTCGCAGTGCCGTCCGACGACGGTAACGACCTCACCGTCTGAGGCATCCAGCCGGTTTGCGATTCCGGCCTCAAAACGTTGGTCGAATAGCGCCACCTCGAGGTTGTCACCCATCCCGCCGTCAACGGCAACGAATGTCGTCTGCCCGCGCTTGATCGTGATCACCCGATAAATGGTCGCCGCCGATGTTGCGACCATGCTGCGTCCCGGTTCGATGATGATCTGCGCACCCGGTGGCAGGTGATCTCGCGCTGCTGCAATAAGTACGTCGAGATATTCCGCGACCGTGGGTGGTTGGTCAGCCCATGTGTAGCGGGCACCGAGCCCGCCGCCGAGGTCATAAATGTCGAACTCCCCGAGCGCCGCCAGTGGAGCGACCGCATCAGCCAAAGGCTGGGCTTGGAGGATCTGTGAGCCGACGTGGGCATGCACACCACGCATCCGTAGACGTGGACTGTGATCAATACGTTGGATGAGTGCGGTCGCTGCGGCTGGCGCCAGGCCGAACTTTGATCCTTCGTGACCGGTCAGGACGTGGGCGTGCGTGTCGGCCGTTACGCCTGGAATGACGCGTACCAAGACATCCTGAGTACGTCCAGCCGGCACAATCGCCTCCAGCCGGTCGACGTCGTCCGGGCCGTCGACAACGACGAGACCTACGCCGTGCTCCACCGCCATCGTGAGCTCTTCGGTGGTCTTAGCGTTTCCGTGGAGCACGATGAGTGCCGGATCGATGCCAGCCTTGAGCGCGGTCAGGATCTCACCACCACCGGCGACGTCGAGCCCGAGCCCTTCCTGCACCATGACCCGTTGCACAGCCGTGCAGGGGAACGCCTTCGAGGCGAATACCACCCGCGAGTTAGGCCACCGACTGATCAGCTCATCAGCGTATTCCCGGGCGCGACTACGGAGCGCTTCTTCGGCCACCACAAGCACCGGCGTCCCGAACTCGGCTGCAAGATCGTCGGCGCGACAGCCACCGATGATCAACATGCCGTCGGCATCGGTGGCGCTGCCGGGCGGGAAGAGATCGAGCAACTGGCTCATGTGAGCATGGTCGACCGTTGAGCATGAATTGGCAACGGGCCCGGCTCGGGGCACGTGGCGGGCGCGCCGCTCTCCTACGGTGACCGCGAGGAGGATACGGCGCAAAGTCCATCTGATCAGGGTCGGGGATCACCGCATAGATTGCCGATGTGGTGGCGCATGCGAAACCGACGATGCTGATCGGCACCTCCACCAAGTCCGGCGCTTTTGCTGAACCCATCGTGCGGCAGATGGCATCCACGGTGGATCGGTCCATCATCATGCCGCTGTCCAACCCCACCTCGAAAGCCGAAGCGGTCCCAGAAGATCTGATCCGATGGACCGACGGACGGGCGCTCGTGGCCACCGTCAGCCCGTTCGAGAAGTATCAACGCAACAAACCGCGATCTTCGGCTGCCGGCAGCTCCAGACCGGTCCGTTGATCCAAACGCAGAATCACGTCTCCGAGTCAGAGATTCGTCTGACAAATCCCGTCAAGCCTGTTGATCTGGTGGTGGATTCGACCGTCTGATCAGGCGTTCGCGTCAACGGGTTGGGGCCTCAGCCGGGTCGGAGTGCGAGGTTCACCTTGCTCTGAGGCGGTGCGCATCCTTGCCCCATGAAGATCACGTTCTCCACGCTGTTATAAACGGATCATTATCCGATGTCGGCAGAACCGCAGAACCGCGCCCAAGCCGTGCCGAAACACCTGGAGCGCAAGATGATGCTCGCCACTGCCCGCAACGACGACCTTGAACATCCAGAAGCGGTGAAGGTGTTGCCGGGCATGCGGGCGCATCCAAACCTTCGTCCGCGCCACCGACTGGCGCAATTCCGATATGGCACGAAAGGCGCCCACAAAACATGATGAGCAACCCCGAGTCCAAAAGAGAGCACCTCGCTCGAGCGGCGGAGGCCGCAGCGCAGTTCAACGTCCAAGAAGCCGCTGGCAGCGGTTGGGGAGAGCCGCCCGAAGCCTTCCTGGCGGCGTACTACCGCCATGTCGCGGCTGAGGACATTTTGACGCGCAATCCGTCGCAGCTGTCAGGGTTGGCGTTCTTGCACCGGCGGCTGGCAATGGAGCGCTCGACTGGCAGCGCCCTGGTCCGGGTCTACACCCCTACATCTGAGGCGGATGGCTGGGCAACCGCACGCAGCCTGGTCCAGATCGTCACGGACGACATGCCGTTCCTCGTGACCTCGGTAACCGCCGAACTGACTCGGCTGGGCAGAGCCATCCACCTTGTCATTCATCCCCAGTTGTATGTGCTCCGCGACCCGACGGGACATCTGGTCGAAGTGATGACCGATGAGAACTCCCCCTTTTCACCGGACCGAATTGCCGAGTCCTGGATCTCGGTGGAGATCGACCGTGAGAGCCGCGGCGAAGCGGCAGAGGGAGTGGCCCGCGGTGTCCGGCAGGTCTTGGCGGATGTCCGGGTTGCTGTCGACGACGGGCCAGCGATGCGCGAGCAGGCATTGCGGGCGATTGCTGACCTGCGGGCTCATCCGCCAAAGGGCGTGGAACAGGCTGACGTCGAGGAGGGACTGAAGTACCTCGACTGGCTCGACGATGAGCGCTTCACCTTTCTCGGCTATGCGGAGTATCACCGTCCGCCCGACGGCACCCTTGACGGGGACGACAAGCTGGCGCCGGTGCCTGACAGTGGGCTGGGACTGTTGCGACCGGAGCAGCCCCATGCCAGCCGGCTCCTCCGTCACGCCGCGACCGAGCCGGCCGACGCTGCGCCACTCACCCTCACGAAGTCCAGCGAGCGTTCCACGGTGCACCGGCCGCTGTACCTCGACGACATCGCCGTAGGCGTGTTCGACGTCCAAGGCAGGCCTATCGGTCGACGTCAATTCCTCGGCCTGTTTACCTCAGCCGCCTACCACGAGAGCGTGCTGCGGATCCCGATGCTTCGGCGCAAGGTGGCAGCGCTCCTGGAGCGGATGGCCTTCTCCCCAACCAGCCACTCCGGCAGAGACGTAGTCGAGATTCTCGACGACTATCCGCGCGACGAGTTGGTTCAGGTGTCGCTCGACGAACTGGAACATGCCGTCGACGAGATTCTGCATCTTCAGGAACGCCAGCAGCTACGGCTGTTCCTGCGGCACGATCACCGCGCTCGCTACGTCTCCGCGCTCGTCTACCTGCCGCGGGACCGCTACACCACAGCCGCCTGCCTCCGGCTGGAGCGGATCCTCCGGGATGCGTTCGATGCAAACCGGATCGAGTACACCACCCTAGTGTCGGACTCGGTTCTGGCCCGACTGCACTTCGTCGTCCGCCGCGCCGATGCGGCACCGCTAACCGAGGCCGACCACGCGGAGCTGGAACGACGCCTCGCGGACGCAATCCGTTCCTGGAGTGACGATCTAACTGACACGCTGACGATCGAGACGGGCGATGAGGAGGCTGCTCGCTTGCTTCGCGTCTACGGCGAGGCTTTTCCGCGGGCGTACCAGGAGGACTATCCAGCTGACGTCGCAGTCGGAGACCTACTTCGCCTCGATGCCCTTCAGCCGGACGACGACCACGCGGTAAACCTCTATGTTCCAGCCGGTGCCGCGTCGGATCAGCGCCGGCTCAAGCTCTTCTGCGCCGAGCCCGTGTCGCTGTCGACGGTGTCGCCCATCCTGCAGGGCATGGGTGTTGAGGTGATCGATGAGCGCCCGTACGAGTTGACTCCCGCCGAAGGCGCACCGCGGTGGATTTACGACTTCGGGCTGCGGTATGACGTGACTGCGGAAACCAGTCCGGAGGCGGCGAGCCAGTTGTTCGAAGACGCGTTCGCAGCGGTGTGGAGCGGTGCCGCGGAGAGCGATGGATTCAACGCGCTGGTGCTACATGCCGGGCTGAACTGGCGGCAGGTTGTCCTCGTGCGCGCGTATGCCAAATATCTGCGACAGGTCGGCACTCCGTTCAGTGAGGAGTACCTGCAGTCCTGCCTGCTGGCAAATGTCCACATCGTCCGTTTACTCGTGCGACTATTCGACGCCCGGTTCGATCCCGAGGGCGAGTCAAGTGGGGAGGACGTCGCACAGGCCTTAGTCCACCAGATTCGCGGGGCCTTGGACGAGGTAGACAGCCTGGACCAGGACCGCATCTTGCGCTCGCTGCTCCGCCTCATCCGTGCGACAACACGCACCAATTTCTTCCAGGTTGATGAGGCAGGGATGCCGGGCAAGTCGTATCTCTCGCTGAAATTCGACCCGCAGTCCATTTCCGGGTTGCCGGAGCCGCGACCTCGCTTCGAGATCTTCGTGTACTCGCCTCGGGTCGAGGGGGTTCACCTGCGCTTCGGCGCCGTCGCCCGCGGTGGTCTGCGGTGGTCCGACCGCCGAGATGACTTCCGTACCGAGGTGCTCGGCCTGGTCAAGGCTCAAATGGTCAAGAACGCCGTCATCGTTCCAGTGGGCGCTAAAGGCGGGTTCGTCGTGAAGTCAGCGCCTGGGGGCGCGCACAGCCGTGAGGCCTTTCTGCGCGAAGGCGTCGACTGTTACCGGACCTTCATAAGAGGCCTGCTGGACCTGACCGACAACCTCGTCAACGGGAAGGTCGTGCCGCCGGAGGGCGTTGTACGGCACGACAGCGACGACCCTTATCTCGTCGTCGCAGCCGACAAGGGAACGGCGACCTTCTCTGACATTGCGAACGGCGTCGCCGCGGACTACAACTTCTGGCTCGGGGACGCCTTCGCCTCCGGCGGCTCGGTCGGCTATGACCACAAGGCGATGGGCATCACGGCACGAGGCGCCTGGGAATCGGTGAAGCGGCACTTCCGCGAACTGGGCATCGACACTCAGAGTGAGGACTTCACCGTGGTTGGGATCGGTGATATGTCCGGTGACGTGTTCGGCAACGGAATGCTGTTGTCGGAGCACATCCGTTTGGTGGCGGCGTTCGATCACCGCCACATCTTCCTCGATCCGGATCCTGACGCATCCGTCTCATACGCCGAGCGGCGCCGGCTGTTCGCGCTGCCGCGCTCATCGTGGACGGACTACGACGCCGGCCTGCTGTCGGCTGGCGGTGGGGTCTATCCGCGCACTGCCAAGGAGATTCCGATCGCGGCTGAGGCACGCGCCCGGCTGGGACTGGCTGATGAAATCGAGGCGCTCACCCCAGGCGAGCTGATCCGCAGCATCCTGGCCGCACCAGTCGACCTGCTATGGAACGGTGGCATCGGCACGTACATCAAGGCAACCGCTGAAAGCGATGCCGATATCGGGGACAAAGCCAACGACCCGATCCGGTTGAACGGCGCGCAGGTCCGCGCTCGGGTCATTGGGGAGGGTGGCAACCTGGGCTTGAGTCAGCTCGGCCGGATCGAGTATGCCCAAGTTGGGGCGGATGGTGCGGGGGGTCGGATCAACACCGACGCGATCGACAACTCCGCCGGGGTAGACACCTCCGACCACGAGGTCAACATGAAGATCCTGCTCGGCCGCATCGTGCTCGCGGGCGCGCTCGCCGACAAGGACCGAAGTCGGCTGCTGGCGCAGATGACCGATGAAGTGGCACGCCTTGTGCTACGGGACAACATCGAACAGAATGTCGCCCTCAGCGTCGCCCGAGCCCAAGCGCCAGCAATGTTGCCGGTCCATCGCCGCCTCATGGCACACCTAGAACGACAAGGCGACCTGGACCGGGCATTGGAATTCTTGCCCGACGACGAAGAACTGGACCAGCGCGCCGCATCGGGACACGGGCTGACCTCTCCAGAGCTGTCCGTGCTGCTGGCATACGCGAAGATCACCAATACAGCGCAGCTGCTCCAGAGTGACCTCGCCGACGCGTCCTGGTTCGAGCGGGTCTTGCGAGCTTACTTCCCTCCTCAACTGGTCAAACGCTACGGTAACCAGCTCAACGATCATCCCTTGCGGCGCGAGATCGTTACCACATTGGTCGTGAACGACATGATCAACCGCGCCGGGATCACCTTCTGTTTCCGCACCCAGGAAGCGACGGGTGCTGGCCCGGACCAGATCGCCAGGGCGTACACAGTGGCACGGGAAGTGTTCGGCCTCTCCCGATTCTGGGCGGCCGTCGAGTCGCCTGGTGTGCCGGTGGCAGCGGCGACGGCGCTACACCTGGAAGGCCGACGGCTTCTGGACCGCGTCGTACGGTGGCTGCTCCAATCTCGACAAGCCCGGCTGGATGTCGCAGCTGAAATCTCACGCTTCCAGCCTCAGGTGGCCGATCTGGCGCCGCGCATCCCCGAACTGGTGCAAGGATTCGAGCGGGAGCGGCTGCGTACCCGCGCAGCTCACCACGAGCAACTCGGCGCTCCTGCCCCGCTGGCACTCACTGCCGCCGCGCTGCTGGACGTGTTCTCCTTGCTGGACATTGTCGAAATCGCCGAAGCCGCCGATCGGCCAGCCGAACAGGTAGCGTCCTTGTACTTCACGCTTTCCGAGCGATTCGACATTGACCGACTACTGACCTTGATTACCGCGTTGCCACAGCGTGACCGCTGGCAGTCAATGGCGCGTTCGGCCCTGCGCTCCGACCTGTACGGGGCGCTCGCAGATATCACCTCCGATGTGCTCACAACGACAAATGCTCAAGGGAGCGCGAGCGAGATCGAGCTGGCGGATCGCTGGGAGGCGCAGAAGTCGGAGGGGCTGGCGCAGGTGCAGACCACCCTGGCCGCGATCGAGGCCACAGGGACGTGGGACTTGGCGGAGCTGTCCGTCGCGCTGCGAGCCATCCGCACGCTCGTTCGTTCCTGATGGAGGGGTCACCGGGGCACAGATCGAAACCGGTGCCGGCCAGCTGTCTGCCCTGACAGGCTCAGCCGTCGAGCGCTTCTGACGGGAGGCATACAAGTGACGAACGATGTGTCGGCTGCCGACAGGCGGTTCCAGCATCGCCGCCGCTAGTAGAAGTGACGGCGCGCAAACCGTCGCGGCGAGCGCAACCACTGTCACACCACCTGCCGCCGCATTGAACCTCGCCATGCAGGTTGGTGATTGCCTGCTCTCTGCCGGGATGTCGGCCAATGATGCCGTCGTCGCGATGCTGGGAATAACCGATGCCCATGGATTGACACGGGTCCACGTCGACGTGACCTACACATCCATCTCGGCGTCCTGCTATCCCGCGCGGGGCGGCGCTGCGCTGGAGCTGGCTTGGCGTCTCGGGGCACCTTTGTCCATCTCGCCCGAGCCCGTTGCGCTCGGCCCGCTCGGAGCACAGTTCGTTGGCGCCACGATGATATCGGCGTTCTTCGCGCTGTGGGCGTATGCAGATCTGGCTACGATCGGGCTCGCAGGCGCCATGGGCGTGCTGGGCTGGGCAGGTTATGCGTCGATGATCTACATCGGCTCGGTCAGTAGTCGACGGCGTCGCGGATGAGAGGACAAGTCATGCAGTGGCCGCCGCCGCGGCCGCGGCCGAGTTCGGCGCCGACGATGGTAATGACCTCGATGCCGGCTTTGCGGAGCAGAGAATTGGTGGTCGTGTTGCGGTCGTAAGCGATCACAACGCCGGGTTCGATGGCGACCAGGTTGTTGCCGCTGTCCCATTGTTGGCGCTCGGTGTCGTAGACGTTGCCGCCGGTGTCGATGGCTCGCAACTCGCTCAGACCGAGGGCGATCCGAACGACCTCCAAGAAGGGCTTAGTCTCCTCAGTGACCTCGAACCCTGGCGCGGTGTCGCTCGGCCGGAGGGTGAAGGTGTGGATGCCGTGCACAATGTCCGGGTAGACCGTGACGCGGTCGCGATCGGCGAAGGTGAAGATCGTGTCCAGATGCATGGCCGCCCGCAGCCTCGGCATTCCAGCCACGATCACCTGCTCGGCGGCGCCTTCAGCGAAAAGCTTGGCGGCGACCTGCCCGATCGCTTGGCGGGAGCTGCGTTCGCTCATCCCGATCAGCACGACACCGTTGCCGGGGACGAGGACGTCGCCGCCCTCCAAGGTGGCCAGGCCCCAGTCCAGCTCCGGGTCGCCCCACCAGACCTTAGAGCCCACGAAATCTGGGTGGAACTCATAGATCGCCTTCATCAACAGCGTCTCGTCGTGCCGCGCCGGCCAGTACAGCGGATTCAACGTCACGCCGCCGTAGATCCAGCACGTGGTATCGCGCGTGTAGAGCGTGTTCGGCAGCGGCGGCATCAGGTATTCCCGGCCCCCCAGAGCCTCCCGGGCCAAGCTGATGGACGCGGACCCCGATTCTGAGGGCAGATCATCGGTTGCGAGGCCGCCGATCAAGAACCGGGCGAGCGTCTTGGCATCCAAGGTGTCCAGATATGCCCGGGTGTCGTTGACGAATCCGGGGCCAACCTCATTGGCGATGATCTTGCGATCCAACAGCCACGACCTCGCCTCAGGGCTCTCCATCGCCTCGGCCAATACCTCGTGCAGCTCCACCACCTCAACGCCCCGGTCGCGCATCTTGGACATGAAGTCGAAATGATCACGTTTCGCGTTCTGCACCCACAGCACGTCGTCGAACAACAGCTCATCACAGTTACTCGGCGTGAGCCGGCTGTGCGCCAGTCCCGGCGCGCAGACCAGCACCTTACGGAGCCGACCCACCTCCGAGTTCACTCCGTACCCATTGGAAACCGGTGCAGCCTGCGTCATTCGACTCCCCTTCCGATGGCAACCCGGCCCGCCGCCGGGAGCACGATGACCATTCTGCCGACGAGAGCACAATCTCTACCAGCTCGAACGCTCGAGCTGCAGCGCGGCGAGCCCCTGATCCTCACCCTCGCTCGTGGCCATTACTGCCCCGAAGGAGAGCTCCAGGCCTCGCGAGTGATGGTCACCGTGGTATCGCTGACGGCCGACTCCTCGATGGCCAACGCGACCTGCTGGTCCTGCGCGCCCTCGGCAAGCGCGTAGGGCTCCGGACCCTCACCCCGCACCCAGCTCGCCGTGCGCTCCAGCAGGGTGGCCATAGCGATCTCCTCATCCATCCATCGCCGACCCGGATAAGGGTTGCGGTATAGCACCTCGGAGCCAAGCGATATGTGCTCGGTGTCGTAGCCGGCCAGGTCGAGGTCATATCCGGTCTGGCGGCGCACCAGAGGGGTACGAACGAGCGTGCGGGGACCGGTCATCCGCACCACTTCGTCGTTGTGCAGCTCGCCCGCCGATCCTCGCACGGTGAGCCGGCGAAACCGCAGCTGGTTGCGCGTCTGCTGCTCAGTGAAGTCGTACAGCCCCGAGCGTCCATCCCCGAAGTCGAGGGTCGCGATCGTCGTGGTCGTAATGTGCGCCTCTTCGTCGTCGGTCCAGCCGGCACGGCTCAACGGACTGACCAGGGGCGCGGTGAGTCGGGTGGCCCGGACCAAAACCGGCCCTCGGCCGGCGTAAAGAAGACCGCGGATCAGCGCAACGGCGTGGTACTGCTGGGTGGAGGAGACCTGCACCTGGGTCGGCTTGCCGATGGCACCGGTCGCCACCAGGGCCGCCCGGGCGGCGTGGGAGGGCATCATCGGATATTGCTCGGCGACCTGCACCAGGCCGGACAAGCCGACCGCCGACCACAGCCCGCGAAGCCCGTCGAGGTCGGGGGCGGGCGGGGTCTCGGCCAGCACCGGCAGGCCCCTATCAACGGCTTCGGCGATGAAACGCGGCGTCACATGCCACGGGGTGGCAGTCAGAACGAAGTCTGGGCGGACCTCGCGCAGACAGGCGTCCAGGGACGTGAAGGCCGGCACATCCATGGGGCGAGGGGTCCGCACCACCACCCCTCCGCAGCGGATCGTGCCCAGCTCACGCGCCACCTTGAGGAACATCCGCGCCCGCCAGCCGGTGCCGATCAGCGCAAACGTACTCACGCGGAAACGGTAACGCCGTCCCGAGCGGCGACCGGCCGAGAGGGCGCGCAGTCCTCGCATCGGTTGCTACCGACGTTGCACAGCTTGGCAAGCAAGGGTTAGAAGTGTGATCGAGACGCAGAAATGCTGCATCCTGCTAATCGAAGCCGCCGATCAGCTGCTGACGAGCTTCCCCTCGTTGTTCGAGAAGGCTGCGTGATTGCTGCGACGGCTCGGTGTGACGTTGATGTTGTATTCAGCGTGAGTGGAACTTGATCTCTCTCAGCAGGTACAACAGCAGGAGTAACGGAGGTACGGCACGATGGAACTGGAACGGGCTCGATGGCGACTGGACGCGGAGCGTGCGCAGGTGCAGAAGCTGCTGGCCGATCTCGGCACCGCCCGAACAGATGACCACGAGGCCGAACGCGATGCGGCTTATCCGGCGCAGCCACTGGCACAACAGGGCGTCGACGACGCCGTGGCCGCCGGCCTGCGGGATCGACTTGCCGCCCTCGATCGGGCTCTCCAGCGGGTCGAGGACGGAAGCTACGGTCGCTCGATCCGCAGCGGTGCGCCCATCCCGGATGAACGCCTTGAGGCAGACCCGGCGGCCGAGCTCACCGTCCAGGAGGCCGCCGACTCAAGTGGCGGACCGATAACCAGCCGGGGAACCTGATGGCGAAGGCTGCGCGCGCGCGTGTGCCAGGTTCGTCGGGTGTATGACCCGCGAGAGTCCGACGACGCGCAGCGCGTCCTCTTCGACCGGTCCTGGCCGCACGGGCTGGGGAGCAGCGGGCCCGCCTCGGCGACTGGTGCAAGGAGATTGCGCCGCCCACGAGTTGCGAGAGTGTTGGGGGCATGATCCCGACCAATAGGACCACGACGAAGCGAAGCGACATCAGCGAGGCCGCCGTGCTCGCCGACCTGCTCGGCACGCGCTGACTGAGTGGCGTCAGCTCGTGACGAGTCCGGCGACGAGATTGATGGTCGTTGCGAGGATGACCGTTCCGAAGACGTATGACAGCAGGCAGTGTCGTAGCACCACCGAGCGGATCGAGGTGCTGGACACGTCCGTGTCCGATACCTGGTAAGTCATCCCCAGGTTGTAGCTGAAGTAGAAGAAGTCGCGGTACGACGGCCGGTCATTGCTGTTGAAGTCGATCCCACCCACTGGCTCGCCGTAGTAGAGGTACGCGTATCGGGCGGTGTACATCAGGTGCAGCATCGCCCAGGCCAGGAAGACGCCTACCAGACCGATCGCGGCAGCGGCGTTCCGGGTACTGGAGTTGCCGAGCACCAGCAGTACGACGATTCCGACCAGGCTGCCGAGCGCCGCCGCCGCGACGAGCAGCTCCTCGACATGGGGCCGGTAGTCCTCGCGCCGCGCGTGGCGTCGAGTGCTGTCGGGCGTCATCGGCCAGAGCACCACGAGTCCGATGAGGACGAATACCGCACCCATCCCGGCGATGCCGGACAGCACCCCCAGAAGTGGACTTGACAACAGGCCGACTAGCAGCAGGACCACAACCCCGACGACGAGGGAGATTGCGAGCCGGGCTTGCGCAGACGTCGCCACCCCGCGAATCACCGCAAAGCCCGGATCAGCCAGCCATGAGCAGGGCGCTGGATTCGGCCATGAAAGCCTCGCAGGTCAGCGACTCCCGCAGGTAGAGCTCGATGTGGTCGGCGTGCTGGGAGAGGTATCGCGATGAACATGTTGTGCAGCATCTCGCACTTGATGTTGAACACGATCTACGTGCACGGCCGGGCCGAGGACCGAGACCGGTACCTCCAGTTCGCGCGGCGGTCGGCGCCTGATGGCGCCGTCTCAGTGGTCGGCGCGTCGGCTGGAGCGCTGGCTGGTCGGGTTTGCTGCTCACTGCGCTGGCGGCCCGGAGCGGCGGGGGTCCTCAAGGCCGGGTCGCGATGTCGCCGCCGGTTATGTGGCGACGCCTTGTCGAACCCGAGCGGCGGTTGACGCGCGGTCCAACTTCGTGAACGGCAGGGGGCAGGCGGGCGTCCCCGCGCAGACGCTCAGATCCTCGCAGCCTGCCGTGATGGCCGCAAGGAGGGAGGCGCGTACGGCCTGCAGGTCCGCTATCCGCTGGTCGATGTCGATGATCTTGGCGGTGATCGCCTCCTGCAGCGCCGGATCAGTTGACCGGTGCTGGTGCCGACCCGACTGCAGCAGCTCAGACACCTCAGCGAGAGTGAAACCGAGCCGCTGCAGTGCCTTGACAATCCGGACTGTAGTGACCGCCTCGGGGCCGTACTGCCGCTGTCCGCCGAGGGTACGGTCGGGTTCGGGTAGGACGCCAAGACGCTCGTAGTAGCGCAGCGTCTCCAGGTTCACGCCCGCTGCCGATGCCACCTGTCCCGCACGTAGCAAGGTCATCCCTTTGCCGCCGCAACCCGATCGGCAACGGCGTCGAGAACGTCGACGTGTGTCTCCGGCACCCGCACGATCAGCTGAACCTCGCGTGGGGCGACCGTGAGAGCAAACCTGAAGAAGCTACAGCAACGCGACTCTCGTACCGCAAAGGCTGCGGCCGCAGCTGCGACCTCAGGCTCAGAGGTGAGGGACAGTTCGAGCACGGTGGCGGCGGTGCGTTGCTGGTCGGAAACGGCGCTACGAAACAGCGCGTCGAACTCAGCCACCCGCAGAGGCCGCTCGGCGGTGGGCAGGGTGCACGACACGGGAACACCGGACGGATCGGCTGCCTCCTGGATTGTGATCATGACTCGACGATAAACCTGGACCTAGGTACGGGTTGCAACCCGACATCTGCAGGGTCAACGAGTGGGCCATGCCGCACCGCCTCGGACCTCATCGGGCTCGCTCTGCGCCCGACTGCCACGCCTGTCCGATGCCTCGCATCAGAGGCGGTTAAACGATCATGTGCCGAAACGGTGCTATCGCAGCCATGTAGGCCTTCCCGCACAGACGGGGGAGCCTGTCGTCACGCAGCGTCGGCACGCGGGAGCCCAAGCCGGAGTCGGGATCATCCCAGCCGAGCAGCGCCCCCAGTTTCCAACGGATCGCGAAGAGGGTTCGGGCAAACCGGGATGGGTTGTCCGACGTGTCACCCAGGGCGAATTGTTGGACCAGGCGCGGGAAGTCGTCGGGGCCACCCGGGGTCGGCAACGCCCCACACGTCATAGAGACGGAAGTCTGGCGTGATCTCATGGATCCGCCATGGCCGGGCAGTGTGCGCGCTGTTCGGGAGCCTCATGTCGGTAGATCTCCGTTTCAGGGAAAGTGCGGGCGAGTGGCAGGTCTCTCCGCTGGCAGCGCCGCCGTAGACCAAGCCATAACGCACATTGGCTGTGCCGAGGGGTCCGTACGCCAGCAGAGCATCGACCAGTGGCCGGCCGATTACGCCGGACGCACCAGTGACGAGAACACGTATACCTCCTCCAATCTGTTCCGTGGTCTGCCGGCTAGACGTCTCCGTGGGACGTCTGTGACATTGCAGCGCAATGTGACATCACAGCCGGAGCAGACCCCAATAGCCCGCCCAGCCCAGGAGGACCGCGCCCGCGGCCACCAGGATCAGTCCACGGTGATCGGTTCGTTCGCCACGGTGGCGGGAGCGCCACCACCTGACGGCGACCACGGCTGTGCAGACACCCACAATGACGGTTGACCCCTCGAGCAAGAGCCACGGGAGCGGACGACCCACGACAACGGGCCCGATGACATTCGCGGCCGTGATCATCAAGAACAGCAGGTAGACCGGGAGGCCGAGCGTGGTGAACAAGCCGGCGGCAACGATCAGGCGTTGGGTACCTTCCAGCTTCGAGGCGCTGGAGCGCTTGCGAGTATGGCCTACCAAGCCAGCGAGCGGGTAAAACGCGAACCCCACCGTCAGCATCAAAATCAGGCCGAGTTCCGCCAAGGCCGCGGCGCCGCTCAGCGGAGCCAGTACAGGCGGCGGTCTCTCGACAGTGGGTGGGGTGCCTAGCTGTAACGGCTCGGTGCGTGCGAGGTCGTCGATCCAGCGGCGCTCGTAGACCCCGTAGTCGGCCGGTAATGCCGTGATCCGGTCGAAGCCGCCGTCCGCGGTGAGATTGAGGTTATGGCGGACGCCGCTGATGAATCGCATCGTGTAGCGAGTGTTACCTCCGCGGCGCAACGCTTCCTCGATGACCTTGCTGCTCTCTCGGGGGAGGGCGACCCGGTCAAACTCACCCCATTCGGCGAGGACCGGTTGCCGTAGCTGTTGCCAGGCCGGAGCTGGGTCGAAGTTGGCCTCAGGGAAGACACCCGCACTGATCATTGTCCGAAGGGCCGTGATCTCCAGGCTCGCGGGCAGCCCGCCGCGTACGCCTGCGTGGCGGAGGAATTGGTCGTAGCCCCAAGCGGTCTGCACCGCTGGAGTCACCCCGACCGCGCCGACTGTAATCACGAACTTGACCGCACTCGACCGACGGCAGGCGAGCGGGGCGACATAGGCCCCTTCCGATTGGGCCCACAATCCGAGGCGAGACGGGTCGACGTCGCGTCGGGTCGCCAGCAGTGCCACCGCCGCGACAGCGTCGTCGGCGAGCAAAGCGTAGTCGCGCCGCAAGAGGCTGTAGCCGATCTTCCGTTTGTCGTAGATGAGCGTGATCACGCCGTGCCGGGCGAACACCTCCGCCGCCGGTTGGAGCTCCTGCCGGCCGCGGTTCCCCGCTCCCTCCAGCATGACCAAGGCTGGTCGACGTTTCTCGCTCGGTCTCTGCGCCACGACGATCCCGTGCAGGATCACACCCTCGCCGCCGACGAACGTTACATCGGTGGTCGTGACGTCCGGCTCGGCGGCCGCTGGTGCAACATCGACACCCACCACGGCGAGGAGGATGGCCAGGAGCGAGCCGACGCACATTCGCCAACCCTGAGCTCCGGCAGAGGTGCTGGTTCGCGCGAAAGGTCGCAACAAGGTGCAGCCGAGACGGGCGGACATGGCCGTTTCTCCGTGGTCGGGGACTCAGACGACCATCACGGTAGGAATCAGAGTGCCCCCAGCCCACTCGCTGCAGGCGACAGTTCGGATCGCTTTTCGACGTATGTCGGGTGTAGCGAGCCACGACTCGCCCTGCTACCGGTTGCCGAGGTGGCAGTGGCCCTGAGCACAGCTAGACCTGCGTCGACAGATGTGGAAGTTGTCGAGCATGTTGGTCGCGATCTCGCATCCGTTTGCGGAGCGGCGTGGTCGATGGAGCCGACCTGCTCGTAATCACTGCCGGGGTCCTCGCGATAAATGTGGCACCGCCGCAGCCGTCATGAAGGTTGGTCGGGTGCGAAGGCAACCGCCGAACGGAGCTCGCGCGGCCTAGTGAGCACACGTTCGGCGATTCGTCGGGGCGGTATCGGCGCCGAGGAATCCATCTCCCCCAGCTGTGACTCCAGCTCCTGGATGCGGTGGTTCAGTTCCTCAGGCAGGTCTGCGAGTCTCATGTGATAGGGAGGGAGAGCCTCGAGCCGCCGCAGGATCCTCTTGCACTCCGCTGCGGCCCTACGATGCCTCTCAGCGCGCCCACCCAGGTCCAGGAACGTGACGACAGCGGTGAGCACGGTGGCCCCAACCGCGATGAAGGCGCTGAGGAGGGCCAGGCCACCACTCGAGCCGCCACTGCCCCACGCTGCTACGGCGGAGGACCCGGCCATTGCGGCGAGGACGACGGCCGGACCTCCGAGGCCGTAGTGAAGAGTCTGGATGCGGCGTGCGGCATCCTCATGGATGAGTCGTTGCGTGACCACATGAACCTGCCAGCCCTGCAACAGCTTGTCGACCTGCTCGAACTCGTAAACGATGAGGGGCCCGCCGCGGCGTAGGCGCTCGGCATCTCCGTATGTTGCAGCGCTCCTGCCCGCTAGCGAGTTAGAGCTTCTCGCCTCGTCCTTGGTCGACATCGCATGCCCTCCAACACAGATTGTGCTGCCACGGAACGTGCTCAACGGATCATGATCATTGAGCGCTCTCATGCTGTGCGTGGTCAAGCTGCACGCAACGAACCTAGCAGGGCAAATCGTTTCGATGATCGAGATGATCATGAGACTGCCAATGACAACGGCAGTGATGCGTAAGCCGAAATCGGCGAGTCCAGTCGCGCATACGTTTACACCGGCCGCCACGACCCCCGGATCCACGACCCCCGGATCCACGAGCCCTCCCCATGCGGCGACTCCTTCGTACGACATCAGCACCGGAGCCCGGTGCGCCGCTACGGTGGAGCCCGCGAAGCCGTCAGCGCGGCATATAGGAAGGAGTGCCAGGATGAGCGTCACTATTGACGGCCCGGCCGACTTCCCGGCGTTGTATCGGAGCGCGGATCGGGAGTCGCTGCGAGCACAGCGGTCTTACCTGAGGTCACTCAGGGTGCGCCTCGGTGCCCTGGTCGTCGCAGCGTTCGGCGGCGCGCTCACTGTGACTACTGCGGGTGGCTTTCAGGTTGGTGGCGGGCTGGCCTTTCTCGCCTTCGCTTGCGCGCTGGGTGCCGAGCTCTTCCTCGCCGTCACAAGCCCACTCACCACCTGGTACGAGGGCCGGGCCGCGGCGGAGTCGGCCAAGACGCTCGCCTGGCGATACATGGTGCGCGCGGAGCCCTTCGAGGTCGACACCCCTGACGTCGACAGACAGTTCCTTGCCCAGACCTACTCGCTGCTCCAGGACCTTAGGTCGATCTCATTGGGTACAGCAGAACCCGATGCACACCAGATCAGCGACAAGATGCGCCAAGTCCGCGCTCTCAACTTCGATGAGCGCCGGCAGGTCTATCTCACGGATCGGATTGCCGACCAGCAACGCTGGTACTCCGGGAAGGCGCGGTGGAACGATCGCCGAGCGCGCGGATGGGTGCTCGTCAGCATTGTGCTCGAGATCGCCGGCCTCCTCGGCGGCGCGTTCAAAGCGTTCGGCTGGATCAGCTTCGACCTGCTCGGCTTCCTTGCCGCGTCGGCCGGCGGGGTCATGGCCTGGATCGAGGCGAAGCAACACCGCAACCTGGCGACGGCGTACGGCATCGCGAGTCAAGAGCTCGCCTCAATCGCGACCGAGCTCGCGACGTTGACCAGCGAGGAGCGTTGGGCCGCCTTCGTAAGCCAGGCCGAAGAGGCGATCTCCCGCGAACACACTCTGTGGCGAGCTTCGCGGGGACTGTCGGACCACTTCAGACGCAAAGAAGGCTGAACTTCGAGCGATGCGCGCTGAGCTTGTGAAAGCGCGAACGGGTCGCCCTTCGACAAGCTCAGCCCGCATTTATCCCAGGCGCGATTGCCGACGTCGGCGACTTGACTCTTAGGCTTACTCCAGGCGTGCGGCTGAGCGGATGTGGTCAGTATGGAGAGAGGCGAGGCGGGTCGGGTCTTCATCAGCTATCGACGCCAGGAGACGGCGTGGCCGGCGCGACAGCTTTACGACGTGCTGGTAGCTGAGCTGGGAGCTGACCGCGTCTTCAAGGATGTCGACGACATCGAGCCGGGCGACGACTTCGTCGAGCGGCTCCAGTCGGCGGTGGGCTCCTGCGAGGTGCTACTCGCCCTGATCGGGCCCCAGTGGCTCACGGTTACCGACGGCAAAGGAGCGAGGCGCATCGATGACCCAGAGGACTTCGTACGGCTCGAGGTTGAGACCGCGCTAAATCGAGACGATGTTCGGGTCATTCCCATTCTCGTCGACAACGCCAAGATGCCGACGCCTCAGGACTTGCCAACAGGGTTGGCGGCCTTGACACGTCGCCAGGCGGTCGAAATAGACCCGGTCAACTTTGACACTCGGCGACTCTTGAGGGTGCTGAACCGCACGCTGAACGACATCCGCGACGAGCCAGCCGCGCCGTCGATATCCGATGCCGGCGCGGGGGTCCGGCCGCCTGGGACAACACCGCCCCCACCTCCGGTCGAATCCGCGGCCGCGATCGGGACGAGCGATGAGCGGCCGCGACCGTCGACGCCTGCCGAACCCGGAAGCGGTCGCGCGCCAGTCCGAACAGGAACAGTCCGAAGACGCACCGGCATGTTGGTGGCCGTCGCTGTTTCGATCGTTTTGCTGGCGGCCGTTGGTGTCACTGTGTGGTATTTCCCGCGCAATCCTGGCGCAGGCCCGGCGAACGGCCAGGGCAGTTTCGCAGCCACCTCAAGTCCGCCCTCCGTCAGCACCGCTCCGTCCAGCAGTGCTTCGAAGACATCGAAGGCGGAAAAATCAACCGGTTCGGACATCCTCGCCCACCGCGGCGGCGACGAGAAGTACCCGTTGCAGACGTTCGAGTCCCTCACCTCGGCGGCCGACGACGGCTTTGCGGTAGAAACCGACGTGCGCTGGACCAGCGACAAACGTGCGGTGATCATCCACGATGAGGCAGCAACCCAGGGGTTGCGGTGCGACCGGCCTTACCGAGTGTCCGAGACGACATGGAAAGTGCTCAGCGAGCACTGCCGCTCGTTTACGAAGAACGGGAAATCCTATCCGCCTACGACCTACGCAAGTCTGATGGAGGGCCTGGCGGGCCACGAATCATGGGCGTACGTCGAGGTCAAGGTCGATCAGAGCGCTGCGCAAAACCGGGAGTTCATCGATGGAATCCGCAGCAACGGGCTTAGTGACCGCACCGTCGTCACCTCAAGCGACCTGGGCCGGCTGGCGCAGATCAGAAAGCTGGCACCCGATCTCCCTCGCATGCTCTTCGTCGGCGAGAAGGTTCCCGCAAGCCGGCTGGCTGACGAGAAATTGTGGGCTGTTGCGGTCAACTACGACATTGCGACGAAAGACTACATAGCCGAGCTGAAGAAGGCTGGACTCATCGTCATCGTCTGGACCGTGAATGAGGAACGAGCATGGGCAAAGGCGAAGTCGGCAGGCGCCGACAAAGTGCTGACCGATAAGCCGCGGGCTTACGCCACCTGGCTGGCCAAGCAATAGCTACTTGCATTAATAGCTAATTGCACTCTGGCAGGCAGCCCGCCGCATTCGCCTCCAGTCAGGCCTTCTGGTCGGCACCTGCTTCCCCGGAGGCGGTGTCTTTCTGCGAGGCTCCGCTGCTGAGGGCTTTCTCCAGCCGTGCAACGGCCGCCTGCATATTCTCAGCTCCCTCCAGCCATTGCCGATGCTCGAGTGACAGCTGGTCCTGCACAGCGGCGACGTACTCGCCGAGCACCGACGAGGATCCGGCGGCGATACCGAGCCGCACGTCGTCGAGGCGCTCGCGTAGGCCCTGCAGTGCCTGAGCGGTGTTGTCATACCGCTCAGCGTTCCTGCGATCTTGGTTGAGCGATTCGCGGGCGGCTGCGAACGCTTGGAGTGCGGCGCCGAACACCGCAAGCGAACCTAGCGCAGCCCATTCGCTCCGTAGCGCACCGAGTACTCCCGCCGCACCTGAGGCAATTGCCGCCACCAGGACGGATATGGCCGAAATATCAAGGGTCCGTTCGGCCGAGTTGCGGTGGCCCGACCGGCGGGTTTTGTAGTACGCGAGCTGAAGATCTAGCTGATAGCGGCGAAAATACTCCAACTTGAGCAGCTCGAGCTGGAGATCGAGCGGTCCTACGGAGGAGTTCACGATATTACTGAAGTAGGACAATCGCTTGGTCTCTGCCCGTGCGCGCGCCGTCATCCAGTCCTCGAGGAGCCGGCCCTCCTTCACCCGAAACAGCGACATCGACGCGAACCCGCCGGTTGCGACACCAATAAGAGCGAGCACGATAAGAATCGTCTGCGTCAATCCGCCGAGCCTGCCGGCAAGCAGTGCCGCAGCCATCAGGAGCGCGCTTACGGTTGCTGTAGCGAGGACGGCCCTGTTCGCCCGGATGACCCATCGCTTGAACGTTCGCTCTGCGACAAGCGCTTCAGTGTCAGCCTCCGCGTACTGCTGTGCCAGCTCTACGGGGGCGCTACGGGTCAGTATCGCAGCGAGCTTAGGGGCCGAGGTTCTCAGCTGCTCGGCGTGCTCGAGTGGCGACAGTCCGTCGTCCCCAGGGCTGCCGACGCCGATGATTCGAGCTGCATCCGCCATGATCGTCACGTGTAAGCCACTCGCCGCGCTCCCTATGAGTACAGCAGCAAAGTACAGCAGCGTCCCTGCTACCCAGCGCTATGCGGGGGGGGTTCGCTTGCACTCAGCGCGCTTCAGCAAAATCGGGCTCAGCTGATCGTGTCGGTGAGAGATGCATGTACGCGGTCGGTTGCGCTGGCAGCAGATGGCCTGAATTAGGAATGAGGATGACCGTCGCATGTGGAGCATGTTGTTCCAGTCGTTGCTTCGTTTCGACCGAGTCCAGGAGTGCGTCATTCTGGCCGACAACGACGAGCGTCGGCGCCGCAATTCGTGCGAGCTCGATGTCGGTGAAGATCGGGACACGTTCGGTGCGTGGTCGAAAATGTTCCTGGATCACCAGCACATACTCACCGGCGGCCGTGCCTGAGAGTTCTGCGCCGAGGACCTTGCGCATGGCGTGCTCTCGGCCCAATCGGCCGAACGGAAATGCCCACGAGGGATGCGCGGTCAACGCTGAGAGCATCGAGCACGTTGGTGAGCCACGTGACGTAAGCGTCGGAGTCGAGCGGGGCCGCGCCGCCACACTGAGACCAGGTTCGCCTGGGATATCGACTGCATAGACGCGCATCGTGGTCGACCAGGTCGCGGCGTCATCACGCCATACAGCGCTATTGCCGCCCGAGCCGTGCAGGAGAATCACCGGCGGTGCCTCGGCGTCCCCACTGGCCACGACGAACGTGTCGCCCGGGTGCGTAGAGACCCAATCCTCGGTCTGCGGTACAGGCCAGATGGCCCACAACTCCCTGTAATGGCGTCGCAATGCCGCCGCACTTTCGGGACTGCGATTGATCGCATCAACGGTCACAACGCCGTTACTCAGCCAGCGCCGCCTCAGTTGACTCCTAGCGTGCGAGGCGGCACCCTCAGACGCATGGCTGAGCTTCCAGGCGGCACCGTCGGCTGCGATGTATGCGGAGTCCTCGTAGATGCAGACAAGGTGTCCCTGCACGCTGCATGGCATCGCACCGAGGACGAACGGCTTGGCGCCCTCGCTCAATCCCTCCGCGAGCTCGTCGAGATGGTACACGGCCGTCGCGCTTGACACGACGCACCCTCTCCGAGCTCTAACCATCCATTTAGAACACCACCCGGCGCAATTATGGGCGAAATCCAAGTCCAGCCGGCCTGATCGCTGCATACTGAGCCCGACACGTGCTTCGGCGTTCGGGGGATGTAGATATATGCGGCGCAGGTATTGGCGCACAAGCGCATTGGCCGGACTTCTCGGCGTGATCACAAGTGTCAGCACTGGCATCGGGATAGCAGTGGCCCATCCGGGCGATGGCGATGAGACTGACACAGAACACGCCAAGGAAGATCTTGCCAGTACCTCGATCGAGAAGATCGAGAAGCAAACCCTGGCCAACGCAGCCAAGATCAAGAAGGCTACCGGAGACACTCCGGGTCGGCGGACGGCCGAACAGAGCGTACCCAATGCCAGCATCTCGGCTGCCGCCGCCGCGGATGCTGGCCAGGGCGGAGCCTGGAGCCAGGTAGTCAACACCGACCAAGCAGGCAAGACAGGAGTCGTGCCGATCTTCCAGGCAGTCCTGCCGAACGGCAAGGTGCTGATGTGGGATTCAGTGGGACAGGGCGCGCCGGAGTCGATGACGAACAATACCTTCACCCGCGCCCAGGTATGGGACCCAAACGCGAGCCCTCCGACCACCGTCCGCAAGGACGTCCCGAACTACAACATCTTCTGCGCTGGGTACACCCAGCTCGCGAACGGCAATGTGCTGGTAGCAGGCGGGAACAAGAATGCGGCGCTCGACGGCATTGTGCAGACTCACATTTTCGATTGGCGCAAAGAAGAGCTCGGGCAAATGCCCTGGAGCCGTGGACCCGATATGGCGGCAGCGCGCTGGTATCCCGCCGTCCAAGCTTTAGGCAATGACGAAGCCGTGATCGTCGGTGGCGGTCCGACCGTCCCAGAGGTTTACCAGACCGACGGCAAACTTCGCCGGCTGAGCAACGCCAGCGGGTACAGCGATCGGCTCTACGCCTTCCTGACCACCCGTCCCGACGGCCAGGTCCAGCTGACAGGTCCCCCAGGCCAGATGAACACCATCAACACAAGCGGCACCGGAGCGATTACCGCCACACAGACGCGGGACAACATCAACCGCACCTATGGCGGCTTCGCCACCTACGAGGTAGGTGATGATTACGCAAAGGTCCTGGTCGCCGGGGGCGGAGACATAACCGAGGGCACACAAACCCACGTTCCGACCAAGACAGCTCGTGTCGTCAACATCACCGGTGGCAGCACCACGGTGGATTCCACGATCGCCTCAATGTCGGTCGGGCGGCGGCAACACAACCTCACCATTCTGGCTGATGGGAGCGTGCTCGCCACCGGCGGAATGAGCCGCGCAACGAACGCGAACGCCGATCTCAATAACCCCGTGTTCGCCGCCGAGCGGTGGGATCCATCCACCAAGACGTGGACGGTCTTGTCCAGTGCCGCCCGCGTACGCCAATACCACTCCAGTGCCACGCTGCTGCCCGACGGCCGGGTACTCACCGGCGGTGGCGGAGTCTGCGCTTCCTGCGTCAGCGTGGGATATCTGGAGAAGAACATCGAGTACTTCGAGCCGCCCTACCTGTTCAAGAAGGACGGCAGCGGGCAGAAGGCAACCCGACCGGTGATCACGTCCGCGCCCAGCACTGCTACCTATGGGCAGGATTTCGATATCAGCTCAGCCCAGGCCGGATCCATCGCCAAGGTTGGGCTGGTGCGCCTTGGGGCGGCCACTCACAGCCAGGACCAAGGACAGCGTTACGTACCGTTGAGCGTCACCCCCGGAGGCACCAACACCATCAGGGCCACGGCGCCAAAGACTTCAAACATCGCGCCGGCCGGCTACTACATGCTCTTCATTGTCGATAACGCCGGCGTCCCGTCTGTGGCCAAGATGATCCAGCTTCAGCCGAAGCCGGCGGTCAAGGGCGCTTCATCAGACTTCAACGGCGACGGGTTCTCCGATGCGGTGGTTGCAGATCCTTACGCTGACCCGGGAGGTGTTGCCGACGCCGGCCGGGTGACCGTGCTCTATGGCAACAGCAGCGCCCTCGGCGGCGGGTCGGTGGACACCCTTGTGCAGGGCTCAGGCACTGTGGGCAACACTGCCTCGGCCGGAGACCGATTCGGGTCCACCCTGGCGGCTGCCGATCTTGATAACGATGGCTACACCGACCTGCTCGTCGGAACACCGTATGAGGACATCAGCGGCCAAGCCGATTCCGGACTGGCACAGGTCATCTGGGGTTCGTCGAGCGGGCTCGGCAAGAGCAGGGCATCGACGCAGCTGACCCAAGTCTCCTTTGGGCGTACGGCCGCAGCCGGTGATCAACTTGGGTCCGCGATAGACGCGTCCAATGAGTTGGGCGCCGACTTGCCGATGCTGGCGGTTGGAGTTCCGGGCGGCAACGTCTCCGGGCAGAATGACGCCGGCTGGGTCGGCTTCTTTGCCGCCGGCCTCAACGACCCGAGGGCCGTTGATCAAGAATCTGCTGGGATTCCAGGGGCGGCAGAGGCCGGGGATCGGTTCGGCGAAGCGATCACGCTCGGCCTGATAGCGGGGACCTCCACCCGAGTTGATGCGGCGGTCGGTACTCCCGGCGAGGACCTGGGCTCCGGTACGAGCGCGATCACCAACGGCGGCGCGTTCACCATCATCAACGATCTCTACACCGGAGTCGTGGCTGGGCAGGCGTACGACCAGAACAGTTCAGCAGTCCCCGGCACCCCGGAGAACAATGACGCCTTCGGCCAGGTCCTGGACAGCGTCCGCGTCGGCAGCACGACTCACTTGGCGGTCGGAATTCCCTCTGAGGATATCGGAAGCGCGGCCGATGCCGGCAGCGTGCAGCTCTTCACCTCCACGGGAACCACCATTACGCCAGGCACTGGCCTGACTCAGGACATCACGAATGTCGCAGACACATCCGAGGCGGGTGATCAGTTCGGGCGCCGCCTCGTGCTTGCACCGCCGGGATTGAGTGACACCAAGACTCGACTGGCCGTGTCCGCTCCGTTCGAGGACGACGCCACAGCGGGCGCCGACGCCGGGCTGGTCCAGATCTTCCCACTTGATGATCTCGGGTCCGAGGCGACGTACACCCAGAATTCGAAAGGAGCTGATGACCAGCCACTTGAGGGCACTGCAGCGGCCAATGATCATTTCGGCGAGGGACTCGGCTTCGTGGCGGGCACGGCGGAGCGGTCCTTATTAGTGGGAGTGCCGGACGACGTGGAATTCTCGGACGGCATAGTAAACCTGGTCCCATTGACCGGCGGCTCCACGCGCTCCTGGCGGCCAGGTGTGGGCGGAGTACCGCCCACAGGGGCGGACAGATTCGGCGGCGCCGCGGGTGGCGAGGTGCAGCAGTAGAGCACAGTGCACCAGCTGGGTAACACGGAAGCATAGAGAGGTCTCTGCTCCACGCCTCTTTGCTGCAGCCGAAATCGTCGCGGCGGCACTCACCGGGGTAGACTGAGAGAGCTGTACTTGACAGCCGGCCTGGGGCCGGAGCCGCCGTTCACGCACACGTCCGCGACTCCACGAGCATGATGCTGCCGCCCAGGCAGACACCGGGACTTCGATTTGAATTGGTCCCCCGTAATGACAACCCTCCTAACCTCCATTGGCACCCGGGAACACCAGGATCTGGACCCATCAGCGACACCGCGATCATCTGAGGAGCCTTCGCGATCCAGCACGCCGACCTCACCCATCCGTGACAGGGCAGGCAGTTCCTTCACCGCGCTGACCCGCAGCATCCACGAGATGGGCCTGATGCGGCGCCGCTACGGCTACTACTGGGCCAAGCTGATCGGTGCCGTACTCATCCTGGCCGCCTGGGTGGTGGGCTTCATCTGGATCGGCGACAGCTGGTGGCAGCTCGCCAACGCCGGAGTCCTCGCGGTTTTGATGACCCAGATCTCATTCTTAGGACACGACGCCGCGCACCGACAGATCTTCAAGTCCGGACGCTGGAACGACTGGGTCAGCCTGATCATCGCGAACCTGCTGGTCGGGATGAGCTACGGCTGGTGGCAAAGCAAACACAACCGCCACCACGCAAACCCGAACAAGGAGGGAGCCGACCCCGACATCGCCCTCGCCGCGATCGCGATGACGCCGGCCCGAGCGACCAGACACCGCAGCCGGCTGATGAGGTGGCTGGTGGCCCATCAGGGCTGGTACTTCTTCCCGATCCTGCTCCTCGAAGGCCTCTCGTTGCATAAAGACGGGATCAGCCGCATCATCAGCCGAGACAAGATCCAGCGTCGCTGGGTCGAGATCAGCTTCACCACCCTCCGACTCGCAGGATTGGCTGCTCTGGTCTTCCTCGTGCTTCCCCCCGAGAAAGCGGTCGCGTTCCTCGCTGTGCAACTGGCCGTGTTCGGCCTCTACATGGGTTCATCATTCGCGCCCAACCACATCGGCATGCCGCTGGTGTCGGCCAAGCTGAAGCTGGACTTCCTACGCCGCCAGGTCCTGATGAGCCGCAACATCAGCGGCGGACCCCTGATCTCGATCTTCATGGGTGGGCTGAACTACCAGATCGAACACCACCTCTTCCCCTCCATGGCCCGCCCCTATCTACGCAAAGCCCAGCCACTCGTCGCGGCCTACTGCGCCGCCCAAGGCGTCCCCTACACCCGCACCACCCTCTGGCAGTCCTACCGCATCGTCATCGGCTACCTCAACACCGTCGGACTAAAAGGCAAAGACCCCTTCCTCTGCCCCATGGTCGCTCAACGCCGAGCCCTCTAACCCGTTTCGGTCACGCCAGTCGAACCCAATCAGCCTGACGGACCGCCATCGCACGTCGAGGTGCTCACCAATCCGCAAGAGGAGAACGATATGACCATCACGACGCGAACCACAGCAACGAACGAGTCAACGGACTCGCTGAGAAAGACCGCGCTTGTCGCGGGCGCGCTCTATCTGATCACCTTTGTCACCTCGATCCCGGCCCGCCTCCTGTACGCCCCGGTGCGGAATGATCCGAACTACATCCTCGGTCCGGGTGCTGATGGGCAGGTGCTCTTCGCGGGTCTCCTCGACGTGGTCCTGGCCCTCGCCTGCATCGGCACCGCCGTCGCGCTGTACCCGGTAGTCAAGCGGCAAAACGAGGGGGTCGCGCTTGGCTTCGTCGGTGCGCGGGTCCTGGAAGCCGCCATCATCGTCGCTGGCGTAGTGAGCCTGCTATCGGTGGTGACCTTGCGGCAGGCCGGAGCCGGAGCAGATGCACTGGTCACCGGCCAAGCGTTGGTCGCCAGCTATGACTGGACGTTCCTGTTCGGACCCGGCTTCATGGCTGGTGTCAATGCCCTGCTGCTGGGGTCGCTGATGTACCGCTCTGGCTTGGTGCCGCGGATCATTCCGCTGGTGGGGCTGATCGGCGCGCCTCTGCTCCTCACTTCCGATATCGCCGTCATGTTCGGCCTATGGGAGCAGTTCTCCCTGCCGGCGGGCATCGCAACTCTCCCCGTGGCTTTGTGGGAGTTCTCGCTCGGTGTCTGGCTGGTCGTCAAGGGTTTCAAGCCCTCCCCGATCACCGCCGACATGACCGCTACTACCACCCGACCCGCCCACCAGGACACCGCCGTCTAACCATCGACGATGCGCCCTGGCCGGGCCGCAACGCCCACCCATACTTCTCCATTGACAGCGAGCGCGCTGTTCTCGATCCCCGATACGAGCGGATAAGACCGTCCGACTCCGGCGCGAGGCAATACGTCACAAGGCGCGACGTTGCGCAACCAGCGGGCAGAGGAAGGGGTCTTTGCCTTTTAGTCCGACGCTGTTCAGGTACTGGATGATGATGCGGTAAGACTGCCATAGCGACGTCTGGGTGTACGGCACCCCTTCGGCAGCGCAATAGGCGGCGACGAGGGGTTGCACCTTGCGCAGGTAGGGCCGAGCCATCGAGGGGAAAAGATGGTGTTCGATCTGGTAGTTGAGGCCGCCCATAAGGATCGACATGAAACGTCCGCCGCTGACGTTGCGACTCATCAGGACCTGACGACGCAAGAAGTCCAGCTTCAGCCTCGGAGAGACCAGCGGCATGCCGATGTGGTTCGGCGCGAACGATGAGCCAAGGTAGAAGCCGAAGACGGCCAGCTCCACGGCGAGGAAGGCGACGGCCTTGCCTGGCGGCAACACCAGGAACACCAGCGAGACGAAGGCGGCAAGGCGGACCATCAGAAGGGTGAATTCGACACATCTGCGCTCCACCGGGCCGCGCTTTACGACGCGGCGGAACCCCTCTGAGCGGAGTGAGAGGCCCTCGAGCATGAGGATCGGGAAGAAGTACCAGCCTTGGTGGGAGACCAGCCATTGCATAAGTCGGCTACGCTGCCGCGTTGCCTGCTCAGGCGTGAGAGCGATGGCACCCAAGTCCACATCGGGATCGGCACCGACCTTGTTCGGATTCGCGTGGTGTCGGTTGTGCTTGTTTCGCCACCAGCCATAGCTGATGCCGACGAGCAGGTTCGCGATGATCAGGCTCGTCCAGTCGTTCCACCGGCCGGACTTGAAGATTTGGCGGTGGGCTGCGTCGTGGCCGAGGAACCCTAACTGGGTCATGATGATCGCGAGCACACCGGCGCTGAGCAGTTGCCACCAGCTATCGCCGATCCAGATGAAGGCGAGCACCCAGGCGGCCAGAATGAGCACGGCACCGACCAGCTTGGTCCAGTAGTACCCGTACCGTCGTCGCATGAGATTCAGGTCGTGAACGCGGCGGGTCAGGGCGGTGAAGGAGCTGCCGGCTCGGACGTCCTTGGCCGCGCCAGGACCCGGCGCCGGGGAGGGCGTAGTGAGAGTAGAAGTCATGGGAGGAGGCCGTTCCGTAGCGGACGTCCCGGAAAGTGTCTGGGCGACAGCGGGTTTGCTTCGGGAGCCGCGGCGAGCTTACACGGCGTCTCCGGCCCCAGACCGACTGCGAGATGCAGTAAAAGGCATTCTACCCAGTGCAAGCGCAAGCTAATCTGCTGAGCGTCGGCGCCGCACTACCGCGATAAGCTTGACGTGATATCCGTCAAAACCAAGCCGGCCGCGGCCTTGATGAGCATCGAAGAGGACCCATGGACTCCGACGACAATGCCGAGATCAGGCCGTCGGATCACGACACTCCGGGCGAGACCGCAGAACAAGCCGCAGGGCGTCGGTCCGCCGAGGATGAGGACCTTCGCGAGAGCCTCGCGGGTCTGTCACGGTTGGCATCGGACCGGCTCACGCTGGAGGCCATGCTGACCCAGGTCGCCACGTACGCCGTGCAAGCCATCCCCGGAGCCGACGGCGCCGGCCTGACGCTCCTGGAGCGTGACAGGGCCGACACCATTGTGGCGACCGCCCCGTTTGTCACCGAGGTCGACGACATTCAATACGCGCTGGACCAAGGCCCCTGCATCAGTGCCGCTCGTGAGGGCCACACCGTCCTGTCGGGCTCACTCGGCGGAGATTCGCGATGGCCGCGCTTCGGCGGCCGGGTCGCCCGGCTGGGCGTACACAGCGTCGTGTCGCTGCCGTTGATCACGCCCGATGGCGTGGTTGGCGCGATGAACGTCTACGCGCACGACAAGAACGTCTTCGACGACCGGGCCGCCGAACTCGGCCAGATCTTCGCCGCGCCGGCCGCGATCGCCGTGCACAACGCGCATGTCCTCGCACAAACCCAACGGCTGGCCAACCAGCTCCAGTCGGCCCTGGAGCTTCGCGGTGTCATCGACCGTGCTGTCGGGATATTGATGAGTCGGAGCGGCAGCAGCGAGCACGAGGCGCTCGAGCGGCTCCGCACCATAAGCCAGCACGAGCATCGCAAGCTCGGTGACGTGGCCCACCAAATCGTGGACGAGGCCGTCGCCCGGGCGCGAGCCCTCCGGAGCCGACAACGCCAGGAACCGTCCTGATTAGGTGCCGTTGTCATCCCAGCGTGTAGAGTCAGTGTTGACGCGGCTATCTGAATCCCCCCGGTCCGCGCAGCCGCCGCCAGTGGTCTCGGCGCTTTGTCGAACCAGTTCATGCAGACACGATTAGCGGGCGGATCCGCTTCCTCGGAGCGCGAGTGTGGATCTTCCAGCTTCTGTGCTCGCGCACGTCCAAGATCTGACGACGAGCATCGGGCAAGACGATCGCGATCTGAGCGACACGCTAATGGCATTGACCAGGGCGTTGCGCTCGACGGCCAGCTCCTACTGCGGTTTCCAGCTGACTATCGTCGACAACCAGTGGCCGGTCACGCTAACCGCCTTCACTGACGGCCACGACGTACCGGTCGGGACATCGCTGCGTCTTCCCCTCGGGCTGGTTTCGCGGACGGTCGATGGGGAGAGCCGAGTCGTGTTCTATGCCAGTACGCCTGGCGCGTTCACCGATCTCGCTGCCGACCTGAGCCACGCCCTCGGGGGCATCCCCGTCGACGGGCGATCGTCCACCGCGAATAACGAGGATCATCGTGGGACGCATCTGGATGGTCACCGACGGGTGATCGCGCTCGACATTGATCTGCCGCCCGTCTCTCGTAAGTCAGGTTTGGCCGGCCTTGCTGAACTGACGGTGCTCAATCGCGCCATCGGGATGCTGATCCAGCAAGGCCAGGACATCGAGCATGCGCATCACGCGCTGCGCCGGGAGGCCTCGGCTGCGGGAGTCGAACCGCACATCTACGCCGCACGGATCCTCCGAGGCTGAAGGCGACCGCCCAGTGATCAACGAATCGATTGGATCGCCACATCGCTTGCCTGCGCCTCTGGTCATGCCCTTCGTTCGACACGCGGGCTGGCTGTCCATCACGGCGGGAGCGCTCTTTCTCATCGCGCAGACCGTGATGTGGACCTTCGACCAGAGTCAGAACCTCGAGACTTCGCAGGATCCGCTCTTCATCGCCGCCAAGATCATCCTTCTCGCGGGTTTCATCGTGCTGATGTTCGCCCTCATCGCTGTGTACGGTCTGGAGGCGCGGATGGCAGGGCGGCTGGGTGTCGCCGGCTTCGGACTGGCGATCGTCGGCACCATGATGTTGGCGGGCGATCTCTGGTTCGAGGCCTTCGCCGTTCCCTGGCTGGCGGCAGGCCCGGGAGCGCAAGGGTTGACGAGTGCGCCATCGATCATCATGGGTCTGGGCGCCATCGCGAGCTATATCCTCTTTGCCGCCGGATGGGTGCTGTTCGGGATCGCCAGTTTGCGGGCCCGGGTGTTTCCGCTCCCGATCTCGATCGCCATCGTTCTTGGCGGGATCGCCGGATACCAGGCACTACTGGCGCCGTGGGGGATTCCTTTCGGCCTGGCGCTCGTCATTCTGGGCATCTGGGTTGTGAAGACGGCCGGGCGCCGTACCAACAGCTAGCGAGGGGTCGCTGGCGGCGCCACCGCAGCCAGATTCACATACCGCCAAGCCGAGTTGCTGGAGCAGCCCGCCTGACCATCGTGCTAATTGGGGCCCTTGCGCCTTTCGTCCTGCGGTTGTGGACTGGAAGCCAGCAGCACGTCAGAAAGGCCTCACCATGTCCAGATCAGAACAACCTGCTTCGGGGACACCCACCCCGCCAGAAAGCACCAGCGACACGTTCTGGTCCGCCGCCGAGCATGGAGCTGGACTCATCGCGCTCGACCGTGCGGAGTGTCTGGAGCTGCTCGCCGCCAAGACCGTTGGCCGGATCGCCTATACCAGTGACTCGGGCGCCCGCATCCTGCCCGTGAACTACATCCTTGTCGGTGACTCTGTGATCTTTCGCACGGTTCCCGACGGCGAGATCTTCCACCATGCACTCAGCTCCATCTGTGCTTTCGAGATCGACGAGACCGACGAGTTCTTCGAGTCGGGATGGAGCGTGGTCGTCGTTGGGCGCCTGCAACTGGCTACCGAGGACGACTTCGCCCACATGCTTTACGGGAAGCTGCCCGAGCCCTGGGCCGGGGGTAACCGATCTTTGTTCGTACGACTGCCGTGCGAGCAGGTGTCTGGACGGAGGTTGATCGGCCACGGTCGGTGAGCGAGTCACCTCGATGATCTATATCATTGGGCCCTTCGTCACTTCGCATGCCGACCTACGCCACTGGTGTCACCGAGCCGAAGCTGGCGAGTGTTGATAAGGAGCTGGGATCAGTCGGGCCCTCCCGCGAGGAATCGGGCCGGGCCGTAGTTCCATCCGTTGCCGAACCCCAGCGCATTACCGGCCCCGAGCTCATGACGAGAGAGGAAGTGGTTCGCAATGAAGGCTCTCGTGGTCTACGAGTCGATGTTCGGCAATACCGAGCAGCTCGCCCGCGCCGTGGCGGCGGGACTTGGAGAATCGGTTGACGTGCAGGTGACCGAGGTGACCGACGCGCCAACGGAACCGGATCCCGAGGTGGCGCTCATCGTGGCGGGAGGTCCCACACACGCGTTCTCCATGAGCCGGGAGAGCACTCGCGCCGATGCAATCAGCAAAGGCGCGCACGAAGGTGAACGAGAGTTTGGACTACGTGAGTGGATGGCGGCGCTGCCGTATGGCCAACACACCGAGAGAATGGCCACATTCGACACCAAGATCGAAAGCATGCACCACCTGCCTGGGTCAGCCGCAAAAGGCGCCGCGAAAGCCGCCCGCCGCCATGGGTACGCGTCCGCGGCGAAAGCGGAGAGCTTCTACGTCCGTGATGTCGATGGTCCCCTCCTCGACGGTGAGATCGATCGGGCCCGGGCGTGGGGTCGGCAACTCGCAGCGTCGCTCACCAAAGCAGCCGACTCAGCGACTTAGTACCAACCGACATTGCATGTGTTGTGAGCTCGTCATTCGGCAGCGGGATCGCGATAGCCGAGCCGACCACGGGTAACGGCGATCAGGACACCGGCCGCTACGACGTACGTCCCGAGCAGCACGGCATCGACTATCTGCGAGTCAGCGGTCAGCATTAGATGATCTTGGGCAGCAGTGAAGCTGGCGTGTAGGAGGATGCACAGCAGGACGCTCTGCGTTCGGTTGTACAGCCAGCTGTAGAAGAAGGCGAGCACCAACGGCACAACGAAACCAGCCGGACCGTAGAGCGGGATGTGCCACACACCCCAACCGAAACCCAGGATCAGCGTTGCAACGAGCGGAGCGTGCCGCTGTTCCAATCGGGGTAGGGCGAAGCCGCGCCAGCCCGGTTCCTCCTGCCCACCGAAGATCACCGCAGTGACCAGCAAGGTTTGCAGATATGCAGGAATCCGGCCGGAAAGCAGGGATGCGTCCGGCTGCTGGCCCAATGCGGCGAGCACCGCGTTCATAACCGCCATGATCAGAACGGGCAGTCCGAGCGCGTACACGTAGAAGCGAACCGGCATCCGCCAGCGAATGATGCTGCGCAGCCACTCGATCAGCGAGTCGCCCGAGGAGCGGATGGTGATCGCCGCTGCCAGCAACGGTCCGAAGGCTCCGACCACGAGCAGGACGGTGCCGAAAGTCCCGCCAGCGAGACGCGACAGCAACCACAGCGGCCAGGAGATGGCGTAGGTCAACGCGAAATAGAAGATCAACCTGTGTCGGCGAATCCAGGTATCGGCGGCAACCGAATTGGCGACTTTCTCAGCCCCGTTGCGACGAAGCGAAGACATGTCTCCTCCTCTAAGCGGCGTCCCTACTCTCGAGCCTTCACTTGTGAACCGCCTCTCGTCAGAGGCAAATGGTGCGCTCTGCAGGGCCTTTGGGCCCTCAACAGCTGACATGCTGATGAGTCCGTGCAGAGGGGCCCGCCCCGCCGGCCCGGGCCCGATACGGTCGTCGTGTGTCGAACGAGGCAGCCGAAAAAACCCCGGTGTCCCTGACACGCCGCCACTTTCCGGGGATCTGGGCGCTTCGCGGGTATCAGCGAAGCTGGCTTCGCGGTGACCTTCTGGCTGGTGTGACGGTCGCGGCCTACCTGGTTCCACAGGTGATGGCGTACGCGGAGGTAGCCGGATTGCCCGCAATCACTGGACTGTGGGCAGCCGTCGCCCCGCTCGTTGCCTATGCGATTCTCGGCTCATCCCGCCAGCTCTCCGTAGGCCCGGAGTCCAGCACCGCGCTGATGACCGCGGCTGCGGTCACCGCGCTTGTCGCCGATGATCAGCAGTTCTATGCAGAAGCAGCCGCGGCGCTAGCACTGGCGGTGGGCGCTATCTGCCTGATCTGCTGGGTGGCGAGGCTGGGCTTCCTCGCCAACCTGCTCTCCCATCCCGTCCTCATCGGGTACATGGCCGGCATCGCGGGGCTGATGATCGTCAGCCAACTCGGCAAGGTGAGTGGTATTGCCGTGGAAGGGAATTCCGTCCTTTCCGAACTGCGGTTCTTCGTCGCCCATATCGGTCAGGTTCATCTCCCGACGCTGCTTGTTGCCGCCGGCACCTTCGCGCTACTCGTGGCGTTTCAGCGACTACTGCCGCGATGGCCGGGTCCGCTGATGGCGATGGTTCTGGCCGCAGTCGCGGTCACCGTGCTCGATGTGGACCAGATGGGGGTCGATACCGTTGGCGCTGTTCCGCGCGGGCTTCCGCCGGCCTCGATTCCCGACTTCTCCACCATCGACCTGAGCACCCTCTTACCTGCCGCGCTCGGCGTGACAATCGTCGCCTACACCGACAACATCGTGACAGCGCGAGCCTTCGCAGCCAGGCGAGGGGAGGAGATTGACGCCCGCCAGGAGTTCCTTGCACTAGGTGCGGCCAACCTCGGTGCTGGGATGTTCTCCGGCTTTCCTGTCAGCAGCAGTGGCAGCCGCACGGTGATCGGGGACGCGGTGGGTAGCCGCACCCAGCTGTACTCCCTCGTCGCCGCCGCAGGCGTGCTGCTCACCTTGCTGTTTCTGGGTCCGGCGCTCTCCACCTTTCCACTAGCTGCCCTTGGTGCCCTCGTGATCTTCGCCGCACTCCGGTTGATCGATTTCGCGGAACTCCGCCGGATCGCACGGTTCCGCCGCAGCGAGCTGTTCTTGGCGTTGGCCACTACGGCCTCAGTGTTGATCTTCGACGTGCTGTACGGCATAGCGGTGGCCGTAGCACTGTCGATTCTGGAGTTGCTGCGCCGCATCGCCCGACCACACGACGGCATCTTGGGCTACGTTCCAGGGCTGGCCGGGATGCATGACATCGACGACTACGCCACCGGCCGCCAGGTGCCCGGCCTGCTGGTCTATCGGTACGACGCACCGCTGTTCTTCGCCAATGCCGAAGACTTCAAGCGCCGCGCATTGGCCGCGGTCGACGCTGCGGATCCACCGGTCGAGTGGTTTCTGCTGAATGCCGAGGCGAACACCGAAATTGACCTGACGGCAGTCGATGCCCTCGAGCAGGTGCGCAAGACGCTGGCCGAGCGCGGCATCGTTTATGCGCTCGCCCGGGTGAAGATGGATCTGCGCGAGAACCTGGCACCAACCGGCTTCATCGACCGGATTGGTGAGGACCGTGTGTTTATGACGCTGCCTACGGCGGTGGCCGCGTACCAGGAGTGGTACACCGCCCGTCACGGCAGTGATACGCCGAATGCGGAGCCTTGACCGATTGTCTATAGAATTCCTGCATGAGCGCTAGGGAATTCTGCCCCGACGCGTTGATCATGGGTGCGCCGAAGACGGGAACAAGCGCGCTGCATGCGGCGCTGAGCCAGCACCCGCAGATCTACGCCTCGCGGGTCAAGGAGCCCAAGTACTACATGTGCTGGGACGCTCCCCCACCGATGTACCGCGGGCCGGGCGATGCACACAGCAGTCAGGAGTGGATCTGGCGGCGCGCGGAGTATCAAGCGCTCTTCAACGGAGCTCCAGAGCAGTCCATACGGCTGGAGAGCACACCGTTCTATCTCTGCGGGCGTGGGGCTCGGCACAGGATCGCGGAGGAGCTTCCGGAGGCGAAGTTGATCATCATTGTCCGGGATCCGATCGACCGGGCGTACTCCAACTGGATGCACCTGTGGGCGGACGGTCTGGAGCCGATCTCGGACTTCGTCGACGCCTGGCACGCGGAAGACAGCCGAGTTGAAGCGGGATGGGCACCGTTTTGGCACTACCGGCGGCTCGGACGGTACGGCGAACAGCTGGCTGATCTGCTTGGGCGGGTGGATCGCGAGAGGGTTTTCGTTCTTCGCTATTGGCAGCTGGTCTCCCAACCGAAGGAGGCGCTGAACCGCGTCGCCCGCTTTCTCGGTATCGCTGAAGCTCAGGTCGGCATGATCCCTCCCGACAATGCCCGGCCGTTCGTGGAACCAGGCGTACGCGCCGCAGTGCTCGGGCGAGTGATACGCGCCGGCGCTACGGCCGGTACCTACTTCCCGCCGGACCTCTGGCGTCGCGCCAGCAAACCGCTGGTTAGCCTGCTGCAAAGCGGTGGCCCCACCCAGCGGCCCAAGCTCGCGCCCGAGCAGCGTAGGGCGCTTCTCGGAGACTGCCTGGACGACATCGCACTGTTGGAGCACACGCTTGGTGAGTCGTTTGAGGACTGGCGGTCAGCTGCCGGTCGCGGTTCCTTCGCCGAACGGACCGCCAGCGGTCAGTCCTGATCAAAGCTTGATCAAATACAGTGATCAAGTTGATCAAATGCAGGTCAGGAGATCGTGCGAGCCATCGGGGCGGGCGGCCTCGAAATAGAACCGCGTGCGGCCGTCCGGAAGCGCAACGGCGCTGGCGTAGCGCAGTGAGCCGTCGCTATTCGGGGACTCTGCGATCGGAGTGTCACCGACCGGCACCAGGACTCCATCTTGTTCCCGAGCCAGGCCGGTCCGCTCAAACCAATTCTCGGCAGCGCTCGCACGTCCGTCGTAGAGCACTGTCAACGGCGCATTCTCCACGATCGCAGTGATCCGTGTGCCACGCGCGTCCCATCTGCCGGGTGTGCCCTGCAACACGACTCCGTTGTCTCGCCAGCGGAGGCCGTCAACGCTGGTCGCATAACGCGTGATCATCCGGTCCTCTTGTCCTCGGTCGGCCAGCGGATGGCAGCACACCCACATCCGCCAACCCTCCGGTCCTGAAATGATCACCGGATCCTTGACCGCCCACTGATCATCGCCGGCGAGCACCAGATGATGATCACCGAACGGCAACTCCTCGGGCCGCTCCGCGTCTAGCGCATCGATCCACCAATGCTTGGAATTTGGCGTAGCGCAACTGACGTAGAGGCGCCAACCGGAGTCGGTCGGCACGATCACCGGACGTTCTAGGGACGCAGCGCCGAAGGCCTCGCGGCTCACTTCGCAGACCGGCTTGAAATTGACACCATCGGAGGACTTAGCCACCACGACGCCAACTCCACGCCCGGATTGGAGGGGCCGCCGCAGACGGTAAGCAAGCCAGAAGATTCCGTTCACAAGAACACAACTCGCAGCACCGGCCCAATTGCCTGGGCCACTCTCGGGAGCTGGGACCACGAGCTCTGCAGTCTCATAGCGAGGGATCATCTCGAGGCCGAGCAATGCGGTCACGAAGTAAACCTATCCGAATAGTCGGCAATAGGTTGTCTGTCCGAGGAAGGATGAGCGCGCCGAGTCAAGTTGACGATGTCGCGTTGCTATGTCGAAGGCCTAGGACGGGGGCCCGTCCTCGTTGTGAAGAATTTTCATCCTGAGAGGGTCTTGGTCCGGGGCACGCGTTCGCCAGCCCACGGCGCTGCGCGGACGGGCCACCAGCCGCCCCTCCGGGCCAACAGCCCCACAACCCCCATGCCGACAGCCACCGTGCCGAAGGTCAGTTGCAAGATGCTGAAGCCAAGAAGCGGTATCTGCACGAGCAGTTCTATCGCCAACAGTGCACTCGCCAGCAGGACAGCTAGTGATGCCCAAGGTGAGCGCCGCAATGCAAGCCAGGCGGCCAAACCAGACGGAACCGCGACTGTGATGAACAGCCATCCCGCCGGAAGCACCCAGCTCGACAGTCCTATTGGGCTGAGCACGGAGACAGGCGGAGTCGCGGCTCCGGCGAGAAGCTGAATACTTCCTGCCAGCCCACCGAGGCCGACCAAGGTCTCCACCACAATTATCGTTCGGCGGAACGGATAGCTCGGGGCTCCGCTAGTCGCCAGATTCACAACAGCTCACCTCCCGCCTGGAATGTCACTGATGTGTGGATGCACGCGCGTCGTACCTGCACAGGCCGGAGCGCTAGCTTTTGATCTTTGCCTTGTCTTGTGGGACCAATCGTTCCAGAAAGTCCGCCGCGAATCGCTCCACTTGAGCCCAGTCGGTGTAGACGTGATCGCGCGATGTGTCGACACTGAGGCCGCCAGGTTTTTCGCGGACGATTCTCTTCATCATGTAGCGCTTAAGGAGCCGGTACTTGCGGTAGAGCAGAGCGCCGCCGAAGAGACCGACTTTGGTGGGATGCCAACCCGTTTGCTGCTCGAAGTTCGCGACGTATGCCTCAGCGTTCTCCATGTCGCCGTGGGCAGCCAAACTCACCGAAAAGAACGCTGATGGGAGGTGCTCAAGAGCGAAACGGTTTGTGCGGACGAAGTCGGCAACCTCATCCTGATGCTTGCCCATATGGATCGAGCCGCCGACGATCACAGCGTCGTAATCATCCAGAGAAACATCCGTCGACCGTTTGAGGTCTAGCGCTTGTGCCTCGACGCCGCGCTTCCGGATTGCGTCAGCAATATGATCAGCAATCCGCGCCGTCTGTCCTTCGGTTGTCCCGTAAGTGATCAAAATCTTGGTCATCTCGCGTCGCCTTTCATAACGTCAAGTCCAATGTGCCGCTATTGAGCTGGCGCACGCAGGGTCGAAAGTCCCCAGACGTACATCAGGAGGACCTTCCCGAATCGAAAGTGTCGGAGCCTGTCTCTAGTGTGAGTGTGTGGTCGATGGGCAGGTGGGTGGGTTGGATGCGGCGGCGACGTTGTTGCTGGTGTCGGGTGCTCACCGCCAGATCGTGGAACACGAATGTGCCTTGGTTGAGTTGGCGGCGCACTGGGCGGATCTGCATCACCCTGACAGCCGGGTAGTCGCTGCGGAGACGCTGCCGGGTGCGGAGCAGGGGCGCCAGCTGGGTGGGGACGGCACACCGGAGGTGTTGGAGTTCGCGGCGTCGGAGTTGGGTGCCCGGATGGAGACCAGCTGCGGGTCGGCGCGGGCGTTGATGGCTGATGGGTTGGACATCCGGCACCGGCTGCCGCAGCTGTGGCAGCTGATCGTTGTTGGGGGTGTGGTGTCGTGGCGGGCCCGGAAGGTGGCCCAGGCCACCCGGCATCTCAGCCGGGCTGCGGCGATGCATGTTGATGCTGCTGTTGCCGGTTGCATCGCCACATTGCCGTGGGGCAGGTTTGAGACCCTGCTGGCGGCCAAGATCATCGAAGCCGACCCGCGGGCTGCTGAGGAGCAGGCCAAGGTGTGGGAGGCGGAACGGTTTGTCCGGGCCGGCCGCACCGGTCAGTCGGGGTTGAAGTTGTTGATCGCCAAGGCCAACGCCGGTGATGTCATCTGGTTCATGGCCACCATCAACCGGATCGCGGAGATCCTGCGGCTGCAAGGCGACCTGGATACAGCTGAGGTACGCCGCTCCAGAGCCATCGGCATCTTGGCCCAACCCGCGGTGGCGTTGCAGCTGTTGTGGGAGTTCCGCACCGAACAGCATCCAGCAGCGGAACCGCAGCAGCCCGGGGAGCCGATCCACAATGAGCCCAACCCGCCCTACGACAAGTCCAGCAGCGGGCCAGCCGAGGATCTGTTGGATACCACAGCATGCGAGGACAACTCACCGGGCCAGCCGGCGGAGCAGTCCACTGGCCGGTGTGGCGGAGCAGTTGGTGGAGCAGTCGGCTGGGCCGGCTGGTGGTGGGTTGATGATCCGGCCGACCGGTCTGGATGCCGGTAGGCTGCGGCCGCAGGTGATGTTGCATATTCATCTCAGCCAGGAAGCGCTGCTCGGCTACCGCGACGGCAAACCCGGACTCCTCGGCGGAGCGGCACGCTTCGAAGGGGTTGGGCCCATCACCTTGGGTCAGGTACGCCGATTCCTCGCCGGCACCGGCTGTGTCGTGAAGGTGCAGCCGGTCATCGACCCGCAAGAGACCCCACCGGTGGATGGCTATGAGATTCCGCGGCGGATCCGCGAAGCCATGTTCTTGCGGATGCCGGCCAGCTGCTTCCCTTACGCGGCCGGGGCCCACCGGATGGATCTTGATCACACCAAGCCCTACATGCCGCTGGCCCGTGGTGGCCCGCCCGGCCAAACCGGGGTATCCAATCTGGGACCCATGAGCCGGCTCGAACACCGCATCAAAACCCACAGCCGATGGCAGGTCCGACAACCCGAACCCGGCGTATGGATCTGGCGATCACCCCACCAGAACTACTACCTGGTCACCAACGCCGGAACCCAACACCTCGGCGAAGGGTCGTTCGCACGCAGAGTATGGAAGGCGGCGGCCCAGCCACGCCGTCCTTCGGTCACGGCCGCGTAGATCGACAGCCAACTCTCTTGTGACGCCGTAGCCGACTTTCTCAATTCCCGGCTGGCCAACTCAGAAGGATGAGTCGGAAGCCGTCTTTCAGCAGACTGCACCGAATCCGAACGACGTACAACCTTTCGACGGTGAGAACGGCGCCTGGTATACCGCTGACTTCTCCGGCAGCTGCGACGTTACTGCTGGGGCAGTGGTCGTCGACTTCACCGAGCTAACCACGCAGCCGAGCGCTTCTAGCTCTGGCTGCGAACCAGAGTATTACGCCGGTCTCGACGTGCAAGGCAAGGTCGTGCTGCTGCAGCGGGGGCCTGTGATTTCGGGCTGATCCCGACGCTGGCCGGCTACGACGTGACGATCCCGGTTGTAGGAACCGAGTACGCCACCGGCCGCTCGCTGGTCGATCTGGCCAACTACGGCGGGTCACCCTGCATGTGGAAGTGCACGGCTTCATCAACGAGGACGTGCAGACCAACAACGTGATCGCGGAGACGCCCGGCGGCCGCGCCGATCGCACTGTGGTCGTCGGCGGGCACTTGGACTCGGTTTACGAAGGACCCGGCATCAACGACGAGGTTCCGGTGTGTCGATGATGCAGACACCGCCGAGCAGATGCACGTACTGGGAATCGCCCCACGTAACAAAGGTGCGATTCATCTTCTTCAGCGGCGAAGAGCAAGGGCTCCCGGCTCCGACTACTGCGTCTCGCAGCTCAGCAAGAAGCAAGTCCAAGACATCTCAGCCATGCTCGGCAAGGGAGCGTCCACGAAGCCTGAGGAGTTCAAGGGCCACCACAAGGTGCGTTAGGAACGAACTGTCAACTCGATCGCCGCTGAGTATCGAACAACGCGCCACTCAGCGGCGATTGTGTTGTCCGTCGCTACCGAGCCCGATTTGCTCGGCGAGTCAGTCGTCTCGAGCCTCGTTACGCCAACGTTCGCGCTTAGGGGACACGAGAGACACGATCGAGTTCCCTGTTCAGCGTGATTGCAGAGTCGATCAGCGCCAGATGCGTGAATGCCTGAGGGAAGTTGCCAATCTGTTCACCGGTTAGCGCAATTTCCTCCGAGAAGAGCCCGACATGGTTGGCGTAGGTAAGCATCTTCTCGAACGTGTTGCGCGCTTTCTCGAGCTGGCCAGCTCTCGCGAGTGAGTCGACATACATGAAGGTGCACAACGAGAAGGTTCCCTCCGAGCCGCGCAGCCCATCCGGTGAGGCCGCGGGATCGTAGCGGTACACCAGGCTGTCAGTGACGAGCTCGTGATCCATCGCATCCAAAGTGGAGAGCCACATCGGATCCTTGGGCGAGATGAAGCCGACGGATGACATTCGCAGTAGCGACGAGTCGAGCACGTCGGTCTTCGTGTGCTGGACGAACGCCTGGCGGGCCTCGCTCCAGTCGGCTTCCATGATCTGGTCATAGATTGCGTCCCGTTCGGTACGCCAGCGATCCAGCGGCGCCGGACGTCCGTGCATAGTTGCCAGACGGAGGCCCCGGTCGAAGGCGACCCAACTCATCAGCCGTCCGTAAGTGAACTCCTGCTGGCCACCCCGAGTCTCCCAGATTCCCTCCTCCGGCTGGTTCCAGTTGTCGGTGAGCCAGTTCAGGATGTCGCAGAGACGGCGCCATCCCTGGTGGCCGCCTTCCAGCCCATGTTGGTTGGCGAAGTAGAGGCTGTCGATCGCCTCGCCGTAGATGTCAAGCTGCAGCTGGTCCGCGGCACCGTTCCCGATCCGTACAGGACTGGATCCCTTGTATCCCTCCCAGTGGGGAAGAGTCTCTTCGATCAGGTCACTGGAACCATCGACGCGATACATGATGTTGAGCGGGCCACCTTCGCCGCCGACCTGCTCGTGGACCCTTGCGGCCAGCCAGCGTCCTAGGCCCGCCGCCTCGTCAGTGAATCCCATACCGAGTAGCGCATAAACCGAGAACGAGGCATCACGAACCCACGTGTAGCGATAGTCCCAGTTGCGCTCGCCCCCAATCTGCTCCGGCAGTGCCGCCGTCGGTGCTGCGACGATGCCACCGCTCGGCGCGTACGTCATGAGCTTCAGCGTGATCGCGGACCGTTCCAGGGTCTCCCGCCATCGGCCCGTGTAGGTGGACTGCGCGAGCCATGACCTCCAAAAGCGAACGGTCTCGTCGAAGAGCTGCCAGGCCTCTGAGACTCGGATTTGTCGCGGCGGGCGAGGCTGACCTGTCTCCAGAACAAGTCCGCGCATCTGACCGGCCGTCAGCGTGAGCTCGAACGTCAGATCTTGCTCCGACACCCGCTGAACACGCGCAAGTCGAGCGTCGTCCGGCTCCCGAACGATGCTGAGCGACATCGCGCTCCGGGCACCCTGGAAAAAGATCCCGTCCTCGCTGACATGGGTCTCATGCGGCTCCCGGCCGTAGTCGAACCTCGGAGCGATGTCGACAACGAAGGTCATCTCACCGCGCACGCACCGGAGCATGCGTACCAGCTGGTGCCGGTCGGAGGCGACCGTGGTACTGGCGATCGGCATGAAATCGACGACTTCGCCAACACCTGAATCGGTGAGAAAACGGGTGACGAGAATGGCGGTATCCGGGTAGTAGAGCTGCTGCCGGGTGAAGGTGTCGACCATTGGTCGAGTGCGCAAGTGTCCACCGCGATCATCGTCCAGCAGCGAGCCGAAGATACTGGGCGAGTCGAAGCGGGGCGCGCAGAACCAATCGATTGTGCCATCGGTGCTGACGAGTGCCGCTGTCTGTAGATTGCCGATGAGTCCGTGATCGGCGATGAGTGGGTAGTTCGACATCTGTCCTCGATCCACAATGTCGGGATCTGACCATGCTGTGCCAGCTTCCTTGCATAAGGCCTCACCCCCAAGGGGTGATTACCGCCGCTCCAGCTGTGGAACGATGCTGCGGTGACTCAAAGTGCTCCGGTCGAACAGGGATCCAGCAACCTGCGACGCGTTCTCGCTCCGCTAGCCCTCGCCCAGTTCATCTGTAGCTTCGCCGGCTCGAACATGAACGTGATGATCACCGACATGAGCGAGGACCTGGACACCACTGTCCAGGGCATCCAGATCGCGATCACGATCTTCCTTTTGGTGATGGCGGCACTGATGATCCCTGGCGGCAAGCTGACCGACCGCTACGGCCGCAAGCGGCTATTCATGCTCGGACTGATCGTCTACGGCATCGGTGCCGTGCTGAGCGCTGTCTCACCCGGCTTGGGAGTGCTGATCCTCGGCAACTCGATTCTGGAAGGAGTGGGCACGGCGATGTTGATCCCGCCGGTCTACATCCTCACCACACTGCTGTTCACCGATCTGACGTCCCGGGCTCGAGCGTTCGGCCTGATCAGCGCAATGGGAGGCGTCGGGGCCGCAGCCGGTCCGCTAATCGGGGGGCTCATCACGTCGGCCATCAGCTGGCGGGCAGCCTTCATCTTCCAAGCCCTGGTCATTGTTGTGATTGTGTTGTTGAGTCGAAAGATCATCGATCCGCTGCCGGCCGACCCAACCAGACCGTTCGACACCGGTGGCGCCGTCCTCTCGGCCGTCGGTCTCGTGCTTATCGTCACCGGCATCCTGGCAGCAGACAACAACCTGTGGTTGATGCTTATCTTGATCATCACCGGTGTTCTCGTCCTGGCGTTGTTCTTCCGATCAGTACGCGCCAAGGAGCGGGCGGGCAAAGAGCCCCTGCTGTCGACGAGTCTCTTCCACAACCGCACCTCTAATCTGGGGCTCGTCACCCAGAACACTCAGTGGGTGCTGCTTCTGGGCTCATCATTTGTGGTCTCGGCCTACCTGCAGGTGGTTCGGGGCTACGACGCGGTCCAGACCGGCGTCATCTTTACTGCCGCGACGGCTGGGCTGCTGGCCTCCTCGCTCGCCGCAGAACGTCTCGCTAAGCGGTATGCACAGCGCACCCTCATCCTTGCCGGATTCGTTCTCACGATCGCCGGCATTGGTGTCCTGCTCTTGATCGTGAGGGTTTCTCCGACCGCCTGGGCGTTCGCGCCAGGTCTGCTCCTCATTGGCCTCGGTCTCGGCTTAATGCTTACGCCGTCGGTGAACGTCGTACAGTCGAGCTTCGCGGAGAACCTTCAGGGTGAGATCTCCGGCCTGTCCCGCAGCGTGTCCAATCTCGGTTCGAGCCTGGGAACAGCTATCGCCGGCACCATCCTCGTCGCCGGCATTACCGCAACACCGGGCCGCGCGTACGCGCTCGCGATGACAGCGCTAGCTGTGGTCGGTCTGATTGGGCTGCTTGCCGCCGTCATGCTGCCGAGGAAGATCACTGCCGTCGGACTCACCCAGAGCGGGTGAAGTCGCCCAGGCCTATTTCGGGCATTGTGGCTGCATTCACTGATCCACTGGATCGAGGCGCACATGGGATGCCGCTGCTGGCCATTTCCTCCAAAATCACCCGCAGCTCTGCCGGTGTGGCCGAGACACGCATCACCGTTCGCTCCTGATCAAGCCGAGCTGTCCACTGCATGGAGCGCAAGGTCGACTCAGCCTGGCGCCCCCGATCTGGAATTCGTAGTCGCGCGACGTTGCGTATACCTCCAGGGGTGTGATCCCAGTGCGGAAAGACTCAGGACACCGCGGCTCGTCGGCTATCCTGCGGCGGCGCCGGTACTGGCTGACGCAGGTAAGCCGCCAGCGCCCAGATGATGAGCATGTCAACAGCGATGATCATGATCGCCCACAACGGCGAGAACGGCAAGAAGACAAAGTTCATGATTGCCGAAATCACTGCGACGATCATGCCGGCGACTCGAGCCCAAGTCTGACCCCTCAGCAGGGAGACGCCGATCACGAGCAGCGCTAGGCCGACCAGAAGGTGGATCACGCCCCAGACGGTGAGGTCAAAAGCGAAGATGTATTCCGGCCGGACGACGAGCCACTGGTCGTTCACAACGGCTGCGAGTCCCTCGAGGGCCTGGAAAGCCCCACCGATGATCAACGCAACTCCGGCAAAGACAGCAATACCGTGAGCCCATGGGCTGACGGTCTGAGTGCTTGCCATTGGTATCTGGCCTCCAATTCTGGTTGAGTCTGACTCGACTACAGATGAACGGTACGTGGCAGCGGGCGTCAGTTAAAATCACCCGTTGCGGGTGAATGGATGCGTGCACACTAGCGGCAAAATCGCCTTGCCGAAGCGTTCGAGAGAAATCAGTCAGCGATCGCGAGGTCCGAGATTGAATGCGAGGCTCCAGTGACCAAGGACGAGCGTGTGAGCAGCACCGGTGAATCGCGCATGAACCGGCCGCTGGCGATCTTGCTAGCGATGGCAATGTTCGTACTCGTGGTCGATACGTCGATCATGAACGTATCGATCTCGGCCGTAGTGCGGGATCTCGACACGACAGTCAGCGGCGTCCAGTCGGCGATTGCACTTGAAGCGCTCGTCTCGGCCGCCTTCATCCTGATTGGTAGCAAAGTCGGCGATCTCATCGGACGCAAGCGCGCGTATGTACTCGGCTTGCTCGGATACGCCATCGGCGCGACGGCTATGACGCTGGCGCAGGGCCTTTTGGCGATCATTGTCTTCTGGGCCATCATCGGCGGGATCGGCGCGTCACTGCTGCTCCCCGCGATGCAGTCCCTTATTCATGGGAACTTCGAAGGAGCAGCTCAGAAGCGCGTCTATGCCCTCGTCGGTGCAGCTGCTGCTATTGCGGCGGCAGTCGGACCCTTGCTGGGCGGGTTCATCACCACCTACTTCTCCTGGCGAATCGCCTTCCTGCTCGAGGTAGTGATCATCATCGTCGTGCTCTCCGGTATCAAGTTGGTGCATGACGTGCCTTACACCGGTAGCCGGGAGGTCGACGTTGTGGGTGCGCTCCTCTCAGTCTTGGCCATGGGCGGCATCGTGCTCGGCATCCTGGTCTGGCAAGAGGGCGGGGAGTATGTGCTGGCAATTCTGGCCACCGGCGGGATCGCGCTTGCTGGACTGGCCCGCTGGCTCATCCGGCGTAAGCGGCAAGGAAAGCCGCCGCTGATCGATCCAGACCTGTTTCGATCCAAGCACTTTCAACTGGGGATCTCCGAGCAGATGCTGCAGCAGATCGCTCTCGGCGGGCTCATGATCGCCTTGCCGATCTACCTGCAGATGGTGCTCGAATACAACGCCATGCAGGCGGGCCTGTCGATCGCACCACTTTCCCTCAGTATGTTCGGCGTCGCGATGCTGGCAGGACGAAAAGCCGGGCGACGGCGGCCAAGCACGATCGTTCGGATGGGCTTTCTGCTGCTCACCGTCGGAATTGGCGTGCTGATCCCGATCGTGCCCAGAGCAGACTCCGGCTGGTATCTCCTGGTTCCGTTGGTCATCGCCGGATCAGGACTGGGCCTGCTGGTGTCTCAGCTCAACAACTACACGCTCGCGCCGATTTCGGACGAACGGGTCAGTGAGGCTGCTGGAGTCAACTCTGCGGCGGGATCGTTTGGGCTGTCCTTCGGCTTGGCATTCGCGGGCGCCATCATGTTGGCCACGCTCGCCTTCAGCTTCACCAATTTGGCCCAGGACAGTACGGTGCTGCCGCCCGCTGAGAAGGAGCAGGTTGCCATGGCTCTCGAGGAGGACGCGCAGGTCATGAGCAACACTGCGCTCATTCCGCTGCTCGAGGGCCAACCTCCTCAGATCCAGGCTGAAATTGTCCGTATCAATACCGAAGCCCGGCCCTTGGCACTTCAAGTAGCGCTACTCATCCCGATCATCGCCGGCCTGCTCGGACTCCTCAATTCGTTCCGGATGAGCCGCCTGCCTGACATAGCGCCGTCGTCCGCGGCCGAGGGGATGTCGATCGGTTAACTCCGCACGAGGCGGCACGCCAACGTCGCGGCGGTCTTCATGTCTCCCCCCAGCTTGCGCACCCGGACAGTTGTGCGACAGTGGCTCACCATCGGGTCTTACGACATCGGCAGGGAACATCTGGAAGTTAACGACACTCGCCGGCGCTACTGGTTCGCGCCCTTCTCAAAGACCAGTCTGCGCAACGACCCGGCCAGAGTCCACGGCTTGGACAAGAGCTTGGTAGTCACGCTCGTTCTGGTCGGCGTAGGCACTGGAGAAGTCGGCGATGGCCCGGTCGAAGACATCGCCGTTGCCCAGGTAGGACGCGATCGCAATCCGGTCCCCGGAGCGGGCGTGGGCGCGGGCGAGGGTCGCCGCACAGACGCGCGCATAGAACGTCATCACCGAGACGCCCATGGTGTCGACGTCCGCCGAGCCCTTCCAGTCGCGCAGCTGCCGCATGTAGAAGTCGCGGACCTGCCCGTCGAGGCCGGTCAACCGGTGCCAACCGAGGAAAATGTCGCTGGCGGCCTGCATGAGACGTTGCCCAGCGACGACGCGCTGGCCGCTGTTGGCGTACTGGCTCTTGCCGACGAAGCGTTCCAGCACCGATTCCTGGGCTTCCTTCGCCTGCAGGAACAGTGGGTCCTGGTCGTCTCGTCCGAGCATGAGCAGAATCCAAGCGCGTGTGCCGACGCTGCCGACGCCGACGACCTTCCGGGCCATGTGGGCGTAGTTGAAGTTCTCCAGCAGGTGCCGCCGGTCAGTCTCAAGGGTGCGCCGGTAGCCCCTGATGATGCCGCGGACCTCCCCTTCGATCTCGTCGCGTTCTCTCCCCGCCGGCAACAAGTCCTCGATCGGGACGATCAGCGGGGCGTCGGCGATGATTCTGCTTTCGCCGTCGACCTGCTGGGTGAGCTTGGCGAAGGCCTGCATGCTGTCCTTGGTTCGGGCCTTGGCTAAGTTCGCCCTAGCCTTCGCCTGCTCCTTTTTGGTGGCGGCGGCCTGCAGCTGTTCGAAAAGCGCCTCAACCTCGATGTGGGCGTACCAGATATCCAGGTTTCCCATCTCGGCGGCCTGCTTCATCCGCGTCCGGTATTCCTCGGCCATGGCAAGCACGATGCCGCGCCGCTCAGCGGGAGTGAACCCGCGGTCGCGGCCAGCGATCTCGAAACTCGCAGCCAGACGCTTCACATCCCACTCCCACGGGCCGGGCAAGGTCTCATCGAAGTCGTTGATGTCGAACATCGCCTGCCGCTCCGGAGAGGCGAACACCCCAAAGTTCGACAGGTGCGCATCACCGCAGACCTGGACGCGCAAGCCGGAGTTAGGAGTGGCAGCCAAGTCGGCCGCCATGATCAGCGCGGCGCCCCGGTAGAACGTGAACGGCGACACCAGCATCCGGCCGTAACGGATGGGAACCAGCTCCGGGACCCGACTTGCGGCTTGCTCCTCGAGCAGCCCGACCGGGTCGGGTCGGTTGGCGGCCGGCTCCCAGCGGCCATGGCTGGATCGCGGAACCTCGTTACGTGCCGCCTTGCCCCGGGCGACACGCTCCTCGGGCGTCAGGTGTGCAACTTTGCGTGCGAGAGGTGCGGCGCTACTCCCACCTCCCGGGAGCGGTTTCTCTGGCGCGGTCTCGCCGTTCACGGTGCGCTTGCTGGCAGGGGACTTCTTTTTCATGATCGCGCTCCTCAGTATCGTTGGGTCCCAGGTTGGCATGTGCGTGTGCAGATGGCCAGCATGCTCTGGGCTCGCGTCGGCTGCCGTCACGGCCTCAACACGGCACTCGGTCGCCCCGCCGTGCTGACGCAGTCCGCCGAAGTCGGGCGCTTGGGCTCTGTTAGGACTGCCTGTCCCACATTCGTCGCGGTCACCTAGGAGCCGCGCTCCAGGCCAAAAGTGGCCAAGAGATCCTCGTGAAGCTCCATCCAAACCGTGTGACATGAGTCGATCTTGGGTTGGGCGACCCAGGCTCGTTCGCCGCGATCCACCCTGTCTAGCGCCGCTGAGTACCGTTCGGCGTACCCGGTGAAGCGCTGCAACGCGGCCGCGAGCTGCTCGCACACGGGCCGAAGCGGACGCTGAAGGTCGCGTAGATCATTGAGGACGCGCTCATCCCAAGGCCCGTCGGTGTGATCGTTCGTTGCTAAGGGATCCGCTCGCTCCGGCCGGATCTGCCAGTCCGTGACCGCGGCCAAAAGACGCGGGTTGAGGGCAATGAACACATCATGTGCAGCAGCCACCTCAGAGCGTGCTCCGGTCTGGTCCAGCTCGATCGACAGGCGCCGCTCGTTCTCGGCACGACCAGCCCCGGCCAATGCCCAGCCATTTACCTCGGCAAAAATCACGCGACTGATCCACCCGAAGGCTTCGTAGTCGAGCAGCAGTTCTTGCACGAGGTCAGGATTCAGAGCAAAGCGCTGGGCCACGGCCTCCACACTCGCCATCCCCTTGATCCGCAACCCGTGCAGAACGAGCAGCTCGGGAGAGGAGATGTGTGCCACAGTCCTAGAACCTTAACCCGAGGAGCTGATCGGCTGAGCCCGACTGGCACCGAGCGCCAATCGCCCAAGCCCCCCGCTGAGGGGTAAGGCTCAAGTCGAGATAATCTATGCGCTGTCGTGACTGACCACCCCTGCTTTTAGCCCGTCTGTCAGACAACCCGACAACTTCTGCGTGGCGGGCTGGGTGACGACCAGCCCGCCCGTGAGCAGACACGCCGTAAAGAGACGCATCGTTTCTGAGCTAGGACGGGCGAAAGCGGGGCGATCGGCCACGCCATATGACGCTGATGGGAGTTGTACAGGTTAGTACGAGCCGCAGTGCTTCTCGATGCACTCACGGGGGTAAGGAGCAATCATGCGTGTGGCGATCGTTTCGACCTATCAGCCGCGTCCCTGCGGCATAGCTGTGTTTTCCTCCGATCTGCGGGCGGCGCTTTTGGACGCCGACTCGTCGCTCGCTGTCGAGATCGTCTCCATCGTTCGGGATCATCCACATTCGCACCCACCAGAGGTCGTCGCGACGATCCGACAGCACGTTGCGAGCGACTACGCAGCAGCAGCATCGGAATTGGCACGACGCGATGTCGACGTCGTTTTGATCGAGCACGAGTACGGCATCTTCGGCGGCGATTACGGGAAGTTCGTTCTCACTCTCGCAGATGAGCTCACCGTGCCGATGGTCGTCACCCTGCATACCGTGCTGGCTAGCCCGCCGCCCGGCAAGGCCGCCACTCTGCGCGCACTGTGCCGACGAGCGGCGCTGGTCATGGTGTTCACAGAGACGGCCCGTCGGATGGTCGTCGAGCAAGGTTTGGCCGAGTTCGAGCGCGTCAGGGTGGTGCCCCATGGTGCTCCGGACGAGCTGACGCAGGCCGCCTGGTCGGATCGAGTCGAGGAAGACATCACCAGCGCATCGCTACAACTCGATCTGCCGAGTCTCGCCGGTCGTCTCGTGCTGTCGACGTTCGGGCTCATCTCAGACTCAAAGGGCCTGGAACTGGCCATCAGTGCCCTGCCAGCGATCACCGCGGTCCATCCTGAGGTCATCTACCTGATTGCGGGCCAAACGCACCCCGAGGTGATCCACAAGGAGGGCGAGAGCTACCGGCTCGGGCTTCAGCGTCTCGTACATGATCTTGATCTCTCTGATCACGTGAGGTTCATCGACCGATTCCTGACGATTGATGAACTGGCAACGCTGCTTGCTCGCACCGACCTCTACGTGACGCCGTACCGATCGAGAGATCAGATCGTCTCCGGAGCTCTGACGTTCGCCGTCGCGGCTGGATGTCCGGTCGTGTCGACGCCATACTTCTACGCCGAGGACCTGCTGAGCTCGGGCGCCGGCGTGCTCGTGCCCTTCGGGGACGCCTCAAAGCTGGCCGCCGCCGTGCTCGAACTGCTCGGGTCGCCAGCGAAGTTGGGCGGAGCGCGGGCAGCGGCCCGGCGAGTGGGCGCGGACCTCCCCTGGGCAAGTGTGGGCAAGGCGACTGTCGAGGTCTTGTCCGAAGCTGTGTACAGAGTGCTGCAGCCAGCCGGAGTGGCGGGACCAAGATGAGAAGTTCGCCGCAGATCGAGCCGAGGCATCTGCTCAACCTCGTCGACGATGTCGGCATCGTTCAGCACGCCTACGGAACCATTCCCAACCGGTCCAGCGGCTACTGCGTTGACGACGTAGCCCGGCTGGTAATCACCGGGCTGGCTCTGGAGCACGGGTTCAGTGACGGGCCTTACCGCCGCGTTCTCGCTTCGGGGCTGGCTTTCCTGTTCCATGCCTGGGACGGCGGGCCGGTCGGCATGCACAACTTGATGGACTACAGACGTCGCTGGCTGGACGCTCGGCACGTCGGCGATCATCTCGGCCGAGCAGCCTGGGCAATCGGGGCGGTCATCGCTGACGAGCCGGCCCGCGAGGAAGCCGCGCCGTGCCTGGGAATGCTCGCCGATATGCAGCCATGCCTGGAGGGGGCCGCCACACCGCGCGAGGCGGCGTACACGATCCTCGGGCTAACCAGACCGGACATCAGTGTTCTTCCAGCACCGCTGCAGCGGCTGCTCGACACGTTGTCCGACCGGCTTTGCAAGTGGTACGACGAGCACCGCCGAGAGGGCTGGCTGTGGTTCGAGAACTCCCTGACCTATGACAACGGCCGACTGCCGCAGGCAATGATCGCGGCAGGTGCGCGCCTTGGGAAGAGCGAGATCAAGCAGCGCGGTCTGGAGGCCCTAGATTGGTACGCCGACCAGTGCACTGTGGATAGCGACGCCGTCCGACTGGTCGGCAATCGCTGGCGTCGGGCCGATGATCCCACACGTTCGCACGCTGAGGAGGGCGACGAGCAGCCCATTGACGCGGCGGCCCTGACCGAGGCACTGATCGAGGCGTGGACATATACCGATCGCCGTGAGTACGCGGGTCAGGCCGTGCGCACATTCGAATGGTTCCTCGGGCGGAACACCCACGGCGTCCCGGTGTACGACTTCGCCAGCGGCGGCTGCCACGACGGTCTTGGACATGACGGTTTGAACCCCAACGAAGGAGCCGAGTCCACCTTGGCCTACCTGCAAGCGCTACTCGCGCTCGAGAGTGCCGGCCTGCAGAGCTGCATTACGCGGCCGTAGGTGAAGATCACTGCGAGCGTCGGGAATCGCGCACCGACGCACGGAGAAGGAGCGAGCGGAGGCGCTTTTCCGCTGCGAGCGACGACGGCGGCGGCGGATCCATTGCGCGATGCGCGAGCAGTGGGAAAAGTTGCACTCTTGGGCCCGATCGCCTGGCGGACGCCACCTAAGCACTACGGGCCGTGGGAGCAGGTAACCGGCCTCTTGGCAGATGGGCTGGCGCGGCGGGGTGTGGATGTGACACTCTTCGCGACCCTCGATTCGCAGACGGCGGCGACCCTCGATGGGGTGTCTCCGCGCGGTTATGCGGAGGACGACAGCCTGGACGGTCGCGTCTGGGAAGGCTTGCACGTTGCCTACGCGCTGTCCCGCTCATCCGAGTTCGACTTGATGCACAACCACCTGGACTGGCTGCCATTGGCGTTCTCGAAACACTGCCGGACCCGCCTGCTCACGACAATTCACGGCTTCTCTGATCGGAAGATCCTTCCGGCCTATCAAGCGGCCGATTCGGCGTACGTATCGATCTCGGATGCCGATCGGACACCGGAGCTGAACTACTGCGCAACCATCTACCACGGCATCGACCTGAGTCTTTTCGCCTTCTCCGCGACAGGTGGAGAGGATCTGGTCATTCTCGGCCGTATCCATCCCGACAAGGGCACCGCGGATGCCATTGACCTCGCGAACCGAGTCGGACGCAGGCTCAAGATCGCGGGCCCGATCCAGGACCGCGCCTATTTCGAGGAACGCGTGGCGCCGCTCATCGATAACGACCGCGTCTGCTATCTCGGCTCGGTCGGTCCTGACCAGCGCTCAGACCTTCTCGCCTCTGCCGCTGCCCTGCTGCACCCCATCGCATTCGCCGAGCCCTTCGGGCTTTCCGTGGTCGAGTCGATGGCCTCAGGCACCCCGGTGATCGCCTACAACCGTGGCTCCATGCCAGAGATCATCGATGAGGGTGTGACCGGGTTCGTGGTGCCGGACGCCGAGTCGGCAGTGGCAGCGATCGAGTCGGCGATCAAGCTCGATCGCAGCAAGGTCCGCCGCGTGGCGGAGCGCCGTTTCGGCGCGGATCGCATGATCGACGATTACCTTGCTCTATATGCCACGATCCTCCGGTGAGATCAGCGGCGAACTCTTCCAGCGCTACCGAGGAAACCCGCTGCTCAGCCCCGAGCGTTGGCCGTACGCGGCCAACGCGGTGATGAACGCTGGAGCTGCGCAGGTCGACGGCACCACTGTGTTGCTTTGCCGAGTCGAGGACCGACGAGGAATCAGTCACCTGACCGTCGCCAGATCGCAGAACGGCGTTTCCAACTGGGTGGTCGATGAGGATCCACTGCTTGCGCCCGACCCGGCTCTCCGACATGAGGCCTGGGGTCTCGAGGACCCTCGGCTCACTTGGGTCGAGGATCTCGACAGCTGGGTGATCGCGTACACCTCGTTTGGACCTGGTGGCCCCGGGCTCTCCTTAGCACTGACCAAGGACTTCCGATCGGCTGAGCGGCTCGGCATGGTGCGTGCTCCGGAGGACAAGAACGGCGCGCTGCTGCCGCGCCGCATCCGTGGCGAGTACATCTTGCTCCACCGCCCTGTCACAGTGCTGACCCACCGGGCCGACATCTGGCTCTCGCGCTCCACAGACCTCCATAGTTGGGCCCCGCCGGAGCCGGTGTTGGCTGCCAGGCCTGGAGGCTGGTGGGACTCGGCCAGAATCGGGATCGGGCCGCCGCCCATCGAAACCCCAGAGGGCTGGCTCTTGATCTACCACGGCGTACGCGAGACCGCCTCAGGTGCGCTCTACCGCGCCGGCTTGGCACTTCTTGATCTTGAAGAGCCGACTCACGTCCGGCGACGCTGTGCCGAATGGGTCCTCGGTCCGCGGGAGGACTACGAACTCATGGGAGACGTACCCGGAGTCGTGTTTCCCTGCGGAATGATTCATCGGCCAGAGTCGGATGAGCTGCGCCTCTATTACGGCGCCGCGGACAGTTGCGTGGCGCTGGCCACCGCCTCACTCTCTGAAGTCCTCGCCTTCGTCTTGGAACATGGCGAAGAGGATTCGGCTGATTTTCAGATCTGAGCACCGGCATTTCCCCCTCGACACCAGTCCGCATCGTTGTGGTGTAGCGAGCAGGCTCGGGATTACATCGGGAGCGCTTCGTACACCTCGACACTGCCACCAGACCGCAGAACAGGACATCCCTTGGCATTGGTGGCGGCTTCTTCGAGGGATTCGGCGTTGATGATCGAGTACCCGCCCAGCTTGGAGGCTCCTCCATCGCTGGCACTACCGTTCGTGACCGTCGAGCTGGCACCGAACGGATTGCCCATATCGACCACGGAGTCGCCGAGCGAGCCGAACCAGGCAATCCACTCCTGCATTTGCTCTTCTTGAGCTTCAGTGGTGTCCGCCATCTCTCCGCCGCTGAACAGGTACAGGAATTTCGCCATTACGTCCTCCTCGTGTCTGGTCTGCCAGCCCGTATGCCGGCCGACGATGAATGGCCTCACCCGTATCACGTGTAGGCCCCTGCGAAATCGACAGCAATCGACCACAAACTGAACTTCTTTCATGCATCTGCGCCGAGCCGCGGCAGCGGCAACAGACCAGCTCCGCTGGGAGGACAATCAACGCCATGGCCAGTGAGCTCAGCCTCACCGACGTTTCCACAGCAGTCAGGTTGGAATATCGACGGATCTTCACAGAGCGGCGCGACGACCTGGTTGCGGTCAGCTTCAACGCCCTGCTGGTGACGCTTTGCTGGTTCTTGTTGCCCACCAACATCCTCAACTGGTTGTTCACGCTGCACGGTGCATTGGCGTTCCCATATTTCCTCGAGATGTGGATGCTCGGCGACACGCCGGCGACCAATGTCGCGGGCCGCGACGCCGTACGAGCGGTGGCACAACTGCACGATCCAGCCGCACTGCGCCGCTGGCTGCGTGCGAAACACCTTGTCTTGGCGTCGTTTGTCGGCCCGACTGCCGCGATCGTTGCGATCGTGATTGGCCTCGTGCAGCACCGGTATGAGGCCGCGGCCGCTGTTGCCATCACGCTGCTGTTCCTGCCGCTCGGGGTGTTGAGCGTCGCCGCGTGGGTCGGCCTCTGGCTGCCCTATCACCCGCAGAAGCTGCTGTGGCGCTGGCGTCACCGTTCCGATTGGCGAGCGGCAGTGCTTCGGTGGGGTCTCCTGGTATTCCTGCCCTTCATGGTCGTGCCGCTGATTGCGGTCATGCTGCTCATCCCGAGTCTGACCATCTGGATCATCGCCCATCAGGGCTACCCGCCACAGCACATGGACCCGGCCGGCCTGTGGATCGGCACGGCGGTTGCCGTCGCAGTGAGCTTGATCGTCTTTGCTTGGGCGCCAACGGTTGCCGCCAAGATCGCGCGTCGACGCTACGACCGGCTCCACGGATACCTCACTAATCCCGAGCACGGGTGACGCTCATCGGATTTGGCAAAATCACCCCCCAAGAGTGAGGCGGCTCGCGGCACCGTCCACCATGCTTTCGGATGGATCGCCATCACCTGACCTAGCCGGCGATTCAAAACAGAGAGAGGATGTAGTCCGCATGGCGACATTGACCGCATGGGCTTTTGACAACGTCGACGGTGCCGAGCAGGCATCTCAGAGGTTGCAGGCGCTCCAGACCCAGGAGTTGATCAAGCTCCAAGACGCAGCTGTCGTCTCCTGGGAACCGGGCAAGAAGAAGCCGAAGACCCGTCAGCTGAGCAACATGGCGGCAGCCGGCGCACTCGGTGGCACGTTCTGGGGCATGCTGTTTGGCTTGATCTTCTTCGTACCGCTGCTGGGAGCCGCAATCGGCGCCGGCATTGGTGCCCTGGCCGGCTCGATGACCGACGTCGGTATCAGCGACGACTTCATCAATAGTGTGAAGCAACGGGTCACGCCAGGCACGTCGGCGCTTTTCGTACTGAGCTCCGATGCTGTCATAGATCGCATCAAGGACACCTTCAAAGACACCGACGCTGAGCTGATCGCCAGCAACCTTTCCGCCGAGCAAGAGGCTAAGCTGCGCGAGGTCTTCACCGAGGAGTGAGCTCGGCCGCCGGTACGTTCTCAGCATGAACGAGAAGGGCGGCGACGGCGCCAGCACAAGCAATTCCGACGACGCGTCGCCCTTCCAACACCCGGGTCGCCCACCGCTTCTGCAGCGGCTGGCCCCGGTAGTCGAGCACGTACGCCACTACCGCGGCGGAACTCTGCGACGGGATCTGCTTGCCGGTCTAACCGTTGCTGCTCTGGCCCTGCCGTCTTCGCTCGCGTACGCCGAGATCGCCGGACTGTCACCGGTAATCGGCCTATACGCGCTGCTGCTTCCGGCGGTTGCCTATACCCTGCTGGGCTCCTCTCGCCAGGTGATCATCGGGCCCGACGGATCAATTGCAGCCTTGGTAGGCACAGCAGTCATCCCGTTGACTGCCGACCCGGAGCAGCGCGCGTCACTTGCCGCCATGCTGGCGCTGTTTGTCGGCGGCGTGTTCCTGGCAGCCCGCCTGGTCCGATTGGGCTGGATCGCGGACTACCTCTCACGACCGGTCCTCATCGGCTACATCCATGGCGTCGCCGTGGTTCTGATCGTCGGTCAGCTCGGCAAGCTGCTGGGCCTCAACATCAGTGCTCAGGATCCTCCGGAAGAAGTCGTCGAGGTAGTCGGGGAGATCACCGACCTCAGCTGGACGACTCTGGCAGTCGGCTTGGTCTGTCTGGCTGCTCTACTGCTCTTCGGTTGGCTGTTTCCCAAACTGCCAGGTCAGCTCATCGTGGTCGTCTTGGCAATCGTTGTATCGGCTGTTGTAGGACTAGCCGATCACGGGATTGCGATAGTTGGCGCGATCCCGGCGGGCTTGCCCAGCCTCGAGGTGCCGGACGTACAGCTGTCCGACCTGCCCAGCCTCATCCCGGCGGCAGTCGGCATCTTCTTCGTCGGTTTCTCCGCCGAGATCCTCACTGCTCGGTCCGTAGCCGGCCGCCACGGCCAGCACGTCGAAACGAACGCGGAATTGGCTGCCATGGGCGCCGCGAACCTTGCCGCAGGGATCAGCCAGGGGTTCCCGATCGGGGCCAGTGGTTCTCGTACATCCGTCAATGATCAGATGGGCGCCCGCACCCAGATCTCGGGACTGCTCGCCGCAGCAGCGATCGGGCTGGTTCTGCTGTTTCTCACCGCGCCGATCCAGTACCTGCCACAAGCGACACTCGGCGCTGTCATCGTGACCGCCGCCATCGGAATGATCGATCTCGCTGCATGGCGCGGTCTCGCCAGGATCAGTCGGGTGGAAGTCGGGATTGCTGCCATCACGATGGCGGGTGTGGTCACTGTGGGTGTGCTTCGGGCCTTGCTGCTGGCTGTCGCCCTCTCGGTCGTCGATGCGGTTCGACGCAGCGCCACTCCGCACGACGCCGTCCTCGGCTGGGTTGAGCGCCTGAACCGATATGCAGACGTACGACTTCATCCGTCAGCGAAGATCATCCCTGGTGTGTTGATCTACCGGCTCGATGATCGGCTGTTCTTCGCGAACGCAGACTATGTCAAGGGCCGCATTCGGGAGGCGATCTCAGGTGCACTGGCGCCAGTGGGCTGGCTAGTGTTCGACGCCGAGGCGCTCAACCATGTAGACGTGACTGGCGTGCGCATGCTCACCGAGCTCATCGAGTCGCTGCGTAAGGAATCCATTACCTTCGTCTTCGCACGACTTCATGGCCCAACAAGCGACCGCTTGGAGGAGGCCGGCGTTCTTGATCTTGTCGGCGAAGAGCACGTCTATCCGACCGTACGGTCGGCAGTGCAGGCCGCACCGACCGCGACAACCTGACCGGCGTCGACCTCAGGATGCATAGGCACCGAGGAGGTCGCGGGCAGAGATCATCCCGATGGGCCCATTGCGGTCTTCGACTAACAGATGCCGCACGTAATGCTCCATCATGAGGTCCGCAGCCGCCTCGACAGTCGTGTCCGCGGTGCACGTCAACACGCCACGGGTTTCCACGTCACTGGCCGTGGTCGAGTCGAGATCCTTGCCCGTCGCTACGGCGCGGACGACGTCGCGTTCAGAGATGATCCCGGTCACTCGATCGCCCTCGGTCACCACAAGAGCTCCCACGCCCTCGGCTGCCAAGCGTTGCGCTATTTCGCGCAAGGTGGCATCGGGCTCGATGCAGATCAGGTCGTCGGAGACGAACAGCCGCACTGTATTCCGGGTCACGTGGCCATCATCTGAACGGTCAGCCGCACCAGCTAGGGCCAAAGGTCCTGCCGATCAATCGGCGTCGGCACGGACCACGTACCGGGAGGTCGGCGTGGATCAGCTGGCAGCGGGCTCGGATTTCTGTCGACGGCCCAGCATGACCGGGAAGATGAGGAAGAAAGCGATCACCAAATAGCCGATCACCGCAATCAGTGGCGTGAACAAGCCGACGACGATGAGCACCACATACAGCGCGAGGCTCGGCTGGAGCCGCCTGGACAGCAGCGTGATCTCATCATCGTCAGTCGCCGGGTGCACGAGCCGATGACGAACTGCCTCGCGCCATAACAGCGACAACAGTGATGTCGCAGCCAACAGGGTGAGACCGAAGATGGTGGCAGCCACCTTCTCGTCTTCGCGGGAACCGAGGTATTCCGCGACCAACTTGGTAGGAAATGGCACAAAGGAGACCACCAGCAGCAGGGCCAGATTCAGCCTCAGGAATGTGGTATTCGCGCCGTGCATGTAGTGCGTGATGGAGTTGTGGCCTAACCACGTCGCTCCGATTGTGGCGAAGCTGACGATGTAGGCGAGATAGGAGGGCCAGAGGCTAAGTACCGCTTTGAGCAGGTGGCCCTCGGATCCCTCGGGTATCGAAAGCTCCAGCACCAGCAGAGTGATAGCGATCGCGAAGACGCCGTCGCTGAACGCCTCCATTCTGGAAATGCGTACGACCAGATCGTCGTCTTCGTCGGCCAAGTTCTGATCCTTCCGCACACACTCGCCGCTGGGGCCGGAGGTTGCTTTCCTCCCGCCCCCCGACCCGATGCGCGAGTGTGCTTCGACAACTCACCCGTGCAGGGTGATGCCCTCACATCTCCGGCGGGCCCATACTGCTGACCAGCTTTGAGGACAGTAACGCAGCCGAGAGATCAAGGAGATGAGATGGCGGTCGACACGTTCGTGGCGTACGTCGGTGTGTACCCCAGCGTTGAGGATGCGGAGGCGGACTACCAACTGGTGAAGGATCTGCACACGAAGGCCGGCATGCTGGACGCGTACGACGCCGCGGTGATCGAAAAGCGAGCCGACGGCAAGGTGCGGATCACCAAGAAGCACGAGACGCCGACCCGGGTCGGCGGCGTACTCGGCGGCGGGGTTGGGCTGGCTACTGGGCTTGTGCTCGTGCTGTTTCCGTTCGCCGCAATCGGAGGTGGCTTGCTAGCCGCGACCGCGGCCGGCGGCGCCGTACTCGGTTCGGTGGCCGGACACGCTGCTGCTGGCATGAGCCGCAACGATCTCAAGGAGCTCGGTGAATACCTCGATGAGGGCCAGGCGGGGCTCGTGGTCGTCGGCGTCTCGGAGATGGAAGACGACATCAAACAGTCGATGACTAGGGCCGACAAAGTGGAATCCCGGGAGATACAGGCCGACACCGCGGAGATTGAAAAGGACGCCAAGGCCGCGGGTGCCGCATCCACAGCGGCCGACACCGAGGGCGAGGACTGACTCGGCAGGAGCGCGGCGGCCGTCTCCCCCCAGAAGTGGTCAGATACCATACAGCTGAATCGATCAAGGGCGGCTGTTTCCGACCGGTTTCGTGACAGAGAGACGGCCGTCGGATCCTAGTCACCCATCAGGGGTGATGACCCGGGCTATCCAGATGGGAGATGTTGCCAACGTGGCGGCGAGCAGGACGGTAGCGCAGTGACGGAGGATGCTGTGCTCAGTGCGGACGAGCGGGCCGAGCTCGAGCGGCTTCGCGCCGAAGTAGCTGACTTGCGCTCGCAGGTCTCCGCCGCGCCCGCACCGGCCGAGCAGGCTGTCATCCCACCCTCGCGACCGCGGCGGCAGCGGTGGCGCTCAGTAGTCGCCACCCTGCTCATCGTGATCGCCTGCATATTGGCGCCGCTCGCTGGGGTTGCCGTTTGGTCAAAGAACTTGATCACCGATACCGATCGTTATGTCACAACCGTGGCGCCGCTGGCGCGGGATCCGGCGATCCAGGCCGCAGTCGCCGACAAGATCACCGCGGAGATCTTCGCGCGTCTCGACGTATCCGGAATCACCAATCAGGCTGTGGACGCGCTCGCCGAGCGCGGGTTGCCACCGCTCGTCGCAACTCAGCTGCATGCGTTGTCCGGGCCCTTGTCCGATGGAGTCCAGAGCTTCGTACGCACTGAAGTCGGCAAAGTGGTGGCCAGCGACGCGTTCGCAGACGCGTGGGTGACTGCTAACCGGTCGGCTCATACCGCACTTGTCGCCGCGCTGACTGGCCAGACAGGCGAAGGCATCACGATCGCGAATGGCACCGTGAGTATCAACCTGGGCCCGTTCATTGAAGTGGTCAAACAGCGGCTGGTTGATAGAGGATTCGACCTTGCGAATCGTATCCCTGACATCAATCCATCGTTTACGGTCTTGCAATCGGATGCGATCACCAAAGCTCAAGGTGCCTTCAGTCTGCTCACCACGATCGGAAACTGGGCGCCTGTGGTGGTCCTGGTACTGCTGGCGCTCGGGGTGTACGTGGCCAAGGACCATCGCCGCGCACTGATGGGAGCTGGCTTGGGACTGGCTGCCGGCATGCTGGCGCTGGCAGTCGGGATCTTGGTTCTCCGAGCGCTCTACCTCGATGCCCGTCCTGCCGGAGTACTGACCTATGAGGCCGCGGCCTCTTTCTACGACACGCTGGTGCGGTTCCTGCGGCTGGGGCTGCGTACGGTGCTGGTCTTTGGCCTGGTTATCGCCCTGGCCGCGTTCTTCACCGGCCGCTCGGTCACCGCAGTGCGGGCTCGTGCAGGGTTGAAGGCAGGCATCGCGTGGCTCCGCGGCGGTGCTGAAAGGGCCGGCTTCCGCACCGGTCCTGTCGGCGCTTGGGTCTACACCTACAAGCGAGTGCTGCGAATCGCCGTACTCGCGATCGCAGCGCTGGTGCTGGTCTTCTGGGATCAGCCGACCGGAAAAGTGATCATCGTAATCGCGCTTTGCGTGCTCGTCGTCCTCGCGATCATCGAATTCCTTGGTCGGCCCCCAAGCCCGGTTGCTCCTGAGATGGTGGACGCTGAAAGTCCTGCGGTTGTACAGGAGACGGCTGAGGCCCAGGGTGATGTCACTGTGCCAGAGACGGCGGAGTCCGGGCGCGCTCCCACGACCTGATCGCGAGCGTCGGTCCGTCCCGGGTCGGCGTTTCTCAAAGATCACCCTTGAAGAGTGATGCCTCAGCCAGCCAATCGGGAGCACTGTGCCGTTATCGAACCATCGCGTCTCGAGTCAACCTGTGGAGTGGCGGCATGTCCATAACGAGTCCCAGAGCAAACCCGTGGGCGATCGGCATTTCGGTCTTTGCAAATTGGGCCCTGGCCACCAGCGGCCAAGCGGCCAGCTCACGCTCATGACTAGAGGCGCTGGGCGCCTCACTTACCAGATCCGCGTGCGCGGTGAGTTGACTGATGCACTCGTGGCTGCGCTGCAGGCTCTTAACCTCCACATTGAACAAACAACGAGCGACACGATCCTGGTTGGTGTCTTCCGCGATCAGGCAGAGCTTCACGGTGCCTTGCAGGCCATGCACGATCTTGGCGTTGAGCTGGTCGAAGTCCGGCAAAGATCAAGCTGGACGAGAGATGACGACCCACCTAACATGAGGGATGGTGCGTCTTCGGGAGATTGACGCAGCCGATCGTCGCCGCGGCAAGGTGAGGGAACGAGCCCCCCCGACAGCTCAAGCGAATCGCTTACAGCGAAGGGATGGCGATTTCTCAAGACGGCGTGATCACTCGTCGAAGGCTTCTGCAGTTCGGTAGAAGCGCTTCGGCCCCCATTACTCTCGTGTCCGCCCCTGCGGGCTACGGGAAGACCACGCTGCTGGAGCAGTGGGCTCCCGACACCGGCGGCCCGGTGGTCCGGCTGGACCCAGTGGAGACCACGGATAGCTGGCAACTGTGGGGTCGGATCACAGATGCCCTGAGTCTCCAGGCCGTTACGCTGATCATCGACGACGTGCATGTCCTGGAGGGCAACCGCAGCACCTGGCTGCTGGGGGATGCGCTGCATCTGGCCGATGACGCGCGACACATTGTCATCGCAACACGCCGTGATCCGATCCTTGCGCTGCACGCGGCCAGGCTTGCAGGCAAGGTGCGGGAAATCAGAGCTGATGACCTGGCCTTCGATGAGGACGAGACTCGGCTGTTCCTGTCTGCGAACAACATTGACGTCAGTCCAGAACAGGCACATGCGCTCTGGTTGCACACCGAGGGCTGGCCGGCCGGGCTCAGGCTGTCCACGACGCCCTTGTCCCATGGAGCGCATTCGGACCATGCCTTTTCTACCCTGCTGCATGGCGATACTGCCGTAGGCAGCTACCTGATGGGCCAAGCACTCGCCTATACAGCCGACGATGTCCGTACCTTCCTGCTCCAGACCGCGGTGAGCGAGTTCCTCGACGTCGAGCTTGCTCAGGAACTCACAGGCCGCTCCGATGCCGCGCTGCTGCTTGAGCGAGTGCATTACGAGCCGGGTTTTCTCCATCGGCTCCCGGGGGGCCGGTGGCCCTACCGCTATCACCCCATGTTTCGTGCTCTGCTGCTTGCTGAGCTGATGCAATCCTCACCTGAGGAGCTCCGGCGACTGTCCGCCCGGGCGGCGGCATGGTTCTCTAAACAAGGTGAGCATGTCCGCGCAGCTCCCCTCGCCGTACAAGGTCAGTCGTGGGAGGCACTCGGGGAGGCCGTTCTGGCCGGATCTTGTGTGGCACTCGCGACGGGCGACTGGACCTGGGCTCGGACAGAATTTGCCCGACTGCCCGTGTCCCGCCGAGGCGACGATCTCAGCATGCTGCTGTCATCGGTCTTGATCAGCCTCGGCACCGGTGCCCGGATGGAAGCGATGGCGTCGCTATCAAGGATCTTGGATGGTAGGCCGCGTCCTCGGACGCGACAGCAGGCCGACGTGCTCCGATTCTTGAGAGCCTGGTGGTTCGCGGAGCGAGGTCAACCAGAATTGGCGGTACGGATTCTCGAGGTCGATCCTCACCACGATCCGACAGCTGCTTCAACAGCTGCGTCACACGCATTGAAGTCCAAGTGGCACGAACTACACGCCGCATGCCTCCTCCTCGAAGGGCCATCAAACACAGCGGTGACGATGCTCAACGAGTCAAACGCCTCAAGTGCTGTGACGTACGCCGCCGCGCAACTTGGAGCACTCGAGATCCGAGCATGGGACGCCATCGTTGCCGGGGATCTTCGCTCCGCCCGACAACAGCTCGATCGAGCTGATGCACTGATTGCCCGTGAGAGCGATCCGGGCACGCTCAATCAAGGGGCGACGATTTGGTCGGCCCGGCGCTGGCTCGAGATGGAGCTAGGCAGCGAAGTGACGGCGCCACCTGATCACTTATCGACCAGCCCTGCTCGATCTGCGTTTCCCCACCCGATCAGCCAGGCGCTGGAAACCATTACGGATGCGCGTATGCGCCTGGTCCGAAATCACGACTCTTTGGGTTGTGCCCTGATATTGGACGAGCTGATTGTCACAAATCCGCACGTCCGGAAATGGTGGACAACCGGATGCCTGTGGGCAATTGTCCGAATCGACGCGCACCTCACATCAGGCGAATTCTCAAAGGCGCTCCATATGTGTCTGAATTCATCGCCGGCGAACGACTTCGACGATGGAACGCACAATCAGTCGTATTTACGAGCATGGGTCCTTCAACGTGCCGCCTTCGATTCCGGGACGGGCCAGCTCAACCCAGAGCTGGATCGATTGATGAGCAATTTGCCACTTGAGTCGGCATTGCTTCGGGGCCGATCCGAGGCGCTGCGCGTACGAGTGCTGCTAGGCGCAGCTAGCTTGGCTTGGCGTGCGAAGATGCCTGACCAGGCCTCGCATCATCTTCGGCTCGCCTTGCACAGCACCGAGATCCACGGCTGGCGACGCCCGTACGGTGAGCTTGCTGAGGCGATCATGCCGGTTCTCGAGGCCGAGCGGCGTCGGATCACGGCGTACGGAGAGCAAGTGGTCGAACTACTCGGCTATCTCCGAAAGCAGCCGATTTCTGGAGTTCGGCTAACTGATCCGCTCTCGGAGCGTGAATTGGAGATCCTGCAGTATCTGCCGACTCCTCTGGACCAGCGCGAGCTTTGCTCCGCACTGTTCATCTCGAGGAACACGCTGAAGACCCACTTGCGCTCGACGTATCGCAAACTTGGCGTGCAGACACGTCGCGAGGCGGTCCTCCAGGCGGAGCGGCTCGGAATCCTTTAAGTGTCTGGAGCTTTGGTGTCACGTTCCTGCGTCGGCTCAACAACATGGGACTCCATTGCGGGCGATTCCGTCGTCGCATCCACGGCATAAGATTCTTTGCTTTGAGCCTGATCGGACGCGTCGCCAGGTTTTCCGCTGGACAAGAGAACTCTCACCCAGTCCTGGTCAGGATCGACATCGACCAGCAAGGCCTTAACCAGCAGGCTCAGCGGAATGGCAAGAAATGCTCCAGAAGCGCCGAGAATCGTGGCCCAGACGATCAAAGACAGGAAGCTTAGGGTGGCCGAGAGTCCGACTGTGACGCCGACAACTCTCGGTTGGATAATGGTTTGAATGACAAAATTCAATACGCAGTAGACCACGACCACGATAATTGCGGTCACGACGTCCTTATCGAGCAACGCGATTATTGTCGGTGGCACCAACCCGATAATGAACCCGATATTGGGGATGTAGTTGGTAATAAATGCCAACAGTGCCCAGAGCCAGGCATAACGGATGTCGAGAATCCACAGCGCTATGAAATCGCAGAATGCGACAATCGCGCCGAAGACCGTTGCTACCGCGAGATATTGGCGGGAGCCATGAGCGAACCGGTCAAATACTTCCGCGAGCCGCTGACCGTGCACTGGGACGCGTTTTAGCTTCGAGGCGAAGTCTCCCGCGTCGGCAACTGTGAAGAACAGCAGCACGATGAGAAAGAAGATGTTGCTCAATACGCCGGCGAGCCCACCGAGCAGGCTGCCCGCAACCCCAACGAGTTTGCTTGGGCTGAGGTCGTTCACGAAGCCTTGAAGCTGCTCCTGGCTTACACCGACCGACTCGAGTAGTTGAACAACCTGCTGTAAGAAGGCCTGGAATTGTGGGCCGTAATCCTGCAGCAGGGTCGCGAACTGGATGCCTCCGATGACCAGAATCGTAGAGAGCCCGAAAACGATCCCGTAGACCGCGATGAGGCTGAGGATCATTCCCAGCCAGGCCGGTAACCGGTAACGGTCAGCCAGCTTTCGTATTGGGTGGACGGCGATCGAGAGCACCAATGCCATGAACACCGGACCGAGAATGTTGGCGAATTGCCTCATGCCCAGAGCCGCGACTAGCGCGGCGGCGAGTCCGAGAAGGATGATCAGCCCACGGGGGAACGCCGGACGGATGCTGACGTCAAACTGCGAGCTCATGGGATGAGACTAGGGGACCTGACCTGATTGCGAGTCACTCTTGTTGGGTTAGTGCGCTCAATCTCTTACTTCCGACTTGTCAGCGTCTCAGCTGGCCATAGCCTGCTGAGACGCTGACAGTCGGCCTAAGGAGTCATACGCGACCAATCATCTGCGCGGACGACTGCCGTCAAGCCGGTTGGGCGTCGGAGCATTCTCCAGGAACGCAAGTACGGCGACGACTCGGCGGTGAACGGGCGCAGCCGAGATGCCCAGCTTGGTGAAGATCGCGTTGACGTGCTTTTCCACTGTCGACTCGGAAAGGAACAGAGCTTGCTCGATGCCTGCGTTGGTCTTGCCCTGGGCCATCTCTCGCAATACGTCCAGCTCGCGCGGGGTCAAGGAGGCTAGCGGGCTGGACCCGCGCGTCTGCTGTCGAGCGACCAGGGTGTCGATGATCAGCGGATCGACGACCGATCCACTGGCCGCCACCTCATGGAGCGCGCGAACGAGGTCCTCAAGATCACCAACCCGGTCCTTGAGCAGGTACCCCAAACCTGCGGAGCCATCATTGAAAAGGGCTCGGGCGTAGCTCTCGTCCGTGTGTTGCGACAACACCACGACGCCGATCTCTGGGTGCTCTGCACGGATGGCGCGGGCAGCCTCGATGCCCTCCATATGGTGACTTGGCGGCATGCGGATATCGGTAAGAACCGCGTTCGGGCTGAGTCGCCGTACCGCATCGAGCAGCTCGCTCGCATCACCAACACAGGCCACGACTTCGATCTGCCCGGAGTCTTCCAGCAGACGGCGTACGCCTTCGCGTACGAGGTAGTTATCCTCGGCGATAACGACTCTGAGCGTCTTGGTCATCCTGACCCGCCCGTCAGCAGTGGGAGTTCAGCGCTGACGCTGGTTCCGGCACCGAGCTGGCTCTCGATCCTGAGCTTGCCGTGTAGCGCCTCGACGCGGTCGCGGATGTTGGCCAAGCCTCCGGAACGCGCGCCGTTCGACTCGAAGCCCCGGCCGTCGTCCTCGACGATCATGCAGAGCCGGCTGCCCGAATGCGATAGCCGGACGCGGGCGGCGTCAGTGCCGGCGTGCTTGGCGACGTTGGTGAGGGACTCGCAGGCCACGAAGTAGGCCGTGCCCTCCACATCCTCGGAGAACCGCTCGGCACGTAGCTCATCATCGGCAAGGATTTGTACCGAGATGGGGAACCTCGTGACCCGGGACTCCAGCGCTGCGACCAGCCCGTTGTCGCTGAGGACAGGCGGGTGGATGCCGTGGGCGAGTTCCCTGAGGTCTCGAAGCATCTCGCGGGCCTGATCTTGCAGATCGGTGAGCTCGCTGGCGGTGAGCTGATCACGGCTGAGCCGGTTGCGAGCAAGCCGGAGACCCGCGATGAGGGCCACAACCTCCTGCTGGATCCCGTCGTGCAGATCGCGCTCGATGCGACGACGCTCCGTTTCCTGCGCGGCAATGAGGCGGACGCGAGAGGTGGACAGCTCCTCAAGTCCCTCCTTGAGCTGAGTCGCGAGCCGAACGTTTGCGACTGCTGTCGTGGCCTGCGTGGCCACGGTGGCCAGCAGCTCGAGATCAGAGTCGGCATAACCACCCGGCTTGGGGCCAAGATCAACTCGTCCGAGCAGCTCGCCCGCGCGTACCAGGTCGACACCGGCAGCGCTATCGCCATTCACCTCGCCGGCGACGCCGACCGGCTCATCGAGCCAGCTACCATCCGCGTCGCGCAGCCGTACTTGTACCCAGCTCGCGCCGATTCCGTCGCGGATGGCGTTTGCGAGTCGAGGCAGCAGCTCGTCGAGGTCGGCTGTCTGCTCCATCGTCGTGCCGAGGTTTTTCAGTAACTGGTACTGCCGTACGCGATCGCCGAACAGCCTTCTGCTGACGGCAGATTCGAGTCGCCGACGGAGCGGCTGGAAGGCGAGCGCGGCAGCGATGGCGACGGTGACGGCCAGGGTTACGGGCACCCGATTGCTGAGTGCATAGGTCGCCGCGATGAGCAAGAATGCACCGCCGTACGCGACGGACTTGCGGACAACGAGGTCCAGGTCGATGAGCCTATGGCGCAGAATCCCGTAGCTGATCGCCCCCGGAAGCAGAATCACCGTCAGCGACCCGAGGGTGTACAGGGTTACGACCAGAGCCGAGTCTTCGGGTGCGCCAAGTGCCGACGCCACCGTACCCGCGGAATAGAGCAGCAGCCCGAGAACGACAACGAAAATGACTCGCAGCTGAGCCCGGCCCGCGGCATCGGCCGCGACAAACCGGGCACACAAGACCAGCACACCGACCAGTAGGACCCATCCACTGTGGAGTGCCAGCCAGGCGGCTGGCTGCGCCAGCCAGGCGAGCCAGCTCACCGCGTACGGGTTGGGGATCGCAGGTCGGTACGGGGCGGCGTCCGAAGACACCGGCACGACAGGTGAAGCAAGCAGAGCCAGCGGCGCACCAAGGAGAACGACCCACGAGCAGCGCAGAGCCAGCCGCTGCCACCTGCGTTCGACGAAGCCGTCTGGAAAGCTCCCAATCAGAAGCGCCATAGCCAGCAACGCCACCGCTGCCGCTTCGAGACTCAGTGCGCTGAGCACCGGGGACCACGGCCATTCACCAACAAAGCCGGCCAACCCGACCGCCACGGCGGTCCCGCAGACGAGTAACCGAACTGCTTGGGGATGCTCGGGCAGCCGCCATGTTAGCCATGCGCCCACGGCGTACATAGGGATGACGACGAGGATCGCCACCAGATCCCAGCGTGACGGGTCGGACATCGCCTCGGTGATCAGCTCCCACACGATGAAGAGCCCGCCCACCGTCGTCAGCGCGTACCACCGAAGCCGTGCCATGGTCACACGTCTATGATCCGCCGAATGCTGCTCAGCTGATACGGGGCTGGCCTACCCCTGCCCCCCTGAGGTCAGCCTCCATGGATTTCTGCGGCCCGCCTCATTCTGCCCGACCGCGTACCAGGACACCGTTGAGACAAGCGTCGCCCGGCGCGCGTTGAGGAGGCAACATCATGAGAACCGCGCACAAAATCATGAGAATCGCGTACAAGGTGCTGGCATATCTGGTGGCCGCCGAGGTGGCCATCCAGGCGATGGTCATGGTCTGGGCGATTGCCGGGCTCGGCAAGTGGGTCGACGGCGGCGGGGTGTTCGACAAGGCCGCCATGGAGAGCGAGGGGACGCCGCCATTTCCCGAAGCTGCCGGCATCATCGCGCACATCAACAACGGGTTCTTCGTGGTCCCGGCGCTTGCGCTGCTGCTGTTGATCGTGTCGTTCTTCACCAAAGTGCGCGGAGCGATCAAGTGGGCCGTCATCGTGTTCGTGCTGGTGATTGTGCAGGTCATGCTCGGCATCCTCGGCCATCAGTTCACCCTGGGGGGTGCGCTGCACGGGCTGAACGCCTTGGCGCTGTTCGGCACCGCCATCTACACCGGTCGTCGGCTCCGCCCTGCGGCGGCTGTGGTTGAGCAGCCTGCGGCGCGCACGGCCGCCCCGGTGTGATGACTCGCCACTTCGGTCGCCGCCCACCCGGCACTCCGCGGGCGTTACGGATCGCCCTGCCGATTGTGGCTACCGTGGCGATCGTGGCACCGCTGGCCTGGTTGTGGCAGAACAGCCGAGTGCCGGCGATGTATTCGGTAATGGACATGGGCTACGCCGATTACGGCATGGGCGCCATGTCTGATGCAGGCGTCAGTGAGCCCGGCGGCCATATGCAGGGCCAGATGCCCGACCACCACATGCCTGCCACACCGCGGCTGGTCACCGACATGGTGACTGACCCGGCCCGGCCAGCCGATGTCCGGGTTGATCTGGTGACCCGGCAGCAGATGCTGAGTGTGGGTGGCCGAACCATGCAGGGGTTCACCGTGAACGGCACCTCACCTGGGCCGGAGATCCGGGCTCGGGAGGGTCAGCTGATTGAGGTGCATCTGCGTAACGAGTCGGTCGCCGATGGTGTCACGTTGCATTGGCATGGGGTTGATGTGCCGAACGCCATGGATGGGGTGGCGGGTGTGACTCAGGATGCAGTGCCGGTCGGTGGTGAGTTCAGCTACCGGTTTATCGCCGAGCAGGCCGGCACCTTTTGGTATCACTCCCATCAGGTCTCCAACCCCCAAGTCGCCGGCGGATTATTCGGATCGCTGGTGGTGTTGCCGAAATCTGGGATCAGCCAGCAGGTTGACGTCACAGCGGTCGCCCACACCTACGGCGGTCTGCGCACCATCAACGGCGAGGCCGAGGATCTCCGGGTGCCGGCCAAACCCGGGCAGCTGGTGCGGGTGCGGGTCGCCAACACCGACAACGGGCCAATGAAAATCTGGACCAACGGCTCCTACCGTTTGCTCGCCACAGACGGCGCCGACGTGCACCAACCCACCCAGGTCTCGGACCGTACGGTGACCCTTACCGCCGGCGGCCGAGCCGACCTTGAAGTGCAAGTGCTCAGTGACGGCACGGCAGTCAGGGTGCAACTGTCCAAAGCAACCGCAGTAATCATTGGGCCCCCGGGTGCCGATGCGGCGGTGCCTGCGCAACCCGCCGCGGAGCTGGACCTGCTCAGCTACGGCACACCAACCCCGCTCGGGTTTGATGCCGCCCATCCGACCCGCCGGTTCGAGTATCGGATCGGCCGCAGACCCGGTTTCGTGAAAGGCCGACCCGGTCTGTGGTGGTCCATCAACGGCCACCTCTATCCCAACGTCCCCATGTATGTGGTCCGTGAGGGTGATGTGGCGGTGATGCACATCGACAACCACAGCGGCGAAGTCCATCCCATGCACCTGCACGGCCACCACGTGGTGGTGTTGGCCCGCAACGGTGTGCCGGCCACCGGCAGCCCCTGGTGGGTCGACTCGCTCAACGTGCCGCCCGGCGAGACTTACGACATCGCATTCGTGGCAAACAACGCCGGAATCTGGATGGACCACTGCCACAACCTCAAACATGCGGCCCAGGGAATGATCGCCCACCTCATGTACGAAGGATTCGACACCCCGTACGAGATCGCCGGACCAGCCGACAACCAGCCCGAATGAGGCCCGCCGCCGCAGCCACAGCAACCAAGAAAAGCTTGAACGGAGTCATGAAGTGAACAGGTCAAGCAGAAAGGCTGGTGCGGCGAATGCGTCTGGGTCGCGGAGGCGGGCGCGGCAGCTGCTGTGTTGAGGCTGTGTGAGCAACGAGGCGTTGGGAATTTCGTGATCAACCTGATTCTGACTGCTACCCACGGGCGCCTTGTCGATGGTACGTGAAACACCCCTTAGCGGCAGTCGAAAACTGACCGGTGGTGGATTCGGTGGAGCCGCGGATTCGGGAGCTGCTGCAGGCCTGCCCAACGATGCCGGCCACCGTGATCGCGGCACGGATTGAGTGGCGGTACTCGATCCGCACATTGAGCGAACGGGGCAGGCCCTAGCCCGCTTGGACGCTGACAAGTCGGAGGTAGAGGCGCGCGTACGGCGTAATGTGTGCCTCGGTGTGCCGGGAAGGCTGGTCGGCAATCGCCTCGCTTCGTCGACTCTGCCGAGGAGCAGCACGTGTCCGAGACGGACCAGTACGCCTGGATCATTGCGCTGACCAGCGCGGTTGCGCTCGCGGCGATCTTGGTCAACCGGCTGTCGGCGCGACTCCGAGTTCCGGCACCTGTCTGGATGCTGGTCGCTGCAGCCATCGCCGTGCAGGTGGTTCCCGGAATGCCGAAACCGCAGGACGACACGGTCCAACAAGTCGTCACAGTGGCGCTAGTTCTGATCCTCTTCAACGGCGGCAGGCACATCGGCTGGGCGCGCCTCCGGCCGGCGCTGGGACTGATCATCGTCGTCGGCGTACTCGGCACCTTCTTGACCGCGGCTGCCGGTGGCCTCCTGATGCATGCGGCCTTCGGGCTGGCCTGGTATGTCGCGTTGCTGGTCGCGACCGCCGTCTCGCCGACCGACCCCGCAGTGGTGTTCTCGGTTCTCGGGCAACAGGAAATCACTGGACGCAGTGGCACGATCTTGGAAGGTGAGTCAGGAGCGAACGACCCCGTCGGGATCGCGCTGATGGGTGGCCTACTGGCCGCCGGCGGAGTCACTGGCGCCGCCTTCGGCCACGTTGCTGCCGATTTCTTGCTTCAAATGACGATTGGAGTGGCTGCTGGCATTGCCGGCGGTATCGCTCTGCTCTGGTTCATGCGCCGGGTCTCCCTTCCGAGCGAGGCCTTGTACCCGCTGCGAACCCTCGCGAGCGTCCTGTTTCTGTATGGCGTAACGACGCTGCTGCACGGATCCGGCTTCCTCGCCGTCTTCATCGCCGGCATTGTGATCGGCCACCGTCGCGCCCCGTATCAACGCGAGATTGAACGCTTCCACGCGGCACTGGCCGGACTCGCGGAGATCGTTGCCTTCGTGGTCTTGGGACTGACCATCGACCTGAAGGTCCTGGCTCGGATGGATGTGTGGCTGCCAGGACTCATTCTCGGCCTCGCGCTCGCGCTTGTGATTCGGCCACTCGTTGTTGGCCTGTGCCTGCTACCTGCACAGCTCGATCGCGGCGAGCAGATTTTCGTCTTGTTCGCTGGACTCAAGGGAGCGGTACCGATCTTGCTCGGCGAGCTGATCCTCGCGGCGAACGTGCCCGATGCGGAGCGGCTGTACGGAATCGTCGTCGTGGTGGTGATCTTCTCAGTCGTCGTGCAGGGCAGTCTGGTTCCGACAGTCGCCCGACGATTGGGAGTGCCCATGCAGCCCGTCAGACCAGAGCCGTGGGCGATCGACGTGCGGCTCCGAGCCGACCCTGACACGACACACCAGGTCAGCGTTGCTGCCGGGTCTTTCGCCGACGGCCACACTGTCGAGGAGGTCGCCGAGCTGGCCAGCAATATTTGGATCAGCATCGTCGTACGCGATGGGATGCTGTTACCGGTACGCGGCGACACCCGATTGCGTGCAGACGACACGGTGACGCTGCTCACTGACGGTGACATTCCCGAGCGAGTCACCGAGATGTTCACCAAGCCCTGAGTTGTCAGCTTTGAGAGAGAGTCAGCTGTCGCCGAAGCGGGCGACGGGGTCGGTGGCCTCGGCCCAGAGCTCGGCCTCATCTGCGGCTCGGCGGGACTTACGGCGTACGAACCACACCGCGCCTCCGGCGACAGCCCCGACGGCGAGCACGACCTTCCATTTCACGCGACAACCTTAGCGGCCTGAGACCACCCTGGCCGGTACGGTGTCGGTCTATGAGGCGACTCCCGGGGGGACTCATCGCCGTATTGCTGACCCTTGCCGCATGTAGTTCACCGGCTGCCAATCAGCCGCAGCTCGACGTGACCCCAGCCAGCAGCAGCCCTGTCGCTACGCCTGCGCGGTCGGCCGTAGGGCCTAGCCCGAGCGCGACCAGCACCAAACCAGGCGATGTGTCACAGGAGCAACAGTTCAGCCTCAACGACCTCGCTGAGTTCGACGACGGGCTGATGATCGAGATCGCCGGGGCAGTCGCAGACAAGGCGAAGAAAACCGACCGCGGCGCTGAGGCCACCAACGGCGAAATCGTGATCGCGTCGGTCCGCATCGAGAACAAGACCAAAGAGCCGTACGATGCCGAGAGCGTCCTGATCGGCGCCAGATACGGCGACGGCAAGGACGCGCTGATCATCATCGACGAGACTGATGAGCTCCAGAGCGGTTTCACGGGCACGATCAAGCCAAAGGATGAAGACATCGCGACCGTCGGATTCGCCGTCCCGATCAAAGAGCTGAAGAAGGTGACCTTCATCGTCGATCCGAATGACGACGTGCATGAGGCGATCAGCTTCACCGGCACAGTGCATCGGGAATGAGACCTGATACGGCCAGAACAGCCTTAGGGAACAGCTAGACCCAGTCGGTGAGCTAGGGCCGCGGCCTCGCCGCGACCGTTGACGCCGAGTTTGGCCAGGATATTAGAGACGTGCACGCTGGCCGTCTTGGTACTGATGAACAGTGCGGTGCCGATTTCGCCATTGGATCGGCCGGCTGCCACCAGTTGCAGCACCTCCAGTTCGCGCGGCGTCAGGCCGGCTACCGGACTCTCCTTCGTCGGCGGAGCCACGACGAAACCGGCACGCTGCGCGAGCGCTGAAATCCGATCGGCCAGCAGGGTCGAGCCGAGCGCGACCGCACTTTCGGACGCCGTTGCTAGCACCTCCTTGGCCTCGGGACGCTCCCGCGCTTCGACCAAGTGCTGGCCGAGTCGCAATCCTGCGTACGGCCGCAGATGAGCAGGCGCCGGCTGCGCGGCCAGCTGATCCAAAGCCGACCGCCAGGCCTGGACCGTGTCGTCCAGCTCGGCAGTGATCACGGGCTCCCAGAATGCCCGAACGTGCACCGGCACCGCCCGATGATCTAGGAAGTCCCGGATGAGCGCCACCCGCTGTCCCGAGCCATCCCGCTGATCAAGCACGCGCCCGGCCGCAGCACCAGCCGCCAGGATGGGATAGGACGCGGTGGCATGGTAGATCTGCCAGTGATCAAGGAACACAGCCACGTCGGACCACGCCCGCTGATGATCACCTACCGCCAGCGCGTGTTCGGCGTCGGTGCGGAGCCCCTGGTTGCTGTACTGCGGCGACAGCTGCTCGCGGCGGATCATCGGTCGGAACTCGGCCAGCACCGCGTCCGCCTCGTCCAGGTGGCCGCGCCACACATACAGCCAGGCCTGGAGCAGCCGCAGGTGGGCGTGATGGTGCGCCGGTGGATCCAGTTCGAGTGCCCGCTCGATCATGGCCGACGCCCGCGCCCACTCTCCAAGAGCCAGGAGCGGTTCCGCCGCATTTCCGGCCAGCATGGCGCCCAAGGAACGTTGCAAGCCCAGCTCACGCGCAACGTCGACACCGCTGAGGGCCTGGTGTGCCGCATCGTCGTAACGGCCGACATGGTTGAGCGCATCGGAGTAGTTGACGAAGTAGCGCAGCAGCGTACGTGTGTTGCTGCGTGCCTGGTGACTGACCCGCTCGAACATGGCGACCCCCTCGGTCTCCTGTCCTGCCGCAACCAGGCTGGTGCCGAACGTGATCCACGCGTTCGCCGTCACCGAATCGGAGTTGGCCAATGCAGCGGCGTCGACGGCCTGCTGCGAAAACTCGATGCCTTGCTGGATATCGCCCGACAGCGTCGTCCGCCGTGCCAGCATCTCCAGAACTCGAGCCCGCAGCGTGGGATCGGCGTCTGTGGGCAGCAGCCCGAGAGCCTCCCGAAGCGGCTCGACACCACCTACAGTCATCAAGTTGGCTGTAGTTCTCGCCTTGACCAGCAATGCCTCAATGCGCTCCTGACGGTTGTCGTCGAGATCCAACTCATCGAGCGCTGCGTTGACCAAGCCCAGGGACCGTTCGATCTCACCGGCATCCTCGGCGGCGTACGCGGCGCGCATCAATAAGCTCGCGTGCGTCCCGGCCACCGACTCCGGATCGTCCACCTGATCCCACAGCTCCAAGGCTCGCTCATACAGCTTGAGTGCCTCATGAAACGCCGCGGAGCCTGACTCGGCGGCGGTCAGCGCCCACCGGAAAGCCTTGTTGACCTCATGCGCTGCGTTCCAGTGGTGAGCGATCTCCAAGGGAGCGGCTTCGGCACTCAGGAGCTCCGGGTGCTCCTCCAAGATCTTGGCGAAGCGGGCATGCAACCGGGCGTGTTGGCCCGGCAGCAGGTCGTCGTGGACCACCTCGCGCAGTAGCGCGTGCCGGAAGGAGTATCCGGTCTCGTCCACCCTCAGGACAGCCGCATCAACTGCCTCGCGCAACTGGTTCTCCAAGTCCCCGTCCTGGGCATCCGCCGCTGCTGCCAGCAGGTCATGATCAACATGGGTTCCCGCGACCGCGGCCAATTGCAGGGTTTGCTGCGTTCGGTCGGAGAGGCTCAGGACGCGTACGTTCAGCGCGTCTCGCAGCGTGTCCGGCATATCGATACACCCACGGGCTGCGGATCGGGTGAGCTCTTCGACGAAGTACGGAATGCCCTCGCTGCGCCGGTAGACGAGATCGATCACCACGTTGCTCGGCGGCCGTTCCATCAACTGGGTCAACAGCTCGGCGACCTCGGCGCGCTCCAGACTGGGTACGTCGACCCGTACCGTGCCCGGGAAGCGACCAACCTCGGCCAGGAACGGACGCAAGGGATGTCGGCGGGTGAGTTCGTCAGTGCGGTACGTCGCGATGATCATCACTGGCGCATCGGCCAGGGCGCGGGCCAAGAAGCGGAGCACATGACGAGTCGACTCGTCAGCCCAGTGGATGTCCTCCATGATCACCACTAGCGGCCCGTTCTCGCTGGCTCGCTCCAGCACCATGGTGACGGCCTCAAAGAGCTGCAGCCGGATCGTGTCATCATTCTCACGCGGCGCCGTACCTACGTCAGGTAGTAGTGCACCGAGCGCCTGCCGGCCCGCGCCGACCCACTCCACGATCTGTTCCCGGCCGTGCTGATTCTCCAGATCGCGCAGTGCGCCGACGATCGGCGCGTACGGCAGACCTTCCTCGCCCATGGGCACACACTGACCTCGGATCAGCTGGGCCTTGCGGTCGGCTAGCGGACCGAACAGATCGGCCACGAACGCCTCGACAACCGTGGTCTTGCCGGCGCCGGCATCACCGCCGATGATCACAAACCGGCTGCCGTCATCAATGACATCGTCGAGGATCTGGCCAAGTCGAGCGCGCTGTTCAGCGCGCCCGACGACCTGCTGCGCCCGCACGGTGGTGGCCGATCTGGCCGCTTTCACCATGAGCACTATCGTGCCACCAGCCTCTGACACCCGGTCGGGTCGCACTCAGTGCGCGACCCGGTGCTCGGGCCTCGCGATGGCGATGCGTCGTTGTCCGCGACGGGACAACGCTCTGCGCCACCAGCTGCCTCGACCACTGAGCGCCAGGCGAACCTGCCGGTTGCTTGCAGCCAGTTCCGCCAACTCACGCTCCCGCTGATCGTTCAAGGTCCGGAACGTGTAGTCATTCATCAAGCTCATTTCAGCCTCCTTGTTGTCCTTGTAACCATGGTGTTTCTAAGGCGTGGAGGCCTAACACGTGGAGATTACGTATCTTTTCGACCAGCTACGGTCCGATGTACCTAAGGTGCCTTAGACGTCGGCAAAACGGGTACGACTACGGATGTGCCGAGGCTGAGAAGGGTTTCACCACGAGATCCGGGATGGACCCGGCGACGCGCCGGGAAGGGATTCGTCTACCTGGACGAGTCCGGGAACCGCCTCACCCCGGAAGAGAGTCAGCGTTGCAAACTCCTGGTCATTCCGCCTGCCTGGGAACAGGTGTGGATCTGCCCCGTACCCAATGGACACCTGCAGGCGGTCGGCATCGACGACGCCGGTCGGAGGCAGTACCTCTACCACGAGCAGTGGCGGCTCAAGCGTGATCGGTTGAAGCACGACAGGGTGCTTGAGGTGGCCGCCCGGCTCCCGTCGGCGCGACGGACCGTGGCAAAGCATCTCCGGTTCGAAGGGATGCCCTACCAGCGGGCGTTGGGAACGGCCTTTCGACTTCTTGATCTTGGTTTCTTCCGGATCGGCGGCGAGGCGTACGCGGAAACCAACAACAGCTACGGTCTTGCCACGATCCAGAAGGAGCACGTCACCATCGAAGCTGGAGCAGTGATCTTCAACTACGTCGCAAAGTCCGGTCAGGAGCGGTACGTGGCGCTGGCTGATGATCTTGTTCTACGAGCTGTCGGCGACCTGCTGGCACGACAGGGCGGCGGGCCAGAACTCCTTGCCTACGAAAACGGGCAACAGTGGCATGACGTCAGCTCCAACGACATCAACAGCTACCTCAAGGACCTGCTCGGCGATGCGATGTCGGCCAAGGACTTCCGTACCTGGCACGGCACCGTGATCGCGGCAGTGGTGCTGGCTGAGGCCAATGAACGGGCCGGGACTGTCAGCGCCCGCAAGCGTGCCGTTTCTGCAGCGATGAAGGAAGTGGCGGGCTATCTCGGCAATACGCCGGCCGTCGCCCGCGCATCCTATGTCGACCCCCGCTTGATCGATCTTTTCAACGACGGCGCCACCATCTCACCAGCGCTCGCCGCGACGGATGCTGATCTTTCGGACGGCACCACGCACGGCAAGATCGAACGAGCGGTACTGAATCTGCTCGGAGCCGAGTCCAGCTGATCAAGCCCGAAGTCAACCGACCTTGGCGTAGTTGCTGGCACCGTACCAATCGACAACGACCACAGGCTCGTCGCCGACCACCCAGGCATCGTGTCCGCTCGGCAGTGACGTCACGTCGCCTGGCTCAGCGACGAACTCCGTGCCGTCGTCCATGCGGATTCCCAACCGTCCGCTGAGGTGGTACTGGAAATGTGGGGCCTCGCAGCTTTCGGTGCCCGCAATGGGTTTCACGTCGTTCGACCAACGCCAACCCGGTTCGAAGATCAGCCGCCCGATCTCGCCTCCGCCGATTTCGATGACCTCAGCGCGGCCGTTGTTGAACCTCCGGGTCTCATCCGGCGCCGAGAAGCTCTTGTGTTCGGTGTCATGCCTGTCCAGCATGTTCGCCCCCTCCTGATCAGTTATCCTGAGACTAGACTGACCTACTAGTAGGTAGAGAGTCAATACCCAATATGGGAGAGAATGTCGCGATGACACTGAACCAAGCTCAGAGTCCGGAGAACGACCAGCAGGTCGACCGCATTGACACCGCCACCCGCATCCTCGATGTCGCGGAGCGGCTGGTGCAGTTGCGTGGATTCAACGGGTTCAGCTATGCCGACATTGCGGCCGAGTTGAATATCACCAAGGCCAGCTTGCATTACCACTACGCGGGAAAGGCGGAGCTCGGCCGTGCTCTGATCGAGCGATACGCGGAGCGATTCACCCGGGCGCTGGAGTCCATTGACCAGCACGAGACGGACCCCGTCGCAAAGATCCGCGCGTACGCAGCGATCTACGCCGACGTCCTCAGCGAGCGCAGGATGTGTCTGTGCGGAATGCTTGCGGCCGGGTACGACACGCTCGCCACGCCCATGCAGCAAGCCGTCATCGAGTTCTTTGATGCAAACGAAGCCTGGCTGACCCGGGTTCTCCAACAGGGCCAGGAGTCCGGCAGGATCACGCTGAACGGGCCAGCGCGCGAGGCAGCGCAAGTCATCGTCAGCAGCTTGGAAGGGGCCATGCTGATCGCCCGCCCGTACAACGACGTCGAGCGGTTCAACGCTGCAGCAACCCGCCTGCTAACTGGCCTGGTTTCTTGAACTCAACGCTGCTGCCACGAACGTTCGGGATCGACGACCGTCCGGGACAGCACTGCGGACACCAGGCTCGCGATGCACAGGCCGATCACCATGTTGATCACCGCCGCGCAGATCTTGCCCTTCAGGCTGCCGTCCAAGGCGAAGGGCAACACCATGGCGGTAACCGTGCAGAGAGCGATGATCCACCCGAAGAACACCCGCGGCCGGGGCGTGATCACCGACAGCAGGTGGGCGAGTCCAGTAGCCGCCAAGGCCAGCACGAACGCCGTCACGGCGTAGTTGATGGGGAACGAATCGGTGATGGGAAGCAGCGGCGGCTCGACGAGCTTCACGTGCAGCAGGTCGCGGCAGATCAACACACCAACAGCCGCAACCAATGCCGCGACAACCGCGGTTGCGAGCCCTCCGCCCCATAGCCGTGGGGCGTCGATCATGACCCGTTTGGCGGAAACCGGTTCAGGGATGTTTGCGGCTGACAATCCGATCCTCCTCGGTCGTGGGCGGCCGGGCCAACCCAGCGCAGGTGTGCTTACTGATCCTGGCGTGCCATCAGGGACTCGAGCAACTCCATGTCCTGTTGCGCCAGCCATGTCTCCTCGAGCGGCGTGCCTCCCGCCCGCTGGATCGCGGCGCTCAGCGGAGCGGCCCACACGTGCTCGATCAACGCGACAGCCGCGGTACCGCCAATGGGTATGGCATCGGCGAGCGACCACGTTACACCAGAATCGATCTTGGTCCCATCTGGCTGCTCTTCGATGTTGGTCGACTCCGGCCCTGCATCCGCCGCCACCGCGGGCTGACCGAGAATCTCGGCAGCCATTCTGCCAAGATCTGCTGCGAATCCGTCCGGCGCTTCCAGCGTCTGGAGAGCGCCGTCCTCGGCGCGCCACACCAGCAGCACGTCGATGAGCCGGACGATGCCGGCCTCGCGCAGCCGCGTAAGCTCCGCGAGCACCTCGCCTGAAAACGTCGCCTGATCGAAGCCCACGACCAGTACCTGCACCGGCCCGATCACCTGATCACCCGTGCTCGCAGCTCCTGAAACTCCGTCTGCGTGATCACCCCGGCATCTAACAGGTGTTGCAGCGCAAGCTGCGGGTCGGGCTGGGACTTCGCTGGAGAAGTCCTTGCAGGAGAATCGGTCCCCCGGGAGGGGACGGGCGCGCGCGCGAAGGCTCCGCCGGCTGTCATCGGATCGGCGAAAGACGGCGGCGGCGCAGTCGGATGGGATGCCCCGTAGGCCTGCGCCGGCGTGAAACGGCCGCCGTAGTAGGGCACATTCCCAGTCATTCCAGCACGTTGCAACTGCTTGGGCACCAATAGCATCGAGCCTCCTCCGCTCAGTGAAACCTAACTTACGGACCAGGCCGACATCGTCTCTACAGCCGCAGTCGGTAGAACCGCCAGAAGTCCGTCGTGATATCAAGAACCTCGAAGCGGCCAAGCCCGGCCTCCTCGGCATATCTACGGAGCATGGAGGGACGCATCACCGCACCCGTCGCCTGTGTGTGCGGATCGCCCATCGCACTCGGCAGACACGAGACGACGCTCCAGCCGTAGTGAGACTGCTCAATCAGGCCCGCCCCGGGCGTCAGCTGATCCTCGGTACGTTCGTCCACCACGATCACACACCCGCCGCTAAGCAGCATCGACCGCGCGGCGGCTAGCACCTCGACGGGTCGTGGCATGTCGTGCAAGGCCTCGATGATCGTGACAAGGTCATACGCCCCACTGACGGTGGACGCGTCTGCGGCGCGGAACCTCACCCGGTCTGCGACACCCTCGGCTGCGGAATTCTGAGTTGCCACGGCGACAACATCCGGGTCGAGATCAAATCCATCAACAGTGATCATCGGGTACGCCTTCGCCATCACGATCGACGACCAACCGGTGCCGCACGCGATATCTGCGACACTGGCCGGCGGCGCAACGCGTAAACGCGAGTCGACGTCGGGGATCGCTGGCAGCCACGTCCTGCCGAGGTGATTGAGGAACAAGGCCCGGTTGAACTCCGCTCTGCCCTCCGGCTCCCACGGCAGGGGTGGTGGCGCGCCCCCCGTGCGGAAGGCCGTCACAACGTCCGGCATGGGGCGAGCGGCGCGCACAATCTCGACACCTCTGTAGCCCTGATAGAGCGGATGGTCGGGGTCGGCGAGGACGGGGACATGGTCGGCCGGCAGGAAGTAGCGCCGCTCCAGCGGATCAGCGGCCGCGTCGTCGACGTCAACGAGCCCAGCGGTGGTGTGATGTTCGAGCCACTCGCGGATGTAGCGCTCTGTCGTCCCCGTACGCGCCGCGAGTTGGGTAGAGGTAGTCGGGCCTCCGTCTGCGAGAGCCCGATACAGGCCGAGCCGCTCGCCGAGGTACACGGTGTACAACTCGAGCGCGCCAACGGAATTGCGAAATAGGCGATCGACGAGTTCGGTTGCGTCCACGTGAACTGAGCGTACGCAGCGTGGAGCGTCCTATCGGCAACCCCTCCCTGCTCGTTGGGTCTGCGGATCGAGCGCCTGTGAACTCACGGCGGGCTGTCACCGCACGGCCTTGCTACCGTGAGCCACACCCCTCTTCGAGGAGCATGCATGGGCATTCGCAGCATGGTGGGCTCGATGCTGGAGTCGACCATCGGCCGCGAGCGCACGTACACGATACGCAGGGCGGAACGGAAGGCTCGGAACGCGTTGGCCAAGCGGCTGGCGGTGGAGCCCCCGAAGAAGCCGGCCGCGAAGCCCCGGCCGAAACCGGCTGCGCGCAAACCCGCAGCAACGGCTAAGCCGTCGCCCTGGCAGCCGCCCGACCCGTTCGTGCCGCACCCCGAGCCTCGGATGACTCGTCATGAGCTGCTGAAAGGAATCCACGAGACGACAAGGCCCCGGACGTATCTGGAGATCGGGATCAGAACCGGCAGAAGCCTGACACTTTCGCGTGCTCGTACGATCGCCGTGGATCCCGCCTTCAAGATCGACAACCCGATTCACTGCGATGTGCAGTTGATCAAGGCCACAAGCGACGACTTCTTCGCCGGCGACCACCCGATGGCTCACTTCGAGGGCGTTCCAGTTGATCTTGCCTTCATCGACGGGATGCACCTGTCGGAGTTTGCGCTGCGCGACTTCATCAACATCGAGCCGGTCATGGCCGACACTGGCGTCGTCGTGCTCGACGACGTGCTGCCGCGCAACGGGCTCGAAGCAGCTCGCGATCGCAAGACTGAGCCGTGGACAGGCGACGTGTACAAGGTCGTCGAGATCTTGCACCGAAGGCGGCCCGATCTGGTCGTGCTGGTCGTCAACACTGCCCCCACCGGTACCGCGGTCGTCGTCGGTGTCGACCAAGCCTCAACAGTCCTCAGTGAGGCGTACGCGGAGGAAGAGCCGTACCTGCTGCGCCCGGATCCACAGACGCCGCCGCAGGATTACATGGACCGCTCTCTCGCCATTGACCCCGACGTCCTCCTTCAGTCCCCGCTCTGGGAGCAGCTTGTCGCTATCCGAGAGGCCGGAGCCTCAGCTGAACTCGCCGCCCTCTGGGACGACCTTCGAGCGCTCCGGCGTGGCTGAGCCGATCACTCTTCTTCGTCCGGGAGGGGTCTCCTGCGTGAACTTGTTCGCGTCCTGGGTTGGCAACGGGCGTAACGGGATCGAGCATGCCAGGCACAGCACTACCAGCAAGGAGTAGTACTCCAAGGTCAGCCAGGCGCCCTTCGGGGTATTCAGCGCAAAACTCGGTCCGCCGACGGCGGTCGCCGTCAGCGCCCAGACGGTGAACCCGGCCAGTACGACGACAGCGGCCGCGACCCTAGTCCAGCGACGCCCACGACCGCACAAGGCATAGCCACCAAGGATCCCGATCACGGGGAGGCCAATAGCGCCGCCGCCGATACCGCCTTGGAGGAAGGTCTTCGGGTCGATGAGCCCAGGCAGCAGCACGCTCGTGAACAAGAGCGGCGAGAGGACGAGCCAGCGCCAGTGCCGCCGGCCCCCCGTACGGCGCAGGTGCTCGGCCCAGCCGAGCAGTCCGCCGCAGAGGACGCCGGGTAGCACGATCCAGAGGAATGTGCCTGACCACGTGACGGCAGACTCAGCTCCCGCGACTTGGGCCATGAAGCCGCGCAGGCTGGTGGCCCAGGCGAGCCCGACTGTGGCGCCTATGGCAATCAAGGGTGCGGCACCGCCGGCAGCGGATATGTGTGCCGGTTCGGTCGCCGTTGCAGCTGGTCCAGCCGCTGACCTCCGGCCACGCAGGGCTTCCATCTCCATGGCCGCACACTATGACTGCCGTACGGCGCCCAGCGTCCGTGCTAGCACCCACTTGCGGTACTCATTCTTGGCTGGGCTGCGCGTCCCGTCCGATGCCAGTGAGGACCGCATCGACGACCGCTTCGGCATGCTCGTGGCTGAGGGGCGCTACCCGCAACAAATATCGGTGATAGAAACCGCCGTAGAACAAGTCGATGGCCAGATCCAAATCGATGTCAGGTGCCAGCTGACCGTCGTGCTGGGCCGCTTTGAGACGCTCCTTGGCTGCTTCGATTCGAGGCCCGAAGATGCGTTCCACCAGCTGGCTTGCCAGCGCCTGGTCGTGCTGACCCTCCGCCACCAAGGCTCGGAAGGACGGCCCGAAATTCGGGTCGTTGCTGAGATCGATCACCGATTTGATCTGTGTCTTGAGGTCGGCCGCCAGATCTCCGGTGTTGGGAAAGGTCAGCTGCTGTTGGACCTCCGGTGCCCACATGTCCAAGACGACCGCCGCTTTCGAAGGCCACCACCGGTAGATGGTTTGCTTACCGACGCCGGCGGCAGCGGCAATGCCCTCGATAGACATCTTGTCGTAGCCGACCTCGCCTATCAGTTCTCGCGTTGCTTCGAGGATTGCGGCGTGTGCCCGCGCGTTGCGTCGGGTGGGGTCGGGGTCACGTCTGGCGATCACAATTCCTGAGAATAGCAGAAAGACGAACCGTTGCGTCTTGTGGCGCGACGAGACGGACCGTATTGTGGCGCGAGAACCCGTCCTTGAGGAGGAAACCCATGGATAGCACCGAATCCACACGTCAGACGGTTGGATCCAAAGCCTTGATCCGGTTGGGAGCCGTGGCGCTCGCGCTGTCGGGGTTGTTGTTCTTTCTCTATCCGGCGGTTCGGCCCTGGCACGACGAGTCCACCGTCGCGGGAGCCGTGGCGTCGATGGGTGCAGGCGCTTGGGTGGCTGCGCACATGTTCGCGATCCTGGCCTTGATCTTGATGCCGCTCGGCATGCTCGCTCTCTTCGGCATCTCGGCTGGAAGCCGCGGCGCCGGCCTGACTCTCGCCGCCATAGTGATCATCTGGGTCGGGGCTGGTCTGGCGCTGCCGTATTACGGCGCGGAGGATTTCGCGTTGCACGCCATCGCTGGCCAGGTGAAATCGGGGACACCGCTCGACCTTCTCGGCCTGGTCAATTCCGTTCGGTTCGGTGCCGTGGCAATAACCACGTTCGCCGCCGGTCTGCTGCTGCTCGCCGTAGGCGGGATCCTGGTGGCCTTCTCGATCTGGCGTACGGCGATCTTGCCGCGGCTCAGCGGAGTCCCCCTCGCGATCGCGCTGGTCCTCCTCATCCCGCAGTTCTACCTATCGGCATGGGCCAGGATTGCGCACGGCACCCTGGTCGCACTCGCACTGATCTTGCTAGCTGGAGTTCTCTGGGCTGCCACTCGGCCCAGTGCCACCAGCCGCGCCAATGCCGGTTCGGCGGCGTCGTCGGCTCCCGCCGAATCGCAGTCGATACCAGTGGGCGTGCAGGAGGCGCGGTGAGAGTGCGGACACCGCCAACGGTTGGCCTGCACTTACCATTCCTGAGATAGGCCGGGCATGCGAGGCTGCTGAGACATGAGCGAAGGACAGCACGAACGACAAATGCGTGTGGCCGAGTGCGGACACCGGTGTAATGCATTGACGATCGAGGCTCACACTGCGGCGGCCGATCAGCTCCGCGGCCAGATGATCATGGCCGATCGGTGAGGTTGTTCGCGGCGATTGTGATACCGCCTGATGTCGTGGCTCACCTCGAGGCAGCCGTCGCCCCGCATCGCGACGATGTCTTGCGATGGACGGCGTCGGACTCGTGGCACCTCACCTTGGCGTTCTACGGCCAGGTCGAGGACACGCGGGTGCCCGACCTGAAATCGCGGCTGACCCGCGCTGCGAAGAGATATCCGACACTGTTGCTCGCACTCACCGGGTCAGGACAGTTCAGCAAGCGGGCCCTCTGGATTGGATGCGAGGGCGACATTGCGCCGATGCGGGCGCTCGCTCGCGCAGCTGCGGCCGCCGGGCGGCGAGTCGGCGCGTCGGCAGACGAAAGTCGATTCAAAGCCCACCTGACCGTGGCCCGGGCCCCGATGCCGACGGACCTTCGGCCGTACGTGTCCACCCTCCGCACCTATCGAGGGCCGAGTTGGACCGCCGGTGCGGTGGCTTTGGTCCGGTCTCACCTGGGTGCAGGCGAGAACCGGCGCGCTCGGTACGAGACGCTATCGACCCATCAGCTGTCCGGACCGGTGAAGAGCTAATGCAGCTGGTCGGGGGGCGCCTAACGTGTGCAACGCCTTAGCGGGCCAAATACCCTCCATCCACCGGGTAGTAGCTGCCTGTGACGAATGAGGACGCATCACTGGCCAACCACGCCACGAGCTCGGCCACCTCTTCCGGGCGGCCCATCCGCTGCAGAGCGTGCTGCCCAGCCAGGAAGTCGATCGCCGGCTGGTCAAGGTTCGCCTCGAGCAGCGGAGTCATAATGAAGCCCGGCCCTACGGCGTTCACTCGTACACCGTCGCCGGCATGCTCCCAAGCGGCCGCCTTTGTCATGCCCAGAACCCCATGTTTGGCCGCAACGTACGCGCTGGACATCGCGAAGCCGACCTGGCCCAAGATCGACGCCATGTTGATCACAGAGCCACCGCCGCTACGCCGCATCGCCTGGATGCCCGCGCGCATGGTGTAGAAGACGCCGTCGAGGTTCACCGCTATCACCTGGTGCCAGGAGGCGTCGCTGTACTCGGCCGTCGGCTTCTGCTCCCCGCCGATGCCGGCGTTGGCCACGACGACATCGACCCGGCCGAGAGCATCGGCTACGTCCTCCATCGCTCCGTTGACCTGACCTGAGTCAGATACGTCGACTGTCGCAGTACTGGTGGGCCGGCCGTACTGCTCCAACTCGGCCACGCCCGCCTCCAGCGCCTCACCCTTCAGATCCCACAAGCACACCGTGGCGCCCGAGCGGGCCAGCGCGTGAGCGCAGGCCAGGCCGATTCCCGAAGCCCCGCCGGTGACGACGGCAACCTTCCCGTCGAGTTCGTAGTTGATCATCACTCCTCCTGTCCGTCCTGGCGTTTCAGCTTCAGCCGTCACACCCATCCTGCTGGCCCCGCGACGAAGACGCCAGCGATCCGATACGCATCAGTCGCTCATCCCACTGGCGCTTGGGCTGGCAACTGGGCGAATATCCCCTATGGCTTCCTGACGACAATTGCGGTTGAGTGGGTAACAACCCAATGTGTTTCAAGTCCTTATCCGTTTGCTCTGGAGGTTGCAATGAGTGTGTTGCGATTTGACCCGTTCGGCGATCCATTCCGGCAGATGGATCGACTGACGAACCAGCTGCTATCGGGGACTCGTACCCCGATGGGTATGCCGATGGATGTGTGGCAGACCGATGACGGATTCCATGTCTGCCTGGACCTGCCCGGCGTGGATCCGGAGAGTGTGGACATCACCACCGAGCGGAGCATCTTGACGATTACGGCAGAGCGTCGTGCCGAGTACGAGCAGGGCCAGAACGTACTGATCGCCGAGCGTCCGCAAGGAACCTTCACCCGGCAGTTGCAGTTGGGCGACACGGTCGATGTCGAGAACATCCAAGCGTCCTACGGCGACGGCGTGTTACATCTGACGGTCCCGATCACTCAGGCAGCGCAGCCGCGCCGGGTTCAGGTACGGGCCGACAGTGGGGGCCAACGCCAGGTCACCGTCGAGGGTGAAACTGAAGAATCGTCGCCAGCCTCAGGAGCGGCCGCGGACAGCGGTACACAGGGCAGCGGCACCTAGCGATCCTTTGGTCGCTCGAAGCCCGAGCGCTCGCCTATTGCGCCAGAAATCCCCCATCAACGGGCAGTATGAAACCTTCACCCGGCAGTTGCAGTTGGGCGACACGGTCGATGTCGAGAACATCCAAGCGTCCTACGGCGACGGCGTGTTACATCTGACGGTCCCGATCACTCAGGCAGCGCAGCCGCGCCGGGTTCAGGTACGGGCCGACGTTGGGGCCAACGCCAGGTCACCGTCGAGGGTGAAACTGAAGAATCGTCGCCAGCCTCAGGAGCGGCCGCGGACAGCGGTACACAGGGCAGCGGCACCTAGCGATCCTTTGGTCGCTCGAAGCCCGAGCGCTCGCCTATTGCGCCAGAAATCCCCCATCAACGGGCAGTATGACGCCGGTGATGAAGGACGCTTGATCGGAGGCGAGGAACAAGATCGCCTCCGCAACCTCGCTCGGCTCGCCCAGTCGTCCCATCGGATGGGCCGCCTTGATGGCGTCTAGATACTCCGACCCACCCGGCTCCTCCGGTAGCCGTTGTACGCGCTCGGTGTTGATTGTTCCTGGCGCTACCGCATTGACCCGGATGCCATGGGTGGCCCATTCGACGGCCAGATGCTTCGCAAGGCCGGACGCGACGAACTTCGCTGGGCCGTATGTGGATTGACGTGCTTGGCCGGCCACACCTGAGATCGACGACAAACAGACGATTGATCCGCCGCCGGTGATCAACATCTGCTCGATCGCGTACTTGCACGTCAAGAACATGCCGCGGCCGTCAATCGCCATGACCTCATCCCAGTCGTCTGGCGTGGCCTCGACTGCAGATGCCAGCGGAATGATGCCGGCGTTGGCGACCGCGATGTCGAGCCGGCCGTACTGCTCAACCGCCATGTTGATCATCCGGCGGGAATCCTCCGGCTTCGACACGTCCGCCGTCACGACGGCGACATCATCTGTCACGTCTGCGAGCGAATCGCGTAACGCCGACAAGCCGGCAGTGTTGATATCCGCGAGAACAAGACGAGCGCCCTCGCGTGCAAACAGTTCTGCGGTCGCACGGCCTATCCCGGCTGCCGCACCCGTCACCACAGCGCACTTTCCGAGCAAGCGCCCAGTGCGTGCTCCGGTGGATGCCGTCACCAGCGCCACTGATCTTCAAACATGGCAATGCTCACTTTCGCAAACTTGGCAATTCGGGATGCCGCCGGTCAGTATTCGCGGTCTCTGAGGGGTATTCAGACATCGCAAGCTCGGTTTCAGGTCTTGGTTGAGCGACCACGATTCCTATCAACAGCATTGCCAGCGCAACGCCCGTTCCTATCAGGAGCTGGAAGGATGCAGAGCCCCCATTGAGAATCAGATCATGACTGAATGCCGGCGTAGCGAGGTCAGGCCGAATATGGTGCGCCTCTGACAGGGAAACGAGCATTGGATTGCTATCGCCAGCATAGGAGCATTCGAAGTCCATGCGGGTGTTGTAAGCACCGATCACAAGGCCTGCGAGTATCAGCAGGGCTGGCACGCTGCGGAAAACCCACGGGAGCTTCGCGAAGAGAAAGGCGACCGCGGGAAGGGCGCAGAAGACAAAAGGCATCATGTAGCGTCCACCGGCCGGGGAGCAGCCCCCAGCCCAGTCAGCGAAGGTGGATTGCAGGAGCAGCGAGGGAAGGACGACCGCAAGAGTTACCAGAGCCGAACTGCGGTCACGTTTCCACCAGATCGCCAGGCCGGCGAAGATCAATAAATAAGCCGGGTTGTTAGGCAGAATGCCGCGGGAGGTATCGAGGAAACTGGCAAGGATCGACGGGCCCGGCGGGAAGTGGAAGAGCAGTCCATTGCTGAACGGCGCGGTGATCATCCACGTGTGATACCAGGCATGAATCTTGACCGCGTAGATGACGATCAGCACAGTTGCGGGCACGACAAGGCAAGCCAACGCCTTTCCAGATCTACCATTCCGCCACCAATGCAGCAGACCCAATAACAGCAGAGTGAGCGATATCAGACTGGTCTTCACGTGTAGGTACGGCCCGAAGCCTGCCAGGGCGCTGAGGACAGCTAGTGGCAATAGACTTTCGGGTCGGCGGCGTAACCGGGCGAGGCACAGCAGGCTGCCAACCAGAACCGTGGCCGTAAGCAGGTCCGGGAAAAGATGGCCGATCAGACCGAGATATGACATCGAACCCAGCAGTGTTGCGGCCGCAACCAGGGCCGCGCCATGGTGCCGAACGAGTTCGAGAGAGTACAGATAAACGAGGACGATCCCAAGCGCCTGCAAAAGCACCATCCCGAGCTGCATGGCATACAACGGCGAGATATGCAGATGCTGCGCACCGAGCAAGAACGGCGCGAGGAGCAAAGGCATCCCAAAACTGTGGTACGAATACCACATCGGACTGTCCTGCGTGAAATATTGGGCGTTGATATGAAAATCAAGCGGTTCATAAAAGAAGGTACCAATGTAATCGCCTGACGTGTAGCTGGGTTTGACATCAAAACTGCCGCGGTTGACCAGGCTGCTCGCCATGATTGCATAGTGCGGCCCATCACCTCGAGGCCAGCGATGGGTTTGATGCAACACCCAAAGTCCGACGGCGCAACTCAGCACAAACAAGGAGACGGCGTGGGTCCAGGTGCGCACGTTGGCTCGCACCACCGTAAGGCTAGCAGCGTTGGAAGACCCAACTTCATCGCGCTTGACCGCAAGACGCAGGACACCTCATTGTTGCGCCGCTAAGTCTGAGCCGAGTCTGCATTGGCTGCTGTGGATGTCGGACTCGTCGGCGCCGCGTGCCGGCTTTGAAGCAAGCTGAAGTGTTCCCACCACGAGGCCCTGATTTCATCCTCGGTAAGTCCGGAATCGTAGGCAGGGGAGAAGAGCGGCAGCGCCTTTTCGATCTTCACGAGAACGATATGGCGGATCCTCGAGCGGGCGTCCCTCATTGGCGGTTCGTCGACCTGATAGAACGCCAGGATCCGCTCGAACAGCGCGCCCTCTCCTAAGACCTGTGCCGATCCCTTGAACCGATATCCCTTGCGGGCAATCGGATCGACGACGTTCACCTCGACGGCAGGATTGGTGCGGAGGTTCTCCACGGTCTGCGGCGACATGAGGTCACAGAAGACCAGATGCTCATCGTCCCAGATCCTGGTGGTCCCCTTAGGGGAGAGGTTGGGCGTGCCATCTGGACATACGGTGGCCACGAACCCCAGCCGCTGCTCGCGAACGACTCGCTCCATATCCGCCGTCAGTGTCGCGGTGCGTTCCGGTTGCGCCGAAGACATCATTCGACCTCCTCGAATTGTCGTCATGGTTTCAGGCGTGAATTTCTGCACCTGCCTGAACCTCCAGACCGAGCGGATGCTAGCGCGACGCCGGTTGCCATGATGTGGACGTGCCCACCTCCCCGAGCCGTACGCCCGGTCAGATCCGACGCTGGCGGCAGTATCTCGCCGACGAGCGCTCTGAGGCTGCTGGCTATCGCCGGCTCGCGGGCCGCCGGACTGGTGAGGAGCGCGACATTCTGTTGGCGCTGGCCGACGCGGAGAGGCGCCACGAGTCGCACTGGTTGGAACTACTCGGCGACGACGTCGGCCCGCCGCGCCGCAGCAGTCTGCGGACTCGGCTGCTCGTCTTCCTCGCCGCGCACTTCGGCGGCCTCTTTGTGCTCGCCTTGATGCAACGCGCGGAGGGCCGCTCGCCGTATCAGACCGACGTGGACGCCACCGACAGGATGGCGGCCGATGAGCGGATCCATGGCGAAGTGCTACGCGGTCTCGCCGCACGCGGCCGGGTACGGCTGTCCGGGACGTTCCGGGCCGCCGTCTTCGGCGCAAACGACGGCCTGGTCAGCAACTTGGCCTTGGTGCTGGGGATCGGCGCCACCGGTGCCGACGTACACACGATCTTGTTCACCGGCCTCGCAGGCCTGCTGGCCGGAGCGCTGTCCATGGGCGCGGGCGAATATGTGTCCGTACGGTCACAGCGTGAGCTGCTCCAGTCGACTCAGCCCGACCCGGAGTCGCAGTCGGCGCTGCCGCATCTGGATGTCGACGCCAACGAGCTCGCGCTCGTCTACCGGGCTCGCGGGATGCAGCCACCGGAAGCAGAGGAGCACGCCCGTACGGTGTTGGCAACGCTGCACCTGGAACCTGTGGCGCCGGAGACCGCCGGAGTCGACCCGCATGAGGCTGTCGGCTCTGCCTGGAGCGCAGCCCTCTCTAGCTTCTGCTTCTTCGCTTCCGGCGCCTTGGTGCCGGTGCTGCCATACCTGTTCGGGGCCTCGGGCTGGGTGGCGGTCGTGATCGCCGCCGCCCTGGTCGGGATCGCGCTGCTCGGCACCGGTGCCGTCGTCGGTTTGCTGTCCGGCGCGTCGCCGCTCAAGCGAGCGCTACGCCAGCTCGCGATCGGTTACGGCGCCGCGGCGGCCACGTATCTGCTCGGCCGTGCGTTTGGTACCACCGTTGGCTGAGCGGGGCGCAGGCTAGCCGGAGAGCAGGTGGAGGACTCGAGCCTCCGCGACCGCTTGCGTCCCGGTTGGTCATGGTGGGTATTGCGCCATGCTTGGATCATGTCCTTGAGGGGCGCGGCCGCGGGCGCTCCTTCGGCGACGAAGACGCGCACATAGCTCTCAGGCCTCGGCGAGCGCAAGAGCTTGCGCTAATGAGGCACCGACGTGTTGACATCCATGACAACGAAGGGAAGTAGCCCTAGTGATCAGCCGCCTGTCACAACTCGTGAGGCGCTATCCTCTGGCGGCTTTTCTCGTTCTGACCTACGGCCTGTCATGGGCCCTGTGGATCCCACTCGCCATCTTTCGAGACGCTGCCTCGGGACCATACAACACCCTCGCCCTTCTGATCGGATCCAACATCCCATCGGCGGTGGCCATCGTCCTCACGCTGGTCGGCTTCGGAAAGGGCGCCACTCGCAAGCTCCTCGGACAACTCCTGATCTGGCGAGTCGGCTGGCGGTGGTACCTCGTACTCCTCGCGCCGACTGCGCTTGTCGTCGGCACCATCACCCTCGTTGCCGTTGCCCGTGGCGGCCCGACAGCTGCCCTCGCCATGCCGCTGTTGAACGCGATCTTCTTTGTGGCGTTCATGACCTTTCCGGGCAGTGCGGGCGGCGAGGAGCTCGGCTGGCGCGGGTACGCACTTCCCCGGCTGCAATTCAGGCGTACGGCACTGACCGCCAGTCTGGTCGTCGGGTGTTTGCACGGCCTCTGGCACCTGCCACTGTGGCTGAGGGGAGATGCTGATCATCGGCTCAGCGTCTACCCCGCCTTCTCATCCAAGCGCTCGCGTTGGCCGTGATCTACACCTGGCTGTACAACAGCACCCAAGGCAGCCTGCTCCTCGTAGTTCTGTTCCACACGGCAACCAACGCACCCCTGACCTTGGTGCTTCTGCCACTCGGGATCGAAAACTGGGTCCTGCCGTTCTGGCTTATGGCCGGGTTCACGGTTGTGGCTGCGCTGATCGTCGTTGCGGTGTTCGGACCAACGAACCTGTCCCGGCACCCGCGGCAGACCCAGCCCGCAACACCGGCTGAAGCCACGGCTGATGCTGTCACGCGATGACTGTCGACAAGATCTGCGTAATCGGGTCATGCTGGAAGCATCCGCCGGGAGGCGCTGACCGGCGCCTACGACGAGCCAGGGCCCGCAGCGGCCGCTGTCCGGTATCAGGGTCGAGAACGAGCAGCCAGCCTGTAGAAGGTTGGTTGCAGGTTCCTCACAGCGCCTCGGATCCGCTCCCTTCGGATCGCCAACGCGACCACGCGGCCTGCCGGGTGACACCGGCTACTTCCGCCACGTTTGCCCAGGATCCTCCGTCCGCCAAGGATCGCGCCGAGACGCCGAGGGATTCACCGACCAACGCGCTCAAGTGCAGCAACTCGGAGAACGCCGCTGGGTCGGACATACGCGCGAGAGCTTCGATTGCCTGTTGTGCTTGTTGGGCCAGGGCCTCAGTTGTCTGCTCAGGGGTCATGATTCCCTCAGGATGACTGTCTTCGTCGCATCGACTGAATCAAACGTACGTCGCCACGAATCCTGGGGCCAGAGGTAGTCGACGACACCGTCATTCGGACGGTAAACCGCGGTGTACAAGGTGCCGAACGCCCTTCCGTACTCGGTGCTGCGAAGCGGTGGACGCAGGAAGGCCGCGGTCAACCCCGCCACGTCAGGATCGGAGTCCACCAAGGACAGCAGCAGCTGTTGGCGTTCGACGCTGCGCAACGAGCGGGCGCGCTCAGGATATTCAGGAACGGCGCCTCGATGGTTGGTGGCCACTCGGGCCGAGGAGAACTCGGGTGCGGAGTCCGGTGCGACGAATGCGGTCATGCTCTCACCCGAGCCGTCGACGACGGTGAGGTTATAGCTCATGTTGACCGGTACGCGGCGAAGCACCGAACGTACCTCGTCAATGGACGTGGCCACCTCCAAGAGGTAGCGGACGACGAGGGGTATGCCGAAGCCGGGACTCGAGCCGGGTCTGCCGCCAAAGGCCAAAGACACGGCAAGGCCTGCGTCGTTCATGCCATCAAGAAGGCCCCACAGGCAATCTCCCATGCCGAGGACCCGTCTGCCGGTGAAGGCGCTCGAGCAGACCACTCCTTCAAAGAGGTCCAGGCCGTAGTCGTAGTTCCGGACGAGCAGCGGAGTGCGGCTGAGCCCGTCGGCCGTGACACCGGCACCGAGCGTGGCCTGCGAACACCCGGGCAGGAATGCCGGTGGGTCCCACAGCGTCAGCAGCCTAGCGGTGACCTCGTCACCACCGGCGAGCTCCACGAGGCGCTCCCACACAGGAACGAGTTCGGGCATGTGGCTCTCGAGCATCCGATGACAAGTACGGAGGTCGGGTCTTGCGGCCTCACCCTCGCTGAGATACCAGCGGTGGTAGGCGTCGCGAGTGGCATCGTACAAGGCCTGCCATCGGGGGCCTGGATGTTCCTCACGTATGCCGTACAGCGTCATGCTATGTAACGGACGGCCTGGGGCCGCGGCGCTGGGCGCCGCAACTTGCGCCGAGGAGATATGGGAAGTGTCTGGTTCTGATGTCATTCCGTCAAGGATTCCTTGACAACCGCCCTTTGTCAAGGCGGCCTTGACAAACGGCTCTCAAGGCGTGAGCTGCCGAGGGCAGCGTCTCTCGACCTGGCCATGCTGGCCATGCGCGAAAGTCGACGATCGCATGCCACGATGCATTGGAAATCGCGTACCACAAGGCATCCGACATCGAGAGGCACCTCTATGCCACCGCCAGCCGAGGAAAGCGACATCAGCAGGGCGGACGCGCCAGAGAGCAGCGCAGAGGAATCACCCGAGAAGCGACCGCCGGGTCACGTCCGGGAGACAGTCGTGATCGTCGTGTTGTCGATCACGGCGGTACTGACCGCGTGGTGCGGCTTCGAGTCTTCAAAGTGGAGCGGGGAGATGTCCATCGCCTTCAGCCAGGCCTCCAGCGCCCGGATCGAGGCCGCGCGGCAGGAAGGGATCGCTAACGCCGCGCGGCAGGCCGACCTGAGCATCTGGGGTGTGTACGTGCAAGCGCGTGCTCAGAACGACACCGCCCTTGCGACGTACGTGGAAAGGCGCTTCACTCCTCACTTCCAGGTGGCCTACAGAGCGTGGATTGCTGAGAGGGAACCGACGCTCGGTCCCTTCAAGATGAAGGAGTACGTCCCACCCGGAACAGCCGAGGCCGCAGCCGCGGACCAGCGCGCCGACAGCCGCTTCGCGGATGCACTCAAGTTCAACCAGCGCGGGGACAACTACACCATCCTCACCGTGCTCTTCGCATTGGTCTTGTTCTTCGCTGCTGCGTCGACTCGGCTGGGCCGTCCGCGCGCTCAATGGATCGTGCTCGGATCGGCGATCGCGTTTCTCGTCGTAGCCGTAGTGATCTTGGCTACCTTCCCGATCGATTTCTGATCGACAGCCGCGGAACGCCACTCCAGCCGGGATGCGGAGGAGCCCTGTCATGTGAATGCACTGTCTTTTGCATGCGTATGCTAATATTTGTGCATGCGTACGACGGTCGAACTCGACGCTGATACTGAGCAGGCGGTGCAGGCGCTGCGGCAGGAGAAAGGTCGCGGAGTGAGTGAGGCTGTGAACGAGCTGATACGGCGAGGCATGCTGGCTGAACCGCGCCAGCAGCCGTTTGTCGCTCAAAGTCAGAAGCTGGGCATCAAGATCGACGTATCCAACGTCGCTGATGCGCTCGATCTGCTCGAGGGCCCGGACGCGCGGTAGTGCTCGTCGACGCGAATGTGTTGCTGTACTCGGTGGACGAGGACAGTCCGTTCCACGTTGCGGCGCGCGATTGGATGGTGACGGCTCTCAATGGTCCTCAGCGGGTGGGCATCCCTTGGATGTCGCTGTGGGCTTTCATCCGCATCGTGACCAACCCCCGCGCATTGGCGCAGCCTTTGACTCCCAGCGCAGCATGGGACTACGTCCAGCGATGGCTTGATGCGCCGGCGACTTGGATCCCGGCGCCCGGCAGGGGCCACCGAGAGATCCTAGGATCCCTGCTCGTCCAGTACGACCTGCGAGCCGGGCTGGTCACTGATGCGGCAATGGCGGCGATCTGCATCGAGCACGGCCTCACCATGATCAGCGCGGACAGCGACTTCGCCCGCTTCCGCCAAATCGCCTGGGTCAATCCGGTCGCGGCTGGCTGACGATCCGGTGGGCGATTGGAGACCGGCGACCTCATACCTCAAAACACAGGTCAACCCGGGAGGAAGCTAAGCCGCACCTTCCGGTCGGGGTTGTCGGCATTCGTATCGACCAGCACCACGCTTTGCCAGGTACCAAGTGTCGGCCGGCCGCTCACCACCGGCAGCGTGAGCGAGGGTGATATGAATGCCGGCAGCACATGGTCCCGGCCGTGACCGCGGCTACCATGCCGGTGCCGGTAAATGTCCTCGCGGGGAAGCAACCGGTCAATGGCGTCCTGGAGATCGGACTCGGAGCCGCTTCCGGTCTCGATCAATGCGACGCCAGCGGTTGCGTGCGGAACAAAGACATGACATAGCCCGTCGCCGCGGTCGCGACAGAACCGAAGGATCACTTGAGTGATGTCGGTGACAAGGTGAGCTCCGCTACGAAGCTGCAGGACATCGGAATCCATCTCCCCATCATGGCGACGGCGTTATGACCGCGCACCCATTCGTACGCAGTTCTCAGACCCGACTTGCCAACGCGAGCAGCCCTGGCCGCTAGCTCATCGCGCACGGCACGGCGTCCAGCACATCGCGAATAGTAATGGCCACACCCATGACGATCAGCGGGCGCCGAGGAGGTGTTCCACGGCAAGCCGCTGGACACGGGCGAATCCGTAGCCCCGGGTACGCGGGGTGTCCAGGTCATAGTCCTCGAACGCCGTGCGGTCGCCCAGCAACTGCTCGTACGTCTCGCCGTCGGAGAGCGTCGGGCTGCTCAGCTCGTCGACACGGGCAGCCGCAAGCGCCTCCTGTACCTCAGGGTCGGCCCGGAACGCCCGCGCCCGGTCTCGGAGCACCAGGTACAACTCCATGTTGGCCCGAGCCGACTCCCACACCCCATCCATGCTCTCGGTACGTACCGGCTTGTAGTCGAAGTGCCGATCCCCGTCGTAGGTAGGGCCGCCGCCGGGCGCGCCGTTCTCCAGCAGGTCGACCGTGGAGAACGCTTGCAGCAGATCCCCGTGGCCGAAGACCAGATCCTGGTCGAAGCGGGGGCCCTTCTGCCCGTTGAGGTCGATGTGGAACAGCTTTCCGGCCCACAGCGCCTGCGCAATGCCGTGGGTGTAGTTGAGGCTGGCCATCTGTTCGTGTCCCACCTCAGGGTTGATGCCGACCATGTCGGAATGCTCGAGCTCGTTGATGAACGCGAGCGCATGGCCAATCGAGGGCAACAAGATGTCGCCGCGGGGTTCGTTCGGCTTGGGCTCGATGGCGAACCGCAGGCCGTAGCCGCGGTCGATCGAATACTGGGCGAGGGTGTCCATCGCCTCTCGGTACCTGTCGAGCGCGGCCCGGACGTCCTTGGCGAAGTCAATCTCTGAGCCTTCCCGGCCGCCCCAGAAGACGTAGATCTGCGCGCCCAGTTCGGCGGCGAGGTCCATGTTGCGCATCACCTTGCGGATCGCGTACCGCCGCACAGTCCGGTCGTTGCTGGTGAAGCCGCCATCCTTGAACACCGGGTCATAGAACAGGTTGGTGGTCACCATCGGCACCACCATCCCGGTCTCCTCCAGGGCGGCCTTGAAGTCATCGATAATCCGCTGCCGCTCGGTGGAGTTGGTGCCCGGCGGTATCAGGTCGTCGTCATGGAAGGTGATGCCGTACGCCCCAAGCTCGGCGAGCTTGTGGACCGCTTCGACGCCGGTCAGGGCCTGGCGAGTCGCCTCTCCGAACAGGTCTCGTGCCTGCCAGCCGACCGTCCACAAACCAAAGCTGAACTTGTCCTCTTTAGTGGGCTGCGGTGCCATGAGACTCCTCCTAGATAGATGGCGCGTGCCTGACGACGGTTCGGGTATCCATCACTCGTTCGTCTTGGATCATCCTGATGGATCCAATCAGCTTGACCGCAACGGGTCCTGCGTACGTCGCTCCAGCAGTACCCGCGGAACGTCACTTCGCCCGGCTCCACGATCCGTTCCATGGTTCGCTCCGTGAACGACAACCGGTCGCTGTGCAGTCTGAGGGTCACCTCGGTGATCACGAACCCATCACCGACTTGTCCGAGATGAGACTCAGCGGCTCCCGTCGTAAAGGATGGCTGCTCAGTTCATCGACGCGGGGCAGCCGCAAGGGCCTTCTGCGACATTGCTTCCACTGCCTAGACTGAAAAGTGAGACGTTTTGCCGCAGTGGGAGGCGCTCATGCCGATACCGATCAACGAACGGCTGCAGCTGCTCCATGCGCACTACACCAGTCAGATAAACGCGGCCGTTGGCGCCGGCCGGATGGATCTTGTGCGCGACCTGGCGAACGACTGCGAAAACGAGGCGCTCGCCTTGATGCTTGCTGCCGAGGACGGCACATCAAGCCTGTCGAACCAGCAGACGGTCGAGATCTTGGAGTTTGACGGGTGGCCGCGCTGGCGAGGCGTCCACCGACCGGGCACCTGGCGGTCCTGGTTCCGCCGACGCAGCAGCCATTAAGGCCCCGGCAGTCCGTGTCACCGACGACCTCCTAACGATCATGTATCGGCCCGAACCCTTCGCTGAGTTAGTCCTTGACATCACGGTGCCCCAAGTGCCAGACTGCGGCCGAGCCGAAAGCCTTTCGAAAGCGTTTCGAAAGAGACCGGAAGGGCCGTTCACCGTCTACTCAGGGAAGAGGACATGACACTTCAGACGAAGAGGGCCACCTTCGCCGTGGTCCTGGCGGCGGGTCTAGCCGTAACATCGCTCGCCGGGTGCAACCGTGAAACCACAACTGCGCCGGGCAGCGAGGCAAGCGGGGCAAGTGGGGGCGCAGCGGGCAAACGTGCCTGCATCATCCTGCCTGACGCAGCATCTTCGAGCCGTTGGGAGAACGGCGACCGTCCCCAGCTGGAGCAGGCGTTCAAGGCCCAGGGCGTAGAGACAGACATCCAGAACGCCCAGAACGACACATCCAAGTACGCGACGATCGCCCAGCAGCAGCTCACCAAGGGCTGCGCGGTCATGCTGCTCGTCGACCTGAACGAGGCCGGCGTCCAGGTGGCGCAGAAAGCCAAGTCGCAGGGTGTCCCGGTGATCGCCTACGACCGGCCGATCGAGGGCGCCGACTACTACATCTCGTTCGACAACTTCCACGTCGGTGAGCTCGAGGGTCAGATGATCGTCGATGGCCTCAAGGCCGAGAACAAGGACCCGGCGACGGCCAAGGTGGTCTACGTCGGCGGCGATCCAACGGACGGCAATGCGAAGCAGTTCCACGACGGCGCTGACAAGGTCATGTCCGAGGTGGGCATCAAGCCGGCCTTCGAGACACCGGGCACTTGGGACGTGAAGAAGGTTCAGACCTACTTCGAGCAGGCCTACACCGCGATGAAGGGCGACATCGACGCGGTCTGGGTCGCGAACGACTTCAGCGCGGCCAGTGTGATCTCGGTGCTGGACAAGAACGGCAAGACGGTTCCGGTCAGCGGTCAGGATGCCAGCCCGCCTGGTCTGCAGAACATCCTTCTCGGCAAGCAGGTCGCTACGGTCTACAAGCCGTTCCAGCTGGAGGCGCAGGCGGCCGTGGATTTGTCCATGAAACTCCTCAACGGCGAGAAGCCGCCCGCCCCGACCACGGCCGCCGACGGCACGCCATTCATCCCGCAGACCCCTGTCGTCGTCGACGCGAAGAACATGAAGGTTGTGTTCGACGATGGGAACGCGAAGATCTCGGAGGTTTGCACCAAAGCGGTCGCGGAGGCATGCCAGAAGGCCGGCCTGCAGTAGGCCTAGACATGCACCGCAATTGAGTCGGTCGCGGTGGCCATGCGCACCAGCCGGTGCGCATGGCCACAAACCTCGCTCTAATGTCAGTAGGAGGTAGACGTGGAAACCCCGATCATCGAACTGCAGGACATCCGCAAGAGCTTCGGCCCCGTCGAAGTCCTCAAGGGCGTGAACATGCAGGTGTACGCCGGCAAAGTTACCGCGCTCGTTGGCGACAATGGTGCGGGGAAATCGACCTTGATCAAGGGACTGTCGGGGGCGCAACCCTACGACTCCGGAGAAGTCTCCTTCGAAGGGGCGCCCATCACTCTCAACTCACCGCGTGACGCGTCTGGGCACGGAATCGAGGTCGTCTACCAGGATCTGTCGTTGTGCGAGAACCTCGACATCGTCCAGAACATGTTCCTGGGGCGTGAAGAGATTCACCAGCGCATGCTCAACCAGCCGGAGATGGAGAAGCATGCGACGGCGACGCTGCAGTCGTTGTCTGTGCGCACGATGAAGTCCGTGCGCCAGAAGGTCTCCTCCCTGTCCGGTGGTCAGCGGCAGACCGTGGCGATCGCCCGAGCGGTGCTGCAGAAAGCGAAGGTCGTCATCCTCGACGAGCCGACGGCTGCGCTCGGTGTAGCGCAAACCGAACAGGTGCTGGCGCTCGTCCGCCGCCTCGCCGACGCCGGGGTGGGCGTCATCATCATCAGCCACAACCTCGCGGACGTGTTCGAGGTGGCGGACTACATCAACGTGCTTTACCTCGGCGCCATGGTGGCCCAGTTGAAGACGAGCGAGACGAACTACAACGAAGTCGTCGCCTATATCACGGGCATCAAGGGCGACACCTCGGCTGCGGAGGAAGCGGAAGTAGAGGAGGTGGTCTCGTGACCACGCCGGTCGAAAAGTCGACGAATCCGTCAACGAACACGGCGGCCCAAACGGTCGGAGGCGCCCTCGCCCCCCATCAGATCGCGACAGGGCATGAGGGCACTGTCCGCGACCAGATCGACAGTTACGTGCAGCGTGTCCGCGGCGGCGAGATGGGCATGCTGCCGGCCCTCGCCGGGCTGGTCATTATCGGCCTGGTGTTCTGGATCGCTGACACCTTTCTTTTTTACGAAGACCAATATCGCCAACCTGATGACTCAGACCGCGGCACTGATGATGCTGGCGGTGGCGCTGACGTTCGTGATCATCCTTGCCGAAATCGACCTGTCGGCCGGCGTCACGGGTGGCCTGGGCATGGCGATTTTCATACTTGCTCACGAACGTCGCTGCGCTGGAACTGGATCGCCGCGCTACTCGTCGCGTTGGTCGTCGGCGCCTCGATCGGCACGTTCATAGGCTTCATGGTCGCCAGGATCGGAGTTCCGTCGTTCGTCATCACCCTGGCCCTGTTCCTGGGCCTGCAGGGGGTGATTCTCGTTCTGCTCGGCAACGCCGGCGCCTACCGCATCGAGGCGCCGGCCGTATTGGCGATCATGAACAAGTCCATGCCGGTCTGGGCCGGATGGCTGATGCTCGCCGTCATCGTCGCCATCTCGCTGGTCACCGGGCTCTACGACCGGAGCCGACGAGTCGCGAGCGGCATGGCGGTTCGTCCCGATGAGCCTGCTGTGGGCACGCGTCGCAGCCTGGGCAGTCGGCGGCGGATTCGTCGTCCTGATGCTGAGCCTGAACAGGTCGACGAGCATAATCCCCATCCGGGGCGTGCCTATCGTCGTGCCCATTGCGCTCGCTGATTCTCTGGGTCGGCACGGTCATGCTCGACCGGACCCGGTTCGGCCTGCACCTGTACGCGGTTGGCGGCAATCCCGAGGCGGCCAGGCGGGCTGGCATCAATGTCGCTCGGCTGCGTATCGCGGCATTCATCCTCTGCTCCAGCCTCGCCGTGGTGTCGGGTCTCTTCACGGCCAGCCAGGTAGGCACCGTCGAGTCCTCTGCCGGTCGAGACATCGTGCTGTCTGGTGTTGCCGCCGCAGTCGTCGGCGGAGTCAGCCTCTTTGGTGGTCGGGGCCGGCTGGCTCAAGCGGCGGTCGGCGCCTTGCTCATTTCGATGATCACGAACGGGCTCGGGCTTCTCGGGCTCTCCGCAGGCATCACCTTGGCGATCACCGGCGCGGTTCTGGCTCTTGCCGCCACCGTTGACGCGCTGTCACGCCGGCGGTCCGGAGCCACAGCATTGACGCGAGGGTAGAGAACTGAGGCGAGCAGCCCGCCGTGCCCAGCCCGCTGGGCACGGCGGTGCTGCGCGCCCTAGCTTTGCGGCATGCTGAGAAGGGTGCGCTGTGATCCGCAATCCCGTTCTGCGGGGCTTCAATCCTGACCCGTCGATCACCCGGGTTGGCGAGGACTACTACCTTGCTACCTCGACACTCGTATGGCAGCCAGGTATCCGCCTCTTCCACTCAACCGATCTCGCAAGCTGGACGCTGATTGGTCACGGTCTGACAACAGGAGAGCACGACCTTCGCGGCCTGGCCTCTCATCAGGGGATATGGGCTCCGTGCTTGACCTTCAGCGAAACCGAAGGCCTGTTCTATCTGACGTATTCACTCGTCCGCAGCACAACTGAGTACTTCGATGTGAACAACTTCCTCGTTACGGCGCCGGACATCCATGGTCCGTGGAGTCGGCCGGCGTATCTCAACAGCATCGGCTTCGACCCCTCGTTCTTTCACGACGATGACGGTCGCCATTGGCTCGTCACCCTGGAGTGGGATCCTCGCGATGGTTACGAACACCCGGGCGCCATCGTTCTCGAGGAGTTCGACGCCGAACACAAAGAACTGCGCGGCTCAACCACCCGCATCTACCGCGGAGGCTCCGACCGGGGATGCCTCGAGGCACCTCACCTGTACAAGTGGAACGGCTTCTACTATCTGATGGCGGCCGAGGGCGGCACGGGATACGGCCACGGTGTGACACTGGCGCGGTCCCCCAATATCGCCGGTCCGTACCAGCCTGCACCGGTCAACCCGTTCCTGACGAGCAATCCCGCTCCGCATTTCGGCAGGAACGATCGCGACTTCCTGCGTCCCCAGCTATACAACCCGTACGCGGATCTGCAAAAGGCAGGGCACGGATGTCTGGTGGACACCCCTACTGGGGAGTGGTACGTGGCCCATCTCTGCGCACGTCCCCTCGAGCCGAACCAGCGGTCGGTGCTGGGGCGCGAGACGGCGATCCAGAAAGTCGAATGGACCGAGGACGGCTGGCTGCGACTCGCGACCGGGGGCACGCTCGCCCGCCTACTGACGCCCGGCCTGGCCGGAAAAGCCTATTCCGATCGGCTGATCGACCACGAGCGTATCCGCGACGACTTCGACGGGCCTGCTATCGACATACGATTCTCTACGTTGCGGCGGCCGTTGACCGAAGACTGGGCTTCCCTGAGTCGCCGTCGGGCGGCGCTGAGCATCAGAGGCGGGGAGGCGCTCACCTCCCGGTTCGACGTCTCCGTCGTAGCCACTCAACTGCAGGCGTTCGATGCCGTCGCCGAGACGCAGGTCTCCTTCGCGCCACTTCACTTCTCGCACTCAGCTGGACTCGCGGTCCTTTATGACAACAAGAACTTCGCCTACCTGCGTCTGTACTCCAGCGAGAGCCTCCGCTCGAACGCGCTGGGCATCGTACTCGTCGAAGACGGAATCAAGCGGGAGCTGCTGGCGGATCGAGCGGTGGTGGACTCAGACGAGGTCGTCCTCCAAGCCGAGGTGCAACACGGGACACTGCAATTCGGCTGGCGGATGCCTAACGAGGCGTCTTTCCACGACATCGGACCCAATATCGACGCCACCTACATGTCCGACGAGTCCACTCGAGGCTTCACTGGCACCATGATCGGCATGGCCTGCGTCGACTCCTACCGGCGAAACGTCCTTGCACATTTCGACTACTTCGACCTGCGGCACGGCCCAGATTCGCGCAAGACAGATTCACATCTCGATTGAGCATTGGTCCGTGTCCGCCGAGACACTGATTCCTGTCCCGTTCGGGCTGGATATCGGCGCGCCACCCGTCACAGCGGACACCGCTGGCAGCCCCATCACGACCAGCCGCCAGGGCGCGGAGCCCGTCAGCCGGGTGGCCGTCAGCGTCCGACCGTCCCGGGCAACCTCAAAGGCGGCCGCGACTTCTCCCGTAAGGCCAGGCACTGTAACTCTCGCACGGCCGCCGTCGGAGAACTCGTATGCCCGCAGCGTGACGTCGTCGTCGTATGGATAGTCCGGCCGGTCGTCACGGGAACCGACCGGAAGCACTGATCCTGGCCGGACAAAGACAGGTGCGGTCTGGAAGTCGCACACGTCGTGGACCCAGGCGGGGCCGCGTACGGTCGCCCCGGTCTGCAGGTGCGTCCAGCTGCCGGCTGGGATGTAGTACGACGTCTCGCCGGATGCGCTGAACACGGGCGCAACCAGCAGCCGATCTCCGAACATGTACTGCCGATCGAGATGTGTGCAGGCAGGGTCGTCCGGGAACTCCGCAGCCATTGGCCGCAGCACAGGCATTCCGTCCTGGGCCGCCACTACCGCCTGCCCGTAGACGTAGGGCATGAGCTGCGCCTTCAACCGGGTGAATCGGCGCAGCACCTCGACCGATTCCTCGTCGAACAGCCAAGGCACACGATAGCTGTCACTGCCGTGCAACCGGCTGTGAGTGCACAGCAGACCAAAGGGAATCCACCGCTTGAATACCGCCGGGTCCGGACGTCCTTCGAAGCCACCGATGTCGTGGCTCCAGAATCCAAAGCCGGACATGGCCAGGGACAAGCCGCCGCGCAGGCTCTCGGCCATCGAGACAAACGTCGACTCGCAGTCGCCGCCCCAGTGGACGGGGAAGCGCTGCCCACCGGCGGTCGCGGATCGGGCGAATACCACTGCCTCCCGCTCACCGCGGTACGTGCGCAACAGTTCGAAGACGCTCTGGTTGTACAGGTAGCTGTAGAAGTTGTGCATCCGCTCCGGGTCGGAGCCGTCAGACCACACGACGTCGGTGGGAATCCGCTCCCCGAAGTCGGTCTTGAAGCAGTCAACGCCCATGTCCAACAAGGCCCGCAACTTGCCTGTGTACCACTCGCGCGCGTCGGGATTGGTGAAGTCGACGATCCCCATGCCTGCCTGCCACTTGTCCGTCTGCCACACCTCACCATCGGGTTTTCGGAGCAGGTAGCCCCCTGCCGCCCCCTCGGCGAACAGCGGCGAGCGCTGCGCGATGTAGGGGTTGATCCATACACAGATGCGTAGACCTTTGTCTTTCAGGCGAGACAGCATGCCCGCTGGGTCGGGGAAGGTCCGGTTGTCCCAGGTGAAGTCGCACCAGTGAAACTCGCGCATCCAGAAGCAGTCGAAGTGGAACACCGACAACGGGAGGTCTCGACTGGCCATGCCGTCGACGAACTCGGTGACAGTCGGCTCGTCGTACGAGGTTGTGAACGAAGTGCTCAGCCACAGCCCGAACGACCAGGGCGGCGGAAGTGCGGGTCGGCCTGTCAACCCGGTGTACTTGCGGAGGATCTCCCGTGGCGTTGGCCCGTAGATAACGAGATATTCCAGAGTTTGGCCGGCCACACTGAACTGCGTCCGGGACACCGCCTCTGATCCGACCTCGAAGGAGACCGGGCCCGGGTGGTTGACGAACACTCCGTACCCGCGGTTGGTCAGGTAGAACGGCACGTTCTTGTACGCCTGTTCGCTACTGGTGCCCCCGTCGGCGTTCCAGATGTCCACCACTTGGCCGTTCTTCACCAGCGGGCCGAACCGCTCACCCAGGCCGTACACGAACTCACCGATCCCCAGACTGAGCTGCTCGCGGATGTAGTACTCGCCCGATTTGGTGAGGAGCGCCATCGCCTTGTTGGCGCTGGCGGTAAGCACGGCGCCGTCAGCCAGAAACTCCAGGGCCCAATCGTCGCCACGGCGGAAGCGGGCCGTCAGTGCGCCCGAGGTGATGGTGGCGTGGCTGTCGTCGACATGAGTGCCCACCTGTACCGATGAGTCGGTGTTCAATCGAAACTGCGGCTGCCGCGGCTGAGCCCCAAGGAAATGGCTCACCGACACTGAGATGACATCGGGCGCGGGTGAGGTGCATCGCACGGTCAGCAGTGGTTCGTTGAGGGTGTCGCCACGGTGTTCGATCTTCCGGGTTGGCGCGTAGACAGTCAGTGCCTCGGGCTCCGCGACGGCGTCGTAGACCTGAGCCGGGTAGCGGGCCTGAACGCCTGCGCGCAGCTGCCAGTAACCATCGGTGAACTTCACCCTCGCCAGGGTAGGGCGAGCCTCAGATGTTCGCTACCGATGTGGCGCTTAGCCACATCGAGCTGGGCCTGTTGTCGTTTCCGAAACAATTGCGCAATATGATTCGAATGTCGTATACAGGGGTGATAGGGAAGGAATGGGTCGGGTGAACCCAGGATCGAAGCGGATGACGCTCCAGCAGATAGCCGAGCGTGCCGGAGTCTCCGCCCCAACCATCTCGAAGGTCCTCAACGGCCGCCCGGATGTCGCCCCCGCCACTCGGGAGCGGGTATTGCAGGCGCTTCATGAGCAGCAGTACCTGCCGCGGGGCGCGAGTGCGCTGCCGTTTGCCCACAGACACATCGAGCTGGTGTTTGACGCCCTGAGGAACACCAACAACCTCGAAATTCTGCGCGAGATCATCAAGTCGGCAGCGGAGCATGGCGGTCATGTCGCCGTAAGCACTCTTCCGGACAATATGAACGCGCGTCAGTGGATCCACGAGCTAGAGAGGGTCGGCCGTGCCGGGGTCATCATGGTGACGTCGCGTCTGACCTCGGAGCAACAGCAGCGGCTGCAAGAGGCGGCCCTGCCGGTAGTGCTGATCGATCCGATCAATTCGGTCGACGGGGCTGTGGCGAGTGTGGGTGCAACTAATTGGCGAGGCGGCGTCACCGCGGTGCAGCACTTATTGGAGCTTGGCCATCGGCGTATTGCGATGCTCCGCGGTTACGACTGTCTGGTGGACGATGCCCGATATCACGGCTACGTCGCCGCCCTCACCGAAGCCGGGGTTGCCCTCGACCCCGGCCTCGTTGAGCGGGCCGACTTCAGCTTCGAGCCGGCAGTTTCGGCAGCCGAGAACATCCTGCGGCTGCCCGATCGGCCCACTGGAGTGTTCGCGTCCAACGACCTGGAAGCCCTGGGGGTGATAGAGGCTGCACGCCGGTTAGGGCTTGGTGTGCCCGGAGATCTGAGTGTGGTCGGATTCGACGACAGTCTCTGCGCCGCTACGTCTTCACCTCAGCTCACAACGGTCCGGCAGCCGTTCGCGCAGATGGGCGAGGTCGCCTACCGGCTCCTGACGGACCAGATGGAGGGACGGGAGTCAGACTCTCTACGTGTCGAACTGGCGACCACTCTCATTGTCCGGGAGTCAACGGCAGCACCGCCGGCTCGCGTCAAGCAGGCTACTTGAAGCGACGCGTGGGCTAGAACGGTAGCTGCCGAGCTCCTGATTGACCGTTACCCATTGCCTTTCGGTGAACGCCTCCAGGTTCGCCTGCTGGCCGCCGATGCGGTACCCATTCCCAGAGAAGACCGACGCCACCAGAGGGTGCGATCGGCCCATTCGTCGGTACCTAACAGTCCGCCATTGCTACTCGTTTGGCGTCACAGGAGCGAAGAGTTCGAGCTGGATGTTGTCTGGGTCTCGGAAGACCAGCACCGAGGCGTACGGTTCGTCAGCGATCGGTGACTGGGTGAGTGGCTTGTCGGCTGTGTCGGTGCGCACGACGCCGTTGGTCTCGAGGTGCTCCTGCCACAGTTCTAGGTCGCGTCGCGATGGCACGGCGAAGCCTCCGTGGTCCAGGCCGGTCGCGGTTTCGGTAAAGAGGCCGCCGTCGTTGGTGTCGTGTCGGTGCAACGCGATCATCAGTTGCCGATCGGTTCCGGCGAGAATCCTTCCGATGCCGCCGGGGTGGGGGACGTCCAGGATCGGATGGACGTCGAATACCGATTCATACCATTCGACGCTGGCGTCGAGGTCGGTGACGGTGATCGCCAGATGGTGCAGGCGAGGCTGGGTTGGATTGGACATGATCTTCCTTGATCAGACTCGGGCCGCGACTCGCGGCGTGATGGATTGGAATGGTCGTTTTTTGCCAGCCGGCTGGGCGGGCTTGGTGTACGAGAGACGCCAAGGGTGTGTGCGAATGATGTTGATCATCGGCTCGCTTCTTCGACTCCGTAGTGCCCAAGGAACAGGGCAACGGCCTCGTCAATCAGCCGGATCCACCGATCTCCCCCGGGATCGTTGGAGATCTGTTGATCAACTAGACCGGTCATCAGCGCAGTCCACAGGTCCAGGTGTCGCGGGTCGCGGACGCCGGCGCGCTCGAGTCGCTGCTGTGCGCTGTCGAGTGCGCGGACGGCCGGGGCGTACGACTTCGGCGAGGGGCTGAAATCTGGAATCAGATGTTGGAACAGCAGCTGGTACCGGGCCACGTCGGAGGTGCAGAAGGTCGCGAAGCGGTGGGCGTGGACCGCCAGCTGCTGGTGCGGGGTTCCGTCCTCGATCGGCTGGGCGTTGCTGTACTCGAAGCTTTCGGCGGCCCCGCCGAACATAGCGTCGAGGATGGCGTTCTTCGACTCGAAGTAGGCGTACACGGTTGGCGTAGTGATCCCCGCGCGATTGGCCAGCTTCCGTAACGACAAGGCACCGAACCCGCCCTCGTGCACCATGTCCCAAGCGGTGGCGAGCAGGTCGGCGCGCGCGTTCTGTCGGCGGGCCTCTCGCCACGTCAGTTCACCAGCAATCTTTGACATCGTTCGCAATACTTGTACGGTGTTAAAGATGTGTCAAGCCCGGAGCAGGGCGATCACTCGATTGCGAGTTGACGCAGCCGCCAATACGCGCGTGATCGCGTTCGGAGTTGCAAGCTGCAGGCATCGCCGGCGCAGGAACGGGCGGATGTGGCTCTGCGGGGATCTACCCATTCCCTCGCCTCTGCCAGATGGGTGTATCTCCCGACGCGATGACACTAACCCGCGTCTAGCGTCGGTGTTCGAAGGGTTCCCATGCGGAAGGTCATGATCATGAGCAAGCCAGATGCAAGCACAAGAAGCCGGGATTCTGGCGGCCATCAGGCCCGCAAGCAACTGCTGGACGCGACGCCCGCTACCGAACAGCGCCTGATGTTGGCCGGCATTTCGACCGCCGTGCTGATCGGAGGTGACGGGCCGCCGATCGTTCTGCTGCATGGGCCAGGAGAGTTCGGCCTCACCTGGCTCAGAGTGATCCCGGAGCTTACGAAGACAAATCGCGTGATCGTACCTGACCTGCCGGGTCACGGTGCCTCTCTGCTGGGCAACGCGCCGCTCGACGCAGATCGGGTGCTCGCATGGCTCGGTGAGCTGATCGAGCAGACCTGCCCATCACCGGCGTATCTGGCGGGCCACCTGCTTGGCGGTGCCATCGGGGCGCGCTTCGCCAGCGCTCACAGCGATCGGCTCCGTGGGCTGGTGCTAGTAGACACGTACGGCCTACGCCGCCTGCGGCCGTCGCCGATGTTCACACTCACCATGATCAACTTCATCGCCAAGCCTACGGGTGGCAGCCGCGATCGTTTCTTCCGGCTGTGCTTCGTCGACATGAACGGACTCCGCGAACAGCTTGGCCCGCTCTGGCAACCGCTCATGACATGCGCCCTCGAAGGCGCCAACTCAGCGAATCAGAAGGCGGCGCTCCGAAGCCTCATGCCCCAGTTCGCGTGGCGTGCCGTCCCGGATGACGAGCTCGCGAGGATCTCGACACCCACCACAATGATCTGGGGACGCCGTGACCTCCAGACGCCGCTCGCGGTGGCCCAGCAGGCGAGCAACCGGTTCGGATGGCCACTGCACGTCATCGAGGACGCAGCAGACGACCCCGCCTTCGAGCAACCCGCTGCTGTGATGAAGGCTCTTTCTGTCGCCCTCGCCCCGGCGCAATAAGGCTTGAACGCGTCTCGACGGCGATGCCCAGGCGAATTAGAGCAAGATCACGACGCAGATCGTGACCGACGTTCTCCAGTCGACCGACGAAAGCACTCCCCGGTCCGAAACCCCGTTGCCAGTCTCTGATCGCTAGCGACTTGCGCCAGGAATCCGCTCCGACCTCAGAGGCTCGGAGCTTGCGGGCACCTCACCGAGCCGGCTGACCTGCTCGTTGAGTGCATCGAGCACAGCCTGGAACTGTACTTGCGCCACCTTGGCAAACATCCGGATGTACTCGACGTCCCGGCCCGAAGCGTCCTCGCTGCCGGCGCGCTCAGCGATGGCCGTGGCGCGGCTGACAGCCCCCTTTGCAGCCGTTTTGGCCTGCTCCATGACGTCGCGCTGCTGGGACCGGGCAGTCAGGAGCAAGTCGCGAGCGGACTGCATGGCTTCATCGATCAGCGAGTCGGCGAGCTGCTGGGCCTGGTTGAGGACGCTCACGGCCTGGTCCGTCGCCTGCTCCATCGGGTTTGCCTGAGCCTCGTCAAGTGCGGCACGTAGCCAGTCGTTGTCCTGCGTCAGGCTCGCGATCTGCGCCTGCATTCGCTCGATGTCGTCGCCGAGCCCGGTGAGGAAGGAGCGGACCTCGCCGTGGTCGTAGCCACGGAGCCGGTCGGTGAAGTTCTTGCGACGTACATCCTGTGGACTGGCCGCGACACGCGGCGAGTCAGTCCTACTCATATGCACCCCCCACTGCTACCTGGTTTCCAAGGTGTCGGCTAGTTCTTGCTTCGGTGACACCGCGCCTTGGAAATCAAACTGCTCGCGCCGGATGGACGCGGCCGGAAGGCCTACTGCCTCGAGCTCGTGCATGGCGTGCCGGACCATTCCTGGCGAGCCGCAGACCATCGCCGTACGCCCCGACCAGTCGTCGGCCTTTGCCGCCACCGTACCGACAAGCCCCCGGGCGCCGTGGTACGTGGGGTCGTCGGAGACCACAGGGGTGTAGGCGAACCATGGCTTGCGCGCCAGCCCGGTGAGGTACTCGTGGTCGTAGAGGTTCCAGGGCATCCGCGAGCCGTGGAACAGATGCACTCGCGGCGCCGAGCCGGTGGCTTCCCAGCCCCGGTCGATCTGGTCCAGTACGGCGCGTAGGGGAGCTAGGCCGGTGCCACCGGCGACCATGACAAGGTCGGAAACGGGCGCGTACTCGGACAAAGTGAGCTGCTCGCCGACCGGAGCGCCCATCCTGATGGTGTCGCCTTGGCTGAGCCGGCGGACCACCGCAGTCGAGACGAGACCGCCGGCAATGGGCTGGACGTGGAACTGCATGCGCCCCGAGCGCTGCGGAGCGTTCGCGGGGCTGAAGTAGCGCCAGACGCGGGGCCGCTGCGGGATCTCTACCGCCACGGATTGCCCAGCGCGGTATGGGAACTCCTCCCGCGGCGCGACCTCTATCACGGCAACTTCTACCGAGCGTCGCTCGACCGACACTACGTCTGCCTCCCAGGAGGCGGGCGCGATGTCCTCATGCTGCTCGGCCGCGGCGACCATGACCTTGGCAACCAGCCCGTACGCCTGCGCCCACGTATCAGCCAGATCAGGAGTCCACGAGTGGCCCAGGAACTTCTTCAAGGTCGCAAGCAAGCTAGCCCCGACGGCTGAGTAATGCTCCGTCACCACAGAGAAGCGACGGTGATCACGACCCAGCTGCTCGAGGAGGGGTACGACGCTGTCGATCTCGTCGACGTTGGAGACGACAGCGCCCAACGCGGCCACCAGTTTGTCGCGCTGCCCCGACATTTGAATCGGGAACATCGCGCGCACCTCGGGGTGGCTCAAGAACAAGTGGGAATAGAAGTACAGCGGGACGTCGTCCCCCGCGGCGACGACATTCGCCCAGCTCGCCTTCAGGGCGGCGGTATCCATCAGGTCGCAGACTACCCCGCTTCGACGATGTCGGGCTCGGCTTCGGCAACCGCGGCGCCGGCCCTCCCAATGATCTCGTCGGGGACTCCGGCATCCTTCATGGCGGCCGCCAGATGGCCGACGACCGCGGCGAAGTCGTCAGGGGTGATCCCGAGGCCATCGTGCGCCTCGTCGAGGGGCCGGCCGCCGTAGTTGTCAGGGCCGCCAAGCACCTTTGTCACCAAGAGCACCTGGTGGCGCTTGAGTGTGGGGAGGTCGACGTCATCGAAGTACGGCGCCAGTTGAGGGTCAGCTAGAACCCGCTCGTAAAAGTCGTTCACGACAGCGCTCACGGCACTGCCGCCACCAATAGCCTCGTAGTCGCTCAGAGCGCCGCCAGTCGTCTGCTCACTCATGGTTTCCTGGTCCTTCCACCCCGAGAAGCGAACGATAACAGGAAGATTACATAGCTTTGCATTGGCCTGCAGGAAAAGTTTGAGCGCTTTCCATCATGCGGGCTCGCGTCTCCCTCGGTCGCTGTCGCTGCCTCGGCAGTAGGCAGTCGGTTCATCCAGGCACTTCGGATCGGTTGAGTACCAGCCCCAGAGCGGCCCACAAGATGCCTGCGGCGGCATAGGCCAGCAGCCCAAAGATGCGATATCCACCGAACGAGTCGGAGGGTCTCGGTGGGGATCAGGGCCATGACGCATACCGGATATCAGCACGGCTCCAAGTCCTCCCAGAACAACCCGCGCACGGACATTGGCAGGTCCGCGCGGCGCCGCGTTGACACAGGCCACGACGACAGCCGGAGCGAGAATCAGAAGCCGTGAACGGTACGAACAGGGCCGTCATCGACAGACCACCGACAAGGAGCGCCATTGCGGCGCCAGGACTTTGCCCCCAGGTGCCGACTTCAAGACTGCGCCTGCTGGCATGGCCGGCCCTTTCCCTGCGCACGCGGCAAGTTAGCAGACGCTGCTCGAACGCGTGGGACGTGACCTCACTCGACAAGCTGGTTGCGCCTGTCCTCGTCCGGCGTCTCGGGGATCCGCCGTAGGTACCGGCGGATCAGCGGTCCGGCCATGGCGGAGGTCACCAGGGCGACCAGCACGAGGATCGTAAATCCTTCTCTGGTGATGAGCCCGAGACGTAAACCGGCGGCCGCGACCACGAGCTGAACCGTTCCCCGAGCATTAAGCGCCGAGGAAACCGCCATGGCCGCGTCGTGCCGGAGTCCGGCCAGCCGACAACCGCCGTAGGCGCCGACAGTCTTGCTCAGTACGGCCAGCACGAGCGCGGCCGCCGCCGTCAAGGCCAGCCGCGGATCCCGGAGTGCCGTTAGGTCGGCTGCCAGGCCGTTGACGGCGAGAAACAGTGGCGCAAGTACGCCGAGCACCACGGTGCGCAGCGGCCTCAGCCCGGCCACCGGGATTACCCGTCCGGAGGCGAGAATCGCGCCGCAGAGGAACGCGCCGAGAGTCGAGTCCAGCCCGATCCCGTCGGTGATCACGGCACCGAGGGTGATGAAGGCCGCCGCCACCAGGCTCGAGGCGCCGACCCCAGGTTCCCGCGGGGCGCCCGGAGGAGCCATGACCCCGCCACTATGCCGGGCGACGACCGTCAGTAGGGCGAGCGCGACAACCGCCGCGAGCGTGAGCGTGACATCGCCGACTAGATCACCGGCGGAGTGGAAGTGTACGGCCGCCGCGATGATCGACAGCCCGATCCACACGATTGCGTCGTCGATCACGGCCACGCTGAGCGACAGCTGGCTGAGGTTGCGGTGCAGGACACCCAGATCGGCGAAGATCTTGACGATCACTGGAACCGCGCTCACCGACAGGGCGAGGCCCGCGTACGCCACGAAGGTCCAGGTGTCCGCCTCGGGTCCACGCAGCCGAGGCTCGGCGGTGAGGGCCAGGACCAGGGTCGAGACCAGGGGAAGGCCCAGCGCTCCCAGGCTGATCAGCCCCACGGTGCGCGATCGCGCCTGGATGAACTCGAGGTCGATCGTGGCGCCGGCCACCCCGACGAGCAGCACACCGCAGAACGCTGCAATGCCGAGCAGGAACTCGTTCTGACCAGTGGCGGGCGCGAAGAGCCAGTCACTCCCGTGTGCAGTCGCGACTGCACCCAGCATGGACGGACCAAGCAGCAGACCCGTCGCGAGCTCGCCGGTCGTGGCCGGCAGACCGATCCGCTCCGCGAGACGCCCGAGCAGGAACGCGAGGGCGAGCAGAATCCCGAGCTGTAGCAGCAGCATCGCGGGATCGAAGCTCGGCATGGGACCTGCCTAGGCCGCCTCGTCGGCGCGCCCGGATTCGCCGCCCGCGCACCGGTGCGGGCCGAGCGTCATGGCGGTCACCCTACCGATGGTTGGTCGTCCCGTCCGTCGGTACGGCCTACGGGTGAGCGTCATTGCCCTCGGCAGGACCGGGAGAGGAGAATGACAGGCTGGAGCGTCGGCGACCGAGGGGACTGGCAGATGACCCCGGATAATCAGCAGCCGGGCACGGAGGACCGCGGCCGCCTGCGCAATCGCGATGTCGCCGAGCAGCTGAGGGCGGCCGACGCGGTCCTCATCGCTCTGGGAAGGTCCTCTTCCGATGCCGGGGCGGTGCTGGCTACGGTGGCGGAGAGTGCGCGCCGGCTCTGCCGGTGTCAGGGCGTCCAGATCTACCTGCTGCACGGCGACGAGTTCGAGCTCGCCGCGACGGTGGGGCTGTCGCCCGAGCTCGAGCGCTACCTCGCCCAGCATCCCATCCGACGGGACCGCGACACTATGGCGGGCCGGGTCGCCCTGGACCGACAGATCCACCAGGTCACGGATGTGCTCACCGACCCTGAGTACGGCCGCCGCGACGTCCAGGAAATCGCGGGCTACCGGACCTTGATCTCGGCGCCGCTCATCCTTGGCGAAGAGGTGGTCGGCGCGATCAGCCTGTGGCGGACCAAGGTTGAACCGTTTGACGAGCGGACCACGACGATGCTTCGGGCGTTCGCCGCCCAAGCCGCCGCGGCCGTCCGGAATGTCCACTTGGTGAGGGCTCTGGAGGCCCGGCAGCTCGAACTCGCGCGCAAGGTGGAGCAGCTGCAGGCTCTGAGCGAGGTCGGCGAGACGGTGAGCTCGACCCTGGTGCTCGACGACGTGCTGTTCAAGATCATCCTCAACGCCGTCCGGTTCGCGGAGTGCGACGGCGGTTCGATCATGGAGTACGTCGAAGCGGACGGCTGCTTCCTGGCTAGGACGACCTATCCCAGCAGTCCAGAGCTGCTGGCCGGGCTGCGCCGCCTCCGGATCGGGATGGACGAGACCTTGGTAGGGAGGGCTGCTCGTGAGGGTCGGCCGATCGGAATACCCGACATCGCGCTGGTAGAGAGGGACGTGCATCTGCAGCTGCTCTACCACGACGGCTGGCGATCCGTCCTCGCGGTTCCGGTGCTGCGCGGCGGGCAGATCATCGGCGTCATGGTGGTCCGGCGGAAGACCCCCGGCGAGTTCACCGACGAGGTCAAGGAGTTCATGGAGACGTTCGCCAGCCAATCCGCGCTAGCGGTGTTCAACGCTAGGGTGTTTCGCGAGCTCGAGCGCAAGAGTGCCGAGCTGCAGGTGGCCAGCCAACACAAGTCGGACTTTCTGGCGAGCATGTCGCACGAGCTCAGAACACCGCTGAACGCCGTCATTGGATTCTCCGAGGTGCTGCTCGAGCGGATGTTCGGTGAACTGAACGAGCGTCAGGAGGAATACCTGCGCGACATCCTCAACTCGGGCATGCACCTGCTCGAGCTGCTGAACGAGATCCTCGACCTCTCCAAGGTGGAGGCCGGGCGGATGGAGCTGGACCTTTCGGTGTTCTCGCTGCGCAGGACGATCGAGCATGCGATCGCGCTCGTCCGTGAACGGGCCGCCGTGCACAGCATCTCGGTCACGCTCGAGATGGATCCGAGCCTCGATTTCATCGAGTCCGACGAGCTCCGGTTCAAGCAGGTGATGCTCAACCTGCTCAGTAACGCTGTGAAGTTCACCCCCAACGGTGGCCAGGTTGCCGTGCGTGCCGTTCGTACCGATCATCGGCTGTCAGTAACAGTGACCGACAACGGAATCGGGATCCCTCCCGAGGATCGGGAGCGGATCTTCGAGTCCTTCCAGCAAGGGCAACGGGGGCCGTCGCACGGGGAGGGCACCGGTCTCGGCCTCACCTTGTGTCGTCGCATCGTCACCCTGATGGGGGGCACTATGTCCCTGGAGACCGAGGTGGGGGTAGGCAGCACGTTCGGCTTCACTGTGCCCATGCGGGCGCCTCGTGTGCCGGTCGTCCGGGAGCTCCACGACGACCTTGATCCCGTAATCGTCGTGATCGACGACGACCGCGCCTCAGTCGACCTGATGAGCGCATATCTCGCCGGTCATGGCGTACGGGTCGTGCGGGCCCGCGACGGGAAGGAGGGCCTTGATGCCGTTCGTCGCTTCAAGCCTGTGGCTACGGTTCTCGACATCCTGCTACCTGGGATCGACGGCTGGGACGTGCTTGACGCGTTACAGGCGGACCCCGAAACCCAGGCGCTGCCGGTGATCATCGTCTCCATCGTTGATGAGAGGTCCCGCGGAGTGGCGGCCGGGGCAGGCGATTACCTGGTCAAGCCTGTCGGACGGGATGAGCTGTTGGCTGCGCTGCGCCGAATGGACGTGCTGCCGATCCAGAGCGCCGGGCGGTCGGCCTGATGATTGCGCGCGTGCTCGTGGTTGAGGACAACCCGTTGAATCTCAAGCTGATCAGGGATGTGCTCGAATACCAGGGGTTCGATGTGCTGACGGCGGCCTCCGGCGAGGAGGGGGTGGTCGCCGCGTTGAGCGGCTCCCCGGACCTGGTGCTGATGGACCTGCAGCTGCCAGGCATCGACGGGCAGGAGGCGCTGTTGCGGATCAGAGCCGATCCACGGTGTAGCGAGGTACCGGTGGTCGCGGTCACCGCCTTCGCCATGAAGGAGGACATGGAGCGGGCCGCGGCGGCCGGCTTCGACGGCTACATCGCGAAACCGATCGACATACATGCGCTGCCGGGCGAGATCGCCAGATTCCTGTCGGGCGGGCTCGATGGCTGATCCGATCACCGTGCTGGCGGTGGACGACCAGCCGCAGAACCTCCGACTGTTGGACGCGGTGCTGAGTCCGCGCGGTTACCGGGTGATCACTGCGGAGTCGGGTGAGGAAGCGGTCAAGTTGCTGAGCCAGGAGATTCCCGATCTTGTGCTGCTCGACATTGTTATGCCCGGCATGGACGGGTACGAGGTCTGCCGAAGAATTCGTGACGACCCGGCCACGGCGTTCCTCCCGGTGGTCATGATCACGGCCAGCGGGGAGCAGGAGAAGATTTCCTCCATCGAGGCGGGCGCTGATGACTTCGTCAACAAGCCGTTCAACCGTCGCGAGCTGGTGGCTCGGGTTGCCTCGCTGGCCCGCGTGAAGCGCTACCACGACACGATCAACCGACAGGCCGAAGAGCTGAAGCGCTGGAACGCGGAGCTGGAGTCGCGAGTAGACGCGCAGGTAAAGGACCTGCAGCGGATCAACCGGCTGCGCCGCTTCCTCTCCCCCCAGCTCGTCGACCTGGTGATCGACTCCGGTGGCGAGGACCTCCTCGCTAGTCATCGCCGGGAGATCGTCGTGGTGTTCTGTGATCTTCGCGGGTTCACACCCTTCGCAGAGTCGAGCGAGCCCGAGGAGGTGATGGGGGTCCTGCAGGAGTACCACGAAGCGCTGGGGACGCTCATCTTCGCGTACGGCGGCACTCTGGAGCGATTCACCGGTGACGGCCTGATGGTCTTTTTCAACGATCCGCTGCCAACTGAGGACGCGCCTCAGCGGGCGTTCCGGATGGCGGTGGCCATGCTCGATGCGGTTCGAGTGCTAGCCGACGGCTGGACCCGCCGCGGGTACGACTTGGCGCTTGGTGTCGGGATCGCCCAGGGCTTCGCGACGCTGGGCAGGATCGGGTACGAGGGGCGCTTTGACTACGCAGCGATCGGGAGCGTGACCAACCTCGCAGCTCGGTTGTGCGGCGAGGCGGAACCGTGGCAAGTCCTGGCCTCACAACGCGTCTTCTACGCAGCCGAGCCGGTGCCGGTTGGTGCGGAGGTCGGCGCGCTGGAGCTCAAAGGTTTCAGCCGGCCCATCCGGGTCTTCTGCGTTGACAGCGTCAACGAGTCGCCAGAGGAGCCGGAATGACCGATCAGCTGATCATGGTCGCTGAAGCGCTCCGCGCTGTTGCATGAGGCCGATCCAGTGGTTGTCCGGGTCGCGGGTGAACGTCATCCAAAGCTCGCCACCAGCGTCGCGGTGGACTACGTAGGGCTTGCCGGTGAACGACAGCCCGTGTTGGCCTTGGAGCCGTTCGTACTCGGCATCGATGTCGGTCACCGTGAAGTAGAGCACTGCCCTGCTGCGGAACTCGGGGGTTTCCGGTACGCCTAGGTAGAGCCGCACGTCGCCGCTGGCGAAGAACGCCATCGGCATGTCAGGCACCTGGAACAGCAGCGGGATGCCGAGCACGTCCCGATAAAACGCCACTGAGGTGTCGATGTCGGTCACGCTGATGTGGATCTGTCCGACTGGTCCAAGTGCCATGACATGTCCTATCCTCATAGTTAACCTCAGTTAAAGGATAACTATGGTTAACGATTCTGGTCAACGCCCGCCGGATTTTCCACCCGGACTGCCGAAAGACAGCCGGCACGAGACGGCGAACCTGGTGCATTCGGCGGCGGTACGCCTGCTGCGCACAGCCCGGGCGGCAGACGCCGACCTGGATCTGGACGGTCCCCGAGCCTCCTTGCTGTCGGTGCTGGTCTTCGCCGGGCGGCAGCCCATGACCCGGCTGGCCGAGCTCGAGCAGGTGTCAGCGCCGGCGATCACCAAGATGGTCAGCGCCCTGGAGTTGGCCGGACTGGCGCGGCGGGAGCGCTCAGAGACTGACCGGCGCGTGGTGCTCGTGTCGGCCACGCCAGTTGGAAAGCGCCTCCTGGAGCGGGGCCGCGCGGCAAGAGTGCGAGCGATCGCCGCTTTGCTTGGCGACGCCACCGAAGCGGAGCTGCAGACATTGCGCGCGGCCTCAAACATTATTGCGGCCCGGCTCACGCTGGGCCGCTCGTGATTTCCCCTGTCCCCCACGAACTCGACAACAGCGATGAGTCACGAGCGGAGCCTGCAGTGTGCCGGCCAGAGCAAGAGAGTCGATTGAGTGATCTCCAGCGTCTCGTGCCAGGCCAGATCGTCCATCATTTGTCGGTAGTGGTCGGCGTTCTCGCCGACCAGCCGACCTCCAACATCACTGTGCTGCAGGTCGCGAGCCAGCCAACGTAGGCATGCTGCGCATCGAGGACTGCGGGTTTGCAACCCGGCCGGTACCGACGATGGCGATCTGCGCGAGGGCGTTAGCCTCCCGGGTATGAGCGCGGTGTCTCCCCGGGTGATCCACGACGGTTGGGGCTTCATCGAGATCGAGGGACTCGGCCGGTTCCGCGACGCCAAGCTGTGGCCGGGCGGCGGCCGAGCGTGGGACTGGCGCGAAACCGGCACCGATCACCGACCAGGCATTCTCAGCGCAGACGTGACTGAGCTGTTGGACCACGAGCCCGATCTGGTGATCCTCAGCCGCGGCCGCGACGGCCGACTTGAAGTCTCGCCAGAAACGCTGTCGCTGCTCGAAACACGTGGAGTGCCGGTCGTACGCGAGAAGACGGACGCCGCGCTGGCGACGTACAACCGCCTGGCCGCGGAAGGTCGCCGAGTCGCAGGCCTCTTCCACACGACCTGCTGACTAGATCAAGACCCGCCTCCCGCGCGGCTGTACAGCCGTAGTCGCTGTTCGCTGGACTCCGTCTCGTGCGCGTGACGCATGCTGGTGCATACTGGCGCCCCCTTCGACCAGGCGCACGTCTGCCGTCACTATAGAGTCCGGTTCAGGTGCACTGAACGGAGGACGAGGTGGAGGTCGCGGTACTCGGCGCGGGCAACGGCGGTTGTGCGGTGGCCTTCGATTGGGCGCAGCACGGGCACAATGTGAGGCTCTTCGCAACGGCGGAGTACCCCGGCGAGGTGGCGGCGATCGCCGAGCGCGGCGAGATCGTCAGCACCGGTGAGCTCTCGGGGGCGGCGCCGATCTCCTACGCCGGACATGACGCCGGACGCACCGTGTCTGGCGCCGATCTGATCATGGTGGTCGGGCCCGCCTACGCCACCGAAGGCTTTGCCCTGGCCGCGGCCCCGCACCTTACTCCCGAGCAGGCAATCGTGGTTTGTCCGACTTCCTGCCTGGGCAGCTTCGCCTTCCGGCGTGCGGCTGGGCTGTCACACGACGATCGGTACCTGGTCGGGGAAACAAGCACGCTGCCGTACGCGGTGCGGATGAGCGGACCGGCGACGATTCACGTTTTCGTGAAGCTGCGAGCCGGGTTGTGGGTAGCGGCCACGCCGCGCAGCGGGACCGACCGGCTCCGCGCGATGCTCGGCGAGGTCTATCCCGGCATCGGCGCAGCGGGCAGCGTGTTGGCCACGACGCTGCAGAACGGAAACCCCGTGATCCATCCCGCCGTCACCCTTTGCAACGCCGCGCTGATCGAGCGTACGGGCGGTGACTTCAACTTCTATGAAGACGGCATAACCCCGGCCGTTGGCCGGCTGATGCAGGCCGTCGACTCCGAGCGCATGGCGATCGCGGCTGCTCTCGGGCAGACGATTGCGTCGGACCCCGCCATCGGAGTGATGCAGGGCTACATGATCGAGAAGAACTACGACACCGGATACTCCACGGCCCCCGGCTTCCGCGGCATCCGGGCCCAAAGCGAACTCGACAATCGCTACCTCACCGAGGACGTCGGCTACACCTTGGTGCTGTTCACCGAGCTGGCTCGGACAGTTGGCGTACCCACGCCCACGATGGATGCGGTGATTCAGACCGCCTCGGCACTGCTTGGCCGGGACTTCCGCCGCGAGGCACCTCGGACGCTCGCCAGCCTGGGCCTGAGTGATCTCGACGCGGCCGGTCTGGCCAAGCTGTAGCAACGAACGCCGTTGCGCGGTGTACCCACCGTCGAGGATTGAGCATGGAGCCGGTCACGAAGCGGGCGTCTTCTGAGCGGAGGTATCGCATCGACGCCTGAGTCCCAAGATCAAGTCGGCCGCCGCCGCGTCGCCTCACCGATAGGCCGCGTTACCCCGCGGCCCGCGATCGGGAGCGGAACAACGCCGTTGTGCTTCGGGACTACCTCCTACCTACTCTTGCGGGTTTCTCCCACTAGTCGAGACGACGAGGGGGACATGGAATCCTCACCTTGAGGTTGTCTTGCGGGAACATCGGCCGGCACCAAGACAACGCAGCATCGGTCAGGTGCGGGTTCGAGCCGGGCAGCGAGCCTGGTCTCCTGGAGTTGCTCTGTGAAGGCAGTCATGATGGCGAGATTCATGCCGCAGACCAGTTCCGTGTGTTCTCGGGCCAGCGCATCGAAGGGACAGTTGCGCAGCACGATGGTGCCTGCAGAGCGCTGTGCTTCGTACCCGTTCTCTGTCAGAGCCTGGCAGGCGCAAGTGAGAAGCCGCTCGGGGCTTGGTCGAGGGCCGGCGGTTGCTCGGGCTTGGTCTGCGACGCTGCGGCCCCAGCCAGCCCCCGCGGCTTTCAGGGCGTCGGCGGGGGTGGTGTCTTGCGCGGCCGCATTATCGATGGCGGTGGCCAGCAGTTGCCCCGCGAGGTCGTATCGGCGTTCAGGCAAGATCACCGATAGCTGTCGGCTGGATCGGGCGTACAGCTTGGTGGGACGGCCGGCGCCGGGGCCTCGACGCTTGGAGAGCCGCTGGAAGCTGATGTCGAGCAGGCCCTCCTCGGCGAGCTTGTCGAGGTGGAACTTTGCAGTGTGATGAGCGATGCCGAGGGCGTCGGAGGCTTGGTCTCGACTGACCGGCGCGGGTTGGGCACTCACGTAGAGGTAGAGGTCGCGGCGGATCGGGTCGGCGAGTGCCGCGACGCCGGCCACGCGCCCCGCAAGATCGTCCCTGGTCATGAATGCTGTCTTTCTAAAAGATAAATCACTTGACGAAAGAACCTCCGTCCTCTAACGTCGACCTTAGTGTCCTTTAGACGAAGGGTCAACGATGACGCCAAAAGCACAGACCGCCCTGGTTAACGGTGCCGAACCAGCTCAAGCTCCCCCACGGACGGCGCTGCATGTCGTCAAACCGTCGAAGGGAGTCGACCTGGTCGCAGCGGAGCAGGCTGCAACCGCGTTTCTGGTCGCGCTCGGAGTAGACCTCGACACCGAGAGCTTGGCCGCTACCCCGGCTCGGATGGCGCGAGCGTACGCCGAGATGTTCAGCCCACGCTCCTTCGACCTGACCACATTCCCCAACGACGCCGGATATGACGAGCTGATCATCGCTCGTTCGATCCCGGTGCAGTCGGTGTGTGAACATCACCTGCTGCCGTTCGTCGGCGTGGCTCACGTCGGCTACCTACCAGGAGAGCGGATTCTTGGCCTGTCCAAGTTGGCTCGGGTGGTCGAGCTGTTCGCGCGGCGCCCCCAGGTGCAGGAACGGCTGACCCAACAAATCGCCGACTGGCTCGAAGATCAGCTTTCGCCGCGCGGCGTGGGTGTTGTCGTGGAAGCCGAGCATCTGTGCATGACCGTGCGAGGTGTCCGAGCATCGGGCGCCAATACGGTCACCTCCGCACTACATGGCCAGCTCCGCAGCGACGCCGCCTCTCGCGCCGAGTTCTTTACCCTGATTAACACCCACGAGAAGGCTCACCGATGAACACCCAACCCAGCTTCATCATTGTCGGCGGCGGCATGGCCGGCGCCTTTGCAGCACAGACCCTGCGCGAGGAAGGTTTCGACGGGAAGATCACGCTGGTCGGTCAGGAGCAGCATGCACCGTACGAGCGCCCTCCCCTTTCAAAGGACTATCTCCAAGGCAAAGCCGACCGGGACAGTATCTTCGTCCATCCCGAGCCTTGGTACGCCGAGCACGGAGTGGACTTGTCTCTGGGCGCAGCCGTGACCTCGCTCGACCCGGCTTCGCGGACCGTCAGCACCGCTACCGGCGCACAGCTGAGCTACGACAAGCTGCTGATTGCAACCGGTTCGAAACCGCGTCGCCTTGGGGTGCCGGGCGCTGATCTAGACAGCCTGTACTACCTGCGCAATGTCGAGGACAGTGAGCGCCTCAAGATCGAGTTCGCCCAGGCGAAACGGGTAGTGATCATTGGCGCGGGCTGGATCGGGTTGGAAACCGCCGCGGCTGCTCGCGCCGCAGGACTGGACGTCACGTTGCTTGTGTCAGGCGACATGCCGCTAGAGCATGTGCTCGGCCCGGAGGTTGCGCCCATCTTTGCCGAGCTGCACCGCAGCCATGGTGTGGACCTGCGCTACCGGACCACGGCGGTTGAACTGACCGGCAGGCACGGTAAGGCGACCGGTGTCATGCTCGGCGACGGGACTCGGATCGACGCCGACATGATCATCGCTGGCATCGGCGCCCTCCCCCGCACCGAACTCGCCGCACAGGCCGGCCTCAAGATCGACAACGGAATCGTCGTCGATGAGCACCTGCGCACCTCCGATCCCGACATCTTCGCCGCTGGCGACATCGCCCACGCATACAACCCGCGTCTGGGGCGGCACATCCGCGTCGAGCACTGGGCCCATGCCCGACGTCAAGGCGTCATCGCCGCCAAGGCGATGCTCGGCCAAGACGCAGTCGACGTACGACCGTCGTACTTCTTCACTGATCAGTACGACCTCAGCATGGAGTACACCGGCGACATCGGGCCGGCCGGTTATGACCGGGTGATCTTCCGGAGGCACGCGGACCCACGTCAGGTCATCGTCTTCTGGCTTGACGAGCAACGCGTCAAGGCCGGCATGAACATCAACATCTGGGATGTCGCCGAGGACATTGAACGACTGATCCAGTCAGCACGCCCGATCAGCGCCGACGATCTCGCGGATCCAACGATCCCGCTGGCCAACTTGCTATAGCGCCGACAGAGATCAGGGCTGGACCACGATGTCGGTCCCGGTCGCGGTGAGGTGCACCCCGTCAGGATCGGCACTTACGCCGGTCAGCTGATGCCCGAACGGCAGTGTGCCGAGCGGGACCAACAACCTCAGCCGTCTTCCCAGTAGTAACCGGCTGGCTGCATCAAGCGACCCAGAACCCGTGTTGAGGCTCTCCGGTGAGATCCGCAGCGCGTCGCCTTCGACCGATAAGGTCGCGTCGGCGGAGAGTGGCACGGTCTGATTCGCTATCTCGAGGTTTCCCCTGATCCTGACTGCACCATCCCGTCCCGGTGAGAGTGTGATGCGCCGACCGGTGGCCGCAAAGTAGGCATTGAGATCCTCATAGGTCAGATCCAGGTCCTCCTCCGAACGACCGATGCCGACTCGGCGGATGTCGCGGACCAAGACATCGTGGAATGGCACCCGGACGTCGGACAGCTGCGATTCGACACGATCGACGCGCAGCGGGCCGCCAGTCACCCCCTCGGTGGTGACGTGCACCTCGGAGTAGGCGTGGTCCCCGTCGCGGTGAGGTGCACCCCGTCGGATCGGCCTGTACGCCGGTCAGCTGATGCCCGAACGGCAGTGTGCCGAGCGGGACCAACAACCTGAGCCGTTGTCCCAGCAGTAACTGGCTGGCTGCATCAAGCGACCCAGAACCCGTGTTGAGGCTCACCGGTGAGATCCGCAGCGCATCGCCTTCGACCGAAAAGTCGCGTCGGCGGAAAGTGGCACGCTCTGATTCGCTATCTCGATGTTTCCACTGATCCTGACCGTACCGTCCCGTCCCGGTGCGAGCGTCAAGCGCCGGCCGGTGGCCGCAAAGTAGGCATTGAGATCCTCATAGGTCAGATCCAGGTTTTCGACAGAACGCCCGATGCCGACTCGGCGGATGTCGCGGACCAACACATCGTGGAACGGCACCTGGACATCGAACAGCTGGGATTCGACACGATCGATGCGCAGCGGGCCGCTCGTAACGCCCTCGGTGGTGACCTGCACCTCGGAGTAGACACCGCGGATCACCTGCGGCAGAAAGAAGATGCCGTGCACATCAACCTCGGGAGGGACCTCGACGCCGGTCGCATCCTGGATGTTCCGCGACAGCAGCGTCTCGGCGCGGATCCTTGCCATGGTGTCCGCGCCCCACAGGAGCAACGCCACAACGACGATCAGGCCAAGCGCCTGAAGGAGGAGGCGCCGGCGTTCCGGCGATAGACCACGTCGCGTCGCCTCGTCTCAGCCATCGCCGGACTCCGTACCATTCATCGCCGGATGCCGTTCACCTCGGGTGATCCGCCGACTCGGCCAACTGGCGCGATGGCCCAGCACAGTGAGCAGTGCTGGCGTCAGTACCGGCCGTACGATCAGGGTGTCGATCATCAGCCCGACGGTCACCGCAAAGGCGATCTGACGGAACGTGGCCAGCGGAATGATCGCGACGAGCGCGAACGTCGCCGCCAAGATCACACCGGCCGTCGTAATCGCTCGCGACGTTCGGGGCACGGCAACCATGATCGCTTTCGCCAGTGGTTGGCGGCTCGCCGCTTCCCAAATCGATCCAACCGAGAAGACGGTGTAGTCCGCGCCCAACGCTATGAGCAGCACCGCGGCAGCGAATGGCGCGTAGAAGGTCAGCCCTTCTTGACCAAGTACGTCCTGGAAGAGGAACGTCGTCAGCCCCAGCGCCGCTGCGACGCTCAGTGCACTGGCCGCCAGCAGCACCACCGGAGCGACAAGGGCCCTCAGGTAGAGGACCAAGATCACGAGCTCGATCGCGAGTGCCGCCAACACCGTGATTTCGATGCTTCGCCGAGTCAGCTGGGCAACCGTGGAGGCGAACACTGTCTGGCCCGCAACAGACACCTTGGCATCGGACAGGCCAGACTGCGCAACGAGGTCGGGGAGGCTCGACTCCAGTTGTCGTACGTTGCCGATGGCCTCGGCGCCTAGCGGGTCGCTGTCATAAATCAGCAGATAGCGTGCCGCGTTCCCGCTTTCCGACAACAGCACGCCGCGCGGCTGCTTCGTCGGCAGATCTGCCGGCCCGATAACGCGGGCGACCCCAGGCTGCTGAGCCAGCGCAGTCTGTAGGCGGGCCAGTTCCGGCCGCTCAGCCACCACGCCCGGCTTCTCGACGAGGATCTCTGAGGGCGCACTGATGCCACGGAGACCGGCCACGGCCAGTAGGTCAGCGCCTTCGGCGACGCTGTCGTCTCGCGGCAGGGCGGCAACAAAGGATAGGTCCAGCCGGGCATGGGTAAGCGGCACGGCCGCCAGCGCGAGGCCGCCGCCGACAGCGATGACAACAAGCAGCGCCGACGCGCGGCGCGTCAGCAGCGCCAGCGCGAGATGCCTGCGACGCGGTGCGGCGCGGAGGAAGCCGTTCCGGGATTGTGAACCGCGGACCGGGAGCACAGTGAACAGGCGCCAGCCGAGGATGGTCATGACCGCAGGCGCCAGCGTCAGGCAGACGGCAAGCCCGACGAGCACGGTGAGAGCCAACGCCGGGCCGAGCCCTCGGAAGACATGAAACGGTGCGGCCAGCAGGGCGATGGTGCCGCCCGCGACAGTCAAGCCGGCCCAGGCGATGATGCGCGCATTGACGCGCAGAGCGGCGTGGGCAGCCTCTTTCCGGTCGAGTCCGCCGCGAAGCTCATCCCGAAATGCTGAGAAGAGCAACACGCAGTAGTCGGTGACGACACCCAACAGCAGAGCAACAAGGACCGGCTCGAGCTGGGCAGGCACCGTGAAACCCCATGCCGCAGCGAAGCTGGACAACAGCGGGAAGTACACCAGGTAGCCCACCGCTGCGACGCCCACCACGACCAGTGGCGCCAGCAACGAACGAAAAGCGAAGGCGACCAGTGCCATGATCACCAGCACGCTGGCGACCTCGAACAAACGCAAACGGGAGTCGAGGTAGTTGAGCTGGGCAATCTGGGCCGGGACAAAGCCCGTCACGTACGAGCTGACATCCGGCTGGTTGTTGAAGTGCGCGGCGTACCTGTCGGCGAGCTGCACCTCATCGCGCAGGCCAGTGCCGGGCGCAACGTACACGTATGTGACGGCTACATCTGCCCGGCCGGTGGGTACCGGGATGGCTGCCGCAATGGTGCCCGCCTTCGGCGGAGTGTCTGACTGCAGCGTGTCTTGGGTCGTCGCGAGGCCCCACAGCAACGAGTCGGCACGGGTCAGCAAGCTCAGCCCGTCAGGCTGGTGTACGACGACTGTGGTGCCGGAGAGCAGTGGCACCCGGAACTCCTGGAGAATGCGCTGCTCGACCCTGAAAACCGGGCT
>CAVXAP010000028.1:0-341054 GCA_963759635.1 uncultured Actinomycetota bacterium
CAGGCACGGGTCGAAACTGCGCACGGTGCGCATGACGTCGATGCCCTTGAAATGATCCAGGTCGTTCTCCTCGAAGATCGGTTGACCCTGGACGGCGTCCTCGTACGGGCCGGGTGTTCCAAGCGAGTCGCGGGGGCTCGCGTTCCATGGAGTTGGCGGGTACGGATGATAGTTGGCGATCTTGCCATCTCTGATCACCATGTGGTGGCTCAGCACGCCGCGGACCGCCTCCGTGAAGCCGCAGCCGATCCCCTCGTTCGGAACTTCGAACTTCTCCCAAGTCTTCGTCCGTCCCGCGCGGACCTCCTCCAGCGCTTTCTCCGCAAAATAGATCGCGCAGGCCGCAGCGTAAGCCTGAAAATAGGTGCGCGCCCGATTTCGCTCCAGTGTGTTGGAGCCGTGCTCCGGGATCTTCCACTCGAAGCTCACTGGACCTTTGAGCGCTGTCTTCGGCAGGTTGATCTGAACGCTATTGCCGGTCGCCTTGACATAGCCGCCTACGTCGACAAGCCCGGATAGCGCTGTGGACCACAGCCGCGCCAGCGGACCACCACCCGTGTCTAGCGCGAGATGGTCTTGACCGTCGTACCAGCGCGGGCTCATAACCCAGCTGTACTTGTCGTCAAGATCTCGCTTCTGCGGATGCGGGTTGGTGTGCTGATTCCAGGGATGGCGTCGATCGACTGGATTGCCCAGCGGATCGTTCTTGACGAACATCTCCTGGCCGTCCCAATCGTCGTAATAGGAGGACCCGAGCAGAATCCGAAGACCCAGGTTGATGTCGACCAGGTCGTTGGTGACGAGCCTGCCGTCGACGACCACGCCGGGGGTGACGAACATGGCCCGACCCCAGTTCGTCATGTCCTTGTAGTTGAAGTTGCAGACTTCGGGATCCTGGAGGGCGCCCCAGCAGCCGAGCAACGTACGCCGCAGCCCGACCTGCTCGTATCCAGGCAGTGCCTCGTAGAAGAAGTCGAAAAGGTCGTCATGCATCGGAACGACCTTCTTCATGAACTCCACATAGCGCATCAGACGGGTGAGGTAGTCGGTCATCAGCTGGATCGTGGCCACGGTTCCGACGCCGCCCGGGTAGAGGGTCGACGGGTGCACGTGCCGGCCCTCCATAAGGCAGAACATCTCACGGGTGTAGCGGCTCACCTGAAGGGCTTCGCGGTAGAACTCGCCGGTGAATGGATTCAGCGCTCGCATGATGTCGCCGACGGTGCGATAGCCATGATCACCAGCGTGTGGTGCCTCGGTGTTGTTGGCCTTCTCCAGCACGCCCGGGTTGGTCTCGGCGACCATCTTCTCGCAGTAGTCGACGCCTACCAGGTTCTCCTGGAAGATGTTGTGGTCGAACATGTACTCAGCTGCCTCGCCGAGATTGACGATCCATTCACCGATGTCCGGCGGCTTCACGCCGTACGCCATGTTCTGGCAGTAGCAGGAGCAGGTGGCGTGGTTATCGCCGCAGATCCCGCAGATCCGGCTAGTGATGAAGTGCGCGTCGCGCGGATCCTTGCCCTTCATGAAGATCGAATAGCCGCGGAAGATCGACGACGTCGAGTGGCACTCGCTGACCACCCGCTGCTTGAAGTCGATCTTGGTGTAGATGCCCAAGCTGCCGACGATCCGAGTGATCGGATCCCAGGCCATCTCGACCAGGCCGTCGGCGTTCTCAGTGGGCTTGCTGGGCTTGGCCATCGTCGTGGTCACGGGCACTTGCCTCCTTGCAGTACTGGAACTTCGGTGCTACCAGGTGCGAGTTGCGCCCGAGGTGAGCTGGGAACCCGGCTTGCGCCACTTGGGTTCTTTGTCGATCGTGTGCTGAGTCACCGCGCGGAGGCGACGCAGAGTCGCGCCCCAGGCGTTGACGACCGTGGTGGAGAGCTTGGCGCCAGGCGGCTCGTCCATGAAGGGCATGAACTTGTCCGGGAAACCAGGCATGGTGCAGCCGATGCAGATGCCGCCCACGTTGGGGCAGCCACCGATGCCGTTCATCCAGCCGCGTTTAGGCACGTTGCACTTGACCACGGGGCCCCAGCAGCCGAGCTTGACAATGCACTTCGGCGAGCCGTACTCGGTGGCGAAGTCAGCCTGCTCGTAGTAGCCCGCTCGGTCGCAGCCCTCGTGCACCGTGACGCCGAACAGCCATGTAGGCCGCAATGCGTCGTCGAGCGGGATCATCGGCGCCTGATCGGTGGCCATGTACAGGAGATAGGTCAACGTCTCGGAGAGGTTGTCAGGTTGGATGGGGCAGCCGGGGACGTTGACGATGGGTATGCCGGCTTTCGACTTCCAGCTCCAGCCGAGGTAGTCGGCGACACCCATGGCTCCGGTCGGGTTGCCGGCCATGGCATGAATCCCGCCGTACGTTGCGCACGTCCCGGCGGCGACGATGGCCGTGGCTTTGGGAGCGAGGCGGTCCAACCATTCCGAGGTAGTGATCGGCTGCCCCGTGGCCGGGTCATTACCGAAACCGCACCAATAGCCTTCGTCCTTGATCTTTTCGTTTGGGATCGAGCCCTCGACCACGAGGACAAATGGTTCGAGTTCGCCACGGTCTGCCATGCGAAACCACTCGAGGAAGTCGTCCTGGCCGCCCTCCGGTCCGCACTCGAAGTCGATCAACGGCCAATGGACCGCGATCTGCGGAAGACCGGGAAGCGCACCGAGAGCGATTTCCTCAATGCTCGGTTGGGTCGCCGCAGTCAGTGCGACAGAGTCCCCGTCGCAGCTGAGGCCGGCGTTGATCCACAAGACGTGGATGAGCGTTTCTTCTGCCTTTACGGCGGCGGGTGTCGGCATGGAGGCCACCTTTCCCGACCTGGATCTGCGGCGATCCATACTGCTGGGGCCGACGATCGGCCTACTTCTGCAGCTTCTCCCGTCTTAACATTCGGGCCCGAATTGCGTCAAGCAACCTGAGCATCACCTAAACAGTGCGGAGCTTTGCAGCCAGGCGTACCAGTCCGGCAAGCCGTCGCCGGACTTTACCGACATGGGCAGGATTTCGACCGTACGGTTCAGGCTGTGTGCATAGCTGCTGAATGTTTCTAGGTCGAAATCGACATAGGACAACAGATCGGTCTTGTTGACGATCACCAAATCGGCTGCGGAGAACATATGCGGATACTTCAGCGGCTTGTCCTGGCCCTCGGTGACCGAAATGATCACCACCTTTGCGTGTTCGCCAACGTCGAATAACGCCGGGCAGACCAGGTTGCCTACGTTCTCGATGAAGAGCCACGACCCTGGTTCAGGGTGCAGCGCCTCCGTGGCTTTCTGGACCATCGAAGAATCGAGGTGGCACCCGGCTCCGGTATTCACCTGCACTGCACGGGCACCAGCCTGCCGAATGCGCTCAGCGTCAAAGGTCGTTTCCTGGTCGCCCTCGATCACACAGACTGACTTTGTCTCGCCCAGCTCGGCAATGGTGCGCTCCAGCAGGGAAGTCTTACCAGAACCGGGGGAGCTCATCAGATTCAGCGCGGTGATCCCGTGCTGGTCGAACCAGTTGCGATTGTGTTGGGCGAGGTGGTCGTTCTTGGCCAGGATTGCCTCGCCAATGATCAGTCTCTCGGTCACTGGTAGGTGCCGCTGGGTCGTGTTACTGGGCGAATGTAGCTGTAGCGGCGGAGACTGGTCGTGATCATGGTGCCGATGATCAAGATACTGGTGATCATGGTGCTCGTCATGCGCCGCATGATGGCGGTGATCGTGCGCGGCTTGGGGGTGCGGGTGATCCAGTTGCTGATCACGGTCGTCGAGATTCACCATACGAACGTCATCTTCTTTGCCGCAGCCGCACGTCAGGCACATGACTCCACCACCAGCTCGACCGAAAGGACCCGGAGCTCCCGACCCGTGACGATGTCAACGTCTGCGCTGCCACATGGGCACAGCAGGATCAGGTCATTGAGTGCAAAGTTCCGGTCGCAGGCTCGACAGTGTGCCGCTCCCGGAGTCCGCACGATTACCAGGCTCGAGCCTTCCAAAGTTGTGCCGCCGGTAAGCAGCTCGTAGCAGAACTGCATTGAGTCAGGCACCACTCCCGACAGCACGCCCACCTCGACCCGTACCAGGCCGACCTGCCGGCCGGTCGTCCGCTCGACGACCAAGTCGACAATGCTCTGGGTGATGGCGAGCTCGTGCATTTACACTCCTACCCGCTACTCTACGACGATCACGGCGTCGGGGTCTCGGGCCTGCGAGCCACGTGCTCTAGCATCTGATCATGGGTCGACGAGTCCTGATCCTCGCGGCAGGGATCGGCTCGGGCCACAACATCGCAGCCGGTGTCCTCGAGTCATGTTTTGAGGCGGCCCCTGAGGTGGATGCCGTGCAGAAGTTAGACGTCCTCGAGTCGACGAACGAGGTCTATCGCACTCTGTACGACGACGGGTACTTTGCCCTGGTCGAGGCTCTTCCCTGGCTTGTCGGTTGGGGCTACGACGAGAGCGATGCGCCGTTCAGGCTGGCCCACTGGGTCTCCTTGTGGGATCGCATTAACACAACCGCCACCGCCAAGGCCATCAAGGCCTTCCGCCCAGACATCATCGTCTGCACCCACTTCCTGCCCACCCGATTGGTGTCGCTCATGCTGACTCGCGGTGTCCTCGAGGCAAGGCTGGCGGTCGTCACCACTGACTACGACTTTCAGGGACTTTGGCTGAGCAGCCCCTTCAACCACATCTTCGTGGCGCGAGACGAGACCAAGGCCCATATGGCCGCCATCGGCGTACCTGCAGATCGGATCACCGTCTCGGGCATACCGGTCCGGTCCGGTTTGGGGGATGCGGTCGATCGGGACGCGGTCCTGACACGCTACGGCTTACGGCCCGATCGGCCGACCCTGCTGATCTCAGCCGGCGCGGCCGGTGGGGCGTACACGCAGACGATCGTGCAGCAGACATTGCGGATGCGCAACAACTTCCAAGCCGTCGTGGTCTGCGGCCGCAACGACGAGCTGAAGAATCAGATCGAAGGCCTGGTCGCCTTCAACCGCGATCGATACCGAGTCTTGGGCTACACCACCGACATGCCCGACCTGGTGCGGGCAGCCACTATGTTCGTCGGAAAGCCGGGCGGACTCTCATCCTCGGAGTGCATGGCCGCCGGCCTGCCCATGGTCCTGATCCACCCGATTCCCGGTCAGGAGGTGCGGAACAGCGACTTCCTGCTGGAAGAGGGTGCTGCCGTGCGCTGCAACTACGAGACGACAGTGGGGTACAAGATCGATCAGCTGCTGGCCGAACCAGGCCGGATCACACGCATGGCTGAGAATGCCCGGCGAATCGGAAGACCTGAGGCCGGCCCACGGGTCACATCAGCGGTGCTCGGTGATGAGTCGCCTCCGCTGTGGATCAGTCATGCCGCCCAGAAGTCCGTGCTCGCCTCCAGTGAGCGAGGCATTGCGGCTGCGAACCTGTACGCCGGTCGTCGGGTGCGGACCTTGATCAATGCACCGACAGGTCTGTCCGCCGGAGTGATCACTACGGCGCAGCTCGACTCTCTGCTGCCGGCCAAGGCGGGAAGCGTCTCGTCCGTTACGAACCTGTCGTTGTCAGGGGAGCAGATCTCCAACCTCCGCCGCCGCACCGAGCCGGGGCTCCTGTTCACGCTGCGCCGAATCCTGGGCAAAGCCAGCGATCTGAAGCTCGAGCTGCGCTCATGACCCGCTGACCGTGATGCTCAGGAGTCGAGCAATCCGCGGTCGGCGAGCCAGTCGCGGAACTGCTTTGGTGTGCGGATTCCGTCATCGATGACAGCGGTGTAGATCTCGGAGCTGCCGATGTGATCGGGATAGCTCGGCAGCCGGAACCACACGTCCTTGATCCGCAGTACCGCTGCGCGCTGTTCGTCGGTGATCGAGTCACACACCCAGTGGTCAATCTGGACTCAGCTGAGAGTGTGTCGGTCGCGGTTCTGATCGACCGCCTTGGTCGATTGGCTCAGTCGTATGCGGCAGATCTGCGCAGCGCTCGCAGTTACGCTGGACTGCTCGAAGTGACGCGGTCAAACCCCTGACTGTGCCTCGACTCGTCCATCGGCGACAGCGGCTGCCAGCGCAGCGTGGTCGCGTTCGTTCTGGTCGGCGTACGTCTCGGCGAAGTCAGCTATCGCGTTGTCGAACTTGGTCGAATTGCCCAGGTATGCGGCGATGGCGACTCGATCACCGGAACGGGCGTGCGCGCGGGCCAGCGTCCAGCCACACCACCGGGCGTACAGCTCCATGCCGGCGGGGATCATCTCTTCGATGACCGCAGACAGTTTCCAGTCTCGCAGCTGCCGCAGGTAATAGTCCTCGTACCGGCCGCCAGGCCGCGCGCGAAGCCAGCCGAGGAAGATGTCGCTCGATGCCTGCATCAGGTGCTGACCGGCGACCACACGCTCGCCTTGGTTGCGGTACTCCGATTCTCCTGCATAGGTTGCGAGGACCGACGGTCCAGCCTGTTTGGCCTGCAGCAGCAGGGCCTCACCCTCCATTCCGCCTTCGAGGAGCAGAATCCATGCCCGGGTGCCAACGCTGCCCACTCCCACCACTTTGTGCGCAACATCAACTTGGGTGAATTGATCGAGCAGGCGCCGGCGGTCGGATGGAAGCGTTTTGCGATAGCTGGCGAAAAGGGCACCGAGTCGCTCGCGCATGACATCGGGCTCCAAATCGATCATGTCGTCAAGCCGCACGACCAACGGCGGATTGCTGATGATTCGCCGCTTCCCGTCGACGACGGCGGTCAGCTTCCCCATCGCCTGCAAACTATCGCGGGTGTGCGCTTTCGCAAGCGCACTTTCGGTCGCCTTGAGCCTCGCCTTGCGCTTCTTCAACGTACGAGCGCTGAGCGTGGACTTGTATTCAGCCACGGCGTCTTCGATGTTGAGGCGCGCATACCAAACGGTGAGGATCGGCTGGGCTGCGAAGCCCTGCATGGCTGTGCGATAGCTCTCCACCGCGGCCAGTGTCGCCGTGCGGCATTGCTTCTTCGTGAATCCGTTGTCCCGTCCAGCTACGACGAAACTTGCGGCGAGTCTCTTGACATCCCATTCGAAGGGGCCAGGCAGCGTCTCGTCGAAATCGTTGATATCGAACACCAATCGACGCTCAGGAGATGCGTACGCGCCAAAGTTGGACAGATGCGCATCGCCGCACAGCTGGGTCTGCAGACCTGGAGTGGGAGTCGTGTCGAGATCGGCGGCCATCACGAGTGCCGCCCCTCGGTAGAAAGTGAACGGTGACACGAGCATCCGACCATGGCGTATCGGCACGAGCTCAGGTACGCGCGTTTTCGCCTGGCTGAGCAACAACGCCACTGGATCGCGTGACTTCCGTGGCTGGAAGTCGGCGTGTGCCTCCAACGGCGCCTTGGCGCGTGCAGCCTTGCCTGTCACTGCCCGCTCCTCGGGGCTCGGCCGCTCCGCCTCAAAATCGACCTCATCCGAGGTCGACGCCGTCTTGGCAGCTCCTCCGGAACGATTGATCGTTTTGGATGCCACAGCTGCCTCTTTTCGGCTTCGCTGGTCTGCGGTCGAGGGCGTCGATGAACGTGGTTGCCGAACGCTGCGCGATCGTGCGTTCGTACTACTGGGCCGGCGAGTCTCCATGGTCGTAGAATCCCAGCCCCGGAACGCAGGAGCATCACCCAACCAAGGTGAATGAGGTGCTTTTCGGCCGATCCCGTCTGTCAGTGACCCGCTGACATTCCCCGCCGGAAGCTGGTCGCGCTCGTCGTCGATGCTGAGGTCAGCTCTGGGCCGCATCGGCTGCCGGTGCGGCCCAGAGCTGGAGCGTAGGGCGCAATGCAGCGGAAGGCTGGCGCCAACTCCGCCATCACGCCCCGCCACACGATGTGGTTCATCGGCACCCCGTGCAGCAGCACTACGGTTGGGGTCGTCACCACCGCTGAGGGTGTAGTCGATCAGTCCGGCCGATAGCTCGACGGTGCTGGTTGGTTGGAGGTCATCGTTTGCTCCTGGGATCCTTCACACGCCGGGGTGTTCGACCTTGAGTGGCTGCTTCGCCACCTTCCCGCCTGCCGTGCGAGTTGCGAGCGCAGCGCCGACCGCTGCCGCGACGGCCCCGAGTGACAGGAATGTGCGCAGGGTGTGGAACGCCGACCACCGAGCGCGGATCTCCTTCCAGTCGGGCGGCAGTGTGGCTTCCGTCCAGCTGCTGATCAAATTGTCGATCGGTACCTCGACGGCCAGAGTGATCACGAGGACCGCGGTCATGAGCAGTAGACCGGCGAGCGCCAGCCAAGCCGCCACAGTGGATCGAGCGCGAAACAGCAGTAGGACCACAACCAGGTCGACGACCACAGCGGAGATCATCAGCACCGCCATGATCGTGCCCAGATTGCTGATCATGCGTTGACCGTCGGCCAGGAAGGTTGCGGCATCGTAGCGGGTCATGGTCCGGGCCAGGGAGAGCCAGGTCCCCCACATCACACCCGCGACCAGGACGTACAGCATGATGCTCACGAACTGGATCAGCTTGAGTAGCGTTTCATTCACCATGATCACCTCTCCTGCTGTGGTGGCCTGGCGGCGCTGCGATATGGGCTCAGGTGCATGCCAGCCGGCCGGCAGGCACCGTCCTCGCGTACGAAGATGTGGACGCCCGGGACTGCCCGTTGCTCGACTGTCCCCGGTAGCAGCTCCTTGATCATGGACACCCATAACGATGGCGCAGTCGCCGAACACCCTCACCTGGGCATCGCGCCAATCCATGGCTGAGGTAACAAATCACCGCTGCTGTACCGATCCAGCCACTGCGCCTTGTCTGGGACGAATCCCAGCGGGGCGACGAGATCCTTAGTTGCCAAGGGCATCGAGCACGGTGACATCTTCCTCGATCTCCGCCTTCGCCCAGCGCTTGCCGAAGTTCACCAACTCTGCCACATCGTCGTTCATTGATTGCTCCCCTTTACGACCTTGCCACCAGCCCCTCTCGCGTTGGTTACCACCTTCTCGGCACTCGCTGGCCGATGCGTCGCCAATCATGTCCAGAGCGCAATGACGTCGCGGGGATCAGCTCCACGATGCACTGGTCCCAGGGTTCCGCCGGAAACCTCACCTCAGATGAGCCTGCGATACTGGATTCACGCGTAAACGGGATACGCAGGCTGCATCTGGAGTGAAGTTTCCAGGGCGGCTGGTCGGGGACCGGCATGATTTGGCTGTCACTGCGGCCAGCGTTAGGCCACTCGCCGCGTGGTTGCTGTTCACTATTAGCTGTGACCATGAACTCAGGACGAGACACCAAAGGAAACCTGCCCGACCACTCTGCCGATGACGTTACTGACGACTCGGCTGGGGAAAGCGGCCGAGCGGAAGACGTCGACAGCGACTCCGGACCATTAGACCGCGTCCAGGAGGCGATCGACGACGGACGCGACGCCGCCCGGGAGGCGCTGAAGGACACGCTGCCCGACGACGACGAGACGTGAGCTCAGGCGTACTGATCCACGGCAAAGTGCCGGCGAATAGCAAGGGACGCTGGGCGCCTGCAGGCCGGAGATGACCGCATCGGTGGCCATCAGCTGGTCAAACACGGTCGCGCTGCGCTCGACCGCGGGGATCGCCAGATCCCTCACTTAGCCAATCGTGTGTAGCCGGAGCCAGTTCACTCCCCTTGGATGCTCCATGCCGTCGCCCGGTCCGGCAATGAAGCCGTCCACGGACATCGACATCTAGCTCTCATGCTGCGACTGAGCTACCGCCACCCCGCGCCGGCAGCGTCGGCCAGTCAGCAGTCGTACCAGTGTCGATCATGCCCGGTCGGGCCCTTTCTTCTGGTATCTCGTTCGGGCGTCTCTCAGATCGATGACCCACCACCAGGCCATCCAAGGCCCCGATATGGCGCCATCTTCAGGCCACACTGGGCTCGAGTTCGAGACACAATGCCGCTGGATCCACGGCAAGTCAGCGAGCCTCCGTTCTTCTCATGTACCGGCGCGCGGCCAGGCTGTGTGCGTCGTCGAGGAGCCTCCGCAGCTGCGAGCTCATCCGCTCTCCTGGGTTGAGGATTGAGACCCAGCCTTGGGACGCGTAGATCGGATGCGGGAGAAGTACGTCGCTCGCCGCGTAGTCGAACTCCTCGTGATGGGCGGCATGGTCTGGCGGCGCGTAGCCCAGAAGCTGCTCGAAACCGTTTCGGCCTAATGCGATGTTGACGCGGAAGATGCCGTCCCGGTCAAGATGAGACTCGGTGTCCCATCCCGCGTAGTCATGGATGACCAGAGTGGCGAACGGGAGTCGCTGATTCTCGGCGGTATTCCCTTCGGGGTCGTAGAAGAAGAACGAGTCACCCCAAGCGGCTGCTGGAGGGCCGCTTCCCTCGCTCGCGGTGACGGCCACCACCCCTGGTAGGCCGCTGACAAACTCGATGATCTCTGCCTCTGTCACGTGGCCATCATTACTCTCTGAGGGCTTCCGCTAATTCAGACCTTCTTCCAAATGAAAGTTGGGCGGTTGTTTGTCATTGTTTCGGGGTGAGAATCTGCATGACTTGCTGCTGGATTGAAGATCATGATTTATTTCTCTGGTTTGCGATCTTGACCTTCTCTGGGGATGGCGATTTGTTCCCGGGTTCGCTGATCACGCCTGCTCCAGTCTTGGTGATCACGACCTGCTGCCGGCTTTGTGGTCACGGCCTGCTTCCGTCTTGGTGATCACGACTTGTTCCCGGCCGGTGGGAGTGTGGCGTCGTCCTCGCCGGCGTCAAGACCAAGCCCTGCGGGTGGCCTACGGCCAGCCTTGACCCCGCCTCCGGGCAACACCAGAAAGGTGGTAGCCGGGAGCAGGTCCGGGGGATCAAGATCAAGACATTCGGGGGAATGTGGTGGGGCGGTGTGGGTTGAGCCTGGGTGGTTCCGTGTAAGTGCTAGGTCGTAACTTTCCTTATCCTGTTGGGAAACGACTTGTCATCGAACACAGATTCGAATACAATAGGTGGATGGAACTCGGGGACCCCACAACAACCCAACGCGACCGTTCGGTGTTGGCTGTGGCCCTGGACACTCTCGAGACCGCCCTCACTGATGTGATCGAAAAGGTTGAAACCGGTGGGCTTGAACAACTCGACCCGGCAGAGAAAGTGGAAGTGTGGCAACGGTTTGAAACCTTCCGGAACCGGCTGCCGCTGATCGACCACAGTTTGATCGCCCACGCCGAAGCCACCAACCTGCCCGAAAGCTACTGCTCCTCCACTATGACCCGGTTCCTGGTGCAGGTGCTGCAACTCTCCCCCACCGAAGCCGCCTCACGGGTCCGAGCCGCAGCAGCGGTCGGACCCAGGAAGTCCATGCTGGGTGAACAACTGGAACCGGTGCTGATGCGTCTAGCCGCGCTGCAACGTTCAGGTGTGGTGACAGCTGAAAAAGTGCAGATTGTGGAACGGGCCATGCACAAACTCACCCGCCCCAGCCTGGACCCCCACGATGTGGAGACTGCAGAGCAGCTGCTGACCCAGTACGCCCCCGTATTGGGGCCCGCTCGAGCTGCGCCGCTACGCACTCCAGGTGGTGAATGCTGCCGACCCGGACGGCCCCGAACCAGTTGATGACCAGCTGCAACAGGACTGGCGGCATCTAGAACTCAAGCAGCGCCGCGACGGCATGTGGCATTTGCAGGGCAAACTCACCAACACTGTGGGTGCCCAACTGAACGCCATCCTCGACCCGCTCAGCAAACCCCGCACCACCACGGTAGAAGACGGAGACGACACCACCACCCCGATACCCGATGAGCGGCCCCACGGGCAACGGCTCCATGACGCCTTAGATGAAGCCTGCGCACGTCTGCTCAAGATGGCGGATCAGCCGGTCTCCGGCGGCACCCCAGTGTCGGTGATCGTCACCGTCGGCCTCGACGACCTCCTCGCCAAGGCTGGGCTGGCCGAAACCAGCGACGGCAGCCAACTCAGTGTCGATCAGTTGTTGCGGATTGCCGACGAAGCCGACATCTGGCCCACCATCATCAACCACAACAACATCCCCCTCGCATTAGGGAGAACCAGACGAATCGCCTCCCCCGGCCAAACCATGGCATTGATAGCTCGAGATTCTGGGTGTTCCTTCCCCGGCTGCACCCACCCACCCAGCTACTGCGACCGACACCACATCCTGGGTTGGATCAACGGTGGGCTAACCGATCTTGACAACCTCACCCTGCTCTGCAGATACCACCACACCCACTTCCTGCAGAAAGGCTGGACCTGCCGCATCAACGCCGACCGACTACCCGAATGGACACCGCCCTGGTGGATCGACCACAACCAACAACCCCAAATCAACGCCCGCATCCGACGCCTCCACGCCCAACGACAACCGGAACGTCGCCGACGGCAACGCCCACCCGCCGCCGCATGAGCGTGAAGTGACGCTCTGTCTATCGCTGCGTTCCCACCACGCCAGCCTGGTCTGCGCAAAGCCATGATGAAGCACCGGCGGGTTCTGGCGCCGGCCACGTAGTAAGCGCTCCGCATGGGCCGACCACCATCGTCTCGGACGTCGCTGTCAAGCCGCCGCCTTCCGTTGCCGCAGAGCGCCGAAGGGCAAGATGATGTACACCGCAATGATCAGGTAGCCGAGGACGGCCACCACCGGCAGGAACAGCCCGAGCGCAATCACCACCACATAGCCGGCAAGCCCGGGCGTCAGCCTCCTGGTGAGCATCTTCACGTCCGAATCGGCTATGTCGGACCGGATCAGCCGCTCGCGCACTGCGTAACGCCATAGCAGCGACACCGCCGCCGAGGCTAGCAACAGGTTGAGGCCATAGATCGTGACCGCAACCCGCTCAGGCTCATCTTCACCGATGTATTCGCCCAACAGCCGAGTCGGGAACGGCAGAAACGAAACCACCATCAGCAGCAGCAGATTCAGCCGGATGAGGACCGACGTTGCGTGATCCAGATACTCGGTGATCACGGTGTGCTCAAGCCACACCGCGCCGATTGTCGAAAAGCTGACGAGGTAGCCCAGATACGTCGGCCATTGACCCACGACCGCGCCCAACAAATCTCCCTCGGAGCCGCTGGGAACGGCGATCTCCAGCACGAGGAGTGTGATCGCGATGGCGAAAACGCCGTCACTGAACGCCTCCATACGAGTGGTCCGAAATGACGGCGCCTTGGCCGGCATTTGCTGTTGGTTTGTCATTTTTCAGATTCTGATCGCCTGTGACCTTTCAGCGGAAGCCCTGACGGTCAGACAGTGACGTCGGCCGTTCGTCGACTACTGATCGCGATGAGTGCTGCCGCGATCATGAGCAGCGCCGCCAACGTGAGCATGAGGCCGGTGAACCCGAGCGGGAGCTGGGCTACGAGTGGCCCGCACGAGGCTCCTGCGAAGACATATAGGCCGTTGAGGGCGAGCGCTCCGGCGCGAGATGAGCCGCCGCGCCCGCCGACCATTGCGATCACCGCCGGCACGATCGTGACAATACCCAGGACGAATACCACGCTGGCAATGACAAGCAGCCACAACGCGGTGATCGAGAAAGCCTCAGCTGCGAGCCCTGCCGCGGCGAGCAGGTACCCGACGACCGCGACACGGGTGGGGCCATGACGTCCGACGAGCCAACCGGCGAGCGGCGCAAGCAACATCGCCGGCAGCCCGGCGAGACGCACATACAGCACGCTGGTGTCGGGGAGTCCGAACTGGTTCTGCAAGAGCGGACCGAGTGCGGCGTACATGGCGACGAAGCTCAACAGCACCGGTATGGAAGCCACGTTCGGCAGCACGAGCTTGGGCTGGATTGCCAAATGTGCAAGCTGACGATATTTCTGACCCAGGCTGGCTGGCTCCCCCGTGCGAGGCGGCTCCAGCAAGATCGTGGCCATGGCGATAGCGGCAAGCACGAACGCCGGAGCAGCCAGGCCGAACACCCAGCGCCAGCCAATAGCCTGCGCAACCGCCTGCGCATAGACCTGGCCGAGAATGCCGGCCGACAAGAAGGCAGTCGACATCGCGCCGATCCCGGTGGACCGCCATCTCGGCGGAAGGGCCTCGCCCACGTAGGCCAAGGCGACGGCGGCGAAGCTCGCCGCCACAAGACCCTGAACGGTTCGCACGACCGCCACCATTGCCAGCGAGGACGCCGCCGCCATGCCGGCAGTGGCGGCTGCCAGCACGGCCATCCCCGCCACGAGGATCGGCTTGCGTCCATAGCGGTCGGACAGCGGCCCGAAGATCAGAAATCCCAGGCCATAGGCCAGCGCGTACGTGGTGCCCAGAGCGGCTGCTGCTGCCGCCGGCCCACCGCCGCCAAGCGCCTCGCCGATGACCGGTGCGAGCGTGATTGCCAAGTAAAGCTGAGCCAGTACGAGCAAGGCACAACTCACGAGGACAGCTAGAGGGGCAAGAACCGGCGCCTCGTCGCTACCTGCCTTCGCACGCGTGTGTGGTGTCATGGCCTCCCCTTATCGCGATCATTGCAGCCGTGACCGACGCGTGAACAGAGTTGAGAGTGAAGGGCGGCCCGTAAAGCCATATGCCTCACAGACCCCCGGAGAGTCCAAGGTCCGGCCACACTGGGGGTGTGCAAGCTGAGACCAATGTCTTTGGTGCCGAACTGCAGACCTGCAGTACAGACCCGGTCACGGGCTTCTATCGCGATGGCTGCTGCAGCTCCGGGCCCAATCAGGCCGTCCACCTGGTATGCGCAGTGGTTACCGCAGAATTCCTGAAGCACCAGCGGAGCGTCGGCAATGACTTGATCACACCGGCGCCCGAGTTTGGCTTTCCGGGTTTGCAGCCCGGCGACCGGTGGTGTGTGGTTGCGGAACGTTGGGCTCAGGCCCATGAGGCGGGTGTAGCTCCGCCGGTGGTGCTGGCTTCCACCAACGCCCGAGCCTTGGAGGTCATTGACTTGGCCGTGCTGCAGCAGTACGCGGTTGACGTCCCTGAGGACCTCAGCTCACTGGAGTGACCGGCGCCCGCGTGACAGATCAGCCGCTGACGCCAGGGTGAACCGCCCGGCTGGAGCTCAATTGTTCTCGACGGTCAGCTCGTCAAGCAGCCTCCCGAGCTCGCCGGGTCGGGCTAGGAACGGCGAGTGTGCGCCGGGAATCTCAATGGGGTCGACGCCGAGTCGAGGCTTCGTAACCGCTCGGCTGAACTCGATGGTGATCGCGGCGTCGTCGACTGCAGCGATGGCTGCGCGGGGAGCGCTCGGCAGCTTGGTCAAAGGGTAGGGACGATCCCACAGGCTGCGCGAGTTCTGAGGCCGCAACCGCTCGAAGGCCCACGCCGCATCCCGCGGGTCGCAGTCGGCGTAGAAGGTGAGCCGGGCGGACTCGAAAGTCCGGAAAACGCTCGACCCGTCATCCAGCGTGACGGTCTGGTAGGCCTCAGGCCGACCCATCGGAGGCGCGTCATCCCAAGGCCGACCATGGACATTGGGAATCAGGCCGCAGAGAAACACCAGCATCGATACGGGCCGCGCCGCCGCAACATGCGGCAACACCATCGCCCCGAGCGAATGCCCGACCAGGACAGCGTCTTCCACATCCGCCGGATAGGACGCAAGTACGGCATCGGCATAGTCCTCGAATGTCGCATCACCGTCCTCAATGGGCAGGTCCATGACGACTGACCGGTGACCTCGCACCTCCAACTCAGGCAGCAGCCGGCTCCAGCACCACGCACCATGCCACGCGCCGTGCACGAGGACGAAGGTGCTCACGGCGCAATCCGCCAATCCACGTCGGAACAGTATTCCGGCAGGTCCTCCCTGGCGAACTGGGCCGAGTCGGGACCGCGTGCTACCGATCTCCTGGCACTCGCCGACACCGACGGGACCGTGCTGGATAATCGAGCCCGACGCATTGCGCAGCGAGCCGAGGGACGTCGGCTCCATGCTGGAGGAGTCTCGTGTTCGTTGTTCATGCCTGTTGGCTGGGCCGGTCGACATCGCGACTGGGCGGGCTGGCCATCTGGAGTGAAGACTCGTCCGCACCAGCAACGCCGTCACCACGGCCGGGCCGGCCACCGCGCATCCAACCGCATCCGTACGCCGCCCCGCATGTCGACCTCGTAGCTCTACTGCCTCCGATAGCAGCCAAGGCCACCATGGACACGGCGACACTCACTCTTCCCACGCGCGGCGGCAGGCCGCTCGCTTCACCTGAGCTGGTCAGGGACGAAATCGGTGAGGTGAGGGGGGATCTGCGAGCCGGATTGTGGCAAGTGCCAACCCTGGAGCTCGAACCCGATCTGGCTTTAGCGTTGCTGCGCTGCTGGGACGGTGAGGCTGCCGAGTCCGGCACCTCGGTTGTCCACCTGATCGAGCTGGCCGGATTCGCGGCGGACCTGGTCGCGAGGGGACGCCTGCTGCCGGCAGTGCTTTCCGACCCGCCTCGTGCCGTATGGCGTCCGGTGATCACCGGGCCTGACGCCGCGTGGGCGCGCATCCTGGCGTCCTCGATGCCGCCCACTCTGATGGCCGCCTGCCCCGGCGACGGGCAGGCCGTCTGGTCCGATGCCTTGGATGCCGTCGTGGACGCCGCCGCGCGAGCAGCTCTCGACTCGACCCGGCTCACCATCGGAAGGGCGGGGACGCTCGCTGCCCGCGCGTGGCTGGCCGCACTGACGGGGAACGAACGACGCTTCACGGCCGACCCACAGACGCTCGCGACGCTTAGCTCGATGGTCGCCGCCTGGCAGCAGGACGCCGTGGCGGGCCCGGTACGCGCCTGCTTCCGGCTGAGTGAGCCGGTCGACGGCGAAGACTGGCAGGTCCGATTCGGGTTGCAGGCCGCGGACGAGCCGAGTCTGTTCGTTGACGCGGACGCAGTGTGGCGCTCCCGCGGGAAGAAACTGCCCGCGCTGGCCCGTCACGTGCACGCTCCGCAGGAGACCTTCCTGGCCGAGCTGGGCAAGGCCAGCCGGCTGTATCCCGAACTGGACGGCGCCCTACGCACCGCGCGGCCGCTCGGTCTGGCGCTCGACACTGAGGGTGCGCACCGATTTCTCCGCGGCGTCGCTCCCGCGCTGGCCACGGCCGGATTCGGCGTACAGCTGCCTGGCTGGTGGACCAAACCGTCGTCCCGGCTCGGTCTGAAGGTGACCGCCTCGACGCCGTCGCAGCCCGGGCGAGTGGCGGCCGATGCGACGGTGATCGGCTTCGAGGAGATCGCCTCGTTCCGCTACGACCTTGCGCTCGGCGGTGAGGTGCTGACGAGTGTCGAGCTGGCCGAGCTCGCCGAACTCAGGGCGCCCATGGTGCGGCTGCGCGGCCAGTGGATCGAGCTCGATCCGCGACGCCTCGCGGCCGGCCTGAAGCTCGCCGGACAGACCGGCGAGGCCAGGGTGGGTGACCTGCTACGCCTCGGGCTGGGCGTTGATGTGGCACCGGACGACCTACCGATCGCGGGGGTCGAGGCCGATGGCTGGCTCGGCGAGCTGTTGTCGGGACGCGCGGAACAGAGGATCGCGGCGGTGGATGCTCCCGACTCATTCCATGGCGAGCTGCGCCCGTACCAAACCCGAGGTCTCGCCTGGCTTGACTTTCTCGGACGTACAGGGTTGGGCGGTGTCCTCGCCGACGACATGGGCCTGGGCAAGACGGTGCAGCTACTGGCGCTTCTCGCGTACGAGCAGAACGGCGGGCCGCCCAGCCTGCTGGTCTGCCCGATGTCCCTGGTAGGCAACTGGCAGCGGGAGGCGGCGAGATTCACCCCGCGGCTGCGCGTGCACGTCCATCACGGCGCCGAACGTTCCCGCGGGAGCGCGTTCACCGAAGCGATTGCCGGATGTGATCTTGTGATCACCACGTACGCACTTGCAGCTCGGGACGCGGCCGATCTCCGCAAGATCACCTGGCGGCGAGTGGTCGTCGACGAGGCGCAGGCGATCAAGAACGCCGCCACTAGACAGGCCACCGCGATCCGCTCGATCCCAGCGGGAACTCGGGTTGCGGTCACCGGAACTCCTGTGGAGAACCGGCTAGCCGACCTGTGGTCCATCCTCGAGTTCGCCAACCCTGGGTTGCTCGGATCTGCGGCGGCCTTCAAGAAGCGCTACGCCGAACCGATCGAGCGTCGAGGTGACGACGATGCGGCCGAGCGGCTGCGCCGCTTCACAGGGCCGTTCATTCTGCGCCGCGTCAAGACCGACAAGTCGATCATCGCAGACCTGCCGGAGAAGCTGGAGATGGACTTGGTCTGCAACCTGACTGCCGAGCAGGCTTCGTTGTATCAGGCCGTCGTCGACGACATGCTGGAACGCATCCGCATCGCGGAGGGAATCGAGAGGCGCGGGCTCGTCCTGGCCACGATGACCAAGCTCAAACAGGTGTGTAACCATCCCGCGCACTTCCTGCGCGACGGTAGCCGACTGGCGGGTCGGTCGGGCAAGCTCGAACGGCTCGACGAGATTCTCGGCGAGGTCCTGGCAGTCGGTGAGAAGGCGTTGCTGTTCACCCAGTACGCCGAGTTCGGCGCGCTGCTGCGTGGGCATCTTGCCGGGCGGTTCGGTCGTGAGGTGCTGTTCCTGCACGGTGGCGTTCCCAAGCCGGCGCGGGATGCCATGGTCGCTCGCTTCCAGGCTGAGGACGCGTCGCCGCCACTGTTCGTTCTGTCCCTCAAGGCCGGTGGGACCGGGCTCACCCTGACGGCGGCGAACCATGTCGTACACGTCGACCGCTGGTGGAATCCGGCCGTCGAGGACCAGGCCACCGACCGGGCGTTCCGGATCGGACAACGGCGCGCGGTGCAGGTACGCAAGCTGGTCTGCGCAGGCACTGTGGAGGAGAAGATCGCGACGATGATCCGTGACAAGCGCGGCCTGGCCGCGAAGATCGTGGGTACCGGCGAGCAGTGGCTGACCGAGCTGTCCACCAGCCAGCTCGCGGAGCTGCTGCGGCTCGAGGCAGGTGCAGTCGTCGAATGATCATCAATGTCAGGATGGGTTGGGGCACAGTGCGTCGCGGGCGGAGGAGGACGGGATGAGCCAGTGGTACCCGCCGTCGCGGCCGCGCACGGTCGAGAATGGGCTCAAGGCTCGGACCAGCCGAGGGGAGATTGGGTCCACTTGGTGGTCGAGGCGCTTCATCGACGCACTCGAGTCGTTTGCCATGGGCGGCCGGCTCACCCGCGGCCGTACATACGCGCGCAAGGGGCAGGTCATCTCGCTCGGCGTGCTGCCAGGCGAGGTCCGCGCGATAGTGCAAGGGTCCCGAGCTCGCCCGTACCGGATCACGATCGACCTGGCCGTGTTTCCTGAGCTGGTCTGGGCAAAGGCCGAGATCGCGCTATCGGAGCAGGCTCTGCCTAGCGCGAAGCTCCTGGCTGGCGAGGTTCCGCCCGAACTCGAAGAGCTTTTCGCTGTCGCGGGGGCGCCGCTGTTTCCGAGCACGGTTGGTGAGCTCGACATGCGGTGCAGCTGCCCCGATTGGGAGGTGCCGTGCAAGCACATCGCGGCCACGTTCTACCTGCTGGCCGAAGCCTTCGACGACGATCCGTTCTTGATCTTGCGCTGGCGCGGACGCGATCGGGAGACGCTGCTAGCGCGGCTGCGTGAGCTGCGCGCCGATGGGACGGCGGACGGCATGTCCACCGAGCCCGCCGACCATCCGACTGCGCCTACTGGCACCGCGCTCGCGCTGTCCGGCCTGACCTGGTCCGGGAATGCTCCGGATCACTTGGATCGTTTCTGGCAACCGTCCGCTCCGCTGCCGACACGGCCCGCAATCATAAACGTCGAGCCGGACCTGCTGCTGCGGCAGCTTCCGGTGCCTGCGGCAGCCTTGGGTGGGCACACGCTTGTCGACCAGCTCCGGGCGGCGTACCAGCGGTTCGGAGCGACCGAGTAGATCTAGCGGTGACTACCGGTCGAGGGATGGGATCGCGTCATGCCGGCCAACATCGATGTACTGCTCGAAAACGCTAGGCGGGGTCTCGACCGCATTCAGCCAGCCGATCTGGAACGCGAGCTGGCTGCAGGAGCCTTGGTCGTCGACACCCGACCTGTTGATCAGCGACGTCGTGACGGCGACTTGCCAGGAGCAGTGATCATCGACCGGAACGTACTGGAATGGCGCCTGGACCCAACCTGCCCGTACCGCGTACCCGAGGCTGACAACGCCGACATACGCATCATCATCGTGTGCAACGAGGGCTTCAGCTCGAGTCTGGCCGCGGCAAGCCTGCAGCAACTTGGTCTACACCGTGCAACGGACCTAGTGGGCGGTTTCCAAGCGTGGAAGCATTTCCGCGAGCAGGGCGAGGGCGACGAGACCCGCGGGTGCTGATATGGCCACACGTGGTGACAATGAACACACGTGGTGACAATGAAATGGTGCACACGGCTGTTGCAGGCAGACATTGGGACGAGGCGTACGGCCATGGGGACACCACTCGCAGCTGGTTCCAAGATCGGCCGGCCGCATCGCTGCGGATGCTCGAGCAAGCCGGGATAACTCCGCATGACAGCCTGATCGATGTCGGCGGCGGAGCCTCAACCCTCGTCGACGCGTTGCTCGACGCAGGCTGGATAGATCTCACGGTGCTCGACGTGTCCGCGATCGCCCTGCACATCGCACGCGATCGGCTGGGGACGGCCGCGGACCGGGTGCATTGGCTGACAGCCGACTTGCTCACCTGGCGGCCACCGCGGCGTTACATCACCTGGCATGATCGCGCGGTGCTCCACTTCTTCACCACAGAAGAGGACCAAGGTCGCTACCGAGACGTCCTACACGCAGCCACGGCAGTGGGCTCGGTGGCTGTGCTCGGGACATTTGCCCCGGACGGGCCGCCCAGCTGCTCCGGGCTGAGCGTGGTCCGATACAGTGCCGACGATCTTGCAGCATTCATCGGCCGGCAATGGACGCACTTGGCCTCGGAACAAGAACAGCATCACACGCCTGCTGGTAAGACCCAGCCGTTCACGTGGGCAGCGTTCCGCCGTGTGCGGTAAGCAAGGTGGTCGGCTGAGTCAGGCGACCACGGGCGTGATCTTGTCGAGTTCGTCGCGGTGCGCCTCGAGCTGAGTGTCCAGGTCGTTGCGAGTCTGCAGATTCATCCAGAACCTGTCCGATGTACCGAACGCCCTAGAGAGCCGCAGCGCGATGCGTGCGGGTCATGCGAGCAGGCGGCTGATGATCTCACTCACCGGTCGGCGCGGCGTAGCCGGCAGCGGGCTGGGTTGGGGAAAGCCAAGCCGGAGCACAAGCTGTGGCGACAGCGTCCCACCAAGAACCTCGTCGCGGAGCAGCCGACGAGTTGACCCAACCTCCAGTGGTTGACTGAGCGGGCAACTCGCCAACCCCATCTGAGCGGCTTGCAAAAGCACCGCACTCAAGGCTTCACCTGCGCGTAGCTGGGACAACCTGTCGTCCGAAGCGGTGCCGAGCACCAACAGGGAAGCTCCATCTAGTTCGCCGACCCTCGTCCGGATATCGCCCACTGGAAAGCCGCGCTCGGCCTCAGCGTGCGCCGACGAACTGCTGAGCAGGCTGGCGGCCGGCACCCCGTCGTCGCTGCCGTGCCGACCGGTCCACATGGCCAACTCTGTCTCGTATCCGGGGGTTTGTTCTTGAACTGTCGCCGCTGCTTTGATCGCGTCCAGGAGCACGGCCCGCTGCTGAGGGTCCCTGATCAATCGAAGGACCGCACCTTGGTCGGCGGCCCTTCCCGCCAGCTTACGTACGAAACCATCAGGGAGCTGCCAGGACTTGTATGGGCGCCGATCGGTCCGGCGCATGCTGATTGCCGAGGCCAGCCGAATGGCATCATCTTCAGGCTCACCGCGGTGCAGCTCAACTGCAGCGAGGTGGTCTTCCGTCGCCGGGTTAGGGAGCCGATGAACCTTGGGTTGCAGCCCGACGGCCGCCAATGACACCTGCAGGTGATGCAGCATGGCACCGCAGCTCAGCATCAGGTCCCGCCGATCAGCGTCGGTTGCTGGAAGCCAACGGCTCGGATCGGCGTAAAGGTGGACGGTACCGCGGCTCAGCTGACAAGACCACGGCTGGCTGTTGTGGATGGATGGCGCTCTGGCGGCCAGCTCGATCGCGCTCGACACCTCTTGATAGATCTCGTCTTGATAGATCTCGTCGGTGCGCATGGTTGGTCCCCAGTGACTCGGGCCGCGTAGCGAGCGCGGACGTGGCTTTACCTTCTGATCCTTGCAAATGGAAGCGGGCAGGGGTACGGCCGCTCGTCCCGACACGGCGGGCCATTCGGCCTTTCCCGGTCTGGCTCGAGGCGCCACCACCACTCGGTGGGCGAGTGACCTCTGTGTCACTTACTCGGAGGCGCATCATCTGCAGATGCTGCGGAGACCAAGTAATTCGTGCGGACTGATCACAGGGCTGCGGGGAGGCGGCCCTAGCCACAACCCTCGGGAGAGTGCCACATTAGGTTGGTGCCAGGCTGACCGTTGAAGGAGGGCGCCGATGGGCATCATTACCAGGGGCTTCGGTGGACGGAGACGTGACAGCAGCCAGAAACTGCCGCCTGGCCAGTACCTCACCAAGGACTTCCCGGTCCTCTCGGCGGGACCGACGCCCCGCATACCGCTGGACGCCTGGGAGTTCACGGTCACCACGGAGGTGGGCGGCAGCCGTCGCTGGAGTTGGACTGAGCTGATGGCTCTGCCCGCGGAATCGATCACGGTCGACATTCATTGCGTCACGCGTTGGTCCAAGCTGGACACGGCTTGGCGCGGCGTCTCGCTCGATACCCTGCTCGCCGACGTGGAGACCGACGCAGACTACGCACTGGCCCACAGTTACGGCGGTTACACCACGAACCTGCCGCTTGAGGATCTGCTCGACGGCAAAGCCTGGGTCGCCTACTCCTACGACGGGGAGCAGCTCGCTGCCGAGCACGGCGGACCCGCACGGCTGCTGGTGCCGCACCTGTATTTCTGGAAGTCGGCCAAGTGGGTCCGCGGCATTGAGCTGATGGATCAGGACTCCCCCGGCTTCTGGGAGCAATTGGGATATCACGACTACGGCGACCCATGGCGCGAGCAGCGGTATCAGGGGGACTGAGGGTCCGCCGCGCCTGGCGCGCCGCCCGTCTCATCGAGCGACGCGCGGAGACGGCGAGCGCGTGCACGCTGGTTCTCGATGTGCCGGGGTGGCCGGGGCATCTGGCTGGGCAGCACGTCGACGTACGCCTGACCGCACCCGACGGCTACCAGGCAGCTCGCAGCTACTCACTTGCCGCACCTGCGAATGGGGAACGGATCGAGATCACCGTGCAACGCGTGACCGACGGTGAGGTGTCGAGCTACCTTGCCGACGAGGCCAGATCCGGTGACTCCGTTGAGGTGCGGGGGCCCGTCGGCGGTTGGTTTGTGTGGCAGCGCGAAGACCACGGGCCGGTGCTGCTGGTGGCAGGGGGGTCGGGCGTCGTGCCCCTGATGGCCATGATTCGGTCTCGCGACGGGGTCAGACCCGCACCACCCTTCCGCCTCATCTACTCGGTGCGTGCTCCCGAAGATCAGATCTACGATCAGGAGCTTCGGCGCCGCGCCACCCAGAACGGTGGGCTCGATGTCACCCTCATTTACACGCGAACCGCGCCTGAGGGTGAGCAGCGGCCGGTCGGGCGGATCGGTGCAGATGACCTCGTCTCGCACGGGTGGCCTGCGGACGTTGAGCCCACCTGCTACGTCTGCGGGCCGACCGCCTTCGTTGAGGCAGTCTCGGATCTGCTGGTCGCCCTCGGGCACGACCCGGCCAAGATCAAGACAGAGCGATTCGGGCCAAGTGGCCCATGATCACGAGGTGGCAATGAGATGAATGAGGAGACGGGCGGCATTGCGGTGTACGACGGCAACACGCTGGCGGGTCCACTCTCGGAGGTGTTCGCGGTCGAGTTGACCACGGCGGTCGGCCGATGCCGCAGCTGTGGTACGTCGTCCCAGGTGGCCACATTCCGGGTGTACGGCCCTGAGCCAGGGCTTGTGGGGCGTTGTCCGCATTGCGAGGACGTGTTGATGCGGCTGGTACGTACTCCGGATGCCCTGTGGTTGGACTTCAGCGGGGTTTCCTCCCTGCGAATCTCGATGCCAACCGACTAGCGATCGCGCTGCTGGCAGATCCGGAACTCCCGTTGAACTGCTCGGTCCTATGCGCCAGCAGCGACCCCAGGGCATCACCGTGATCAACAAGTAGCACTGTCCTCAAGCCGCGTTTCCCGTCCTGGGACGACTAGCGAGTAGCTTGCGAGGGAATTCGACCCTCGTTTGCCGTCTGGAGCTGGGCGTTCCTGCGGCACGTTGTGATTATTTGAAGATGGCGGCTGGGTGCGGTTATGCGATGGTGGGGTCGCAAAGTGCCCAGCCAAAATCGTCCGTGGCTAGCTGCGGATCTCTCGGGACCCGACCGGGCCAGAAGCCCGGCCAGCAGAGCGGTGCGGGGGACGACGCTCTCGAGATCCAGCCACTCGTCGGGCCCGTGGGCGTCGCCGCCGACAGGGGCCAGGCCGTCGATCGTAGGCAGCCCGGCGGCCGCGGTGGTGTTGGCGTCGCCGGCCCCTCCGGTAGCCGCCTCGCCGACCTCGAACCCGAGGTCGCGGGCGACCCCCTGAGCCTCGGCGACCAACGCGGCCACGGCCAGAGTGCGTTCCATGGGCAGATGTCGGTGGGTCGGCAGCAGCTTGGAGTGGGCGCGCCGCGGTGGCCGACCTGACCTCGACCTGCATGACCGCCCGGTCGGGGACCACGTTGATGCGACGGCCGCCCCGCAACACCCCGACGTTGCAGGTCACACCCGGCCATCGGCCGTTGAGGGCCTGGAGCGCGACCGTCTTGTAGGCCGCCTCTAGGGCGGCATTGATTCCCTCGGCGAGACGGACCCAGCGTGGACGGCCTTGCCCTCGACCTCGATAGTGAACGCGGAGATGCCCTTGCACGCTGAAACCAGCGCTCCGTTGTTCCGGGCCGCCTCCAGCCCCAGGGCGAGGTCGTGCTCGCGGGCCAGGGTCTTGATCAAGGAGCGGCTGAATGGTGAGCCGATCTCCTCGTCAGGCGAGCAGACCAGGGTGATGGCGGCGAAGTCGTCGAAGCCGGCCAGGTCGCAGAGGACCTCGACCGCCTCGAAGCCGCACACAACGCCGGCCTTGTCGTCAGTGACACCAGGCCCGTAGGCCCGCCCGCCCTCAGCCCGGAATGGGCGCGTTGCGGCCGTGCCCTCGTCGAACACCGTGTCGATGTGGGCCAGAAGGAGCAGGCGCCGCCCACCCTAGACCACCGGCCGGCCCCCGGTTCGCCGGCCGACCACCATGTCGCCTAACGGCGCTCCCGCCGATTCCCGGTGCAGGCGGTGGCGGTGTCGCTTCACCTCCCAGCCCCCTGCGTCGAAGCGTGCCTGGCACAGGTCGGCGACCCGGTTCACCCCATCGGCAGTGAAGGAGCCGGAGTCAATGTTGACCAGCTCCTCGATCAGAGCTAGCACGTTGTGGAAGCGCTCCTTGAGCGATGCCAACAGGCTGGACGGCTCGGTTCGAGGATCTGCCCAGGTAGCTGCCTGTTCGGTCACGGCCGAACCTTACCGAACGCAAGCGCGACGAGCGGCTAGCTGCTTATGCCGACGATCACGTGGACGGCTCCAGACCCGGAACTCAGCTGACAACTTGTCCATCAGCGAATCAAGATCGGCATTTGGTTGTTGCCGTGATTGATCTTCATCGTGCCAGGCGATGATCGCCGGCGCGGCCTGCTCCAGAGTAATCGTGGCGACATAGTCCGGCACCACACTGCGCAGCTTGGAGTTGTCAAAGATCGTCGAGTGGGCGCTGTCGCCGTGCAACGCGGCACCCCAAGCCGGGTCCGCTGCCGCGATCGCATCGGATGGCACATGAACGATCCTCGCCTCGGCGCCGGCCGCCTTTGCCAAGATCATGGTGATCTGGTTCCAGGTCAACACGTCGTCTGAGGTGATATGGAAGGCCTCTCCGATCGTACGCGTGTTGCCGAGCAGCGGAACGAACCCTTGGCGAAGTCATCTGCGTGAGTCAGCGTCCACAATGATGTGCCGTCGCCCTGCACGACGACCTCCTTTCGCTCCCGCATCCGCTTGATCAGGTTCCAGCCGGCGTAGCACGGCACTGATGTGCGGTCGTAGGTGTGCGACGGCCGAATGATCGTCGCCGGGAAGCCCTCCTCGCGGTAGGCACGTATCAGCCGATCCTCGCAAGCGATCTTGTTCCGCGAGTATTGCCAGTACGGCTTGCTCAGGGGCGTTGATTCGGTTATTGACACCCGGGATGGCGGAGTCTGCTATACACCGTAGCGGGCGATGTTCGGGTGATCGCCGCCGCGCTACGGGTGCACCAAGACCGCACCGTTGGGCGCCACCCAACATTGGGCAACTTGGAGCGAGACGACTTCCGGCACGGCAACATCAATGAACGCCTTCCCGCAGCAGCAACGCGAAGACCGTAGCTTGTGACCAGGCGGGCGCACCCTGCGCAGTCGGCACAGCATCCTTGTTCAGGTCGCGGGCAATGGCGTACGCCGTTTACAGATTGACATCCGCCACTCACACCGGCTGGCCAGGACCATCATCTTCAGTCCGGAGCTATGGCATGCCCGCGCTCAAGCTCCACGGCAAGGGCCTGCTCGGCTTCATCTGCGCAAAGGGCTGGCTGAGCCTCTTCCCGCACAGCGGCTCGATCGTCCCGCTTCTATTGACGGAGCTGGCGGACTTCGACGCCGAGGGAGGCACCACTGATCGTCTGCGCTGGCGGTCGGAGCGGTGGGATAGTGGACCGGTCTCGGGAAGGAGCGCGACTGTGACTGCGCCTGCCAACTGGTATCCGGATCCGTCTGTGCCCCACCAGCTTCGCTATTGGGACGGCGCGCAGTGGACACAGCACGTGTCTATCGCCCCTGCGCCTGTTCCGTACGCCGTGCGGCCCCGGCTGTTCTATGCACCGACAAAGAGCATGGCAATCGCCTCCGTCGCCATGGCCGGCTGCGTGGTGCTCCTCCAGCTCCTTGCCGCGGTGTTCGTCTGGCCCGGCAACCGTGCGGTGGAGGACGAGTTCGTCGCGGGCGGCGACATCATGGATGTCTTCACCACGTACGACGCGGTGAGCCTGCTGAAGTTCCTGCTGCTGTTCCCGGCGGCGTACATCGTCACCTGCATGTGGTTGTGGGGTGTGCGTCGCAATGCCGAGGCGCTGAACTCGATTGCGCGTCACGTGCGTGAGCGTGGATGGGTGTGGGGAAGCTGGGTGTGCCCGGTCGTCTCGCTGTGGTTCCCCTTCCAGATCGTGCGGGATGTGCAGGCGGCCACCAACCCTCACGGCCGCCGGACCGCCTTGATCGGCTGGTGGTGGGCGGCATTCCTCGTCCTGAACCTCACGTTGAATGCCTACTCGCTCCACGGCGGCGATGGTGGCGATGGCTATGACCTCGCCGAGGTCAAGGCCTTCAACGCGATCGCGGGGATCGGCGAGGTGATCGGTCTTCTGGTATCGCTCGCCGCCGGCACCTTGTGGGCTGCGATCGTCCTCAGGATCGAACGCAACCAGGCTGCCTTGCTGGCTGGCCGTTAAGCGCCCAGCGCGTCCCTGACCGGCACGAACGGCGAGCTCCGCCGCAGGCCGGAGGTCGTCGCCTCGCTGTGGATCATCTCGGTCGGTGCGAGCCGGCTTTGAGCGATTCGGCGCGCTTTCCGCCCCGACATCACCCGCCCGGCGCAGCCGCGGGAGCAGCGCGTTACTCCTTGACCTTGCGCAGGGAGATCCTGCTGTCCTCGGGATGGGCCGGGTCGACGGCGAAGCAGATGACCTCATGGTCACCCTGCCGCCAGTCCGAGGGCTCCGGCGTCACGTAGTCGTAGTTGTACGCCGAGGAGTCCCAGTCGATGCCGACATAGCGGGCGAAGTACTTCTCGCAGCGGGCGTCGCTGGCTTTCTCGACCGCCTTGTCGCCCGGATAGCGACTGCCGCCCCGAAGATTGAACCTGCCGGTGACCTCGGCCTGGTGCCGGGAGCGGCAGTCGACCCGGGTGACCGTGTAGGTGTACTTCTCGCTCATGCCCTTGACGCAGTACCCGGTCTTCAACTGGTCCCAGTACACCTTCTTCGCCTTGCGCAGCGGCCCGTGCGGCTGATGCCCCGGGATCTTCTTCTTGGAGGGAGCCACCGGCGCCGGCGACACGGTTGCCGGCGCCGGCGACACGGTGGCCGGGACGGTGGTCGGGGCCACCAGGCCACTGGGTGCGGGCGCCGCGGTCTGGTCGGTGGAGGAGGTGACCGAAAGCCCGGCCATCACGCCTACGACGGTTCCGACGATCGCCCACAGGCCGATCAGCACGAAGCTGATCACGGCCAGGGTGCGACCGCGGCGCTGGTGATTCTTCGTGCGGATGACACCCCAGATGCCCAGCGGTACCGAGACGAGTCCGAGACCGGGCACGGCCGTGATCAGCGCGAACAGCGAGACCGTGTCCAGCGGTGGTTTCGCCGGCGGGGCCCCGTCGTAGGACGGAATCTGCTCGGTCGGCGCCGGCGGCCATGGGGGTGGCGCCCAATCCACCGCCTCCGCCTGCTGCTCGGTCGGCGCCGGCGGCGGAAATGTCTGGGCCGGTGGCGGGTTTACCGGCTCGTCAGGTTGGTGCGGGAATTCGGTGCTCATGAGTGCCCCCCGGTGACGCCTCCGAGTCACCTAATGAAGACTGAATGCTACCGAATTCGCTCACCCGCAGCGTGGCACTGGGCCATCCGGCGGGTCAGATCTGGTGGCTGAGTACCCCGGTGCCCCAGTTCCACAGCTCGGCAACTGTCGGCTGGAAGTTCGTGCGGGTGCCCCAGTTCCACAGCTCGGCAACCGTCGGCTGGAAGTTCGTGCGTCGGTGCGCGTGCGTGTGCGCCCACGCGCGTATTCGGAGTCGGACCCGCGCGACTGATGTATTGGGGTCGGACCCGCGCGAAAAATGGGGTCGGACCCGATCAGCAGCAGCGCGGGCGGCTAGGCCGTCGAGCACATCGAAGTCGAGCGAACGAACGAACTTAAGGTGTGAGTGGTTAGTGGGTTCTAGCGCCGCCGCGCTCTCAGTTGCGCAAGGTACTGATGAAGAGGTACTGCCCGATCCGCGCACGGAATCGCTCAAGATCAGCTTCGACATGATCAGGCATGAAAGCAAACCAGTTCACCACCACGTCGAACTCTCGTCTCCCAAGGCCTCCCCCACGGAGACGGGATCGCGTACGTCGCCGTGCAGCATGGTCACGTCAAAGGGCAACGGTCGGAGCTGAATGGTGCCGCGATTCAGCGCGTACAGGTCGAGACCCCGTTGCACCGCCAACCGGCAGCAGGCCGAGCTGATGATCCCGCTACCGCCAAGAAAGAGGACCCGGAGCGCACTCATGACCAGAACGTAACTGATTACGAGCGGCGCACATAGGGAAGCCGACCGGTGCCTGGATGCGTGGACTGAGCACCTTGACGTCGCCGCTCGTCGGGCGGGCAACACGGCCGGAATAGCCGCCCGGCGGCTATCGAAATCGGTTGTCGCCGCGTACCAGCCACGGTTCACCTTGCTTGATGACGATCGCGCCGGTCCGGCACGTCGCGCATCCGGATCAAGAGCAGCACAGCCTCGCTCACCGCCGGCGCCTAACCAAATCTGCGCCGGGATCCGACTCTGGCGCCTCTGGACAGACCGTCTATAGCAGCAACCTCTTCCGCTGTCAGTTTGATTCGAGCACCGGCGGCGTTGGCGATGATGCGCTCGCGGCGTACGGACTTGGGAATCACCACGAAGCCGTGCGTGACGTGCCAAGCGACGATCACCTGCGCGGTGGTTGCACCATGCCGCGACGCGATCGAGACCAAGATCGGGTCCTTGAGGTTGCTCGCCTTGAAGGGGCTGTAACCCTCCAGTATGACTCCGCGCTGCTGCAGCCCCGACACGACAGCCGGGTCGTAGATCGACGGTCCCCAGCGGATCTGGTTGACCTCCGGCACCACTCCGGTCACCTGGCCCAGTTCGTCGATCTGGCTGAGTGAGTAGTTACTCACGCCGATGGCTCTTGCCAAACCGTCCTGCCGCGCCTTGATGAACTGTTCCCATACTCGCGGTGCTGCCCGCCCATTGGGCGGCCAGTGAATCAGCCACAGATCGACGTAAGTCAGGCCCAGCTTCGTCAGGCTCTCCCCCAGCGTCCGACGCTCGCGACCAGCATGGCTGGGCGGCAGTTTGGTCGTCACGAACACCGATTCCCGAGACAGCGCAGCTGAAGCCAACGCCTTTCCGATACCTGCTTCGTTGTTGTACATGGTCGCCGTGTCGACGTGCCGGTATCCCGCTTGCAGTGCATCGGCGGTCGCCTGCACCGCCTCACGATTGCTGATCTGCCACGTGCCGAATCCAATTAGTGGCATACGGCCGGCAGTCAACGCTGCGGCCGGTTCGGCGTAGTCGTTCGTGGTCATGGTTGCACCGTAGCCGGGGCGCTGAAGGTCAAACCTTATGGGGGGCAGCAGCAGCGCGGCTTAACCTTTAGGCCCCTGATGATCGAGCAAAGAAAGGCCCGGCCGATCTATTTCGTATTCCTAGCCGTTTCGGATTGGTCCCTTAATCATCCCACGACACATTTGTGCAGTACTGAACCCGGTTGCGAAAGAGACCCATCCGTGTATTGCGCCACGCCGAATAGCTGGCGTGGATATTACAAGGACACGAACCGTGCGCCGCAAACTCCTCATCGGCGCGGGTTCGTTGCTTATTACGGTGGGCAGCCTGGCCGGCTGCAGCGCCACCAGCGAGTCATCGGCGACCACACCTACCAGCACGACATCGGCTCCCGCAGGTCCTGTGATCAATCTGAGCTCGCTGATGTTCAATCCCTCCACCACCACGGTCAGGGTCGGCACAGCCGTCACCTGGCGTAACGACGAACCCATCACGCACACCGTGACGTCGGGACGCTTCCAAGGAGTCGACAAGACCACCGGCCTGCGGTCCTCGCAGGACTCGGACGGCACGTTCAACGCCAAGCTGCCGGGAAAAGGCAAAACCTTCAGCTTTACCTTCACCAAACCCGGCAATTACACCTACTACTGCGACATTCACCAAGGCATGAACGCCACGATCACGGTGGTAGCGGACACCACATCCAGCGAGGGTGGCCAACAGTAGGAACCTATTTCCTCGCCCTCACAAGCTCAGCGCAATTGCGCCAATCCAGAAAGGTTCATCATGAATAAGCGCCTCGCTCGCTTTTCCATTTCTGCCGCGGCGGTACTCGTCCTCGCGGCCGGTTGCAGCAGCGGTACCGGCTCTCCGGCTGGCATGCCCGGCCCCGGGACGGCGCCGTCCTCCGTCCCGTCCGTGTCGATGACTCACTCACCAAGTCACTCACCGACCACCACCTCCACAGCCCCAGACGCAACCGAGGCAGCCGCGCTGCGTGCGACCCTCACCAGCCTGTTGTCCGATCACGTCTGGTTGGCGGGAAATGCCCTGGATACCGCAGTCCAGAAGAAGGGCGATCTGAAGGATCCGCAGGTTATCGGTGCAGTCAAGGCACTCGACGCCAACTCTGTCGCACTGGCGAAGGCAGTCGGATCGGTCTACCCCGACGCCGAGAAGCCGTTCCTCGCCTCGTGGCGGCAACACATCGGCTTCTTCGTCAACTACACCCTGGGCAAGGCCACCAAGGACGACAAGCAGGTCGCCAAGGCAAAGGCCGACCTGGATGCCTACCGGACCTCGTTCGGCGAGTTGATCAACTCCGTGGTCCCCGAGCTGCCCGCCCATGCGGTCGCCGAGGAACTCAAACCGCACGTCAGCTCGCTGTACGCCGCGATCGACGCCAGTGTCGCCGGCAAGCCCGACTATCAGACCAAGCTCTCGATGGCCGCCGACCACATGGCGATGACCGCTGAGATACTCGCCGGCGGCATCGCGAAGAACAAGGGGCTCGAGGGCGATGTCGACGGCATGGCCGCAACCGTCCGGGCCACGCTCACCAGCCAGCTCTCGGCTCACGTCTGGCTGGCCGGGAATGCGCTCGATACCGCCGTGCAGAAGAAGGGCGATCTGAGAGATCCCCAGGTCGTCGGCGCGGTCAAGGCCCTCGATGCGAACTCCGTGGCACTGGCCAAGACGGTCGGATCGGTCTACCCCGACGCCGAGAAGCCGTTCCTGGCATCCTGGCGGCAACACATCGGATTCTTCGTCAACTACACCCTGGGCAAGGCCACCAAGGACGACAAGCAGGTCGCCAAGGCCAAGGCCGATCTTGACAAATACCGCACCTCGTTCGGTGAGTTGATCAACTCCGTCATCCCGGAGCTGCCCGCTGATGCGGTCGCCGAGGAGCTGATCCCGCATGTGGACACCCTGTTCTCGGCGATCGACGCCAGCCTGGCCAACAAACCCGACTACCAGACCAAGCTCACCAAGGCGGCGGACCACATGCCAATGACCGCAGCGATCCTGACCAGCGGCATCGTCGCCAACAAGAAGATCGACTCGTAAACGGGCCCATCACCCCCGGCCGAGCTGTCCACTCGGCCGGGGTTCTTCCCCGGCTTGTCAGAGCCTGCGACCTTCCCGACTTCACCACTCCGCACCACCCTCCGTGCTCAGCGTTCGTTACATTCGGCGGCCGCGTGCAACAGCGGTAGTACGACCTCGTCGACGATCTCGACGATCACCTGGTCCGGCACCGGAGCCCCGTGGGTCAGGAAGTGGAAGCGCATCACCGAAAGTCCTGCCTCCAGCTGACGCGCGGTGATCGTGCCCGGGAGGAGCTCGCCCCGTTCCAGAGCCCGGCGCACCACCTCCTGCATCGCCGCGACGCTACGACCCCGGGTATAGCGGCGGAGCTGGGCGGCCAGCTCTGGTTCCCTCAGCGCGTCGCTCACCAAGCCACGAATGGCCGTACCGGCCGGGCCGGCGAGCATCTCCGCAGAACTGCGATACAGCGCCAGCAGGTCGCCGCGCAGGGTGCCGGTGTCGGCCGCGCCGGCGGGATCAGGGAGCAGGCCGTAAATGGCGGCCATGACGAGCTCGACCTTGCTCGGCCACCGGCGATAGAGCGATGCCTTGCTCGCCCTGGCCCGCTCGGCAACTCGCTCCATGCTCAGCCCGGCGTAACCCGAGAGGTCGATCTCGGCGATGGTCGCGTTGAGGATGGCCATGTCCAGCGCGTGACCGCGCCGCCTGGGCAGCGTACGGTGATCCGCCCGCGGTGTTGCAGCGGCCACATCGGGTACGGCGTCGGAGCGGGGCATGGTCGGGATGGATCCTAGGCGGCGGTGACTCGGCCGGTGTCGCCGTCGACGGTTACCTGCTGGCCATTGGCGAGCACCCTCGTCCCGCCGCCGGTGGCCATCACCGCCGGGATGCCGTACTCGCGCGCCACAATTGCCGCGTGCGAGAGGATCCCGCCGGAGTCGACGACCACGGCCGCCGCCCGCTGGAACAACGACGTCCAGGTCGGGTTGGTGTACGGGCAGACCAGTACATCGCCGCTGCGCAGCGAGCCGAACTCCGCAGGCTCGCGGATCACCCGTACTGGGCCGGTGACCCGGCCGCCGCTGGCAGGAACGCCGCTCACCAAGGCGCCCTTTGTACTGGCAGCCGGATCCACCAGGCTGGCAGTGGCGAGCATCGGTACGCCAGCCAGCTCGGCGCGGCGGGCTGCGCGATCACGAGCGGTGGTGCGGATCCGATCGGCATCGGTGGCAGCCAGCTGATCGGATCCGGGCAGGGCCTCGAGCTCCTCGAGCTGCAGGTGGAAGACATCTTTGGCCTCGGGCAGGACTCCAGCCTCGGACAGCCGAAATCCCGCCTCCAACAGCAGGCGTCGCAGGATCGGGATCGCCCGCATGGCGTGGACGTGGGTGTCCTCCCGAAACGCCACCCCCTGTCGGCCTGCCTCGATCGCGCGGAGCATCGCCTCACGCCGTCCAGGTGAACGCAGCAGGCGGTGTTCGAGCAGCCGCCGCTCCGCCTCCACCGATGGTCTGGCTGCGTTCGTCTCGGGTTGCTCCTCGACGAGAACCTTGATCATGCCCAGCACTGGCGTCGGGTCATCGACCCAGCTCGGCGCGGTGATCACCAGCGGGCTCAACGTCTCGCGACTGCCGTATTCGTCAAGGAACCGACGCAACGCCTGGCGGAAACCGGCGAACACGTCGTCGCTGTCGAGCCGGGCCAGCAGTGTCGGCGCGTCCAGCTCGCTGAACGCCGCGCGAACCGACGGATCGGCACCCACTTGGGTCGCCAGCTCAACCAGGGCGCGGTTGGCATCCCCCGTCCGGGTCCGGGCGCCCGCTATGAGCAGACCTAGCTGGCGGGACGCACCGAGCGGTGTCAGCCGTGCCCGGAGCCGCAGCAGGTCCCAGCCGGTCCGCGGCAAGTAGTCCACGCGCAAGTCGGTGATCAGGTCCGCCAACTCGAGCGTGCGGCGACAGGCCTGCAGCAGCTCCATCCAGCTGAGGTCCTTCAGATCGAGTGCGGCGAGCTCGCGCATGCCCTGCTCGAACCGGACGAACCGCGGGTCGTCGGTCCAGCGAGCCGGGTCAAAGCGGCGAATCCGAGCCGGCAGGCGGCCGAACGCGCGTAGCGTCCCCACCGTAGGTCGGGGAGCTGGTGGGACGAACCGCTCGACGACGCCGTCTCGCTCCGGGAGAACGTCGCCGATATCGACGCGCAGCCCGCTGATCTCGACCAGCATCCGCTCCACCATGCGTCCGATGCCCGGCCGCACCCACCCGCTCATGTCGAGCGGGTACGGCCGCACCGCCATGTAGTCCATCAACTGCAGCCCGAACCGGCGTTGCACGCGGCTCAGCTTGAGCGGGGGCGGCGGCAGCGCGGTCATCGGTCGCGCCTGGACCAGCCAGATCTGGCCGTCGGCGTACGCCCACTCGATGTCCTGTGGCCGGCCGAAGTGTGCCGTGACCGAGCGGCCAAGTGACGCGAGCTCGGTTAGAACCGGATGCGGCAGGGTGGCCGGACCGGGGCCGGCTTTGGTCGAGTGGGTGACGCCGCCACCTGCCGTGCTGCGGATGACCACCTCGCGACGGCCCGGCGTGCGCTCCCGAACCTTGCCCTGGCCGTCCAGGACGTAGTGATCTGGGGTAACCAGACCGGCGACCACGGCCTCGCCGAGCCCGGAGCTCGCTTCAACGACGATCTCGGCCCGCGCGCCGGTTACCGGGTTCGCGGTGAACATCACGCCGGCGAACTCCGCATCCACCATCTGCTGGACCACGACCGCGATCTGCAGGTTGCCGGACCCGATCTGTTGGTGACGGCGGTAGGCAAGGGCCCGTTCAGTCCATAGCGATCCCCAGCACCGCCGGACGGCGTCGAGGACCGCGACCTCGCCGACCACGTTCAAATAGCTGTCCTGCTGGCCTGCGAACGCGGCTCCGACCAGATCCTCGGCGGTGGCGCTGGAGCGGACCGCCACCGGTCCGCCGCCGAGATCGGCGTACGCCTTGCCGATCGCCGCAGCCAGCCCGTCGGGAATCGTGACGTTCTCGAACGCTGCGCGGATGCCAGCGCCGTCGTCGCCCGCTGCGATCCCGTCAGCGATGACGGCGGCGATGCCTGACTCCGCTACGACGGTCGCGTACGCCTCAGTCGAGACGATGAAGCCGTCCGGGACCGGGAAACCGCCTTGCAACAGCTCGCCGAGGTTAGCTCCCTTGCCGCCGACGAGCTCCACGTCATGTCGCCGCACGGCGCTGATCGGGGTGATGAGCCGCTCCTCGCGGCGGGCAAGCATGTCGACCATGATCATCCTTCTTGGTGCGCGCGTGGGTGGGAGGTGCGGGAGGTCTCGGGCGCCGGCTCATCGGCGTACGCCGTGTCCCGGAGTGGGCGCGCGGGTAGCGCGAGCGCAAGCAGGAAGGCAACGCCGAGCAGCGGAGCCACGTAGCCGAATACCGGCGGCACCGCGGCTCCATAGGCCGCGGCGACCGCAGCCTGCAGCTCAGCCGGCAGCGCCTGGAGGTGGTCAGCCGACAGCCCGGACGCTCCGCCGGGAAGTCGATCGACGACGGCTGGAGGAAGTCCCTCGGTGAAGCGCAGTGTGATCATCGCGCCGACGACGGCGACGCCTGCGGAAGCACCGATCTGGCGCAGGAAGGTCACCGCAGAGGTGGCGGTGCCGAGGTCGGAACGCGGTACACCGTTCTGCGCGACCAACATCATCACCTGCATGGTCAGTCCGATTCCAAGGCCGATCAGTAGCAGGAACCCCAGCATCACTGGCATCGGAGTGGCCGGATCTATGGTGGCCAGCAGCGCCAGCCCGACGGTGGCCATCGCGGTGCCCATGATCGGAAAGACGCGGTAGCGCCCGGTACGGCTGATCAACTGTCCGGAGATGATCAAGGTCATGATCACGCCCGCCATCAGACAGGTCACCACAAGCCCAGCGGGCGTCGAGGAAGCCCCGGTAGCGATCTGCAGATAGGACGGCAGGTAGCTGACAGTCCCGAAGAGTGCGAACCCGATCAAGAAGCTGATGGCCGTCGGGATGGCGAAGCTGCGATCACGGAACAGCCGCAGAGGCAGGATCGGGTCGGCCGCGCGCCGAGCGGTCAATAGCCAGCCCGCCGTGGCTCCGACGCCGAGGATGATCAGCGCGGGCACCGCCCAGTCCGGAGGCTGGTCGACGAGGCCGGCGATGCTGGCGAGCAACACCACCGCCAGCACAGCGATCGCCAGCAAGATCGCTCCGGCGTAGTCGATCGGCGGTCGCATTTGCGGCACTGGCAGCCGCAGCGTGCGGCGCACCATGATCAACGCGAGCAGACCGAGTGGCAGATATCCGGCGAAGATCCAGCGCCAGCTCAGGTGATCGACGACGAGACCGCCCAGCAGCGGACCGCCCACTGCAGCCAGGACGTAAACACCGCTCAGCAGTCCCAGGTAGCGTCCGCGTTCCCGTGGGCTGACGACCTCGCCGAGAACTGCCTGCGCGCCGATCATCAGGCCGCCACCACCGGCGCCCTGGATGATCCGTGCGATCACCAGGGCAAGCATCGATTGGGCAAGGCCGCAGAGGAGGGCGCCGGCCATGAAGACGCCGATTGCCGCGAGCAGCACCCGCGGGCGGCCGAAGCGGTCACCCAGCTTTCCGTACGCCGGCATTACCACTGTCGCTGCGGCCAGATAGGCGGTAACGACGATCGGGATGTGGTTGAGGCCGCCAAGATCACCGGCTACGGCTGGGAGCGCCGGCGCCATGATCGTCTGGTCCAACGCTCCGAGCAGCATGACCAGCATGAGCCCGGGCAGCACACGCATGATGGGCGATTGCGCACGCCCACCAATCGGATGCCGTCTCGCGAACACCTGGACCACTGGCTGTCTCCAACCGGAACCAATAGAGAACTCAGCGTTCTCTATTGGCATCGTAGACCGGGATCCCTCGTGCGCGCTAGTGCCTTCAGAATCGCCAGCGGGTTGCGCCGCCCGGCGTAATCGTCGAAACCGCCGTGGCCGTGTGGGCGCCAAGGCGATAGACGAACCACGGTGGCGTCCCGGCCGAGGGAGCGCTGTATTCGGCAGTAAGTGCCCGGCCGCTGTCGTCGACTCGCGCCGGCCAGCCTTCGGCCGCCCAACGCACCGCCATGGCTGCCACAATTTCTGGATCGGTGACCTGGCCAGCCGTACCCTCAACGACCAGGTCGAAGTCGTGGGTCGACACACTGAGCACGCAACGAGGGTCGCGGGCGAGGTTTCTCCCCTTGCGAGTGCGCTCACCCGTCTCGAACCAGAATGAGCCGTCAACCCACAGCGCGCCGATGCCGGTGACGTGTGGGCTGCCGTCTGCGTTGATCGTGGTGAGCCAACACGTGTGCCGGTTCGGACCGCCGGAGTCCGGGGCCTGCGGGATGCCGTCATCTAGGCGGGCTTGGATGTGCGACCAGTCCAGCAGCGGCAGGTCGTACAGATCAGCAAGATTGGTTGCGTCCATGTGAATCAGACTGCCGCAACCCAATCAATTCACCGGCGAGAACCGCCTGGCCTCCGCCGATCCGCGATCTGCGTACGGCTTCCCGTCCAGGGGGCTCATGCGGACCGCGGCCGAGAGACCGATGAGTTTCGTCCGACCCCAGCAAGTCATGCCCAACCTGGCAGCAGCTGATCGGGCACTCACCTGTTCCCACCTTGTGATCACAGCCTGCTCCGACGCATGGAACTCGGGGATCCAACAGCACAGCTGCGCATCGAGCGCTCGCCGCTCGATATGGCCCTGGATGCTTTCGACACCGCCCTGAATGATTTGATCGACAGTCAGGAACTTCCTTTCCCCTTACCCTTTTCCTTTCCTTTGCCTTTGTTTTGGCCGCCCTGGTCTTCTTCACCTGAGGGATTGTCGTCCTCGTTGTCCTCGTCAGGTTCTGTGGATTCGCTGACCTTTGGCTTCGCCGACGGCGTGGATCCTGCGCTCGGCGTTGCCGATGGTTGCGGGGTTGGGTCCGATTTTGTGATTCGATCGAGATCCTCAAGAACTCGTTGGCGGATCGTTCGTATCTGTTGGGCGCGGTCATCGGACAAGTTGCCGCTGGCAGCGGCGTCGGCGACGTCAGCCTCTAGTTGGTCCAGGGCCGTGAGCGCGTCCTGCCAACGGGATTCGTCAGCCGCAGACTTCACTGCGACGACATCGCGCTGCAAAGTGCGTGCTGCGTGGTCACTGATGTCTGGGCGCTCCTGACCGCAGCCTGATAGCAGCAGGGCGCATGTCACGACTGCCGTGAGCAGAATGGTCCGCACCTCTTCTGTCATGGCTGCACCGCTTCTTCCAGATCTTTGAGATTCTGCGTAAGGCGATCGCGTCCGGGTGAGATGGTCGGCGCGGGAAGATCTGATGGAGAGTCTGCCGCGCCTTTGATCTGTGATGTCACGAACCAGATACCGATGACGAAAAGGATCGCCACAAACCGGAGGCGATGAGCCAGCGCCGCAGCCCAGCCCTCCGCGGCTTTCGTGGTGCCTCAAGCGATGTCACTGTCATCGCTCGTGTCGAGTCCGTCGGACGGCCCAGGTTCGAGGATGGTTGTGCGGGGCTCAGCTGGTGATGTCGAGCCGTCCCGAAGTGCTTTCCCTACAGCTGATGCTGGCGGCGTTCATTTGTCTCCCGACGTCGCTGAACGAGCCATCCATGCCTGCTCAGGAGATCGGTCGGGCGGCGTCCGGCATCGGCCGTCGAGGTCCGGGCCGCGGTCGCACCCGGCGACGATCGAGTTGGAGGGCGGTGAACGTCCGCGGCGCGGCGATGCACATTGCGGCGCGGCATTGCAGACCTGGCTGAGCCGGCGCCAGGTCGTATGCCTCGTGGGCGACCCGGTGAGCTCCTGGCGGGCTCGCCGATCGGCTTCACTGATCGCGGCCTGCGCGAGCTGAAGGGACTGTCGGAAGGGCGCCGCGTCTACCTGGTCGAGCCGTCCGGCTGAGCTGAAGGAGCCGGCTGACTGCCCGCGGCACCCCGTGCGCCAGCGCGTAGTGGATACCGCCATAGCCCCATCCGAAACGTGCGAAAGCGGCTGGTCGATCACATGCGTCGCCACGTGGCAAGCCGGAGGGCAACCGCTGCAATCCAGGCGAACAGCGTCACGATTGCCATCAGAAATGAGGCGTTCCCCCACGGCAGGAGCAGGAAGGCAACGAAGAGTGCGCTAGCCGCAGCGGAAACGATCGCGATCGGCCGCCAGCTGGGGTCGCCCCGCACCGCCAAAGCCATGGTCAGCGGCGCGAGCACGCCCATTGCAATGATCAACAAGAACGCGATCCCATGGACCCAGCCGTTCCATGTCGCGGGATTCCCGCCGCTCAGCATCGGCACGTCTAGCCTGAACGCGGCCAGTATCAGCGCCGCCCCGAGCAGTGTGAGCAGGACGACCGCGAAGCCGCTTACCCGTCTGCGCGGCAGCAGATCATGCACTGCGACGGCGAGGATGACGATCAGCAGGCCCGTGATAGCAAAGGTCGCAACTTGCGCCCAACCGTAAGGCCCGCGTGCCAACGCACTCGGCCACGGCACCTGCCCGCCGCCCACGAATTCCCAGCCAAGCCAATGGAGATAATCAATGCTGGCCCATGTGGTCAGTCCCACCGAAATTAAGAAGAACGGTCCCGCCACAAGGCCCGCGATCGCTCCAGCACGGCGAGTCGCATTTCTCCTCAGGGCAGGAGGGGTGGTGCTCCCCGGCACGGGCCCAAGCTATTGCGACCGCAGATGCACCGTCAATCAGTGCTGGTCGAATCCGTTGTCTCAAGGAGTCGAGAAGGAGGAGCGCCGATCGGTAACTGCCGCTGGCCAGGTCGAGCGGGCCGCCGGGCCCGAGTTCGGCGGCCCTATCAGCTGCGCGGCCATAGTTCTCTACACCGATCGTGCAGTCCTCTGGACACATGTCCAGGGTGACCCGTGCGAGCTTGGTGCCTTAGCTTCTTGTCGGCTCCATCCCTGGGCTGGCGTCGACACAACCAACGAACGCACACACAGCCGACATGCCAACCAGATAGCGTGGGCGGCGTGGGGGCAACGCAAAAGGCTGACCTGGCCGAGCTGGCCGACTGGGTAGAAGGACTCCGCGCGGCGGCACAAACCGCACGCGTCCAAGGCAACACCACGCTGGCCGACGCTTTGGACATTACGCGCTTCGAGGTCTATGAGAGCTACCTCGACGAGGAGTTAGATCACCAACAGAGCCAAGCCGCTGCTCGACGCAGCCGCTAGGCACGACGGCCCATCCGCAGCGTCGATGATCTTGAACTGGCCAATTTGTCCTGGGTGCACTGGTTCAACACCGCCCGCCTGTACAGCTCCTTGACTACACACCACCCCCATCGAGCATGAAGCTATGCACTACCGTCAGAACGACCCCCCGACAGCAGCCGCTGCTGGGAGACCTCCCGCCCTCCACTAAACCCGGGGCGGGACACCGCAGCAACGGTCGTGCGACCTGAGGCGCTGGGCGTCAAAAGCAAAGCTGCTGGGCGGCGCTGCGCTAACGCCGGACTTGCGACTGGGATGGGATAGTAATTCAGCCGACATTGTCCTGATCGAGGAATTGATCCCTCTTAAGGAGTATTGGAGTCTTAAGGAGTACTGGAGCCGAAAGTTCCGTATGGCGCGCGCGTACCGTATGACGCAAGCGCGAAGGGAAATTGGCGGAAGGAGCTGTTCTGGTCTCGGAATATCCACTTCGCTGCCGATACCAATCGATGCGCATACTGCGGTGATGATCAAGCGCTTTTGGCCCATCGGCGCAATGTGCCGTGCTCGGAGCGAGGCAGCGTGAGTCTCGCATCCGAGCTGCCGTTCGTCCGTTTAGAGGCGGTGTCGAAGTCGTACGGCAGCGGTTCTTCCATTCTCAACGTGCTGGACCAGGTCGAGCTCGACCTCCCTCAAGGTGAGACCACAAGCCTCGTCGGCCGATCTGGATCTGGAAAGTCGACCCTCCTTTCAGTGATCGCTGGGCTGATGCGCCCCGATGCCGGACACGTCTCCATCGGCGGTCAGCAGATGGACCGGCTGGATGACGACGCGCGGGCTAGCCTTCGCGCCGAGCGGATCGGTTTCGTCCTCCAATCCGACAATCTGATTCCTTTTCTGACCGCCGTCGAAAACGTTGAACTGGCTATCGGATTCGCCTCGGGTCACCACTCCACGTCGCGGGCTCGAGAGCTCCTGTCCGACCTCGGACTTGGGCATCGGATGGATCATCTTCCACGGCAACTGTCCGGCGGCGAATCGCAGCGAGTGGCGGTAGCCGTGGCACTGGCCAACGAGCCAGACCTCCTCCTCGCCGACGAGGTCGTCGGGCAACTCGACTCCGTGACTGCCACGGACGTCATGGAAATGATCTTCACGGCCTCCCGAGAGCGCAATCTCACTGTCTTGTACGTGACCCACGACGAGCAGCTCGCTCGCCAGGCTCACCGCTCGCTGCGCCTCACGGACCGCAAGGTCGTTCCGGCATGAGCATCAACGCCTCCATCACCGTGGACTCGGTGATCGTCGAGCACCAGACCGCAAGCGGTCCGGTCCGGGCGCTCGACGGGGTCTCCTTCACCGTTGACAGCGGGTCGAGTGTGGCGATTACCGGACCCAGCGGCGGCGGCAAGTCGACACTCCTGGGGGTGGTCGGGGGTCTGGCTCGTCCCACATCGGGCACGGTCCGCATCGGCGATTCCCAGATCTCGGAGCTGGCCGAGCGTGATCGATCCGACTTTCGACGCAGTCACATCGGTTTCGTCTATCAGGCGGACAACCTTCTCCCCTTCCTCACCCTGCTGGAGAACGTCGGACTTCAGTTGTCGCTCAACGGAGAGTCTTCGGGAGCCGGAAGATCATTGGCGATGCTCGCCAACCTCGGTCTGGCTGGGCTGGCCTACCGACTACCTGATCACCTCTCGGGCGGGCAACGACAGCGTGCTGCGGTGGCTCGGGCGATCGTGCACCAGCCGGAGATCATTCTCGCCGACGAGCCGACGGGCGCATTGGATGCGGCCAACGCGGTCGGCGTCATCGATCTGCTGCTGGGGATGCAGCGCGAGATCGGTGCGACGTTGATCATGGTGACCCACGACCGCGACGCCGCCAGCCGGTTGGATCGGCAGATCCACCTCCAGGACGGACGCGTCTCATGATCGGCCGCTACGTCTGGCGCGATCTGCGGCGCAACCCGAGACGCAGCCTCACCGCACTCGCCGGCATGACGCTCGGGATCGGTCTGTTTTCGGCCGTGCTGTTCTTCATCGACGGTTCCTCGGCCACCATGACCGCCCGCGCGATCGCACCCATTCCGATCGACATGCAGCGGCTCGTGGCCGATCCACTGGGCAATCAGGTGCGCCTCACCGAAGAGATCACTCCGTCGCGACTGCAACCCGGCCAGCGCGGGCACGTCACGCTGGTCTTGGCGAACAATAGTTCCCATCCCGCCAACGAGGTCGTGATCCGAGACGAACCTCTACCTCCCCTGAGCTACGTCCCCGGCACGATGATCATCGACGGCTCCCCCATGCCGGACTACAGCGGTGAATTCCCGCTCGCCCAAGGAGAGGCCAAAATCGGCCTCAACCTCGGCACGATCCCGGCGAAATCCAAGATCACGCTGTCCTACGACGTGGTGGCCGACTCGGCCGTGGAGTCTGTCCCGTCACTGGGTCCGAGCGCCAGCTTCTCCAGCCGCGAGATCGGCGTTCCGGTCAAGGCGAACACCTCCGAACCACTGGGTCTCGCCGAGCTCACACAACAGATCAGCAAGATCCCAGGCGTCGCCCGAGCAGAACCGCTCTCGTTTGTTGATCTCGCCCCCGGCTCGCTCTCAGCCGGCCCTAGGCGGCCCCCCGAGGCGGTCCGGGTATTCGGTCTAGACCAGCGATACCTGGAGCAAGATCCGTCGATCCGCATTGTTGAGGGTGCCTTCGAACCGGGCTCCGGGCTGCTCAGCGCCGAGGCGGCTCGCGCGTTGTCCATCAGTCCCGGCGGCGTCGTGGAGATCCGGGTGCCGGGGATGAGCCAGCCTCTCAGCGTACGCATCAGCGGCATCACGGACGTATCGCGCGCCAAGTCCCTGTTCTACAGCCGCGAGGGAAAACAGCTCGAGCAATTCGTCTATGCCCGCAACTCGGTGATCGTCGGGCCTGAGGTGTTTCCCAAAACGATCATCCCGGCTTTCCAGAACGTCAGCACGGCCCCGGGCACGGTCCTTCGTAGTCAACCGATCCTCGAGGTTGACGTCTTCGTGCAGCGCGAGCCGCTGGACGCAGATCCCGGAACGGCCCTTGCGCAAACCAAAGCCGTCGCCGACGCGGTCAATGCCGTCGCGTCGGGCCAGGACAATCTCATCGACAACATCTCCAATGCGCTCCAGGTCGCCCGCGACGACGCCCGGACTGCGAAGCGCATGTTCGTCTTCCTCGGGCTTCCCGGCGCTCTGCTGGCGGCTATCCTCACCTCGTACGCCGGCGGGGTCCTCGCCAGCGCGCTTCGCCGGGAACAGGCGATCCTGCGGATCCGGGGCGCCAACCGGCGTCATCTGCTCCGCATGCATGCCTTGCGCACTCTCGTGCTCGCCACTGTCGGGTCGGTGCTCGGTGTCGCGTTGGGCCTGGTCTCGACTGCGGCGGTGTTATCGGCCGATGCCCTGGCCAGCGCCTCTCCGGCCAGCCTGCTCGCGTCGGCGTTGCTGGGCGCAGGCGCGGGATTTCTCGCCACTGGTGTCGCGCTATACGCGGCGGGACGGCGCGCTATCAACCGCCAGATCAGCGACGAGCGGGCGCAGCTGGCGTCAACAAAGCCGCTCTGGCGCCTTCTCGGGCTTGACTTTTTGATCTTGGCTGGGGTAGCGGCTGTCGAGTGGTACGAGCGCCGTCACGGCGGCTTCGAGGGCACCCGCGGCTCGGTGTATTTCGGCCGCGCAGTGTCCCTGCAGCTACACCTGGTGATCGTGCCGATCGGGATCTGGATCGGCGGTGTCCTCGTGCTGGGCAGGGTGGCCGAGCGAGTCTTCGCGCACTTGCCGCTGCCGCGCCGACATCGGTTCGGCCGGCCACTTCGAGGCCTGCTCACCCGCAGCATCCGGCGCCGCTCCTGGGCCGCAGCCTCGGCGATGATCATGGTGGGGCTGATCGTCGCCCTCGGCACCAGCGTGGCAGCATTCAGCGCGTCGTACAACCAGGCGAAAGCGCGTGACGCGAGGTTCGTGGTGGGCTCCGACGTACGCGTCACGCCCTCCCCGATCAGCGCCCTCGAGCATCCCCCTCAGTACGGCGAGAAGCTCAAGGTCCCGGGCATCCAAACGGCGACGCCGGTGGTGTACGGCCTCAACAATGCGCTGCTGGAAAGCGAGGTCAACGAGGACGCGGGCAATATGGCCGCGATCGATCCGGCTGCCTTTGGGCAGGTGGCTCCGCTCATTGATACGGATTTCCTCGGGATCACCGCGGCCAACGCAATGGACGCCTTACAGCGCCAGCCAGGTGGGGTGCTGCTGACCGAAGACCTGGCCGACACCCTCGACGTGGATGTGGGCGACCCCGTACAGGTGCTGTTTGCCCGGGGAACCCAAGATCAGAAGCTGTCGAGGATGAAGGTCATCGGGCTCTTTCAACGCCTGCCGGGTTTCCCTGAAGGTGTGGACGTGCTGGTCAACATCCAACGTCAGATGGAGCTCATCCCGTCGACCAACGCCACCTTCTTCCTGGCCCAGACCACCGACCCGAGCAACGCCGTCCTGGATCGCTCCGTCGCTGCGCTGCAAGAGGGTCCGGGTGCGGCGGATGCTCTGCAGATCGACACGCGGGCGACCGCGCTCGACAAGGACCAGTCAAGCCTCGCGGCACTGAATATCCGCGGTCTGCTTGCCCTCGACTCTGCATATGCCCTGGCCATGGCCGCGACGGCGATCACGATCTTCGTCTTCGGGCTGCTACTGCAGCGACGCAGGGAGTACGTCACGCTGCGCGCCCAAGGCATGCGGATTGGAAAAATCCGGTCGCTGCTGGTCACCGAATCCTCATGCGTCGTCGTCGTCGGAGCCGCCGTCGGTGCGCTCGTTGGCGCCGCGATGGCGTACTTCCTGGTGACCGTGCTTCGGCCGCTGTTCATCCTGCGGCCAGACGTCGTCCTCCCACGGGCCGACATTGCCGCGCTCGCGGCGCTCGTACTGGCTGTATCAGTGGTTGCGTCATTGGCGGCCACAACCCTTATTCGTCGTTTACCTCCGGGGGAGCTGTTGCGTGATGAATAACGACTCGACGCACATTCATGGGCCTACGTCGGCACTCGGTGTTATCGTCAGCGAGATGGTCGCGCCTGTCCGCGTACGCCGTAAGGCCCTAGCCGTCGCCGGTGCTTTTGTCGTTGCATCCGCGGCGGCGTCGTGTAGTGCCGGAGCGTCGCCAGAGACGGCGCCGGAGAATCCCACCCCGACGCAGGTAGCCACCACCACCCCAACACCGTCACCAGCAGCCGCGACGACCGCGTCTCCCGAGCCGAGCAGCACGGCGGTGAAGAAGGTCAACGCGAACTACAAGAAGTTCGACCCGAAAAACTTCGGGGATCCCATCGGTGACCTGAACCGTTGGTATCCGCTGATACCCGGCACTCAGACGCTGCGCGACGGTTCGATAACGCGAGGGAGCAGAAAGCTCAAGCATCAGCTACGCGTCACCGTCACGGATGTGACGAAGGAAGTGAACGGTGTCCAGACGGTCCTAGTTCTGGACCAGGACATTGATGCCGGCCAGATTGGCGAAGCTTCCGTGGACTACCTCGCCCAAGACAAGTCCGGCAACATCTGGTACCTCGGGTCGTACACCGAGATCTACCAGGGCGGCCGGTTCGTCAACGCGGTGGACGCCTGGCTTGCCGGCAAGAACGAGGCGCGGCCAGGTGTCTGGATGCTGACCGACCCGAAAGAGGGCATGAAGTACGTCGAAGCCCACAACTCGCGGGAGACCATTCGCGCCGAAGTCGCGAAGGTAGGCGACCGGAAATGCGTCCCCTTCAAGTGCTTCAAATCACTAGCCATCCTCGAAGACGGCACCGAATTCAAGTACTTCGGGCCCGGAGTGGGACATATCGCCACCGAGCCCAACTACTCCGGCGGTGAGCAGGAGAAGGAAGAACTGATCAACGTCGTCAGGCTGAAGCCCAAGGGCCTCGCCGAGGCGAGCGCCGAAGCACTCAAGCTGGACAAGCACGCCCGTAAAGAGTCCAAGGTCTTCGCCAAGTCCGATCCGGCGCAACGCCCCTGACCTCAAACCTCCAGGCATGGACAGTGAGACGATGCGCGCGCTCGTCTCGCGAGCGCCGGTCGCCCACCTCGCGACAGTTCGCCGCGACGGACGCCCGCATGTCGTGCCCATCTGCTTCGTAGTCGCAGACGACGTTGTCTACTCTGCCGTCGACGACAAGCCCAAGCGACACCGACACCTTCAGCGAGTCAGTAACGTCACGGCCACCGGGACTGCGAGCCTCCTGGTTGACGAGTACGACGACGACTGGTCCCGACTCTGGTGGGTACGACTCGATGGCCGGGCCCGCGTCGTCGACGACGCAGCCGAGGCCGAGCGGGCGATCCGTTCGTTGAGCGACAAATACCCGCAGTACCGCGACCTGCCACCGTCAGGGCCCGTCCTCGCCGTTGACGTCCAACGATGGGTGGGGTGGTCGGCGACGATGTGAGTAGGTGAGTCAGCGGAAGTTCGGCATGACCTCATCCGCGAGCAGCCGCAGCTGCTCGTCGACAGTCGCCACACCTTCGACCGTTTGCCCGGTGAAGGCCTTCACCAGCGAGGCATCTGTGATTGCGGCGATGTAGTGGTTGACGCCGGTGCCCTCGATCTCGGCCTTGATCTTGCTCGTGACTTCCTCGGGCGTTCCGGCGATCGACAGCTTCTCCGCAAGCTCTGGACTGGTGAGCTCAATGCTCTTGGCCAGATCCCCTGCGCCCATGGCTTCGACGATGGGGGTGAGCTCAGCCGGGTCGACCCCGTTCCGTTCGAGTAGCTCCTGCGGCATGGATGAGGCGTAGATCCCGACCATCGAGCGGGCTGCCTGCTTCGCTGCTGCCGAGTCCCGCCCGATCGCCGTACAAACCCAAGCCGCGAAGTCGAGGTCGTCTGGGTTTTTCCCAGCCCTCTCGGCACCGGCGCGGAAGTGTTCGAATCCATACTCGTAGGCCCGTCGGGTGTAGCCGAGTGCATGGTGGCAGCCGTCAGAGAACTCACCGGCAACCGCGAACGACTTCGGGCCACGCATGGACCCCATCTTGACGGGCAACCGCTCCTGGACCGGCCGCGCGAACGTGAACAGCCCGTGATACTTGAAGAACTCGCCGTCGAACGTGATCGCGCCGTCGTCGAGCAATGTCCGGATCACCTGGACGCCCTCCTTGAGCCGGGACAACGGCTTGGTCCGTGCCCAGTTGATGTCGTACTGGGATAGCAGGCCGAAAATTTCCTGATCCGAGGACGACCTCGGCGCGACCGTTGGTGAGCTCATCGAGAGTCGCAGCCGCTTGGGCGATGAGGGTGGGCTCGCGCAGGACCACCCCAGAGAGGCTCGGCCCCAAGCGGATGTTCGTGGTGTCCTTCGCCGCGGCCGCGAAGAGCAGCCACAAATCCTTGTGCCATGTCTCGTCGGCGGCGTAGCAACCGTAGAAACCCAATTCGTCGGCCAGCTTGATGGCCCGTAACGACGAGCTTTGACGCCGCGCCGTCCCGAAGAGAGGGGCGGCGGCTGGGACGTGATGCTCAAGGTCAAGCGGGCACTCGATCCCAAATACGTCCGCCTCGATGAGACGCTGGTGGCCGGCCAGGAGCCCCAGCTGGACCTCGGACCAGGCCAGCCGAGCGGCGACGCCTACCCGGCGCCGCCGGGGGTGCGGGTACGGCATCCACGCCCAATTCTCCCCTACTGACACTCGTGGGTAACGGGTCAGCGCCGACTACGCGTTGGCTGCAGTCTCGAGGTGTCGACGTCGCGTGACCGCAGAGCGGCCCATGCGATCCAGGCGCCGCTGATCGCCATAAGGGCGGCGCCGACTGGCTGGGTGGGCAGGCTGGCGCCGGTCGTCGCCATACCCAGTGCGGCGCCAAGAATGTAGAAGATGAACGTTGCTAGGGCCCAGATCACACCAGCCCATCGGGGCAGCGTGCCGGACCGCCAGATGGCAACACCAAGGATCGCGTTACCGGTGACAGCGAGCAGCAACCCTAAAGCAGTGATCACTGTCATGACGGGCGAGAATGCCAATGCCATGACGTCGCGGTTTCCGGCCAGGTAGGCAGCGCCGATCGCCGGGGTCGCGAAGGTGGAGATGACACCCGGCACAGTGAAAAGGATGTAGCCGGCTACGGCGAGCACCATTCCCGACAGAGCCAGGCGTGGCGCCCGGCTTGTGGTGAGGAAGGCACCTAGAGCGAAGGTTCCGAAGATCGCGAGAGCCGTGCCGAGGACATTGCCAATGACGTGCCCTACGAGGTAGGAGGTGCTGCTGACAAAGCGGGCCCACCCGTCGGGGTCGCTCACCTGGTCGGGTTGCGGCTCCAGGGTCGCGTACGCCGTCAGGAGGCCATAGGCAGGCAGCGCGAAGAGCCCAACCCGGATCCAACCGGCAGCGGGTGTTCGCCGCAAGACCTTGCCCCCTTCTTGGGTCGATCGAGGAAGGCAGTCTACGGAGACCCAGCTCCGATCGAGCGGCGGACGCCGTCAGCCGCACCGAACAGGGTCGCAGCGAGTTCGGGTCGCTACGTCGACCGTCGGTGCCGCGATGAGCAGGATGGCCGCCAAGATCCGCGAAGCGTCAGACATTGCTTAGCCCCACGTCGTCCTGTTCAAGCACCTGCAGCCGGCGCACCCGCAGTTGATCGACCTCCAATTCATCGATGCTCAGTCGGCGTACGGCCGCGTCGCCGATTCTCAGCCGGCCAATCGCCAGGGCACCGATTGCGACGGCGCCCATGGCAACGGCTCCGGCTGCGGCTGCGATGACGGCGGCGAATGCGACCGAGGTCGCGCCGGTTGAACTGGCGCCGGTTGCCTGGGCGCCGGTTGCCTGGGCGCGGGTGGACACAGCGCGCGCTTGTTTCGTCTGTTTGGTCATAACCGCCACGCTAGGGGACGAGCCGTCTGGTGTCGCCGGCAAAATTGCCGGGTTGCTAGCGGACTCCATCGGACGCGTCAGTCGAAGGGCAGGCGGGCCAGCTCGGTACGCGAGGACCTCCGCAACTGGAACTCGTACGCCCTGGCGGGCACAGGGCTGGTGTGGAGGGCCGACGGCATGGCGCCGAAGGACCGTGAGGTGTGGGCGAGCAGCGGCGGCTACTCCACCGTCGATCTCATCGCAGGGTCGTTGTAGCTTGCCACGCGCGCGAGGTGGCTCGGTTGCGGGCCGCTTGTCCCTCTGTGTTGGCATCTTCTGATCGCCATCATCGCGGTACTGCTCTTCCCGCCATTGCCGCTGTGGATGGTCATAGAGCAGGGTGTTCTGGACTGCTGCTACTCGCGACAACGATCATCATCTTCGGCAAGGGGTGCAGGAGCCACGGGCTGTAACGCGGGAAACTTCACCCGAGATGGCCGAAAACCGCCCAAAACGGCCACTAATGGACAACTGGAGTGAGGTTTCCAGTGAATGCGTTGGCAGCACGCCGCCCCGACCTAGCGGCCAACCGCATGCCGAACTTGATGCGGGCTGCTAGCCGATGATCGCCTCTATGGCGGCCGGCAAGATCACCAGGTACAGCAAGACGTTCAGCACGATCAGCACGGGCAGTATGAGAAGGGCTATCAGCAGGCCGATGAGGCGTACGACCGCCCAGAAGGGCCGATGACGTCCTGTCGCTGACGACGACTGGCGTCGGGTGCTCGATCGTCATGGTCGGTTGATGGGGACGCGAGCGATATCCACTCTGTCGAGTAGCGGGTCACCGTTACGGCTGTGTCGGACGGCCAGCGTCCACCCCGAGGCCAGCGCAAGACGTGCACGTCCCGCCTTCCGCTCCTGATGCACCGCGAGCGCCTGAGCGGCCGCGTCGGCACGACGCTCGGCGACGTGCAGCCGTGCGTGGGCAAACTCGTGAACGATCATCGCCCGGCGGTACTGATCCCGTGCTGCGGTGGAGGCCCGTGCGCCCGGTCGGTGCTGGCGCGCGGCCAGGGCAGCGGCGCCGGCCAGCTCCCCCAGCGAGAGTCCGGCGAACATCAGCGCTGATGACAGCTGGCTGACTCCCTCGGGCAGCGGCACCAGCGCGCCAACTGCGACGCTCTTCACTGCTACTCCGCTGACCAGGAACAGCGAGGCGCAGGCCAGGCATGGTCCGATGATCCAAGTTGTCACCCGTTGAGTGGGGGATGGCAGGCGATCGGTCGGGGCCGAGGAGAGCCAGGCGCTCACCGCGGTCTTGGTCGCCAAGACGAAGACCGGCCCGAAGGCCAGCGGCAGCAACCACGCCTCCAACGGAGGCAGGTCGGCACTCGCGAGGATGCTGCTAATCGTGAAGAAGCTCGCCAGCATCAACAGGGCCGTTACAAGGAAGGCGCCGATCCGGCCATAGGGCCGCCGGACCGCTGGAGTGGCAGCCAGATTGCTCCGAGCGCTTTCGACGGCGGCATCCGTACGCTCGGTGACGCCCACCCAATAACGCCGGCGGGCCCGGCGGCGGGCAAGCCGGCTGTGCAACATGCGATCCCAGCACCAGCTCTGGGTCCGGCGTACGCTGCGACGATGCCCAGTCAGCAGGTCGGCCGTCTGCTGTGCGCTGAGACCGGTCGCGATGCTCGGGTCCGCGTCCGCGAGGTGGGCCTCTAGAGGCCGGTAAGCATCGTCGGCCGGTGCGGTGACCAGGTGCGGACTCATGGCACTGCCTCCACTTTCGAGCTATAGCCCTGAGTGGAGACCACCACTTGCCGAGCCCCTTGCAGAGTAAGCCAGGCGTGCCAGCTCCGAGCCAGTCGAGCAACGTCCCGAGTACTCGGCGGCGGCTCGGTCTGCCCAACCCCGTACATTCCGATGCTGCTGAAGCCCGACAGGTCAGCTGCGACCGCCATCTCCGGCAGCGCGATGCCGTCCGACAACATGAGCGCGTCGCGTCGCCCCCCGGTGAGCCGTGCCGCATCGGCGAGAGCGAGATAGCCACCGACCACTGACGTACCCGGTCGTACCATAGGCGGCCGGCCGTTCAGAACGGCGAGCCAGACCTCATCACGTGCCACCTGCTTGAGGTGGGCGGTCTTGGCCGCTCGAGCGACGTCGTTTCGGTAGCGTGCGGCCATCACCGGGCATTCCACAACGGTGCGGGCATTTCCGGCCGATCCACTGAAAACGATCACCCGCAGCGCGGCAGCTTTGTCGACCGCATCATCGACGGTGACCTCGACCTGCTGGGCGACGAAGGTACGCGAAGTCGCGCGATCACCCATGAACGAACCAGAGCCGTCAACAGCGAGGCTGATCTCCAGGTCGGGTGTCACCTTCGAGTCCACCAGCTGCTGCACGGCGTCAGGACATCGCGTTCCCATGGCATCTGTCGTGGCGCGCGGCCCGCAGGCTCCGAGGATCAGGCCGAGCAGCGTCAAGAACGTCACCATCAGGGCAGGTCGCTGCCGCACCGACCGACGGGTGAAGGACGCCGGCTGTGTCTTCGATTGAGCGTTTCGACTGTTCATCCTGATGCCCTCCTCTTGTCTCGACGCCCCCACGCGGTATTTGATTGGCACTCAGCAAATAGCGGATTTGCTGCGGATTACAGGGGGAGCCAGCAGGAGTTATGCCGGATCGATAGGAGGGGTCAGCTCGTGGCTGAGCAGGCGAAACCCATGGGCGGCGGCATCGAGTCGTTGACCCGCCAGGATCGCCTGCTCTGCGTCTTAGTGGAGAATTTCCAGCCCGTGTGGCGCGAAATCGAGCAGGCCGGCGTGTTTCGGCGCCGCGGCCTTGCTTCGCGCGACGGGCTGCTGGTGCCTCAGCATGTGATGATCGGGCTCGTCATGCTGCGCGGTCTGATGGCCGAGGCAAAGCACGGCGTACTCCCGTGGGCCGAACTGATCGCCAGGCGTGACGCAGATCCGGACTTGGCGCGGCAGTTCAAGCGCTGGATGAACGCATTGACCGACTACTTCAACGGCACCCGGGCGCTCAGCAGCATCGACGTGGCGCACCTCGCGCGCGGTCTGACGATCACTTACCCGAGGGCCGAGCTGACCGCCGACACCCTGGTTGGCGAGTTGCTGAGCTACGCCCGTCCGGAGCCGTCGGCCGCAACCCGGCAGCAGCGGGCGGACCTGGTCTCCAATGCGGTCCGGCGGCCGCCCGTGGTCACTGTGTCAGACGCTTTCCTCGCCGACGTGCCGCCCTTGCTGGCCAGTGGCTTTCAGCGGCGCGAAGTTCAGCAGCACGTGACCGAAATCCTCCGGACGGCCGGGCGTCCTCCGCTGGTCCTCTCCGGGCCGGCGGGGGTGGGCAAGAGCCAGCTGGCCGCCGCGGTCCTGGAGGACTTCGCTCCCGAAAAGGTGATTTGGGTCAGCGACGCGGCTTCTCGCTTTGCCGTGCTGGAGGCATACGCGCGAGCCGCCCAGGCGCTTGGCCTCGCAACGCCCGACCCCGGCAATCTTGAGGAATCCGCTCGGAGTCTCATGCGCGCTCTGCGGCGCTCCGACTTCGACTGGTGGATCGTGCTGGACGATGTGGATGATCCGGCTGACCTCGTGGGCTTGTGGCCGGGCGGCGCCCGAGGTCGGACATTGTGGCTGACTCGCCGCCGCGGCCGCGATGTGGAGGGTGAGGGTCGCCACATCGTCACGGTCGAAGGCTTCTCCCGGCGCGAGGGACAGCGTTATCTGCGGGGCCGCCTGGGGCCAGCAGTGGAAGCGGGCGAGATGGTCAGCCACACCTTCGACGAGGCTGATGGCCTGGTGGACGATCTCGGCGGCACGCCCCTTGCCCTCGCTTTGGCCGCAAGCGTGTTGCGCGAGAACCGCTACACGTGTGCCAATTACCGCCGCCTACTCGTCGATCAACTGGACGGGCTGCAAGGCCTGTTCCCTGTTGAGCAGACCGCAGAAGGGTATGAACGACCGCTGGTCGCTGCATGGGCCATCTCCCTGGACCGGGCCGAACAGCGAGACCCGACCGCACTTGCCAGGTGGGCCGCCCTGATGGTCGCGGTGCTCAACCCGTCCGGTGTGCAGGCCAAGATCATGACGACTGAAGCCGTACGCCGCTTCCTGGCTGGCAAGGGTCAGCGGCGTGAAGAGTTGGTTAGCCTTGACGACCTGACCCGCACCACGCGGGCGCTGGAGTCGTACAGCCTTATCAGCTGCACCCGGTACGACACCGGGGAGGAGTTGAAGATCCGCGAAGTCCAGATGCACGCCTTGACGGCCCGAATGACCCGGCTTCATATGGGGCCGGCGGCCGTCACCGAGGCGGTGGTCGCCGCCGCCGACGCTTTGATAGAGCTATGGGGAACGGTCGAGAACGACCCTCGGAGCAATCTGGATCTGCGAGGCAATGCGATCTGGCTTGACCGGCTGCGCGGGGATGCGCTCGCGTCACCTGCCGGAGTGCATCCCGTGCTCACCCGACTCGGCTGGAGCTTCGGCGATACGGGCCGTCCGCACCGAGCCGCACGCTACTTCGAACGGTTGGCCGATCGGATTGTGCCGATGCTCGGGAGCGGGCATCCGGCAGTCGAGGAGGTGCAGTATGCCTGCGGGGTCTGGCATCGCAAGGAGGGCAAGATCGCGCGGTCCATCCGTGAGCTGGCTGCTCTGCGGGATGCGATGACGCCCGAGGGGGTTGAGGCCGATCGCCGCGCAATCAGAACGCGAGCCCAGCTGGCGACATCTCAGGGCTGGTCCGGCCAGGTCAACACGGCCTGTCGGGACCTGGCGCAGATCATTGCTGACGCTGAGCAGGCCTTGCCGCGCGATGACCCATTGATCTTGCACGTCCGATACACCCACGCTGTCTGGACCGGCCGAGCCGGCAAGCAACGCGAGGCAGCTGACCTCCTCACCGAGATACTCAAGAAACAGCGGCAGATTCTGGGCGACGATCACATCAGCACGCTGAAAACGCGGCTGGAGCTGGCCGACTGGACCGGCCATTGTGATCAGGAACGCGATGCCCTGCTGCAGCTGCTCGACCAGCGCGACGACTGGATCAGGGTCTGCGGGCCGGATCATCCGCACGCATTGCGCATGCAGCACATCCTGGCCCAGTACCGCGGGCGTATCGGTGAGCTGAACAAGGCCCACACCGGGATGCGAGCAGTCTATGGGCGACGGCGTCGGATCCTTGGCGACCGTCACCCCGATACCCTCAAGAGCCGACAGGATTTGGCCGTGCTACGCGGACAGCTCAATGACCCGCAGGGCGCAGTGTTTGATCTGATCAACCTGCTGCGCGACCGCCTGAGAATTCAAGGCACGCGATCGATCGAGACATTCCGCACGCGCCGGCAGCTTGCGGAGTGGATAGGCCGCGCCGGTCACCCCAAGACCGGCCTTGCGGAGCTGCGCTACCTGCGGGCCGACCTTGCCAGATTCGTGGAAGATGGGCACCCCGAACTGGCCGAGGTTGCGGCAACGATCGCTGAACTCAGCTGAGCACCGTATTGGCTTGCGCCGTCGCGGAAGGGTCACAAGCAATAACGATTTCGCCGATTCTCGCGTGTACTCGACCACTTTCTCCCCGGGGCGCCTGCGAGACTTCGCCACGGACCGACCTCGCTGGCAGGCTGTCATCATGCGCCGCTTCACCCAGGTCGACGTCTTCACCGATGAGCTGACGTTCGGGAACCCAGTGGCTGTGGTCCACGACGCCGACGATCTGACCGCGCAGGACATGGCGGAATTCGCAAGGTGGACCAATCTGAGCGAGACGACATTCCTGATCGCCCCTACCGACAAGCAGGCCGACTATCAGCTGCGGATCTTCACCACTCAGACCGAGCTGCCGTTTGCCGGCCACCCCACTCTCGGTTCGGCCCATGCCTGGTTGGAGGCCGGCGGCATCCCCAAGAGCCCCGGGAGCCTTGTCCAGCAGTGTGGAGCCGGACTCGTACAGATCCGCCTTGACGGAACACGGCTCGCTTTCGCTGCACCGCCACTGATTCGAGGCGGTGACGTCGCCGCCGAGGACCTGTCCGAAATCATGGCCTTTCTCGGCATCGATCCTGACGTGGTGATGGATGCGCAATGGGCCGACAACGGCCCCGGCTGGGTGGCGCTGTTGCTCACCGACGCCGAGACAGTCCTGGCGCTCAAACCGAAAGCTGTCGACTCCGGCCGATTCAGCGCCGTCGGAGTGATCGGACCGCATCCGCCGCACTCAGCGGTGGACTTCGAAGTCCGGGCCTTCACCTCGCTGGTCCCGCAGGCTGAAGACCCCGTCACCGGCAGCCTCAACGCCGCACTCGGTCAATGGCTGATCAGTACCAAACGGGCGCCAAGCTCGTACGTCGCCGCCCAGGGAACCGCCATGGGCCGACGCGGCCGGGTCTACGTCACTCAGGTGGGCAACGACATCTGGATCGGCGGGGACACGGTAACTGGCGTGACTGGGATGGTGCACAAATAGTGATCAGATTCCACCGGCGCTGAGGAGGCTTCATGACCGCCGATGCCATCGCCGGCGCAACGCCGAAACCGGTGCCCACGTGGGCGGTGATCACCGTACTCTCCTTGGCTGGAACGACGGTGTCCTTGCAGCAGACCATGGTGATCCCCCTGCTGCCGGCGTTCCAACATCTGCTGCAGGTCTCAGCCGACGACATCTCCTGGTTGGTGACTGCAACGCTCCTGACCGCCGCCGTCGCTACCCCGATCGTAGCCAGGCTGGCGGACATGTACGGGAAGCGGCTGATGATGTTGGTGTGCATCATCTTGATGACTGCCGGCTCGCTGGTTGCCGCCCTCAGCGCCGGGAGCTTCATCGCACTGGTTGTCGGCCGATCCCTGCAGGGCTTCTCCGCCGCCTTGATCCCGGTCGGCATCAGCATCATGCGGGACGAACTACCCAAGAACAAGGTCGGATCGGCGATTGCCCTGATGAGCGCGACGCTCGGCATCGGGGGAGCTCTGGGCCTGCCGCTGGGCGGCATCCTCTTCGACCAGTTCGGCTGGCAGTCGGTCTTCTGGCTGTCCGCCGGCGTCGGTGTCGCCATCGGTGTGGCCGTACTGCTCGTGGTGTCGGAGTCGGAGGTGAAGACCCGGGGCCGGTTCGATGTGCTCGGCGCGATTCTGCTGTCGATCGCGCTCACCGCCCTGCTGCTGGTGATCTCCAAAGGCGGCAGCTGGGGCTGGAAAAGCGAACAGACCATCCTGCTGCTGGTGATCACCGCCGTCGCTCTCGCGTTCTGGGTCCCCTATTCGCTCAAGGTCAGCCAGCCGCTGGTCGATCTACGTACGTCAGCGCGCCGTCCCATTTTGCTGACCAACATCGCGTCGATCTTGGTCGGCTTCGCCCTGATGGCCAACATGTTGATCAGCACCCAGCAGCTCCAGCAACCGGTCCAAGCGAGCGGATTTGGGCTCACCGCCGTCGCCGCCGGCCTGGCGATGGTCCCCTCGGGCCTGGCCATGGTGGCCTTCGCGCCGGTGTCCGGGACCATGATCAATCGGCTCGGCGGCAGAGTGACGCTCATTGCCGGAGCTGCGATGATGGGCGTCGCCTACCTTGCCCGGGTCTTCTACAGCGACACGGTGTTCGCGGTGATCATCGGTTCCACAGTCGTCGGCATCGGCTCGGCCGTGGCGTACGCCGCGATGCCGAGCCTGATCATGGCCAACGTGCCGATCACCGAAACCGCCTCCGCGAACGGGCTGAACGCCCTGCTTCGGGCGCTCGGCACATCGACGGCCAGCGCGGTCATCGCTGCGCTCCTCTCCCTGGTGACCGTGACGATCGCCGGGCAGCAGGTTCCGGCCTTGGCCGCTTTCCAGGATGTGTTTTGGCTCGCTGCGGTCGCCTCGCTGGTCTGCTGCGGCGTGGCCTGGTTCGTGCCGAAACGGGTGCGCGTACCGATCATCGCTGAGGCAGGGGTGCTGGCCGGTGCCCCGGCGGCCGTCACGCAGGCCGGTGAGAACGCCGAGATCGTCGCTCATGGCTGGGTGGTCCAGACAGCCGGGCGGCCGATTGCGCATGCGGTCGTGACTGCACTCAGGCTCTCCGGAGAGCCGCTTGATTGGAGCCGAGCTGACAACAACGGGGCCTTCTCGCTGGCACTGCCGGGCCTGGGGCGGTATTTGTTGATCGTCAACGCCGACGGCTGGACCCCGCGTTCTGAAGTAGTGGACTTTGCCGACGCGAGCACCGACCACCGCATCCAGCTGAACGAGCCGCTGATGCTCACCGGCCGGGTCCTCCGTGCCGGATTGGTAGTGCCCGGTGCGCTCGTGACTCTCAGCGCCCGTACCGGAGAATTCATGGCCGCTACCAAGAGCGACGAGGAAGGCCGCTACCGACTCCGACTGCCGCCACCGGGGCACCACATCCTCACGGTGCTAGAGCCGGACACTCTGCAGGTGCAGTCGATCAAGATCTTTACGACAACGCAGTCAGCCGTAAGCGATGTGGAGCTCCTCAGCAGCCGGCCTGTTACCCAGCTGACCTAGCGTCGCGTCTCGAGCCCCTCCCTCGGCCGGCGTCCTCAGGTCTCTGGGAATCTGTGTGTGTAGAGAGCATCTGCAGGCAGTGACAGCTCTGCCAGGCGTGCGTTGATGGCGGCGACAAGGACGTTGTGCTTCTGAGCCGAGATGCGGGACTTTCCTGTCAAATGTGCCGCGATGACCGGACCGCTGAGGTCCTCGCCCAGCGCGCCCGCCCGATTCGCGAGGTCGTCGAGTGTCGTCCTGCACCTAATGAACGCCTCGAACAGACGCATGCGTGCCTCGCTGCCGATCTCGTCAGTCTTCGTACCGGATCGGAGGAGTACTGGAGGTCTTTCTATTTGGGTCATGGCCGAGCCTGAGGGTGGGGAAATTCCCGGTTGCAATCTCGGCGCAGAAAGCAATCATGGAGAAGCGGCCCAAAGCGTACGGCGATCTCCAGCCCGAGGACGGCTGTGTTCCCAGCGATCTCAACGCTACACCCCACCGCAACGATGACCACCCGGTAGCCTCAGCGCCACATCCACGCACGGAGGGCGGGGCTACGTGAGTGCCGCACTGCTCTGGGGAGCTATTGCCGCGTCCTCGCTCGTGCTGGGCGCTCTCCTCGGCCTTGCGAGACAGTGGCATGACGGCCTGATCGGCGTCGTACTCGGGTTCGGAGCAGGCGCGTTGATCGCGAGCATCTCGTTCGAGCTCACCGAGGAAGGGTTCCGTTTGGGCGGTCCGCTGGCGCTGGCGGTGGGGATCGCGGCTGGAGCATTAGCCTTCTTCTTCGCCGACCGTGGGGTCGAGCGGTTGGGCCGTCGGCTCAGGAGCGGAGCGGCCGGGCTGCCGCTCGCCCTAGGTGCCTTGCTCGACGGCATACCGGAGCAGACGGTGCTTGGGATCGGCTTGGCCCAGGGCCAGGGGGTCAGCGTGGCCCTGCTGGTGGCGATCTTCGTGTCGAACCTGCCCGAAGCGATCGGTTCCTCGATCGACATGAAGGTCGGCGGGGTTCGCCCCCGATTGATCATCTTCTTGTGGAGCGTGGTGGCCGTAATCTGCGCGTTGGCGACGGTTGGCGGGTATGCCGTGTCTCGCGTGGTGGCGGAACGATTCGAGGGGGCCGTGGATGGTTTCGCGGCCGGAGCGTTGCTGGTCATGCTCGTCGGGTCGATGATTCCCGAAGCAACCGCCAAGGCCGGCGAGAAGGCCGGGCTCGCCGCCGTACTCGGATTCGCCGTGGCCGCTGGTCTGTCCGCAGTCACCTGACCGCTCTCTCCCCGGGACGCTTGACTTCTGAACCACTATCAACTTAGATCGATCTAAATCCAAACTTGAGCGGGGTGCTCTCTATGGCACGTGTGACGCTCGTGGACGTGGCGCGCTACTGCGGCGTCTCCCGCGCCACGGTGAGCCTGGTGCTGAACGACAGTCCCCTGGTCGCTACGCAGACCCGCGACCGGGTTCGGGAGGCCATGACTGAGCTTGGGTACGTCTACAACCGCGCCGCGGCATCGCTGCGCACCCGGCACAGCGACGCCATCGGGGTGGTGCTGACCAACATCACCAACCCGTACTTCGCCGAGTTCGCCGCCGGGCTGCAAGACACGCTGACCAGCAGCGGGACGGTGCCACTGCTTGCCGTCAGCGGTGAGGACCGCGACCTGCAACACCGCCTGGTCAAGTCGCTCGTCGAACGCAACGTGGACGGCATCGTGCTGGTGGCAGCCCACGGCACCGCGCCGACCGATCTGCCGGATCTCCTCGGCACTCCACTGGTACTGCTCGCCCGCCGCCTGAACGGCCTAGACGTCGACTACGTCGGCGCGCAAAACCGGGACGGCGGGTATGCGGCCGCGGAGCATCTGTACAGCCACGGCTGCCGCCGAATCGCCTTTTTCGGCGGCTTCACCGACTCCTCGGCGCGCGAGGAGCGCGCCGGCGGCGTGGCGGCATTCCTGAACGACCACGGTCTGTCACTCGACTCCGAGCACTCGGTGGTGTGCGAGCCGGCGCGGCCGCAGGCGCGGAAGGCGGCGATGCAGCTGCTCACCAAAGATCCCGATGTCGATGGCATTGTCTGCTTCAGTGACGTGGTCGCTTTCGGTGTGCTGGACGCGCTCGCCGACTTAGGGCGCAAGGTCGGATCGGACGTTCGGGTGATCGGCTTCGACGATGTCCACGATGCCGGCCTCAACCGACCCTCCCTGAGCAGCGTCGCAGTGCCGGCCAGGGAGACCGGCCGCCGCGCAGCGCAGCTGGTGCTGGAGCGTGCGGCTGGGTCCACCGAGCCCACCGTACGCGAGGAGTTTTCTACCAAGCTGGAGCCGCGGGAGACCTGCGGCTGCCCTCGTCCCCAATCGCTGCCCTGAAGCCGGCCACCCCCGGAGGATCAATCCACAAATGCGCACCGTGCCAGTGCTAAGCGGCCCCGAAGCCGCCCGGCTGATTGGCGACTCCGACGTCATCACCGTCTCCTCCTCCTCTGGGCTCGGCTGCCCCGACACTGTGTTGGAGGCAATTGGGCAGCGGTATGCCGATACCGGCGCTCCGGCAAACCTGACCAGCCTGCACCCGATTGCCGCCGGCGACATGTACGGCATCAAGGGGATCGATCATCTGTGCCGACCGGGTCAGCTGCGCCGGGTGCTCGCCGGCTCCTATCCGTCCGGCGGCTCGAAACTCGATCCGCCGCTGATCCGCCAGCTGATCCACAGTGATCAAATCCAGGCACACAACATCCCCTCCGGAGTGCTGTTCCAGATGCACCGGGCCGCTTCCACCGGGCAACCGGGGGTGCTGACCGAGGTCGGCCTTGGCACGTACGCCGACCCGCGGCTGGAGGGCGCCAAGATGAACGCCGTCACCGAAGACTTCGTCCAGCTGATGCAGGTCGGCGGCAACGACTATCTGTTCTACCCGGCCGTCAACATCGACGTAGCGATCATCCGCGCCACGACTTCCGACCCGCACGGCAACCTCTCCTACGAGCACGAGTGCAGCACGCTCGGCGCCCTCGACCAGGCTTATGCCGCCCACAACAACGGCGGCATCGTGATCGCGCAGGTCAAGCGACTCTCCGACACTCAGCTGCCGACCCAGGTCGTACACGTCCCAGGGATCCTGGTCGACGCGATCGTCGTCGCCCCCGACCAGATGCAGACCACCCAGACCGCCTACGACCCGGCCCTGTCCGGAGAGGTGCACCGCGATCTCGACGACATCGAGCCTGTCGAGTTCGGCCTGGAGAAGGTGATCGCCCGCCGGGCGGCGGCCGAATTGCAGGTTGACGCAGCTGTCAATCTGGGCTTCGGAATCTCCGCCGCCATTCCCCGCGTGCTACTGGAGGAGGGCCATGCCGAGGATGTCACCTGGGTGATCGAGCAGGGCGCGGTCGGCGGGTTCCCGGTTACCGGGTTCGCGTTCGGATGCGCGCTGAATCCGCAGGCCCTGGTGCAAAGCGTTGACCAGTTCACCCTGCTGCAGGGCGGCGGCTTCGACGTGGCGATGCTGTCCTTCCTGGAGGTGTCTGGGGCTGGCGATGTCAATGTCTCCTACCTCGCCGCCCGGCCGCACGTCACCGCAGGTGTGGGCGGCTTCAACGACATCGTCACGCGGGCGCCCAAGATCGTTTACTCCGGCTACTTCACCGCCGGCAAAAAGGACATCCAGATCGAAGACGGCCAGCTCAAGATCATTTCCGACGGCACGATTGCCAAGTTCGTCCCCGGGATTGCCCAGATCTCCTTTTCCGGTGAGATGGCTCGGAGACGCCGCCAAGAGGTCCTCTACATCACCGAACGCTGCGTCATCGAGCTGACCTACGACGGCCTCACCGTGATCGAGATCGCCCCTGGAGTTGATCTTGAAAAGGACGTACTGGCCAAGGCCGACATTCCGCTGCTGGTCAGCCCCGACCTGCGGTTCATGTCCGCCGCATTGTTCCGGCCCGAACCGATGGGACTGATCTTGTCGCGCAAGCCCTCCCGGATCGCCCACCTCAACCGATAAGGAACCTCCGTCATGGTTGCCACCCACTACGACTACGTGATCGTTGGCGCAGGCGCTGCCGGCTGCGCCGTAGCGAACCGCCTCTCCGCCGATCCCAACATGACTGTGCTGCTGCTCGAGGCCGGCGGCAAGGACTGGTCCCCGCTGGTCCACATGCCTGTTGGCTTCACCAAGCTCGGCGGCCCGCGTTACAACTGGGAGTTCTCCACTGTCCCGCAGCCGCAGCTGAACAACCGGGAGATGTGGTACCCACAGGGCCGCACCCTGGGTGGCAGCACATCGATCAACGCGATGATCTACATCCGCGGCCAGGTAGAGGACTACGAGGCCTGGGCTGAGCTCGGCAACAAGCACTGGGGCTATGACCAGGTGCTGCCGTTCTTCCGGCGGGCCGAAGCCAACGAGCGCCTCAACGATCGCTATCACAGCAGCGTGGGGGCGGTGAACGTCACCGAGCAGGTCCAGCACAATCCGCTGAGCAAGGCGTTCGTACGTGCGGCTCAGGAGCTCGGGGTCCCGTTCATTGCCGACTTCAACGGCGCGGTCCAGGAGGGCGTCAGCTGGTACGACGTCACGCAGAAGAACGCCCGCCGTGAGAGCACCGCCACCGCATACCTCAAGCCGATCCGGTCGCGTAAGAACCTGACGGTCGTGATCCACGCGCTGGGCCGCAAGATCATCGTGCGGAACGGCCGGGTCACCGGTCTGGACATGATGATCAATGGGAAGCCGGAGTACGTACGCGTGGATCGGGAGTTGATCTTGAGTGGCGGGGCGATCAACTCGCCCCGATTGCTGATGCTGTCCGGGATCGGACCGGCCGACGAGCTGCGTCCGCTCGGCGTCCCGGTTGTTCACGACCTTCCCGGCGTAGGCAAGAATCTCCAAGATCATATGGACGTGTACCTCACAGCCGAGACCATCCCGGTCAGCTACAACTCCTCCGACCGACCCGACAAGGCGGCGCTGGCGGGCCTGCAGTACATCACCACCAGAACCGGGCCGATCACCGCTTCAGTCTGTGAGGCCGGCATGTTCGTCAAAAGCACCCCGGACGTCGCCACCCCCGACATCCAGATGCACGCACTGCCCGCGTACGTGATCGACCACGGCCGAATGCGGGTCAAAGGCCACGGCATGACGATCAACACCTGCCATCTGCGCCCGCGCAGTATCGGCTCTGTCGTGCTGCACACCCCGAACCCGGACGACCCGCCTGCCATCGACCCGGCCTTCCTCACCGATTCCTACGACTGGGGGAAGTCGCTTGAAGGGTTCCGCTGGGGACGGGAGATGATGCGTAGCAAGGCGTACCAGCCGTTTGTGATCAAGGAGTACCTGCCGAGCGCTGAGGTCAAGACCGACAAGGAGATCCGTGAGTACGTCAGACAGTGGGCCAAGACCGACTACCACCCGGTCGGCTCCTGCAAGATGGGCGGGGACGATCTCGCCGTCGTTGATCAAGAGCTCAAAGTTCGAGGATTGGAGGGGCTGCGAGTGATCGATGCGTCGATCATGCCCAAGTTGATCAGCGGCAACACGATGGCCACCTCGACCATGATTGGGGAGAAAGGTGCCCACCACGTGCTGCACGGCCTCACTCCACCCGACCCGAGCGACGGCCCGACATGAGCGAATCTGCCCCGCCGGAGATCGCCGAGATCCGTGTCGAAGTCGACGTGGTCGCCACCATCTGCCTCGACCGGCCCGCCAAGCACAATGCGCTGACCCTGGAGATGCTGGAGCAGCTCGAGCAGATCCTGATCGGCCTGGACGCTGATCGGGACGTGCGGGTCGTCCTCCTCACCGCTGCAGGGAATCGCTCCTTCTGTGCAGGCGCCGACATCAAGCACTTCAAGATGTTAGAGCCGCTGGACATGTGGGCGCAGTGGACCCGCCTGGGGCACCGAGTGTTCGACCACCTCGCCGGGCTGCGGCAGCCCACCATCGCAGCCGTCACGGGCAACGCCTACGGCGGTGGCTTCGAGTTGGCTCTGGCCTGCGACCTGCGGATCCTTGCCGACGATGCCACGCTCGGCCTGACCGAGGTCGGCATCGGCACGCTCCCAGGTTGGGGTGGTACGGGTCGGCTCCGCGACCTGGTTGGCGCCGGCCGAGCCAAGGAGTTGATCTTCACCGGTGAGCCGCTAGCCGCCGAGCGGGCCTTGGCGTGGGGTGTTGCCAACCAGCTGGCGCCCAGGACTGAAGTGATCAACACCGCCCAGGCCCTGGCCGCCAGAATCGCCGAACGAGCCCCGATCGCCGTACAGATGGCCAAACAGGCGATCGATGCCGGCGACGCCTACCAGGCCATGGAGCAAGTCAGCTCAGCAGCCACGGCCTTCACCGAGGATTCAGCCGAAGGGTTCGCGTCCTTCACAGAGAAACGCGAGCCGCACTACCGCGGGACCTGAAACGCATCCAGCACTGACCGAAAGCATCGCCATGACCATGATCACCAGCACGGCACCGACCACCATCATTGCGAACAATTGGCCTAACATCATCGACGGCCGCGACATCGTCGGCGGCGGCGAAGAGGTACTTAGGGACAGTCCGGCCCACGACGTACGCGTCGCCAACTACCACAGCGCCAGTGAGGCCGAAGTCGACGCCGCCGTCACCGCTGCCCACAGGGCCTTCAGCACGGGCGACTGGCCGCGGACGTCAGGTGCGGAACGGGCTGCGCTGCTGCGGCGGGTCGCGGCTCGGATTCAAGCCGAACGGGACGAACTCGCCTTGATCGAGGCACTGGAGTCCGGCAAGCCCATCTCGCAGGCAAGGGACGAGGTGGCCAGCGCAGCGGGGATCTGGTACTACGCGGCGAGCCTCGCCCAGCACGCATACGGGGACGCCCACAACCATCTTGGGCCAAATTACCTGGCACTGACGGTCAAGGAGCCCGTCGGTGTGGTCGGAGTGATCACCCCATGGAACTTTCCACTCTTGATCGTTTCCCAGAAGCTGCCGTTCGCCCTGGCAGTCGGCTGCACGGCGGTGGTCAAGCCCAGCGACCTCACACCAGGCACCACAACCCGCCTGGTTCAGATCTTGCACGACGAGTGGGTGCCCAATGGCGTCGTCAACCTCCTCCATGGCGGAGGAGACGTCGGCGGCTGGCTGTCGAGCCATCCCGGCACCCAGATGACCACTTTCACTGGATCCACTGGCGTCGGCCGCATGGTCGCGCAGGCCGCGGCCAAGGACCTGAAGAAGGTGAGCCTCGAACTGGGCGGCAAGAACCCGCAAGTGATCTTCCCCGATGCTGATCTTGAGGCTGCGCTGGAGAAGGTGGTCTTCGGCGCGTACTTCAACCAAGGCGAGTGCTGCAACGCAGGCTCCCGGCTTCTGGTGCACGCTGACATCGCCGACGAATTCACCGAGCGCGTCGTGGAACGCGCGCAGGACGTCACCGTCGGAGATCCGCTCGATCCGGCAACCAAGGTCGGTGCACTCATCTCCGAAAAGCACCTAGGCGTCGTCAGCGGCTATGTCGATCTTGGTCAGCAGGAGGGCGCCTCGATCGCGCTCGGCGGCAGCCAGCTTGACTCCAACCGCGGCCGCTACTACTCCCCCACCGTGCTTGCCGGCGTGCCCAAGTCCGCTCGGGTCGCTCGAGAGGAGATCTTCGGGCCTGTGCTCTCGGTGGTCAGATTTGCTGATCTTGATGAGGCCGTAGAGATCACCAACACCACCGGGTACGGCCTCAGCGCCGGCGTGTGGAGTCGGGACATCGACACCGCTCTCGGCTATGCCCGCGCGACCAAGGCCGGAACCGTCTGGGTGAACTGCTACATGGACGGCTTCCCGGAGATCTCCTTCGGCGGTTATGGCGCCTCGGGCATTGGCCGCGAGCTCGGCCGCACCGCGATCGATGAGTACATCGAGCACAAGAGCACGATCATCCGGACCGGCGCCCAGGCTCCTTCCTGGGTCGGCGGCGTCGGCGAGAAGTGAGGTAGAGACGCGTGTACTGGGCTTCCCGCCGAGTTAACGAGCGCCGGACGATGCCGTTCGCCGAGGCGACCAAGGCGGCCGCCAGGACTGTGCTCGAGGTCGCCGCCTGGAAAGTGTTGCGACTGGCTACCGACCACCCCGGCTACTTCCCGCTCTACACCGACCAGGGGCACTGGAAGCACGGGAGGGAAGCCTGGACCAACTGGTGCGAAGGCTTCCTTGGCGGCCAGATGTGGCTCTTCTACGAGCTGGGACTCGGCGGCCACTGGAAAGCCCGCGCCGAGCACTACAGCAAGCTCGTTGAGGAACGCCAGTACGACGATCGAGTCCACGACCTCGGCTTCGTGCTGTGCCCGACCTGGAAGAAGTGGTGGGAGCTCACCGGCGACGACACCCGCCGTCAGGTCGTCGTTCAGGGCGGCAGAACCATGGCCACTCGGTTCAACAGCAAGGGCAGGTACCTGCGATCGTTCCTGGCCGCGGATTCGATCTTTATCGACATCATGATGAACGTCGGCATCATCGCGGTGGCCGGCCTGGAAACCGGGGACCAAGGACTTGTCGACGTTGCCGAGCAGCACTGCGAGACCACCCGCAAGTACCTGGTACGCGGCGACGGGTCGGCCAGTCACGAAGGCATATTTGATCTTGATACAGGCGAGTTCCTATGTCAGACCACCCAGCAGGGTTGGCGTAACGACTCGTCCTGGGCGCGCGGGTTGGCTTGGTCGCTGTACGGGTTCACATCCATGTACGCCCTGACCGGCAACCCGCACTGGTTGGCCACTGCCCAGCTGAATGCCGACTACTGGGTGGAGCACACCAGCGGGCCGGACACGGTGCCGCCCAACGACTTCGACGAACCGAATCCCGTACGCCGCTGGGAATCCTCCGCTGCCGCCTGCGCGGCTGGTGGATTGATCATGCTTGCCGCGCTCGTCGCCGACGATGATCTTGGGCAGCGGTATCACAGTCACGCCGAGGCCACCATTGCCCGGCTGTGCGAGCCGGAGTTCGTCGCCCACGAGGACTCCTGGGAGGGCGTACTCAAACACGGCTCCTACCACGAGACCAAGCAGCTCGGAGTCGACGAGAGCGTTATGTGGGGCGAGTACTTCTTCGTCGAAGCCCTTGCCCGGGTGGCACAGGCACCATGATCACGACGGTTGGCCGACCACCAATGAGCGACCGACTCACCAGCACCAAGGTGATCGCGGTGCTCCGCGCCTTGCACGTCTCCGCCCTCGGCCCGGTGTGCGATGTGCTCGTCGAGGAGGGCATCCTCAGCCTGGAGTTGACCCTCACGACCCCCGGCATGTTGGATGCCCTGCCCGAGCTGATCGACCGGTACACGGACACTGCCGACGTGGGCGTCGGCACTATCCTCACCGAGTCCCAGGCTCAACGGGCCCTCGACTGCGGCGCGCAGTATCTGGTCACCCCGACGATCAACCTGGCCGTGATCAAGCTCGCCGTCGAACGACAGATCGCCGTCTTCCCCGGTGGCCTGACTCCAACCGAGCTCGCCGCCGCCTGGCAGGCCGGCGCGACAGCGGTCAAGATCTTTCCCGCCCAGACCGTCGGCGCCGGATACCTCAAGCACCTCCGCGGCCCGTTCCCTGACCTTGAGGCCATCCCGTCCGGCGGGGTCGATCTGGATGCCAGCCGGCAATGGCTGGCCGCCGGCGCAGCGGCTGTGAGCATCGGCGGCCCGCTGCTCGGCGACGCTTTGAACGGCGGAGAGTTGTCCGCGCTGCGCGACCGCTGCCGCGCCGTACGTGCAGTGGTTCGCGAGACGTTGTATTCATGACCTCGCCACCGACGGTGCTGACGTTCGGCGAGGCCCTCGTCGGGTACGGCAGTGACGAAGCCAACCTGCGGACCGCAAGTCAGTTCACCCGGTTTCCGGGTGGTGCGGACCTTAATGTCGCCGTTGGCCTCACGCGACTCGGAGTTCGCGCTACCTGGGCGAGCGTGCTGGGCGAGGACGCGCATGGCGACTACCTCGCCGACGCCGTTGATCAGCTTGGCATCACCCCGCTGGTACGTCGCGCCGCGGGCCCCACCGCGCTCATGTTCAAAGCCGGCGGAGCCGACGGCGACCCCGAGGTTCTGCAGGTCCGCCACGAGACCGCATTTGCTCAGCATGCCGACACGCTGCTCACAGCCGATGTACTCGCTTTGGAGGGCATCGACCACCTGCACCTGACCGGAATCGCGCTCGGGATCTCACCGGTTGTCCGTGCGGCAGCGCTGACACTCCTCGACGCTGCCGTCAACGCCGGGCTCAGCGTCTCCTTCGATCCCAATCTCCGGCTCAACCTTTGGCCCGACCAGCAGGAGATGCGCGGCGTGATCAACACCATCGCCGGTCGCACTACCGTCGCGATGCCGGGCCTCGCAGAGGGGCGGCTGTTGACGGGAGCGAACGAACCCGAGGAGATCGCGCAGTTCTACCTGCGGATCGGCGTACCTGAAGTGGTGGTCAAGCTTGGCGCAACGGGCGCGCGGGGCTGGACAGCCGATGGGCATACCGCTCAGTCCCGCTTGTTCACAGTTGCCCCGATCGACACCGTCGGAGCGGGAGACGGCTTCGCCGCCGGATATCTCGCCGCTTTCCTTGCCGGTAGCAGTCTGCAGCAACGAGTTGATCAAGGTGCCGCGGCTGGCGCGCTGGCGACTACCCGACGCGGCGACCTGGCCGCCATGCCGCACCGCCAGGACATCGACGCCTTGATCAACTCCACACCGCCAGCAAGGGCCCTCCGATGAATCAGCAATCACCAACGCCGCGACTGCGGGAGGGTGCGCTCCTCTGCCCTGATCAAGACACGTTGACCGCCGATGTCGTGATCATCGGTTCCGGAATGGGCGGCGGCACTCTCGCCTGGGCACTGAAGGACACTGGGCTGGACGTGCTGATCGTCGAGCGCGGCCAGTTTCTGCCCAGGGAGCCTGAGAATAGCCAGCCCGACCACGTGTTCATCAAGAAGCGCTATGTCACATCCAAGCCGTGGTACGACGCGAAGACCGATCAGCCGTTCCAGCCGGGCGTCTACTACTGGGTGGGCGGAAATACCAAGATGTACGGCGCCTGCCTGCCGCGCTTCCGCCGCAGCGACTTCGAAGAAGTGGCCCACCATGACGGTGTTTCCCCAGCGTGGCCGTTCAGCTATGACGACCTCGAGCCGTTCTACGCCAAGGCTGAAGAGCTGTTCGAGGTGCACGGCGCGCTCGGAGAGGACCCGACCGAGCCTGAGCACTCTACGCCGTACCCTTATCCCCCTCTCAGCCACGAACCGGTCGTCGAGCGGTTCGCCGTACGGCTCCGCCAGCAGGGCCTGCACCCGTTCCACATGGCCAACGGCATGCACCTGCCGTCAATGGTCGAGCGGCGCGCCGACACCACCGCTGATGGATCTCCCTCCCCCACTGGCAACAAGAGCGACGCAGAGAATCGCGCCGTGCGGCCCGCACTAGAGTCACCCACGGTACGGATCCTGCTCGGCGCGTACGTCCGCCGGTTGCACACCAGCAGCGACGGGCACACCGTCATCGGGGCGGAAGCGCAAGTCGGCGAGCGGACGATTCGGATCGAGGCCAAGACCTACGTCGTCTCCGGTGGAGCGGTCAATTCAACCGCCTTGCTGCTGCGCTCAGTGAGCGACCAGCACCCAGAAGGACTCGGGAACTCCTCAGGACTGCTCGGTCGCAACTACATGGTCCACAACAGCACCTTCTTCATGGCCGTGAACCCGGCCCGACGGAACCACACCGCGTGGCAGAAGACCCTCGGCATCAACGACTGGTACGAGGCTGGGCCGGACACGCCGTACCCGCTTGGCAACCTCCAGATGCTCGGCAAGCTGCGGGCCGCGATGATCAAGGCCGCCCGGCCTTGGGCGCCAATGTGGGCGCTCAAAATGGTCACCGACCGCAGCCTCGACATCTACCTCACCACCGAAGACCTGCCTCGGCCGGACAACCGGGTCGCCATCGATGGCGACAAGATCATGATCAACTGGACACCGAACAATCTCGCGCCGCATCAGGAGCTGGTCAAGCGAGTAAGCCGCGCCGTTCGCAAGGCCGGCTATCCGATCGTGCTCACCGAACGCATGGGCATCGCGACCAACTCCCACATGTGCGGCACTGCGGTCGCCGGCAAGGACCCGTCCAGCAGCGTCCTGGACTACAACTGCCGCAGTCGCGATGTCAGCAACCTGTTCGTGGTCGATGGCAGCTTCTTCCCATCATCAGCTGCCCTTAACCCGGCCCTGACCATCGCAGCGAACGCGCTCCGAGTCGCGCCGACCATCGCAGCCAGCGCAGCACCGTAAGTCCCAGTGTTGGCTGGCTATCCAGACTTGTTGTCCTTCTTGGCCGCCTTTTCGGACTTCTTCTTCTTACTGTCGCCACCCTCGACCCGGTGCACCCCCGCTCGGTCATCAGACACGTCGCTCTGACGCGCTTGCGCATCTGCAGAATTTCCGGAGTCCGTCACCGGGCGGAATGTGTCGCTCGAGCTGACACTGGGCGTTCTGGCCAGCGTACGGCCATCTTCGCGGGTGATCGCGTCCCGCCCCGAGCCGATGTTGATCACGACAATGACAGTGCTGCCGATGGCTGCGATGTCTGCGCCGTCAGGGCTCTGCTTGATCACCGTGCCGACCGACGCTTCATCCGCGTCGACGAACTCGAACCGTGGCACCAGACGGGCATTCCGTAACAGGCTGTCGGCACCGACCTTGCTGAGCCCCAGAACGGCTGGGACTTCGATGGTCCCCGGCTCCGCAGCCGCTGATCGGGTTGATTGGTAGACCCCGAGCACGCTGCTGCCCGCCACAACGAGAAGGACGATCATGACGGCAAGAAGGTGGGCCGCATTCCATTGATGCGCCGTCGCGACACTGTCGTCCCCAACAGCAGCTGCCCCCACAGTGAGCTGTTCCAGGAGTGTGGCTGCGGCCGGTGCATGCCCGTTGAGAACCCTGTCGATGTCAGCCTTCATCTCCGACGCGGTCTGGTAGCGGTCGGCCGGATCCTTCGCCAATGCCTTCAGGATGATCGAATCGATATCGGCTGAGATGTCACAATTCGCCGCGCTGGGCGGAGCCGGCGCGTCAGAGACGTGCTGGACCACGATGCTCACTGGCGAGTCGCCCGTAAAGGGTGGCTGGCCGACGAGCAGTTCGTACAGCATGCATCCCACCGAGTAGATATCGCTGCGAACATCGACAGCCTCGCCTCGGCCTTGTTCAGGGGAGAGGTACTGCGGTGTGCCCACCACCGTCCCTGCGAGCGTGACGGTGCCAGTGGTATCCGACACCGCACGCGCGATTCCGAAGTCGGCCACCTTGACCTCGCCAGTGCTGGTGAGCATGACATTGGCGGGCTTGATGTCGCGGTGAATGATGCCGGCCGCGTGGCTGCAAGCCAGCGCATCCAGCACCGCAGCAGTCAACTCCAGGGCTCGCACGGGCGCGAGCTTTCCTTCGTCCCGCAACGCATCGCGGAGTGAGCGTCCCTCAACGAGCTCCATCACAATGAAAGGAACCGACGAATCCGCCGGCCCGCGCTCCTCGCCCGTGTCGTACACGGCCACGATCGCTGAGTGGCTCAGCCTGCCCGCCGCCTGAGCTTCTCTGCGGAAACGCGCTCGGAACACGGGATTGACACCCAGGTCCGCGCGAAGGCGTTTGATCGCGACCGGACGCCGGAGTCGAACATCGAAACCGCGGTAAACCTCGGACATCCCTCCTCGGCCAAGGAGCTCCCTGGTCTGATACCGACTCGGGGAGGCGAGCGCCACCTTGCTCGTCACGGCGTGCCCTCCCGGACCCGAGGCACCGTACGTGGTCACCGCCGTACGGTGTCGATGTTTGGGGCGTGCGGAGGTTGCAACTGCGCCGTGGTATGGATCGGATGAAGCCATGTGCATCGTCGCCCTAACCCGTCTGTCGTGGGGCAGCACCAGAACCGGAGTCGGTACTTCCGATTCAGACCTTGGTTGTGTTCCGGCCCGTCACCGTGGAGGCAACGATCACTCCGATGATCTCCATGACACTCCCTTCCAGCAGGCCAGCCGTCTCCACGGCTCGCTGTTCGCAGTGCGTTCGACACGAGGCCTCTACCCGACGCGATGAATAGCCAAACGACCCCCAGCTTCGTTGGCGAGAGGGACGCTTCGAGTTGCTCAAGGACGGCGACACCACGCGGCGCTCGGTGCTCGAGGAGTGCGCCGCCACCCGCACCAAGTGCGCGGGTGCTCCTTGTATTAGTCAGGTGAGATGTTCTGGTTGATCCGAAAGAAGTTGTCCGGGTCGTACTTTCGCTTCAACGCTTGGAGCCGATCGTACTTCTTCGGTCCGTACGACTGCCTGACCCGCTCGGTACCTTCGTCGCCCAAGAAGTTCACATAAACGCCTTCGTGCCACGGTCGGAGCGCGGACCAAAAGTCCTGTACCCACTCGCGTTCCTCCGCGAATCCCGCACTCGTCTCTGTGCTGGCGCCGATGTTGTACGTGAACCCGGTTGAGCGGCCGTTGAACGCAGTCTCGTCATCGCCTACTCGGCTCACGGCGCCGCCCATCTGCCAGATCGGGAACGATGTCAGCGGCGATGAGATCTGCAGCGAGTGCTCCACCGTGATGTCGATGATGTCATCGCTCAGTTCGGCGACGTCGCAGCTCTTGAAGTAGTACCAACGGCCCTTCGGAAAGCTCGGATCGAACATCGCCTGATGTGTCAGGAACGGCTTTGGCACGCATGCGTCCAAAGCCGGGGAGCCGAACGCCTTAAGCGGTCGGATAAAGCGTTCCCCTTCCTCGATGTCACCGGCCCAGCAGCAGGCGACCACCACGACGGGCTTACCGTGAAGTTCAGGCGGCACGAATGGCAGCGGCGGCGCCATTCGGTGAACAACGATCGTCATCAATTCGTCCGGAGCGTCGGCGACCCAGTCACGATAGAAGCGCAGGACCTCTGGCGACTGGGCCATCGGCCAGAACACCGGTCCCGCCATCACCTGGGTCCCCAGAGGCACGCAGCGGAACTCGAACTCAGTGACGATTCCGAAGTTGCCCCCGCCGCCGCGTACTCCCCAGAAAAGGTCAGCATTCCGATCCGCGCTCGCCTGCATGAACTCACCGTCAGCCGTAACGAGATCGACTGAGACTAGCTGGTCGATCGAGAGTCCGTGCTTGCGCATGATCCAGCCGATGCCGCCGCCGAGAGTGAGTCCAGCCACGCCGGTATGGGTGACGATGCCAGACGGCACCGCGAGGCTGAACGCCTGGGTTTCCCGGTCGAGGTCTCCAAGCAGCACGCCAGCCTGCACCCGTGCCGTCCGCCTTTCGGGATCGACCCGAACTCCCTTCATGAGCGAAAGGTCGATCACTAAGGCTCCGTCAGCCACTGACAAACCCGGGAATGAGTGCCCACCGCTCCGTACGGCGACCGGCAGGCCGCTGGCCCGCCCGAACTTCACGCCAGCGATGACGTCCGAAACTCCCTGGCAGCAGAGGATCACCGCTGGATGCCTGTCGAACGAGCCATTCCATATCTTGCGATCCGTGTCATAGCTCGGATCTCCAGGGCCGACGGCGTAACCGCGTAGAGCCGCCCTATCAATCTCCATCTGTTCGACACCAAGACTCATCGTTGGAGTGTCTCAGTAAGGCCGAAGCTTGCCAAGCACGCTGCCATATCGAGGCGTGTCCTGACAAAGCGTTTCTCGTTCTGGTCGGAACGCGGGAAGATGCGGCGATGGGAAAGACCGCCGTAGCAGCCGAGGTTCACGTCTCGCTGCTGGGTGGTTTCTCCGTCACGGTCAACGGAGAGCCGGTGCCAGACCGGTGGCGGCTGCGCAAGGCCAAGATACTGGTGAAGCTGCTGACCCTCGCGCCCGGACATCGGCTGCACCGCGAGGTCGTAATAGATCGGTTGTGGCCGGACACCGAGCCACACGTGGCGGCCAACAACCTGCACCAGGTCGTCCACACCATCCGACGCATGGTGGGGCCAGAATCGATCACGCTCAGCGACGATGTGGTCCGCCTCTGCCCAACCGGCGGCCTCAGCGTCGACGTTGATCAATTCGACCGAGCAGCGGCTGCCGCCCGCAGCAGCGGCGTGATCACCGAACTGCAAGCAGCACTTGAGCTGTGGACTGGCCCGCTGCTCCCCGAGGACCAGTACGCCAGGTGGGCCGATGATCAACGGGAACGACTCGACGAAACCCATGCCGCCCTTGCAACCCTGCTCGGATCCAAGCTGGCGGAGGAAAGTGAACCAGAAGCGGCCCTTGCCCTCCTGGAGCCGCTCGCATCGCAGCGCCCGCTCGACGAACACCTGCACCGGGTCGTGATCGAAGCACTCGCCGAACTCGGCCGACGGTGGGAAGCAATCGAAACCTACGATCGGCTACGCAACGCCCTCGACGAGGCGTACGCCGCCGAACCGGAATCCCAAACCAAGGTCCTCTACCGCCGCCTGCTCACCGGCGGCAAACCGATTCCCGCAGCCGCCCTGCACAATTTGCCTGGGTCGACTACCAGCTTCGTCGGACGCAGACGGTTGCTCGCCGAGCTGTCAGCAAGCCTGGCGCGTACCCGCCTGCTCACCCTCGCCGGCGTGGGCGGGGTCGGCAAGAGCCGCCTCGCCCTTGAACTGGGCCGGCTGGCGAGCGCCGCCCCCGACTTCGGCGATGGAGTCTGGCTGGTCGAGCTGGCTGGAGTCCAAGATCCGGAGGTCGTCGCGTCCACGGTCGCATCGGCGCTGCGAATCACCCTGCGAAGTGGGTCGCCCCCAATGACGGCCCTAGCGGAGCAACTCGCTTCTCGCGCACTGCTGTTGATCATGGACAACTGCGAACACCTGCTCGACGCTTGCAGCACCCTCGTTCAGGAAGTGCTCGCGCGCTGTGACGACATCAATATCGTCACCACGAGCCGGGAACCGCTCGCTCTTCCCGGCGAACTGGTCTATCGGGTGCCCTCACTTGATCTGCCGAGCGGAACTGAGGTCGATGTCCGTGAGCTGTCCCGGCTGGAAGCTGTGCAGCTGTTCGTGGAACGCGCCTGGCTTACCGTGCCCTCGTTCCAGTTGAACACCACCACAGCACCTCCGGTAGCGGAGATATGCCATCGACTCGACGGCATACCACTCGCCCTTGAGCTTGCGGCCGCTCGCCTTGCCCATTTCACGGTTAATGAGCTGGCCGACGGGCTCGAGCGACGCACTCACCTTCCTCGGGCAGCGAGGTCGCGGGCGCCTGGATCGTCAGCAAACACTGGCCGGCACCCTCGACTGGAGCTATGGGCTGCTGGATGTCGAGGAACAGATGGTCTTCCGAAGACTGGCCGTGTTCGCCGGTGGCTTCGACCTCGATGCCGCCGCAGCAGTGTGCGATGGGCCCGGCCAGGTGATCATCGACCTAGTCTCGCGCCTGGTAGACAAGTCGCTCGTCCGTGCGGAAGCGGCGGGCTCGAAGACACGATACGGACTCCTCGAGGTGGTTCGGCAATACGGCGAGGCCCGGCTGACCGAAGCCGTGGAACTGACGGTATGTCGCAGGCGTCACCTGGAGTGGTACGCCGCTGCCGCAGTGGCCAACGACCCGGACCGCGGAGCCGCTGTCGTCGGTGAACCGTCCGGGTGGTTCGACGTGGAGCAGGACAATCTGCGGGCAGCATCGGCCACGGCGGTCGCAACAGATCCGACATTAGCCCTACAACTGGCGGCCTCGACCTGGCGCTTTTGGGTCAACCGTGGCCTGATCGCAGAAGGAGCACGATCACTTACTCTTGCGCTGAGCGCCTCGAAGGACCGGTCCGCGCTCCGGGCACGCGCATTGGCCGCGATGTCTGTGATGCTCATTCGCCAAGCCAAGTCAGCTGAGCTGACGGCTATCGGTGAGGAGATCGTCGATCTGCTTATCGAGTACGGGGAGCCGGGTGAGCGGGCCCACGGCTACCACCAACGGGCATTGCTGACGTTCATGGCGGGTGACTGGGACCTGGCGCAGCGTCAAAGCGACGAGGCATTCCGCGTCACTGCAGGGTTTCCGGGGGTGACCGCTTCGATGCAACATTTCGCTGGCGTCCTCGCATTGGCGCGAGGTGACATTGAGACGGCCCGTCCCCGGTTCGACGCCGCCTTGCAGGTGCTGAAGCAAGTCCCTGAGGACGCAGCGCCTTTCTTTATCGCGATGTCGCTGGGTTGGGCCGTGGATGAGCGTCGGGACCCGCCCCTACCCTTTGGCGAAGAAACCGTGCTGTTCGGCCGTCGCGTTGGTGCTCAACAAGCGGGCGGATACGTGAAGCTAGCCCTTGCATTGAGCGAGCGGTTGGCCGAAAACATGAACGCTGCCTTTACCCTCATCGACGACGCTTACTCCCGTTTCCGCGCGGTGGATGACCGCTACGGAGAGGCGTACGCCTTGTCACAGCATGGACATGCACTCCGGTGGGTGGGGCAGTACCAGGAGGCGGACGATTACCTCCAACGGTCGGAGTCGATTCGGCGCGACCTGCGCGACCAGCGGGCCTTGGCAATCTCACTCGAGGGCCGGGCGTTGAATGCGGCCGCCGCTGGCGCGGCCGATCAGGCGCGGACCCTGGGGCGTGAGGCATTCGCCATGATGGAGGAATCAGGCGACATCGCCGGCTTCTCCGTGGCCAGTGTGAACCTCGGCGTCGCGGAGCTGCTGTTGGCCGACCTGCCGGCGGCGCTGACCTGGCTCGATCGCGCCCTCGCGGTCTTCCCCATTCCTGGCGGCCATCGGTCGCTGGGCTGGTTGTACCTGCTGAGGGCCTACGTGCTGGCAAAACTGGGCGACAGGGACGGCTCCATGAGCTCGGCGGAGGCCGCGCACACGGTGTTCTCTCAGCTCGGTGAGCGGCGCGGCTTGGCTGCCCTGCAAAGGATCGCCTTCGAATCGACGCCGACCCTAGGCACCACTCGTTAAGGATTGCCATGCCGACCATGCGACCGTCCTCCTGCGAGATTCAGATCTCGTTGCTGGGTGGTTTCTCGGTCACGATCAACGGCGAGCCGGTGCCAGACCGGTGGCGGCTGCGCAAGGCCAAGACGCTGGTGAAACTGCTCGCCCTTGCATCCGGCCATTGGCTGCATCGCGACCTCGTGGTGGACCGGCTGTGGCCAGATACCGAGCCGCAGGTGGCGGCCAACAACCTGTATCAGCTCGTGCACAGCGTCCGGCGCACGCTGGGCGGAGGATCGATCACGCTCAGTGACGACGTGGTACGGCTCTGCCCCACTGGTGGTCTGACCGTAGATGTTGATCAATTCGAGCAAGCCGCGAGCACCGCCCGCAGTAGCAGCGACATCACCGCGTTACAACAGGCCCTGCGGCTGTGGACCGGCCCCCTGCTCCCCGAAGATCAATACGCCGATTGGGCAGATGACCATCGGGAGCGACTCGCCGAAGCCCACGCCGCTGTCGCAAGCTTGCTCAGCTCCAAGCTGTTAGATCATGGTGAACTGGAAGCCGCCCTCGCCCTGCTCGAGCCTCTTGCATCGCAGCGCCTCCTCGACGAACACCTGCAGCGGGTCTTGATCGAGGCCCTCGCCGGCTGCGGCCGACGCTGGGAGGCCATTGAGGCCTACGAACGGCTACGCGACGCACTCGAGGAGGCATACGCCGCCGAACCGGAGCCGGAGACCAAGGCCCTCTACCGGCGGCTGCTCACCGGCGCCCAGAAGCGTTCTGTCCCGAGCATGCAACCGCTTGTGGGGCGACAGCAGGAATGGAAGCAACTGCTCTCAGCATGGCAACGTGCAAGCGCTGGCAAATCGCATCTGCTCTTGATCAGCGGCGAGGCCGGCATCGGCAAGACACGCCTGGCCGAGGAGCTTCTGGGCTGGGCAGACCAGCAAGGAATTGCCACCGCCAGAACGCGTTCCTATGGCGCCGAAGGCAGCCTGGCGCTGGCCCCTGTGACTGAATGGCTCCGCAGCGACGCGATTCGGCACTCATTGACTCGGCTGGCTGACGTGTGGCTGACCGAGACCGCACGTCTGCTGCCTGAGCTTTTGGACGAGCTGCCTGACTTGCCGCGACCGGAACCAATCACCGAATTCGGTCAACGTCAACGCTTATTTGAGGCAATGTCGCGTGCCCTGCTGGCCACGCCGGAGCCATTGCTGCTCCTGATAGATGATCTTCAATGGTGTGATCACGAGACCCTGCAGTGGCTACATTTCCTTCTGCGCTTCGACCTGAAGAAACGTCTCTTGATAATCGGCACGGCGCGCCCGGAAGAACTGGTGTCCGCGTATCCAGTCGCGGAATGGCTCATGCACCTGCGCAGCGAGGGTAGCGTGCTCGAGCTCAGGCTTGATTCATTGGACGCCGCCGAGACAGCTCAGCTGGCCGTACAGGTAACCAGAGATGATCTTGACGAGCAGTCGGCCTTGCGCCTGTATCGCGAGACCGAGGGCAACCCGCTTTTCGTGGTAGAGATGGCGAGCGCTGGTTTGAGCAGAGGGGCAAGGGAACAAGAGAGCGGCGCCCTTGACGGCTCCGCCAGTCAGCTCTCGACCGCCAACCTGCCACCTCGCATGCACGCGGTCATTGCCGGCCGATTGGCGCAACTATCGCCAGAAACGCGTGAGTTGGTCGGACTTGCGGCCACAGTTGGGCGAGTCTTCACCGTCGAGATTTTGCACGAGGCTAGCGGCGTCAATGCAGATAGCCTGACCAATGAGTTGGACGAGTTATGGCAGCGTCGCATCGTACGACCTGCTCCGCAGCCGTCGTCTGGTTTGAGTGCCCCGAATAGATCGACAGGCGAGCTGTTCAGTGCGGACACGAACAGTTTTGACTTCTCGCACGACAAGATTCGCGACGTTGCCTACGCCGAACTCAGTCCGATGAAGCAACGCTACTGGCACTCACGCATTGCGCAGGCGCTGGAAGAGATTTACGTCGCCGACCTTGACCCAGTTAGCGCACAATTGGCAGCCCACTACGAGCGAGCCGGTGAGCCGTTACGCGCAATTCCGTTCTACCAGCGTGCTGCTGAAGTCGCGCAGCGCGTGTACGCCCACGACGAGGCCATCCGCCTTCTTAGGCATGGCTTGCGGCTGCTGCACCATGTGCCGGACACGAGACGCCGCGACGAACAGCACTTGAACCTCCTGCGGCTATTGAGTCTCGCCTTGGTGGCCACCCGTGGCTACGCAGCGCCGGAGGCGGTAGAAACCTTGTCCCAAGCACAGACATTGAATCAAAACTTGGGAAACCCGCCCGACCCTCTGCTCTTGCGGGCACTCGCGATCGCTGCTCTGGGCTTCCGCAACTTCCAGCAAGGACTCCGATTTGGTGATCAGCTACTTCAACTGGCTGACCAGCAGGGTGATCCGATTCTGCTTGTCGAGGGTCACTACGTGCTCGGCGTGACGCTGCAATATGTCGGCTCCTTTACACGATCGCGGGTTCACCTGGAACAGGCGCTTACGCACTATGACCCGACGCATTCGTCAGCACACATCACACAATATTCACAAGACCCCAGCGTCATTTGCCAATCCCGACTCGCGTTTAGCCTATGGTGCCTCGGTTATCCGGACCAAGCTCAGGCGATGCAGAGCAGAGGGCTCGCGGAGGCTGAAGCACTGGCACACCCATTCAGCCTGGCGTACGCGCTGACCTGGGATGCAATGCTCCAGGGCGAAATGGGTAACGTCGATTCCCAACTCCAGTCAGCCGAAGCCACCATTGAACTCAGCGACGAGCATCATCTTCGATTCTGGTCATCGTGGGCACGGGCGCTTCGCGGGTGGGCGCTGGCCGAAGTACGCGACCACGAGCTAGGTCTGGCTGAACTCCAGCGCGGTGACGAGCAGATGCGCTCGATAGGCGGCTTTTTTCTTCAGCCGTTCGTCTCATTACTCATTGTCGAACAGCTCGCAAAGATCGGTCAGATCGACCACGGCCTTGAACTCGTTCATGAGGCGCTGGCCAGCACCGCCCACGATCGTTATTGGTGCGATGCTGAACTGGAGCGACTCCGGGGCGAGCTGCTACTGGCAAAGGATGTCGATGCCGAGCAGGCCGAGGCCGCGTACCGGCGCGCAATACGGATCGCCGAAAAACAGCAGGCCAAGATGTTCGAGCTGCGAGCCACAACCAGCCTGGCGCGACTGTGGCTAAGGCAGGGCAGAAGCGTGGAGGCTCGCCGAGTGTTGGCGCGAGCCTACGGCTGGTTCAGCGAGGGCCTCGATATGCCCGACCTCAAGAATGCGCGGGCGTTGCTGGACGTTTCCCTGAGCGAAGCCTCCCCCTGACAAGCCCGATTCCGGGTGGACGACTCCGCCCGCCTGGGCGTGCAAAGGATCTGCAAAGAGGGTTTACCTAGCCTGCCTGCATGACTCCAGCCAGCCAGCAGAGCATCACGACGGGCGTACTCGGTGAGGCGACGATACGCGAGCTGGAAGTCGGCTTGGCAGGCTCGGTCGTCGGGGCTGGGGACGCGGAGTATGAGGCGGCCCGACGTGTCTGGAACCACGCGGTCGACAAATATCCGGCACTGATCGTACGAGTTGCATCCACAGAGGATGTGGTGCGAGCAGTCGGATTTGCCCGAAGTGAAGGACGGCCGATCGCGGTACGCGGGGGCGCCCACAGCATTGCCGGCTTCTCCACCTGTGACAACGGCATCGTCATCGATCTTGCCCGGCTGAACGACGTCCAGGTTGATGTTGAGTCGCGGCGAGCATTTGCAGGCGGGGGAACGAAATGGAAGACATTTGACGCAGCCACCCAGCGACACGGACTAGCAACAACGGGGGGGCTGATTTCCAGTACCGGTATCGGCGGCTTCGCCCTGGGCGGCGGCTTCGGCCACCTGGTCCGCAAATATGGGCTCACCTGCGACAACCTCAAGTCCGTCGAACTGGTAACCGCCGACGGATCGGTCGTACGGGCCTCCGAGTCGCAAAATGCGGAGCTGTTTTGGGCGCTCCGGGGTGGGGGCGGCAACTTCGGTGTCGTTACGAGATTCGAGCTCAGTCTGCACCCGGTCGGTCCCCTCGTGCTGGGCGGTGTCATCTTCTATCCCGGCGAACAGGCAATCCAGGTGATGAACGGCTGGCGTGAGTTGCTCGAGGACATGCCGGACGAGCTTTCTACATTCGTCAACCTGACCACGGCCCCTCCGGCGCCCTTCCTCCCCGAGGACTGGCACTACAAGAAGATCGTCGCGCTCGCCGCCTGCTGGGCCGGCGACCCAGTCGGCGGCAAGGATGTCGCCCAACCGTTGCGCGAACTCGGCACGCCAATCACCGACCTTTTCGGCCCCATGCCATACGTGGATCTGCAACAGCTCGTAGATCCCCTCTGGGAAGCAGGCGCCGCCAACTACTTCACCTCAACTTTCCTCGACCAACTGCCGGCTGCGGCGCTCGAAACACTCGCCGACTACCACCACAGTTCAGCCGACCTTCCGGTACAGGCCGAGCTCCACATCCACCACCTCGGCGGAGCAGTCGCACAGGTTTCGGCCGACAGCACAGCATTTACCGACCGCAGCTCGCCATTCCTCCTCAACTGCGCCGCGCGTACGGCCGACCCGGCAGACCTTCCGCTTCATCTCGCCTGGGCACGAGCGGCCCGAAATGCAATGGCAGTTTACGGAAAAGGTGAGACGTATGTGAACTTCACCGGCGAAGGCGGGGACGACAATCTCCGGGCTGCCTATCCACCACAGATCTACGCCCGCCTGCAGGCGGTCAAGAATCAATACGATCCATTCAACGTATTCCGATTCAACCTAAACATTCCGCCAAGCACATGACGAGGGAGAGAAATGAGATTCAGCATCGCATTTGACGAAAATGGAACAATTCTCGCCGCTTCAATAGGTGGTGATGACGCATCCGAGCCGGTGCCTCCCCCCGGAGTGAGCAGGGGTTACGTCGACATCTCAGATGACTTGCCTGATGCCGAACTGCCGCGAACCGTCGAGCACTTGCTGATTGACATGGATGCCAGCAAGCTCACGCAATTTCCCGTTCAAAGGGAGGCTGATGAAGAGCAATCTTGAGTCAACTATCAATTTCTGAGGAATAACAATGTCAAATCTGAGCTGAACGGAGCACAAGACATGTTGAAACAACCAAGAAGTGACGTCGTGCCGCTGGGTCACCTCGGCGTCCACCGATCGCTTGCCAAGGGTGCGGCGGCAGTGCTGCTGACTTCACTCATGGTCACCGCACCTGTGACCGCGACTGCGAAGGACACGACCGCGAGCCAGTCGGGCGACCCGGCTGTGATCTCTGAATGGAACGAGCTCGCGCAAAAGACACTCCTCGCCGATACCAGCAAGTCGGTCCCTGAGGACTTCCTCCTTATGGGATTCCTGCATGCGGCCGTCTACAACGCTGTGGTGGGCATCGAAGGGCGTTACGAGCCGTATCACTTCGGCGATCGTCCACAGCACGGTGCTTCGTCCCAGGCGGCGGCAGTAGCGGCCGCGTACAGGATCTTGGTGACGTACTCACCGGCTGCACAGCACGCCGACCTCGATACCAAGTACGCCGCATCGCTGGCGAAAATCTCCGACGGCGACGCCAAGACTCGCGGCGTCACTTTCGGTGAGGTGGCCGCCGACACCCTGATCGCACAACGCAAGGATGACGGACGCAAGGCGCCCATTGCGTTCACGCAGCAGCCTGCTCCCGGCGTGTGGCGGCCAACACCAGTGCCCACCACGCCACCTGATCTTTCCCCATTCGCCGTCCCCTGGATGGGTTACGTGACTCCGTTGCTCGTCAAGAGCGGAGCCCAGTTCGGCGAACCCGGGCCGCCACCAAAACTGACGTCGCCGCAGTACACGCGGGAATTCAATGAGGTCAAGGCCCTGGGCTCGATGAACTCAACAAAACGCAAAGCCAAGGAGACAGAGACTGCGAAGTTCTACTCCGGCAATGCTTTCGTCCAGTTCAATACGGCACTGCGAGATCAGGTGAGTGTGCGGACGTTGGACATCGTCGACGCAGCTCGAATGTTCGCCGCCGTCGACATGATCCTCGCCGATGGGATCATTTCGATCTGGCGCTCCAAGCACGTCTACGGCTTCTGGCGACCCATCACAGCCATCCAGCTGGCCGACACTGACGGTAATCCCGATACGACGCCTGATGCGAATTGGCAACCAATGTTGGCCACCCCGCCATATCCGGACTATGTAAGCGGATACTCCGGCCTCATCGGCGCCTTCACCCGCGCCCTGCAAGACACCTTCCATACGCAGCACTTGCAGCTGACGTTCATCTCCACCGCCGTCCCGAACGCCACCCGCTTCTATAACTCCGGGAAGGTGGCCCGTCAGGAAGTGGTGGATGCAAGAGTGTGGTTGGGTATCCACTTCCGCAGCGCAGACGTTCGGGGTGCTCAGATGGGCGAACAGGTCGCGGAGTGGGGACTCGATCACTACTTCCGTCCGGTGCGCCAACACTAACGCCGATCGAATAGTGTGCTTCGCCCCTAGCGGCGCTCAGGCTCCGCTGGGGGCATGCTCTGTCCATGGCAACGCTCCCGACCTGACCCATGTGTGGTCCGACGACCGGGTCGGCTGGCTTTGAAAGGTGTGCATGCCCGGATCAAGGATTTCGAGTGATCTCAGCCGACGTTGACCAGACCATCTGGCGGGTGGTGGGTAGTCCACTGGTCGCCGGAGCCGCGTCCGGTCCGCTGCGAGGAGAGTCGGTCGCCGTAAAGGATCTGTTCGACGTTGCCGGCTTCGCGGTGGGTGCTGGCGTCCCGGCGTATCTGGCGGAGTCCCGCCCTGCGGCAACCTCCGCACCTGCCGTCGAAGTCCTGATCGCCGCCGGTGCCGACGTGCTCGGGATCGCACAGACCGATGAGTTCGCCTACAGCATTGCCGGCCGCAACTCCCACTATGGAACGCCGCCCAATGTTGCCGCTCCGGGCTCGATCCCGGGCGGTTCCTCGAGCGGGCCGGCGAGCGCAGTCGGTTCCGGCCAGGCGTCGATCGGTCTGGGCACTGACACCGCCGGATCGATCAGAGTGCCAGCCTCTTACCAGGGTCTGTGGGGGCTTCGCACCAGTCATGGGGCGATCGAAACCGTCGGACTGCTGCCGCTGGCGCCGAGCTTCGACGCTGTGGGCTGGCTCACCAGAAGCTCAGAAGCCCTCCTCCGGGCTGCGGCGACCTCGCTCGACGGCTCCCGGCAGGTCGACATCCCCGCTGAGGTAGTGACCGCTCCGGCCGTCCTGGCCGAGTTATCCCCCGGCGTGCGGAACGCCTTCACCACCGCCGTGGAGCAACTCGTCGAAACCAGACGGATTCCGCCCCCGGGTGAGGTGGAGCTGCCAGAGCTCAGCGAGACGTTCAGGCTGTTCCGGACGAAGCAGGCAGCGGAGGCGTGGCAGGTGCATGGCGACTGGGTCCTACACCACCCGGGTTGCCTGGGTCCGGACATCGCTGCACGCTTTGCGTACGCGGCCTCCGTGACAACCGACCAGCATGCAGCCGCGACGGCCGGAATCGCGCAAAGACGTTCGACGCTCGACGCGGTGCTCGCCGGACGGGTGCTAGTGCTTCCGTCCACCGCCACCACTGCTCCCCCGCTTGACGCTGACGCTGAGCAGATGGACGCCGTTCGAACCAGCACCGTGCGGCTGACCTCCCTTGCCGCGATCGGCGGTTATCCCGCACTGTCGCTGCCCGCGCTCCAAGTCGACAACCTCCCAGCCGGTCTCTGCCTCGTCGGCCCCAGATTCAGCGACCTCGCCCTGATCGACCGCGGCCGCAGCTACGCGGAGGCATTGGAGATGGCAGCCAGTGACCAGTCAGCTGCTCCGGCGGCAGACGATAAATTTGCGGCAGGGGCAACGGACGTGCCGACCTGAGTTGCCTCGCGACGGCTCGGGTGTCGGTGAACGTTCCGTTTGCGGTACCCGTCGCGTGTCGATGACCTATCCTCTCGACCCGCTGATGTGGGTGATCCGGATGGCACCCCGGTCACCGCGCGTGCTCCACGGCCCACGACAGGGCGTCGGCGGCGATCTGCTCCCAACCCTTCTGGGCGGGCAGCAGGTGGGCGTAGCCGGGGTATTCCTTGACCTCGGTCACGGTGTTGGACTTGTAATGCTTGGCGTTGGAGCGCTGGACACTGGGGGGCATGAGGTGGTCCTCGCCGCCAGAGATGAACAGCAGCGGCGCCCGGTCGTCGTTGTCGTAGTTGACGAAGGTGTCCTGGTGGCCAGGCTCCAGGGTGGCCAGCGCACTGCCCCACAGCACCCGCACCGACGCCGGGATGTGGTAGCGCTGGTACAGCGCCCTGGACTCCTCCTCGGTGAACGTGTTGGTGAACGCGTAGCGCCACTGCTCGAGGGTGAAGCCGGCAGCCTTCTTGCGCCCGACCGTTCGAAGCACCGGGAAGGTCGACTTGAGCTGCGACAGCGGCACCACGGGCACGCCCTCGGTGGGAGCTGAGTTAATCGCCACGCCAACTGCGCCGTAGCCGCGATCCAGCATGAGCTGGGTGAACACCCCGCCGGCGGAGTGGCCCATCAGGATCGGCGGCCGCTCCAGCCCGCCGATCACGTCGGTGAGGTGATCGACGACGGCGGGCACGCTCAGGTTCTCGATCGGGGTCGGGTCGGCGTTGAGGGCCTCGACCTCAACCTCGAAGCCTGGGTAGGCCGGGGTGAGGACGCGGTAGCCGTGCTGCTCGTAGTGGGCCTTCCAGTGCTCCCAACTGCGCGGGGTTACCCAGAAGCCGTGGATCAGGACGATGGTGTCGGGGTTCATCGGTTCTCTCCGTGCTGCTCGAGCAAGGGCGAGCAGGTCGGCGCCGAGCTGCTCCTTGTATGTGTCGGTGATGCCATGCGGCGCGCTGGCCGCTCGCCTTCCGGCCCCGCATGTCGACGCGCGCCTGGCCGTCCACCGCGAGTGCACAAGACTACTCGCCGCACGGCTCGCGGGCAGCGGTATTCCGGCCGAAGTCCATGCTCCGCTGGGCCTAGCTGGGCGTGGCGACGGTCATTCGGCCTCGACACGAGGGTCTTACGGGGTTTTGCCCAACGGAGGCAGGTCCCACTCGTCATTCGGTGTCTTGATGATCTTGACCGCGCAGCAGACGAAGGCCAGTGTCATGAGGAGCCAGGCAGCCATGTCCAGCGCGGGCATCTGCAGAACCACGAAGGCCAGGACATGCATCGGCGTTGTCAGCAACATGGCCAGCCAACCAATAGTGGCGATGCTGCCGCGCAACGCGAGCCCCATGAGGATTGCGCCGAGGATGTGGCCTAGGACAAAGAGGCTGGTGCTGATCCCCGGGATCCCGCTTGACCACATCTTGTCGATCACAACCGCAGCGACGTCGCGCTGCTCAGGCGGCAGTAAAGCGCCGATCAGGTAGAGGTTGTCGATCGCACCCATCGCGAACGCGCCGAGGTAGGCCACGAGATTCACCGCGAGCGCGATGGTTGTGAGCACGGGCCGCCGACGTCGGGAGAGACTGGCGGCCGCCAAGAAGGCCGGAACCACAGTGACCAGTCCGATGAAGCCGAGCAGGGCGAAGGTGAACTGACGCTCGGGATTCGCCGCGATCAGATCGAGCGCCTGTCTGGTATTCGTGTCGTCGGTTTGGAACAGTCGCCCGATGGCCACAGCGGTCGGGGGGATGGGAAGGATGACAGCGGCCGCGTACCGCTGGAAGCCCCGAACATCTCGCACTCGGCGCGCCGTCGCCTCCTCGTAGTTGATCTTGGTCTTGCGGGCTTCGGCAACTGACATGATGACCTCCTGCGCGTGGGTCTTTTGGTAGCTGCAGCGTGCCGCCGCTCCCACTCCCTCGGCATGAGGATTCCTGCTGCGCCATCTGGGAGACTGCCCGGGCGGCTGAGGAGCCAACTCCCTGGCGACCAGGAGTTTCGAGCGGGATTATGAGGGCATGCCAAAGCGGGTCGCGGTGTTGGCGTACGCGCTCTTCGGGTTCGCCCTGGTGCTCGCAGGGGTCGCGGTGGGCGGCGCGCTGCTCCTCGGTCTTGACAGTGAAACGCTCTGGTCGAACTTCTTGATCACCAACACGGTGATCGGTCTGTCGGCGGCACCATGCGGTCTCCTGATCGCGCGTGCCAAGCCGGACAACCCGATCGGTTGGCTCTTCCTCATCTGGGGCATTGCTCCATTGCTGACTGCGGCCGTGACTCCCCTCATGATCTACGGCCTCGGACACGAATGGTCACAGTTCCCCATGCGGCTGCTTGTGACGATCTACATGTTCTCCTGGTCCTGGGGCGTGTTCTGCTGCCTGCCGTTGATCTTGCAGTTGTTCCCAACAGGAAAGCCGTTGAGCCGGCGTTGGGCCGTGCTGTGCTGGCTGACCCTCGGCACCGCGGCGCTTGGCAACATGTTCGTCGGCCCAACGCCCGAGTACGGCGCCTCGTCCCTCCTGGTCGCGCCCTGGTGGGCAGTGACCGAGGGGATCGCATCCGTGGTGACGTCGTTGATCTTCTTCGCCTCGGTAGCCAGCTTGATCGTCCGGTTCATCCGCGGCTCGGAGACCGTACGGCAGCAGGTGCTATGGCTCCTGCTCGCAGTCATTCTCGTGATCTTGATCAATGTGCCGATCTGGTTCACCATCCCCACCGGGCGCAATCTCCTGTTGCTGTTGAGCTTTCCGCTGATCCCGGCCGCGGCCACCATCGCCGTCCTGCGACCCCGCCTGTACGACGTCCGCATCGTCTTATCGCGGGTGGTCGTCTACGCAGTGCTCACGGCTGGCGTGATCGTGATCTATGTCGGGTTGGTCGCCGTGCTTGATCAGGTACTCCGAGGCGCCGGGGCACCGCTGTTGGCTGCCCTGGCGATCGCGCTTGCCTTCAATCCCGTCCGCGTGCGCTTGCAGCGCCTGGTGGACCATGCCGTCTACGGCACCCGTCGCGATCCGGTAGCCGCGGTGTCCGCGGTCGGGCAGCGACTGGCCGGCGATGACCTGGGCGGAGTCGCCGACGCCCTTCGCGAGTCGCTCCGGCTGAGCTACGTGGCGGTCGAGCCAGGAGACGGTAGCCTCGTCGGGAGCGGTGAACGGACCACGACCGTGCAAACCTGGCCGCTGACCTACGACGCCGAACCGGTCGGAAAACTGATCGTTGGACCTCGGCACGGCGAACACCGACTCTCACGGGCCGACCAAAAGGTGATAGATCTCCTGGCCGCTCCGCTGGCGATCGTGCTGCACGCGCAGGCACTCACCGAGGATTTGAAAGTCTCCCGCGAACGCGTCATCGACGCCGCCGAGGAGGAACGGGCCAGACTACGCCGCGAGCTGCACGACAGTCTCGGCCCGCTCCTCACCGGCGCAGCCTTCAAAGCCGACGGCATCGCGCTGGCCGCTCAGAGCCGACCGGAGCGGGCCGAATCGTTGGCAATCGAGCTGGCCGATCAGCTGCGGCAATCCGTCGAAGGCGTACGGCAACTCGCCTACGGACTCCGCCCGGCCGCTCTCGACGAGCTTGGGCTGGTCGGGGCACTGCGCGAGGAGGGCAGTCGGTACGGCCCGGTCAAGGTGGTCATTCAGGCGCCCGAGTCGATGCCGGCACTGCCATCCTCGGTCGAGGTGGCCGCGTACCGCATTGCCGCCGAGGCGCTGACCAACGTTGTCCGGCACTCCGATGCCAAGCTGGCCTCCGTACGGCTCGCCGCCGACGACGGCGCCCTCGAGATGATCATCACCGATGACGGCAGTTCCATCGCACCCTGGTCGCCCGGACTCGGCCTCGCCTCGATCAAGACGCGTGCCTCCGAGGTCGGCGGTTCCTGCGAGGCGGGTCCAACCGCCGAGGGTGGTCGGGTGATCGCCGTCCTCCCGCTAGGAGCCAGTCGATGATCAAGGTATTGGTGGCCGACGATCACCCAGTGGTTCGGGACGGCCTGCGGGCGCTGTTCGCCGAGTATCCGAACATCGACTTGATCGGCGAGGCCGCCACCGGTCGCGAAGCGATCAAGGCTGCGGTGATCGACAAGCCAGACGTGATCATCATGGACCTAGCAATGCCGGACACCGACGGGTTCAGTGCCACCACAGAGATCAGCCGCGTCGCACCCGACGTAGCGGTGCTCGTCCTGACCATGAGCGACGACGACGTCACCGTGACCAGGGCGATGCGCGCGGGCGCTCGCGGCTATCTGCTCAAAGGTGCAACGAAGGAGGAGATCCTGCGCGCCGTCACAGCGGTAGCCGACGGACAAGCGATCTTCGGGCCCGTTGTCGCCCAGCGGGTGCTGGCCCGACTCGGTGCACCATCCACAAACGAGGATCCGTTTCCTCAACTCACCCCGCGTGAGCACGACGTGCTGAGGCTGCTTGCTCAGGGCTTGTCGAACTCCGCGATAGCTGACCGTTTGGGCCTCTCACTGAAAACCGTGAACAACAACACCTCCTCGATCTTCACCAAGCTCAACGTCGCCGGTCGTACCGAAGCGGCGATCCTCGCCCGGGACCGCGGGCTCGGCCGGGCCTGACGCCGCACAACGGCATTACCAGCAGGTGAAGCCGCCGTCGACAAGCAGGTCAACCCCGGTGCAGAAGCTGGCTGCGTCGCTCAGCAGGAAGATCGCCGGCCCGACCAATTCGTCGACGGTGGCCATCCGGCCCAGCGGCGTATCGGCCTCGAACGTCATCATCTGTTCGGCGACCTCGGGACGCAGGTTCATCGGCGTGCCGGTGTAACCGGGGCTGATGGAATTGACTCGGATGCCCCGCTGGGCCCATTCCATGGCCAGGCTTCGGCTGAGGTGGATCACGGCCGCCTTCGAGGCGTTGTAATGGGCCTGGAGCAGTCCACGGTTGACGATCGATCCGGACATCGAGGCGATGTTGACGATCGCGCCTCGGCCGTGCTCGAGCATCGCCCGGCCCTCTGCCTGGCACGACAAGAACACTCCGGTGATATTGATGTCGATCACTCGCTGCCACTGGCTCAGTGACATCTCCTCGGCCGGCGCGGCGTTGGCAATTCCTGCGCTGTTGACCGCCAAGCTGAGCGGGCCGAGTTCGCTCTCCGCGTCCCGCACCGCATCGGCCAGGATGTCGGCATCCATGACATCGCCTGGTACAGCAATCGCACGCTGACCCGCCATGATGATTTCGTCGCAGACCTCTTCCAGGGCTGTTTCAGGCAGGTCGAAGCACGCGACATTGGCACCGGCCGCGGCTAACCCGAGAGCGATGCCGCGTCCGATACCGCTGGCGGCGCCGGTAACCAACGCGGTCTGTTGGTCGAGGCGGAAGTTGGGCATGGTAATCGCTGCTCCTTTGCTTTGTCCGCTATCACAACTGATATCCGCGATCGATGCCCTGCAGACTCCGGCCATCGTGACATGGAGGCACGCCAGACGCTGAGCGAGCTGCCGGCTACCGAGCCGTTGCGGGCGCCAGGGGACTTCCCGATCGAACTACTTTCGGACCTCCGTGCCGCGGCTAGCCGTCCAGGTCATCCGCTTCGGTCCGAGGACATGCCACAGCTGGATGTCGAAGATCTGGCCTTTTCGCCGCTCATGCCCCGACCAAAGATCAAAAGCGGCGGTTCTTGCGAGGCTTGGATGGCAGCGGATCAGTGCCGGGAGTCCAGTTCAGGATGCTTGACCGCTCGAGGAACTCGTCAGAGGTGATGTCGCCGCGCGCAAAGCGTTCGGCGAGGATCTGCTTCGCCTCGTCTTCGGGTGATCGGTGGCTGCCGAGTGTGGGCAGGGGAAGCTTGCCCTGGTGCCACAGATACAGCGCAACGAGGACGAGCAGTAGCAGGAGCAGGAACGTGCCGAGGAATGGCATGCCGGACAATGAGCTTTCCGCTCCGTGGTGGCCGTATGGCAGGTGTGGATTCATGGGTCAACCTCTTTCTTTTGATTGGACCTGGTTCGGTCGATATGGCCAGCGATGCGTGTTGTCGTACCGTCGGCCCACACAACGAGCGCGCTGCGGATAGGCCGGCTCCTTAGCCATCGGGCGGCATCGTGGCCATGGACGTACGCTGCCGTGGCGTCGATGTCCGCCCACGTCAACGACGTCTCGATGACCGTGACAGAGGCGATGCCGGTTGGCGGCTGACCGGTGCGCGGATCAACGAGATGGGCGCCGCGGTGGGCGGTGCCTGAAGTGGCGACCGCCCCCCTCGAATGGGGATGACAGCAATGAGCCGGGTGGTCTCACGCGGGTCCTCGATGCCTATCCGCCACGGGCGCCCGTTGTCGGTGACGGTGTCGCACATGATGTCGCCTCCGGCGGAGAGGCAGAAGTCGGTGTCGGCGAGCTCGCGTAGGTGGCGGCCGACTCGCTCGACGGCCCAGCCCTTGACCACGCCGCTTGGGTCGAGCCTGCGGTGACCGTCAGCACCCCGAAGGTTGAGCGAGAAAGCTCCGCCGGACTGCTGTTCGGCTTGTTGCCCAAGCTCAATGACTTCAGCCACCTCAGCTGGACAGTCCACAATCCTGATCTCGCCACGGCCGAGCCGGGAGATGTGCGAGTCGGGCCGGTAGGTGCTGAACACCGCGTCGACCTCGCGTAGCTCGGCGATCGCCGCCGCCCAGGCCGCTCGGCCAGCCGAGTCGTCGGCGTGCCGGCCGCGCAGAGCGAGGCTGATCGGCATGCCCATCACGTGTTCCACACGACGGTGGATCCGACTGCCGACCGGCGAGTCGGTGGCCGCGAGCCTCATATCCCGGCCTCGTCGAGTGCGGCTTGCAGCGATTGGACGTAGCCCTCGCTGGTGACGGTCGCCCCGCTGACCATGTCGATGTTCGCACTCTGCGCAGTGATGGTGTCGCTGATCAAGATCGGCAGCGCGTAGTCGTTGATCTCCTGGTCTTTGTGGTTGCCGTTCGGCTGCTGGAGGACGGTGACCTTGGTGATCTTGCCAGTCTGTACGGTGATCTTGACCTGCACCGGACCCCAGCGGGTCTGGGCGACCGAACCGGTGTACGTCTCGATCTTGGTGGAGCTGCTGCTCGGGGAAGAGCTTGGTGCGTTGCCGCCGGCGGAGCTACTCGTCGGGCTGCTCGTGCTGCTGACTACTGCAGCTGAGGAGGTCTTGTTGGTCGAGGTGTGGTACCCGAAGAGCAGCACGACAATGGTGATTGTCGAGGCCAGCCATAGGAGGATTCGTCTCATTGGTTCGATGTGCGCGGAGCGCAACGGTTCACCATCCAAAGCTTTCGGTGTGGATATGGTCGCGGGGAACTCCAGCGGTGATCATGAGGCGTTCAATTCCGTTGGTCCACACGGTCGGGCCGCAGACGAAGACATCACGCTCGGCAAGGTCTGGAATCCAGCGTTGCAATGCCCGCAGCTCGCCCGTACTGCCCGCCGCCGGACCGAGGACTGAGGTCGCTGTTCGCCGCGGCCCTGGCAGGGGCACGACCTGCAGACCCCTCGTGGCAGCAAGGATCCCGAGCTCGCGGGCGAAGAGCGGCTCACTGGTGTAGCGCTGCAGCAGGATCGCCTCACCGGGTGCGTAGTTCAGTCCCTCCGCTAGCGCGCGCAGCGGTGTGATGCCGACCCCGGCGCCGGCGAGGACGACTCGGTGTCGAGTACGGGCTCGGCTGCTCAGCCGTCCGTACGGACCCTCGAAGACCACCCGGGTGCCCGGCCGCAGTCGGGCGAGCCGGGCACTGCCCTCGCCGAGCGCCTTGGCCGTGATCCGCAGGTTCTGTTCGTTGGGTGCGGCGGACAACGAGAACGGATTGGCCCGGGTCCATCCTGGCTGGTCGAGGAACCGGACGTTGATGAACTGCCCGGCTCGCAGCGGCAACCGGTCCAGCCGCCGCCCCACCAGGTATACCGACACCACGTCGGAGGACTCGCGGACCACCGAGATGACCCGAAGGCCGTGACGCAGGCTGCGCCAGACCGGCAGCAGGATCCGCCACACCACAAGCGCAGCCGCAGCAGACGCCCAGAGCGTCCACCAGTACACGGTCGCACCCGGCGATTGCAGAAACTCCTGACCGGTCCAGAGCTGATGCGGCAGCGCGAGCCCTACGCCGAGGTACGCGTAGAGGTGCAGCAGATGCCACGATTCGTAGCGCAGGCGGCGTCTTGCGGCCTTGACACTCGTGACGACGACCATGATCAAACAGATGGTCCCGGCGACGGCAAGCAGCACGCCGCCAAAAGCGGTGATCAGATCCCAGGTCGTCGCGACGACATGCGTCCACTGGCCCGAGGCGTAGCCGGCGATGATCATCACGATGTGGGCGATCATCAAGTCGAAGGAAAGGAATCCGATCAACCGATGGATCCGGGCCAGCCGGTCATGTCCAAAGGCATGTTCCAGCGGTGACAGCCGCGACATCAGCAGCACTTGCACCAGCAGCAGATTTGCTGACCAGAGGCCGGTCAACCGGCCCAGCGAGGTGAGGCCGCTGTCCCAATCCGCGAGATCGGTTACGCCCCCACCCGCATCCCACCAATAGGTGACCAGCAGCAAGCCGAGCCACAGCGCGACCACCGCCCCCAGTCGGACCATCCGGTCCGTCCGCGCATCGGCGTCGAGCTGCGTGCGCAATGACGCGGGATATGGAGCCGGCGCTGTCGTGATCAGCGCAGTCATGCGGGCCGCCTCGGCTCAGCCACGCTGAGCAGATCAGCGGCGGCGCGGCTGGCCTGGTCGGGGGACATCGCCATCTCTCTCGTTCGGTGACCTTGATCGTTAAAAACTGGTCTAAGGCCCAGCCATGATCAGCCTGTCAGTCAGCTGTAAATGGCCTCCAGGCGTCGATCACTCACTCGCGTCCTCACCCTCGCCAGCCAAGATCAAATAGAGCGAGCGACGAGCCCCCGCCAACACTTGCGCCGCGGCCTCGACCTGCCCCGCGCTGCCACTGGTGACGATCTGGCGTGCCGCCGTCTGCAGCTCATGCAATGGGCCTCTCAGGTCAGGGCCGGCTGGCCGGTCGGTGAACCCCGCGAAAGGGTCGCCCAGTCGAGCGCTGCGCTCCTCCACATACATGCGGCCCTCGGGGGTGAGGGTCACCAGACGGCGACCACCCTCTTCCTGCGTCGTGACCAGGCCCTCGTCCTCCAGCTGGGCGATGGTGGGATACACCGCACCTGGGCTGGGGCGCCACGCCCCACCGGTGCGGTCGCTGATCGCCTGCATGATCTGGTAGCCGTGCATCGGCTCGTCCGCCAGGGCTAGCAGGATGGCGGTGCGCACATCACCCCGATGGATACGTCCGCGGCCCCGGCCTTCAGGCCCGCCGCGTCCGCCTCGTCGGCCCCGGTGATCGTGTGGACGGAGTGCGTGACCACCCGGCCCAGCCTTGCCGCCTGCCTCATCCCAGCCACCTCCCGGCCGGCGCTCAAACTGCTCGAACGGGCGTCGATCTTTGTGTCTCATCGAAGTCTCCTTAGTTTAGACGACACGATCACGATATATCGCGATACGCTCAATTGCAACCCGATGAGCCTCGATCTTGAGACGGCAGGCATGCGAACGACGACGGCACGTTCCAGCAGGAATGCGCCGGACAAGTGCTCACTTCGCGTTGGTTACCTACGCGTCGCGATGGTCGGACTACCGCGAAGTGCAGCGAAATAACGTGAAGCGCGCGGTAGAGGCGGCGCTATCAGAGTCTGGGGCCGCACTACGCTTTGGCGATCGCCAGGGCTTTGCCTCGCTCGATGCGCGTTGCCAGCGTCTCCGCCTTGATCCACTCCTCGTGGCGCAGCACGTCGCCGTCGGGCAGCGTGAGGACGATCCGGTCGGTCAGCTCGAGCCCGGCGTCCTTCCGCATCGTGTTGACCGTGTGGATGAGCTCGTAAACCCGGCCCCTCAGCTCGAGCTCCTGGTCGATCTCGGTGTCCACCGCGACCGAAAGGGTTATGTCGTCCGCGATCGCCCAGCCGGGGATCTCAACCCGTTCCCCGCGGATCACGTCGTCAGCATCCAGCTCCACGCCCGCCACGCGGACACGCCCGTCACCAAGCTCTTCCGCCTCGCCGCGTTCCAGCGCTGCCTTGATCTCGCGCACCTTCGGCCCTAGCCGTGGGCCGAGCACCCGTAGGTTGGGCAGCAGTCGGACCCGGGCCACGGGCCCCTGATCGAACCCGACTTCATCTACCCGGAGTTCCTCTGCGATCTCCTGCGCGTGCTGCCCAGCGAGGCGCGCACCGCGCACGTACACGCGTCGAAGCGGCTGGCGCAGCTTCACCCCAGCCGTGCCCCGCGCCTCGCGACCCAACTCCACGATCCGGCGCACCTCCGCGATCTCGGCGAGGAGGCGCTCATCCGGCCTACGGACCTCGGGCCAGCCCGCGAGGAAGATGCTCTCCGGCGCGCCGTCGCAGGCGTCGGCGACGAGGTTACGCCAGAGATGATCGGCAAGGAACGGCACAACCGGCGAGATCACGCGCAAGCCCGTCACGAGTGCGAACCAAAGTGTTCGGAAAGCTGCCTCATCGTAGGCGTAGAACCGCCGTCGCGACCGGCGGATATACCAGTTCGAGAGGTCGTCGATGAAGGATTCGAGAGCGGCGATCACCCGGTACGTGAGCTGCTCCTCGAGCGCGGCGGTTACGTCGACGACGAACTTCTCGGTCCGCGCGACCAGCCAGCGGTCAAGTGGGCGCAGCTCGACTCCGGCCGGCCCGGCGACGAGATCGGCGAATGTTGGTCGGAAGCCCTCGATGTTCCCGTATCTCACGAGGAACCCGACCGAGTTCCAGAACGTCAGGATCTTGCGCTTGATCTCGTGCGCTGGCCCGTAGCCGAAGAGCAGATCGCGGTCGGGCGGCTGGTCGCAGTACTGCCAACGCATGACGTCGGCGCCCATGCGCGCGAACGCCTCTTCGGCAGGGATGAGGTTTCCCCAGGAGCCGTGCATCTGCCGCCCATGCTCGTCGAGCATCTTCTCGTACCCGAGGACTGACCGGAACGGCGCCTTATCCACCAGACAGACCGACATGAAGAGCTGCGAATAGAACCACAGGCGAATCTGCTCGCGCATTTCGGAGACCCAGTGGGCGGGAAACCACGTCTCCCAATAGCCGTGATCGGGAAGATCGGCGCCTGTGAGTCCCTCAGCAGACCCGGTCCCGTAGCCGGCCTCGATCCACTCCGGGTTCTGCCAGCCGAGCGTGGAGAAGGGCACGATCCCCGCGTCGAGCCAGACGTCGCCGATCTCGGGGATCCGCTGGATGCCTTCCGTTCCGCATGCCGGGCAGCGGATCTCGACGGCGTCGATCCACGGCCGGTGGAGCTCCTCAAGCTGTTCCATCCCGACCGTCGCCAGATCCTCGAGCTCGGCGCGGGAGCCGACGACGGTGACGTGGCCGCATGCGCAGGGATAGATCGGGAGCGGGAGCCCGAAGTAGCGGCGGCGGGAGATGTTCCAGTCGCCCATGTTGCGGAGCCAGTCGTCCATCCGCTTGCCGAAGTACGCCGGCGTCCACTCGACTGTCGCGTTTGCCTCGAGGAGTCTCGGTCTCACTTCGTCCACCCCGATGAACCAGTCGTCGGCGATGCGGAAGATCAGCGGCGTGTGGCACCGCCAGCAGAAGGGGTAGCGGTGGACGTACTCATCCGCCGCGACCAGGCGGCCGCGCTCGGCGAGATCGGCCGAGATCTGCTCAGCTGACTCCGATGTCGAGAGCCCGTGCAGCCAGCCGAAGCGGTCATAGAAGCGGCCCGCCTCGTCCACCGGCATGACAACAGGGAGGTCGTGTACGCGGGAGAGCTCGAAATCCTCCGCACCGCAGCCAGGCGCGATGTGGACGATCCCGGTTCCCTCCTCCATCGAGACCTCATCCCAGGGAATCACGCGGTGCTCGACACCCTGTGCCCCGGGTAGCTGATCGAACGGCCCCTCATAGCGCCAGCCGACGAGTTCGGATCCGCGCCGACGCTCGACATAGGTCTCGTCGGGGTATCGCTTGACCGCGACCCACTCGCCGTTCTCCTGGAGGCCGTACTCGTCGCCCGGATGAACCGCAGCGGCGACGTTCGCGGGCAGCGTCCAGGGCGTGGTCGTCCAGACTGTGAGTGACTGGCCAGACCGATCGAGGAGCGGGAAGCGGACGAAGAGCGAAGGATCGGTGCGCTCCTCGTAGCTTCCGACCAGCTCGTGTGCCGAGATGGAGGTACCGCAGCGCGGGCACCACTCGGTGGACCGGTGCCCGCGGTAGAGCCACCCGCGCTCGTGCACGAGCTTGAGAAAGCGCCAGATGTATTCGATGTTCGTGTCAGAAAAGGTGTAGTAGTCGTTGCCCCAATCCATCCACTGGCCGAGCCGCTTCGACCCCCGGATGAGCTCCTGCGCCGACCAGGCGACCTTGTCCCGGCACTTACGCGCAAACTCCGCGAGTCCGTACTCCTCGATCTCGCGCTTCGAATTGAGGCCGAGTTCCCGCTCGACACCCACTTCAATCCAGAGGCCCTGACAATCAAAGCCGTTCTGGTAGCGCTGGTCGAAGCCACGGAGCGCCTTGTAGCGCTGGAAAACGTCCTTCAGCGTGCGGCCCCAGGCCGTGTGCACGCCGAGCGTCTTGTTGGCGGTGACCGGGCCGTCCACGAAGCTCCACACCGGGCCGCCCCGGTTGCGTTCACGGAGCCGGTTGAAGACGCCCCGCTCGTCCCACCACGGGAGGATCTCTTCCTCGAGTGCGGGATGGTCGGGAACGGGTGGTAGTGCCCTGAACATGGCGGAAAATCAGTGTAGTGGGAGGTCCATTCAGGAATCCTTGCCACTGCCGTATGGCCTGGTGATGATCTCGAGCAAGTGTCCGTTCGGATCCTCCCAGTACACGCCGCGGCCACCGTCGTTGGTGTTGAACTCGCCCGGCCGTCGCCGGAACGGGTCTGCCCAGTAGGGCAGCCCGCGCTCTCGGATCCGCGCGAAAATGTCGTCGAAGTCCGACTCGTCAACCAGGAACGCGTAGTGCTGCGAGTGAGGCTCGCCGTGGTCGTCGGCAAAATCCAGAGACACATCGTTGTCGAGCTCGACCACGAGGAAGGGACCGTAGGAGCCTGCTGGCGGCAGACCCAGGATTTCGGTCAAGAACGCCGCCGACTCGCGCTTGTCTCGCGCCCGGACGATTGTGTGGTTCAGCCGAATAGGCATGGGGACTCCTTGAAAGGCTCGTCGTGAACGTAGACCAACACATTTGATCACTGACAATGCCTTGCGGATAGGGTGCCGACATGACCTCGCAGGTCGGCTACGACTTCTCCCTCGCGAACAAGGTGGCTGTCGTGACCGGCGGCGCCTCCGGAATCGGCGCGGCGATCGTCGATGCGTACGCAGTCAAGGGCGCCACCGTCGTCGTGCTCGACAAGGATGTGGATTCCGCTCAACGCAAGGTCAGCGAGGGCACCGCAGCTGCGGCTTTCAGCTGTGACGTGACGAGCGAGCAATCCGTCGTCGCCGCAATCAGCGCGGTGAGCACAGCGTTCAGCCGCATCGACGTCCTCGTCAATAGCGCCGGTCTTGCCGTGACTGACGCCGCCGAGGATCTGACGGTCGACAAGTGGGATCTGACAATGGCCGTCAACCTCCGAGGCGCATTTCTCGTCACTCAGCAGGTCGGCCGAATCATGCTCGCGCAGGGCAGTGGCGCGGTGATCAGCCTCGCCTCCCAGGCCGCGACTGTGGCATTGCCTGGCCACGTCGCCTACTGCGCATCGAAGTTCGGCCTGGTCGGCCTGACGAAGGTGCTCGCGCTGGAGTGGGCCGGACGCGGAGTAAGGGCCAATACCATCAGTCCCACAGTCGTGATGACGCCGCTCGCCAAGGAGCTTTGGGACAACCCGGAGGGTGAGGCACTCAAGGCCCAGATTCCCACCGGCCGGTTTGCTCTACCCGAGGAAATCGCCGCCGTCGCTGTGTTCCTGGCCAGTGACGCCGCGAAGATGATCAATGGTGCGGACCTGCTGGTCGACGGCGGCTACACCATTCGTTGATAAGTGAGAGGACCTACAGCAATGACCCAGACCGCTAGCAGCACCATTCCCGAGCGGATGCGCGCCAGCGTGCTCACGGGTGTAAAGACGCTCAGCATCGAGCAGGTGCCGACACCGCCAATGGAGAGCGACGAGGTGCTGGTCGAAGTTGCCGCCGTAGGTGTCTGCGGCTCCGACACCCACTATTACCGGGACGGCAGGATCGGCGACTTCGTCGTCACCGGTCCGCTGATCCTCGGCCACGAGTTGTCGGGCCGGATCGTCGCTGTCGGAGAGCAGGTGCCGGAGAGCCGGATCGGCGAGCGAGTGGCGATCGAGCCGCAGAAGAACTGCCGCCGGTGCCGGGAGTGCCGCGCGGGCCGCTACAACCTCTGCCCGAACATGGAGTTCTACGCCACCCCGCCGATCGACGGCGCGTTCGCGCAGTACTGCGTGATCCGAACCGAGTTCGCCCACAAGGTGCCGGACTCCATGTCGGACGAGGCCGCTGCACTTCTCGAGCCTCTGTCGGTGGCTGTGACCACAATGCGCAAGGCAGGAATCACTCCAGGATCGAGCATTCTCGTCGCCGGGGCGGGACCGATCGGGATCATTTGCACCCAAACCGCTCGGGCCTTTGGCGCCTCGGAGATCATCGTCACCGACCTGGTGCCCGAGCGACGGGAGCGGGCGCTGCGCTACGGTGCCACCCGCGTACTCGATCCTCGTGAGACCGATGTCGGGACCGCCGGCCTCGACGTCAACGCTTTCGTTGACGCGACCGGGTCGCCGCAGGCGGTGATGTCCGGGATCAAGGCAGTGCGTCCAGCCGGTACGGCCGTCATCGTCGGTGTTGGCTCCTCGGAGATGAACCTGCCCATCGAGCACATCCAGAACCTCGAAATCACCGTGACGGGCATCTTCCGCTACACCGACACCTGGCCCGCCGCCATCCACCTGGTGACCAGCGGCACAGTCGATCTTGATTCTCTCGTGACGGGCCGATTCGGCCTGGAGCGCGCCGATGAGGCGCTGAACAGCGACTTGGACCCCAACAGTCTCAAGTCCGTCGTCTACCCCAACGGCTATGCAGGAGGCGACGACTGAGCGACGGACTAGTGCCCTGCGCCAGGAATCGGATGCATCGGTCCGTCGTCCAGGTGGATGCATCCCAAGGCCGACGAGGGAGGGATACCGGGTCATATGTCGGACGAGGAGAACGCCGCAAGGCGCCGCCCGGGCGGCGGAGATATGTGCCGGATTCCTGGCGCAGGGCACTAGCCGGGCCGGATGTTGTGGTTGAGGTGGAAGCGGTTGTCGGGGTCGTAGCGCTGCTTTAGCGCGGCGAGCCTGGCCAGCTTGTGTGGGCCGTACGCGCGGCGGACACCGGCCTCACCCTCGTCGGCGAGGTCGTTTACGTAGACGCCGCTGGCGTACGGCTCGATCGCTGCGGCCCAGCGCCGGGCGGCGGACATCCTCGCCTCATCCTCCGCGGGGTCTGCCCAGGCGGCGACGGCCACGAATTCGACCAGCGCATCTCGGTGGCTGAACGCCGTCTCGTCGTCGCTCACGTCCGCGATCGCACCGCCGTAGCTCTGGAAGCCGCCATAGGGCAGTAGCTCGGGATCGCCGTCGCCGGTTTGCCCGCGTGCCAGGAAGGCCTCGATCGCCTCCTCGGGGAGCTCGCGAAGGTAGTGGCCCTTCCAGTAGCGCCGCAGCGGCTCGCGGTGCTTGGCGTCGTCGATGGTCTGCAGCTCGAGGTAGGTCAGCTCCTCAACCCGCTCGGCCAGTGGCGGGCCCAGTCCGCGCATTGTCCGCACTAGTTCGCGCCCCTGGTCGGGCTCGCCTACGTAGATGTATCCGACGCTCGCCAGCGGGTTGTTGTGGTGCTCTGGCGGCAGCGAGGGCCAGTCGCCGGCAGTGCCCGTCCAAGCGGTGAGGGTCGCCCGCCGCGGCGCGTCGTCGATCAGTTCGCGCCAGCCGGCCAGCACTCTCGGCGCGTCCTTGAGCGAGTAGAAGAGTTCGGCAATCAGCGCTGCGGTCCCCAGCGGATGCAGCTCGAACTCGAACTCAGTCACCACCCCGAAGTTGCCACCGCCACCGCGCAACGCCCAGAACAGCTCGGTGTTCTCAGCCTCACTCGCCTCAACGATCTCGCTGTCTGCGGTCACCATCTGGAAGCGGGTCACGTTGTCGCAGGCCAGACCGAATCGCCGGGCGAGCCAGCCCATGCCGCCGCCCAGCGTCAGACCGCCTACGCCGGTGTCGGAGACATTGCCGGACGTGGTCGCGAGCCCGTACGGCTGTGAGGCGCGATCCAGGTCGCCCAGCAGCGCGCCGCCCGCCACCCAGGCTCGGCGCCGATCGGGATCGACACGGACCGAGTGCAGCAGTGACAGGTCGATCATCAGTCCGGCCTCGGGCACCGACAGGCCGAGCACGCTGTGACCGCCGCAGCGTACGCCGATCTCCAGATCCCGCTCGGCGGCGAAGCGCACTGCGGCCGCAACGTCGGAGGGGCTTGCGCAGCGAGCGATGACTGCCGGTCGGCGGTCGACAATCGCGTTCCAGACCCGCCGGGCCTGGTCGTAGTCGTCGTCATCGGGCAGCAGAACCTGCCCGTCAAACCCTCGGCGCAGCCGCGTTACATCTTGGCTGCCAGTGCCTGCGGTTGGCCGTTCGACCATCACATGCTCCTTCGCTCTCCCCACATGTGAGTTTTCCGGAAAGTGGTCATGAACTACATGGCTCTGGCCGGATTTTGTGTGGTTTCTGACCGCTTACGGCGGTGGTTGGGGTGCAGTGCGGCGAAGCCGATCGTGCTCGCGGCCGCAAGCAGACTCACCGTGACCGCGGCAGCAAAAGATGATCACTGCACGGCGGACGGGCCGCCGACACTGCAGTTGGGCACTTGTGGCTCAGCGCGTACGATCCTTGGCTGCCCAACCGACGCCCGCCCTGTCGGCAACTGCAACCAGCCCGCGAGCGAATCGTGCGGGGAGAGAATCGGGCTCTGGTATCTGTACAGGGCGTACGCGACCGTTATGTATCGCGGTGAACCGCCAGCCTGCGGGGGTTCGTACTGCGACCACCGTATTGCGGGTCAGCCGTCGCTTAGGCAGTTGGGTCCGCCACGCGACCAGCACCGAACCGTTGCCATGCAACACGGCCACATCGTCAGTGACATAACGAATCGCCTCGACCTCGCCAACGAGGGCCGATCCGACCAGCACCCCACGGAACAGCTTGTCGTGAGACTCGATCACTTGCTTGCGCCCGTGTGCCCGCGTCCCGTCGAAGGAGACGTAATCGCAATCGTCAGTGAAGCAGGCACCGTATGCGGCCGCGTCCCCATCGGTCCACGCCTGGCACACCCGCTGGAACAGGACTTTGAGCTCCTGATCATCGGCTGGCCTTACACCTTGATCAGCACTAGTCGTGTACTCAGTCATGTCTCCAGTCTGACGCGAGGGTCGCTCTGAGTGCCTCCGAGGTCCGCCCAGGTCACCTTGATCGCTGGTGCTCGGTGAGTATGTCGTTGACCACCCGCCGGGCCGCTGCCGCCGCCGCTGGGTCGGTGTCGAGGGTGCCGGCGAAGGTGATCAAGGCCTTCCACAGTGCCCAACCACGGCCCCGCGCCCAGCATGCGGCGTCGAGTGGCAGCGCCGCACGAAACGCCTCCCGGCTCTTGCCTGACAGAAACGTCCACGCGATGGTCACGTCGCAGGCGGGGTCGCCGACGCCTGAGCTCCCAAAGTCGATCACCGCGGCCAGCCGACCATCCCTGACCAGCAAGTTGCCGGCAGCGACGTCCCCGTGAACCCAGACCGGCGTACCGTGCCAAGTTGCCGCTAGCGCGGTGTCCCAGGCTTCAATCGCCAGCTCCGCGTTGATGATCTCATGCACCGCGCCGATCGCATTGCGAGTCTCCGCGTCGTAGGTGTCCAACGGCCCGCCACGAAAGAAGTTGTGCGGGCCGGGCTCCGGCCCGTCCGCCGGATCAATACGCTGCAGGCACACCAGGAAGTGGGCCAGCGCCACAGCAAGCTCGGTCAGGTGGGCGATGCGGACGGTGCTCGCGGGTACTCCGTCGAGCCAGCGGTAGACCGACCAGTTCCACGGATAGCCCGCAGCTGGCTCCCCCATCGCCACAGGGATGGGGATCGACAGCGGCAAGTGGGACGCGAGTATCGGCAGCCAGCTGTGCTCCTTGCGCACCTGCGCGGCGTACCGCTCGGCGCTGGGCAGCCGCACCAACAGGTCCGGACCGAGACGGAAGGTCCGGTTGTCCCAGCCGTTGGGCTCGACAGCGCCGATCGGAAGGCCAGCCCACTGTGGGAACTGCAACGCGACCAGCCGGGTCACCAGCCTGGCGTCAACGTCCACGGGCCTAATGTTGCCTGCAATGGCCGATGTGATTCCGGAGGGCATCCGCCTAGGGATATCGCCCGTGGCCTTAGCTACGGACTCTTCGGAAAGCCCGACACGTTCAAAACCAGCTCGCGCCGTTCGACTGGCCGTCGCCGGCCGCGCATGCAGAAGTCGTTGACGCGTCGGCCAACCCCAGCGGATCGAGCTCCGCGACGGGCCACGGCGGCAGGTATCACTCACCCCGCTGTTCGTGAGTGCCGACTAGGCCCTGCTGCACTGAAAACGTCACCCTAGATGCAGTTCCTCCCCCGATTCATGGGTCGCAGGTTCATCTAGAGTGTGGTTTCCAGCGGATTTCGTGCCGATGATGAATCAGTCGTGTGGTTGCATCGAGTCGTGACCCAGCCTGGACTGGCGCGACGGCTCGGCACCTTCGATGCGGTGATCATCGGGCTCGGCTCGATGCTGGGCGCCGGGGTGTTCGCCGCTTTCTCCCCCGCCGCCGGCGTGGCCGGCGCGGGGTTGCTGATCGGCCTTACCGTTGCCGCCCTGGTGGCGTACTGCAACGCCACCGCATCGGCCCAGCTGGCCGCAGAGTATCCGACCTCGGGCGGAAGCTACATCTACGGCCGTGAGCGGCTGGGACCGTGGTGGGGCTTCATCGCCGGCTGGGGGTTTGTCATCGGAAAGACGGCCAGTTGCGCAGCTATGGCACTCACCTTCGCCGCCTATGTTGCGCCACCAGCATGGGAGCGGCCGGTGGCGGTCGCCGCGGTGATCATTTTGGCGGCCGTCAACTACTACGGGATCACGCGAACCGCAGCGTTGACCAAGATCATTGTCGCCGTCGTGCTTGCCACATTGGTGCTGGTCGTCAGTGCTTCGCTCAGTAGCACGAATGGGACGGCATCGTTTCGGTCGTGGGATCTTCTGGCCGGCGGCTGGTACGGCATCCTGCAGTCGGCCGGCCTGCTGTTCTTCGCCTTCGCCGGCTATGCCCGTATCGCGACCATGGGTGAAGAGGTACGCGACCCCCAACGTGTCATTCCCCGGGCGATTTTGACGGCACTCACGATCGCAGTGTCGATCTATCTGGTGGTGGGCACCTCGATCATGATCGCCCTGGGCCCAGCAGGCGTAGCAGCCACCCCGGCACCGCTCGCGGCCGCAGTAGAGGTGGCGGGTTGGGAGTGGGCCGGCTTGCCGGTGCGCCTGGGGGCGGCCGCCGCAGCGCTCGGCGCCCTCCTCGCGTTGATCGCGGGCGTGGGCAGAACCACGTTGGCGATGGCACGCCATGATGATCTTCCGCAGTGGCTGGCCGCCGTGCATGAACGTCATCAGGTGCCGCACCATGCGGAAGTCACCGTGTCCGGGTTGGTGTGTGTCCTGATCTTGGTGACCGACCTGCGGGGCGCAATCGGTTTCTCCTCGTTCGGGGTGCTGCTGTATTACCTGATCGCCAATGCGGCCGCGTACACGCAATCCAGCGACCGGCGCCGGTTCCCCCGCATCTTGCAGATCATTGGGATGGCCGGCTGCGGGACGCTAGCCCTCACGCTGCCACTAACCGCGGTGCTCGGCGGAACGGTGGTCTTCGTTGTCGGGATCGTTTATCGAGCCCTCCGAGTGCGTGTCGGGCTACGACGGCCACGCTAGGACCGCTACGTCAAGAATGGAGAGACAAAGGTGCACATCGACGACTCGGAGCCAAACAGCACCCCGACCGACTCCCACCGGGAGGGCCAACTCTCCGATCTGCTGGTGGTCGACCTCTCGCGCGCCGTCGCCGGCCCGCATGCCGCCATGATGTTCGGCGACCTCGGTGCGAGAGTCATCAAAGTCGAAAAGCCCGGTGACGGTGACGAGGCGCGGGGCTGGGGTCCGCCGTTCGTGGCAGGCTCGGACGGTCAGCCAGTCTCTACATACTTCCTCGCCGCGAACCGCAACAAAGAGTCGATCACCCTCGACCTCAAGGACGCCGCCGACATGGCGCAGTTGCGACGGCTCTTGGCGAAGGCCGATGTCCTCATCGAGAACTTCAGGCCCGGAACACTGGCGAGACTCGGTCTCACCGATCAGGCATTGATGGCCTTGAACCCGCGGCTGGTGGTGCTGGCGATCAGCGGGTTTGGACACGACGGTCCGGAAGGCGGCCGCCCGGGCTATGACCAGATCGCACAAGGTGAAACCGGTCTGATGTCGGTGACGGGATCCAGTCCGGAGGATCCGCAGCGGGTAGGAATACCTATTGCTGACATCCTGGCTGGCGTCTACGGAGCGTACGGCGTTCTTGCAGCGCTGCACGAGCGAACCCGGACCGGCCGCGGCCAGATCATCCGAACGTCACTTCTCGCCGCCGTTGTTGCCTCGCACGGCTACCAGGGGACCGCGTGGACAGTTGCGGGTGTACGAGGCCAAGCACGGGGGAACCATCATCCCTCGATCGTCCCGTACGGGCTGTTCCGGTGCGGAGAGGGTGCAGTTCAGATCGCCTGCGGGAACGACTCCCAGTGGCAGAGGCTCACTACCGAATTCGAGTTGGACATCGACCCCGGCCTGGCGACCAATGGGCAACGAGTCGAACGGCGTACTGAGGTCATCCAGATCCTCGAACGTGCATTCTCTTCGCTCACTGCAGCTGATGTCCTTGCCCGCCTCGACGCTTTAGGCGTCCCCGCCGGACGGGTGCGGACCATCGACGAGGTCTATGCGTGGGACCAGACCAGATCCCAGGGACTGCTCATCGAGGTCCAGCACGCCTCACTCGGGATGATCCAGCTACCCGGCCCCGCGCTCCGCTTTTTCGACGTCAGTGGCGATAAGGAGGCCGAGACCACGCTCCAACACCATCAGCCGCCACCGCAGTTGGGGCGGCACCCCAACTGAACTGTTGGCAGAGATTCCGGCATCAGTTGTTCTGAGGGAGACCACTCATCCAATGGCGGCGTCGGTCGGACCCGATGGCGGCGAGCACGTCGGCGAGCAGCTCCTCATCGATCGGTTCCTCAGCAGCCGCCACCGCGGAGTCGAGGTGCCGCTGTTTGGTGGTCCCGATCAAGGTCGTGGCGCAGCCCGAGCTCTGGATTGAGTACTGGTTAGCCAGGAAGCTCACGTCGGTGCCGCGACGCTTGCACACCTCTACAGCCCGGCGAGCAGCTGCACAGACCTGCTCTCCCACCACCTTGGCGATATGTGGCGGCGGCCCTGCTTCGGTGAGCAGCCCTAGCGCAACCGCCGCGGCGTTGATCACGCCGACGCCTCGCTCCTCAGCCAGCGGGAGGATCTCCGTGACCAGGCAATCGTCGAGCAGCGTGCAGTGCGCGTAACTGAGAGTGACGTCAAGATCGCATTCCGTCATCACCCTCTTGGTCATGGCCGTCGGGTAACCCGTCATCCCAATGAAGCGACACATACCGGCATCCCGCAGCCGGGCCAACTCCCCGTATCCATCACCGATCGGCCCTTCCAGGTCGACGAACTCGACGTCGTGTAGCTGCAAGATGTCGACGTAGTCGGTGCCCAGCAGGCGGAGGCTCTTCTCGAAGCCACGCCGGATTCGGTCCGCGGAGAAGTCGAACTCCTCGGGTCCGTACCGACCGGTCTTGGTGCCAACGATGATCTCGTCGCGGCGCCCGCGTAGCACCTTGCCTAGTCGCTCCTCGGCCAGGCCCCTGCCGTAGAACGGGCTGCTGTCGAAGAAGTTGATGCCCGCATCCAGCGCGCGGTACGCGGACTGCAGTGCAGCCTCCTCGTCGTTGATGCCGAACATGTCACCTAGTGGCGCAGTCCCATACCCGACAGCCGACACTCGCAGGCCGGTGCGGCCCAACTCGCGATACTCCATCGTGACCTCTCCTGCCTGTCTGGGTCGTTCTGCTGACACTCTCATGTCGGATTCTCCCGATACAGAAGCGGCGCGCCGCGCCAGCCATTAGCCTCAGCCCGTGCACATCGCCGTTACTGGCTCGATAGCCATGGACCATCTGATGAGGTTCTCGGGCCAGTTCGCGGAATCGCTGATCACCGAACAGCTGGATCGGGTATCCCTGTCGTTCCTGGTCGAGGATCTGCAGATCCGCCGCGGCGGAATCGCCCCGAACATCTGCTTCGGACTCGCCGCGCTCGGGTTGGATCCACTTCTGGTTGGTTCGGTCGGCGAGGACTTCGGCGACTATCGCGCATGGCTGGACCGGCACGGGGTGCGGACCTGGCCGGTGTGGGTCTCGGAAACCCAGCACACCGCTCGGTTCATCTGTACGACCGACTCGGTCAATGCGCAGATTGGCTCTTTCTATACCGGCGCGATGGCCGAGGCACGCCAGATCGAGCTGCAGCCGATTGCCGAGCGGGCTGGCGGTCTGGATCTTGTCGTGATCTCTCCGAACGATCCGGAGGCCATGCAGCGGCACACCGACGAGTGCCGAACCCGGGGCTTCGACTTCGTCGCTGACCCTTCCCAGCAAATGGCCTGGATGGACGGCTCGCAGATCAAACGGCTCATCGACGGGGCGACGTACCTGTTCTCCAACGATTATGAGGACGGCCTGATCACCCAGAAGACCGGCTGGTCGCACGAGGAGGTCTTGGAGCGGGTTGGTGTCCGGGTGATCACCCGAGGCGCGAAGGGGTCCAGTGTCGAGATCGTGGGTGAGCCCCGCCTGGACATAGCCGTTGCGCGGGAGGTTGCGCGGGTCGACCCGACCGGGGTGGGCGACGCGTACCGCGCGGGATTCCTTGCCGGGTTGGCCTGGGAGGTGACGCTGGAACGCTGCGCACAGCTGGGTTCTCTGCTGGCGAGCTATGCGATCGAGGTAGTCGGCACCCAAGAGTATCGCTTCGGCGACACCTTCCTGACGCGCTTCGAGGAGGCGTACGGCACGGCCGCCGCCGCCGAGATCGCCCCCTATACGTGCAATCTCCGGTTATGAAAGTCCGGCAGGGCTGGGGACGGCGAAGGGATCGAAGAGCTCAGTGCCGCAGCCCACGCACACCCTGTCCGTCGCAGGCGTCACGCCGTCGCACTGTTGGCAGAAGATGACGCGTTGGTGTGGCGTGGTCATCTCCCATAGCGCGGCAAAGTGTGTGTACTGCCAGCGCTGGCGGTAGAGGTCCCGCATCGCAGCCTGGTGCTCATCTCTGGCGAAGAAGGCATGGGCGTCGGCCGCGGTCCGCCAGAACGCGATCAACATGCCTTGCGGGCCATCAGCGAAGCTGATCCGCCGGATGAATCCGGGTGCTACCGCGAGGAGCTCAAAGAGCTCAGCCGCCCTCAACCAGAATCTCTCGGCGCCCTGCTTGTCGACAAACGTTGCCTGCAGGATAAGCACTGCACCCGCCGCCTCAGGTCCGAGATGGCGGTCGGGTCCTTGCTGCGTGGTAAGTACGGTCGGGACGATGCGGACGCCCTCGATCGCGGCTATCTTGGCGCTCGCCTCCGGCGGCGGCGGTTGAGTAAGCAGCTTGGGCATGGCGCCCTCCCACAGAACAGGCCGACACAGTGTCGGATTAATACAGATACTGTAGGATGAACTGATGACCGACGTCAAGGACAGACGCAAATACTTCTCTGCTGTGCGCGAAGAGCAGGCGGCGCGTACTCGCACGCGCATCCTTGACGCGGCATCGGACCTCTTCCTCGTGCGCGGGTACGCCCGAACCACCATGAAGGACATCGCCACGCAGGCCGACGTCGCGCGCGACACTGTTCACGCGATCTTCGGCAGCAAGGCTCAGGTGCTTACCGCTCTCATCGACCAGCGCCTGGTGCCCGACGACTCGGTCGCCAACGTCACGCAGCGACCCGATGCCCTGGCCATCAGAGACGAGGTTGACCAGCGCCAACAGATCGAGCTCTTCGCGGGTTTCTTGGCCGGGATCTCGACGGAGCTACGGCCAGTTTTCGAGATCCTGCGGACGGCATCGGCGGTCGAGCCCGAGATGGCGAAGGTGTTCGAGGAGATGGATCGCTTCCGGATGAAAAACATGCAGACCTACGCGAGGTGGATCGCGGCCCGCGGGCCACTGCGCGTCAGCACACGACGAGCAGGCGAGATGATCTGGGCCATCGCAAGTCCGGACGTTGCTCGCATGCTCTGCGATGAGATCGGCTGGACCGAGTCACAGCACGCGCGCTGGATCGCCGACACGCTCATCCGGACACTTCTGCCCTACGACTAGTGTTCATCGGTCCGATTCGGTCTAATAAGGTCGGCTCGTGCCGAATAGTCTGCTTATCGTCCATGTCGACATCGCGGTAGTGCCCGACCAGCTCGAGGGTTTTCTGGCCGCGACTGAGGAAAACGCCCTTGCGAGTCGCAAGGAACCAGGCATCGTACGGTTCGACGTGCTGGGCGATCGCGCCGACCCCATGCACGTCGTACTGGTAGAGATCTATCGCGACGAGGCGGCCTCCGCTGCCCACAAAGAAACCGGGCATTACCAGCGGTGGCGCGACATTGTCGCGCCCATGATGGCCCGGCCTCGGGAGGCCACTCGGTATGTCAATACCTCGCCCGACGACAGCGACTGGTAGCAGCGTGATTCGCTTCAATCTCACCGTTCCGTCCGACATACGTTTCGGGGCAGGCCGGGTCAGTGAGGTGCCGGAGGCACTCGGCAGTCTCGGCGCCACGCGAGTCATGGTCGTCACTGGTCGTACGACATCTCGGGCGGATGCCATCCGGTCGGCCCTGAGCGAGGCCGACATCTCGGCGGTGGTGTTCGGAGTCGCGAACGAGCCGACGATCGAGCGAGTGCGCGCCGGCGTCGCGCTCGTGGCCGAATCCTCCTGTGACGCCGTCCTCGGATTTGGTGGTGGTAGCGCATTGGATGTGGCCAAAGCTGTCGCAGTTCTGGCCACATCCGGCACCGACCCGATGGAACATCTCGAGATCATCGGCGCCGGTCGCCCGATCGAGCTGCCGGGCCTGCCCTGCGTCGCAGTGCCCACGACCGCGGGCACAGGTTCGGAGGTGACCCGCAACTCGGTGCTCTCCGGCAAAGGAGTCAAAGCGAGCCTTCGCAGTGCGCTCGTGCTGCCGGAGGTGGCCGTGGTCGACCCCGACTTGCTGGTCGGCGTACCCAAACCGACCATCGCGGCCAGCGGCATGGACGCGCTTTCCCAGCTCATCGAGCCGCTGCTGTCACGGCACGCCAACCCGTTCACCGATGCGTTGGCTCGGGATGGCATCCGCCGCTCTGCCCGATCACTGCGCCGGGCGTACGAGGAAGGCATGGAGGACGCTCGCGTACGCGAGGACCTTGCGCTTGCCAGCTTTTTCAGCGGGATGTGCCTGGCCAACTCCGGGCTGGGCGCAGTCCACGGTCTCGCGGCCGCTGCCGGTGCCCGGCTCTCCGCGCCGCATGGTGCGGTGTGCGCCGCGGTGCTTGCGGCGGCTATGGAACTCAACCTGCGGGCGCTCGGTGAGCGAGCGCCCGACAATCCTGCATTAGAGCGCATGGGCGAGGTGGCGACCCTGCTTACCGGTCGGCCGGATGCGAGTCCTGAAGACGCGATCGCCTGGCTTCAGGAGCTGACGGCCGCGCTGTCGATTCCCGGCCTGGCAAGCTACGGGCTCAACCAGGCCGAGATTGAGCCAGTCGTTACCGCCGCGCAAAGGGCCAGCAGCATGCGAGGAAATCCCATCGTGCTGAGCGATGAAGAGGTCAGCGAGATCGTGACTCGTTCGCTGTGATCAAAGCGCATCCAACCCCGGGATGACGTGTTCGCCTAAGTTGTTGACGTACCCGACCGGGTCGTCGCCTAAGGGCATGACGTGGACCTCCTGAATTCCGACGTCGGCGTAGTCGCGCATCGCCTCGACGAAGGCCCTGCCGCCGGCCGCACCGGGGTCGAGCGGTCCGACCCACAGAACGGTCTTGCGGATCCGGTCGAAGTCGGCGCCTTCTCGTTCGCAGTGCCCGGCCAACACCTCGAGTTTGGTTCGGACTTGTTCGTGTCCCATGTGTGGCCCGGCGAATATGTTCGAGGCGTCGGCATACTTCGCCACGAGGCGCAATGTCTTCTTTTCCCCGCTTCCACCGATCATGATTGGCGGATAGGGCTCGGTGAGTGGCTGCGGTGAGTTGATCGTCTCCGCCAGCTGATAATGCTTGCCGTGGAACGGCCCATTGTCATCGCTCCACATCTGGTGCACGATCTGCAGCGCCTCTTCTAGCCGCTCGAACCGTTCCTTCAAATCCGGGAAGGGTACGCCGTACGCTGCATGCTCGCGCTCGTACCATCCAGCGCCGACGCCGAGCACGGCCCGGCCACCAGACAGCACGTCGAGGCTGGACACGATCTTCGTCAGCAGGCCCGGATGCCGGTACGTGACTCCGGTGACGAGCAGTTGCAGCGCCACGGTGCTGGTATGCCCGGCCAGGTAACCGAGCGTGGTATAGCCCTCCAGCATCGGCGCGTCGACGCCGCCGCCTACGCCACCGATCTGCAGGTAATGGTCCATGGCCGACAAGTTGGCCACGCCGGCCTCTTCGGCCGCGGAGCCCACTCGGGCGAGCGTGGGGCCGATCTCGGCTGGACCGCCGGGATAAACGAATTGGACCAGATGCACACCGAGCTTCATGAAATGCCCCTTCCAGAGACCTTGGTCACGAATATCACTGTACAATTTCTGAAATCTGTCAGCACAATCTTGTTAGGCACGCACCACTGATGCTGCTACAGAAGGACGCGCCATGGACACACGAACACTGGGCAGGACTGGCCCGCAAGTCTCCGCACTCGGCCTCGGCATGATGGGCATGTCGACCCTGTACGGTCCGGCGAACGACGCCGAGAGCATCGCCACGATCCACGCAGCGATGGACGCGGGGGTGACCCTGTTGGACACCGGCGACTGGTACGGCATGGGCCACAACGAGATGTTGCTGCGCGACGCGCTCACGGGCCGCAATCGCGAGAACGTGGTGATCAGCCTCAAGTTCGGCGTAATGCGCGACCCAGCGGGCGGCGTCATCGGCATCGACAACCGGCCAGCAGCGATGAAGAACTTCCTGGCCTATACGCTACGCCGCCTCGGCACCGACTACGTCGACATCTACCGGCCGGCACGCTTCTCCCCCGAGGTGCCGATCGAAGACGTCGCGGGCGGCCTTGCGGAGCTCGTCGAGGCCGGCTACATCCGCTATATCGGCCTGTCGGAGGTAGGCCCCGACACGCTGCGCCGCGCGGCGGCCGTGCATCCGATCAGTGATCTGCAAATCGAGTACTCGCTCATCTCCCGTGGAATCGAGGAGAAGATCCTGACCACTGCCCGCGAGCTGGGCATCGGCATCACCGCGTACGGCGTGCTATCGCGAGGGCTGATCTCCGGCCACTGGAGCAAGGACATCTCCGGGCACGCAGATTTCCGCACCCGGCTGCCCCGCTTCAGCGGAGACAACCTGGACCGCAACCTTGCCCTGGTCGAGGAGCTGCGGCGGATCGCCGACCCTTTGGGCGTCACTGTCGCCCAAGTCGCCATCGCATGGGTGCTCTCACGCGGCACCGACATCGTCCCGCTGGTGGGAGCACGCCGCCGCGACCGGCTGGCCGAGGCCCTGGGCGCCCTCGACATCGGACTGACCGCGGGCGACCTGGCCGCGATCGAGGCTGCGGTGCCGGCCGGCGCGGCGGCAGGAACCCGCTACGCCCCATCCCAGATGGCAATGCTCGACAGCGAGCGCACGTGACCTGCCACTGCAACATCCCATGAGCGAGGCCGTCCTTACCCCAGAGCGAATCCTCAACACCGCCGAAGACGTGCTGCGCCGCTTCGGCCCAGCCAAGGCTACGGTCGTCGACGTGGCCCGGGCTCTCGGAGTCAGCCACGGCAGCGTCTACCGGCACTTTCCCAGCAAGACAGCACTGCGCGACGCTGTCGCCGAACGCTGGCTCGCCCGCGTGTCCAAACCGCTCGCGACCATCGCTGCCGAGTATGGACCGGCCCCCGAGCGGCTGCGCCGATGGCTGATCCAGCTCAGCACCGAAAAGCGACGGATGGCGAACGAGGATCCCGAGTTGTTCGACACCTTCCACGCCATCGCCACTCAGGCACGAGAAGTCGTCTCCGAACATCTGCGGATCCTCGCCGCCCAGATAAGCCAGATTATCGAGGACGGCATCCAGCGGAATGAGTTCGTTAGCACGGACGCCACTGCTGCTGGACGGGCAGTACTGCAAGCGACCGCACGCTTCCACCACCCGGTGCACGCCATGGAATGGTCCGATCCCAACATCGACGCCGATTACGACGCGGTCATCAGCCTGATCCTGCGCGGTTTGCGGATCGATGGCTCGTCGGTCCCGGTGATCCAGTCGTGACGCGGCAGCACGTCGGTATGCGGAAAGGTGGATGGTCTGTTGCTCCGCTCGCCGAGGTAGAACGACACCTTCGACGCGATGTGTAGTAGAAAGATGCGATGAGGCAGGAAGGTGTTCCCTCCGGAGGACTCATTCCACAAGCCGGCGATTCTGTCCCCACGCCGCGGACCCCGTCGGGCGAGGCCCTCCGGAAAAACCGAAGTGGCGCATCCCGTCCATCGACGTACCAGGGATCAGGTTTACCGCTGGACGACCGTTACCCATCGCGTGACGACAGCTGGGCAGCCATGTCAGCGAAGATCAGGGAGCGACTGGCCGAGCTGGCGGGCGACGTGATCGAATGGTTCGCGTCGCATGATCCCTATGCCAGTGAGAATCGGCCACGCGCCGTGGTCCTTGGCACTCAGGCGCTCTGTATCGCGGAACCGAGGATCGACGCCACAGGACGTGCGGTGTACGAGCTGAATCGCTACGAGTTCGTGCGGGGCTCGCACAAGACAATGCCGGTCGAGCATCGACCGGGCCGGAGCGGCGGATCGGCACCAAGGGTCGCACCCCAGCCGCGCGCGAATCTGCCGCAGCCCGACAATGCGCTCGGGCTGTCGTCGCGGGAAACGGGGCAGCTCGGGAACCTTCCCCCGACTGCTCAGGAGCTTTTGCTTGCACCTTTCAACTCCGACGACCCAGTGCAACGCTGCGAGTACTGGTACTCAGGCCGTGCTAACCGCCTCGACATGTACATGTTCGTCCTCGCGGGACGCCATTTCGTGACCGCGGCCATCGGCACACAGCAAGTGCCCATCGGTCACAGCGTCGCCAACGCCCATTGGAATCTGACCTGTCACCGTATGGCGGTGGACCGCGTCGTCGGTTCGTGACATGCCCAAGAACTTCGCGCACCTGGGAGGGCTTAACGCCTACGAAATCCTGGGCATCGAGCCGACCGCCACGTCAGATGAGATTGAGGCGGCTTATCGGGCGGCCATCAAGCGCCAGCACTCCGACACAGGAGGCGTGACTCGCCTTGCCCAGCTGGTCAACGACGCACATGATGCTCTGGTCAAGGATCGGGCATCCTACGATGCCTGGCTCCGAGCTCGGCCGTCAGCAGCAGGCGCTGAACCCGATCCCGGACCGGCGGCCTCGGCATCCGACTCGTGGAGTTCCGCCTCCGCCACTGCAGATGACGTGCCTGACGACGACGTTTGGGACCCATGGGAGACCGTTCCTCCGACGACGCCACCGAAGCCGTCAGGACAGCGGACTCAACCATCGCCCACGACTGATCCAAACCAAGACACAAGTTCCTTTCTCGAGGGGCTTGGGATCCGGTCCTACCTGCGCCGCCGGTCGCCGGCCACCGTCGCGGCTATCGTGATCGGTGGTATGAGCGTCCTCTACCTTCTGTCCTTGGCGATAGCCATCCCACTCGGCTTGTTCACGGAGCCGCCGAGTACGAGCTCCTCAGCTAATCCAACCGTGATGAAGCAGGGCCAGGTGATTGTCACACCCGGCACGAAGGTTGTTCTCGACAACGGAGGCGCATCGTTGACGCCAAGCGACGACCACGCATCGATTGTCGGGACGGAGTCAGGCATCAGTTTCCAAGACGCTACGTCGTACGTCGCAGTCGCCCAGTACGCGCCGGAGCGCTATGACACATGTTCGGGCTTGGACTACCCAGAACCACCAGGCAAGCCGATCGCCTGGAATCAGCTGACCATAGGCTCAACTCTGTGTGTTAGGGCCACGTACGATGAATCCACCACGAGTTTGATCACCGTCGTTGACCGTTCCGGCCGCTCTGCAACGCTCAAGATCACTACCTGGAACGACTAGCTGGCGTCCAAAGGAATCGCTAGGGTGCGCGGCTCAGATAGCTGTGGCCGGTGGAGGTGATCTTGATGGTGTGGCGTTGGCCGTCCAAGCCGCTGGCGACGGTTTCGACGTTCCAGCCGCCGCACTGCAACCCTTGAGCTTCTCCAGACGGCAAATCCGATCGATCCGCACCTCATCCGGCACCTCACCCACCTCCGGAAGGTCTGTGCGCTCGGCAACACCGTCAGCCAGGCTGGCCAGCACACCACCGAGCCAACCGGTCAGCAGATCGACGACTAGATCCGCAACCTCGCGAACCACAGAGACTGCCGTGCCTCAGAAACTACCGACCGGCACTGACACTTTTCGCTCGTATATTCGAAACGTGCGGGCTATGTCGCCCTCTTCAGCGCCGTCAGGCGTGAGAGGCCCTGCTGCGGCGGCGATACCACTGCCATCCGGCGGTGACCAGCAGCGCGCCGACCAACGATCCGACGATGCCGCTCGGTCGGAACGCCAGCCCGTCACCGGACAGCAAGCTGATCACCAGCCCGCCGACGAAGGACCCGATGAGTCCGGCCACCAACGCCAACGTCCAGTCAACACCCTTGGCCGACTTGCCCAAGATCAACTGGGCGCCAGCACCTACCAGCATGCCGAACAGAATGAGCCCGAGAATAAGCATGATCGGCAGCATAGACGAGCCAGCGTGGATCGGTCAGATCTCAAGGACACCGGCCGCAGATAGCCGCCGTCGACCGGAATCGTGTGACCAGTGATGTACGACGCGTCCGTCCGCCGAGAGGCGTCGAGCAATTGCCTCACCTATGCCGGCCGCACCTCCGGTGATGACGGCCACACCTGTCGCTGGTTCGCGACTATCCATCCGTCAGGCCGTCTGCAGCACGTCGACGTGCGGGAAGGTGGGTCGCCGGGTGCTCGGCTGGTCGAGGTAGAACAACGCCGTCGAGGCAATGTCGTCGTGCAGCGGGCGGTAGCGGCGGCCCGACTGCCAGCCGAGGGCCTGGATCTCGACACGCAGATCGTTGGCGAAATGGATGGGGTCCAGGACATGCCAGCGGTACAGACCGAAGCGCTGCTGACTCTGATAGAGGCCGTCGGGGCGGATCACCTGGGGCATGCCGAGGTATGGGGTGGTGTATTCGGTGTAGCCGCGGCCGGGAACGTCGAAGTTCCAGGCGCCGCCAAAGTAGTCCTCAGTGCCGGTGCCGCAGATGGTCGGGTAGTCGTCGTCCCCGTCGAGGTAGACCTTGAACTCGCCCTCGCCCCACCAGCCGGGTGCGTTGACGCCCCAGGCGAGATAGGTGCCGACGTAGTGGCCATGACCTGCGACGCGGTCGAGGAGGACGTGCGTGTTGCCCGCGGGAAGCGGGTTCACGCGGCGGAACTGGGCATGAAGGTAGCCGAGCCCGCCGACGTCGAGATCGGTCTCGTAGGTCACCGAGTAGTAGAGCTGAGCGTCCCCATCGCCGATGTTCTCCACGGTAAGCCTGGCGTCGCGCCGGAAGGGCATCGGCCAGTAGGAGTTGAAGCCGCCGTGCGGGTTGACGGCGATCATGCTGGAGCTGACCTGAGCGAACCGGCCCCAGCCGCTGGCGAAGAAGTCCCCGAGCGGCACCTCGACAGCCGGTTCGGATGCTTGGTCCCAGTAGGCCCGCAGCACCAAGGTCCGCCAGTGGTCGGAGTGAGTGGTGAGCCAGATGTGAGTGATCGTGCCCGGACCGTCGATCGTGGCCATCGGGAAGGTGGTTCCGGCGCCGATGATCACCGACGGAGACATCTTCCAGCCGAGCCCGAGGTCGCGGGCGGCGTTGGCTCCTGTGCCCTCAGTGGCACGGCCGCCGCCGCCCTTGCCACCGTCGGCGTTCTCGGGACTGATCGATCGGGTCTTGACGTTGCGCAGCCGGGCGATGTCGCGGGCATCAAATGGCATGCGAGCCTTCCCCGCCGCGGCTACCGGCGTACGCCTTCGGTTGGTCCTGGCTGCGCGCTCGGGGGGCGGCCCAGGTGTCGGTTCAGCCTATCGAGGGCGACCTCAACCACGCGGTCCAAGGCGCCTGGCTCCTCGAACAGATGGGTTGCCCCGGGCACAACGGCGATCTCCACCGGCCCGCTCAATCGTGCAGCCGCGGCCCTGTTCAAAGCCAGCACCTCGAGGTCCCGACCACCGACTATGAGCAGCGTGGGCGTACGGACCTGTTCGAGGGCCGGCCCGGCGAGATCCGGCCGGCCCCCTCGAGAGATCACCAGCCCAACATGATCGGGCTCCTCCGCGGCGGCCATCAAGGCAGCCGCCGCACCTGTGCTGGCACCGAACAGCACCACCGGCAGCTGGCCGGTACGAGGCCGATCCGTCAGCCACCGAATTGCACCGACGAGCCGTGACGCCAAACGCGGGATGTCGAATCGGAACTTCCGCGTCCGGACGTCGATCTGCTCCTCCTCCGTAGTGAGCAAATCCATTAGCAGCGTCGCGTAGCCCGCCGCCTGCAACCTTGCCGCGACACTGCGGTTCCGCGGGCTGCGTCGGCTGCTGCCGCTACCATGAGCGAACACCACCACACCGGCCGCACCTGGCGGCTCGGCCAAGTCCGCGTCCAAGATCACTCCGGCCGCAGGGATCTGAACCCCGCTCTCGAGATCACCGACCATGGCACAAGTGTCCCTCCGATGTGTCGCGAGGCTCTATCGGCGTCTGTCCGTGTGCACGCTCCCGGCGAGCAAGCTGACGCGCCCGACGTAACGGCTCAGGCGTACGACGCCGGCTGGTAAGAAGGGTGATCGCCTCGACCGCGGAGGCCAAATCGATCCGCCAACCTGGATGCACCGCCAAGGGCCGGACGCCTGGCTGAGTTCGCAGCCAGCAGCCAACCACCGAGTCGCCGATCTGAAGTGGGCTCGTGGCGCCACGCAGATCAGCTGGCCATTCGCCGGATGCGACCAGGGGCCGGTGGGTCACTCCGATGGTGGGAATGTCCAGCTCGGCGCCCAGGTGCAGCGCCAGGCCAGCTCTGCGCGGATGATCATGAGCCGTGGCATCAAGCAGCAGCACGTGCGGGCGATCGGATAATGCACGGACGGCCGCCTCCATCAAGGGGCCGAGTCGCAAGGCCATCAGCCCCGGCACATATGAAGCCCCCGCGATACCGCTGATCACCTGCTGTTCGAGCATCCGGCCAGCACGCATCATCACTGCGGCCGACCACGCTGAATCATGATCAGTCCCGGGACCGACGAGGCCCCGGGGAAAGCACACCCAGGAGCCGCCGATGATCGCGGTGGTGGGATCGAAGGTCAGGAGCTCCGGTGATGCGTTGCCCAGCTCCTGCTGCCTGGCGATCAGCGAGTCAGCATCGGAGGGCCACACCGCAGCTAGGCCTCGGCAGCGGTTCCCAGGCTGGCGGCGAAGTACTCGAGGCCTTCCCTGGTCTTTGTCTGCTGTTCGCCTGAGAGATTTACCCCTTTCCCGGTGAGGAACGCCCTCATCTCGGCGGCGACCTGGAAGCCTTCGGTCGGTGCGCACTTTGTGGAGAGCTCGAGGATCCGCGAGCCGTCCGGGGAGAACCAGAGGGTCCAGGGGCGGGGCGATGCGAGCACCTCCGCGAGCTCGGTGTCGGACAGCCGAGGCCTTTCACTGCTGTGATTGGACATCGTGATGCCTTCCGCGTAGTCGGACGGACGTCTCGAAGGTGCCATGCCGCGCCGCAGCTACGCCTCACCCGAACCGGGTGAGATTTGATCAGCTCTCTGAACCGACAATCCGGCGCCACTTCCAAGATGGCATCCTGACCATCAGCAGAGCAATGACGACCCTCCACACCAAGCATTGACAAGCAGTCCGCATCAGGAGTTGACTACGCAGTCATAGATTGACTACGTAGTCAGGGGCGCTCCATGGGTGTGCACTCCCGCCACCGGGGCGCCGCGTCACGCGGCGTCCGTATGGTCGACGTCGCTGCACTGGCCGGGGTCTCTCAAAAGACCGTTTCGCGCGTGCTCAACAAGGCGCCCTACGTGCGTCCTGATGTCCGGGACAAGGTCAACGAGGCGATTGCCGAGCTTGGCTACCGGCCCAACGTCGCCGCCCAGGCCTTGGCGAGGGAACGTACGCACACTATCGGCGTGCTGGCACTGGGTACTCCCTTGTACGGCCCCTCGCGCCGAGTGTTCACGCTGGAGCAGGCGGCCCGCAGGCACGGTTACGCGTTGGCCCTGGCATCGGTCCCGGACCTTTCACGAGAGCATGTGGCAGAGGGTATCGCGACTCTGTTGTCGCGAGGCGCCGAGGGAATCGTCATCGAGGTTCCCACACACCTGGTTGAGCTGGACGCCGCCCAGCTGTCGGATCTGCCTATGGTGACGAGTGCGGGACCGATCTCCGGACTATCGCGCCAGAGCGTCGTGGACATCGACCAGACACGGATCTCCCGCGAGCTGACGACATATCTTCTTGATCTTGGTCATGAGACGGTCTGGCACCTCGGCGGACCCCGTGAGTGGGACGCCACCACGAAACGCTTGACCGGATGGCGATCCGCATTGCGCGAGTCCGGGCGGCGGGTGCCCCGGGTTCTCTACGGTGACTGGTCTGCCCGCTCGGGCTACCGGCTAGGGCGCAAACTCGCCGCTCGCGATGACGTCACCGCGATCTTCGCCGCCAACGATCACATGGCCATGGGTGTGCTGCGTGCAGTCGCTGAGACCGGCCGCCATATCCCCGACGACGTCAGTGTCGTCGGCTTCGACGACGTGCCCGAGGCTGAGTTCCAGATGGTCCCCCTGACCACGGTCGCGGTCGATGCCGAGAAGATCGCGGAACGCATCCTGTCCGAACTCGTCCACATGATCGAAGGCGGTGAACCGACCGCCGAAATTGTCGACAGCAGCGCACAACTTGTCATTCGCGCCTCATCAGGCCCCATCCGCCGAAGTTAGTCCAGCTCAGACCGCCAATCATCGAAGGAAGCGTCATGGACACCCGTCGCGACCAGGTGCTGTTCGGTGCCGCCTACTACCACGAGTACCAGCCCTCGCCCCGGCTCGATACCGACCTGGACTTGATGGTCGAAGCTGACTTCTCCGTCATCCGGGTCGGGGAGTCGGTATGGACCAGCTGGGAACCCGACGACGGACGATTCGATCTCGAGTGGCTGGCCCCTGTGCTCGACGGCGCTGCCAAGCGGGGCATCAGAGTCATCCTCGGTACTCCGACCTACGCCGCGCCGCCGTGGTTGGCGCGCCGGTACCCCGAGATCGCCGGCGAAACAGGCACCGGAGTCCAGATGCCGTGGGGCGGCCGGCAGGAGATCGACTACACCCACCCGGCGTTCAAGTTCTACGCCGAGCGGGTCATCCGCAAGATCATCTCGCGGTATGCCGACCATCCCGCCGTTATCGGCTACCAGGTCGACAACGAGCCCGGGATCATGCTGTTCCACAACCGCGGCGTCTTTCAGCGCTTCGTCGACGAGCTCCGCCACACGTACGGCGACGTCGACACCCTCAACGAGGCGTGGGGGCTCGTCTACTGGTCCCACAAGTTGAGCACCTGGGCGGACCTGTGGACGCCCGACGGCAACTGGCAACCTCAGTACGACCTCGCCTGGCGGACCTTCCAGGCCAAGCTCACCACCGAGTTCATCGCCTGGCAGGCCGCTGTCGTTCGTGAGTACGCCCGCGACGACCAGTTCGTTACCACCTGCATCGCGTATGAGCGGCCCACCGTTGACGATGCAAATCTCACCCGTGCCCTCGATGTCACCGCCGGCAACCCCTACTACGCGATGCAAGACGCACTGGCCGTGCCTTCCACGACCGTGAAGCCGCAGGGCTGGACCACATCGGGCGCCTGGACCCTCTTCTTGAGCGCCGACCGAATGTACGCATCCAAGCAGGCCCCGTTCCTGATCACGGAAACCAACGCCGGCGCGATTGGCGGTCCGTCGATCAACTTCCCGGCCTTCGACGGCCAGTGGCGCCAAGCCGCATGGGCGTTCGTTGCCCGGGGTGCGGAGATGATCGAGTACTGGCACTGGCACACCAACCACTTCGGCACCGAGACGTACTGGGTCGGCATCCTGCCGCACGACCAGCAGCCCGGGAGGGTGTATGCCGAGCTGAGCAGACTGGGCGGCGACTTTCGCAAGGCAGGCTCGAAGGTCGTAGGTCTGCGGCCTGACGCGCAGGTCGGACTGCTGTATTCGGCCCGATCCAAATGGGGCCTGGCGTTCCAGGCCTGCTTCTCCGCGCCCGGCAAGACGTTCGTCTCCTCCCCGGTTGACATGGACCAGCGCTCCTACCACCGCATCTTCGAAGCCTTCTACCGCGGCACGTTCGACGCCCGAGTTCCGTCCCGGATCATCCACGACAACCAGATCATCGATCCCGGCGGCGCCACCCTCGACCCGGCGCAGGTAGCCGCCGAGCTGCCCGTGCTGATCGTGCCCGGCCTGTTGGTGGCCGAGGACGAGCTGCTGCTCTGGCTGCGGGACTACGCGGATGCCGGCGGGCACCTCGTCCTCGGCCCTCGCAGCGCGTACGGCGACGGGGAGGGCCGGGCCCGCATTGAGGTGAAACCCGCTCACCTGGCCGAGGCCGCCGGGGTGCGGTACCAGGAGTTCTCCAACCTGACCGACCCACTGACGGTTGTCGCCGAAAGCGACGGCTTCGACCTGTCACCGTCGGCGCAGGCCATCGACTGGTCCGACGGCCTGATCAGCCAGGGGTCCAAAGTCATCCTCGCCTACCACCACCCCCACTTCGGCCAGTTCCCCGCTGTGGTGTCCGCCGAGTTCGGTCAGGGACGCATCACCACCGTCGGTACCGTGCCCAACCCCGCGCTGGCGGCCGACCTTGCCCGCTGGGTGGCGCCGCAGCAGCAGGAGAACTGGAGCAAGCTGCCAGAATCGGTGACGGTCAACTCCGCCACCAATCGCGGCGGCCAGCGCATTCACGTCTTACACAACTGGAGCTGGGAGCCTGTGACGCTGACCCTGGCCCAACCGTTGACCGACGTGCTGGCCGACGAGTCGCAGCCGGTGCAGGAAGTCGCCTTGGGTCCGTGGGACGTTCGGGTTCTTGCCGCCTGGAAAGGAAGCCATGACAGCTAACGGTAGAGACGCCCTGGTTGTGGGAGTGGACTTCGGAACACTGTCGGGGCGGGCCTTGGTGGTCCGCGTCTCGGACGGGGCCGAACTGGGGTCGGCGGTCCACACATACTCGCACGGCGTAGTCGATGAGGTGTTGCCATTCACTGGAGCCAGGTTGCGGCCGGACTGGGCGCTGCAGGTGCCCGGCGACTATGTCGACGTGTTGAAGAATGCCGTCCCAGCCGCGATCGAGGCGGCTGGGGTCGACCCTGCTGACGTGATCGGCATCGGTACCGATTTCACCGCCTGCACCATGGTGCCTACGACCGATGACGGCACGCCGTTGTGTGAGCTGCCCCACTTCGCCGACCGTCCGCACGCATACGTCAAGCTGTGGAAGCATCACGCCGCCCAGGGCCAGGCCGACCGGATCAACGCGCTGGCCACCAAGCGGGGCGAGTTCTGGCTGGCCCGATACGGCGGCCTGATCTCTTCGGAATGGGAGTTCGCCAAGGGCTTGCAGGTTCTCGAGGAGGACCCGGAGGTGTACGCGGCCATTGACCACTGGGTGGAGGGTGCGGACTGGATCGTGTGGCAGCTCACCGGGCGCTACACCCGCAATGCCTGCACCGCCGGTTACAAGGGCATTAGGCAGGACGGCAAGTATCCAAGCCGGGAATTCCTGGCCGAGTTGAATCCCGACTTCGCCGATTTCGTCACTGACAAGGTGGAGTGGCCCATCATCGATCTCGGTGATCGGGCCGGCAGCCTGACGGCACGGGCGGCCGAGTGGACGGGATTACCAGAAGGGATTGCGGTGTCGGCCGGCAACGTCGACGCCCACGTCACCAACCCAGCCGGACAAGCAATCCAGCCGGGGCAGATGGTGGCGATCATGGGCACCTCGACCTGCCACACGATGAACTCCGACCAGCTCCACGAAGTGCCGGGTATGTGCGGCGTCGTCGATGGTGGGATCACCAAGGGACTGTGGGGATACGAAGCCGGCCAGAGCGGTGTGGGCGACATCTTCGGCTGGTTCGTACACAACAGCGTTCCAGAAAGCTATGCGGCCGAGGCCAGATCGCGTGACATCAGCGTGCACGAGCTGTTGACCGAGAAAGCAGCCACGCAGCAGGTTGCAGAGCACGGCTTGCTGGTGCTGGACTGGCACAGCGGCAACCGGTCGGTGCTGGTTGATCATGAACTCTCGGCAATGATCATCGGCGAGACGCTGGCCACCAAGCCGGAGGACATCTACCGAGCCCTGGTCGAGGCGACTGCGTTCGGTACGCGCACCATCGTGGAAGCGTTCAACAAGGCCGGCGTGCCGGTACGGGAGTTCATCGTCGCCGGTGGCTTGATCAAGAACGCCCTGCTGATGCAGATCTATGCGGACGTACTGAACATGCCGCTGAGCGTAGTGTCGTCCGAGCAGGCGCCCGCCCTAGGCTCGGCCATCCATGCCGCCGTCGCTGCCGGCGCCTATCCCGACGTGGCCGCCGCTGCTGCTGTCATCGGTCGGGCCGAGAAGGACGTGTACCAGCCGATCAAAGACAACGTCGCCGCCTACGACGAACTCTTCGAGGAATATCACGTCTTGCACGACTACTTCGGGCGCGGCGAGAACAAGGTCATGCATCATCTGCGCGATCTCCGTCGCCGTGCGCGCAGCGGCGAGTAGGCGAAATGGCATGAGCGTGGATGCCGAGATCCGCGACGTCGTCCAGCAGATTCGTCGCGAAGTCGCCGACCTGCATGATCATCTGCCGCGGAATTCGCTGGTGGTATGGACTGCCGGGAATGTGTCTGCGCGGGTGCCCGGACGGGACCTGTTGGTGATCAAGCCGTCCGGGGTGAGCTATGACGAGCTGTCTGCCGACAACATGGTGGTTACCGATCTTGAGGCCAATCTGGTTGAAGGTGATCATGCGCCGTCCTCGGACACCGCGGCGCACGCGTACGTCTACAAGCACATGCCCGAAGTCGGAGGGGTGGTCCACACCCATTCCACATACGCGACGGCCTGGGCTGCTCGAGGTGAACCGATCCCATGTGTGTTGACCATGATCGCGGACGAGTTCGGCGGTGACATCCCGGTCGGACCATTCGCGCTGATCGGCGACGACTCCATCGGCCGGGGGATTGTGGCAACCCTCTCGGGGCATCGCTCCTCGGCGGTGCTCATGAAGAACCACGGCGTCTTCACCATCGGTCCCTCCGCAAAGGCAGCCGTGAAGTCCGCGGTGATGTGCGAGGACGTTGCTCGGACCGTACACATCGCCCGGCAGATCGGCCAGCCGCTGCCGATTGCGCAAGCCGACATTGACTCGCTGTACGACCGCTACCAACGCGCCTACGGGCAGAAACAGGGGACACCGTGATCCAGACCGCAGTGTGCTGGTTCCTCACCGGCAGCCAGGGCCTTTACGGCCCCGACACGCTTGACCAGGTCGCCAACCAGTCACGGCAGATCGTCGACACGCTCAACGCCTCCGACCACCTCGGCACCGACGTGGTGTGGAAGCCCGTACTCACTGAAGCCGATGCCATCCATCGACTCGTTCTCGAGGCGAACGCCGACCCTGACTGCATCGGCATCATCGCCTGGATGCACACCTTCTCCCCCGCCAAGATGTGGATCCGCGGGCTGGATGCGTTGCAAACCCCGTTGCTGCATCTGCACACCCAGGCCAACGTCGCACTGCCCTGGGCCGAGATCGACATGGACTTCATGAACCTCAATCAGGCCGCCCACGGCGACCGCGAGTTCGGCTACGTCCAAACCCGCCTTGGGGTGGCTCGCAAGACCGTGGTCGGTCACGCCTCCGACCCCTCTGCCACTGCCCGCATCGGCTCCTGGCAGCGAGCCGCTCGAGGCTACGCCGCAGTCCGCCGGCTTAAAGTTGCCCGCTTTGGCGACAACATGCGCAACGTCGCGGTCACCGAGGGCGACAAGGTCGAGGCCGAGCATCGGTTCGGGGTCTCGGTCAATACATACGGAGTGAACGATCTTGTCGCCGTGGTCGACTCGGTGACCGACGCCGAGGTCGACGCGCTGATCGCCGGGTACCCCGACCTGTACGATATCGACGCCGTGTTGGCGCCCGGGGGTGACCGGCACGACGCCCTGCGCTACGGCGCTCGGATCGAGGCGGGACTGCGCACCTTCCTTACCGATGGTGGGTTCGGTGCCTTCACGACCAACTTCGAAGACCTCGGTGGGCTACGCCAGCTGCCCGGCCTCGCCGTACAGCGGCTGATGGCTGACGGCTACGGATTCGGCGGCGAAGGGGACTGGAAGACCTCCGTCATGCTGCACACCCTCAAGGCGATAGCGGCCGGCCAGCCCGGTGGCACATCGTTCATGGAGGACTACACCTACCATCTGGGGCCCGGCACCCCGAAGATCCTCGGCGCCCACATGCTCGAGGTCTGTCCGACGATCGCAGCCGGCAGACCCAGGATCGAGATCCACCCGCTCAGCATCGGCAACCGCGAAGACCCCGTCCGCCTGGTTTTCGACGCCGCGACCGGTCCCGGTGTCATTCTCGGTATCTGTGACCTCGGTGACCGCTTCCGCCTGGTCAGCAACGTCATCGAGGTCGTCGAACCCGACGAACCCCTTCCAAGGCTCCCGGTCGCTCGCGCGGTCTGGGAGCCTCATCCCGGCCTGGCCACCTCAGCCGAATGCTGGCTCGAGGCCGGCGGCCCGCACCACACGGTCCTCTCCACCGCCCTCGGTGTCGAGGAACTGAGCGACTTCGCGACAATGGTCGGCACCGAACTGGTCGTGATCGACGAGAACACCACACACCGCGCGTTCGCCAACGAACTGCATTGGAACCAGGCGTACCACCGCATTGGCCTGGGCTTTTAGAGGGCGGGCGCTCATGCCCCGGCCGCTGGGGTGAGGGTGATCGCGGTCCAAGAGATGGGCGGTAACGCGATCGTCGCGTAGCCGTCGGCGAGGGTGAGCGACTCGTTGGTGTGCGGGACGACCCTTTGTGGATCATCCAGGGTGTTGGTGGCGTACACATCGTCGTCGCTGAGTGTCGTGGCGCTGCCCACCGCGTCGCCGGTCAGGCCGGCCAACTCGACGGTGAGCCCGGTCGTCTCGGTCAGGCTCCGGTTCACGACGAAGATGCTCGTACGACCCGAGTGGCCGTCGGACGTCGCAGCGGCGTCGACCACGGGCACCGATCCGTAGCTCGCCGTGTCGTAGACGTCGCAGCTGAGCTGAGGTTCGAGAGACTCCCCGCGCGCGAGCTGGGAGGTCAACGCAAAGGGGAAGAAGATGGTCTGGCGCCACGCGATTCCCCCCGGCTCGGTCATGATCGGAGCAATGACGTTGACCAGCTGGGCCAGGCAGGCGCACTCCACCCGATCCGCGTGCCGGAGCAGGGAGATCAACAGGCTCCCCACCACCACAGCGTCGGCCACGGTGTAGCTGTCCTCGAGCAGCCGCGGCGCGACGGGCCAGTTGTCGACGCCGGTGATCTTGTCGACGTTCTCGAACCGGCTCTGGTACCACACGTTCCACTCGTCGAACGACACGTTGATGATCTTGTCGCTGCCGCGCACGGCCTTCACATGATCAGCAGTGGCGATGACCGACTCGATGAAGTGGTCCATATCGACCGCGGATGCGAGAAAGCTGCCCAGGTCGCCGTCCCGCTCCTCATAGTAGGCATGGCAGGAGACGTAGTCGACGTCGTCGTAGGTGTGGCTCAGCACCACCCGTTCCCACTTTCCGAAGGTGGGCATCTGAGCATTCGATGAGCCGCAGACCACCAGCTCGAGCGAGGGGTCGAATGCCCTCATCGCGCTGGCGGTCCGCGAGGCGAGCCTGCCGTAGTCGTCAGCTGATCGGTGGCCGATCTGCCACGGTCCGTCCATCTCGTTGCCCAGACACCACATCCTGATCCCGAAAGGGTCGACCCGGCCGTTCCCGATGCGCTCATCGGCGAGTGCCGTTCCGCTTTGCAGGTTGCAGTACTCCAGGACGCTGAGCGCTGCATCAAGACCCCGAGTGCCCAGGTTCACTGCCAACATCAGCTCGCTGTGCACCGATTCCACCCAGCCGGCGAATTCGTGCAGCCCGACCTCGTTGGTCTCGGTCGAGTGCCAGGCAAGGTCGAGTCGCCGAGGACGCTCCGCGACTGGACCTACGCCGTCCTCCCATTTGTACGCGGATACGAAGTTGCCACCGGGGTAGCGGATGACGCTGACGCCCAACTCGGTGACCAGGTCGATCACGTCTGTACGAAACCCCTGGTCATTGGCACTCGGGTGGGATGGTTCGTAGATGCCGTTCATCACCGCGCGGCCGAGGTGTTCGACGAACGAGCCGAACAGGCGACGGTTGACTGGACCGACTGTCTTCCGGGGGTCGAGTGCCAAGCGGGCAACAGCCATGAACGGTCCTTGTCGTCGGGATGTCGGCTCAGTTCGGAGTAAGCACCACCTTGCCGATGTTGCGACGTTCGGCGAGAAATCGGTGAGCGTCGCCGGCGTGCTCGAAGGGGAAGACCTTCCCGACCACGGGTGCCAGGCGACCCGCACCAAGATCAGCAAGCAGCGGTGCGGTGATCCTGTCCATGCCACCCTCCCGCCGCCACCAGCTCAGCAGGTTGAGACCGAAGACGCCGCGATTCTGATTCAACATCCGGCCCGCGTGCCACCAGGGCATGGTCGATGTCGGCAAGCGGAGCACGCTGCTCACGGCGGCGCGCACATTGAGACCTTTTTCGTTGAGAGCGTCCGACAGGTTGTACATGATCAGCCGGCCACCCGGCCGAAGGATCCGGTAGTCCTTGCGGAACGATGTCGGCCCCAAGGCGTCCATGATGATGTCGACACCCTCGCCGTTCGTGAGCCGGCGCACCTCGGCCTTGAAATCCTGGCTGCGGTAGTCGATGGCATGATGCACTCCCTGAGCCTGGATGGCCGGATGCTTGGCCGCCGATGCCGTGGCGAAGATCTCCGCGCCGGCGTTACGAGCGATCTGAGTCGCGGCGATCCCAACGCCACCGGCGGCTGAGTGGATCAATACCCGGTTCTGTGCACGCAGGCCGCCCATGATGACCAGCGCGGCGTACCCCGTGCCGTAGCTCACGGGGAACGCAGCACCTTCCTCGAAGCTGAGGTCGTCTGGCATCGACATGACATCTCTGGCCTTAGCAGTGGCCAGCTCGGCCTGACCTCCGAATTTGGTCCCGGCCATCACCCGCTGCCCGACGACGAACCCGCTGACACCGGCGCCGATGGTCTCAACCTCGCCGGCGACCTCATAGCCCAGAATGCATGGTGCCTTCGGCGCGGCGGGGTAAAACCCCACCCGCGCCATGATGTCGGCGAAGTTGAGCCCTGCCGCCCGTACCGCAATCCGAACCTCGCCGGCTCCCACGGCCGGGTCTGGCCATTCCCGGACCTCTAGCGCCTCCGGACCCCCGGTCCGGGTCAGGACGACCGCCTTCATGACCCAAAATCTACGCGCGGCTTCTCCGCCCGCCACCGCCGCGGTCGGACCTCACCACCCGCCCGGTTGACGGCTGCTGTCTGCGTGGTTGGCTTGATGTGTCAGGGCCATAGGGGGACGTCTCACTTGGGGGATCGATATGGGACGCGATGAGGGTGCCGTGGATCGCCGTACGCTCCTCGCCGGCGCACTGGGGACTGCGGGCATGGTGATCACCGGATGCAGCACACCATCCGGGCTGAGCAGTCCGAAGGCCGAACCGGCGAGGAGCAGTACGCCAGGTCCCGCGCCCACGACAGCGAACCCGAGCCCAGTGATCACATCCGCTCGGCCGAGGTCGCAGCCCTCAGCGTCCACTAAGCCGGCCAACTCTCGCGAGATCATCAAGCGCGCGACCGTGCCGGTGCTGTGCTACCACCAGCTGCGCAACTGGCGGAGCGGCGACAGCCAGTACAACCGACTCAACCTGATCTGCCCACCGAGATACTTTCGGGCTCACCTCGACGCGCTGGCCGAAGACGGCTGGACCACGATCAGTCCCGCCCACTACCTTCGCCACCTCACCACCGGTGCAGCGCTACCGCGTAAGCCGGTCATGCTGAGCTTCGACGACGGGAGCGCCGGCCAGGCTCATGAAGGCCTCACACAGCTGGCCAAGCGGGGCATGACGGGCACCTTCTTCGTCATGACAGTCGTGCTGGGGAAGCGCACGTGGATGAGCATCAGAGATATCCATCGGCTGGCTGACGCCGGCATGACCATCGGTTCCCACACCTGGGACCACCACGCCGTCAGCGACCTATCCGGCCGTGCCTGGAAAGTTCAGCTTGAACTGAGCCGCGAAACGCTGCGCCATGCCAGCGGCCAATCGGTCGAGCACTTCGCCTACCCGTACGGGGTGATCAGCACCAGCGCGTACTCGCATCTGAAAAAGGCCGGATACAAGACCGCATTTCAGCTGGAGGCCAAACCGCCCAGTCCCGTGGCGCCGCTGTACACATTGCGCCGCTCGATCGCTGTCTCCACGTGGAGCGGCGCCAAGCTGATCCAGCACTTGAAAAAGCACCACCCCTAGCAGCTTCGGTTGAAGCGAGAAAACCCTATTCCGATAGTCTCAAGCGGTGGTCCGATCAGCGAGGATGACGGCATGACTGTTCGACCGGAGCCGCTGGATCCTTCCGCCGCCGCCTGGCTGGGGAACGGGGCCTACCCGGAATCGCAGGTTTCCTACCAAGGTGCCACCTACTGGCTGGAACGGTCTGCTGATGGGGCCAAGCGAATGGCGGCGGTTGCGAACGATGAATCCACCTTCGACCACTTTGTGGGGACCACAGCAACCCTCGACGGCAAGGTTCGTTTTGTCGCGGAGACCACCGCGGACAATGCCTTGGCATTGCGGTCCGCCCTGCCGTGGCTGAATCCATCCCGCATTGGACTGCATACCTCCGCCGGCTTCGGCGACCGCCTGGGATTGGCGACACCCGGCCACGTACGCGCGCTGAACACGGTCGGCGCACCTATCAAGCCTGTCTTCGCACAACAGTCCATCCGGGAGATGGGACGTTGCCACCGGACTCCGCGCGATGTGCTCGACGATGCGACGTGGGGTGCCTTCCAGGCGGGCTGGACCAAGCCCGTCGGTGGTGATGCGGATCATCTGGAGGAGCTTGATGACATCGACAGCACCGCGGCAGCCGGCTTCGTCTTTTTCACGCTCGACCCGAAGGCCGAGGTCGATCCCGAGGCCGAGTACGCCGACGCGGCCACCATCAAGGCGAAAGTGGAGGCACTCGACTGGCCGGGTCTGAAGTCTGATCTGCCGACGTTCACCAAGACGTACGCGGGGCAGCGCATCGACCTGGAACATCAGGCAGTTGATCTTGACGAGGAATCTGTACTGCGGGCGATGGCCAAGTACGGCCCGTCCCTTGCTCATGCGATGGCCATGTACCGGCGCCTGATGGAGAAGGGCATCGACTGCGAGGTGGAGTTTGCCATCGATGAGACCGACTACCCGACCAAGCCCGCCGAGCACGTTGTCGTCGTCAGTGAGCTGAAGCGACTCGGCATGGACTTCGTCTCGTTCGCGCCGCGTTTTGTCGGCCGGTTCGAGAAGGGCGTCGAGTACATCGGTGATATCGAGGAATTGCGGCGCGACTTCCAGATTCACGCCGAGCTCGCCCGGGCACTCGGGCCGTACAAGCTGTCGCTGCACTCCGGCTCAGACAAGTATTCGACCTATCCCCTGTTCGCCGAGGCGACGCAGGGTGTCGCCCATCTCAAGACGGCCGGCACCAGTTGGGCGGAGGCGCTGCGCGTCATTGCCAACCACGATCCTGACTTGATGCGGCAGATTCTCACCCTCGCGCTCGACAGCTTCGAGGCCAACCGCAAGAGCTACCACCTGTCCTGCGATCCGGCGAGGATTCCCGCCAATCCGACGGATGAGCAGGTGGTGCGTCTCATGGACGTTGTCGACTCGCGACAGGTCCTGCACGTCGGCTACGGCGCAATCCTTTCCGAGTTCGGCCCGCGGATGTACCAAGTGTGGAACGACCACGAGGAGGAGCACTACCGCATCATCGCGGACCACTTCGTGAAGCACGTGGAGCCCTTCGCGCCGTACGCGCAGTAAGGGACGCCCAGGTCAGCCGGGGTCGCTGCTCTGCGAGGCCGCCGAGGACATCGGCGTCACGACAGCCCGCCTCACGCGCCAGCAGGCGGAGGTGCGCTCGCCAGAATCGGTACGCCCCCGCACCGGGACCCAGTGGCGGCGGCCCGTAGATGATCTTTTGCTGCAGGGCTTGTTCGTGCTCGTGCAGCAGCGTCTCTGCGATGGCACCCCAGACCCCGGGTTCACGGCGGCACGACCGCCATGGCGGAGAGCTCAATCAGCGCTCCGGGCACAGCCAGACCGGCGACCATGGCCCCGGTCACCAGCGGCGGCTCGCGGTCGGCGTCCAATGCGGAGGCGGCCACGCCGTACGCGGCTCGCAGGTCAACCCCGTCAACGAAGAGGATGGTGCAGCTGACCAGATCCGACATCGAAGCTCCGGCCGCGGCCAGGGCAGTCTTGAGATTAGCCATCACCTGGGCAGTCTGACCGGCGATGTCGTCGGCGCCGACCAGCGTGCCACTGGCGTCCACGGCGTTCTGACCGCCGACATAGATGGTGGCGACCCCGGATGGGATCACCGCAACGTGGCTGAAGGCGGGGCTGTGCACCAGCCCATCGGGGCGAAGCAGCGTCGTCACAGTCATGTTGCAGACAGTACGGCCCAACCCGATCTAATCTTGTGCGGGCTTGCGAGATCATCCTGATCATGCTCACCCCCGCCGGCCTGCGCCTGGAAGCCTTGGCCTTGCTGCAGGCACACACGGGCATCAGTGCCGACGACTTCGACATCCTCGAACCTGCCGAACTAGCCGATTGCCTGCACGAACTCGGCCGCTAGCTCACCTTCCAGCATTACCCAGGACCGTGAACCTTCTCACTCCGACTCTTCAGCGCGTCGGCCTCCATGTCGACGTACCGCCGGATCTTGCGTCCAAATCCAACCCATATCAGCCTGCTCAATGGACCACTCATCGCCACCGACAACCGAGCCACGGTCCCGTCGGGGTGCGGAGCGAGTTCGTGGTCGGCGTCGATGCGGTAGCCCAGCCCGCCGGTGTGCCACAGGAACCGCCGGTTCGGCTCGACGACATCCACCTCCCACGTCGCGGGTCGAAGTCCGGGTTGTCGGACCAACGCGGTCGTGCCCGGGCGGATCGGCCCGGGATCGCGGCATTCCACGGCATCCATGGTGGGGCTCCACTGTGGCCAGGTGCGCACGTCGGCGAGCACCCCGTACACCATCCCCAGCGGAGCCGCGATCGACACAGACGTGGTATACGACGGCATTACGGCCTTCCAGTAACGGTGATCATGACCTGATGACTCACTCTAGGAGCCTGTAGGCCCGCGTTAGGCGAATCCTCCCAATCAGGCCGGCGGCGAACGAACTGGGGCCCGCCGTTGCAGTTGGTAGGGGTGGATTGCCCGCGGACGACTTATCCTGGTCAAGGTCCGAAACACCGGCATAACTCTGAGCCCACCTCGATTCGGTCCAGCGCGCAGAGTCAGTTGCACCACCGCGGGGCCCGACCAACGTTGTCGACATAGCGAGCCGCCACCCAGCGATGGTCAGTCAGGAAGTACCAGCGGTTGTTGCCGGCGACCGATTGGCCTTCGAGCTTGCAGATGATGTCCACACCGGCCCCGCGGGCCAGCGAGCCGGCCTTGGCCGAGGCTGTGGTGGGGGCTTCCCGCTTGGTGAGCGCGCTCGTGGTCCGGCCGACGAAGCGTTCGGAGCTTCCGCACCACCGCGGCGCGGGTCCGATGCTTTGCACGTAGCCCGCCGAAACCCACTCGTTCAGCGTTGGTGGCAGCGAGTACCACAGATCGTTTCCGTTCACACTGCTTCCCCGCACCTTGCAGATGATCTCGATCTGATGCCCGTTGCTGACCTTGCCCTCGACGGCGGAGGCGGTGGTCGGCAAGTGTCGGACCAGCAATCCTCCGTTGGCCGTCACCCTCCCCACATAGGTTGACTGGGCGTACGCGGGCATCGCGATCAGCAGGCTCCCGGCGACAGCGCCGACGGCCACGGCGACGGCGGCCACGATCTTGAAACGAGACATGACACAAACCTCCTAGCATCTGGATGGCGGCGTCGATCACCACAAGACCTCGCGTCCTCCTCCCGGCTCCCTGGGGTATGACTGCAACATGAGCTTGATCATGTAAGCCTAGAACCCGCGACGGTGGGGCACCCCTGGCCAACTTTGCGCCGCTCGCTGGCCAGTCCCGCTGAACAGCAATTGGGCCACCGTCATGATCGGCCATGTCGGGAGCTGCCCGGCGCTGCCAACGGCTTCTCGTAGACCATGAGGTCGCACGGCGTGGCGAGCAGCGGAGCCAGATGGGGGTACGCGTCGTCGATGCTCCTGGTGTGGATGATCCGGTAGCCGCGACGGCCGTACCAGGCCGAGGGGTACTCCTTGCAACAGCCCGAACTCCGTCATGTCCGGTGAGACATCGTGAATGCGGATGCTGCCCGCGATCTGACCGTTCCGGCTAGCCACCGCAATCTCTCGCGCGGCGATGAGCCCCTCGTCTGGCGCCAGGACCGAGACGTCTCGCCCGCCGCACGAGCGTTCATCGAGTTCGTCCGCAGCGAGACAGCTGCCCAGCATCCCAGTCGTACAAATGCTCAGTGGCAGTGTTGGATTCGAACATTTGCGCGGGCTTTCGGATCAGGGTCAATGCCCCCGAAATGGCTTCTCACTAGGTATTTCAGTGCTCAGCATTACTCGTTGTTACTCACGAGTTCTCAACGAGTGACGGAATCTTGACGGAATATGATCTTGCAAGGAAGTGGGAGCAAATCTTCACATTGAGCAAAGATGAAGCTTAAAGACTCGAACCCTGATCTCTTCCATGCCATCGACAGCCGCCCTGCACCGCCTGGCGTGTCCGAGCGGTTGCTAAGCCTCGATCCGTGGACCGGTAGAGGTGGCGGTGGCGGTGCCGGGGCAGGTGTGGGTTGAGTCGCGGGTCTCGGTGGGGGCCGCGAGTGACCTGCTGGTCTGCCCAGCTCTTCCACTGGTGGTCTCCGGGATTGCCGCGTGTGCGGCAGGTGGACGGGGGGTTCAGGCGGTGACCGGCGGCGCCAGGCGGTGCCCGAACACCCGGTTCCACAGCGCCTGCCACGGGTTCGCCCATGGCCAGTGCGCGGGCAGGTGCAGCACCCGGCGGCGTTGCGGCCGGGCGAGCCGGGCGGGCACGGTGACGATCTGACTGCGCAGGGCCGCGCCGGGGGCCACGGCATGCTGTGGGCTGGCCAGGGTCCCGGCGGCGCGGAGCAGGTTGTGCGTCATCGCCGCGCAGATCGCCCAGGCGCTGTTCGCAGCGAACTGGGCTGCCCGCGTTTTCCGGACGGGTTGAATTGTGTTATTTCATGCTGCGAGCTGCTCGTTTAAGTATTCGGTGCGGATCTCGTGGGGGGTTCGGTAGCCCAAGGCTGAGTGGAGTCGCCGCCGATTATAGAAGATTTCAATGTAGTGGGCAATATCTTGTTTCGCTTTATTCCGTGTCGGATAGACGGTGCGATGGACCCGCTCATTCTTAAGGGCTGCAAAAAAAGATTCGGCCAGCGCATTGTCGTAACAACACCCGGTGCGGCCCAGCGATTGCCGCATGTGCAGCGAGGCGAGTTTCGTACCGAATTCGGTTGAGGTGTATTGAGTGCCGCGGTCAGAATGGAAAATGCAGCCGTCGACCAACCGATGATTTCGGGCAGCCATGCCCAGCGCGTCGCTGACCAGGCTAGTGCGCATATGGTCAGCCATCGCATAGCCGATGACTTCTTTGTTGAAGCAGTCGATCACCGTTGCCAGATACAACCAGCCGGCCCAGGTGGGAATGTAGGTGATGTCGCCGACGAGTTTGCATCCCGGCGCCTCAGCGGTGAAGTCCCGGCCGACTAGGTCCGGTGTGGCTGTCTGCTCGCCGTCTTGGACGGTCGTGGTCCGCCACGGCCGCGGCTGGCAGGCGACCAGACCCAGCTCGCGCATCAGCTCCCGAACCAGCTCCGGGCCGACCCGTTCGCCGCCGCGGACCAGCTCCTGGTGCAGCCGCCGATATCCGTAGGTGCCATCGGAGGCCCCGAACAACGCCTCGATTTTGATCTTGAGCAACTCCCGCCGCTGCGCGGTCCCGCTCACCGGCCGGTGCAGCCACTCGTAATACCCAGACCGCGACACCTGCAGCCACCGGCACATCCGCCCGATGCTGGGAGCACAGGCCGCAGCGTACTCGGCGTCAATGAACGCGTATTTGTCGCTCACCGAGGCTCCCGGGCAAAGTACGCTGCCGCTTTTTTCAGGAAAGTGTTTTCCATTTCCAGTTCCCGATTCTGCCGCTCCAATTCCCGCAGCCGCGCCCGTTCCGACAATTCCAACGGCGGATCGTCGGTGGCATGGGTTTCCCGGTAGGCCCGCACCCAATTCCCCAGGCTGGTTTCGCTCAGCCCGAGTTCGCGGGCCACCTGGGCAATAGCCCGCGACCCCTCGACCACCATTCTGGCCGCTTCTTCACGAAACTCCGGCGAATACTTCTGATGTTTCGCTGACATTAATTCCTCTCCTTTCGAGAATGGACCCTAAAGGGTCCGCAGTCCGGAAAGGGGGAGGCACGCCTAACCGGCCCGAGGGCAGGTGGGCCAGGGGTCCGTCGATCAGGTCGGCGAAGGTGGTCTCGATGATCGCGTGCCGACGGTGGGTGATATCGGCTTGCGCGGTCGGCTCAAGGCTGTTGGTCAGGAACGGGTGGTGACGCCAGACCGGGAACAACTCCTCCAACCGGGCGCGGTCACGGACCCGACGCACGATCAGCCGGGCGGTGACTGGATGTTTGGTGGAGCCGAACGCGGTGAACGTGGCCACCTCGGCGACCTCGGCGTCGCTGATCAGCTCGCCGGTGTCCGGGTCGACCACGGCACCCGGATACTGCACTGGAGTCCATGCGTGGTCGGGAATCGTTGCGATTGCCCTGATCACCGAGGAGTTCTTGACCAGCACCAGCGAGAACCGGGCCCCGGCCTTGAGGCAGGCGCCGGCCACCGCACTGCTGCCGTAGGCCGAATCGCCGCGGACCAAGACCTCGCCGGTCGCGCCGGCAGTACGGGCCACCCGTATCGCGTCGGTGACCATCGACGCCGCCCCCTTGCCCGACCCGGCCCGACCGGCCCGGAGCCGGATCCCGGCGATCACCGGTGCACCCCGCGCGGTGGAGATCGTGGTCGCCAACGGCGACAAGCCCTTGCGGAGCACCTGCTTGCCGGCGATCTTGGTGTGGCCGTAGCTCGCGCCCTGCTTGGCGTGGCCGAACACCGGCCGCAGCAGTGAGTCGATGTCGATAAGCGCTTGGTCGCCGATCCCGGGCAGCAAGTCGGTGGCCCGGATCAGGTTGACCAGGTGGGCCCGCAACACCGAGGCCAGTTGCAGGGCGTGGCCGTGGCTGAACTCGCGCAGGAACTGGCCCAGCGTGGCCGGCGCATACACCCCGCCGAACAGCCGCGGCATTCCACCGGACCGGAGCATGTTCAAATCCTCGATACAGTCCGCGCCGGCGGCCATCCCCGCGATGACCGCGGTCAGCTTTCCGGCCGGGTTCACCCCCGCCGACTTGACCCTCGACGCCTTGAACCTGACCCGCCCGTCAATCAGCTCCGGCAGGCCCGCCCGCTCGGCCAGCCCCATCACCGGGACCAGACCTGCAAACGACACCCGGTTCTCGTCGTCGAAGACCGGTGTGGACCGCGACCACCCATCAGGTAGTTTCACTCTCAGTGCCTTCTGCGGATTGGCTGGATCAGGAACTTGACACTCCCGATTTTCCAACCACAGAAGGCACATCAGCGTCCAGACCCGCCGCGCTTGCCACTACCCATCCACGGATCGAGGCTAAGTCCATTGGTGTTCGCCCTGAACCTTGGGCAGCCGAGCAACATCGCTGATATTTGGCGGGGTCACCAGAGGTTCAGTACGAGACGGCCGGCCAGTGACAGTGATTGGAGGCGAACCGCCGCCGCCTCGCAAGCCACAGGCCGTCGGGGGGCGGTCGATGCACTCATCTCCCCGCTGCGGCCTCCGACGCCCGAGCGACGGTTGCTGCTCTCAGCATCCATGCGCCCAGCCAGACGAACGCCAGCCCGTGAACCACCCCACCGCTGAGGTAGACGATCCCGATAGGCACGCCGGACATGAGGCCGGCCACGAGGATGGTGATCGAGATGCTTCGCGGAATAACACGAGCCCGAGTGCTCGCCGCCCCGTACATGATCCAACCGATGCCGAACAGCGCGAAGCTGGTCAGACCCCCGATGATCAGCCTGCCCCCGACGAACGTGTCGACGACGTTGGGTGCGACCTCCGCCAAGCGCGGCACCGCAAAGGCCTCGTACCACCAGTCCCCGGTCATGAACATCGTCCCGATCACCGCCGCTCCGAAGGCGAGAGCTCCGAACGCGCCGGCGCTGCGCGCCTCGCGGTCGTATAGGGCCACCAGGGCGATCACGAGGAGCGCGAAGGCCAGGATCGACCCGACGCTGTTGACCGCGTGGGTGGTGGTGAGGACGTACGCCTTGAGGGGTCCGATCTCGGCCGGCGTGGTGAAGAGGATTACGAGTCGGGTGATGATCATCAGCGCGCCCGCGACGATCGCTATCGGCGCTCCATAGCGGGCCAGCGTTGTAGTCTGCATGAGATTCCTTCGTTCATCGGGTGAGTTGGGTCTCCCCGTGAGCATCCGGGCTCAGATGTCACGCGACCAGTGACCGTCACCGGCGGCTGGGTTGAACGCCTCTGGTTCGGGGCGCAGGTTGGGCACTCCTCTGAGCCGCTACCTATGAGAGTCTTCCTCCGAAGAAGCGGCCGTCAATGTCCCTTGCGAGACAACCTCGCCGGCGGCGTCGGGGGAACTGAGGTCCCTAACCCTTGGCGAGGACCCGAGCCGCCGTCATCGGCCGACCATGGTCGAGATAGCGCATCACCTCGGTATCCGCGTTGAGCGCCAAGACATCATCAACATCTCGCGAACTGGCCGACCAAGGGCCACGACTCGAAGCGGGCGCGACATTAATCGACGCGGCTCTCGACCTGCTGGACGATCCGCAAGAGCTATACCGCCAAACCACCGACCCGGTAAGGCGACAGCTCAACGAGGTGTTCTTCGACAGGCTCTACCTCGACACTGACGACGTAGTCGATGACCGGCTGGCGGAGCCATTCGATGACTTCCTCTACCCACGCAGCCTGAACCGGCGGAGAGTGGCGCATACGCGCGGACGTCGCGTAGGAACTCAAAACGGCGTCACATGGGACGCCGGTGGGGGATAAGTGGCGGTGCAGCCCTGCTCCAACGCATCGCGCATGGCGAGGGTTTGAGTAAGGCCGCAATCGTGGAGCTAAGGGGACTCGAACCCCTGACCTTCTCGTTGCGAAGGTTTCGCCTGGAGCGTCACACGCTGAACGGTACGAGTGCCTCGGGTGCACTTTGTGCATTGTGATCATGGCCGAGGGGCAATGGGGGCACACACGAGGCACACGCCAGGCGTGGCGACCGCACCGCTGAAGCGGTTGTAGAGCATTGCCGAGCTGGCGCGCCACCCTGAGGTGAGGCAAATCCTGCGTCAACTTGTTGCAGTCGGGTTCGTCGGCACCCTCGGCAGCCATCCGCATCGGTCGCGGAATCTGCCGTTGATCATCGGTAGAGCGATGGTCTGATGTTCGAACCACAACGATCGATCAGAGTCTGCAGCCCAATCGCGACGATTCAGACATACCCGATGTGGTAGGTGTAGGTAACACATGTGTTCACGCTCATGCCGGGCTAAAGTCCTCGACGGGCGTAATCGTTGCCGCCCGTTGCTCACCCCCCATTGCTCTCAGACTTGCGTCCCCTCAGCGCAGGCGCTCAACTTTGCAGGCCAGACGGGTGCGCGTGGTGCATCGTGTTCATGCTGTTCTCAGGTGGGGTGCGAACACATAGCGAATGCAGTTGATCTTGGCGCTTACCGGCTTATCTGATAGAGGGCGAACGGCGCATCGTCTTGGACCTCACTCGAGCCCTCGACTAAGCCTGGTGCATGGATGATCTTGACGAACCTCATGTCGAGCCGTTCCATGACGGCCCTCGAGGCTCGGTTGTGAGCCTCGGTGAAAGCAACGATATGCGGGGAGGGCGAGGCCACGAAGGGCAGACGTTACCGTTCCTTCCATGGCCACTTTGCTGCATCTGGACTCCTCAGCTGACCTGACAGGCTCGGTCAGCCGGCGACTGACAGCACGGTTCGCCGCCGGTTGGGCCGCGCTCGGTCACGCCACAGTGCGCCGCGACCTGTTCCTCGACCAACCGCCGCACCTGCCCAGCAGCGTGCTGCATTGGGCGCCGAGCCTGCGATCGAGCGACGAATCGGTGGATCGAGCGCATGACCGATACCAGGAGGAGTTGGTCGGCGAGCTACTGGCCGCCGACGTTGTCCTGGTCGGCGCGCCAATGTACAACTGGTCGGTTCCCTCTACGCTGAAGGCCTGGATCGACTGGATCCATGTGCCCGGGATGACCGCTCCGGCCGGCCCCGACGATCCGGCGCCATTGGTTGGCAAACCGATCGTGATCGCTTCCGGACGGGGCCTGTCGTACGGGCCGGACAGTGGAAACGTGGATCACGAGCTCGCCGCGCTGAACCAGCTGTTCGCGGAGTCGATGCAGATGACGGTGCACCCGGTGCTGGCCGAGTTGACCCTGACCGACCGCGTGGCCGACCTCGCCCCTTACGCCGCACAGAGAGATGCGTCATTGGCCGCCGCCGAAGCCGAGATCGACCGATTGTTGAATGAACTTGGCTGACTGTCTCCGCAAGGCTGCCCACTGAAGGTGGCAGCGGACTAACGATCTAGACAACGGATCGGAAGGAAGCGCCACGCCGGCACGCGGCTCGGTGTCACGCACCGCGCGGTCGCGCTCGCCCAGCGCGGTCAGCCGTTCGACCGCCAACCCATTCAACCGGCGTTTCCCGTCGGCGCGTTCCCGACGCCGAACCAGCACGTCTAACGCCAACCGGCGCCCCCTGCCGAACCGACTCCTGGCCGACCACAACCCCCCCCGCCGCGCCACCTCGGATCCCGCAGGGGAGTGATCAAGATCAGCTCCAGCAGGATCCCGGCCGGCCACCGACACGGGGCTCCGGCTCGTCGATGCCTTCATCGGGCGGGTCCAGCGACATGACGAGCTGCCGGACTGGGAGCGCGCCGAGGTGGTCGAGTGGCTGCGAAGGCCGCGGTTTGAGTCGAGGGCCTTAAGCTCGCCGACACGGTCGCCTCAGCGACTTTCGTCGCGTTCGAGCCCGACCATTTCGGCAATCCAGAGGAGCGCTACCTGCTTGAACTCGCGCCACGCCTTTACCGAAGGGGCTACGGACCGGACCCGCCTCGTACGACCCCAAGATTCATCCCAGCACAGCAAAGACCGCGTACCCGCGGGTTGCGGCCTCGCCAGCGGCGGCCGGCTGAAGCCACTCTCGTGGGTGCTGATGTTCCACCAGCAGACGGCCGTCCGCTAAACCCAACGGTGAAGGCAGTTGACAAAGAGTTACTAGACCCGCGCCGGAGTGAGCTATGTCAGCCCTGACCCTTCTCAGACGGAGCCCTGGGCCGAGAAGTTCAACGTACGGCAACACTCGGGGCACACGCGAGAAATGCGAGAGCAGTCCTGCTTGCCTGCCAAGAGAACAAATGACCTAGTCACAACCATATTTAAGATAGTGGAGCTAAGGGGACTCGAACCCCTGACCTTCTCGTTGCGAAGGCATGGCGTCGATCTGATCGGGCGGGAGCATGGCGTGATGGACGTGCAGGTAGCAGCAGCAGGCGCGCCATGGTTGCACCGCGGGGGCACACATGGGGCACACGGCCAGGGCTCAGCCTCCCACACCGCGAGTGAGACCCGCGCCGTGCCACGGGCTCGCCGTTTCGGATGACTCTTCCTCCAGTGCGGAGTTCAGCGAGAGACTGGGGCATGAGCATACGCGGAAGCCGGGTATGACCGTTTCGCCGGGCGAGGACTCGGCTCAGGATCGGGCAGCGGTGATCCTCACCCCTGATCAGCGGGTCCGGGTGTTCATTTCCTCGACGTTGGAGGAGTTGGCTGAGGAGCGGGCGGCGGCGCTGCGGGCGATCCGGCGGCTGCATCTGGTTCCGGTGTGGTTTGAGTCCGGCGCCCGGCCTCATCCGCCGCAGAGCATGTATCGGGCCTACCTGGAGCAGAGTCAGATTTTCGTCGGCATCTATTGGCAGCGGTATGGCTGGGTGGGTCCGGGCATGGAGATCTCGGGTCTGGAGGATGAGTTCCGGCTGGCCGCTGGGAAGCCGATGCTGTTGTACCTGAAGCGCCCGGCCCCGGACCAGGAGCCGGGACTGACCGCGATGATCGACGGTATTCGTGCGGCCGGCACGGTGTCCTACCGCCACTTCGCCACGGCGCGGGAGCTGGAACGGCTGCTGGCCGATGACCTTGCTGTGTTGCTGAGTGAGAGCTTTGCGGATGCGACGATCAGCATTGGTGCCTCGCGTCCATCGCCGGCCGGGCCTGGCGAGCCCGACGGCGCGGAGCTGCCGGCCGGGACACTGACATTCCTGCTGACTGACATCGAGGGTTCCACCCGGTTGTGGGAGACCGAGCCGGAGGCGATGGAGGTGGCGCTGCAGCGGCACGATCGTCTTCTGGCCGAGGTGATCGAGGGAGCATGGCGGGGCGGTGATTACCTCTCGTGGGGAGGGTGACAGTTTCTTTGCTGTCTTTCACAGCGCGGTGTCGGCGGTGGAGGCGGCCGGGATGTGTCAGCTTCGGCTCGAGCGTGAGGTGTGGCCTGCCGGTATGGCACTGCGGGTGCGGATGGGGTTGCATACCGGGGAGGTGCGGGTGCGCGGCGGCGATCATCTCGACTACACGCCGATCAACCGTTGTGCCCGGGTGCGGGCCGCCGGCCATGGCGGGCAGGTGCTGCTCACCAAGGCGACGCGCGACCTGGTGGCGGGCCGTCTGGGTGGCGGGTTCGGGCTGAAGCGCCTGGGTGAGTTCCGGCTGCGGGATCTGGCCGACCCGGAGCTGATCTTTCAGCTGATCCATGCCGATCTGCCGGTCGGACTTCCCGCCGATTCACACGGTTGCTGAGCGCACCGGCAATTTGCCGTTGCAGGTGAGCTCGTTCATCGGCCGGGCCCGGGAGCTGGAGCAAACCGCGGCGGCGCTGGGCGAGGCGCGGCTGGTGACCTTGACCGGGGCCGGCGGGGTGGGCAAGACCCGGCTGGCGTTGCAGGTCGCCGGACAGGTGTCGCCGCGGTTTGGTGACGGGGCATGGTTGTGTGAGTTGGCGCCGGTGCGCGACGCGGCCGCGGTGGATGATGCGGTGGCGGCGGTGTTCTCGGTGACCGCCCCGGCCGGCCTGAGCACCCGAGACGCCTTGGTGGAGTTCCTACGCGGCAAACAGCTGCTGCTGGTGCTGGATAACTGTGAGCATCTGCTGGAAGGGGCGGCGGCGCTGGCCGACGTACTCCAGCGGTCATGTGAGCGGCTGGTGATCTTGGCGACCAGCCGCGAGGGCCTCGGGATTGAGGGGGAGCGGCTGGTGCCGGTGCCGCCGCTGGCGGTGCCCGGCACCGACGCCGACCTGAGCGGCGATCACCCAGGCCGAGGCGGTGCGACTGTTCGCCGAACGCGCGGCCGCGGTCAAGCCCGAGTTCGCGGTGACCGCCGAGAACGCGGCCGCGGTCGCTGCCGCCGTGCGGCGGCTGGATGGGATCGCGCTGGCGATCGAACTCGCGGCGGCGCGGATGGCAGCGATGACCCCGGCCGAACTGGCTAGGCGGCTGGAGCGAAGCTTCGCGGTGCTCGGTGCTGGCCGGCGCGGCACGCTGCCCCACCACCAAACACTAAGGGCCACCATCGACTGGTCCTACCAGCTGCTCGCCGAGCCCGAACAGCGGCTGCTGGCCCGGCTGGCGGTGTTCGCCGGCGGTTGCACCCTGGAGGCCGCCGAGACGGTCTGCGGTGGGGAGGGTATCGACCCAGATACGGTGTTCGAGCTGCTGGCCCGCCTGGTGGCGCGGTCACTGGTAGTAACCGAAGAACACGGACCCGAGACCCGCTACCGGCTGCTGGAAACCATCCGCCAATACGGGGAGGAACGCCTCGACGAGGCCGGCGAAGACCGACCGGTGGCAGGCCCGCCACGCCGACTACTACGCGGGCGTCCTCTCACGGAAACAAATCCGGCATCACGACCGGCGCGAGGAGGTGTTTTGGGCGGTGCGGCTCAGCGCCGAACAAGACAACCTGCTCGCTGCCTGGTCCTGGGCGATCGACACCCGCAATATTGACACCGCGTTTTCGATCCTGGCCGGCTTCGCGCCGAGCGAGGTCTCGTACAGGTACCCCCTGCTGCTGGACGGCGAGGCGGCCCTGGAGCTGCCCGGCGCGGCCGCGCACCCGGGCTACCCGCTCGCCCTGGCGGTCAGCGCCAGGTTCGCGTCCAATCGCGCGGATGTGACCGTCACCGAGGAACTGTGCCGCGGCGCCGCCGAGGCCAACGAACGCCGCGATCCCCACGACTGGCGGGTCGAGGAAGTCATCTGCGACGCCCGCTCAAACATCGCGTTTACTGCCGGCGCGTTCGCCGACGCCGCCCGCCTCACCGAACAGGCCGCTGGTCATCGCGCGGACCGGTGGCGACCTCGCCGACGCCTCCCTCCAGCTCGGCATCGCCGCGGGCGGTTACCTGCTTGTCGGCGACGCGCCCAGGGCGGTCCCGCTGGCCCGCGAGGCGCTCACGCTGGCCCGGCAGATCGGCGATCCGGCGCTCATCGCCAGCGGCCTGCTCGCCGTCGGCATGACCGTCGTCGAGACCGACCCCGAACAGGCCCGCGCCTGCCTACGCGAGAGTCTCGAGCTCAGCACGGCGCTCGGCTATCAAAGCGCGCTCGACCATGTCTGGGCCGCCGGGATCGCATTTCTCGTAAACGACCGGACCGCCACCCTCGAGCTCGGCCGCCGTGCCATCCGCGCCCTCCAACGGGGCGGTGACCGCCTCCTGATGGGCTTCATCCTCCACATGATCGCGGGCGCGCTTGCCGCCACCCAGCCTGAGGCTGCCGCGATGATTCAGGGCGCCGCCGAAGCCTATGTGGCCGAGTCGCCGATTTTCGCTCGGCTGTTCAGCTTGATCGTGACGGAAGCTCTGGGCGAGGAGCGCGCGCGAGAACTCCGCGCCCGCGGCGCCGACATGGACTGGGACCAAGCCGTCGCCTACACCCTTACCCAGACCACCCAAGCCCTCAACGAACTCCAATCCGGGACTCAGCCATGAGCAAGTCGCCCCGGTGGACACATGCCAGGAGCGGCCAGTCGGCTCGACGCCGAGCTCATGTCGAAGGTCCTCAGCGCCAATCGGACTCTCACTCGCCGCGCTAGACCGCCGACTGCGGCAGATCAAGTGCAGACTGCTGCTCTGCAGTTCCGCCGACTCAGCAACTGCGACGCGACGGCGAGGCCGCACAGATCGCCATCGCCACTGAGGAACACATCGACCCGGTGGTATTCGCCGGCCCGGCTGGCCTTTGGCAGCCACGGACGTGTGCCCCAACGCCTGCCGTATCCGCAAACCAACTCTCCCTGGGCTGTTCCGCTGAAGCCCGACCTCGGCCGGCCCCGGCCAACCGAGCGGGCCGCAATCACACTGCTTCGACGTGACGCATCAGGTTCGAGGCCGTCCGGCGCAGCGCCCCAGACACCGTCGCCATCGCATCTTCGTCGCTCTTCCGGAGTTGCCCTTTCGTTGCTCAGCCCGCCTATCTGGAACAGCCCTCACATTCTCAGACGCGGCGCCCGGGCCCGGAAGCTTAACGGCGGCAGAATTCGGGAAACACGTCCGACTGTGCGAGGCTCCAAGTCCTGTGGCCTCGTCGTCGCGGCAAGTCCGCACTTCCATCAAGAGGTTGGGCCCATCGCGGGTTCGGTGCACCGCACGCGCCGACACGCGTGACTCGGGTGTTCGCCGTCGACCTGAACGACACTCCACATCGTGCCTGACATGCGAGCGAACAAGCCGGGTCATAACGAAGCAGCACCCGGGAGTGCTCGACCTCCGCCGTCGGTCGCCACGGTCGGCAAGATCGTCACATGTCCGCGTACGACGTCATCTGTCGTCCGCATGCACAGTCGCAGAAGGTCCGGGCCTGGGCTACGGATATGACAGGTCAGGTGCTCCGGCGGCGCGCGAGCTTCCTCTAAACACGCCCTCGTGGACGCCTCTGCTCCTGGCCGCTTGCGCGGTAAAAAGCCTGTAGGACTCAATCTCGACCCGCAGGACTGTCCGCGCAATGGATGGAGCAGACCTGACTTTCTCAGACTGGCGCCCCCCGCGGGTCAAGAAGTTTAACGACGGCAACATCAGGGCACGCATGAGAAATACAGGACCAGTCATGCTCGCGTGGCATGAGAACAAATGGCCTAGTCAAAGCTATATTAAGGTAGTGGAGCTAAGGGGACTCGAACCCCTGACCTTCTCGTTGCGAAAGGTTGCGCCGGCGCGCGGTCGCTGTCCGGGAGGGTACCGGGACTTTGCACCCGATGCTTTCTAGTCGTCGGAAGCGCGGACGGGCGATCAGGCGCGAACGCTCCTTCGCCGGACTTGACGCACGCGAAAAAGCGCTGGGTTTGATGCGCTACTTCTTCCTGCGTCGCTGGCCGCCTAGACGCCTGGTTCGCCGTCTGGCCGATGGCGGGATTGGTGTAGCCCGCTGGGGCGAGGCCTAGGCTATGGCCGAGGTTGTCGAGGTCGTCGTTCTCGGTTGGTGGGTCGTTTATGTAGCCGACATGAACGATCTGGCCATCAAGCTCGAGCAGAACACCCAGACTGCGGTCGGACTGCATCTGATGCTTCTTCGCGGCCATGTAGGAGCCGAGCTTGTCGATCGCTTCCCGGCGCGAGTGACTGCGCGGGCAAGTTGCGGCGGAAAAGTGGGATATCCCCACATACCGGCGTATCCCTGAACGAGGCTGCGCGATCGGTCGTCGTTTCGGGTCTTCTTGACCATCTCTTCCATTGCGTCGGCCAAGGCTTTCTGCGACGGACCGGCCAGACCGAGGAGGTCGGCTCCAAAGCGGAACGAACCTGGTTTGTGGCCGTCTGCGAGGAAGTCGACAATCCGCTGAATCTTCTTGTTCGTATTGAAGATCGGCTTGTCAACGTCGTACGGGCTCGTGCCTTCCAGCCTGTACATCCACGCATCGAGCTGGTCGGTGTGGGTGCCAACAATGGTTGGGCGCGCGTCCTGCTCATGCTGGCGACGGTCGCGATTCCGGGCTGGCCCAGCATTCGGGTGTAGGCGCCGAATTTCGTCTGGATCGGGCTCGACGTACACCCCCCGTCAAGGAAGAGCATGAACAGGTCGAGCTCATCAACGCCTCGATAGTAGATGGCGACACCGGAGTCGGAGCCAGCGCGGTGAGGCGATGGGCCCCTCGCCGTTGCTCTGGGTGACCTGGAACGCGCGGCCCTTCTACCTGAGAGACGGCTGCCCTGGGTCGTCTCACTCCACGACAATCATCGATCATGTCATGACGATGCTCGTCGATGAACTTCACGAGCGTGGCGATGGGCGGTCGAGCTCCGCCGCGAAAAAAGCCGATGCAGTCTTTAAGATCGCATTCGCCCGGCGTAATTCACGGTTCTCCCGCTCCAACTCCACCAGCCGACGCCGATCATCGCTGGACACTCCCGGTCTTGTGCCAGCGTCGATCTGGGCCTGCTTCACCCAGCCGCGCAACGTGTCACGGTTGATACCCAACTGCTCACCGACCCGGCGACACGCACCGGTCACCGATAACTGCAACTGATCATCGGCCAATAAATCATCGACCAGACGGATCGCCCGATCACGAACCTCAGGCGGATACTTCTGCGGTGCTGACATGACTCCACCCTTTCGTGGGATCGATGCCTCCACCAAAGCCGGGATCGTTCACACAGCCTCATCCGACCCGACACCATCGCACCGCGCACTCCGACCGAGACGCTGCAGCAGATTCTCGCCCGCGATGAAACGCTCGGTCTCCGCCAGCACTGTGCTGGGCGAGCTCAACGATCCAGCGGCCCGGCTCTTCCAGGCGGTCCAGCGCTACACCGACAGTCTCAACGTCGCAGCCGAACAGCTTGTCGGACCCCCGACCGTCGCAGAGCTCGACCAAGCCGATCAGTACATCCCCGGACTCACCACTGAACCCGCCTGGCCGACCCTGCGGGCACACCTGCTCGACCTCGCGGCCGAAACTGGTAAGCACCCACTCCGCCACCTGCTGACAGCCGCCAGCGGACGCGACCTCCGAACCGCAGGCGACATGGCCGCCGTCCTCTACTGGCGCCTCCCAGAGCTCACGCCTACCAACCCAGGTCCGCTGCCCTGACTTCCCGGCATATCAGAAACGCTGCATGCCCATCCGGTCTGGGTGCCCTACCTGACAAAGCGATCCCAGCTGGTCGCCGACCTCGCCGACCAGATCCAAGATCACGCCTACCAAGGTGGCGGCCCCCCAGTATGGGCTGCACCGGGAAGCCACCCGAGCACCGCCCTCGTCGGCGACATTGCAGTATGGCGGGCCGCCAACGGGATCAATCCCCAAGACCCACGACCAACCGGAGGAACCCAACTCGAAATGCTCCCGGCCCTGTGGAAACAACGCCTCGACCGGGATATCGCGCGCGCCACCCACCCGCCAGCCGATGCGAGGGCCGACAAGCCACACGCAGGACGCACCGCACTCAGTCCAAGGGACGTCAGGCAACGCCCGTACCACACACTCGAAGTCAACGGCCGAGCGCGCCGTCCGCGCCCGGCCGATAGCACACCTCAGTCGTAATCGCGGCGCTCAGAGCATGAGGTTGCACTCCACACGGCGATGGCAGGACAATATGGCATTTAAGATGGCAGGCAGCTGTCTTGTGACGGTTGATGTGCTTCATTTTTGTGCCATGAAGCGTCCTGAGTTTCGTGCCGCTTTCATGTGGGCTGCATCTCGGGCTTGAGGGCAGCGTAGTGGGCTTGCTCGTATTCGATTGGTGGGACCATCCCGATTGATCCGTGGAGCCGGCGGTTGTTGTACCAGTCGACCCAGCCAGCGGTGGCGTACTCGATGTCGGCGAGGGTCTTGTAGGGCCCAGTGTGGAAGACGGTGGTGCGGATGCATTCGGCCTTGAACAAGCCGATGATCGTCTCCATTAGGGCGTTGTCGAACGCGTCTCCGACGCTGCCGATGGAGGGCTGGATGCCTTCCAGGTCGAGGTGTTCGGTGAACCGGATCGAGGTGTATTGGCTGCCGGCATCGGAGTGATGAATCAGCTGCCCGGGCTCGGTCGGGCGACCCTCCCGGCCGCGCTGCCACAACGCCATCCGCAACGGAGTCATCACCAGGTCGGTGGTCTTGGTGGTGGCCGCATGCCAGGCCACGATCCGTTGGGCGAACACGTCGACGATGAAGGCCACATAGCAGAAACCGGCCCAGCTGCGGCAATAGGTGAAATCTGTGACCCAGACCTGGTTCGGGACGTCAGCGGTGAAGTCGCGGTCCAGCAGATCCCCAGCCCGTTTGCCGTCCTTGGCCGGGATCGTGGTGCGGATCGCCTTGTCACGGCGGACACCAGACAACCCGAGGATCCTCATGGCCCGGTCCACAGCGCCGGAACTGACCGTCGGCATCGTGGTGCGACGCAGGTAGGCAGTCATCTTGCGTCGCCCATATAGACCTTCCGCGGCCAGCACCCGTCGACCGTCGGCGTTGATGGTCCAGGCGATGTCACCGATCGCATTGACCACCTGGGCGTCGCTGATGGTTCGGGCGGCTGGAGGCCGGGTGCGCCAGGCCCGGTAGGTCCGCGCAGCGACCTGGCAGCCCTGCTCACGCAGCACCCGACAGCTCGACTCGACTGCGTGACCATCAGCTCTCATGGCGTCGATGAAGCCCATGATCAGCGGTTGCGGGGGTCGAGTTCCCCCACGAAGAAAACCGTCGCTGCCTTCAAGATCGCGTTGTCCTCCTCAAGCCGGCGCACTTGGGCCTTCAGCGCCTTAATCTCGGCATGCTCGGAGCTGGAGACACCCGGACGGATCCCACCGTCTACCTCGGCCTGCACCATCCAGCGACGCACCGTCTCACGACCCAGCCGCTCTCGAGCCGCGATCACCTTGGCCAGCTCGGTTGGGGTCGCATACTCCGAGCGGTGCTCGGCGATCATCCGCATGAGGATGCCACGCGGCGATGGCAGGACAGGGAGCTGTCTTGTGACGGTTGATGTGCTTCATTTTTGTGCCAGCTGATGTGAGACAGCGGGTCTAGGTTTTTGTGGCCGTTCGTGGCGGCCTGGACTTGATCGTAGTTACCGCCATCGTGGTGGTCCGGCGGGCCACGTGGGTGTCCCCGTCACCGAGGTCGACAGTGATGGTCGTGTCGGACACATGGACGGTTAGGGTTTGTCGGGCAAACGCCCGGCCGAGCCCGATCCGCTGCCTGGTGACGCAGATGGTTCCGGTGCAGTCGGCGAGCCGCTGGACCGTGACGGGTTCGAGGTTGGGCCGCGGCGGCGGCCCGGCCGGGCGGAGTCCGCGGAGCCTCAGCACCTGGGGTTCGGTCAGCGGGTTGGGTTGGGTGCGGAGCAGCTCGCGGGTGTCGAGGTCGAACAGCAGCAACACCGATGGTTCGATCCTGATCCCGACCTGGCGACCAGCGAGCAAGGTTGAGGCGGTCAGGACGTGCCCGCCGAGGGCGAACGTGGCGGCCGGGGAGATGACCCGGTCGACCTCGACCGCCTCCCCATCACCCCATGAGTGGGGCCGGGTGGGGATCGGTGCCGGCCCTGCCGCGGTGGCGCCATGGGTTGCGACGAGCCGGGCCAGGTCAGCGACGGTCAGGTGGGAGATGACGCTCTTCACCCGGGCCTCGGCGATGGACAGATGGATGACGTCGGTGTCGGCCCAAAACCGAACCGTGAGGCCGGCCCGGACGGGGCCAAGCCAGAACTGACGGCCGGCGACGCTCATGTTCCCCGACGGCGGCACCACCAGGTCGAACTCGATCGGACCACCCGGCCATTCAGCCATCCCGCCGAGGACCACCGCCGACCGCGGCGGAATCTGAGGACCAGCCGCACGACCATGATCGACAGCCCGACCATGATCGGCAACCTGGTCATGATCGAGGACGTGGGCATGATCGACAAGGTGGGTCGGTGCGATGGTGGGTGGCAGCCACAGCGGCAGCAGCTCACGCTGCTCAGCCGGGATAGGCGCGAACCGTTCAGCCGGGGTGACTGGCCAGTGCGGGTCCAGCGCCTGGTGCGGCCGCTCATCGTTGTAGTCAGCCACCCAGGCGTCGACCGCCGCCTGCGCTGCCTCGATGCTGGGAAAGGGGCCGGTGACGTCGAAGAAATCGGGACGCAGGGTGCCGTGGAAGCGTTCCACCTTGCCGTTCTGGTTCGGTGAGGCCGGCTCGGTCAGCCGGTGCCGGATGCCGTTCTTCCGGCAGATCCGGTCGAACATCACCTCCCCGCCTTTCCCGAACCGGTCGGTGAACTGTTTCCCGTTGTCGCTAAGTACTTCATCAGGCGCGCCGAACCTCACCAGAGCCTGGGCGAACGCGTAACACACCGCCCGGCTGGTGGCCCGCTCGGTCACCATCGCCATCACGCAGAACCGGGAGTGATCATCGACACCGGTGACGACCTTGGCTTCCCGCAGCACCCCGGTCGCCTCGTTGACCAGCCAGATGCCCTCGATGATGTCCACAGCCCACAGCTGCATCGGAGCCGGCCGCTCGAACCGCCGATAGGAACTTCTCGGCCGCTTCCGCGGCCGCGGTCTCGCGAGCCCTTGGCGGAGCAGGATCCGGTTCAGCGTCCGCTCCGCCGGCGGCGCGACACCTTCGGGCCAGGTCGGTGGCAGCCTGCGGAGCAGCTCCAGCCGGATCCGTTTCGACCCCCACCGCGGATGCTTCCGTCGGATCTCCGCGACCGCCGCTTCCACCAACGGCTGCACCTGATGCGGACACGACCACGGACGATGCGAGCGGTCCGCCAGCCCGGCGACCGACCCCTCCAGATAGCGGCCGATCCAACGATGCAACGTCGACCGCGCCACCTGATAACGGACCGCGACCTCGACCACACTTTCACCGGCCAGCACCGCCCGGACCGCATCCAACCTCTGCTCGACAACAGACAAGACAACCAGCGCCATCCCCGGCCCCCTGACCCAAAGGAGGCGTGCCTCCCCCTTTCCGGACTGCGGACCCTTTAGGGTCCATTCTCGAAAGGAGAGGAATTAATGTCAGCGAAACATCAGAAGTATTCGCCGGAGTTTCGTGAAGAAGCGGCCAGAATGGTGGTCGAGGGGTCGCGGGCTATTGCCCAGGTGGCCCGCGAACTCGGGCTGAGCGAAACCAGCCTGGGGAATTGGGTGCGGGCCTACCGGGAAACCCATGCCACCGACGATCCGCCGTTGGAATTGTCGGAACGGGCGCGGCTGCGGGAATTGGAGCGGCAGAATCGGGAACTGGAAATGGAAAACACTTTCCTGAAAAAAGCGGCAGCGTACTTTGCCCGGGAGCCTCGGTGAGCGACAAATACGCGTTCATTGACGCCGAGTACGCTGCGGCCTGTGCTCCCAGCATCGGGCGGATGTGCCGGTGGCTGCAGGTGTCGCGGTCTGGGTATTACGAGTGGCTGCACCGGCCGGTGAGCGGGACCGCGCAGCGGCGGGAGTTGCTCAAGATCAAAATCGAGGCGTTGTTCGGGGCCTCCGATGGCACCTACGGATATCGGCGGCTGCACCAGGAGCTGGTCCGCGGCGGCGAACGGGTCGGCCCGGAGCTGGTTCGGGAGCTGATGCGCGAGCTGGGTCTGGTCGCCTGCCAGCCGCGGCCGTGGCGGACCACGACCGTCCAAGACGGCGAGCAGACAGCCACACCGGACCTGGTCGGCCGGGACTTCACCGCTGAGGCGCCGGGATGCAAACTCGTCGGCGACATCACCTACATTCCCACCTGGGCCGGCTGGTTGTATCTGGCGACGGTGATCGACTGCTTCAACAAAGAAGTCATCGGCTATGCGATGGCTGACCATATGCGCACTAGCCTGGTCAGCGACGCGCTGGGCATGGCTGCCCGAAATCATCGGTTGGTCGACGGCTGCATTTTCCATTCTGACCGCGGCACTCAATACCAATGCCGCTTAGTTAACGATTCAGAAGCCCTCCCTCACGATATCCGGAGCATCGCTTCCTGATAATGGTTTCCTGCTAATCCCCGTGGATTGTACAAACGATTGGACTTTGGGTTTCTTCGATCTTGAGCCTACTTAGGAGAAATTCGACTCGGCGCGTCATCGCCGGAGATCATCGATAAGCGGCAACCGTCAAAATATAGTTAGATTTATGAATCTCGACGATAGAGGTAAGCTTACCGATCATGTTTCTTTAGGCGTCTTAACAAGGATTGTCCCCCGATATGTGGTCGACGAGGTAATCGCCGAAACGGGCCGGGTGGAGAAACGGTCGAGACTGTTGCCAGCGCACGTTGTGGTGTATTTCGTGCTGGCCTTGTCGTTGTTCACCGACGGATACGAAGAGGTCATTCGGAAACTCGTTCATGGTCTACGTTTCGCCCGAACCTGGTCGAAGGAATGGCAGACCCCGACCACCGGCGCCTTGTCTCAGGCCCGGGCCCGGCTGGGTGAGCAACCCCTGCAGGCGCTGTTCGAAACAGTGGCTGTGCCCCTTGCCAAGGCGGGCACACCAGGTGCCTGGCTGCGGAATTGGCGGCTGATGGCCCTCGACGGCGTGATGATCGACATGCCCGACACTCCACAGAACCGGGCTGTCTTCCACAAGCCCGAGGGCGGCACTCGTCGGCCATTCCCGCAGTCTCGGACGGTGGGGCTCACCGAGGTCGGTACTCACGCCGTGATCGCTGTGACGATCGGCACCATCCGCACCGGGGAACGAGAGCTTGCTCAAGCTCTGCTGGACAGCATCACCCCTGACATGCTGGTCGTGGCTGACCGCGGCTTCTACTCTTTCGACCTGTGGCGGGACTACCGCTTCACCGGGGCGGACTTGCTGTGGCGGCTGTCGGCCGGCGTTCGACTTCCGGTTTTGAATAGGTTCCCCGACGGGTCATATCTGTCGGAGATCACCAACCAACCCCGGGGCAGCAAGACCCGGATCTCCGCGGCCAAGATCACCGACATCCGGCTCGCCACCCACATACCAGTTCGCGTCGTCGAGTACCAGGTGGCCGGACCCACCCAGTCCGACAAGCCCTCAGAGACGTTCCGGATCATCACCAGCATCACCGACCCCGAACAGGTCACCGCGGTCGAACTCGCCGACGCCTATCATCAACGATGGGAAATCGAGTCAGCATTCCGGGAGATAGAAACATATCTACGCCAAGGCGAAGGCATACGATCTAAAACCCCCGCGATGGTCCGCCAAGAATTGTACGGATTGTTCATCACCCATTACGCCATCCGTGCCTTCATGATTGAAGCAGCCGACACCGTCGACATCGACCCGGACCGAATATCATTCACGCGCACGCTCCACATCATCCGTCGACGGATCACCGATCCGGCGGAATTTTCCCCCCACCGCCCGCGAGGCTCTTCATGAACGCGACATCCGCGAAACCATCGCAAGACAAAACAGGCGACGACCCCGAAGCTACCCGCGCGTCCACAAAGCCGGAAATCGGCACAACTTCCCAACCAAGACACCCCAACATCGTCAGCAACACTACAGACCACACCTACTCATCACGCAGCCAGCGGCCGCCTAACTAAGCGGCATTGCACTCAATACACCTCAACCGAATTCGGTACGAAACTCGCCTCGCTGCACATGCGGCAATCGCTGGGCCGCACCGGGTGTTGTTACGACAATGCGCTGGCCGAATCTTTTTTTGCAGCCCTTAAGAATGAGCGGGTCCATCGCACCGTCTATCCGACACGGAATAAAGCGAAACAAGATATTGCCCACTACATTGAAATCTTCTATAATCGGCGGCGACTCCACTCAGCATTGGGCTACCGAACCCCCCACGAGATCCGCACCGAATACTTAAACGAGCAGCTCGCAGCATGAAATAACACAATTCAACCCGTCCGGAAAACGCGGGGCAGCCCAAGGTGCCCCACGAAGACACCACCGCTCAGAGTGGCCGAAACAGGACCGACCGTCGCAGATCAACTGGCGAGGAACTGTCGCACATCACCCGGCACAGGACATGGCAGGACAGGGAGCACACTGCCGAATCTGGCTCTTTTCAGATCAAGGCCCGGCGCTACGCGCCGGCGGCGGCGCGTGTCCTCGCTCCGCTGCGGGCCGCGCCCCGCCCGTTGATGTTCATGATCACGCGACCTGCCAGTCAAGGGCTATGCGAAGTTCGGAGGCAATTGCCAGTGGTGCTCCTCGTGGTGCAGGCGGACCGGCGGCCCAGCAGGTCTGGTGACGGCCCCCGGTGTCGGAGGGGCTACGCTCAAGCCGTATCGAGCAGCCCACAGTCAGGCCCGTCTGAGCGGATCACGTACACGTCGGCCAGGTCATCCAAAGTCATGATCGGAGCAGCGTGAGGACCGCTCGAACTCGGCGATTCGTGTCGTGCGAGGGCTCCAGCCCTAGCTTGCGGAAGATCAGGGCGGAAGATGTCTCAACAGTCCGCTCACTGACTCCTAGCGCTTCGGCGATCCCCGCATTCGAGCGACCTTCGGCCATCAAGGCAAGGATTTCCCGTTCGCGAGCCGTCAATTTGCTCAGTGGCGAGGCTGGACGTCGACGCTGCATCAGTCTGGCGACAATCGTCGGATCGAGGACGCACTCGCCCTCGCTCACTCGGTGCATGGCGTCGATCAGGACGGCGATGTCGGAGACGCGCTCTTTCAGCAGGTAACCGAGATGGCCAGGCTGGTCTGCAAGCAGACGCTGGGCATACCGAGGTTCGAGGTACTGGCTGAGAACGACAACGGACGTCTCAGGCCACGCTGTCACGGATTCGCCTGGCCGCCGCCAGCCCTTCGTCGGTGTGGGTGGGCGGCATGCGAATGTCGACCACCGCCACGTCGGGACGTTCCAGGGCGACAAGCCGCAGCAACGTCTCCGCATCGCCGGCCTCGCCCACCACCTCGACGCCCGCGTCGCTGAGCAGCCGAGCCACTCCGGACCGGATCAGCATGATGTCGTCGGCGACTACGGCGCGCATGGGATCACCGCTTCTATCGAGCTCGATCCGTTCGCCGGTGGCTCCAACGCGACATGGCCCCCGACTGCTCCGATCCGATCCGCCGCTTCGACGAGGCCAGTAGACGACAGCTCTGGAACATCCTCCAGCGTGCACGCACGTGAACTGCCCCATCATGTTCCCAGATCCCGCAGCGCGACTTGGGCTGTCGATGATCCTCTTTGGGCAGCATCTCACCGCTGCAGCTACGAACGCATAGATGGCTCGCTCGATTTCGTCTGGCAGGCTGTCCAATCGAGGCGAGGAGCTGCAGATCGCCGGCGCATCCGAATTGGCGATCAGCTCTTCTAGTGCCGCTTCAAGCCCTTCAGTGGTGAGCGTTTCGGGGAAAGGGTCGAGGTCGAGTCGGCGCAGGTGGGCAAGCACCGAACGCAGCCGCCGGTCGGTCTCGGCGATGACCAGCTTGATCGCCCGACGTGACATCGCGCGCCACGAGCTGAAGCTGGACGAGAACGCTGACGAGGCGCTGCTGGGCGCCATCGTGCAGATCTCGCTCGATGCGTCGCCTTTCAGCATCGTAGGTCGCGATGATCCGACGTTGCGAAGCTTGAAGGTCAGCCAGCCGCGCCGAGGCCGCTGCCGAGAGCTGCGCATTGCGAAGTGCCAATTTGGCGGCTGGAGTCAGGTCAGCCAGCAGCTCCGCTTGGTCAGTACCGGGCGAAGGCTCTAGCCGCATAACTGGACCTGATTCATCTGAGAGCACTACACCTGCTCCATACGGTGACGACTCATGGCCCTCGGCGTCGACCCAACGATCGGAACCAGGAACGGCATATGCGACTCGCAAGGACCGTTCCGGCGAGGACAAAGAGTGGACAAGGCGGGAGACTGCACGACGAGATCGCGCCGTGCTTAAGCGCGATGGCACGACTGCACCTGCCACAAGTCCAGGAGCCACCGGCCCCAGCAAGATCAACCAGCTCGCCAACTGGCGTCTCCCCACGACACCCAACGGATCAGCATCAAGGCCGAGAGAAGCCGAGGGCTGCCCAGTGCAGCGCCAATCAGCAGGGCGGGTGCACCAGATCGGAGGACTCCCACTGATCCGCCAACCCGGCTGCGAGGACGGTCAGCCCGGCCACGATGGCCACTGCCCCTTGGCCGTCAATGCGAATTCCAATGGTGCTGCCACGTCCCCGCAGGTACGAACACAGCCGGGATCGCCAAAGGGGTCGTAGCCAGAAGGTGGATCGTCACAGCGAGCGCGACGAACAGATAGGACGCCCGTAACACCCAGCTGGGGGAACGCGGCGCCCAGCCGTGGACAGCGGCCGCCACGCCAGCGACCGTAAGAGGAGTTACAGCGAGCGCAGCGGACCTCAGGCCATCAGGCAGCCCGGGCCATGCGGCCCAGAACGGCACCTGCGATCCGACGCTAGCTATAGCCAAACCGATCGGCGGATCTGACACGCGGCCTCGCTGCGAATACCGCTACCGGAACCAACGCCGAGGCGAGGAGCAGAAAAGCGAGCATCGCTGGGTCGAGACCTGATTCGGCAAAAGTCAATGGGTTACGTGTGCCCCAGCGTCCCGCCGATACCAGCGCGGTGATCGACGGCAGCAACACGGCCATCAGCGCAGCGAGGCGATAGCCGACGACTATCCTGGGCGGCGTCCCCACAGACGCCTGCGACGACACACCTTCATTGTCGGGTGCTGTCCGCCGGCAGGCCAGTGTTTTCCACATCACTGCCCGAGGTATCACGCTGGTCGGCCGGTCTCGGGATCCCTAGCGTCCTTGACACGAGCACAATCAAGGAGGCAGACATGAATATGGCGCAGACTTATCGCCGGGTTGATCACGACGCTGAGCGTCGTGAGCAGCGGCCGCCTGCTCGGCAGGAGCGCACCAGCCGACCGGGCTGGTGGGGAGACGGTGACCCTCAAGCTTGGTACGATCGACAAGGTCAATCCGGACGGTCTATCTTTTGGGGTCCAGGCCTTCGTTGACAACATTCCGAAAGTTTCAGGCGGGCGCCTCAAGGTCGAGGTAGTGGAGGATTACGGCGGCGGTGCCCCCACCGCTGATGCTGATCTGATCAAGGCGATTGCCGAGGGCAAGCTCGACGGCGGTTGGGTCGGTACTCGCGGTTTCGGAGCTGCCGGCATTCATGGGCTCGAGGCGTTCGAGGCGCCCATGGTGATCACACTTATGCCGCCCAGAAGGCACTGGTTTCCAGCGATGTCGCGACTCAAGCGCTTGCCTCACTCGACAGATCGGGCGTTGTCGGCCTTGGTCTGACCGTCGGCCCGCTGCGGCGCCCGTTCGCCGCCAAGTCAGCACTGGCAGGGCCCGAAGACTGGGAGGGTATAAGTTTCCGAACCTACAACTCCCAGGTTCAGTCCGACACGATCAAGGCGCTCGGCGCCGTGCCGGTAAACATGGGACTCGGCTGGATTGACGAGGTCAGGGCTGGCCGGCTACGGGGGGCTGAGTTCGACCTGGCCCAGTACCAGCAAGCCGGCTACGGAAAGGAGGCAGGCAACATCACCGGCAACGTCGTTCTCTGGCCAAAGATGTTCGTGTTGGCATTTAGCCGCCAGAAGTTCGACGCATCTGAGCGAGCAGCAACGCGGCTGGGTCCGAGAAGCCGCCAATCGCGGCGTTCATCGCATCAGTCGAGGCGACTACGACGAAAGCAGCATCGCCGAGGAACTGTGCACACGAGGAGTGCGATTCAAGGACGCCACGCCGACTCAGCTACTTGCTCTTCGCACCCGGCTGACACCGGTACTTGACCGGCTAGCCTCTGATCCCTCAACGGGCCGTTGCTCACCAAGATCAAGGCAGTGGCGCACAGAACGCCGCAAGCGAGACCCTGAAAGTGGACAACGACTGCCGTGAAGGGAGTCAGTGTCGACGAAAGCATTGCGGGCACGATCCCGCGGACACGTCGCTGCCATCCCGGACGGCGCGTACCGCGTTCAGATCACTTCCGACGAAGTGCTTGCCGCTGGTCTGGACAACCACGACGGAAACTCAGGCACCTGGACGCTCTCTGTCCGCGATGGGAAATACCAGCTGCGGTGCCAGCCCGTCGCTACTCCGGGACAGGATTGCGGTGGCTCAACCCAGAGCGAACCATTTGAATGGGGTGGACTTCGAGGCAAGGGCAACGTCGCTTACTTCGTGTCCGATGGCAGAGAGCCTACGAAAGCGGTGCGCTGGGAGCTCAAGTCGGACGAGTTGCGATTCACCCAACTCCAGGGGCAGAGCGGCGGTTGGGAGCTGGTCCTCAAGCCGTTGCAGAAGATCAAGTAAGCGGGACCGTCGCTGTCACGATCGTGCCGGCTCCAGGTGCGCTCTGCACCTGGAGCCGCCCACCGAATGTGGCGAGCCGGTCTGCCAGACCCTGAAGGCCTGAACCGGTTGGATCGGCGCCTCCTGTCCCGTCGTCGCGGACCGTGACGACCAGTGCAGTTCCAACCCGGGTGAGAGAAATCTCCACGGAAGTACGCCTCCGCATGTTTGACAGCGTTCGTGAGCGCTTCCAAGCACGCGTAGTACAACGCGGTCTCTTCGTTGACACCCGCCTCAGTTTCAGCGCCAATGGTGAGGGAAGCCGGCACCAGACTGCGAGCAGTGAGCTGCTTCAGCGCTGTGCCGAGCCCACCACCACCCAGCTCGGTCGGCGGGACACCTGCCACCAGATCCTCGATCTCGCGAGTGGCTGCCCTGATCTCCTCGCCCGCAATGTCGAGGACCGCCCCGACCTCGCCCTTGGCAGTGCCACGCAGCCCAGCCAGGTCCGCCCCGGCGCGATCCAACATCCCGAGGTCGTTTCGGAGTTTCATCGCAGCGCGCTCTCGTTGCCGGTCAGTTGAGGCGACAATGCGAATGCGGGCCGCCTCAAGATCGGCTACGCGTTGCGCAAGCTCCGCTTGGCGACGCTCCTGTGTCAAGGTGAGGCGGATTGCAGCTGAGACGGCCGCTGCGGTGGCCGGATCGTCGAGTGAGCTGGACTTGTGCACCACCTGCGCTACCTGGATGGAGTTATCGGCGACGTTCAGCACTCGAGCTCCTGGGATGTCGGACTGGGTCCCTGCCGGCACGATACGAAGGTCCGGATCGTGCAATACATCTCGTAGCACCAGCTCGAGACCGAGCACGCCGGTCGGGCCGGCATCGGCAACCAGTTGATCTTCCAGCGCGGCGCGGCGCGACGCCGCGGCGCGAACAGCAAGGGCGTATCCCACAGCGATCAACACCAGGACGACCTCGTACGCGAGCAGCGCTTCTGAAGGCCGGAATTGCTGCGGGCGGAACCGAGCGATGAACCATGCAGTGCTGATTACGCCGGACACACCAACTGCAGAAAGGGCCGCGTACGGAGTGCTGATCCGGCGCTTCTGCCAAGCGAGCGCACACCCGAGGGCGCAGACAGCAAAGCTGGCAGGGATCGCTAATTGATCGAAGAACTGCAGTCCGACCATGATCGCGAGGATGGCGACAGCGAACTGCCACGGGCGGCGGAGCCGACCAGTTGGGAATGCCGCGAGCGCCACCAGGAGAAGCGCCGAGTGCAAGGACCGCGCAGCCGGCAGCACTCCGATTGGCCAGGCCAGTCCAACCGCGACCATCCACCCTCGCTGCGCAAGCGGACCGCCACTTGCTGCTGCAGCCGCCACGAAGGCCAACCCAACGGCGGCATCCAGAAAGGCGAGGTCGCTGCTCGTCGGCTGGGTGATCGTGCTCGCCCACGCTGTGGCAGCACCAGCCACTAGGAGAATGACGACCCACGCCGATCGAGTGAATCGCTTCGAGTGCAGCCGACGTGTCCATGCCGCGAGGTGTCCGGGCAAGTTCGCCACGATCACATACTCGTGTGAGGCGGGTCATTCCTACAATCGCGCTCCGGCCAGATGAGCTCGGACTGGCGGCTCCTCGCCCGCTCCGCTGACACGCTCGCTCCCTGGGAGGCCCGGGTCTTCCGCTTGGCCTAACCGCGCGGGTGTGGTTCGGGACGGGCCCACCTGATAGGCAGAGGTCGCGCCCGGTCTCAGTTGTGGTCTCATCACCTCCGTCCTCGACCGTTCGTAGCGATTCGCGGATGGAGGTGGTGAGCGTGACGGACGTGGACAGGCACCGGCAGGACGTCATCCGACGACCTGCTAAGCGGGCACAGGGCCGGGCCCCAAACGGCCCCACGGGAGGGCTTCCCACGGTCACCAACGGTGCCCATCGGACTCGGCGTCACGCCTACGAACCATTGCGAGCGGGCTTGCGCAATATCTTCCCAAACTGATTGTCCTATGCCCCCGGCGTGCCCCCGTACTCCCAACACCGGCCGTCGCTAGCCGTCGCTAACCGTGGACCGCGAAAGAGAGTCCAGCACTAAACGACTCCAATCTTCGGCCACCATCACGCAGTGGACCCGCTCGTAATGCGTAGGTCTGGGGTTCGATTCCCCAAGGCGGCTCGAAGAAGTTCTACCCAGCCAGCGGCCTGTTCAGGCAGATTATCGAGGGGCAGTGCCGCTTGGTTGGACCGGTCCGGGCGCCGTTTAGTCCGCATCTGGTCCGCATTGGAGAGGGTCGGGTCGACCCACTCACCGCGAGCGCTGGCGACCACTTGTGAGGCGAGCCAGCGCTCGGCGTCGTCCTTTGCGCTGGAAATGCCTGGCGTGCTCGCGATGGTTTGCGTCGCGAGAGCGTGCCCTCACTTCCCGTCAGGGCGTCGCTGGATGTTACCGGCCATAGGCGTCCTGTGCGTCCGACCAGGTACGCACCGCCGCCGGATCGTAGCGGAGGTGCCGGCCCACCCGATAGGCAGGCGGTCCAATCCGCAGGTACCGCCACTGGGACAGCGTGCCGACCGGCACACCGAGGAATGCAGATACGTCATGCACGGTCCATACGCGGTCCGTTGTAACTGCCTGCAGCTTGCTGATCTGCGTCACTTTGATCACCGATTTCTCGCGACCTGCGTCCACCGTCATTGAGCCAGGCATTTCGCTTCATGACTTCCCACCACCGCCACCTGTGGAAAGGTCGTCACCACGATGCGAAACGACCTGCTTGTCCTAAGTCGCGCGTAACGCAACCAGCGTCACTGGGAGTGCTTGAATCTGGCGACACAAGGCGCTCGTCTACGCGGCTCCCCGCCGCCTGCCTGTACCGATCGACCCGACCTGATATGGCCGAGCCTCAATGTGGCGCGTCGATGTTTGCAGCATGGGCCAGCCTCGCGGGACCGATTCGGGTACGTGCCGCACGGCAACAGCCAGCCAGTCGACCACCATCTCGAAGCGGCGCCTCGGCCAAAGGACAGACACATTGCACGGCACCGATCGATCTAGTTCAAACGGACCGCCTTCTCAACCTGCTTGTCGTACCCCCACCGATCGAGAGAAATCGATGTCCGACACACCTCTTCGATGACGGCCGCGGAGGTACCTACGCCGTCGATTCCGGGGAACCACACGCGGTCCGAGGCTGGGGCGTAGTCCCAGCAGTCGACGCCGACGTTGATCCCGAGGTGCACTTCTCGGTGCGGCGCTCGCGGATAGAGCCGCGACGGTGCCGCCGAGGGCCGACCTGAGGCGACCTGCCCTGACCGAGCCCGCATGGTCTCGGGAGCGGAGACCTCGAGGTCGGGAGCGACCACCCAGGATCCGGGAAGAGCCTCCGCTGACACGGGGAGGGCCGACGGCCGACGGTGGAGACACCCACGGCTCTCACCAGGAGGATCTCGATGTCGACCACCACCCTGTCCGCCAGCACCGCCGCGGACACGCGGGCTCGCGCACCCCGTCCGGTGCGGCTGGCCGCGCCAATCCTGATGCCACTGGCACCGGCGCTCACGCTGGTGAGCGGCCTCTTCCTCTCTCTGGATCCCGGCACGCTGAGCGAGGCCGAACTGACTGCGGCCGTGTATGCGGATCCCAGTCGCCAGGGACTCTTGGTGTGGTCGGGCTTCTTCGAGGCACTCCTGTTCCCGATCGCGGTCATCTGGGCGGGCCGAGCGACATACGCTCGCGCGCCCCGGCTGACGACAGCCGCCATGATCCTCGCCGTACCGGGCTATCTGTGCTTGGCCTGGCTAGTCGCCGGGTCGGACGCGATCGTCTGGTACGGCGCCACGCACGGTCTGGACCAGGACCTGGTGACCGATATGGCGTGGGGCGTCCACCCAGCATTCAACGCCGCCCTGGGGACCTTCGTCATCGGTCACACCCTCGGCATGGTGCTGCTCGGCATGGCCGCCATCCGCAGCAGGGCCATCCCCTTGTGGGCAGGGGTCGGTCTGGCGGTGAGCCAGCCGATCCACTTCGTCGTCGGCGCCTTGGTCAACGACCCAACGATCGCTCTGGGCATGAATACGGTTTCAGGCATCCTCACGGTGCTCGGGTTGGGCCTCCTCGGCCGGGCGATCTTCCGCGGGCGTTGAGCTGGGTCACGACTGGCTCAGCGGATCACTGGCGACCTGGTCGCGAGCGGTAGTCGCGCCTCGACGCGACCTTCGCCCGCGACCAGTTCGCCGCCCAGCTCTGCTACCCGCTCGCGCATCGAGGTGATCCCCACGCCCGGTACCCAGGGGCCCCGGCGTCCCTCGTCCCGGACTGAGAGCACGAGCGCGTCGCCGTCCACCGAGAGCTTCAGGTCAGCCGTCGTCGTCCCACTGTGCCGTGCAGAATTGGCTGTGGCCTCCACCGCGATCCGGTAGGCTGCGGCTTCCGCGGCAGCCGGGAGCGACGGGAGGGGCAAGGCATCGATCCGGACGTTGAACGGGTCGCCGGCCGGCGTTCGCAGACCGGCGGTCTGTTGTGCGACCGCGGCGAGGAGGCCGAGCTCGTCCAGTGCTGGAGGACGCATCGCGTAGACGAGACGACGAATATCGTCGATGGCTTGCTCGGTCTCGCCGCGTAGGCGGGTCAGGTGGTCGAGCGCACGCTCGGGGTCGCTGCGAAGGGTGCTGCGGACGGCATCCGCGATGAACGCGATGCCGGACAGCCGGGGACCGAGTCCGTCGTGCAGGTCTCGCCGGATCCTCCGGCGCTCGTCCTCACGAGCCGTGACCGTGGTCTCGCGTGCCGCCTGCACCTGAGCCGCCAGCCTTTGGGATCGGATCGTCTGGGCGAGCAGCGGCAGGGCCAGGCGGATGACCTTCTCGTCGTCGTCGGTCAGCCTGAGATCGCCGGCTCGCAGTCCGACCACGAACTCGGCGGTCGTGTCCTCACCGAGGTCGAGGGCGAAGCGGCGGGTGTGGGCACCGGGCGTCCCCGAGGTCGCGATCTGCGCGTCCGACTCGACGATCCCGGCGTACGGGAGGACCAAGGTGGACCGGATCACCTCCAATGCCGCCGAGGGATCGGCCGACGCGACGCCGGCCACGTCGGTAGCGGCGCTGAGGGGGTCCGGACGGCTGCCGAAAAGGATCTCGTCGAGGACGCGGCGGAGCACGATCCGGGTCGGGTGAAGGGCGAAGGCGCACAGGGCTGCTGCCAGGGCGACCAGACCTGGTCCGAGGGTCCCGTCGCCGGTCAGTAGGCCCAGCAGCGCCTGGACGGTACCGAACAGCGCAATGAAGACGATGGCCGCGCAGACGATCTCTGCGAACCGGACGCCTACGGCATGCGCGTCGAGCCGATCCGGGTCACGGGTGCCCAGGACCAGCGCGGGGCCGAGGATCACCCACAGCCCGATTGCCACGACGGCACCGAAGGCCGACGGCAGGAATACCGCGATCGCCAACCCGACGACGAGCGGGATTCCGGCCCCGACGGCCATCCAGACGAGCGCCCGCCGGTCCTCGCGACCCGCCTTCTCGAACCGCCACAGCGTCTGCAGGCACAAGGCCACGACCGCTATGGGGCCGACCGTTTGAGGTGCGAGTGCGCGGGTCATCGCGTCACCAAGGGAGCTGCGGTCGACAACCCCCGCACCGATCCCGACCGGCACCCAGCCTGCGACCAGCCCGAACGCAATCAGATCCCCGAGGCCCCACCGTTCAGGGGCCGGGTAGGCGGCAAGGCCAGACAGGCCAACCAGCACCGCGACGGTCAGGATCTGGGTCACCACCGAGTGCCCACCCGCATGGTCCAGCAGGGCAGCCGCGACCGCGCCCGCGCCGGCCAGGGCAAGGAGCGCACCGCGAGAGCCGGGCCAGCCTGCCGATGACGAGCGCGACGCCGGTGACCATCAGCGTCGCCCCGGCGGCGGCGAGCGCTATGAGCACCGGGCCGGGCATCAGGCCTCCCGAAACGTGCCTAGACCCGCGTCTCTTGCCCGGATGACCGCCTCCGTCCGGTTGGCGACCTGCAACTTGGCGAAGATGCCTGTGAGTTGGTTGCTCACGGTCTTCTGGGCCAGGTGCGTGCGAGCGCTGATCTCGACGGTCCCGCACCCGGAGGCCAGCAGTTCGAGGATCTCCAGCTCCCGCTCCGTCAGCTGGGGAAAGGCGCTCGACGTGCTCGCCGGGGCCTGCGAGAAGTAGGTCATGATCCGGGTGGCCATCCCTGCACCGAAGATGACCTGGCCCGCCGCCACGGCCCGAATAGCGGTCGTGATCTCGTCCTGGGAGACGCCCTTGAGCAGGTAGCCCCGAGCGCCGGCCTGCATCGCAGTGAAGACGGTGGCGTCGTCGTCGTACATGGTGAGGAGGAGGACCGCCGTCTTAGGAACGGTCGCCCGGAGCCGCCGGGTCGCCTCGACACCGTCGACACCCGGCATCCGGATGTCGAGGATCGCCACGTCCGGGGTGCACAGCTGTGCCTCCCGGAGAGCGGATGGCCCGTCGGGCACGCTCGCCACCACATCGATGTCCTCCACGGCATCGAGCATCGCGGTCAGGCCGTAGCGCACGACCGGGTGGTCGTCGGCGAGGAGGACCCGGATCGCCATGACACCATCATTATCCGTTCGGGCGACAGCGGAGCCGGATCTGGGTCCCGGCCCGAGGGAAACGGTTCCTGCGTACCGGGTACCGCGGACCTCGCGTCGGGGCATTGCGCGACGAGAGTCTGGACCTGCACTTCGAAGACAGTCCCAGTAAGGAGTGGATATGACGGGCTTTTCGCCAACTCAGCGGATCGGGTTGGCCATCGGCATGCTCGTCGGTCTCGAGACGTGTGTCGATGGCCTCCTGATGGCCGGCGGCACTGATCCCACCCCGATCCCGATCGTCGCCTTATTCGTTGGGCTGGGAGCCTTCATCGTCGGGCTCTTGGCCTTCGCCTGGTGGAGAAAGACTTGGCGGCCGATTCGTGCAGCGGCCGTACTGATCATCCTGAACGCGCTCGGAGCCGTCCCGGCATTCGCGGTTGCCGACGTGCCCGTCGGGGCACGACTGTCGGCCGGCTTCGCCATTCTCGGGGGCGTGGCCGCCGTCATCCTCCTCTACACCGGGCGCAGGTCCCACCCAAGCACCGAAGAGAGGTCACCATGAACCGCAAGCTGATAGCGGTGGTGGCCTCGGGCCTCCTGCTCGCGTTGACGGCCGGCAGTGTCGCGTACGCCGCCATCCCGGCGCCGACCGTCATTCACGGCTGCTATGACAACGAGTCCGGATAGGTCCGGCTCGTCGACACCTAGACCGGCAGTCCCAAGGAGTGCGAAAAGACGAGGCCGCGCTCCTGGAACCAGGAAGCCCACAGGAACCGGCCGGACCCGGGCGGCGTCTATCCAGGCTCATACTCGTCGGGGGTGGGCCGCGCGCCAAATGACTTACAAGATCGGTGTGCTAGAGATGCGAGGCAGCCAATCGAGCAGCCGAAGCAACGGTCACCCGTGGACTAAGGCACAAGTCGGGGACATCGGTCAGGCGGAGCAACAACATCCTGGACCTCGCACTTGCGACTCGTAAGGCGTAGATCTCAGAGAATCGAACAGCGTCCTGGCCGTGCCCTGAACGTGCCCACAACTGCGGTCGGTCCCGGTCACTCGCGGGTTCAGGCGGAGCGTCATTCAGCCCGCCGGCCTGGCGCTCTAGGCATTTCCCAAGCTGACAGTGCGGGTTCGATTCCCGTCATCCGCTCCACAGAAGGCCGCCGCACCCTGCCGGTCCGACAGCACCGGGTCGCGGGCCTCCGCGGGCCGACGATTCGTTGACGGCCTGCTTACGCGTGCGGGATCGGTCCGGGATCGGTTCTCACCCGCACAGACCGGGATCACGTCCCGACTCCAGCGACGCCCGTTCCCCATAGAATGAGCGCCTCTCAGGTCAGCGTGTGACCAAGAAGGGGGACACCATGGCCGAACCCGTGCACTTCGACCTCGGGACCGACGAGCTCCCGGCGGCGTGGTTCAACCTCGTTCCCGACATGGTCGGCGCGGGCATGCAGCCGCTTCCCCCGCTGCATCCGGGGACCAGGGAACCGATTGGGCCGGCAGACCTCGCTCCGCTGTTCCCCGAGTCGCTGATCATGCAGGAGATGTCGACCGAGCGGTGGATCGACATCCCGGGCCCGGTCCTGGACGTCTACCGGCTGTGGAGGCCGACGCCGCTGTATCGGGCCCGACGCCTGGAGCAGGCGCTGCAGACTCCCGCCCGGATCTACTTTAAATACGAGGGGACGTCACCGACCGGCTCCCACAAGCCGAACACGGCGATCGCTCAGGTCTACTACAACAAGGAAGCGGGGATCCGCCGGATCAGCACCGAGACCGGGGCCGGACAATGGGGGTCGGCGCTGGCATTCGCATGCCAGATGCTCGGGCTGGAGAGCCTCGTGTACATGGTGAAGGCCTCGTACCAGCAGAAACCGTACCGGCGGGTGATGATGGAGACGTTCGGGGCGACGGTCCACGCCTCGCCCAGCGACACCACGCAGGTCGGCAAGCGCGTCCTCGGCGACACGCCCGACTCCACGGGCTCCCTGGGGATCGCCATCAGCGAGGCAGTCGAGGTCGCGGCCACCAATGCCGACACCAACTACTGCCTAGGGAGCGTGCTGGGGCACGTGCTCCTGCACCAGACCGTGATCGGCCTGGAGACGCAGAAGCAGATGGAGATGGCGGGCGAATCCCCGGACTTCATCATCGGGTGCGTGGGCGGGGGTTCGAACTACGCGGGCTTCTCCTATCCGTTCATGGCCGACAAGCTGGCCGGGAAGCTCGATGCCACATTCGTGGCCACCGAGCCGGCCGCCTGCCCCACCCTGACCCGGGGTGAGTTCGCCTACGACTTCGGCGACACGGGGGAGATGACGCCCATCGTGCCCATGTACACCCTGGGGCACACGTTCGTGCCGGCGCCGGTGCACGCGGGGGGGCTCCGGTACCACGGCGATGCGCCCTCGCTGTCCATGCTGGTGAAGCACGGGCACATGGAGGCTCGGGCGTACACGCAGAACCAGGTGTTTGACGCGGGCGTACAGTTCGCTCGGGCTCAGGGGATTGTGCCGGCCCCGGAGCCGAACCACGCCATCCGAGCGGCGATCGACGAGGCGATCCGTGCGCGGGAGGCGGGCGAGTCGAAGGTCATCCTGTTCAACCTCTGTGGACACGGGCACTTCGACATGCAGGCCTACGACGACTTCCTGGCGGGGCGCCTTCCGGAGATCGAGTTCGAGGAAGCGGCACTGGCCGACGGTCTGACTAGCCTCCCGGGGATCCCGGTCCCGGGATAGCGGTATCCGAGGCTCTCAGGCGCCCGGCTGAGTCCTCGAAGAGGCGCCCTTGAGGTTCGCGTCGTGGGGCTCGGTGTTGCCCTCACTCGCCGAGTGCTCATACAGGCGCTGTTCCTCGGCTTCCGGCCTCATCGAAGGCGCCTTGCGGCCCGCGGCACTTCCGTAGTTCCCCGGACCGCCAGTCAGCGGCAGTCGTACTCTGCAACCGCAAGCACCATGGGTTCGGCGAGATCGCCGACGTGCCACTACGTCATCGCCCCGGTGCCGACTCTGGCAACTCGGAGCCCACGCGGCCGGTCAGGCTATCGAGCTCGGTACGGAGCGCGGCGGGGAGCCTCGGGCCCAACATGGCGAACCAGTCCTCGATCAAAGCCAGCTCGGCCCGCCATTCCTCGGCATCTACGGTGAGCACGGCCTCCAGCGCCTCGGGCGGCAGGTTCAGGCCGTCGACATCGAGTGAGGCGGGCGAGGGTACGGAGCCGACCGGCGTCTCGACGGCCTGCGCTCGACCCTCCAGGCGCTCGACGATCCACTTGAGTACCCGGCTGTTCTCACCGAATCCCGGCCAGAGGAACGCCCCGGCGGCAGATTTGCGGAACCAGTTCACATAGAAGATGGCCGGTAGGCCTGCTCGATGTTCTGCGCCCAGCTGAAGCCAGTGTGCAAAGTAGGCGTCGGCCGCGTAGCCGAGGAATGGCAGCATGGCCATCGGGTCGCGTCGCACCACACCGACCGCCCCGGTCGCGGCGGCGGTGGTCTCGCTGGACAGCGTGGCACCCAGGAACACCCCGTGTGGCCAGTCCCGGGCCTGGGCCACTAGGGGCACCGTGTCCGCCCGACGCCCGCCGAAGATGATGGCGTCGATCGGGATTCCGGCCGGGTCGCCGTACTCGGGCGCGAGGATCGGGCACTGTGTTAGGGGTGTGCAGAACCGGCTGTTCGGGTGGGCCGCCGGGCCGGTGGCCTCCTCGGGCGTCCAGCTTTGGCCTCGCCAATCGGTCAGATGCGCGGGCGGTTCGCCGGTCATGCCTTCCCACCACACGTCCCCGTCGTCGGTCAGCGCCACGTTGGTGAACAAGGAGTTGCCGCGGTCGATTGTCGCCATGGCGTTGGGGTTCGTCCGCCAGCTGGTGCCGGGAGCCACGCCGAACAGTCCGTATTCGGGATTGGTCGCGTACAGCCGGCCGTCGGCGCCGAACCGCATCCAGACGATGTCGTCGCCCAAGGTCTCCGCCGTCCAGCCCGGCAGGGTCGGACGCAGCATGGCCAGGTTCGTCTTCCCACAAGCGCTGGGAAAGGCGGCCGCGAGGTGGTAGCTCCGCCCCTGCGGTGAGGTCAGTTTCATGAGCAACATGTGCTCGGCCAGCCACCCTTCGTCGCGAGCGATGACTGAGGCGATCCGCAGTGCGTAGCACTTCTTGCCGAGCAGCGAGTTGCCGCCGTAGCCGGAGCCGTAGGACCAGATCGCCCGCTCTTCGGGGAAGTGGCTGATGTATTTCACCTCGTTGCACGGCCACGGGACGTCGGCCTGCCCCGGTTGGAGCGGGGCACCCACCGAGTGCAGGCAGGCCACAAAGTCGGCCTCCCCGTCTGCGGTCATGGCGGCTAGCGCGGAGCGACCCATCCGGGTCATGATTCGCATACTGACCACCACGTACGGGGAGTCGGTGATCTCCACACCGAAGCTTGGCCGCTCTGCGTCAAGCGGACCCATACAGAACGGCACCACGTACATAATCCGGCCGCGCATGCAGCCGCGATACAGATCGGTCAGCACCTGCTTCATTTCGGTCGGCGCTACCCAGTTGTTGGTAGGTCCGGCGTCGTCGGGATCAGCCGAGCAGATGAAGGTGCGGTCCTCGACCCGGGCGACATCGTCGGGGTCGCTCCGGGCCAGGAAAGAGTTGGGCTTAGCGTCTGGGTTGAGCCGGATCAACGTGCCGGTCTCCACGAGGGTGTCGGTGAGCTGCGCCCACTCCGCGTCGGAGCCGTCGCACCAATAGATAGCCTCCGGCTCGGTCAGTTCGGCGACCTCGGCCACCCAGGCCAGCAGGCGGCGGTGGCTGGTCGGCGGGTTGGCGGTCGGCGGTGCAGGCGCCTTTGCTGGTCGACCGGATTCGCTAATGGCAGTCATGTCGTCACCTCGTGAGTAGTACCAGCAAGAGCACTGGTCTGAAGTTCTGAAGATAGGCCACGGCGTGCTCCGGTACGAAACTCAGCAAGCGCTAAGTGAGGCAATTCACTCTCACGGAGCAGCTGCAGGGTCCAGCCCGTCGGCGAACAGTACGCAGAGGTTGCGCACCTCGTCGGGGTCGCCGACGGCACCGACGATGTGAACTTCCGGCGATGCACGGAGTGCAAGCCGGCTAGCGCGCGTCCCCGGCACGTCAATTATGGTTGGCGAATGATCATCGCCCCTGAGGAATACGTCGACCTTAAGACGCCCTACGGCCCGATGCGCACCTATGTGCTCAGTCCGGTGGCCGCGGGACGCTACCCCGGGCTCGTTCTGTTCTCCGAGATCTTCCAGGTGACGGGTCCCATCCGCCGGACCGCCGCCTTTCTCGCCGGCCACGGCTACACCGTTGCCGTGCCGGAGATCTTCCACGAGCTGGAGGAGGGTCCTGGTGTCGTCCTCGCCTACGACACGGCCGGCGCGGACCGGGGCAACTCCCACAAGATCACTAAGGAGCTTGCTTCCTACGACGAGGACGCCCGTGCCGTCCTGGACTTTCTCGCCGACCACCCCTCGTGCACCGGCAAGCTCGGGTCGATCGGGATCTGTGTCGGCGGCCATCTTTCCTTCCGTGCCGCCTTCAATCCCGATGTCCGGGCAGCGGCCTGCTTCTACGCCACCGATATCCACAAGCGCGGTCTCGGCCACGGTATGAATGACGACTCGCTCGACCGGGTCGGGGAGATTCGCGGCGAGTTGCTGATGATCTGGGGCCGCCAAGATCCTCACATCCCGCGAGAGGGCCGCGAGCGCATTCACACCGCGCTCGAGGACGCCGGAACCCGCTTCTCGTGGGTGGAGGTGAACGGCCAGCATGCGTTCGCCCGCGACGAGGGCTACCGCTACGACCCAGAGCTCGCGCGCCAGTGCCTCGGACACGTGCTGGATCTGTTCCACCGCCGGCTTGGGCAGGGCGAGGAGGAAATGGCCGCTGACAGTGGCCCGGTCGAGACCCGTCACTGAGCGGCGACCAAAGACGCGGGTTCGCACTTGGCGGTGGTCGCACGCCGATCCTGGCTACCACAAACCCTCCTGTGCACCGCGCCCGGTTCGCCGATCATGGCCTACGGCCGAGCCTGCCGGGGGATGAAGAAAGCCGGACCCAACCGCAGAAAGTAGGTCGCTGGCGATTCCCTGAGTGCGACGCACGGTTGCCGCTGCAAGGTGGTGCTGTGGATCAGCAGCAGTTCATCAATTCGTCCGTCAACGCGGCCTAGCGGTCATAGCCACCCGCGGGGTTCTCGGCGCACCGCAAGCGGCGTTGGTCGGCATCACCGCCACCGGGCGAGGCGATTTAAGTCTTCGACACGAGTCGAGGTTCTCGGAAGTACCGCAACCTGTCCGCCTTTTGCTCAAGTAGCGCTGGTCATCGGCTGGGACAGCGAGATGACCGTCAGTGCGAGGGGATCGCCCACATTTCTACGGGCGCCGATCGCGCTCGCTGTCTGCAGGCCTACTTCGCCCAGTATCCGGACGGCGTGGAACGGGTCTGTGATCACGACATCTTGCACGTTCGCGTGCGCCAGAGTTGGCTGCGGTACAGCGGTTACCGGCCCGGGTCCTTCACCGTGGAGGAGACCATTCTGACGTGAGCCCGAAGGATCTGCCGGTTTCGTTGAGCTGCGGCGCGGCCCGATTATGAGCCGGGGTAGATGTCTTGAGAGTTGCACCGCCGTGCACATTGAGGCTGGCCTTCCCCCGGGGGTTCAGTCGAAATGCAACGAGTCCCTGCGTTCACGCTTGAGCTCAAAGAAGTAGGGGTAGCCGGCCAGCGTGACGCTGGCATCCCAGATCCGACCAGCGTCTTCACCTCGTGGAATCCGGGTGATGACTGGTCCGAAGAACGCGGTGCCGTTGACCTGAATCGTTGGAGTTCCCACGTCCTTGCCCACCTTGTCCATCCCGGCATGGTGGCTTTCGCGGACCGCGGTGTCGTAGTCAGTCGACTCGGCGGCACCCGCGAGCTCCCGCGGCAGGCCCAGTTCGTCGAGCGCTTCGGCAATCACTGCGGACAGGTCCTGATAGCCCTGGTTGTGGATGCGAGTGCCCATAGCGGTGTAAAGAGGTGAGAGGATTTTCTCTCCCTTGAACTGTGCGGCCGCGACCGCCACCCGTACCGGACCCCAAGAGGACTGCAACTTCTCCCGATAGTCATCGGAGACGTCGGTGCCCTCGTTCAGCACGGCCAGGCTCATGACATGGAAGTGCACCTCGATATTGCGCACTTTTTCGGTCTCCAGGATCCAGCGTGAGGTGATCCAGCAGAAGGGGCACGCTGGATCGAACCAGAAGTCGACTTGCAGGCGGGCGGGGGCTGTCTGTGCACTCCCATCTCCGGTGGTCGTCATGGTGGAAGTCACGAATCTCCTGTGTGTCGCACGCTCGAACGGCTGGTCGAGATATGCATTGCATAGATCGGCTATACAGGTGAAGCGAAACACCGGTCAATCTATTCCTGGCATCGATAGGGGAACCGCGCCTGCAACCACCTCGCGAGCTCTCGTAGAAAGACACCGACCGCGACGACTCTTGGGGCTCGCCGTCACGATCCAGCGCGAGCGGCAGCGCGTGATATAGCGGGAGCGCTTTCCCATGGAGCGTTCCGTGTGTGACAGACGCCCGCAGATCGCTTCCCGGCAGCCAGCCGGTTAACGGCATCTTGGTCATCGATGCCGTACTGCCACAACTGTCCCCATGGTGGTAACACGACGACGGCCCGTCCAGCGTCGAGCCGAGGCAGCAGCGTAGGGCAACGACGATCCGTGTCAGGATGGGCTGTGAATGAGACCGCATCCTCGTATGGCCGTTCCTCTCGCGCTCCTCACAGGTAGTGACCATCCGCGCGAAAAGGGAATTGCGGGTTCCTTCCGGACCCCGGTGGTGTCTTAGGCACACAAACCCAGACCGAATGAAACGAGTACCTAAGGAGGGCATGCCGCAATGAAGACCCCGCCAATCGTCTCGCCGCAGGAATGGGAGGCCGCCCGCGAGGCGCTGCTCGTCAAGGAGAAGGAGTTGACCCGCGCTCGCGACGCGATGTCGGCCGAGCGCCGACGGATGCCGTGGATGGCCGTGGAGAAGGAGTACCGCTTCGAGGGGCCCGACGGACCGGCGAGCCTTGCGGACCTGTTCGAGGGCCGCAGGCAGCTGATCGTCTACCGCGCCTTCTACGCCCCGGACGTCACCACTTACCCGGCGTCGGGCGGCGCCTATCCGGAGCGCGCCTGCATCGGCTGCTCCTTCGGCGCCGACCAAGTTGCACACCCGGCCCACCTGAATGCGCGGGGCACGACCCTCGCGTACGTCTCGCGCGCCCCCCAGGCCGAGATCCAGGGCTTGAAGGAGCGCATGGGCTGGCAACTCATCCCCTGGTACACACTCACGGACGACTTCGACAAGGATTTCGGTGTTGACGAGTGGCACGGGCACAACGCCTTCATCCGTGACGGCGATCGGATCTTCCGCACCTACTTCGTCAACGCCCGCGGCGACGAGCACATAGGCACCACCTGGAGCTATCTCGACATCACCGCGCTCGGGCGCCAGGAGGAGTGGGAGGACTCACCCGAGGGCTACCCGCAGACCCCGCCGTATCAGTGGTGGAACTACCACGACGCGTACGGCGAGGACGCGTGATCGGGAGGGTTCCCGCTGGAACGGATTCATTCGATCCGTGGCTGCGGCGGCGTCTTGGGCGCGCCATCGACCCGGTCCCGCGGCTGTAGGCATAGAGCGTCATCCGGACGACGATCGGGTTCGGTCTTTTTGCTGTAACCCGAGACACCTGACTACGAGCGCGTCCCGTCCACCGCCGCCTTGCTTTCGTGCTCGATCGAGCTCGGATATCCGGGCTCATCGGATTTCTAGGAACTCGAACGAACGGCATTCAACCCGTGGACCGGATCAGCGAGGAATACATGGAACCTGGCGCCGAGCCGCTTTCGTCGGTGATCTCCCTCTCACTCACGAGTAATGGGGCGTGGTGTTTGGGGCCGAAATCAGGCTTAATGGCGTGATGTGCTCCAGTTCAACAACATCCCGGCCGGACTGGTATTGATCACGCGGTCTTCGGTGACACCACATTCGGCGGCGCGGTCGCAGCCGATGTATTGCCAGTCAAGCTGAGCCGGTGCGTGTGCGTCGGTGTCGATTGAGAAACGGCAGCCAATATCGACGGCCAGCTTGAGCAGGTTGCGTGGTGGGTCTTTGCGCTCCGGTCGGGAGTTGATCTCGACTGCGACGTCGTTGTCTCGGCACGCGGTGAAGACGGCTGCATGGTCAAACTCGGATTGCGGACGTCCACGGCCGACAACGATGCGACCGGTGCAATGTCCGAGGATATCCATGTTCGGGTCGTCGATTGCTGCGAGCATGCGCTTGGTCATCATGTCGCGGGGTGAACGCAGTTTGGAGTGCACGCTCGCGACGACGATGTCGAGTGCCGCGAGCACGTCCGGGGTCTGATCGAGGGTTCCGTCCTCGTTGATGTCAACCTCGATGCCGCTGAGAACACGAAATGGTGGCGCTCCGGCCTCTGCGTCAGCGGCAAGTTGAGCGTTGACGCCCTCGATCTGTTCGAGTTGCCGCATGAGGCGCTCAGTCGAGAGTCCGTTGGCAACGGTGAGGTTGGGGGAGTGATCGGTTATGACGATGTAGTCGTGACCCAGGGAACGCGCAGCGTGCGCCATCTCGATGATGGGACTGCCGCCGTCGGACCAGAGCGAGTGGGTGTGACAGTCACCTCGCAGCGCTCTCCGGAGCGCATCGCCGGCAACAGCAAACGGTTGCGGCTCCGCTTCCAACTTCGCGAGATATTTGGGGACTTTGCTCGCCAGCGCTTCCAGGATCACAGCCTCTGTCGCTTCACCGATTCCCTTCAGGGAGCGAAGCTGCTTGTTGGTGGCCATACGTTCCAATTCGCCGGGTTCGAGCGCGGAGATTGTCTCGGCGGCGCGACGGAATGCAGCGACGCGATACGTCGGCGCCTGTGATCGCTCCAACAGGACCGCGATTCGCTTCAGCGCCTCCACCGGGTCCATGAAGTCTGAGCCTAGGGTGACGTGTGCGGTTGAGCTGATAGTGACGGGTTCGAGAAGCTGTCGTTAAGGAGTTCGATGCCGAGCAGTGGTTCGGCGTACGCCAGCTTCGACGCGCGAGGCTCAGACCACCCACGTAACCCTGCCTCACCCGAAGCTATCGATCGTGAGCGGACAGCTCCGCGACAATGAGGACATGACCAACGAGGCCAGCGAGGTCGAGCTGAGTGCGCAGGACCTTCGAGTGGTCGCTCGCTATGCCGCAGAGAGCGCCCAGGAGGCACTGTCGATCTTCGAGGCAAGTCACCCTGGCGACCGACGGCCTCGTGTAGCCGTCGAAGCGGCGTGGATTTTCGCCGAAGGTGCTGAGCGCACGCAGTTACAGCGAAGCAGCGCGTTGGCCGCGCACAAGGCTGCGCAGGAAGCGACGACCGAAGCCGCTCGGGACGCAGCACGCGCCGCGGGCCATGCCGCGGCCGCAGCCTACCTGCACCCTCTCCCACAATCGCACCAGGTCAAACACATCCTGGGCGCCGCGGCACACGCAGCACGCGCGGCGGAGCTGGCCGCCGGTGGGGATCGAGGTGTTGGAGCAGCGCGAATTGAGCAGGCTCGCAAGCGAGCGACGCCTGCTCTTTGTGCGGTGCTCAGGCGCTACCCCGCCGCCCCGTCGAGCGGAAACCGTGTGGCCGAACTCATGAGCGCGTTGGATACCTCACTGCGATCGCTCTGAGGCAGTCACAATCGATTCTTCAGCGCGAATCATCGGGCAGCCGCACCGCCTACCGCCGATGCCCGCAGAGGAGTCGCCTTACGACACGCCGACGTCAACGCCACTTCTCTTGCCGTGCATGTGTCGAGCGCGTCCGTGTGCCGATCGAGGCCGATGCTCGCGATATCCGGTGGAGCAACTACAACACCTCCGACCTTGCTGGCCAGGGCGAGACGGAGGACGGCTCGGCAACGTGTGACGGGTGAAGGGAGCGATCTCGGTCGGCCGCAAGCTGTGGTCCGGGCAGGACTACGGCGTTGGCGTCATGTACCGAACCGTACGGATCACTGACCCCTGTGCCCGCCGGTTACGACAAACAATGACAATTGGCTGGAAAGTCACCAAACCGTCAAAGAAGGAGCTGTGACGACGATGACCGCTGATACCCCGACCATCGTGTTCGTCCACGGCGCGTGGGCCGACGCCTCAGGCTTCGGCGGGTCGATTCGCGCCCTGAGCGACCGTGGGTTTGCCGCCATCGGTTTCGCCAACCCGCTCCGCCATCTAACGGGTGACGCTGCGTACCTGGCGGCCATGTTGGGGACCATCTCTGGCCCGATTGTCCTGGTGGGCCACTCCTATCGCGGCGCGGTCATGTCGAACGCCGCTGCCGGGGACGAGCAGGTGCAGGCGCTGGTGTTTGTCAATGGGTGGATGCCCGACGAAGGGGAGAGCATCCAGCAGCTCCTTGAGTCTGAGGTTTTCGCGGACAGTCTGGTGCCGGCGGCGCTCCGACCGGTGCCGTTCACGAACCCGGACGGGAGCGAGGGGGTGGATCTGTACCTGGATCGGGAGGCGTTCCCCGAGGCGTTTGCCGCCGACGTCGATCCCGAGACGGCCGGGGTGATGGCGGCGACGCAGCGACCGTGGAGCGGCGCCGGGGCGGCCACGCCCTCGGGCCCGCCGGGGTGGCGGTCCATCCCGTCGTGGTACCTGCTGGGCACCGAGGACCGAGCCATTCCGCCGGCGGGGCAGCGATTTATGGCCGAGCGTGGGAACGCGCGGATCGAGGAGGTGGCGGCGTCGCACGCGTCGATGGTTTCTCAGCCGGAGGCCGTGACGCAGCTGATCCTGAGCGCCGTTGAGGAGACGAGCCGCAGCCGGCCGTGAGGGTATGACAGCCGCCCGATCGCAGAGCAGGGCGACGCATCGGAGCTCATCGACCCGAAGGCCCCTGCCTAGACCGAGGAGGCGGCGTCCCGCGGAGCGTTGCGGTGTGTCACACGTATCCGCGGCAACGCGTCCCGGTGGCCGGTGGACGCATGCATACGTCAGTGTGCCCCCCGAATGCCCTCTGGATGACCTTGTCACACGTATCCGCGGCAACGCGTCCCGGTGGCCGGTGGACGCATGCATACGTCAGTGTGCCCCCCGAATGCCCTCTGGATGACCTGCGCATGTTTGATGCGTTTGCATGCCTATCAGAAGCAGACTCCATGTCGCGGCGGTCGATGCTCTCGGACCGGCCATCGCACCGGGCTCGGTCAGGGCCCTCCGCGCCAGTGTTCGATGCGGTGATGGTCGGGTGTGAAGCCATGGCGCACGCCCCACAGAACCGCCTGCGTGCGGCTGGCAACGTCGATCTTGCGATAGATCGTTCGGATGTAGGACTTCACGGTGTTCGGGCTGAGGTAGGTGAGCGTTGCCACCTCGGCGTTGCTCTTGCCTTGGGTGATCAGCGCCAAGATCTCCGATTCGCGGTCTGTGAGTCCCTCGCTTCGACCTGGCCAATTCAGTCCGCCGATGCTGCGTGCTCGAAAGGGTGGATCGCTGATCACGATGTCGCCAGCATGGATCGCTTCGAGGGCCGCGACCAGCTCGCGCGCAGGTAAGGCCTTTGACAAATACCCATGGACGCCCTGCCTGCGGGCGCTCTTGATCAGGGCGGGGTCGAAGTTCCAGGTGTAGACCACAACTCGGCGGGCGCGCGGATTTCGGATCAGCACGCTGATCTCGTCATGGTCGGATTCCGGCTGCGCGAAGGAGTCGTACAGCACGATATCGACCATGTCGGACACGGCCAGGTTGGTGTCCAGCTCGGCTATCACTACCCGATCTCCGTACTGCTCGAGAATGTGCGCGATGCCCATCACCACGATGTCGTAGTCGTCGACCAACGCGATGGTGACCGGCGGCCTCACCGGGGGATCCATAGGACGACTTTAACCTCCCTAAGGGTGTAATGCATCCGCCCTTGGGGTGGTTGAGTAGTGGACGGAGCGGGATCGTAGCCAACTACGGCACTCGCTGCGCACCAGAAACATCCATCACGTTTGAGGAGGAACAGTGGAGATCATCGGTGTCATCCTTGCCGGTATTGTCATCGGCTTGTTGGGCAAGTTCGTAGCTCCTGGCAACCGGGACAACATCCCGATCTGGCTGACCATCATTTGCGGCATCGGTGGGGTCTTGATCGGCTGGTTCATCTACACCGCGTTCGGGGGCAACGGCAGCCCGGGCATCGATTGGGTGCGGTGGATCATCGCGATCGTCGTAGCCGCAGTCCTGGTCATGATCGCCGCCGCGACGACGGCCAGGTCGCGCTCGCGGGTCGTGTGACCCTCCGGGCTCTTTGAGACGCTGGACACGGGACCGATCCACAGCCCACGCTTCGGTGAGGTCCCGTGTTCGCAACCACAAATCGGGGCACCATCCTGCCCGAATGCCACGTGTCAACAAGAACGATTCGCAGTCTTCCGTTTTGGACACGTCGACCTGTGCGCGCCCGGCGCGGCAGGGCCGATCGGCCATTGCACGGCTAGATGGGCTGATCGCCGTCCGCGGTGCCGCCATGTGCCCCCCTGAGATGGATCGAAATGCATCAAGAGCGGGCGTTTCGCGCCTCCTGCCGCTCCGCGTGTCCTCGCTTCGCTGCGGGCCGCCACGTGGCGTCGCTCCCGAGGTTTTTTAAACCCCGGAGCGACCAGGGAGTTCGGACACGGTAAGCGCCGGCAGTTCGACGCCTATACAGCAGGGTGGGTATAGCTCGGCGTGATGCGGCCACGCTGAGCGTGACCGCATCACGGGAGGGACGGATCTTGGAGGAGTGGCGTGACCGTCGGGCTCTGGGAAAGACTGACCAGACTGAGACTGTCTCATCGCCGAGGATCCGAACCGGAGTACAGCACGCTCGACCTGATGCACGGGCGTCGCCGCGGTGGCGTGTAACCGCTAGCCGGCGCCGCATCGGACGACACCAGGCGGGCCGTGGGGCGCCTAGCGGAGTGCCACGGGACGAAGCCGAGCGTGTGCTGTGGTGCCGCGCACCTTCGGCCGCAGACATCCTTGAACTTAGCGCTAGACCCACGCTGGTCACCAATCTTCGCTAGGTTCGGCTGAACAGATCCGGCCCGGCCCGGACCTCGTCGCCTGCGACAGGCTCGGGGTTCAACGACCGGATCCGAAGAGGTGGGTCATCACGCGGATCGAGGGAGGCGAAGTGAACCGAGGAATCATCGGGGCTATCATCGGGGTCTTGGTCATTATCATTTTGGTGATCGTAATCCTGCAACTGACCTAGATGCGCCACACCGCAAGGCGGTCGGCTTGCGGCACGGGGACGGCTAACGCATGTCGAAATTAGGGATGTATTGGCAAACCTTCCGGCGATATGCCGGTCCGTAGCTGATCAACACGGGATTCGGCTATACGGTTCGGCGCGCTGCCGCCGGACGGGACTGTGGCTGGGGGCCGTGACTTGTTTCCGCATGCGCCGGATACCCAGTGCGCCCCTTGCGGATTTCCGCGAGGGGCGCACTGGCTTGCGGCGTCAGGCTTTAAGGAATGAGCGCCACTAGATATGAAGGGTGATGACTAAGCGGATAACTGGCAACGCTACGGTTAGCGAGCGTCGTCGCGGCTGCCGGACTTTGCCAGGCCACGGCTAATCAGGTAACCGATCGTCAACAAGGTGACCAGGAACCAGCCCTGGTAGGCGCTGAACCTTTGGCCATCCTCGTTGACGTCGACCACCAAAGAGGCGATCAGGACACCGAGGACCGACAGCACATACACGATCAATTCGGTGGTTTTGAACGAGGGCTTGGTCTCCCTGCTGAGACGGCGGTCGCCATCCTGGGTCTCGACAGCGCGGCTGCCGCGGGTCTGGACGTCATGGTCGGTGGTGCTGGTGGTCATATTTCTCCTTATGGAGGTTGTCTTTGGCTCGGACGCTTCCGCGCGTCCCGGGAATATTCCAACTAAATTGGGTCGAACACGTCCACGCGTCCGGGATTCCAACTAAATTGGTTTGGACGCTTCGGCGCGTCCGGAGATTACAACTGATTAATACCCGGCTTATTCCGAATACCACCCGTTTGCCATTTTTTTGCTGTGCTGGGTGATGTGCGTCGCATTGTGCAGCCGCAAGCATGGTGTCCCGAAGAGGCTCGTGGTGTTCGGGGCTAGGCCTGACCACCCGCCGCGGATGCGCGGTCAGGCGCTGAGCGTTCGCCGGCCGATAGGCCTCGGCTCTGGACTTCTCTTCCTCCCGGTAGTCGACCTGGGCTGGATCGATCCCCTGTTCGTACAGCAGGCAGGCGGGCTTCAAGTCGATGGTCGCTCTCCCTGGGGAGAGGACCCCCAAAAAATAGAACATTGCCTGGCCCGCCGCTTGCCAGACAAGTTGCAAAACTCGACTGCCAGCTCTCGGTGTTGGAGGAAAAGAATTGCGGGAGAAGTCGGACCACGTGAATGGCTCCCAGTGCGCTGCCCGGCCTCGTTGCGCTCGCCGATCATTTGGAAAACGAATTGTGCCGCCCATGACAATATAAAGAGGAGACTGGTCACCTGCAGACCGAGCTCCGTCAAGGCCGGTGCTTGGACGCCGTCTTGGCTTGGGGAATCCGATCAGTGCCCACCGGCGCCGATTGCAGATGATGGGCATCGAGCGCGGTGATTTGAGCCTCCGGCATCCTTGACCGGATCCGAGCGGTAGATTCTGCCTTTGACGATCGGTGGGATTCGCCTTTTAGCTGACACGCCAGCCGGCCTGGAACGTGTCCGCCGCTCTGTCTGCCGTGGCCACGGGGCGAGCAGTGCCACAGCAGGAATATTTTTGGCCGTGTTCCTCACATCAGATACGCGCTCATGACCTCATCCCCGCCGTCGCCTAACACCTCCTAATCGCTCGCCCCCGGACCAGGCGTTCGGTCTTGACGTTCGCGATGGGAGTTTATGGTGCGACCGGGTTCGCGTGAGTTTCAACCGCGGCGCCGGGTCACAGTTGCGGCTCGCTAACCGGCCTGGGCTGGGACGCAGATCACCAGGGCACCTGGTTGGATCTCGGCGGTGAGGGTGGTGGACTCGCCGACAACGTCGCCGTCGAGCTGGTAGTTGTCCTTTCCGTCGATCACGATCCGCACCGTTTTTCCCTTGCGCTGGTCGACCTGATCATCCTTCTTGGCACGTCGGGTGATGAGCCGTAGAGCGAGCTTGACCCAGTGCCGGAATCGGCGGGGGGAGGCGATGTAGAGATCGAGAAGCCCGTCATCCGGGCTCGCGCCCGGTATCAAGGTGAGGTTGCCCCGAAGTCTGCCGACGTTGCCAATCACACAAAGCATGGCGTGACGTCGGACGGGACGGCTGGTGTCCAGTTGGACCGTCATCCGCACCGGCAGCCGGCCCAGTGCCTTCCCCGCGGCGACGAAGTACGCCGCAGAGCCGACCTTGTCCTTCAAGTCCTCATCGGTTTCGTCCATCATCATGGCGTCGACACCGATCCCTGCCATCACGGCGAAATGCTCCGGCGCACGGTCATCGACAGTGATCTTCACTAGATCTATCAGGCGTACCTGTCCGCCGAGGGCGACCTCGATGGCGTCCACTTCCTCCAGTGGAAGATCCAGGTTTCGAGCCAGCAGGTTGCCGGTGCCGGCCGGTACCAGCCCTAGCGGAATCCCGGTGTGGGCCAGACCGTCGGCGACGTAGCGGATCGTGCCGTCCCCGCCAGCACCAATGACAAGGTCAACTTGCTCTGCGACGGCCTGCTTGGTCATGGCTCGGCCTGGATCCTCGACCGAGGTCTCCAGCCACAGCGTGTTGTCCCAGCCGTTTCGATGAAGGCTTTCCTCCACTAGGGCGCGAAACTTGTCGCTGACCTTGGTCGGGTTATAGATGACCGCGCCGCGGCGGCTTTTGCCTGCATGCTCAACAGATGTCACGTGGGATTCCTAAGTCGTAATGAGATGTCCCCGCAGCCCTGATCCGATCCAGACGCAGGGGCTGGATCGGGCGGCAGGAAAGCATTCTCTCGAGACGAGGCACCCGCCGCGTAGGGAACCATTCGAAAACCGCTATCAGAAGATAGAAGGTCGTCAGGATCGAGACGTCTCAACTCATCTGGGCGTGGCAGTTCCCGGAGCTCGCGCGCACGCGGTGTCGGCGGCACTGGTGGAGGCGGCGGTTCGCCCGCGCTAGGGAGTCGCGACCGTACGGCCACTCGGAGTGGCTGGCCACGTAGCATCACGGCACCGCACGCCTTGCATCTCCTGCCACCCTGGTTCACACCTTTGCACACTAGGCAGCGCCAGACGCTCATGACGGAGGTCGATCAGTGCGTTTCCGTACTAGCTTCCCGACGAGGCGCCCCGGAAGGCGCGGCTCGGTGTCCTCTGACCGTGGCGTCGCGGTCCGCAAGCCCTTGCCACGAAGGGCCGAAGTTGGGCGAGGTGTGGCCTCGTCCTCCACTGGCAACCTCAGCGCCATCAAGATGGCATGTACGTCGCCGATCGTGGGCCGCTTGGCGGGGTCTGCCGACAGCATCGCATCAACCAAGTCGGCAAGCTGAGTGGGGATCCCATGCCGGGGGATGCGCAGCGTCTGCCCGCTTCGGACCGCCACCGCCGGCTCCTGATACGTGGCCACATCGAAGGGTGGCGGCGCACCGGTGAGGTACTCCGTGTAGATCAGACCCAGCGCGAACACATCAGACGCCACACCGAGTTCAGATGGAGCCACCCCTGCATCCTGGATGTAGCCGAGCAGCTCCGGTGAGTAGTAGTTGATCGTGCCGACGATCTCCTCTCGCGGCGGCGGGCGTCCGGCGATGTAGGAACTGTCGAAGTCGATCAGCTTCGTGGTGTACCCCAGCTCGGTGCGCTTGATCAAGACGTTGCTCGGCTTGAGGTCGCTATGGACGATGCGCAGATCGTGGAGGATCTTGAGGCTGTGCGCCACGGTCTTCATCAACACGAGCTGGACGCGTAAGCCGAGCGCCTTGATGTCCGCGGTGCTTAATCCCGTCGCGTCGACCTTCTCGGTGACCTTGTAGTACTTGGCGCCCCAGCGGAAGAAGTCCAACGTCACGATCAGATTCCCGCCGTACGCCGAGAGCGGGGCAAGTGCGTGCTGGACCCCACGGTGATGTGCCTCGAAGGCGGCACAGCGCGCCCGCTTCTTCGCCTTCGTCTTCTCACTACCCGGCGCGTACTCGTCGGGATAGGTCGGGCTCAGGAACTCTTTGATGAAGTACTGCCGGCCGCCGCGCTCGGCAAACGTCCACTTGCTCAGACCGGCGCCCACAACCTTGAAGTCTTCGAGAATGGTGTAGCCGTTTACGACGTCGCCGGCCTTCATGACGAGGCCTCCTCGCTTCCTTCGAGGGGGGCCTCAACGGTGGCCTCGGCGACCTCCGGCACGATCGGCTCATCCGGCACTATCGGCTCATCCGGCTCCGTGGGCCGCTGATCGGACGCCAGTTCGCTTGCCGGCTCGGATTCCGGATCTGTCTGCTCGTCGGCGGCAGGCATCTGCTCTGGTCGCGCAGAGTCCTCACTGAGAACGAATCCTCCTCCTCCTCCTCCTCCGTCAGGGGCTGCGGCCGTAGATAGCGCTCGTACTCAGGCAAGTACCGGTTCCACATCTCCGCGGTCTGGTCGAGCTGGCGGGTCCGCAACGCCTTGAGTTCCTGTTCGGCCCGGGTGACGGCATTGCTCAGCTCGTCCAGAGGCGCAACGAAGTCGCGGACAAGCTCTGTCACCCGCGGTGCAAAGAGCTTCTGGAACTCCTTGAAGCCGGCGCCCACGCCGAGCATCGACATTGCTGCATCGTCGCCTGTCACGGCCGCGATCTCGGCCTGCAGCGACGATGACCAGGCTTCGGTGCTGCGGGCGTTCTCTAAGTGGCTCAGGACCATGTGTTCGAAATGCATCGGTGTGCGTACATAGCCGAAGCAGCCGTCGGTTGCGCACACCACCAGGAAGGGGGCTCGCAACTCGACCTTGCGGTAGTTGACATGGAAGTCCGTGTCGGCCGACATCGCGTTGCTGACCACTGAGTCGCGGCGAAGATTCGCGAGCGCATCGCCAGGATCACGCAGATCGTCGGTAGTAAGTTGGCGCGCCCCGGTTGGCTCGAACACGTACGCTCTCGAGTCGCCGGCCCACAGCACGTGACACCCCCAAGCCGTCCCGCCCGGCTGAGCTCGTTGCAGCGCAACGAGAGCCATCGTGGTCGGGAGAGCCCGGAGCAGGCGAGAGCGCAAGCCGCTGGGCGGCGCATTCAGCTGCTGCAGCCGCTGTCTCAGGGCCTGCTGCACAGATCGCTGCAGATCGCTGGCGGCAGCCTTGCCGTTGAGGTTCCAGTCCGGTTCCAGCAGCTCCAGCATCCGACGCTCGACGACGTCTCGGGCGAGGCGCGACGCCAAGTAGGCACCGCTACGGCGCCCGTCCGGCGTCTCGTAGACCGTGCCCCCCGCCCCGCCCATGCCGTCGAACACCGCTAGCAGTCCCAGGTCGGGCCCGTGGCGCAAGATGGGGTCTGAGTCCTCACCTTGGTCCGGGATCTTTCCCAGATTGAAGCCGAACGAGATGGTGGGCCCTGGCGCCGATCCTGGCACCGAGGGCGACCATGCGCTCGTTGTTTCGCTCACACCGAATTGCCGATCGAGTCGATGATCGTTCCGTAGTCGACCTCGGACAGGCCACCGCCAGCCTGCGACGGATGATGCACGACGTTCTCCCAGACGCCGGAGATGTCGCTCCAGCCGGGCCCGTCCGGCGCAAAGAGGATGAGCCGCTTTGAACTGGACCCCATGCGCCCCTGCTCGTCCTCCCAGGCATCTGTCAGGGCGCTGAAGTCGGCCGGCACCCGTGCGGACAGATCAGGAGGTAGGACCGATGCGTCGAGTGGCTGGGCAGGTTGGTCCGTCCACACCACAATGACTTGCCGGCGACGATCACCGGTGGTCGTCCAGGGTGAGTCAATTGCCAGCGCCACAGCCTCCAGTCCTGATTCCGGAGCATCGCCACCCCCTTCCGCGACAAGACCGTTGACGAAGTCGGAGAAGCTGGCCCGCTCCTCCGGCAAGGTGAAGAACGGGGACTCGTCAAGGGCAGCGGCGCCATCGGCTACGAAGTCGCGAAAGGCGAGGACCCGTACGCGCAGCTGGTCGACGTTCTTCCCCTTCGCGGTCAAATTCGATTGCACGTCGTCATAGAAGCGAAGTGCATTTGCCTTCACCTGGTCGATGATCGGCGTCATGCTGCCAGTCACGTCGATGCAGAACACGATGTCGACCGCGTAGCTCAGCCCTCTCGGCGCGGCCATGTTCGATTGCTCCACGGTGGGTGGTGCCGTCGAGGTTGACGGTGTGGATGCAGCGGCAGGCGAGGGCGCCGCCTCCTCCAGTACTGGCCAGTCGGCGCTCTCCGAGGCGGCCGCAGGTGGCGCCGTGTTTGCCGGCTCAGGTGATGGGGGCGGGGAAGCAACGTTCGGGGGTGAAGGGGCCGGGGAACCAACGTTCGGGTTTTCGCTCATAAATCCTCCTGAGGTAAAGGCAAAACAAGACGCGACCATCCGCGGACCAAAGATGTGTACCCATCCGGCCACTTGCTCACACGATCGCCCTCAGATCCGTGCCGGTATGAGTTCCGCCTAAGACCGCCGAAGCCGAGGCTATGTCCATCACGAAAGCTCGACAACCTTGCAAAGAAGTAAGGCGTCTGGATGACTCCGCTTGCTCTATCCCAGCCATCACTGCTCAGCCTGGCGGGCTCGAGCAAGCCGGCGTACTCGTAGAAACGCCTCCCGACTCCCAAGTCCTGAGTGTGAACGGCGACGGATCGTCGTCAGTACTTGGGCAGGGTTCGCGAGCGGACGAGGATGCGCGCCACTTCGTTGAGCTTTGTGTTGGTGTTCTGGGAGTGGCGACGCAATACCTCGAACGCGCCTTGGTCGTCAAGCGCAAACCGTTCCATAAGGATGCCTTGGGCCCGTCCTATAAGCGTGCGGGTGTCGATGGCCTGCCTCAATGACTCCTCTTGTTTGGCACTGGATAGCGCGATTGAGGCATGGCGACCGAAGACCTCTGCAGCGGCGAGCGCATCTGGATCGAACCAACGCGGAGAACAGGCGTAGAGGTTCAATGCACCGAGTGTTGATTGGGAGGTCCAAAGCCGAACCGCCAGCACACTTCCCAGCTGGAGGTCTCGCATCCCGGCCGCCCAGGGCGGCCAGCGGGCGTCCGCGGCGGTGTCGGCCACCAGGGTCGTGCGCGTGTCGGCGACCGCGGCAATTCCGGGGCCTTCATGCAGGTCGATCTGTAGTTTGTCGGCTTTCTCCGCGGTCGGGTGGCTTGCGATGATCGCGTCGAACTTGTTGCCCTTGCGGGTCAGGAGCACCCCTGCGTAGTCACACCCAACTACCGCAGCGGCGGCCTCGACGATTCTTGCGAGGGTCTGTTCCACACTCGTCTGGTCATGCAGCTCGTGCGCCAGACGGGCAAAGGCATCGGCCTCGGACTCCATCGGGGACTCCCTCCAGAGGGTTCTGCCGTTAGGCGGGAGCGCCGGTTTCCCCATGCGCAGTCGTCCTTTGAGCGTTCGTGGTCCTCTGCGGTCGTTGGAGGCGCTACGGGTGTGACCCAACGCTCCCACCAGCCGTGGCCACACGCCCGAGTCGTTCCCGGACGGGAGCGGTGACGCGGACTCGTTCCGGCGGCTGCTCATCGTTCCTGTCACAACGATGAGCTACTCGCTTGTTGCATAGAAGAAATGTAAAACTAAGTGTAGCTTATATGCAACTGTTGTGCAGATATTGTTGAAACTTCGAAGTCGGCGTCGATGGACGTTTCGGCTGATCTAAGCAACGCTCATCACATGGAAGGGGTCGCTGGGATGGAGGGCAGCTCGGACCGCACCGACGGCATTTACAGCATCGGAGCGGTAGCCCGGATGCTCGGCGTGCCGACGCAAACGTTGCGTGCCTGGGAGGACCGGTATCAACAGATCGTGCCTACTCGAAGCGGCGGCGGGCAGCGGCTCTACAGCCGCGACCAGGTGGATCAGCTGAGCTTCATCCGCAACCAGATAGAACAGGGCCTGCAGCCAGCCGACGCTCACCGCATCCTCGCCCAGCAGCGTCACAAGGACGCGGCTTCCATCCCTGTCGGGCGGCACACCAGCGCAGGAGCGGGCGTCGACGTAGCGACGACCGTGCTGCTGGCCGAGCGTGACCCGTATGCCGCCGAGTTCGCCGAATACTTCCTACGCACCGAGGGCTATGTTGTTCGCATCGTGCTCGAACCCGCCGTGGCAGCTGAGATCTTGCGCGACGAGCCGCCGAGCGTGCTCGTCGTAGATCTGCTGATCTCCGGTGGCGCGGGTCTCGCGCTGTGCCGGACGGCTCGAGACAACGGTCCGGTACCGGTCCTCGCCGTTTCCGCGGTCAACTCGCGTGATCAGGCGTTGGCCGCTGGAGTCGAGGCCTTCCTGCTCAAACCGCTCGACCCTTTGCAGTTCGTGTCCACGGTCCGCGACCTGGTCGGGACCAGCGCCTTCTTACGACAGAGGAACTAAGGCGATGACCGACCGGCTATCGAGCGGCTCCGACCGACTAGACGCCGTCCTCGGCGGCGGTCTGCCCCGGAACAGTATCGTCTTGATCGGCGGCAATCCGGGCTCGGGCAAGACGATCCTCGCCCAGCAGTATGTGTTCCACAACGCCAGCACCGATCGGCCGGCGATGTATCTGACAACGGTCTCCGAACCGCTCGATAAGATCCTGCGGTACGGCCAATCACTCGACTTCTTCGATCCATCCGCGCTCGGCACAAGCGTTATCTATGACGATCTCGGCCGGACGCTGAACGAGGACGGGCTAGCTGGTGCGTTGGCGTGCATCACGGAACTCCTTAAGCAAACTCGCCCCGGGCTGCTTGTGATCGACAGTTTCAGGGCCCTCCAGACATACGCAGCGGACCCGGAGACGTTCAGGGGGTTTCTGCACGAGCTAGCCGGGCGGCTCTCGGCGTTGCCGATCACCACCTTCTGGGTCGGTGAATACAGCAGCACCGACACCAGTGATGCGCCTGAGTTCGCCGTCGCCGATGTCATCCTCTCGCTCAGTACCGACCGGGAGGCCGACCGCGACCGGCGGGTCCTGTCGGTCATCAAACTGCGCGGTAGCGGCTCCATGTCGGGCAAGCACGCCTACCGGCTCTCTTCCGCAGGTATTCATGTGTTCCCGCGCATGGCCGACCCTGTCGAGCTCGGCCGATATGGCGACACGCACGAACGCATGTCCTCAGGCGTCCCGGCGTTGGACGCCATGCTGTCCGATGGCTACTATCGCGGTGCCTCGACCCTACTCGCCGGCCCTTCAGGGGTCGGCAAGACGTTGCTCGCGCTCCACTTCATCTTCGCCGGCGCACGTCGCGGCGAAACGGGGGTGATCGCAACGTTCCAGGAGAACCCAACCCAGCTCGAGCGGATCCTGAAAGGGTTCTCCTGGTCATTGGACGATCCAGGTATCGAGCTCATGTACCGCACCGCCGTCGATCTGTATCTTGACGAATGGGTCTACGACCTGCTGGACACCGTGCACCGCGCCGGCGCCACCAGAGTCGCCATCGACAGTCTCGGCGACCTCCGAGCCTCGTGCGGAGATGAACTCCGTTTCCGCGAATACATCTACTCGCTCCTGCAACGCTGCGCCCGCGCCAACATCAGCGTCGTCATGACCCAGGAAGTCCCTGATCTGTTTGGCGTCACCCGTTTGTCCGAGTACGGCATCTCGCATCTTTCCGACAATGTCATCCTGCTCCAATTCCTCCGAGGAGACTCCCAACTCAAACGCGCACTAACCATTCTCAAATCCCGCGGTAGCGCCCATGACCCGTTCACGCGCCAGTACGAGATCACAACTGACGGTGTCATTCTCGGTGACCAATTTGACCGCGACCAGGACCTGACCTAGATCGCTGAGTAAGGGCCGAGGCTCAAGCCTCGTACCGATGGGAACACAGAGACGCGGAGCGAAGGCTGGCCTGGTTCAAGACATCGTTACTAGGTGTGTGGCCCAGCGCCACGACGTTGGTATATAGCGGTGGTCGACCCGACCGTGGACTTCCCTGCTCATCTGGCCGGGATTGGACCGGCGCCGAACTCGGCATAGGTACCGGCCGGATCGCGTTCCCTCAGCGGGCTCGCCGAGTGGGCTCGGCGAAGCGGTACCTTGGCCTATGGCCGTCCGGCGGTTGGTGTGGCGAGCCTGTTATGACGCCTTGGCGAAACGTGTGCCGTCGCCGGACTGGGCGTTCATGAACTATGGCTATGCACCCGCGACGGTAGATGTCGGCGCGCCGCCGTTGAGGTCGTCTGATGAACAGGATCGGTTGTGCATCCAGCTGTATCTCTATGCGATCGGCCACTTTGACTTGCGAGACAAGGATGTCTTGGAGGTCGGCTCGGGACGGGGTGGGGGCGCCTCCTATATAAGCCGGAACCTGCAGCCACGATCGGTGATGGGGATTGACTTCTCCCAGGAAGCGGTGGAGTTGTGCAACCGGCATCGGCTTGCCCCCGGCTTGGCATTCGTGTGTGGCGACGCCCTGTCAATGCCGTTCCCGGACTCCTCTTTCGACGCTGTTGTCAATATTGAGTCCTCACACTGCTATGAGTCCATGGACACCTTTCTTTCTGAGGTGTGTCGGGTGCTGCGACCGGGTGGCCGGTTTTTCTTCGCCGATCTGCGCAGCATGGACGGGGTTAACGCCCTCCGGGAACAGTTCAACGCCTGCGACCTGACGGTCGAGAAGAAGACCGATATCACAACCAATGTCCTGACCGCCCTGCAGCTGGACAATGCACGGAAGCTGGAACTCATCGACGCCTTGATCCCGCGAGTCTTTCACCGGCCGTTTCGTGTGTTCGCCGGCATCGCAGGAACCAGAAACTACGGCGGCCTGGAGAGCGGGAGGTTGCGCTACCTCAGCGCACAGCTGGCAAAGAGCAGTCCGGCACAGGCTTGATCGTCAGGAGCCCAACGTGCGGCGCCACCGGAGGGTACCCATACGCTCGGCTCATGTCGATCACTCCGCACCTTGTCGTTCAGGGCGCCGAGCGCGCTGCGGCGTTCTACCGCGATGCTTTCGGTGCCGAGGAGGTGAGCCGGATCCCCGTTCCTGACGGACGGTTGATGTCGGTTCGGTTGCGGATTGGCGACGGTCTGCTGCACATCGCCGACGAGTTCCCCGAAATGGGGGTGCTCGCCCCACCCTCGATTGGCGGCACGCCCGTCGTGTTGGGCCTCGACGTCGCTGACGCCGATGCCGTGTTTGCGCAGGCGGTGACGGCAGGCGCACAGATTCGTCAGCCGCTGGCGGACATGTTCTGGGGCGACCGGCACGGCCAGCTCGAGGACCCGTTCGGCCATCGCTGGAACATCGCTCAGCACGTACGCGACGTGCCACACGATGAGGTCGTTGCCGCCGCCGCACGGCCTTCACCTGAGTGCGTTACCGACCGCGGGCACCAGCGGACTGCGCGAGTCGGAGCTTTCCACGGGCAATGACCTTGCCCGTCTGAGACATGCCAACGCCGCAGGACGGTCGCTTTACGGAACGGCTCCATGCGAGCGGCGCTGGGGATTGATGTAGGACAGACCGATCGGCCTAGGACAGATGCCGGCCTTTCAGGGTCGTGCATACTGCCTCAGTCAGGGGCACGGGTTGCTACTGCGGCCGACTGACGCCTGGGTGTCCTGGGCGTTGCCGGGGAGGGGCGCACGACGAACGATCCCGCGATCAACCCTGCCCCCAGAGCATGAGCAGCGTCGTCTGCACGAATCCGATCATGGTGAACACTGTCATTGGACAGCCAACGACGGGCGCGGCGGTTACACCGCCCCCCGGCTGAGGTGCAGTTCTTGCAAGACCCTGAGCGGTTGCGGATGGCCATTGCCAGTTCGTCCCTACGATTCTCCCGTGACAGTCGCGACCTTCTTGGCACACAGCCTGCCGCTCGTGCTGATTGCGGCCGTGAGCCCGGTGCTGTTCCTCAACGCCTCACGGGTCGTCGAGGCCGCGGGCATCTCCGCGGGCCTCTACTTTGGCGGCGGAGCCGTCCTCTGCCTTGTCGCTTTGGGCATCCCGACAATGGGTCTGATGGGTGCCACGACGTCGCAGATGGTCGCTGCCGATCTAGCCTCCCGCGGCGTCGACCTAGCGCTCGCGCTGGTGCTGATCGCGTACGGTGCCTGGCAAGTCGTGCGGGGCCGCCGGGACCGGACTGCTGCTGACGCGTCGCATGGGAACAGAGATGAGGCGCTGCCCACAGGCGGTCGCGCGCTGTTCGCCGCCGGGCTGCTGGGAATGCTCACCAACTTTACGACTCTGCCGCTCTATCTGAGCGTGGCCCAGCGCATCGGCACCGTCGCAGCCCCGTGGTGGGCACGGTCTCTGCTGCTGGTCTTGGTGGTAGTCATTGTGGCGGCGCCTGTCTGGCTCCCCGTCGGGCTCAGAGCTGTCGCCCCAGAGCACTCTCGGCTCGGACCGGAGACCCGACGCAAGATTCAGACGGCCACCAAGCGGATCTCGATCGGCGCCTGCTTCCTGGGCGGAGCGGTGATCATCTGGCACGTCCTCAAAGGCTGAGGATCTCTTCGGCCGCGAGCGCCCCCGCTGCGAATCCCTACGAATACGGATCGGAGGGTCGGGTCACCGCCCACCTCGCCGCCGTCGGCCGAGTCACCACGGATGTCCTCATTTGGCGCGGCGCCGGCTCGCGGTCCGCCGCCAGCGGCTCCCTCACGCGCAACGACTGCCCACCGACGCCCTCGCGGTCGGCTACAAGCTGCGCTGACCGACCGGCGCCCTAGTTCATGTTCACCGCTGCGTTTCGGCAACGCCCGAACCGAGCCGGCCCTACCCAATGCCCCGGCACGCGCGAGGCAGGTCGCGTGGCCCACTGCGACTACCTCCTTTGCGCGTTTGTCGGATCGACCGCCTCATTCCCCGATGACCTTCTCGACCTTCGTCCGCGGACAGTGCTCGATCGTCGGTCGCCGACCTCATGCGCGGCTGGCACCTGGCACTGCGCCGGGCGGTCCTCCAATCGGACCCCAGCAGCGTCAAGGCATTCGAACTAATGGCCGCCGACCGCCGACTCCTGGCGGAGGGATTCGTTGGTGCTGCGCAGCGCCGCGAGCCACAGCATGCCACCCGTCGGCGGGCTCGGGGGCAGTGCTGCTCTCCGCGACGCCCACCTCCTCCGCGCCTCGCACCCGATGCGAGATAGCCGAGGCGCCGCGAGGCCAGACCTCGTCTTCCTGGTGGAGATCCTCGTCGACGACGGCTGGGCCAGAATCGCGCGGGTGCACGCGCGCAGCTACCGCTACTCTGCTTTCGCTGATCCTTCGCTGGGTGGAGCTGCGATGTCGATGAACGGCCAGGTGAAGCTAAGGGCTTGATCCATTGCAGTCGCTTGTCGTGTTAACAAGTCCCCGGCCTCCTTCAGAGCCTCACCGGCGGCGCGAGTGGTTTTCGCGGCTTGCTTCAAGCCCTCCAACACCTGCCGCATCGGAGCAAATGCTTGTTTGGTCAGCTCTCGATGGAACTCTGCTTGGGTCTCTAAGGCTTTCTGAATGAGATCCAGCTGTTGCTGCATGGGAGCGAACATCGTCTGAGAGAACTCGGGCGAATTCGAACCAAGTCCAGCCTTCTGAAACTGCTCGATCATGTCCCACCAGGCTTTCATCGGATCATTCACACTGGCCACGTCATCCGCCCCTTGTGCTCGCCCTTTTGAAGTGCTACCGGCCGACCTCAGTGTAGAGTCCGCGGTCGGTTTCGGACTCTCGCCCTCGCCTGCAGGCGAGGTGACCGCTATCCCGCACACGTGCAGCGATGGATCAACCGCTGACCCCGCAGTCCATCCGTGCCGCTGAACGGTCGGCTTGCGGCACCTATCAGGCCCTGGAATCCGCTAGACGATTAGGCGGTTGGCGACTTTGAGCCGATTGTGGTCGATCAGCCAGCGGATGCCGTCCAGTACCGCGGCTTCCGGTTCGAAGGCCGGGGCGTAGCCCAGTAGGGTGCGCGCCTTCTCGATCGAGGCGTACTGGCTGCGCGAGAGGTGCTGCCAGCTGGAGTCGGCGTACTCTGCGGTGGTACTGGACCGGAACTCGGCCCAGCTCACCGAGCGGGTCCGGGCGGTCTGCCCGAACCAGCCCGCTGCGATCGTCAGGAAGCCGCGGACGGTCAGCGCCGACGGCGCCACCACGTTGAACGACTCACCGGCCGCCGCCTCACGGTGCTCGATCGCGAGCTGGAAGGCCTGCGCCACATCGTCGGCGTGGACATGGTGCATGAGCTCGGCGCCGAGGCCCGGTACGGCGATCTCCTGGCCGGCGGAGAGGGTATACCAGATGCTCGGGTCGAGATTTCCGAGCGGCCCGATCGGCGGCCAGCCGGGGCCGCTGATGTGACCCGGCTGGAGCACGGTGGTGACCAGGCCGCCGGATCGTGTCTCGGCGGCTAGGAGCTCGGCGATGGCGGCCTTCCGGGTGCCATACTCGCCGAACGGCGGCGAGGTGTCGTCCTCCCGCATCGGCTGCTTGAGACTCACCCCGTACCGCCAGATAGTGCCGCAGTGGACCAGGTGCCTGCTACGTCCGCGCAGTGCTTCCACCAGCGCACCCGCCGAGTCGGGCGTGAAACAGATCATGTCCACGACCACCTCGGCCTCGAGCGCGGCGACCCGCTTTCCGAACGTCCCTGCCGCGTCCTCGGCCGCCCGGTCGACCGTGATCTGCTCGACCTGCGACCGTGCGTTGTCGTCGACGTAGGGAGCGCGGACGCCGCGGGTCAGGTTGACCACCTCGTGCCCGGCACGGACCAACCTCGGAACCAGGAAGCTGCCGACGTGTCCGCTACCACCGATTACCACGATGCGCATGGTTCCTGACCCTAGCCAACGCACGTGATACGTCGTCGACTGGCGACTCGGTGGGGGTTACACCACGACGCGACCGGTCCGAGGTCCGGCAGGGAGGCATAGTGGCTAAGGGCGGTCCGGCGCTGGCCTCAGTTGAGAACTCGGGTTCGCGAGATGTTGAGACCGCATGCGCTACAGATCGCCATTGAGCGGCGGTCTCCAGGTGTTCGCCGTGGCCGGGACAAGTACCGTGTCGTTCGGCTTCATGCGGATTAGACCGTACGGTCTGAACAAGGTTCTGAAAGTGCGTGCTGACGCTTGACCTCGGAAGGCCCGGTCCCGGTCAGTCGGGTCGTGGATCGACCCGCCGAGGCTGAACTTCACATTCCGCCTGGTCAGCTCGTCGAGGATGTCGCGGGCATGCGCGACGCACGCAGCCAAGCCCCAGCCTGAGGCGCCCGCAGGAGGGTCGGCTATTGACCCGCCGACTTGGTTCGAGTACGGCGATGAGTAAGGTCGGCGCAGCGTGAAGCCTGACGCTGATCGTCGTCACCCGTCCTGCGGGGTCGGGCAAGACCATGCTTGCCCACGAGCTGGCTGCTGCTGTCGGCTGGCCCGGCTCTATGCCGGGATGAGATCAACGAAGGCAAAGACCAGGGACAGCGACCCTACCGACTACCTGTTGCTCACGCGGCAGCAACGACTAGTGAAAGTAGCAGCCGGGGAAGAGACTCAGAGTATGTTCACCAGGCTGAGCGACGTACAGAAGGTGGTGATCTTCGCGGTCCTTGCCGTGGCGCTGGCTCTGGTCATGGTCCCGTTGGTCACCGACAGCTTCATCACCAAGGTCGCGTACATGTGGACCCCCGGCATAGCGGTATTGGTGATGCTGCTGATCGTCACCCGCGACGGTTACTCTCGGGAAGGATGGAAGAGCCTCGGGCTCCATCGGTTGGGCTTGAGCGTGTGGTGGATCGCTTTCCTGGGTGCTCTACTCATCAGCCTGATTGCAACCGCCATCGTGTGGGCAACCCCCCTGGCATCGTTCGTCATGCCCGAGAACGTGGGGGGTGAAGCCTTCGAGTTTGTCATGGGAGGCCTCATCCTTGGCACCCTCGTAATCGCGATGGGAGAGGAACTGGGATGGCGGGGCTATTTGCTACCCCATCTCTTGCCTATGGGCAGAACGAGGGCTCTTGTGCTGGTCGGGCTCACCCAAGCCGCCTGGCACATGCCAGCCATCTTTCTGACTGCCCTGATATACCCACCAGAAGCGAACAAGCTGATCGTTGTGCCCCTCTTCGTAGCGACGATGATCGGCGAAAGCTTCTTCCTTGGGCCGCTTCGCCTCACACAGGCAGCGTCTGGCCCGCCTCGCTCGGCCACGCCACATTCAACGGCATGGTGCCGATTCTTGCGGCCTTCACTGCAACTTCTTCCCCGATCGTGGTGTATTACTACCTCGCCGGGGACGCCGGGATTTTGATCGTGGTGGGTCTTGCAACCGTCGGCATTTGGCTGGCCTACAGGTTCCGGAACCGCCCGGCGGGCGATTACGGCGAATTGGGACGAGGGACTGGACGCCCAGCCGCGGCTGGCACGCAGGGTGGTGGGTGCTGAGCTCGACGAGGTGTTCAAGGACTAGCAGACCTTATTGATCTCAAGCTGCGGCCGTACCTCGCCGGGCACTCGCGCGGTATTGCCAACCTACCGGCCGAGGCTGCGCCATTGTGGAGTTGAACGAAGCCGCCGGAGGCCTTGACGACACAGTTAAGGCGCCCGTCGGCGGCCTTTCCCCCGAGCGGTCCTCTCAGGCTAATTGCGAACAAGACCACCATGAGTTCGATGATTGGGCTGGCGAGGCCGTAGCCTCGGCGTGCAGGTAATGGCGTTCTTCAGGCTCCGGGGGTGTCATGGTTGCACTCGGGTGCCATGATGACGAATCCGTCAAATGAGGCGGTCTCCGCCGCCCACTTCTTGGTGTGCTCTTCTTTGTACTGGCCTATTGATGGCAGCAGTGGCTCGTCCAGGTGCGGGAGTGGCTAGTCACGGGTTCTGATGCTCGACGACCACCAGCTCCGCGAGGCGGCGTAGACGTCGAGGGAGGTTAGGCGTCGTGCGACGGTGCGGCTGGCACGACGAGCGGCGGTTCTTACAGCACCGATGGTGATGTGGTGATTCTTACCTAGCGGCCTGTGGATCAGCCCATGTCACTCTTTGCATTCACTGCCGCTGGGGTGATTCGGGCGGGACGGAGTGCTCCGACATAGACACCGGCCAGGACCAGCAGGCCTCCTAGCACCAGTCCGACGCCGACCCGCTCGTTATCGAGCCAGGCTGAGAGCATCAGGGTGACGAAAGGGATGATCACGAATCCGTAAGAGGCCCGTGACGCCGCCCAGTACCGGAGAACGACTAGGTAAAGCAGGAACACCACCACCGAGCCGATCACAACCAGGTAGGCCATGGCGGCCCATGTCTCGGGGCGGTGCGGGAGCACGATCGGTTCGTCCGCGACAAGTGCCGCTGCGACCAGCACAGCCGCGCCCGCCGTCATGCCGATGGCGTTCATGGTCACCGGGTGCACGCGGGGGTAGCGTCGTACCAGCACCAGGGCTTGCGCGAAGCAGATTGCGCCGCCAACCACAGCGAGCACCGACAGCAAGGGCACATTCTTCTGCAATGGAGAGTAAGAAATCACTGCGACGCCGGCGAGCGCGAGAACGGTTCCCATGACGGCTGCGGCCCCGAGGCGTTCCTGCCGCCAGAGCACGGCGAGCAGCAGCGTGGCCAGTGGCACCAGGGCCAGCAAGATCTGGCCGAGTCCTGCGTGGACCTGGACCAGCCCGTAATAGGTCAGCCCGAACGAGCCGGCGAAGTTGAACAGGCCGTAGAGCAGTGAGCCGACCAGTGCTCGTCCCCGGGGGAACGCCAGCCTGAGGACCACCATGACGGCCAGAAGCAGCGCAGCGGCTAGCGCGAATCGCAGGCCGGCACCCCACAGCGGCGCAAGCTCACGGTTGCTGAACCGCACACCCACCGCATTGCCACCGGCGAGCACCGCGTAGGTCACAAATGCGGTGAGCGCCACCCGCTCGCCATCGGAGGTCGTCATAAGCGAGACGCTACGCGCCTCGACCAGCTCACCCAGCGGCGCTCGCCTTGGCCGGCGGTAATCCCCTGGGCTGGTATTTCCGCGTCACGGACGGGTGCTGGATAGCCACGCTCTGCTGTGGTCACTGACGGCGTCAGGCCGTCAGACGCAACTGCTTACGCAGCAAGCGCCTCGGCACGCTGCCAGGCGCCCCGACGACGTCGCCCGCCGACATGCGCTGACCCAGATGGTTCCCAGCCGACTCGGCTCCTACACCAGCACCGAGCTTTCTCTCCGTTCCGGACGACGTCGTCTAGCTCTACGTCACCCGCAATGGCACATCGCTACGATCGAGCCGCGCCGTCCGGCGATTGGTGTGGCGAGCCTGTTATGACGCCTTGGCGAAACGTGTGCCGTCGCCGGACTGGGCGTTCATGAACTATGGCTATGCACCCGCGACGGTAGATGTCGGCGCGCCGCCGTTGAGGTCGTCTGATGAACAGGATCGGTTGTGCATCCAGCTGTATCTCTATGCGATCGGCCACTTTGACTTGCGAGACAAGGATGTCTTGGAGGTCGGCTCGGGACGGGGTGGGGGCGCCTCCTATATAAGCCGGAACCTGCAGCCACGATCGGTGATGGGGATTGACTTCTCCCAGGAAGCGGTGGAGTTGTGCAACCGGCATCGGCTTGCCCCCGGCTTGGCATTCGTGTGTGGCGACGCCCTGTCAATGCCGTTCCCGGACTCCTCTTTCGACGCTGTTGTCAATATTGAGTCCTCACACTGCTATGAGTCCATGGACACCTTTCTTTCTGAGGTGTGTGGGTGCTGCGACCGGGTGGCCGGTTTTTCTTCGCCGATCTGCGCAGCATGGACGGGGTTAACGCCCTCCGGGAACAGTTCAACGCCTGCGACCTGACGGTCGAGAAGAAGACCGATATCACAACCAATGTCCTGACCGCCCTGCAGCTGGACAATGCACGGAAGCTGGAACTCATCGACGCCTTGATCCCGCGAGTCTTTCACCGGCCGTTTCGTGTGTTCGCCGGCATCGCAGGAACCAGAAACTACGGCGGCCTGGAGAGCGGGAGGTTGCGCTACCTCAGCGCACAGCTGGCAAAGAGCAGTCCGGCACAGGCTTGATCGTCAGGAGCCCAACGTGCCGCGCCACCGGAGGGTACCCATACGCTCGGCTCATGTCGATCACTCCGCACCTTGTCGTTCAGGGCGCCGAGCGCGCTGCGGCGTTCTACCGCGATGCTTTCGGTGCCGAGGAGGTGAGCCGGATCCCCGTTCCTGACGGACGGTTGATGTCGGTTCGGTTGCGGATTGGCGACGGTCTGCTGCACATCGCCGACGAGTTCCCCGAAATGGGGGTGCTCGCCCCACCCTCGATTGGCGGCACGCCCGTCGTGTTGGGCCTCGACGTCGCTGACGCCGATGCCGTGTTTGCGCAGGCGGTGACGGCAGGCGCACAGATTCGTCAGCCGCTGGCGGACATGTTCTGGGGCGACCGGCACGGCCAGCTCGAGGACCCGTTCGGCCATCGCTGGAACATCGCTCAGCATGTACGCGACGTGCCACACGATGAGGTCGTTGCCGCCGCCGCACGGGCCTTCACCTGAGTGCGTTACCGACCGCGGGGCACCAGCGGACTGCGCGCGTCGGAGCTTTCCACGGGCAATGACCTTGCCCGTCTGAGACATGCCAACGCCCGCAGGACGGTCGCTTTACGGGTACGGGCGGTCGCCGGGTTCTAGTGGATGCGGACAACCCGCCAATTTCACCATTGGGCGCCGCTAGTGGAGGAGGTCCTTGAACTCGGTCGTTGTCTCGTGTTCAGTCGGACCGGCCTCCTCGAGCTCACGGAACACAGGGTTGTCCTCGAATTTCGACCTCACCCAGCAGCCAGCCGCCACCGTGCCCTGCGGCTTCAACCCCGGTCCACCGCTGCGAGCGCGAGCCCGCCAGGTGTGCGATCTAACCAGGTGCGGGCGTCCTGGTACGCCTTGTAGACGCGAAGTACTCGCAGGTCAGCGTGTGGGTCCGAAGACATGCAGGCAGCCGCGACCAGCCGCTTCCGTCCACCAATACGCGTACGCGCCCCTTTGTCCAGTCGGGGATCGGTTCGTCGCGCCGAACAGATGCGGGGCTGGGGCAGCTGAGGCTCAACTCAGCCGCGATCGGCCCGGTGATCAATAAGAATCCCGTCCAGGGATAGCGTCTCTCCATGCTGCACGTACGTGTCATTTCGCCACCTGACTTGACCGCTGTCACCGTCGGACTGTTGCAGGCGAGCCCCGCGGTTACTCATCTATGGGTGAGCGAAGGCAGTGCCCGAAAGCCACACGGGGATGTCGTGAGCTGCGACGTGGCCCGCGAGGCGGCAGCCGGCGTCATCGGCCGGCTTCGGGAATTGGGCTTGTCACGCGACGGCGCCATCGTTGTTGAGCGGCTGGACATCATCTTGTCTGCGGCGGCGGAGCGCGCCGAACGAGACGCTCCAGGCGAGGGCGCCGACGCCTTGATCTGGGAGGAGTTGGAGCAGAACGCAGGTGAGGAAACCCGACTGTCGGTCACCTACCTAACGTTCATGGTCATAGCCATGCTGATCGCGAGCATTGGGGTACTCGTCGATCAGCCAATCTTGATCGTCGGCGCGATGGTGGTCGGCCCGGAGTTCGGACCACTCGTCGCGCTCTGTGTGAGCATTGTGGCTCGCCGCCTCCGTCAAGCCAGAGCTGCCCTCGGCGCACTGGTGCTGGGGTTTTTGCTCGGAATGGCGGCTACCGTGCTCTTCACCTGGGTCCTGACGGCTTTCGGCCTTGTCCAGGAGTCGATGCTGGTCGCAAAACGACCGATGACCAGCTTCATTTGGCAGCCTGACGCTTTGTCCTGGATCGTCGGCTTCCTCGCCGGTGTAGCTGGCGTCTTGGCGCTAACGTCGGCCAAGTCCGGCGCACTGGTCGGGGTGTTAATTTCAGTCACCACCGTTCCTGCCGCTGCAAATGCTGCGGTGGCCGTAGCCTATTGGGTGCCCAGCGAGGCGGTCGGATCAAGCATTCAGCTGCTGATCAACCTCACCTCAATCGTTCTGGCTGGCGTGCTGACGCTCATCGTTCAGCGAGCACGACAGAATCGGCTAGCCCGCGTCATCTGATTAGACTCGGCGATCGGAAACCGCTTACGACGCCAGCTCATACCTACTTTCTTGCTGCTCAACGCTGAAGGCAGCGCCGTTCCGCGCGCGGTGACGCTGATCTCGAGGCGCCGGTCAGCGTGCCTCGGCACGCTGCCACCAGCTGAGCGTCGCGACGACGGCCAGCGCCGCAACTGGGAGCGGTAGCAGCAGCTGGATCGTTGAGACCTGGCTGGCGGCGGCTGCGCCGCCCATGCCCATCCACAGTGCGGGCGCGGCGTAGGGGAACCAGGCCCCGGCGCCGATGGCGGTGACGATCTGGGTCACGACCACCAGGGCCATCAGGGCGACGATTCCTGGTAGGTAACCGCGGCGCCAGCTTGAGACCAGCGTCATCGGTGCGGCCAACGCCGCGCCCAGTAGACCGGCGGCGGCGACCCGGGACGCCGTCTGGAGGGCCGCCGGGTCCATGTCGAGTCCGAGGAGCAGGCCGCCGATCACGGTGAGGATGACGGTCGAAACGACGGTGAGGAGCGCCCATCCGGCCAGTACGACAAACTTTGCGGCGGCGATCGACGAGCGGGGTGTGGCGATGGCGAACAGCGCGGGAAGTGCGTCGTCGACGAATTCCCGGCCGAAGCTCCATGAAGCGGCGATGCCGACCATCATCAGGATCGCCACGGACAGCACCTGCCCAGCCGTGGCGAGGAGGCCTGTCAGGCTCAGCTCAGTGATCATCGTCGCCGCCTTGGCGGCGGACGGGGAGTCGCCTCCCAGCCGGACCAGCTCGAAGAAGGCTGTGGACAGGGCCGGCACGCCGACTGCCACGACCACTGCCCCCCAACGGAACACGCCAGCTCGTCGGGCTTTCAGCAGCTCGAACTCCAGTGCGGCGTTCATCGCGGCCTCTGCTCGGCCCGATCGGCCTCAAGGAGTCGCTGGAAGAACTGGTGCTCCACGTCAGCGCCATGCGGATCCAGCCCGCCGAGGATCTGACCATGATGCAGCAGCAGAATCCGATCAGCCATCCGAGCCACCTCATCCAGATGCCACGCCACCCAGTGAGTCAAACTCTGATTCGAAATAGCCCAACGCTGCCCACGAGGCCGAGCATTCGCACCCACGGAGATTGCCACCTACCGTGACTCCCCCGGACTGGACACCAAGACGGCCACGTCTTCACTGGCGCGCATCCGCAACAGCTGACGGACCCGCACCACCCCCAGCGGGTGCGAGTAGTGGTGATGACGCCTTGTGTCCTGGATTCGCCGGGCGGCGAACACGGTTTTCGTAGGCGGCCATTCGGCAAGCGGTCTTTTACCGAGCCTGCGCAGCCGTTGGGTCGCCGCACCAGGTCGTGGCGGCAACGGCGACAGGGGAGCCTGGGGCCCTGCTCATCCCCGCAGGTTCCGAGCGTTCTGGTCGAGCGTCATCTCACTATCCGACAGCTCACAAGGCTGCGATGGATCCACACCGCCGGAAGTGCCATGCATTCACATCGAGGCGGGGTTCGGCTTCGATGTTGCAATAGCGGCAGCGACCTGATCGGCCAATGTCACCGCCACCCGTCGGGCCTCCAGCGACGGTCGCGCTACACGTGTTGCGGCCGTGAGGAGGAACTCGCCTCTGATCGTGCCTGCGTTTTGTGCGAGAAGTTGAATCTGGGTATCTGTAGGTAGGCCAGATCGGTCGATATCAAGCGCTTTCCCATTCCGGACGACTGTTCCATCCGGCTGAAGGACCGGCATCTCGCCGCTGACCGTGGACCTGAAGACGCAGTCATCCAGGTTCAGAATCTCCACTATTTGACGTTCCACGTGATTGACGAGCGTCTCGGTCGGCGAGTCACCCGCGGCGACGACCCGGGCTGCTTCGATCACGCCAGCAAGAAAGCCCTCATGGCGGCTCGCCTCTGCTTGCTGGGTTCGGCCCCAATACGCGATCTCGCTTACAGCCAAGCCAACCAGCACCAAAAGGACGGTTGTCTCGATGTCCGCGCGGTCGATGATCGCAAAAGCCAGGTAAGGAGCTGTCAGGAAGAAGTCGAACCAGACGGCACTCGACAGCGCTGCCAAGACTCCTGCCAGCCGGATCCCGGTCGATGCCGCTGCCACCACCAGCAACACCAGCACCAGAGCCGCGTTCGTGTTCTCCAGAGAGTTTCGGAGCGTCGACATCAACGCTGACGCCAGCAACGGCGTCAGGACGGCCGCCCCAAGGATTAGTCCCCGGTGACGAGTTGCCCAGCCCACTCGCGCCACGCCCTCAATAGAACGCCCACCCAAACCGCCAGTCAACAAGTCAACGCTCGGGACTGCCGCCCTCGCCGCGCCTACGCAAGCCCGCCCCGTGAAGCAGTCGTCAAGATCCGTCCCCCAGGCGTCAAGAAGTCGTTAAGACAGGCATCATCGGCGAGCAGCCGAGATCAACTGGGCTTGTGGTAATGACATTGTTTCCCCCGAGTCGAGGCGGCCAGCAGTGACCGTTCTCCACGAAGCCCCTAAGCGGCTGTTCCTGGGGCGGCCGATGCGCAGTAGCCAGCTCTCAGAAACCCTGCTGCCGAAGAAGCTGGCAATGCCTGTCTTCTGCAGCGACCCGCTGTCCTCGGTCGCCTATGCCACCGAAGAGATTCTGCTCATCCTGAGCCTGGCTGGGCTCGCATTTCTCCACCTTGCGTGGTATGTGGCGGCCGTCATTGTCGCCCTCCTCGCAGTCGTGATCGCGTCCTACCGGCAAACCTGCCGGGCATACCCGAACGGCGGCGGCGCCTACACCGTCGCCCGCGCCAACCTCGGCGAGTCAGCCGGGCTGGCGGCCGCCAGCGCGCTGTTGGTCGACTACGTGCTCACCGTCGCCGTATCCGTCGTCGCAGGAGTTGCAGCCATCACGTCGGCCCTTCCAGAACTATCCCGGCACGCCGTCTCCATGTCGGTCGGTTTTGTGGTGCTGCTCACGGTCATGAACCTGCGCGGCGTCAAAGAGTCCGGGAAAGCGTTTGCCGTCCCCACCTACGGCTTCCTGCTCGGCATTTACGCCATGTTCGCGGTCGCCGCCTACCGGATGCTGTCCGGGGAGCAGCTGCTGGCACCCACTGCCGGGCTGCCGATCTACCCCGAGCACTCGTATGTAGGGCTTGCTGTGATTTTTTTGGCGATGCGGGCATTCGCCTCCGGCTGCACCGCCCTGACCGGTGTTGAAGCGATCAGCAACGGCGTGCCCGCCTTTCAGAAGCCCAAAGCGAAGAACGCCGCCGACACCCTGGCCATCATGGGATTCTTCTCGATCACCATGTTCATCGGCATCACGGTGCTCGCGCTCACTCTCCAGGTCCATGTGGCCGAGAGCCCCACCGACCTGGGGCTGCCCGCCGACACACCCACCCAAACTGCGCTCGCTCAGATCGCCCAAACAGTCTTCGGGATCGGTCCGCTCTTCTACTACCTACAGGCCGCCACTGCCGCCATCCTGATCCTGGCCGCCAACACCGCCTTCAACGGCTTCCCGCTGCTGGCCTCTCTGCTCGCCACCGACCGCTTCCTGCCCCGCCAACTACGCAACCGCGGCGACCGGCTCGTCTACAGCAACGGCATCATCCTGCTTGCCCTGTTCGCTATCGCCCTGATCGTCGCCTTCAACGCCAACGTCAGCTCGATCATCCAGCTCTACATCATCGGTGTCTTCGTCTCCTTCACTCTCTCCCAGCTCGGAATGGTCCGACACTGGCAGCGCGAACTGACCAGCGGCACTTCAGTTAGCTCCCGAACGAGGATCCGTCGCTCACAAGCGATCAACGCCATCGGGGCCACCTTCACCGCCATCGTTTTGATCATCGTTCTGATCACGAAATTCACCCACGGAGCCTGGATCGTCACCATCGCCATGCCGCTGCTCTTCGTCACCATGCAAGGCATCCGCCGCCACTACCGCCGCGTCACCGCCGAATTAACCCCAACTCCGGCCGGCGTGAGCCTGCCCAGCCGCATCCACGCGATCGTCCCCGTCAGCCGGCTGCTCCTGCCCACCCTGCAAGCCCTCGCCTTCGCGCGCGCCACCCACCCCAGCACATTGACCGCAATCACCGTACAGGTCGACGAGGAAGAAACACAGGCGCTCGCCGACGAATGGCGCACACGCGAAATCCCCATCGAGCTCAAAATCATCAACTCGCCCTACCGAGAGATCACCACCCCGATCCTGGACTACATCCGCGACATTCATCGAGACAGCCCCCGAGACGCCATCTGCGTCTTCATCCCCGAATACCTCGTTGATCACTGGTGGGAACACGTACTGCACAACCAAAGCGCACTACGCCTGAAAGCACGACTCCTCTTCACCCCAGGCGTCATGGTTTGCAGCGTCCCCTACCACCTGACCAGCCCACCCAACCTCGACACCAACGGCGCCGCGTCCTCCATCGACGGCAGCGAGGTGACCCACCACAAGCAGCTCGATGCCGCAAGGTCAAGCGTCACCACAGCTCGGTGATGATGATCGCCTCATGCCGTAAGTGTCGGCGAAGTTGGCCGGCGGCCATCTTGATCAATTGCTCGGGCCCCGACCCTCCAGAAAAGCTACCGAACGGGCCCTCAAACGGTCATGTGTGAGCCTGAAACAACAGCTGACCAGTGGGTTCACCGGCTTCCCTGCTGACAGTGCGAATTCGATTCCGTGATCCGCTCCATCTGATGGCGGGTAGTGCCACGGAGAGCATCAGGACGCCAGTAGCCAGGTAATGGACAAGATCACCGGCACCGACAGCAGCGTTGTCGCGAAGATCGTGTCCCGCGCCAAGATCACGCCGCGGTCGTACCGCATCGCGAAGGTGAAGACGTTCTGCGCCGTCGGCAGCGCGGCGATCACGGTCACCGCGAGCAGGTCGGGCCCGACAAGCCCCGCCGCGTAGGCACCGAGGAGGTAGGCGGCGACCGGCTGCACGATCAGCTTGAGCGACACCAGCGTAGCGACCTGGATCGGCGGCTCCCCCGCGCCCGGACGCGGTCCTAGCCGGAGCGAAATGCCGTACGCCAGGAGCATGCACGGCACCGCCATGCCGCCGACCAGCGTCAGCGGAGCGTTGATGGCGACCGGCAGGCTGATCCCTGTGAGAGCCAGCACCAATCCGACCAGCGACCCCACCACCAGCGGATTGCGAAACGGACCGGTGATGCGGATGAGCAGCAGCTGGCCCCACGCCATTCCTGGACTCGGTACGTGGGTGATCCCGTCGAGCACGGCCAGGCCGGTCGGTTGCAGGACGAGCAACTGAACCAACAGCATCGGCGCGATCAGCGCCGCATCCCCCAGGGCGTACGCGGCGATCGGCAGGCCGAGGTTGCCCGCGTTGACGTACGCCGAACAAAAGGCCGCGATGACGGTCTCGCCGGTTTCTCGCCGCCAGAGCAGTCGGGCCACAAGGACGGCGATGGTCCCGGACACCGCGACGCTCCCGAGCGAGGCGATCAGATTGGCCGAGAGCAGCCCGTGGACGTCCGTTCCGCCCAGCACCGTAACCATGAGCGCCGGGGAGGCCACGTAGTAGGCCGTCCGGGTCAGTACCCCTTGTGCGGTTGTATCGAGGATCCTCAGCTGGGCGAGCAGGAAACCGAGTCCGATGATGATGCCGATGGTGGCGAATCCGGCCAGAACCCCCTGCACGTCATCGCTCCTTCTGGGCTGGATTTACCGGCTCCGCACAGAATGGCATTGTGACGCTCCGGCTGGGTGGGCCGCGAACCAGGCTCTGGATACCGGTAATCCTGACCCTCCTGTGCGTTGGCGCGGTGATCAGCATTGTCGTGGTCCGCGGGTACGCCGCCGACACTCCGCGAACCCTGACCGTCATGACTCGCAACATCTACCTCGGCGGTGATATCAACCGTCCGATTCGCGCAGCACTCAACCGCACAGGTCGCGACGGAGTACTGGCTCTGGGACATGCGAACCACGAGTTGCGGCAGATCGTCGACCGCACCGACTTCCCGACGCGCAGCAGGTTGCTTGCCGAGGAGATTGCCGCCGCGCGCCCCGACCTGGTCGGCTTGCAGGAGGTCGCGTTGTGGCGGCACGGACCCATGCAGCTCGACCAGATCGGCCGACCGGACGCGACGGTGGTCGACTATGACAATCTGGCCATCTTGCTTGCCGATGTGGCAGCTCGTGGGGTCCGCTATGAGATCGTCCACGTACAGCAGGAGTCCGACGTCGAGGCGCCAGCCTTCACCGGCAATCCGTTCGCAGGGACCGCTGGCTCTGCCGAGGATGTGCGCCTGACGGACCGCGATGTGATCTTGGCCCGAAGCGACGCTGGAATCCGGATCGAGGGCAGCGGTGGCAGCAACTACGGCCAGCACCTCGATATCGAGCTCGCGGACACCACATTCCGGTTCGTCCGCGGGTATGCCTGGGCGGACGTCGCCGTCGGATCTGCTCACATCCGGGTCGTCACAACCCATCTGGAATCGCAAAGTCCAAAGGTGGCTCATGCCCAAGCCGAGGAACTGCTCAATGGGCCGGCAGGGAACACGAGCCTGTCGACGGTGATCACCTGCGATTGCAACTCCAACCCGGCAAGCCCCGCGGCCCATTCCCCCATTCCGATTGGATCCGGCGCCGCGTACCGGCTGATCACCAACGATCACGGATTCGCCGATCTCTGGTTGCAGCAGCCGGATCGCGCCGGCCCAGGAAACACGGCGTCACTCAGTGAGCTCGTGAATGACGACTCGGCCCACTTCGGCCGACGCATCGACCTCATACTGGCCAAAGCGGCACCGCCGGCGCAGCTAGCCACCAACCGAGCGGAGGTCACCGGGGATGAGCTCGGCGATCGAGACCCGGTCACCAAGCTGTGGCCGTCGGATCACGCGGGCGTTGTCGTGCAGTTGCAGATTGGCTGATGATCATGCTTGACGACCTTTCGCCACAGCGGCGACGCCTCGTCCTCGGTGCTGGCGGCCTCGTGCTGCTGCTGATCATGGCAATCGCGGTGATCGCTGTGGTCCGTGTCGTGGCCAAGACTGTTCATCCTGTCCCGCAGGGGGAGCCAGGCCCGGTGCTCCTGGTGCCGGGATATGGGGGCAATGGGCAATCGCTCGAGCCGTTGGCGGCGGTCTTGCGCGCGACCGGTCGTACGGCTGTGATCGTGCAGCCCGTAGGCGACGGCACCGGTGACCTTCGAAGACAAGCTGAGCATCTGGCTGAGGTCGCGAAGCGTGTACGCGAGGACACCGGTGCCGCGTCGGTTGACGTCATTGGCTATTCGGCAGGCGGCGTCGTCGCGCGGTTGTGGGTTCGAGATGAAGGTGGCGCCCGGGTAGCACGCCGAGTCTTGACCCTCGGCTCACCACATCACGGAACGACGCAGGCAGCGCTCGGAGCCGAATTGGCGGGCGGCTGTCCGGCAGCCTGCGAGCAGCTCGTTCCCGATAGCGACCTGCTGCGCCGACTGAACGCCGGCGACGAAACACCGGCCGGTCCGCTGTGGGCAACCGTACGGTCGACAAGCGATCAGGTGGTTACGCCCGTCGACTCCGCCGCCTTGGTGGGTGCGGTGAACATCGTGGTCCAGGACATCTGCCCGCGCTCCAGCGCGGCTCATGGGGACCTTCCGGGCAATCCTGTGGTCCTGGCAGCTCTCGGCTCGGTGCTGGCTGTTGGCAGGCCAGAGCCGCCGGCCAACGTTCACTGCTGACTTCGATGCCGCTATGACGAACTGTCGCTCCGACGACTGCAGGAGCTTGCGGCGCGATCTCTCAGAAGGGGATCTGATGTCGCTCGTTCGCTGCAAGCGACGAAGTATCGGAATGCGGGACGGCTCGTCAGAGTGCCAGTCTCAATCGTCGATGTCTTTGGTGCCGAAGTTGGCCCAGGCGGCCAAGGTGAACACGGCCAGATAGCCGAGTTGAACAACGAGTCCGCGGACCACATCTCGCCACAAAATCGGATCACGGAACAGGTCGACGAACGCAAGCCAGTGGCGAGTGGGAAGAAACGGATGCAACGCGCCGGCAGCATCAAGCCCGAGCAGGACGGTCGAGGCAACGAGCACACCGATCGTGCCCAGCGCGGCGCCGATCGCTGATCTTGTCAACGTGGAGAAGAACAAGGCGATCGCAGCGACGCCGAGCATACAGATGATCACATAGCCAAGCGCCAGTGCGGTTCGCCAGCTGAGCTCCTCCTGCGTGAGGGTCGAGCCGCTCACACTCACGGTCCCGGTTGCTGGCGCCCGGCCCAGCAACAACCGCCCTTCGGCGTAGGAGACTGCTGCGACAACGATGACGGCAAGCAGCACGAACGCGACGACGGTGACGAGTTTGGCCAGCAGCAGATGGGTACGCCCGACCGGCCGTACCAGGAGATAGCGCAGGGTGCCGGTCTGACTCTCGCCGGCAATCGCATCGCCGCCGAGGACAGCCACGGCAATCGGCAGCAGCAGCGGGAGGACGACGCCGAGCGCAGCGAGGGGAAACAGCGTGCCGTCGTTGAGAACTGTTGAAAGAAACGGCGGTCCGGTTCCGGGCCGGGGACCAAGATCGGTAATGGCCAGCAAGATCGCGACGAGCGTCGGCAGCGCGACCAGCATCCCTATGATCAGCCAGGTGCGCGGGCGGCGCAGCATCTTGATCAATTCGACGACGATCACGCGCGCGCCTCCGCTTCGAGCACGACGTCTTCAAGAGTCCGGCGATACGGCCCGATCTCGTCGACGCGTACCCCCTCACCCACCAGATAGGAGTTCAGGCGTGCCGGATCCTCAGCCCGTACGAGTAGCCGGTCGCCTTCAACCGATGCCACAACTGCCCCCAGCAAGGTGATGCACTGGTCGATGTCCCGGGTGCGGACGGCGACCAGGCCAGTCGGTTTGAGCAGGCTGTCCAGCTGTTCCTGGAGTATCAGCCGCCCGCGACGCAGCACACCGACGCGCGTACACATCTGCTCGATCTCGGCAAGCAGGTGGCTGGAGAGGAAGATGGTCGTCCCTTCAGCGTTGAGCTCCAAGAGCAGTCGCCGGATCTCCTGGGTACCGTGCGGATCGAGGCCATTGGTCGGCTCGTCCAAGATCAGCAGCGGCGGTCGGCGCATTAGCGCTGCCGCCAGCCCAAGCCGCTGGCGCATGCCCTGCGAATACGTCCGGACCGGTCGGCGATCGGTCGGGTCGAGTCCTACCTGCTCCAACGCGTACACGATCTTGGCCCGTCGCGCCTCCCGGCGACTGCGGTCGGATCCCGTGGCGTCGAGCAGGGCAAGGTTTGCGGTGCCGGACAGATGAGGGTAGGCCGCGGGGCTCTCCACCAGCGAGCCGATGCGCGGCAATACGGTTCGACGAGCGGTCGGCATGGGCATCCCCAAGACCTCTGCCTCGCCCGATGTCGGCAACACCAGGCCCAGCAGCATGCGCACTGTCGTCGTCTTCCCGGAACCGTTTGCTCCAAGGAAGCCGTACACGTCACCTGTCCGGACCTCGAGGTCCACCCCATCTACAGCCCGCAGCTCGCCGTACCGCTTGGTCAGAGCTTGAGTCCGGATGACATGACCGTTTGTCAACGCGGTGCTGGTCATTGCCGCTCCAGCAGCTCGGTCGCCGCCCGCTCGAGGGTGTCCGCGGTCACAGTGCCTGCCAGCAGGAACGCGCTGCCGGGCCCTCGAGGCGTGATCAACAATCCGACAGGGCCGACCGGCGCCAGGATGCCGACCCCGGTCAGCTGCGCGGTGCCGCGATCCTGTAGCTGTCGGCGCAGCGGCCCAGCAACCTGGCCGCGCAGCGGCAAAGCGATCAGCGTAGTCGGGCCACGGCCGTAGATCCCGACAGCGCCGGGGTCCTGGCCATCGCGTGAGCTGAGCCCGGCCAGAGAGGCCGGGAGGTCGTAGGAGGCGAAGGCGTTCGCGGCAGCTGCGACGTCGACCGACTGCTCGTAGCTGACGCGTACGCCTTCGGCCAGCCTGAAGTGGGTCGTTGTGGTTGGCGGCGCGCCAAGCTTGAGCTCACGAAGCGTCGTGGTGAGTACGGGGCGCTGCTCACCAACGCCGTACAACTCCACGTCAAGGGCCAGGCCGCTTGCCGGGTCGGCCCAGATATCGACATGTCCGACGGTCGCTGCCTTCTCGTCGGGCGTCAGCCGCACGCCTGGCGCGTCGACGCCCGCGATACGCCGTGCCGGTAGGCGGCTGAGTTCGCTCTCGCGCGCGCCCTGTAGCAGCGACCTCGCGAAGGTTGGCGGCAACAGGTCTGAGGCATCCGGCAACCTGATCGTGGAAACCGGTGAATATGTCGCAGTTTCGGACTCGAAGACCCAACGAACAATGCCCCAGCCCTGACGGAACAGGTCCGTTTCGCCAGTGCTTCGGATCCGGTCTACGCGCCAATCGTGCGCATCGCGCCACCACACGCGCAGCTGCGTGTTCTCGCCGAGCAGTTGGGCCAGCGTGGCGAATGACTCACTGTCGGGGACCTGCAGGGTTCCCGCCGTCTCCACGAAGCCGGACCATCCGACGTTGGCCGATCGCCGGATCTGGCTCGCCAACTCGGTAGCAGAGATGTCTGAAGGCGTGGCGGCCCGCGCACTAATCAAAAGCGGCGTGGCGATAAAAGCCGCCGCGGTCAAGAGCACGACCAGCCAGCGCGCCGACATGGCGCCACTGTAGGTCGGCTACACCAATGCAACGCAGCCGCGCATTGACCCAACTCCGCATCAGCTGGACGTGACATCACCTGTAGATGCTGCGGAGTCCACACAACTGCTGCGGAATGGATAGATCAGGCGGTGTGAGCCGGCGAGCGGCTCACCCGACGACGAGCGGCCTACTTCTCTGAGACCTCCTCCAGAACGTGTCCCACGACGTCGTTGGGGAGTGCCCGAGCCACATCTGCCTGGGCCACGATGCCGACAAGTTGGTGTCCGTCGATGACCGGCAAGCGGCGGACCTGGTACTTCGCCATGGTCCTGAGGGTCTCTTCCGCTGAGTCATCAGCTCCAATGGTGACCGGCTTGCCTTCGCCCAGGTCACCTGCCCTAACGGCGTTGGGATCCTTGCCCTCCGCGACGCATTTCACGACGATGTCGCGGTCAGTGAGCATCCCCTTCAGTCGCTGATCCTCACCACAAATAGGCAGGGCACCAACGTTCAGGTCGCGCATCTTGCGTGCCGCATCAACCAGGGTTTCGTTGGAACTGACGCACTCTGCGCCCTTTGTCATGAGGTCTCGGGCTGTCGTCATGGTAGGACTCCTCCTTGAGTTCGGTTTGACATCCCCTACCCGACACGAGGGGCCACAAACGGGCTCGCCACCCTTGAGGAGCTTGCGTCTGCCGATCAGGACAGCGCACTCCAGACCCCCACTAAAAGATCTTCGACGGAGCCGCAAAGAATCGACCGTCTACCGGTGATTCGCATCACAAAGTGTCCAATCTGTGATAAAGGCATTTTGGGCCGCTGCGACCGCTTCGGTAAGGTACGACTACTCGCGAGCTTGCATTTGGGCCCCGAGATGCGGCCGCACTGTGTCGTGGACCCCCGACTGACGCCGACGCCATGTTGTTTCAGGAATCGTTTATGCCGCAAGCTGCACCGCCCAGATCACAGCAGAGTTATAGGCACGAAGCGTTCATGTGGCGCGATGCCGATGACTACGCCTCGGTCCTTGGTTCATTCGTGGAAGACGGCCTGGCCGCCGGCGAGGCGGTCATGGTCGCTGTCGTGCGGCGCCACGCGACCTGGTTGCGGGAGGGTCTCGGCAATCAGGCACGCAAGGTGAAGTTCGTCGACATGGCAAAGCTCGGCAGGAATCCGGCCCGAATCATCCCCGCATGGCAGAAGTTCGTGGATCAGCACTCGGGCTACGGTCGACCGGTACGCGGAGTGGGCGAGCCAATTTGGGCTGGGCGGCGTCCCGAGGAGATTCTTGAATGCCAGCTGGATGAGGCTTTGCTCAATCTGGCGGTCGATCCCAAGATTCCGTTGTGGTTGATCTGTCCGTACGACGTACGAGGGCTTGATCCCTCCGTGATCAAGGAAGCCCATCGCAGCCACCCTGCCGTGATGGATGGCGACCGCTACCACGGAAACTCCCAATATGGCGGGCGCGCGCATGTGGAGGCCATGTTCAGTGCGGAGCTTCCCGAGCTGCAGGGAAAGCCGGCGGAGTACCCCTTCACCCCGGAGGCCGTCGATCGGGTCTTCAACATCGTGACGCTGGAGGCGTACGGGGCTGGTCTCTGGTCGGACAAGGTGACTGACCTCGCCGCCACATCCCGCCGGCTCGCCTCATGCAGTCTGAGGCGCGGCGCCAACGAAGGGACAATCCGGATCTGGGACCTGCCGCATGCGCTGATCTGCGAGGTGTCCGATAACACCATGATCGACGACGTTCTCGCTGGGCGGCGCGCGCTGGTCTCGAGTGATCGCGATGGACTGTCCTCCGCCAATCGCAAGTGTGACCTCGTTCAGCTGCGCTCCACCGGTTCCGGGACGACGGTGCGTCTCCACATGTGGAAGTAGTCACGGAATTGGGTTGTCGTCAAGCGTTGGCCGCAGCCCGGAGGCCGGAAACAGTTCCGGGCCGGCAGTGGTCACCTCGGGGACCTTCCCGCCGGCAACCTGGATCACCTCAAACTTCAACTCCGCCTCGGACGGGGCTCGCAGGTAGCTGGCTGCAGTAGGCATCCGATTTGCCATCGTCGGAAGCAACCGCCAGTCGCCAGGCCGGTCGGGACCGAACGCGGCGACCAGCAACGGGCTCGATCGCCCCGTCAGCGGCGCCCGTTCCCGGACCCTGTGCCAGAGGACGCGCTCGTGAGGTAGAGCACAGCGGCCCTTCGTTACCGCACGATGTGGCGGGCGGCAGCGCGCGAAGTGAGTACGACCATGTCGAGGTATCAACGACTGCTGGCTCATCGGTGGCGTCGAGTTCGACCGCTTCCCGCCTCGCCGGCTGCGTCACGCAGCTCTCTCGCAAGCGCCCTTTGCCGCCGTTCGGCCGGCCTGGAAGAGAGGCCCTGGCGCCTTCGGCGGCGAAGGTTCGGGGCCACCGTACGGCCGATCCCGCCGGCGGCCACGTAAATCACTGCATTCTTGCCCACGAGGAGTGTTGTCATGCCATGTGTGACGCTCGTCTGGCCGACAATTCATCGGTACCCCGAGCGAGATTTCTATTGGCCGACGGCTGCACCCACACCAGTTGCACGTTTGTCGGTTAATCAAATCGATACACGACAGATCAAATGTGCACAGATATGTGGATCGACTTTCCTCAATGCCGTCGCGTAGCCTGAGACCCCAGGGAAAGGGACTCAGGTCATCTCGGCCACCGGGTTGGTACGTAGCTGCGCTGAGAAAGGGGGCTCAATGCCCAGCGTCCGGGTCCGTCCTGCCGTCCTGAGCGTTCTCGTTGCTGTTCTGCTGGTTTTCGCCAATTCTGTTGCAGCATCGGGTGATGAGCCGAAGCCGCCGCCCTGCAATACGGTGACTCAGTTTGATGCGGCGAACTTTCCCAATCCGCCCAAGATCGACAACCAGTGGAATCCGCTGGCACCGGGGATGCAGTTCATCATGGCCGGAGAGGCCGACCGAGGAAGCGGCCTTCTTCCCCATCGCGTGGTGTCCACCGTCACGGATCTGACCAAGGTGATCAACGGCGTGCGTGCCGTCGTCATCGTGGAGAAGGACATCAACGAAGGTGACCTGGAGGAGGCCGAGCTGGCCTTTCAAGCGCAAGACAACGCCGGGAACCTCTGGAATCTCGGCGAGTATCCCGAAGAGTACGACGAGGGCAAGTTCACTGGGTCTCCCGACGTCTGGATTTCCGGTCTAGGAAAGGCCGAGGCCGGCAACCTCATGCCGGCAGACCCTCAGCTGGGAACACCTGAGTATCTCCAAGGTTGGTCGCCTGACATCGACTTCTTGGATTGCGCGAAAGTCTTCAAAATGCAAGCGAAGACCTGTGTTCCTGTCGGCTGTTACGAGAACGTGCTGATAACTGACGAGCGGAGCCCGCTCGAGCCGGAAAGCGGGCACCAGCGCAAGTACTACGCACCCGGAGTGGGCACTGTCCGGGTCGGCGCCATCAACGATCCGGAAGGCGAAACCCTCGTCCTGACTGAGGCCTCTCGACTGAGTCCAGAGGATCTGGCGAAGATTCGACAGGAGGCGTTGAAGCTGGAGAAGAACGCGTACAAAGTCAACAAGGTGTACCGCCAAACTCAACCTGCGGAAGCGTTGCCTGGCGTAACGGGGTAGGTCGAGGGCGTCTGCAGCCTTACTCCACTCCACGAGATGTGGCTTTCCTGAGGCCCTCACACGACACCAGTGCCCTAGCCACGCTGCGCAACGAGCCGCTGTACGAGGACTGTGATCAACTCGTGTGGGATGGGCGTGGTCAAGGGGAACTTGGCGGTGCTCTGGCCCGACAGGTAGGGAGCCATCTGCGGTCCCAGGGTTTCGTCGAGCTCTGGCATGGGGTAAAGGCTGATGTGCTTCTTCCAGCCGGCTAGGTAGACGACGGGCCGTCCATTGATGCTGAACGTAGGGATCTGGTAGCTGATCGACTCTTTCGCGTCTGGAGCCGCGGCATGGATCGTGTTACGCACCTCTTGGAGCACGGTTTGTACGTCCGGTCGGAACGTGCTGATGTAGTCATCGACTGACTCGAAATGCTGCGCCACGTGCCGCCGTCGTTATCCGTTTCGTCGGCTTCGTCGACTCGCGGTGGCCTCGGTCATCGCGGTATAGATCTCGGCAAGGGCGCGGCGCTGCCGTGTTGTGAGGCCGGGGTCGGCGGAGATGGCAGCGACGAGTGAGGCGTGGCCGCTGGATGGCTCACCCTCCTCCTGATCATGGTCATCCGCTACCTCATGATCATCACTCGGGTGCGGACGCAGGTTATCGGGCGGGATACCCAGCGTCGCGGCAATCGTCTCCAGCACAGCTGCCGAGGGGGCACGCAGCCCGTGCTCGATCTGGGAGAGATACGGGTTGGAAATGCCGGCCATCGCCGCGACCTGACGCATAGACAGCTCGGCCAGCTCCCGTTGCCGCCGGATGATCTCGCCAATCACATTCTCCGACGAGGGCCGCTCTGAATTCATGGCAACCATCCTAGAGAGAGCCGTGTGACGCATCTCGCATGAGCTCCGCTAGCTAAGCTAGCGGTTTTCGGCTAACATTAAGTGTGTTGTAACCGAACAATCAAGGAGAACCCATCATGGCTACCACCACAACGTCTAAGAAGACCGCTGAGACCTTCGGCGACTTCACTGAGGGCTTCGGCGATACTGCTGAACGCTATCGTGCCATCAACGAGAAGCTGATCGAAACCGGCAAGAAGACCGCTAGCGCCGCGGTCGAGGGCTACGAGAAGACCGTCTCCAGCTACGTCGATTTCCGGCAGCAGCTCGCGGAGGCGACGCAGCTCGACTGGGTGAGCACCGTCGTCAAGGCGCAGAACGACTTCATCACCGAGGTCACCGCGGCATACACCTCTGCTGTTCGGGACGTCCTGAAGTAAATATGCTCAAGCTGTGAGAGCACAGCAGTCGGCGGATGATCAGCTGAGACTCGGTGAGATCATCCGCCGCCAACGAGAGCTGGCCGAGCTGTCGATGCGACAAGTCGCGGCGATGGCTGGCATCTCCAACCCGTACCTGTCTCAGATAGAACGTGGACTGCGCGCCCCGTCGGAAGCGGTCCTTCGGGCGATCGCCGAGTCTCTCAACGTTTCTGCCGACCTGCTCCGCGGCGACGAGCCAGCGAGTGGGTCGGCAGAAGTCGTTGAGGCAATCCAGTCCGACCAGGATCTGACTGCCTCCCAACGGCGCTCGTTGCTTGAAGCGTACGAGGCGTTCCGGCACGTCACTGTCAAACACCGAAGGGGTCGGAGGGTTCGATGAGCGCAGCGACAATCCCGCAACCCGACGCGGAAGATGACTGGGAACCGATCGACGAGGCGGTTCGAGACCACCTTGGTGAGCTGCTGACCGCGGGCACGAACCTGTTCAGCGGCAGCCAGCTGATGGATCGGCTCGACCCGCTCTCAATCTTCGCGCCCTTGCTGCGTACCGGATTCGCGGCTGTATCCCGACCCGACAAGGTCGCCGATGTGCTGACTCGCGCCGCAGGTGAGATGCTTCGCGCCACGGCGGCTGCCACGGTGCGTGCAACAGGCGGCACGCCGGCGTACGCGCCGAAGCGTGGCAAGGATCGGCGGTTCGCCGATCCCGCCTGGACCGGGAATGCCTGGTACTGGTGGCTCAGAGAGATCTACCACGACTGGGAACAGTCGCTGCTTGAGATCGTCCGCGCCACTGGTACCCCGCCTGCTGTGAAGCAAAAAGCGGAATTCGCGGTCCAGCTGATGATCGACGCGCTGGCCCCCAGCAACTTCGCCGTGGCAAACCCAGCGGTGATCAAGAAGGCGTTGGACACCGGCGGCCTGTCTTTGGCAAAAGGCGCACGCAACTTCGCCCATGATCTGCTGACCAATCAGGGAGCGCCGCGTCAGGTGGTTCCTGGCGCCCACACGGTCGGCAAGGACATGGCCGTCACTCCGGGCAAGGTCGTATTCCAGAACGAGCTGATGGAACTGATCCAGTACGCGCCCAGCACAGCCGAGGTGCACGAGATCCCGCTGTTGTTCAGTCCGCCGTGGATCAACAAGTACTACGTGATGGACCTCGCGCCAGGTCGCAGTCTCGTGCAGTGGGCCGTTGATCATGGCCATACCGTCTTCATGATCAGCTATCGCAACCCTGATGAGCGGATGCGCCATGTGCAGATGGACGACTACTTGATCTCGGGCCCGATCGCGGCTCTTGAGGTGGTCGGCAACATCACCGGCGCCGAGAAGGCCAACCTATTGGGGCTGTGTCTAGGCGGCACGCTGACGATGGCGACTCTGGCATACCTCGACGCAGTCGGGATGGAATTGATCAACTCGGCCACCTTCCTGAACACGTTGATCGACTTCAGTGAGCCGGGTCTGCTCGGCGTCTTCACCGACGAAGCCACCATCAGCCGGTTAGAAAAGTCGATGAAGCGGACTGGCTTCCTCCCGAAGGAGGACATGCAGCGCTCCTTCAACTTGCTCCGCACTAACGACTTGATCTGGAACTACGTGGTGAGTAGCTGGCTGATGGGCGAGGAGCCACCGACCTTCGACCTACTCAGCTGGAACAACGACTCCACTCGGATGCCTGCCGAGATGCATACCTTCTATCTACGCAGCTGTTATGTGGAGAACGAGCTCGCCCGTGGGGTGATGGAGCTGGCCGGGCAGCGGCTAGATCTCGCGAAAGTTGATCAGGATCTCTATTTCTTGTCTGCCGAGCAAGATCACATCGCGCCGTGGCGCAGCTCGTACGCGGGCGCGCGGCTGCCTTCTGGAGACGTACGGTTCGTGCTCTCAAATTCCGGTCACATTGCAGGCATCGTGAACCCACCGAGCCCGAGGTCGATTCATCGGGTTCTTGAGGACCACCAACCGCTGCCGGCGGATCCGGCCGATTGGTTGGCCGCCGCGACGATCCATTCGATGACCTGGTGGGAGGACTGGGCCCAGTGGATCGCGGCCCGAGCGGGGGAAATGCGGAAGCCGCCACGGATGGGTAGTCGGAAGTACCGGCCGATCACCGACGCGCCGGGCACGTACGTGCTGGAACGCTGAGGTACGCCGCCTGGAGTTTACGGCTGCAGACATCTCCGAGCAGCTCCACATCTCACCACTGGTCTGAAATTCGACCTATAACCAGCGTTCGGAGGTCCAACAACTCCGCATTGGTCAATTTGATTATTCGAGAGGGACTCGAGAGCCGAGGCTCCGAAGAGCATCGGGAACGCACACATGTCCTCCAGGGCGGTGCGTACATTCTTGACGACGATTCGCCGGAAGATTCACGGATTCACCACCGTTTGCGGCACACTCGTCGGGTGACGAGCGCAATCGATCAAGATCATCGTGCCGATACGGGGGTCACGACAGACCTGTGGCGCAGGGCAGTGGTCTACCAGATCTACCCGCGCAGCTTCGCGGACGGCACCGGTGACGGGATTGGCGACCTCCCGGGTATCACTTCGCGCGTGCCGTACCTGCGATCGCTTGGTGTGGACGCGGTGTGGCTCAGCCCGTTCTATCCATCCGCGCTTGCCGATGGCGGCTATGACATTGATGATCACCGCGACGTCGACCCGCGACTGGGCAGCTTGGACGATTTCGACGCGATGGTCTGCGCGCTGCACGCCGCAGACATCAAGGTGATCATCGACATCGTGCCCAATCACACGTCTAATCGGCATCGGTGGTTTCGGCAGGCTGTGGCCGCGGGCCGTGGCGCACCGGAACGTGAGCGCTATATCTTCCGGGACGGTCGTGGCCGAGGCGGGAAACAACCGCCGAACGACTGGGAATCGCTCTTCGGTGGGTCTGCATGGGCCCCGGCCGGCGACGGACAGTGGTACTTCCACTGCTTCGCGGCCGAGCAGCCTGACCTCAACTGGGAGAACGAGGAGGTGCGGGCAGACTTCCGGTACACCATGCGCTTCTGGGCTGACCGGGGGGTCGACGGTTTCCGTATCGACGTCGCCCACGGCCTCCGCAAGGACATGTCCGAGCCCTACCCGCCATGGGGGGAGATCGCCGACATCATGCGACCGGATGGCTCGCATCCGCTCTGGGATCGCGATGATGTCCATGAGATCTATGCCGACTGGCGGCGGATCTTTGATTCCTACGACCCGCCTCGTTACGCGGTTGCCGAGGCCTCGGTGCATCCCACACGACGAGCGCGGTACGCGTCGGCCGACAGTCTCGGGCAGGCGTTCAACTTCGCGATGCAGGATGCGGACTGGCGGCCCGAGCATTATCTTCAGGTGATCAACACCGGGCTGGCCGACATGATCAATTTCGGCTCGACAACCAGCTGGCTGCTGGGTTGCCACGACACGCCGCGAGTGGCGACCCGGTACGGGTTGCCACTGGAAGACGTTCGCTCGGCCCAGCAAGTCGCTCGAGAATGGCTGCTGACTGATGGCGCGACACCTCGCCTGGACCGGTCACTCGGGGAGCGGCGAGCGCGAGCGGCGATCATGATCTTGCTCGCGCTGCCGGGATCGGTCTATATCTACCAGGGTGATGAGCTGGGGCTCCACGAGGTGGGTGACCTGCCGCGGGAGTCCTTAGAGGACCCTATGGCAAGCCGCTCGACCACCGAAAAGGGTCGTGACGGGTGCCGAGTGCCGCTGCCCTGGATCGTGGACGGGCCGTCGTACGGGTTCGGCTCGCAGGTCGGGCACCTGCCACAACCGGAATGGTTCGGGGCGTACGCGGTGAGCGTGCAGGAGGCCGACCCGGACTCCACTCTCAATCTCTATCGCCGGGCCCTCGCGCTTCGCGATCAGCTGTTCGCTGGGAGCGGCCACAGCTGGATTGACTCGGAGGCGTCGGTGCTGCACTTCGAGCGGCACGGCGGCGTTCGGTGTATCAGCAACTTCAGCGCCGAGCCGATCGTTCTTCCAGACGGCGTCGTGCTCTTGAGCAGCGTCCCACTTACGGACGGCCGGCTGCCCAGTGACGCGACCGCCTGGCTGCGGATGCGGTAACCAAGGCCTGAGATCCAAGAGATTCCGGGTCTCCTTTGGGTCGGCGGCCGCGAGCAGCTCGCACGCCCGCCCCGCCAGCCGCCTTGACCGATCTGCGCGGCTCGTCGTAGACCTTAGGCATGATCAGTCTGCACGGGGGAGGCGGGAATGAGTGAAGCGGTCGTGCTGGTCGGCACCAGGAAGGGTCTGTGGGTCGGTCGCTCGGACGAAGAACGTCAGGACTGGGAATGGTTGGAACCGCAGTTCCTCATGGAAGCCGTTTATGGGACCTGCATCGATACCAGAGGAACAGAACCACGGTTCCTCGTCGGTGGTACGAGCGAGCACTGGGGTCCAGGGGTGTTCTACTCCGACGACCACGGAGCGAAGTGGACCGAGGCTCATGCGGCCCCTGTCCGGTTTCCTAAAGAACTCGGCAGCAGCGTCGAGCGGGTCTGGCAAATCCAGCCGGGCGGTCCGAATGATCCCGATGTGATCTACGTCGGCACCGAGCCTTCGGCGCTCTTCCGATCCACTGATCGCGGCGAATCGTTCACCCTCATCCAGTCACTGTGGCACCACCCACATCGCGAGAAGTGGCAACCCGGGGGCGGAGGACAGGCGATCCATTCGGTACTGCCGGATCCGACCGATCCAGCCCACGTCACGCTGGCGATGTCGACCGGCGGGGTCTACCGGACGTACGACCAGGGCGAGACGTGGAACCCGGCCAACGTGGGCATCAAGGCCGCCGGTGCACCCGACCCGTGGCCCGAGTTTGGGCAGTGCGTACACAAGATCGCCGCGCACCCTGACGCGCCGAACCGCATGTTCGCGCAGAATCACGGTGGGGTCTACCGCTCCGAAAACGGTGGTGACCAGTGGACGTCGATCGCCGACGGCCTACCGAGTGACTTCGGATTCCCGATCGTGGTTCATCCGCTTGAACCGGAGACTGTATTCGTCTTCCCGCTGGCTGCTGACATCCACCGCTTCCCACCCGAGGGCAAGGCGCGTGTCTGGCGCTCAGAGGACGCCGGCGCGACCTGGGCTTCGTCCCAGTCTGGCCTACCTGATCATTTCTATGCAGCAGTGCTGCGCGACGCGATGACCGCCGACAACGCCGAGGACATGGGTCTTTACTTTGGCGCCCGTGACGGCTCGGTGTTCTTGAGCACCGACGGCGGCGCTAATTGGCGGCAGATCGCTGCGCATCTGCCGGACGTGCTGTCCGTACGCGCCGCAGTCGTGTGAGCCTCTTCTAGCTGGGATCAGGGACGCGGCCAGTCGTGTCACGTACCAACAGCTCGACCTTGATGTCTGCCGGCCGCTCCTTCTCCGAACCGTTCCCGTTTCCCGACACCGCCGTGATCATCGCGTGAGCGGCCCGTACGCCTTGTTCATGGGCATGCTGGCTCACGGTGGTCAGGCCCAACCAGCGTGACATCGGATGATCATCGAAGGCCGCAATGGAGACGTCGTCGGGACAGCGGAGTCCGGCGGCGCGAAGCACAGCCATCGCGCCGAACGCCATCTCATCTGAGTGGCAGAAGATCGCCGTCGGAAGTGTCCGGCCGCTTGCGAGAACTTGCTCCATCGCACGCTGACCGTCCTCGGCGTGGCAGTCGCCGGGTTGAATCACATTCCGGGTATCGATGTCGAACCCGGCTTCTCGCAAGGTGTCTCTGAGCCCGTCGGTCCGCTGATCCCAGACGCGATAGTCGCGCTTGCCTGACATGCGTCCGTCAAAGATTGCAATATTGCGATGACCTAGCGAGAGCAGGTGCTCGGCGATCAGCCGGCCCCCCGCTCGGTTATCGACGAAGATCCCCGGCACGCTGGTCAGCGGCGAGCCTGAGGCGCTGACCGGTACTCGAGCCGAGTCGGTGCTATCCTCACTCCGTTCGACCGAGATGGTGCCGGCGAACAGGAGCGCGTCACGGCCTCGTCCTGCACCGAGCTCGCGGAACAGCTTGCGGAACTGCGGAGAATCCATCTCCAAGAAGTCGGAGTCGACATCGAGGTTGATGAGCTCTACCCGGAACCCGGCAGGACTGAGGATCTCGCTAGCTCCGGACGCAAACTCACTGAAGTACCACGAGCGCAGCGTGGGAAGAACAATGCCCACGGTCCTGGACTGCCCACTGGCGAGGGCGGTGGCCAGGTGGGACGCCGAGAAGTCGAGCCGGTCGGCGGTCTCGATGATGCGTTCCCGGGTCAATGGGCCGACTCCGGGGATGCCGCGGAGCGCGCGAGAGACCGTTCCCTTGTTCACGCCGGCTTCGCGTGCGACGTCAGCAATCGTCGTGCGATGAGCCGTCGCCTGAGGCCTTGTCGCTATCACCCAGGTCTGAGTTTCGGCGAGCACGACACAAACTATACGGCGGCTAAGCGTTCCGAGCAGCCCTTCGTCCTGGCCCTGACCAGGGGAATCGTTGGATATCGGCCTTTATCTTCCCCTAAGTCTCTGGGTCAAGGGAGAATGTCGCCGGGGTCTGGACTATCGATGCCAGGGGAGGAACCATGACTGCGGCGCTGGGCCGTTGGCGGGCCACGTACACGCCGGGGGAGTGGGTTGTGCTCTCCGGGCCGACATCCTTGGTGCTGCTCGAGCCGCCAACCCATGAGTGGGCGCCTTTGATCAACACCCTGTGGGATGAGGTGGTGGCCTCCAGCTCGATTGTCGACCTCGCTGCCAGGTTGGCAAGTTTCAAGATTGAGACTCTGCCCAGCTTCGGTGCGTTCTTCTGGACTGCAGACGGCATGCGTTCTCTGGTACGCGGGAGCGTTTCGGTCATCGATCTCGCCACCGGGAAGGTGGTGGCAGACGGCGAAGGCATCCAGACCTGGAGCGAGGTCGGGCTTGCTGGTGTGTCCCACATCCGGATCGACACTCCATACGAGGGAGACGTCACGCTGCTGGAGCTGCCGTTGGTCGTCGGAGCAGTACGCGCCTCGTCGGTCGTCCTCGATGCCTCAGATCGCGCACGGGTCAGCTCACCTCAGAACGAGCCGACGCCAGCCGCGGCCCCCGGCCCGGGGTTGCCAACCGAGCCGCTACCCGAGGTGGCTGCAGCGGCGTCTCCGGAGTCCGCGCAGCAGCCTGCGCCGGAAGTGGCTGCTGGCGGGGCACTAGCCGCGACTACGCCGACCGACCAGACGGCTGAACTGTCGGTCGAGGAGATCGCCGCTCTGCAGAACGCCGACACTCAGCTGATGCCTTCGCCGTTTGATGTGCCCGAGGCGGAGACCTACGCTGAGTTCGCCGCGCCTCAACAGCCGGAGGTTCCTGCCGCACCGCCGGTATCTGATTCTGCTGAAGACGCCGACTCTGCCGGACCTACCACCGGATCCTCGACGGCGGAGAGTGCGCAAGATTCGGCGATCCTGGCCGTGATGTGTGAGCGAGGGCACGCCAACCCGCCAAGTTCCACCAGCTGTCGGGTCTGCAGGAGCCCTCTGGCAAGCCAGGCTCGGGAGTTTGTCCCGGGCCCGGTCCTCGCCGTGCTGCGCGCCTCCGACGGCTCCACCGTCGAAGTGGATCGACCGGTCCTGATCGGCCGGGCGCCGTCGGGCGATGGGCCGGGCGGCCGGGCACCCCGGCTCATGACCGTTCCGAGCCCCAACCATGACATCAGCCGGACGCACCTCGAGGTCGCTCCGGAAGATTGGCAAATTGTTGTCACCGACCTGAACTCCACGAACGGAACGGTCCTGGTCCGTCCTGGAGCCGTCGATCGTCAGCAGCTGGCCCCAGGCGAGCCGGTTCACGTGCAATTGGGCAGTGTCGTGGAGCTCGGTGATGGAGTGTCTGTATTGATTGACTTTCCGCAGTAGCGTCTCACCTGCGACACAGTCACCAACGACGAGGAGCTGTTTCATGGAATCGCCCGTGCAGGGTCGGCCGAATCGCGAGACCGGCTTACCACCCGGGGTGGACGTAGGTCCGCTCGGCAAGCGTTTCGTCGCGTTTCTCATCAACATTTCGGTCCCCGTCATCGTCGACATCGCGCTGATCTTCCTGCTGCCGAATACGAGGGGTGCGCTCCGCGTGATTCTTGGCGTGCTTGGTACGGGCATCACGATCGGCTGGCTCGTCGTGATCTGGTACACGCTTGCCGTTCAGGCGGCGAGCCCGGGCCTGCGGGTCATGAAGCTGCAGCTGGTCGGCTTCCTCGACGGCCGACCGATCGGCCCGAGCCGAGTCCTTGTCCGGTCCTTGGTGTTCTGGGCGCTGTTCATCACCGGGATCGGCCTGTTGATCATGTTGATCATGATGCTGAGGCACCCGCGTAAGCAGGGCTGGCATGATCTCGTCGTCACCTCGGTGATGATCAAGGAGCGCGTCCTGGCACCATCCGTGCAGCCTGCCCGAGCCGCTACGGGCGCACAGCAGGGCTCTCCACCTCAGGTCGGCACCAGGTCGCAGCCGCAGCCGAGCGGCGTTCGTGCGGAGATGCCGCCGAGCTATACCTCCGGGCAGGATTACGCGTCTTCTGGCAGTCCCGTGCCACCAGGCCCGCTGACCCCGCCGCCTGGCATGGCACCGGCGAGCTCCGGGGCGCCGTACACCACTGCTGCACCGCCAGGTGGGTCGGCTGGGCAGTACGGAGGCAACGCGTACGCGGCGCCGTACCCGGGCGCGCCGTACGCGCCCCAATACGGGTCATCCCCCACGTCGCAACCCTCAGGGGGCGAACTCTATTCACCTGGCCAGCAGGCCGGTCAGAGGTCACAGCCGGCTCAGGGTTCTCCGTCCGGCGCATCTGCGTACGAGGATGCAACGGCAGCCGGTGGTTTCTCGGATCAGACCGCTGGTGCACCTGGTTCTCCCTACGTACAGGATTGGTCGATTTTGCTGGACGACGGGAGGCGGATCGCGCTCGACGGACTCGTGCTGCTGGGTCGCAACCCGCAACCCAAGGCCGGTGAGGAAGACGCGCAACTGATCAAGATCGCCGACGAGACGCGGACTGTCTCCAAGTCTCATCTGGCGGTCGGCGTTGACGCAGGCGGCGTCTACGTCGTCGACCGCGGATCCACCAACGGATCGACGGTGTCCACGACCAACGGAATGTCGTCGCGCTGTCGGGCCGGGGAGATGGTGCGGGTGGGCGACGGCGCGATCGTCTCCATCGGTGATCACTGGTTAGAGATCACGCGCGGCGCCTAACGGCTCGTCGCGATATCGTCCCGACATGTTGCTCTCCGACCGCGACATCAAGGCTGAGGTCGATGCCGGCCGCATCGGGCTCGAACCGTACGCCGTCGACCTGGTGCAGCCGTCGAGCATTGATGTCCGCCTCGATCGGTACTTCCGCGTCTTCGAGAATCACCGATATCCACATATCGATCCCTCCGCGGATCAGTCCGAGCTGACGCGCGCCGTCGAGCCTGTGGGTGATGAGCCGTTCATCCTGCATCCAGGTGAGTTTGCGCTAGGTTCCATCTATGAGGTGGTGACGCTTCCCGATGACATCGCGGCGCGTGTCGAGGGCAAGTCATCATTGGGCCGGCTGGGGCTGCTCACGCACGCAACGGCAGGTTTCATCGATCCCGGATTCTCGGGTCACGTCACGCTCGAGTTGTCCAACGTCGCGACACTGCCGATCAAGCTCTGGCCGGGTATGAAGATAGGCCAGCTGTGTTTCTTCCGGCTGAGCACCGCGGCCGAGCATCCTTACGGGTCGGCTCAGTATGGCTCTCACTATCAAGGGCAGCGCGGCCCGACGCCGAGCCGCTCCCATCTGAACTTCCACCGCACCCAGATTTAGCCGGGCGGATTGCGCCGCTTACTCGCGGCATAACTCCGCCCAGCTTCCTGTCGGCCGTGGGCAGATCGAACGCCGATTCATCAGTTGGACCCACAACACGGCGGTTGGAAACCTATGTTCACGTACCTTGCTGACGGTCTGCATGGGTTGCAACCTGTGCAGACCGTGAGGAACCTACGTAGACGTAGGTTTCGTCATTAGCGAGTCAGGCGTGATGGATGGAGATGTCGCCGGAGGCTGTACGTGCCCGCAGCGTGAGGTATGGCTCACCAGGTTCTGGTTGGGTCGTCGACTCGAGGCCGATCCGGATGTCTCCGGACACGGAGTTGAGGTCGAGCCAAGCGGGCAGGTTGTCGGCTACGCCGACTGTCAGGGAGCCCGAGGCCGAGCGTAGATCGACTGAGCCGCTCGTTGCCGAGACGGCGATGTCTCCCGAGCCAGAGTTGGCCTGGAGATTGGCACCTCTTAGGGACTTCACGACCACCTCGCCGGAACCGGACTTCGCCGTGATGGGGCAATTCAGCCTCGCCGACCGCAACGTCGCCCGAGCCGGAACTGAGCCGGGCGCCATCGCCGTCAACCCGAGCAACCGAAATGTTGCCCGATCCAGTGCTGCACTCAAGATCAGTAGCGTTGCCGACAGTGATGTCGCCGGAACCGCTGGTGATCTTGGAGCGGCCGATGTCGGCACTGATCGAGATGTCGGCCGATCCTGTCTTGATGACAAAGGTCAGCCCGTCTGGTACGCCGAGGCGCAGCTGTGCCTTCGTACTCCACACGAAGTGGTGCGGCAGGCTGATCCGCAGCCAGTCGTGATCCTGGCGGATCTGCACCTGCTCGAGGAAGCGATCGTCTGCGTCGATCCAGGCCTCCACAAGATCTTGTCGAGAACCGGGCTCCACGGTGATCGATCCGCCGCCCAAGTTGTCCACGACCACATGCCGTACGCCCTCATACGACTCCGTGATACTCATCGCACCCACCCCTGGACGTTCCCGCGGGAACGCCGATCCTCGCGCCAAGGCCGCTTCGGACGCTCACCAAATACGCCGCCCGGCCCGAACGGACCCTCCGGGCCGAATACGCTGTGGTGCCCGAATGAGCCACCCGGGGTGGGGATTGCCATCGGCGAGTACGGCGTCGGTGGACGCGGCGGCTGCGGCCACTCCGGTCGTGAGCCGCCACGGTCGGCCAGGGCATCCATGACCGCGCGAATGAGCCACGCATTGGTGGAGATCCCGTCAGATGAGGCCATCTCATCGACCCGTTCCTTGACCGACTGCGGGAGCCGCAACGTGATGCGGGCTACCGGCTCGTCGTCAGGTTCGTTCGGGGACTCGCCAGTGGCCTCGGGCTCTGGTTCGGCGTCGGGCAGCAGCAAGGTCGGTTCGGCCTCCGCAGTCTGGATCGAGACGACGAACTCCGGGTCCTGGCCGACCATACGCAACTCGACAGAGGACGGCGCCATCTCCGCGCTGATGCTGCCGGCGGCGTCGGAAAGCACCTGGATCAGAGCCAGCCGAGTCGAGGACTGAATGGCTGTGCCGAGACGCTCGGCAACGTGTTGGGTTTGTTCGTCAGCCAGGGAGGACGCGTTCGCGACGCCTACTCGGACCGACTCGATATACGGTGAAAGATCCATGACACCACCATGACGTCATCATGACGTCAAATCAAGGTCAATCAGACGTCAAATTGTGGCACGCGCTGAGCCTGTCGAAGCTCCACTTGGTGCCCTTCGACAGGCTCAGGGCACATGAACAGCCTCAGGGCGAAAGAACGAGCGCGGGTATAAGCGGAGCGGACTGCCGGTCACGCGCCGCGCTTGACCGCCTCGAGAAGCAGCTGTGCGACATCGAGTACCTCAGTAGTCTCCGGCGCGGATCCGTCGGCCTGCTTCGCGGTCAACCCGTCGGTCAGCATGATCCGGCAGAACGGGCATCCGGTCGCAATCGCATCATGGCCATTGCTTCCCGCAGTGGCGAGCGTTCCTAATGCCTCCTGGGTGCGATTCTCGTTGATTCGAGTGCCGAGTCGCTCCTCCATCCACATCCGGGCCCCGCCAGCGCCGCAGCAGAACGATCGCTCCCGGTTCCGAGGCATCTCGGCGACCGTGGCACCGGGCAGCGATGCAAGCAAATCGCGCGGCGGATCGTAGATCTCGTTATGCCGTCCCAGATAGCACGCGTCGTGGTAGGTGATAGTCCGCCCCGCAACCGAGCCCTCGGGCGGTGCAATCGGGGTCAGCCGGCCCTCGCGTACCAGCCGGTTGAGCAGTTGAGTGTGGTGCACCACTTCGCAGTTGAGACCAAGCTGTGGATACTCGTTCTTCAACGCGTTCAAGCAGTGCGCGCAGGTCGTGATGATCTTGGTTGCCTGCGCCTCCTGTAGGGCCTCCGCGTTCTCCATGGCCAGCTGCTGGAAGACGAACTCATTCCCGGCGCGCCTGGCCGGGTCACCGGTACACGTCTCGGCGTTCCCAAGTACGGCGTAGCTGACGCCGGCAATGTGCAGCAGCTCGGCGACCGCGCGGGTGGTCTTCTTGGCCCGATCCTCGAACGCCCCGGCGCAGCCGACCCAGAACAGGTACTCAACCTGGTTGAGATCCTCGACGTCCTCACCCACCACTGGCACGGGAAAAGGCAGATCCTTAGCCCAGTCCATCCGTCCTCGTGGGCTCATGCTCCACGGATTTCCCTTGGTTTCCAGGCCTTTGAAGAGCCCATTGAGCTCAGTGGGGAACTCCGCGGACATCATGACCTCGAAGCGCCGCATGTCGAGGATGTGATCAACGTGCTCGATGTCCACCGGGCATTGCTGGACACATGCGCCGCACGTCGTACACGACCAAAGAACGTCGGGATCAATGACGCCGGCCACCCCATCGTGGACCTCGATCGGCCCAACCAGCGGTCTGCCTGCCTCGATCCGAGTCGCCTCGGGCAGTGCGGCACGTGCCGATTCTGCCGCCTGCAGATACGGCGCTTTGGCGTACCCGTGCGCTCGCAAATCCATGATCAACAGCTTGGGCGAGAGCGGTTTATCGGTGTTCCAGGCGGGGCACTGGGATTGGCAGCGTCCGCACTCGGTGCACGAGGTGAAGTCCAGCAATCCCTTCCAGGTAAAGTCTTCCACCTTGCCGACACCGAGTGAGGTGTCCTCGTCGAGATCCTCGATTGCGGCGAAGTCGACCGGTTTGCCGGCGATCATGATCGGCTGTAGCGCGCCGAGTGCCGGGCGTCCCGACGACTCGCGTTTGAACCAGATGTTCGGCCAGACGGTGAATCGGTGCCAGGCGACGCCCATCGTGGTGTTGAGTCCGATCACGATGAACCAGGCCATCGAGATGATGATCTTGATGGCGGCGACGATCACGATTCCCGTCTCGAGCGCCGCGGGGGAGATGTCGGGCGGCAGCAGGAACCAGGTCAGCGGGAAATGCAACCGGGAGGTTCCCGAGCCGAGGAGCCGATACTCCATCGCGTGGAGCGCGAGGATGCACACCACGATCCCGAGGATGGTCAGCTCGACGTAATACCCCTGCCAAGATCGTGAGCCAAAGAATCGTGACTCTCGACCACGGCCACGAAGCAACAGTCGGACCATGATCAGGAAGCTGATCGAGATCAATCCTGCCCAGGCGATGATCTCACTGGCCCACTCGTACGGCACCCAGTGCCCGATGATCGGCAATACGAAGCGCGGATCGAAGAGCTGCCCGTACGCGGTGACCAGGGTGAAGATCAGGGCACCGAACGCGATGAAGACGAACCAGTGCGCAGCCCCCACCTTGGTCCACTGCAGCATCCGGGTGTGCCCCAGGGTCTCGGCGAGCATCCGCCGCCACCGCCGGCCAGGATGATCACCGCGACCGGGCGCAGGTTTGCCGAGCTTGACTGTGCCGACGATCGATGCCACGCCGCGGACAAAGAGCACGACGCCGACGACCGATACGGCCAACGCCACGACGATCGCGGCGACTCTCACGTGCGACTCCTCCTCGAGGGCAATGCGTCCCTCAGCCTAGTGCGGTGCGTCATGGAGCTGAGCCAAGCACGTGCCCTGAGCCTTGCCAAGATGTGCCCTGAGCCTGCCAAAATCTGCCCTCAGGCTGTCGAAGGCCACCCTGCTCGCGGCTCCCCAACGACGGCAGCCGTCCTAAGGCGGGCAACGTGGGTGCGATCCGCCGTCGGAAGACTTGTTTGCCGTCGTGAGATGGGAAACGTGGCTGAGGCCTAGCAAGACCAATGGCGGAGTTCGCGGCGCGCGAGCGGGCCACGCCGCGCTGTGTACTCGAATTGTCAGTCCCGGCGACTAGGGTCTTCCTTGTCCCCCGTACGCGGCGGTCACCGATTGGTCGTCAAGGGCGCCGGCCGTCAGAGCTGTCGGACGAAACCTGTGGAGTTGGCGTGATCGAGTTCGAATCAGTCGGCAAAACGTTCCGGGATGGCACGGTGGCGGTTGTCGATCTCAATCTCACCGTGCCCTCTCGCAAGATCACCGTGATCGTCGGGCCCTCCGGATGTGGCAAGACCACAACGCTACGCATGGTCAACCGCATGCTGGAGCCCACGACTGGTCGGATCACATGGGACGGCACTCCTCTTCGGTCCAGGCGCAAGACGACCCTGCGTCGCCAGATGGGCTATGTCATTCAGAGCGGCGGGCTGTTCCCCCACCGTACGGTGCTGGAGAACATCGAGACCGTGCCTTCCCTTCTCCATTGGCCGAAGGCAAAGCGAGAGAAGCGGTCGTTGGACTTGCTGAATAGCGTCGGTCTGGAGCGGAAGCTGGCACACCGCTATCCAGCGCAGTTGTCGGGTGGGCAACAGCAGCGGGTTGGGGTGGCGCGGGCCCTCGCGGCCGATCCGCTGGTTCTCCTGATGGATGAGCCATTTTCAGCGGTGGATCCAGTGGTTCGCGAGGAGCTGCATGAGTTTCTCCTCGAGCTCCAACGTGAGCTGAGTAAGACGATCATCTTGATCACTCACGACATCGACGAGGCCATCAAGCTGGGCGACCAGGTTGCAATCCTGCGGATCGGCGGGCATCTCGCCCAGGTCGGAACGCCGCAGCAGTTGTTGGACGAGCCTGCTGACGCATTCGTAGAGGGCTTTGTCGGTCGCGACCGCGGATTTCGTTCTCTCTCGTTCCAGCCGGCAAGTGAGCTCGGCTTGGACGGAGTCAAGGTGGTCCGCGACGTGGAGACGGCGACCGGCCCAGGCCCAACCCTGGTAGTCGACGGCGACGCGCGGCCGGTCGGCTGGGCAGATCCGGAGCGGCCGGGTCGCGTCTTCGCCCTGGGATCGACCTTCAGTCCTGAGACTGACACGCTGCGGACGGCCCTGGACTCCGCCCTGACTTCGCCATACGGACTCGCTGTTGCGGTGACAGCTGAGGCCCGGCGCTATGCAGGTGTCGTCAGAGCGGACGACATCCTCGCCAAGGTGAAGGACGTACGCGGCTCCATCGCTGAGTCGATCTCGATTCGCGAGGCGGAGGCGGCACAGGCGTATGAACCAGTCTCAGAAAGGGGGGAGGAATACGAGCCGCTGGGCGAATCGGAGCAGACCGACGACACGGAGCAGTTGTACGACCGGCTAGCCGAATCGGAGCAGGCGGACGACACGGACCAGGTATACGACCAGCTAGCCGAATCGGAGCAGGCGCGACGACACGGACCAGGTATACGACCAGCTAGCCGAATCGGAGCAGGCGAGCGACACGAAGGAGTTGTACAACCGGCTGACCGAATCGGAGGTGGCAGAAAACGCAGACCAGTTGCACGACCAGCCGGGCGAATCGGAACCGGTGGACGACACGGACCAGTTGTACGACCAGCCGACCGAATCAGATTCAGCGAGCCAAACGGCTACGCATGAAGGCGGCGCCGAGAACCCGCAAGGAGACATTTCGGCGCCAACACAGGTCGATACTGAGGACGGCGAGAGCGGCGACAGCTTGCACTATCCAGAAGGTGAAATCGAGTCAGCGGGCGACGGGCAACTCCCCATCGAGGATCACCCGCGTACTTGACCAAAAGAATGAGCGCCGTGAATCCAACGGCGAGGCTTGGCGCCGCCTTGGCTCGAGCGTACTGCGGTGAATCTCGACTGGGCCTGGATTGAACGCAACCTGCCGATGATCGGCGGTCTGTTGGTCGAGCACATCATTCTCGCGGTGCTACCCGTTGTCATCGCATTTGTCATCTCGCTGCCGCTCGGCTACCTGGTCTCCAAGACGAAGCGGGGAGCCAACGTGATCCTGGCCTTTCTCGGCGTCATCTACTCAATTCCGTCGCTGGCGCTCTTCGTCATGATGCCGTTGATCCTCGGTACCAAGATCCTCAATCCGGTCAACATCGTCGTAGCGCTGGCGATCTATTCGACCGCGCTGCTGGTCCGCTGCGTCGTGGACGGGTTGCGGTCAGTGTCGCCGTCGGTGGGACAGTCCGCCACCGCCGTCGGCTACGGCTGGTTGCGGCGGCTCTTCCATGTTGAGCTGCCGCTGGCCATGCCAGTGATCTTCGCCGGTCTCCGCGTGGTCACGGTCTCGAACATTGCCCTAGTAAGCGTCGCGGTGCTCGTCGGAAGCGGAGCACTTGGGAAGCTCTTCGATCTCGGTTTCAGCAGCTACTTCTACACGCCGATCATCGTCGCATTGGTCCTAATGCTGATCTTGTCGTTGATCTTTGACGGTTTGATCTTGCTCATTCAGCGTGGAACGCTGCCTTGGTTCAGGAGGCGGCCGGCATGAACCTCTTTGACTATCTGTCCGATCCCGCCAACTGGACCGGCCCGGGCGGCATCTGGTACCTGCTGCTCGCGCATCTGGGCTATACCGTGGCCGCGGTCGGGATCGCCGCGGTGATCGCGATACCGCTGGGGATCTTCATCGGCCACACCAATCATGGTTCGTTCCTGGTCATCGGCCTCAGTAATGCTGCCCGTGCCATTCCCACTCTGGGCCTGCTCGTCCTCGTCGTGCTTCTCCTGGGCACGGGTGTGGGACCGATCATCGGTGTCCTGGCCCTGCTCGCGCTGCCGCCGATCTTGACCGCAACGGCGGCAGGCATCCACGGTGCGGATCATGAGGCGGTGCACGCTGCCCGGGCGCTGGGGATGTGGGAACGGCAGATTGTGACCAAGGTCGAGTGGCCGCTCGCCCTCCCGCTGGTGATCTCGGGTCTGCGGAGTGCCAGCCTGCAGGTAGTCGCGACGGCGACGGTCGCGGCTTACAGCGGCGGCGGTGGTCTCGGTCGGCTGCTCATCACGGGCAACGCCACACGTAATTACTCTGAAATGTTCGCAGGCGCTGTCCTCGTCGCCGCGCTAGCTATCGTCCTTGATGTGCTGTTGGGCGGCCTCGGATGGCTGGCTGGCCGTCATGCCAGCCCGGGAGGCAAGACGGTCAGCAAAGCTATCGAACCCCAACTTAACCTAGTTGGATAGTGGAGTTTGGCCCTGAGATATGGAGAGTTCAACATGAAGATCAAGCGATCACTCGTCGCAGTCGCTGTGAGCGTGGCTGCCTTGAGCCTCGCTGCATGCGGCGGGACGAGCAATCCGTTAGGCGAGGCGAGCTCTGTCCAGCCGTCAGGTCCCGCGTCCTCGGCGGCTGCTGCCCCAATCGTGGTCGGCTCAGCTGATTTCACTGAATCCAAGATCCTGGCCGAGATCTATTCCCAAGCATTGAAAGCCAAGGGTGTCGAGTCATCGACGAAGCTCGGCATCGGATCGCGCGAGATCTACGTCAAGGCTCTACAAGATCAGTCGATCTCGGCAGTACCTGAGTACACCGGCAACCTGCTGCTCAACTTCGACCCGAACGCCACGGCGACCACCGCGGAGGAGGTGGAGAAGGCTCTGCCATCAGCATTGCCCAGCGACCTGAAGATTCTGAAGCCTTCTGCTGCCGTCGATCAGGACGTCTACGTCGTCACCAAGGACTTCTCGGCGAAGCAGGGGATTACCTCGCTCGAGGATCTGAAGAAGATCGCGAGTACGTCTACTCTGGGCGGTCCGCCGGAGCTCGAGAAGCGGGCGTACGGACCTCCTGGTCTGGAAAAGATCTACGGCGCGAAGTTCAAGGCTTTTGTGCCGTATCCCAAGTACCCGCCTAAGATCAGCGATCTGGACAACAACAAGATTCAGGTAGCGACCTTCTTCACTACGGACGCGGTCATCTCTGAGAAGGGTTACGTCCAGCTTGAAGACCCGCAGTCCATGATCCTTCCGCAGAACGTGGTACCGCTGGTTCGCTCCGATGTGGCGAGCAACGAGACTGCCGTGGCGGCCCTGGATGCCGTCCAGGCTGCACTGACGACCGAGGATCTCATGCAACTCGACAAGAAGGTCGACAGCGAGCACCAAGATCCTGACCAGGTCGCTGCGGAGTGGCTCAAGAGCAAGAGTCTCGCGTAGCGCCTGGGCTCCCCGGTGGTGCCGGTTCGAGTAAGACCGATCACTCGGCGTCGGCCGGCGCGACCTTGTTGTCGCGCTCGTCCCGGTCCGCCCACTCCAGCAGCTGATCGAGTCGATAGGGGTGATCGTCGATATCGGCGTGAAGATCACCGAGCTCGGCGTAGCGGGCGGGCATGGTGGCGATGGTGAAGTCCTTGGGGTTGGCGTCAGCGATCTCGTCCCAGCGCAGCGGCGCCGAGACGACACCCTGGGGGGTACCGCGCACGGAGTAGGCGCTGGCGATCGTGTGATCGCGCGCGTTCTGGTTGTAGTCGACGAAGACCGAGCCAGGATCGCGATCCTTCCGCCACCAGGTCAGGTCCACCATGTCATCGGCGCGACGCTCGACTTCGCGGGCAAACGCCCAGGCGGCACGGCGTACGTCGGGGTGTCCATGATCGGGAACAATTCGCACGTAAATGTGCAATCCCTTGCCGCCGGACGTCTTTGGGTAGCCGACGGCTCCCAGCTCATCCAACAGCTCGTGGACGATCACTGATACCCTCCGTACGTCGTCGTAGCTGGCCACTGGCATCGGGTCAAGATCGATCCGCCACTCGTCCGGCGACTCGACATCATCACGACGGGAGTTCCATGGGTGAAACTCCACCGTCGACATCTGTACAGCCCAGATCACGTCCGCCGGGTGCGTCACGCACAGCTCGTCCGCATCGCGATTGAAGCGCGGAAAGTGCACGCGTACGGTCTCGATCCACGGCGGCGCTCCGTGCGGCAGCCGCTTCTGATGCACCTTTTCCCCGTCTACTCCATCAGGGAAGCGGTGCAACATGCACGGCCTGTGGTAAAGGGCATTGACGATGCCGTCGCTGACCGAGAGGTAATACCGAGCAAGATCAAGTTTGGTTTCTCCGCGCGCCGAGAAGTAGATCCGGTCGGGATTGCTGATCTTGACGACCCGATCTCCGACCTCTAGCTCGATCCGCTCCGTCGCCATGCTCGCCACAGTAACGCCTTCCCACACCCACCGACTTGTCAGCCTCTCAGCGTGCTATAGCCCTCTGAGACGCTGACAAGTCGGCGTCAGTCAGCGGGCCCTGAGCCAGGCGAGTACGGCCAGGACGCGGCGGTTGTCTGAGCCGACGTCGGGCAAGTTGATCTTGGCGAAGATATTGGATATGTGCTTCTCCACAGCTCCGCCGGTAACGACGAGACGTTCTGCGATGGCGGCATTGCTGCGTCCTTCGGCCATCAGGGCAAGCACTTCCTTCTCTCGTGCACTGAGTGTGCTGAGCGGGTCCGCCCGTCGCGCCACCAGGAGTTGGGCGACCACCTCCGGATCGAGCACAGTGCCCCCTGCGGAGATCGTCCTCAGTGCATCTACCAGCGTCTCCAGGGACGTGACTCGGTCCTTCAGCAGATATCCCACCCGGCCTCGGCCGTCGGATAGTAGGACGTCAGCGTAGGAGAGCTCGACGTACGCCGACAGCATCAAGATCCCCAGCTCAGGCTGCGAAGCGCGGGCCTCAACCGCCGCCCGCAGCCCGTCGTCGGTCATATTCGGTGGCATCCGTACGTCCACGATCGCCACGTCCGGCCGCTGCTCTCCGACGGCCCGCAGGAACCCGGGAGCATCCTCGACTGCGGCGACCACGTCGCAGTCGACTTCGGTCAGCAGCCGGACCAGACCCTCCCGAAGTAGCACAGAGTCATCGGCCACCACGACACGCACAGGCACAGGCTGTCACACCCGGTGCCTGCTGCATGCCGGCGCTCACGACCCTTTGTTCGGGCGTTCGCACATCGCGCTTGGTAGCCGACGATGTCGTCGCTCTTCGCGAACACTATCGACCACGCTAGCCGAGGCATCTTCAGCAGGGCGTTTGCTCACCGCTCCTCCACGCGTCGGCGCGCGATACCCGACGCTCACGCCCGGGGCCGCAGCGGAATCGTTGCGGTCAGCTGCGTAGGGCCGCCCGCAGGTGAGGACACGGTCAAGGTCCCGTCGACCCCGGCCAGCCGGTCAGCGAGGCCGGAAAGACCGTGACCCTTCGCCAGCGACGCACCGCCGATCCCGTCGTCGGTGATGTTGATCAACGCAAGGGCGCCGAGGCTGCGCACCTCGACCGAGGCAGAACGCGCCCGACTGTGCTTCTCCACGTTGGCCAGAGCTTCGGCCACGACGAAGTAGGCCGCATTTTTGGCGGCGTCAGACAGTTCCACGTCGTCCACCTCGACAGAGGTCGGGATGGTGTCCCGCGCAGCCAGCGCGGTGATCGCCGCCCCCAGGCCCTGCTCGGCCAAGATCGGTGGAGCGATACCGCGAGAGAGGGTACGAATCTCGGCGAGTGCGTCTTGCGATTGCTGCAATGCCTCGTTGAGCAAGGCACGCGCCTGGACGGGGTCGTCGTCGAGCCGGCGTTGGGCGGCCGACAGATCCATGCCGAGCCTGACCAGCCGCTGCTGCGGGCCATCGTGCAGGTCGCGCTCGAGCCGCCGCAGGGTGTGCACCTCGGCCTCGCCAGCAGCGGAACGGCTCTGGGTCAGCTCGCTCACCTGCTGACGGAGGGCCGGCGCCTCGTCAACCAACAGCGCGTACGCCACGGCGCCGTGCAGCCGGACGAGTCCGCGCAGCACGAAAGGGGCCGTAATCAGCAGCAGTGCGCCGAGCACCGCGTTGAGGGTGAGGTCAGCGAACCTGCCGGAATAGCCCAGCAGGTCGGCGAGACCGCTGTTGGACCCTTGCGGCAGCCACTGGCTCCAGAACCAGTACGTCACGCCGCCGAGCCCGCCAAAGACCCATGCCAACGCCAACGAGAAGGTGACGACGCTGAGAATGAAGTTCACCAGGACGTGCAGCAGATCTCGCCACGATTGGGCGTACGCGAGCCGCCTCAGCTTCCCACGGAATCCCGGTCCGGCTGTCGGATAGCGGGTACGCGGGAGCGTGATCCCGGCGTAGGAGAGCAGGGCCATGGTCATCCGAGACGACCAGCCGGCGACCACGAGGCATGCGACCAGGACGAACAGGCCGACGACCAGCACGAGCAGCCCCACTCCGAGGCTGAACAGTGTGGTGCAGGCAACGAAAGCGGCAAGCGAGAGCGCGAACATTCCGATGATCACCGCCAGGCTGCGGCCAGTGCCTTTGATCATGGACGTCACGGGATCATCTTCCGCCGGACGGGCGGGGTCGAGCGGAGCGTCGATGCGCTCCGGCAGGACATCATAAAGATCAAGTACTTCAGTGGCAGGTTGAGCCGGGACGTAAGGATTTGTCATGTCCTCAACGTTCCTCGATTGGCATCCAAGTCGCCATCAGGCTATCGGGCCAGTTCGAGCTCGGGATATCCCCACCTGACCGCCTGACTGACTTGCCCCGGCGGGAGAGGTGACCCTGATGCCGTGCGGGTCGCGCTAAGTTGACCTGGCCTGTCTACGCGCCCTCGTCGCCGCGCACGCTGCGTCTTGATCAAAGGCTGCCGAGTGCCAGGCCCAGCGAGGTCGACAGTGATAGCACGGCAATACGTCCTAAATGAGGCAGCACCCCCTAAGGAGAGATCATGGCGCCCGAAGAAATCGCGGCTGGCACGCGACTCGGGCCTGCTGTAGGCGCCCTCAATCTCAAGGCTGGTGGCGTCTGCCTCATTGTTGGTGCAGTCATGTTCGCCATATGGCGGCTCCTTCACGGCGACACCCCGGCCGCGGACGCCGAAGCCGCGTTGAGCTTCGTGCGAAACCGGCCGATCTATCCGGCTGTGCATGTATTCGCCGTGCTGGCCGCTTTGGTTGTCGTGATAGGGCTACTCGCGCTGACCCGGTCGTTGAGCAGTTCAGGGTCGTTGTTGATCGGCAACGCAGCGGTGGTCAGCGCAACGGTCGGGCTGGCCATCTTCGGGGTTGAGAGCACGAGCGAAGGCCTGGCCTTGCCAGAACTTGCCGACGCCGCTTCGAAGGTCGGCCCCACTCAACGCGTCGAATTTGTCCGTGCTGCCCACGCGGTGACTGCAGCCACTCACGGACCGTCACTTCTGGCAATGGGCTTGATGATTGGAGTTCCACTCTTGTTGCTCGGGATCGCGATGGTGCTTGATCAGTACCCGTCCTGGCTCGGCTGGGCTGGCATTGTGATCGGGGGCCTAACGGCGCTTGCTGCTGTCGGGCTCTTCCTTGTCCCTAGCCTATTTCCTGGCTTCCTTCTGTACGGGGTGCTGGGCTCGGTTATCGCGCAGCTGTGGCTGGCGGGAACGGGGATTGTGATGCTGCGCCGTGCTCGCGTCGCACCCGATGGTGTGGCGAACTGAACGTAGTGCCACTACGAGGATGAGGGAGCCCGCATAGCTGGCCCAGGCCCTGGCCCTGTGGTGTATGGCGTCGGTGCCAGCTGGGCCAGCGGCAAGCGCACCGTGAACTGTGTGTGACCAGGCTGGCTGCTCACCGCGACGCTGCCGTGATGCGCATCGACAACCGCAGCCACGATGGCCAGCCCGAGACCGGTGCTGCCACTTGTTCCTGCATTGGGCGTACGCATCCGGCTCGCATCTCCGCGGGCGAACCGCTCGAAGACGCGATTGGACATCTCGGGCGGTATGCCCGGTCCGTTGTCGGTCACGGTGACAACCGCATGAGCACCGCTGACCGAGACTTCGGTGTGCACTCGCGTCCTGGGCGGGGTGTGCGTACGCGCGTTCGCCAGCAAGTTGGCCATCACCTGTTGCAATCTGTGTCGGTCGGCGTAGGCGATCACCGGGTAGTGAGGAAGAGTGAGCTGCCATGCGTGATCAGGTCCGGCGGCGCGGGCGTCGCTGACTGCATTGATCACGACCTCGCTCAGGTCGCATGGCTTCAGATCAAGATCAGGTCCGGAGTCGAGACGCGCGAGGAGCAGCATGTCTTCGACGAGGTGGGACATGCGCTCGGCTTCGGACTCGACCCGCGACATGGCGTACGCGGTATCGGTCGGCAGCTGCTCACGATCCCGCCTAGTCAGCTCCGCATAGCCGCGGATGGCGGCGAGAGGATTGCGCAGTTCGTGAGACGCGTCAGCCACAAACTGCCGCACCTTGGTCTCCGACGCCTGGCGGGCGGCGAGCGCCTCCTCGACGTTGTTGAGCATGTGGTTGAGCGCCTGCCCGACCCGGCCAACTTCGGATGCAGGATTGGCATCTGCTGGTGGAACCCGCACAGCAAGGGCCACCTCACCGCGATCCAGCCTCAACTGGGACACCTGCTGCGCAGTCGCCGCGACACGATTCAGTGGGCGGAGGCTGCGGACAACCAGGGATCGGGACGCGAATATGGTGCCCGCGATGGCCAGCAGAGAGAGCAGCGCCGCCACGCCCAAGAGTTGCAGGATCGTCTCATCGACCTCATGTAGCGGCACGCCGACCACCAATGAGCCGATATCTGCGATCCGGTAGCCGACCACCCGGTAGTGACCGAGTCCGCTGAGCGTAATGGAACTCTTGGTGCCGTCGAGCGGCACATCAGCGAGTTGCGCGATGGCCGGCTCGGGAAGCGGCAGGACCGTGGCGCCACGTTGCCCGGAGGCCCCACGCTCGGTCAGCTGACCACTTGCCTGCGGCGTGCCGTCGATGTCGTAAAGCGCCGCCAATGTACCGATCGGCTGCCCCGGGCGGAGCAGACCGGGATCCGGACCGCCGATCGGCCAGGCCGGATCGCGCACGCGGGCGGTGACCGTGTCGAGCTGGCGGTCGAGCTGGGACATCAACAGTTGCCGGGTAACCAGGGCTGTTGCCGTGGTGATCAACAATGCGACAAGCGCGACCAGCGCCGTCACCCTGATGACGAGCTGGCGCCCGAGCGTGTCGCGGCCGAACATGTCCGGCCTCCGCAAGCCTTGCGCCGTTCGCTGCGGGCCGGCAACTGGTGCCGAGGCCGGCCCGGCTGCAAAGGGAGCAGGGGCCGGCTGACCGCTTTGGCTCATGTGGAGGCGGGGCGCAGCACGTAGCCTGCGCCGCGCAGCGTGTGAATCATGGGCGGACGGTTGGCGTCGATCTTTTTACGAAGATAGGAGATGTAGAGCTCGACGACGTTGGCCTGGCCGCCGAAGTCGTAGTTCCAGACCCGATCCAGGATTTGCGCCTTGCTGAGCACTCGCCGCGGATTGCGCATCAGATAGCGCAGCAGCTCGAACTCGGTAGCGGTCAACTGGATCTCCACGCCGCCGCGGCGCACCTCGTGGCTGTCCTCGTCGAGTGTGAGATCGCCGACAACGAGAGTCGAGTCGCTCCTGGCCAGCGCGGCGCCGCTGCGTCGGAGCAGGGCGCGCAACCGGGCGATGACCTCCTCCAGGCTGAACGGCTTGGTGACGTAGTCGTCGCCGCCTGCAGTGAGGCCCCCGATGCGATCTTCGACCGAGTCCTTAGCGGTGAGGAAGATCACCGGCACCTGAGGATCCTCCGCCCGAATGCGGCGCATCACCTCGAGCCCGTCGAAGTCCGGCAGCATCATGTCCAGCACGATGGCATCTGGCCTGGTCTCCCTGGCCACCTTCACGGCCTGCCCGCCCGAGGCCGCAGTGGACACGTGCCAGCCCTCGTAACGCATGGCCATGGACAGTAGCTCAGTCAAGCTCGATTCATCGTCGACGGCGAGGATCCGAATCGGCGTTCCATCGGGTCGGGTGAGGGGTGCTGCGGTTGCATCGGTGCGAATCATGCGCCAAGCCTGACACCAGATCCCGGTAAAGCTCTATGCGCTAGCTGTGGCTTCCCTGTGAATCTTTGAGTGCTTGCTGTGGTCAGATCAGGTGGTCGTGCGGGTGGTGGAGTGCTGCGCGAGCTCGTCCTCTTCCTCCTCGGCTGTCGGCTTTTTGCGCCGGAACAAGCGGTCGATGGAGACGGCACCCCCGCCCATGACGAACAGCAGCAGGCCGAGCAGGCCCAGCGCGACGTTGTATTCGTAACCGCCTTTGTAGGTGCCGTCCGCGTTAAGCAATGTGGGAGGCCATTTGTACCAGCTGGTGTACGCGATGATCAGGATCTGTTCGATCAGCACGCCCAGGCCGACAAACCGGGTCAACGCACCGACGATCAGCAGTGCGCCGCCCACGAGCTCGAAGATGATGGAACCCCAGGCCGCGACCTCGGCGTACGGAGTCCGGAACTGAGTCAGGTAGTCGATCTGTTTCTGAACGCCCGCGTTCCAGCGCATCCAGCCGTGCAGCAGCAGAATGCCGCCAAGTCCCAGCCGGGCGAGGAGCAGGCCGAGATTCTGTAAGAACCTTAGGAAGCTAGCCATGGATCGCTTCTCCTAGCAGTGGGCTTGAGACCACGCTACGCAGGCCGATCCAGGCCAGCCAGCACGCCACGCCCGCGACCACAGGGGGGCCTGAGCTGTGGCTCACGCGCCAACGAAGATGCAGAACGGGTGCCCTGCAGGGTCGGCGTAGACAAACAGTGGCTCCTCCTCGTCGTCGGACCGGTCGAAGAGCAGGCGCGCTCCGAGCGCAAGCGCACGCTCATGTTGAATGCGCAAGTCGCCCACGGTCAGGACGGTGGTGTCGAGGTGCAGCATTTTGCGGCCGCGGACCCTCACGCCAGGTCGGCTCAGGCAGAGAGGGCACCTGCTGGAACGCGAGACGCGAAGAGCCGGTGGCGTCGCAGAGCACGAGCCAATCCTCGCCCCTGGTATCCGGCGTCCCGTCCGCAGGTGGTTCGTCGCCCGGGCGGTAGCGAAAGCCCAGCAACTGGCGATAGAACTCGGCAAGCGCACGCGCGTCTTCGCAATCCAGCACCATCTGGCGAAGAGAGGGCGTACTCGGCTCGTAGGAGTCGCTCACAGCTCCATGCTCGCAGACGATGCGCGCCGTACGGGCCGCCGCCTCTGGCCGGTGATCGCTGGTTGCGAGCAACGAGTGGAGAACCGACTTACCTGACGGGCGCGAGCGTTTCCTCACCCTGGGCGGTGGGTGACAAAGATCGCGTTGTTGGGGTCGCTGGGGGCGTCGTGAACGTCCACGGGACCGAAGCCCGCGTCCGTCAGCATCTCGCGTGCAACCTGCTCGCCCCAGCCGGTCCCGAGCCCGGCGCCACCCTCGGCGAGGGACACCGTCATGCAGTGCAGCAGGCTGAAGGAGTACGTCATCGTGGCGATCGGGTTGCCGATGTTGTCCTCGAGATTGCTGGAGATGCGAGGCTCGTTCATGAGCAGGGTTCCTCCCGGCTCCAGGATCGACCGGATGGAGGTGAGCACCTCAAGCGGCCGCGCCTGGTCGTGTACAGCGTTGAAGACGAACACGACACCGAACGGCTGATCGGAAGTGAGCGTCGCCGCGTCCGCCACCTCGAACGAGGCGTTGGTCAGCCCTCTCGCCCGCGCGCGTGCCACTGCGATGGCCGCGGCGTCCTGGTCGTAACCGACGAAGGTCGATTTCGGGAACCGGCGTGCCATCACCACAATCCCGTTGCCCGCACCGCATGCCATGTCGGCGACCCGAGTGCCCGAGTCGAGCTTTTCGACCAAGCCCGGGGCGAGCGGCAGGATCTGTTGGACGAGGATGTCGCGGTACATCGGCTGCCACAGGACGTCCATGACGTCGTGGATCTGAGGCACGTACGCCTCCCATGGGACGCCACCACCTTCTATGAAACACCTGGCCACTGCGTCGCTCTGCCGGGTGATCACGGAAACCAGGTATGCCACGGGCGCGAGGTTGTCGTACGTGTCACCCGTGAGCACGGCCGCATGCTCAACCGGCAGCCAGAAGCGTCGGCTCTCCGCGTCGTACTCGACGATGCCCGCAGTTGCCATCGCGGCAAGCCACTCGCGGACGTACCGCTCCTGGAGACCGCCCCGCTCGGCGAGCGCTGCAGATGTCGCCGGGCCAGCAGTGGCGAGCTCGAACAACCCGGTGCGGCGACCGATTTCGATGAGGGAGGTGAGGAGGCCGCCGGTGATGATCTCGACGAGCTTGGAGGCGAACTCCTCGGCGGCAGCTGCATCGACGTCTGTCTGTTCCACGTCTGTCTGTTCGATGGTTGTCATAGCTCGACGCTATGGATAGGTGCGGCGAGACGCATGGGGCGACCGCCCCATTTTTTGGAATGCGGTTCAGAGGAGACCGTGCCGGGTCGCAAACAGGCTTGCCAAGGCTCGGTTGGAGACGCCGATCTTGGTGTAGATGTGCTCGACATGGTTACTCGCCGTCTTCCGCGAAATGACCAGGCGCTCCGCGATCTCCTTCTGCGACATGCCCCGGGCGAGATGTCGCAGCACTTCCACTTCACGCGCCGTGAGTCCGGCCGGCCATTCGCGGTTGCGTCGTATCCGATGGCCGGCGGCTCGGAGCACGGCGGCCACGGCGCCGCCGTCCAAGCGTCCGGCCTTGACATCGTCCCGCAGGCGCGTGGCGGCTGAGCCGGCATCGAGGGCTTCGCGGTACGGCCGCGGCTCCGACCATGCCTGGTAGCAGTCGGCCACGGCAAGCAGCCGCCCCTCCGGGGTAAGCGACTCAGCGGTGCTCCCTCGCGGGTACCCTGAACCGTCGAGGCGTTCGTGATGCTGCGCCGCGATCGGCGCCAGGCATGCGAGGGCCGGGACCGAGGCCAGGATGCGATCCGTGTAATAGGGATGCAGTCGCACCCGCTCGACCTCTCCCGCGGTCAATGGCACGCGCTTGTCCCAGATGGTGTTGGCGACGCCCATCCGACCGAGGTCGTGCACCAACCCGGCCCGGCGTACGGTCTGGGTGTTCGCACCCAGACCGCCTGCTGCGGCGGCCGCAAGCTCAGCAACACCGCGTGAGTGTCCCAGCGTGTACGGCGACTTCAGGTCGACGAAGTCCGCGATGGCCGCCAGGACCCGATCGAGCTCGTCGTCGCTCAGCTCGCGGCTCACAGTTGGGGCCATGCCCATCACCGCGTCCCACGTCGTCACCTGCTCCAACTCTGCGAAGATCGCGTCGGCCTCGGCCTCGAACAGCCTCACAAGGGCCGGGTCGAACTGGCCGCCGCTGCGGGCGCGGGCCACTTCGACTGCAGCCCCGATCCCTCCGGTGTGATGGAACACCTCAACGACGTCCGCGAGGTGGACCAGGCGAGCTGAGGTCAGCACGTCGTCGCCCTTGATGCCGTCGGGCTCTCCCTTGCCGTCCCATCGCTCGAAGGTCTGGGCGACGCTGTCCCGCACCGCATCCGAGAGCCCGAGGTCCTCGCTGAGCGCGCAGGCGGCGCGCCAGTGGTTCATGTACATCTGCTCGAGGTCCTGCCTGCCATCGGCGAGGAATCCGACTCCAGCCTTGAGGCGCTCTGCGAGCGGCCGGCCGTCACCGATATGCCGCAGCAGGAAGGCGACGCTGCCGAGCGCATCGCCGGCGTCGACGTAGGCGGCGTCGTGCTTGAACGCCTGATCGTCCCCGAACCACTTCGCCTGTTCGTAGGCGTCGATGTGGCAGCCCAACCAAGCGAGCATGGAGGCGTAGTAGACGACCGCTCGTTCCTCGTCGTCCATCGCGCGGCGCTCGGCGAGATGCAACGCAATGTAGGTCTGCCGGAGCACGTGCTCGGTGGGGTGACCCAGTCCCAGGTCGGCGCCGAAGGACAGCGCGGCGAGGAGCTCAGTGACGCGTACTCCGGAACCTTCCACCCCCCGATTGTGCCCGCGAAGTAGCTCTTTCAGAACGCGAGGCGGGAAGGATGCGGCGACCGCGGCGATGATCAACACAAGCAGCGGAGTCCGGCGCGTAACGGATCACATACGTCCGTTGCGTGGTATGACGCGGTGTCCGTAGAGTTGATTTCTATCCACCACGGAGGAACTCAGCCATGACAGCCGCTGCTACCTCGGCTCCACCAGTTCCGACCGTCGATCTGGACGGTCATCCGCCAGGTTGGCTGGCCAAGCGCCGCCGCACTCGACAGCTGCGGCTCCGTGACGAAACGAGCGCACGGCTCGCCGAGCTCGACACCCTGGCCGACATCCTCAACCAGGCGGCTGACTTGATCGGCGAGGGCTGGTTGCAGCACAGCTGGTTCGCATACGTCGACATCGACGGACGGACGAAAACGGCGACCGCGTACAACGTCAACGAGATGGCGGGCCGTCCGGTGGTGGGTGCGTGTCTGGTTGGTGCAATCGTGCAGGGTGGCGGTGGCCTGTCGAAGGTGCAGACGCAAGCGGTTCAGCGTGCCCTGGATCTCACCTGGGACACACTCTTCGAAACGGCGCCCGAACCGAACCATTGGACGCCAGCTCCTGTGATTCGCGCCCAGCACATACGCGATCTCACACGGTGGAACGACAATCCCCGCCGAACCGCGCCACAAGCAGAGGCGCTCCTTCGCCGCAGCGCCGCCGCCGCCAGAACCGAAGCCGCCCACCTATCCCGGCGATCGAGCTACCTCGTCTGAGGCGACTCCGTTCGCAAGGCTCGCCAAATCGCTCGGGCGTGACTCAGGGCTACTGCCCACGGTCACGCGTTTGCGATCTCAAGACAGCAAAACCGGGCCAAATGCCCCTGCCGGGCCTTCGTTAGCCTGCTCAAGACGGAACCTCTTCCAGGAGACTCCGCTTACGACAGGCAACTCGATCGAGGCCAAATACTCGCCGGAAGGAACTCCAGCATGAGTAATGCGATCATCAAGCAGCAGGGAGACTCGCCCATCGTCGCCGACAACTTCTTCCAGATTCGGTTCGGGGCGGGCTCTTTTATTCTGGGCGCGTTGGCGGGCACGGTGGTGACCGCTGCCGTCGCGCGGCTCACGGCAAAGGGTAATGCGACGCCGAAGCCGCCGACTCCGCGTGGCTGGCCGATCAACTTCGCTCACCGTGGTGGGGCGAAGGTCGTACCTGAGGACACGATCGAGGGATTCCGCGAAGGATTTGCCATGGGCGGCGGAGTGGTGGAATGCGACGTCCACGCATCCGCTGAGGGCACCATCGTCGTCATTCATGACGCAGTCGTTGACCGGACGACCGATGGCACAGGACCCGTGGCCGAGAAGACTGTCCCGGAGTTACAGGGTCTTGACGCCGGCCACCGCTTTAGCCCCGATCGCGGTTTGACCTTTCCGTGGCGAGCCAAGGGCGTCAAGATTCCCACACTCGAAGCCTTGTACGAAGCTTTCCCGAACGCGCCGTTCAACATAGAAATCAAAGGACATCGTTCCGGCATTGAGGAAGCCGTGTTCCGCCAAATTGAGGCCGCCGGGGCAATGGAACGCACCTTGGTTGTTTCCGATAATCGCGACACGATTTCGCGCTTCCGCAAAGTCAGCCAAGGAAAGGTCGCAACGGCTTCCTCCACTGTCGAACTCTTGCGCTATTGGGTTCTTCATGTGCTGCATCTCGGCGGCCTTTACGACCCGCCATTCCAGGCCTTGCAGCCTCCGGAGAAATACAAAGGCATCGTGCCTGTTGTCACTCGCCGCTTCGTACGCAACGCGCACGATCGTGACCTTCGCGTCGATGTCTGGACGATCGACGACGAGCCGGTGATGCGACGCCTGTTGAGCTTCGGCGTCGACGGCATCATGACCGACCGGCCCGACGTGTTGGCTCGTGTGCTGAACGGCCGGTGAGCTCGGGGCGTCGGCAGGCACGATGTCTGCCCGCACAAGAGCTAGGCATTCCTGCCGCGGGCCACAACCTGCCACTGGTCCACGACCGCTCCGCCGGCGGTGATAACGAGTACGTCGGCGAGGTTGACCGCAGCGCAGACATGGTTCGGGGCAACCCGGACGAGCGACCCAAGCTCAGGCAGCGATGCGTCTTCGGCGAAGCGCACCGTCGCATGGTGCTCGGACAGGGCGTCGATCCGCGCGTCCGGATGGTCGGGCAACCGGCCACCGCCGGTGACCCAGGCGGGTCGGTCGGCTCCCAGGACTTTGCTGCCGGCGTCGAGGACGATGTCGCGGTCGTGGCGGCTGACGACAGTGGCCGCCGCGATCAGAGCGACGTCGTCCCATTCGGCTGCCCCGAGCTCGACCTGCTGGGTGTCGTTGAAGGCGTACACGCCGGGTCGCATCTCATTTAGCGTCCCCTGGGCCACCAGCGCCGCGGTCGGTGTCGATCCGCCGCTGCGCAGGCCTGCGCCCAGCCCCGCCTGGTGGAGCGCGACGTCTGCCTCCCGCAGGGCCCGCGCTTCATCCGCTGCCGCTTGCTCCCGCCGGCCGGGCTCGTAGCTGTGCCCCGGGAAGGTGAACACGCCTGTTACGCCAAGCCCGCAGCGGTGTGCAGCCGCCGCGACCTGTCCGGCCCGTTCCGGTGCAACGCCAGTGCGATGCTGGCCGCTGTCGACTTCGACTACGACCTCCGCCTCAGTCCCCGCGAGGGCGCGAGCCAAGACCTCTACTCCTTCGGCGGAGTCGGCGCCGACCCTCAGGGCGACCCGCTCGGCGAGGGCGCACAGCCTGCGCCTGCGCGCGCCCGCGGCCCACACTGGGTAGGCGATGAACAAGTCGGTGAAGCCCACGTCGGCGAAGACTTCCGCCTCACCCACGGTCGCCACGGTCAGACCGGTCGCGCCGAGCGCCACCTGGCGGCGGGCGATCTCCAAACACTTGTGGGTCTTGGCATGCGGGCGCAGCGCCAGGCCGAGGTCACGCGCGCGATCAGCCATCGCGACCAGGTTGCCTTCCAATACGTCGCGGTCGACCACCAGGCACGGAGTCTGAAGGTCGGCAGGCAGCGGCAGTGCGATAGCCATCGCGACATTGTGCCTAACCTGGAGCCCAGGTACACAGTCCGCGAGCAGGTCTGAGGAAGGACGCGGTCGCCCGAGATCGGATCATGTTGCATGGTTGCCATTCACCGTGAGCTCTTCGACCGGATTGTTCTCATATACAACCCGGCGAATCCTCGTGTCCCGCTGACTCTAGAGCGTGCGGGATGATCTTCGTCGTCGGTTGCCTGACATGCCTGTCACGGTGCAGCCGACTCGTTACGCGGGCCAAGCGCGTGAGCTCGCGGCAGCTGCCGTAGCTGGGCAGCCGTGATAACGCGTCGGATGAACCAGCGTCTCGCGCATCTTGTTCTAGGGCACGTCGATTAGCACCTTCCCGACTGCGCCATGCTGGACGGCTTGGTGCGCGTCAGCAGTGTTTGCGAGCGGGAACCGGTGCAGCGGTAGGCCGGCGTTTTCACCGACAGGCAGCGCTTCGTCCATGAGCGCGAGCGTGACGTCTTCGACGGCGGCCGTCAGGGCCGCGTCCCCGACTGTATAGAGCAGAACGAATTGGTATCGCAGGTTCTTGATCATGCTCGGTCGGACGGGAAGCGAGAACTCGCCGCCACCGTCGTCGGCGTAGATGGCGACGCACCCCCGTGGCCTAACCACGTCGATATTGAGCTGGGAGTTGGCCGAGATCGCGACCTCGACAACAAGGTCAATACCATCCGGTGCAATCTTCGTGATGGCGGTCGCCGCGTCCTCATCGCGGTAGTTGATCACGTGGTGGGCGCCGGCCGCTGTCGCGAGCTCCGCCTTGGCGGGGCCGGAGATGGTGGTGATGACCGTGGCACCAGCCCAGCGCGCGAGCTGAATGGCGGCATGACCCACCGCTCCAGCACCCCCGGCCACTAACACCACATTGCCGGCGAGGGCACCGGGATGCAGCCGCGTGGGTCCGTCTTCTAACACTGTCAAGGCGCGGTGCGCGGTCATGGCCGGTACGCCGAGGCTGGCGCCGATGTCGAAACTCGTGCCTGCGGGAAGGCGTATGACCCGACCCGCGGGCAGGTTCGTATACTCCTGCGCCGTGCCCGTGGGCCTCTGGTGGCCGGCGAGATACACCCAGACGCGATCACCGACGGCAAGGTTCTCCACACCTTCCCCGAGTGCGTCGACGACACCCGCACCGTCTTGGTTCGGAGTTACCTCCGGAAACGGCGGCGCTGCACCGTCACCCGAGCCAAGGCGGGACTTCCAGTCGGTGGGGTTGACACCGGAAACAACGATGCGGACCCGGACCTCGCCAGCTCCCGGTTCGGTCAAATCGCGATCGACGAGTCGCAGAACCGACGGGTCACCGGTGCGCGAGTAAACGACAGACTTCATGCACGCGACAACCGCGCCATCTTGGCGATCATTCCCGGCCAAATCGGCGCGACCTCCGGGTCATGCATCCAACAGGAATCGGGAACAGTCCCCAAAAGTGGGCACTGAGAGGAATACCAGACCGCGCGCGCTTGCCGGTCGCCTCGCTGGGCTCTACTCCGACCGCAGAAGGTCGGTCTTGTAGCGGTCGGAAACCGATGCAGCGGATCGTACCCAAGTGGAACGTCCAGCTAGTGGTGACACAACGGCTTGGGAGCAAAGGCATCCGCGCCCTCCCAAGCCGGCAGCGGGCTAGATCGCCGCGACGGCCTCCGTAACCGGAGTATCACCGCCAATTAGGTCCACGGTTTTGCCGATCGTGCTAGGCGAGTCCAGCACGGCGGTGAGGACAGCCGCGACGTCGTCGCGCGGGACTTGTCCGCGCCGGAGGCTCTCGCCGAGGCTGACGTGGCCGGTGCCGGGATCGTTGGTGAGCCCGCCGGGACGTACGACGGTCGTGTCGAGCCCGCTCGAGCGCACCGCATCGTCGGCGCGGCCCTTCGCTCGCAGATACACGCTGAACGTGTCGTCGCCGGGCGCGTCGGGGTCTGCCCCCATGCTGCTCACGATCACGTAGCGGCTGATTCTGGCCTGCTTGGCTGCTGCGATCAGCTTCACCGCGCCGCCGTAGTCCATCGTCTCCTTGCGCGCGGGCCCGCTTCCAGGTCCGGCGCCGGCAGCGAACACCACGGCATCGCAGCTGGCGATCGCCTGCGCGACCTCGTCCACGCTCGCGTGCTCGAGATCAACAGCTGCCGGCTCGGCGCCGGCTTGCCTCACATCATCGGCGTGGTCAGGGTTGCGAATCAGGGCGACGACTTCGTCACCGCGCTGGGACAAGACCTTTGCGAGGCGTAGGGCGATCTGGCCGTGGCCTCCGGCGATGGCTACTCGCATGGCTCAAACCTAGGGCACCCTTGGTCTTGTTGCCTGAGCCTGATGACGAGGAGAAGCTGTGCGCGCGGTCTGGTACGAGCGGCAAGGCCCGGCGAGCGAGGTGCTGCAGGTCGGCGAGCTGCCTGACCCCGAGCCAGGGCCAGGCGAGGTTCGCGTACGAGTCAGCCTCTCCGGGGTGAACCCTGGTGACACCAAGAAGCGCCGCGGATGGTTGGGGTCGGCAATGCCATACCCGCGCGTCGTTCCGCACAGCGACGGCGCCGGGGTGGTGGAGTCGGTCGGTTTGGGCGTCGACCCGACAAGAGTCGGCCAGCGGGTGTGGGTGTACGGCGCCCAGTCCTACCGACCGTTCGGTACCGCCGCGCAGCTGACGGTGGTCCCCACGCAGCAAGCCATCGACCTGCCGGATAAGGTTCCGGACGAGGTTGGCGCCTGCTTGGGGATCACGGGGATCACCGCCCATCGAACAGTGTTCGCTGACGGCTCGGTCATCGGCGCCACCGTCTTGGTGCAGGGCGTGCTAGGTGCTGTCGGATCATTGGCTGCGCAGCTTGCGCACTGGGGCGGCGCAACCGTCATTGGGACTGTTCGACGAAGCGACGACCTGAAGCTGGTGAGTACCGCGGCCGTCGCGTACACCCTCGCCTTCGATCAGCCCGACCCGGCCGGTCTGATCCGGGCGTACGCTCCCGAGGGCGTCGACCGCATCATCGAAGTCGCCTTCTCCGACAACATCGACCTCGACGCCGCCGTGGCCAAGAACAACACCGTTATCGCCGCGTACGCCACCCGAGGAGATCGACCCGACTTCCCGTTCTGGCCCATGCTGTTCGACAACATCACCATCCGGCTCCTAGGCAGCGACGACTTTTCGGCCGCCTCGAAACAGCAGGCAGCCGTCGACCTGACCGCAGCAGCTGGAGACGGTGCTTTGTCAATTCCGATTGGCACACCGCTCCCACTGGAGCGTGCCGCGGAAGCTCATGACCGTGTCGACGCGGGCACCCGTGATCGTGTCCTGCTCGCGATCCCCCGATGAATGAGTCCGGCGCAGCGTACGGTGGCTCGGGCCTCGAAACGATCATGGTCAACCAGCACTCGAAATGGACCGTCGGCTCTTCCTGTCAATCCGTGGGCCGGCGAGCTTGCTTCACCTCGCGGGCAATCGCCCAGGCGTCCGCCACGGGACCCACGTGCCCGAGCTTGTCGGGGTTAGCCACCGCGCGGATCGTTTGGATTTGCCCCTCGAGCAGGTCGAGCGTCAACGTGCCGACCACTTTGTCGTCGCGATCGCGCAGGATCGCGCCCGGCTGGCCGTTCACCTCGCGTTGTTCCACTCTCGCGTCGATCTTGGCGAGCAGCGGGAAGATCGAGGCGAGCACGCGGGCCACGTTCTCGGCACCGATCACGCTCCTGGGAAGCGCAGGCGCCTTGCCTCCCCCATCTCCGACCATCTGGACGTCGGCAGCGAGCAGTTCCCTCACTCCGTCGACGTCGCCATCCCGAAGGGCATCGAAGAACCGCGACGCCAGCTCATCCCGTTCCCGGCGGTCCGCCTCGAATCGAGGGCGCCCTGCGTCCATGTGGCGCCGTGCCCGCACCGCGAGTTGGCGGCACGCCGCCTCGGATCTACCGACGGCCGATGCGATCTCGGGGAAGCTGAACCCGAACACCTCCCGCAGCACGAAGACCGCGCGCTCGAGCGGACTGAGCCGCTCGAGCAGCAGCAGGGCCGCCATCGACACCGAGTCGGCCAACTCGGCCGATCGCTCTGGGTCCTCATAGGGATCGGTGAGCAGCGGCTCGGGGAACCACTGGCCGACGTAGGTCTCCCGCCGGACGCGGGCCGAGCGCAGAACGTCGATCGAGATCCGGGTCACCGCGGCCGAGAGAAAGGCCTTCGTCGAGATGGGCTGTGTCGGAGAGGTCTCGAATCGTAGCCAGGTCTCTTGGACCGCGTCCTCGGCCTCACTCACGCTGCCGAGGATCCGGTACGCGATCGCGAACAGCAGCGGCTGCAGCTCCTCGAACTCCCCGGCCCGGGTCACGCCAACTCTTCCTTGAAGCCGTCGCGCCATGAGGGATAGCGGAGCTCCCAGCCGAGCTCCCGCTTGGCCTTGGCGTTGGAGAAACCGCGCCCCTCGGTCATCACGCCCACCATCATCTCGCCGGCCAACAGCCGGGCCAGCCACGCTGGCATCCGCCGCGGTGGTTTGGCTCCGGCGCACTCCGCGAGATAGGGCAGCCACTCGCTGACCGGCGCCGGCTCGTCATCGACGATGTTGAACACGCCTTTCGCCTTCTGCTCCAATGCCAGGACAGTAGCGCTCGCCGCGTCGTCGACGTGCACCCACGAGATGTAGCCGGTGCCACCCCCGACGAGCGGGAACAGCCGCTTCCGCACGAACTTGACCTGATCGTCATTGGCGCCCGGCCCGTAGAACCCGCCGTAGCGCAGAACCGCGCCGCCAGCCCTCACCACCCGCGTCCTCGAGGTGGTTGATTGCCTTCGTCCCCTCCACCACCTCCAGCGGGTCCTCCTCGGTCTTGACCCACCCGCCCTTGCGGATTCCGTTCATGCTGGCGTGGCCCTGGGCGACGATGTGTGAGACACCGGTCGCCTCGGCCGCGGCCAGCAGATGGTCGGTCCCCTCGCTGCGGAGCAGGTTGGTGGTCGCGAAGAAGCGGTCGGCCTTCCTCAGGTTGGGCCTGCCAGCGTGCGCCACGGAAAGTGCCGTCATCGGATTCACGATCGCGTCCGGCCGAGCTGCGGCCACGGCCTCGCCTACCGACGCCGCATCCAATCCGTCCATCACGACGCCCTCGGCGCCCAACTGCTCCAGCAGTCCCAGCTTGCCCGCGCTAGTCGTCGTCGCCGTCACCTGATGGCCCCGGGTCACCAGCTGTGGCACCAGCCGCCTCCCGATAACCCCGGTCCCGCCTGCCACGAACACCCGCATGACCATCAACTTCCTGATTCCAGAGTCTGTCTCTCAGACCTGAGACGAGACAGCCCGGCTGTTTGTGACCTGACTTGGCTCAAATTAGTGTCCAGCGGCTGCGGCCCTGACGGCGTTGAGGGCGGCGCGTGTGGTGTCGTCGAGGGGTGTGCCGGCGTGGAGGATGTGGTCGCCGGTCTGGACGGCGATGCTGCGGTAGCGGGCGCAGGGTCTTCACGAGCTTCTTGATGCTCCAGCCGGTCTCGCGCTCGAGCCATCTGCTGACCGCGAGGGCGGCGAACACGATGGTGAGGTGGGCCTCGATCGAGTCGCGTTTGTGGTGGTAGATCGGCCGGGCCCGCAGGTCGGATCTTGGACATCCGGAAGCTCTTCTCGATCTGCCAGAGCTGGTGGTAGGCGCCCATCACGTACTCCGCGGTCGGGGCTTCCAGGTTGGTGACGTAGCCCTTCAACCCGGCCAGGGCGCGGGCTTTGGCCTCCAGGCTCGCGGTTGATCGCTCTTGGTGGCGCCGGTGAGCTGGACGAACCGGTTCCGCTTCACCGCCGCCTGCCCGGCCACGGCTTTCTCCGCTTTCGCGATCTGCTGATCGATGCCCTTCAGGGTCCGGCGGGCCCGGTCGGCGCGGTACTGGTAGAAGATCGTCCGCCGCCGCGGATCCGCCTTGGTGCCCATCACCCACGGCTGGGTGAAGATCTGCCCGTCGCCGATCGGCTCGCCCGGGATGCGTGCTGTCGCCATTCGGCTGACCTGGTAGGGCACCTCGGGGATCCGGGCGCCGACGATGAACCTCAGCCCGGCATCCTCGAGCGCGGCCAGGTTGGCCTCCGACAGCATCCCGGCGTCGGCGACCACGGTCACCTCGGGCAAGCCGTGGGCGGCGGCGAACGCCTGGATCACCGGCAGGATCGTCTTGGTCTCGGCGTTGTTGCCCTCGAACGCGTGCACCATCAGCGGGAACCCGCGCACATCGGTCAACAACCCGACGGTGATCTGCGGCTCCAGCCGGCGTTCCTTGGAGAACCCGGGCTCGCGGAACCCGTCGCCCTCGTCGGTCTCGAAGTACAGCGTGGTGACGTCGTAGAGCACCAAGGTCGCCGGGCCCAACCCGACATGCGCCGCGCAGGCCGCCGCGAGCCGCATGCCGCCACTCCTCGGTCGCATAGACCGGCAGCCGCCGCTTGATCGTCGGATACGACGGCGGCGTGATCCCGATCTCGCTCCAGCACCCGGATCGAGTCCAGCTTGCTGATCGGCTCGACCACCCGGGCCAGCACCAGCACCTTGAACACCTCATCGTCCCCGCACGCCTGATCAAGCCCCAGCACCCCATAGGCGGTGCACAGCACCTCCCACAGATGCTTGGCCCGACTCGACACGATCGGCGCCTCCTCATCGCCGGGCTGCCCGTCGTCGAGGTCCAAGGCGTCCTGATTGGCGTGCATCCGCTGCCGGGCGACCGTCTTGAGCACCTCCACCTCTGCAGGGGTGTGCGCCGACCCGATGTGCTCGATCTCTCGCGACCCGCGCCGGTTCGAGTACACGATCTGGACCGCGGTCGCGTTGCTGGCCGTCCTCACCGTCCGGACGTACGGAGACATGCCCGACAGGCTAGAAGCACCCAGCCGATTAGTGCACAACCCCCACACCAAAACCCCTAGTCAACAAGCACTTCACGCCGAAAACCGCCAAAAGTGAGCCAAGTCAGGTCCCAGCTTGCCCGCGCTAGTCGTCGTCGCCGTCACCTGATGGCCCCGGGTCACCAGCTGTGGCACCAGCCGCCTCCCGATAACCCCGGTCCCGCCTGCCACGAACACCCGCATGACCATCAACTTCCTGATTCCAGAGTCTGTCTCTCAGACCTGAGACGAGACAGCCCGGCTGTTTGTGACATGCGAGGGAGGACAGTTGGGCGAAGATCATTCACTCGTCCGGCGCGGCGACTCAGAAAATTCGAGGAAAGTTTGGGAGATGGCGACACAGGTGCCCACCTAAGAGGGTGACATTTCTTCCAAGAGACAGCTTCGGCCAAAGTCCCAGCGACTCTGAAGAATTACGTGCAGCCAGGCCGGGTAGTTCATGCAGTCTGTTCGATAAGGCGAATGGCAACGGTATGGGAAGAACCCGCCCTACCAAGGCCAGCATCACCAAGAGGCTTTTAGCACAAGTTAGCCATTGAGAGGCTATGCAGTCGCCAAGTGAATATATCGGCTCGGGCACCCGTTCAAGTTGATGGCGGCATTCAAAACCGTGGTGGACGCGCTGCTTAGTTACCAGCGGCCTTATAGCGCTCGACTACGTCAGCGGGGATGCGTCCGCGGCTACTGACCTCAATGCCGTTGGCTTCAGCCCATTTTCTGACAGCCTTGGTGTCGACCTGGGCGGACGATTCCGGCTTTCGCCCCCGCCTGCCGCCTACCTTGCGGCCATGGGCAATGAAGTCGCTGAGGCTGTTGCGGAGCCGGTTGGCATTGCGATCAGACACGTCGATCTCGTACTCGACGCCGTCAAGGGCGAAGTGAATGGTCTGGGTCGCGTCTGATCCGTCGATGTCGTCCTGAAGAGTCCTCAATACCTTGGTCGCCATGGTGGTCCTTCTTCCCCCGACTGTGCTGGATGGGAAGATCGTAGCCTGCTAGCGAGAAATCGTCGTAATGGCACTCGAGACGCAGTGCGATGTCGCCTGCCGTGGTCGGAGAAATCTAGTGAGAGACAAACGTGAGCCGCCCACGATAAGAGCTGCATCTGGACTTCAACAAGCTTCCCAGGAAGAATTCGCTCACCAAACCGTTTATTCATTTTTTCATTAATCTCGTGTGCTCGGCACTAGCATCGCCTACAGTCGCGCGCTTCCTGATCAGCGCAGGATTGGGCCTACGATTTCTTCCTCCCGTCGGCAAATCCCCGCCGCTAAATAGCCTGGTCTCGCTGCCGACCCAACGACCGATATGAGCGTCGACACCACTCATCATCTGCTGACCGATATGGAACGACTACGCGAACATCTTGGGGTGGATCGCTGGCTGCTGTTCGGCGGCTCATGGGGGTCGACCTTGTTCCTGGCCTACGCGGAGGCGTATCCCAAGCGGGTCAGTGAAATCGTGCTCCTCACTGTCACCACCGGTCGGCACTCGGAGATCGACTGGCTCTACTAAGGTGTTCGCCGCTTCTTCCCAGATGGGTAGGAACGCTTCCGCAACGGCGTACCTCCTGAAGATAGCGACGGGATCTGGTGGCCGCCTATGCCCGATTCGTGGGACACCCGGATCCCGAGGTGCGGTTGCGCGCGGCCCGGGACTGGTGTGCCTGGGAGACAGTGTGCTGTCTCAGGACGAGTGGGCCCGCCGAACCCTTACGGCGGCCGCGCCGAGGCTGCCCGAGTGGCATTTGTCCGGATCTGCTCCCACTACCTCTCACACCACGCCAGTCGGCTCTACGCGTCACCGCCACAGCACACGGGCCAGAAGCCGAAAACGACTCGAGCTTTGGGAACATTCACAACTCTGGCATAGTTGAGCCTAGTGCGCTCAAGTACTAAGTTGAGTGAGACAGACTCAAGGACAATCCAAGACTTCCAGCTGGAGGAAATACATCATGGCTCGTGCAGTCGGCATCGACCTCGGGACGACCAACTCAGTCGTCGCCGTACTCGAAGGTGGGGAACCCACCGTCATTCCCAACGCCGAGGGTTCCCGAACCACCCCATCGGTGGTCGCATTCGCGAAAGGCGGCGAGGTGCTGGTTGGTGAGGTCGCCAAGCGCCAAGCCGTCACCAACGTCGATCGCACCATCCGCTCCGTGAAGCGCCACATGGGCACGGACTGGAAGGTGAGGATCGACGACAAGGATTACCGCCCCCAGCAGATCAGCGCTTTCGTCTTGCAGAAATTGAAGCGAGACGCGGAGGCATACCTGGGTGAGCAGGTCACCCATGCGGTGGTCACCGTCCCCGCCTACTTCTCCGACGCGCAGCGCCAGGCCACCAAGGAGGCTGGTGAGATCGCCGGCCTGACCGTCGACCGGATCATCAACGAGCCTACGGCTGCAGCCCTCGCGTACGGCCTGGACAAGACTGATCAAGACCAGACGATCTTGGTCTTCGATCTCGGCGGTGGCACCTTCGACGTCTCCCTCTTGGAGATCGGTGATGGCGTTTTCGAGGTGAAGGCCACCAACGGCGACAACCGGCTCGGTGGCGACGACTGGGATGCCAGGATCGTCGACTGGCTGGTGAAGCAGTTCAAGAACAAGAACGGCACTGATCTTGCTCAGGACAAGATCGCGCGTCAGCGGCTGCAAGAGGCTGCCGAGAAGGCGAAGATCGAACTGTCGTCCGCGAGCGAGACGCAGATCAACTTGCCGTACATCACGCTTGGTCAAGCCGGTCCGCTGCACTTGGAGGAGAAGCTGACCCGCTCGGAGTTCCAGCGGATGACCTCTGACCTTCTTGATCGTTGTCGGTCGCCGTTCCGCTCAGTGATCGAGGACGCCAAGATCAGCGTCGGCTCGATCAACCACGTGATCTTGGTCGGTGGCTCCACCCGGATGCCTGCCGTCGTTGAGCTGGTCAAGGAGCTGACCGGTGGCAAAGAACCCCACAAGGGCGTCAATCCCGACGAGGTCGTTGCTCTGGGTGCCAGCCTGCAGGCGGGTGTCCTCAAGGGCGAGGTCAAAGACGTGCTGCTGCTCGACGTCACCCCGCTGAGCCTGGGCATCGAGACCAAGGGTGGCGTGTTCACCAAGATCATCGAGCGGAACACCACGATCCCCACGAAGCGCTCCGAGGTGTTCACCACGGCGGATGACAACCAGCCGTCAGTGATGATCCAGGTCTACCAAGGCGAGCGCGACTTCGCGAAGGACAACAAATCGCTCGGCAACTTCGAGCTGACCGGTCTACCGCCGGCGCCGCGCGGGGTGCCGCAGATCGAGGTCGCCTTCGACATCGACGCCAACGGCATCGTGCACGTACACGCCAAGGACCTGGCGACCGGCAAGGAGCAGTCCATGCAGATCACGGGCGGCTCCGCGCTCGGCAAGGATGACATCGACCGCATGGTCAAGGAGGCCGAGGCGCACGCCGAGGAGGACCGCAAGCGGCGAGAGGCGGTCGAGCTGCGCAATGAGGCCGACAACCTGGTCTTCCGAACCGAAAAGCTGCTCAGCGAGAACGCCGACAAGATCACCGATGACGTCAAGCAGCCCGTCGAAGAGGCGATCGCTGAACTCAAGACCGCGCTCGAGGGTGAGGACGACGACAAGGTCAAGGCCGCCGTCGAGAAGTTGAACACGACCAGTGCCAAGCTCGGCCAGGCCATGTATGCAGCGGCGCAGGCTGCCCAGCAGGCCCCCTCCGAAGCCGGCGGCCCGAGTGAGCACGCCGACTCCAACGGCGCTAGCAGCACCGGTGATGAGGATGTCGTCGATGCGGAGATCATCGATGACGACCAGACCTCGAGTGAGGCCCGGTGAGCGTGCCCGAACACGAGCGTCGGCACAGCGCCGAGACCGAGTTTGAGCAGCGTGGTCCAACCGTACGGGACCGGCGCCGCATCGATCCGGAGACCTACGAGGTACGGGAGCCGCAGGAAACTGCGGCTCCTACCGCGGCCGGCACGGAAGAGGCCGCCAATTCAGTTTCGGAAGCTGAGGCAGAGGTGATCGAACTCAAGGCAGCCCTCGCGGAACGGACCTCTGATCTACAACGGCTTCAAGCCGAGTACGTGAACTACAAGCGCCGGGTCGACCGCGATCGTGATCTCTCTCGGAAGGTGACGATCGAGGGTGTATTGAAGGACTTCCTTTCAGTACTGGACGACGTGCGCTCAGCACGCGAACACGACGAGCTCAACGGTGGCTTCAAGGCTGTCGCTGAAGAAATCGAACGCGTCACGTCCAAGTACGGTCTGGAGACGTTCGGCGAGGCAGGCGATCCCTTCAACCCGCATATTCACGAGGCGTTGCTGCACGCGCACGCTGAGGGCATCGACGGGCCGACTTGCGTGGAGATCCTGCAGCCTGGGTACCGAATCGGCGATCGTATTCTGCGGCCGGCCCGGGTCGCGGTGGCCGAGCCGGATCCCAATACTCCGCCTCCTGCGGAGCAACCGGTCGAGGCGGAAGTAGTGGGGCTAACGCACCCTGAGCCCGTCGCAGAGCCTCCGTCCAGCCCGACCGACGAATCGGTGGAGGCGACAGCCGAGCCGGTGCCCGATGAGTCCGCTGGCAAACGCGAAGAGTGACGACGGACGGCAGCCAGCTTCTGGAGGCGCTGCGAGAGCCGAGAGAGACTTGCTCAGGAACATCTATCAGCATCGGTAGTTGATCATCGCGAAGGGAGGTGTCGGTGAGTACCAAGGACTGGATCGAAAAGGACTACTACAAGGTCCTGGGTGTCGCCAAGGACGCCACCCCCGAGGAGATCAAGAAGGCGTACCGGAAGCTGGCGCGAGACAACCATCCTGATCAAAACCCTGGCAATGCCGCGGCCGAACAGCGCTTCAAGGAAGTCTCCGAAGCCAACGACGTGTTGTCGAATCAGGCCAAGCGCAAGGAATACGACGAGGCGCGCCGGCTGTTTGGAAGCGGCGGCTTCCGTTTCCCGCGCAGTGGTAGTACTCAGACGAGCGGACCATTTGTCGACGACCTCTTCCGCAATGCGGGTGGCGGTCTGGGCGACATTTTCGGCGGACTGTTCAACGGCAGCCCCACCACTCAGACCACGCGGTTCTCCACCGCCCGCGGGCCGCGCCGCGGCAGCGACGTCGAGGGCGAGGTCACGGTGGACTTCGTTCAGGCGATCGAAGGCATCACCGTGGGGATGCAGATGGTGTCCGACACTGCGTGCGAGGCCTGTCGCGGCACCGGCGCCCGGGCAGGAACGATTCCCCACGTCTGCCCTACCTGTGAAGGCAGCGGCATGCAGACCTCGACCTCCGGCGGCGTCTTTGCCGTGACCGAGCCATGCCGTGAATGTCGCGGTCGCGGCATGGTCGTCGACGACCCGTGCCCGGTCTGCCACGGCTCTGGCCGGGGCAAGTCCACCAAGACCATGCAGGTCCGGATTCCGGCCGGTGTTACCGACGGCCAGCGGATACGGCTCAAGGGCCGCGGTGGAGCCGGAGAAAACGGTGGTGCTGCAGGTGATCTGTACGTCACGGTTCACGTACGTGCGCACCCGATCTTCGGACGTAAGGGCGATAACATCACCCTGACCGCTCCGGTCACCTTCCAAGAGGCCGCTCTCGGGGCGGAGATCGAAGTGCCCACGCTCGGTGGGCCGCCAGTCAAGCTGCGGCTGTCACCGGGGACGCCCAACGGGCGCACTCTTCGGGTGCGTGGTAAGGGTGTCCGCAAGCGTGACGGCACCAAGGGCGACCTCCTGGTCACTGTCGAGGTGCTCGTGCCCGAAGCACTCAACGAACAGGCGCGAGAGGCCCTGAACTCCTACGCCGCGGCCGTTGGCGCCGTGAATCCGCGGGCGAAGCTCTTCGCCGCTGGATGAGGTGAGACGTGTCTGCATCAGAGCTGCCGCAGCGAATCGATCACGACGCGCCAGTGTTTGTCATCTCGGTGGCAGCCCAACTGGCCGGGATGCATCCCCAGACCCTGCGGACCTACGACCGGATGGGCCTGGTCTCGCCGCGGCGTACGCCCAAGCGGGGCCGGCGCTACTCGGCGCGCGACATCGCTCGGCTGCGCCTGATCCAGCGGCTCTCACAAGACGAGGGCATCAACCTGGAGGGCATACGCCGCATCTTGCGCATGCAGGACGACCTCGATGAGCTCCGGGCTCGGGTGGAGCAGTTGACCTCGCTGTTGGCCACACTGCAGTCGGCGCCCGCATCACGAGTCTTCACCGCTGATCCGGTCGGCGGCGTGCATCTCGGGCGGCGTGGGTGGCGACCACCGCTGGCTCTTCCTGGCCGCCCTCTGCCGTAGGCAGACCCCGATTCGGTAGACCCATTTGAGTGCCGCCTTCGAAATCGGCAGTCACATCTGCCTTCCAGAGCAAAGTGTGAGTAAGTTGCAGGTCTGAATCGATTCAGAGACTCGCCGCCTGAATCTCGAGTTGCTGCATGTGTCGGTCGACGGCGAGTGGTTGTTCATCGAGATGCTGCGGCACCTGGTTTTCGCCACTGACTCCTGGATCAGGCGAGCCATCCAGGGCGACCCGTCGCCCTGGGATCCGCTCGATCTGCCGTGGGACGAGATGCCTGATACGCCGGGTGTGCCCCGCGACCGCGATGTACAACCTTCGCTCGACACCGTCCTCGCGCTGCGACGCGACCGGATGGCAACCGTGCGCCAGGTCATCGATGGTCTGACCGATGAGTCGCTGGACAGTCACACAGAGCCGGTCGAAGGCCCGGGCTGGCCGCCGCGCCAGAACTTCCCGATGAGTGAGTGCCTGCTGGTCGTCCTCAATGAAGAGTGGGAGCACCACCTTGGTCTGCCGAACGCGACCTAGCTGTCCTGGAGGCGCGCGGTTCGTAGCGGACTACCTCGGTTGCCGCAGCCGTGCGAAGAACGCTCGCACGTCAGCCACCAGCAGCTCGGGTGCTTCCAGTGCCGCAAAATGGCCGCCTGCGTCGATGTCACTCCAGTGGACGATGTTGTTGGCCTGCTCTGCGTAACGGCGGATGGCGATGTCCTCGGCGAAGACCGCGACACCGGTCGGGGCCTGTGAGGGCGTCGGCCAGTCATGCCCGTGCACCGACTCGTAGTACATGTTCGCCGCAGACCCCGCTGTCTGGGTGAACCAGTACAGGGAAACGTTGGTGAGGATGGTGTCGAGACCGACGGCCTCCTCGGGCAGGTCGTGGTCGGATCCGGTCCATTCCTTGAACTTCTCAATGATCCAGGCGAGTTGGCCGACCGGTGAGTCGGTGAGGGCGAAGGAGAGGGTCTGCGGCCGGGTCGCCTGGATGTTGAAGTAGCCGTTTCCCTCACTGAGAAAGTCAGCCATCCGCGCAAGTCTGTTCCGCTCCACCTCGGTGAGTGATGCCTTGTCCTCCTCGGACAGCTCCCCGAACGGGATGAAGCCCATGGTGGCCGCGTTCACGTGGATTCCGATCAGGTGATCCGAGTCGACCCGGCCCAGGTCGGGAGCGACGAACGCCCCGAAGTCGCCGCCCTGGGCGCCGTACCGCTCGTATCCCAGTCGGGCCATCAGCTCAGCCAGAGCGGCCGCCATCCTGCGACTGCCCCAACCCTCGTCGGCCAGCGGCGTCGAGAAGCCGAAACCCGGCAGCGACGGAACGACGACGTGGAAAGCGTCGGCCTCCGTGCCCCCGTGCGCGATGGGGTCGACGAAGGAGTCGATCACGTCTAGGAACTCGACGAACGAACCCGGCCAGCCGTGCAGGAGCAGCAGCGGCGTAGCGCCTTCGGCTGCCGACCTGACGTGCAGGAAATGGATCCGCTGGCCGTCGACTTCGGTCGTGAACTGCGGATAGCCATTGATGCGGTTCTCCTGGGCCCGCCAGTCAAACTCTGAGGCCCAGTAGTCGGCCACCCCCCGCAGGTAGTCGACTGGAACGCCTCGCTTCCATGTCGGCCCAGGAAGCTGTTCGGGCCACCGGGCGCTGCCGAGCCGGGTCATCAAATCGGTGATTTCACCGTCGCTGACGCTGACGGTGAAAGGCGTGATGGCGTGGTCTGACATGGCTGACTCCTGTGAACGGAATGATTGGTTCTGTTAAAGAGTATCAAAACAGAATGGATCATTCCAGACCAGCTAGGCTGTTTCTCATGTCGACCCAACCACGCAAACGTGGACGTCAGGCGGAGGCCGAGCGCAACAACGTGCGCATCCTCGAAGCAGCGCGGGAGATCTTTATCGCCAACCCAGCCGCCACCATCTCCGAGGTCGCGCTCAGGGCTGGGGTCGGCATCGCCGCGCTGTACCACCGCTACCCGAGCAAGAACGCCCTTTTGGCCCAGCTCTGCCTCGACGGGCAAGACACCTACATCGAGCTCGTTGAGAAGGCGCTGGCGTCTACCGACGATCCATGGACGGCGTACGTCCAGTGGTTGCGCGACATTGTTGCCGCGGATACGCATGCCTTGACGGTCCACCTCGCGGGGCTGTTCACACCAGATGAACGCCACGCAGCTCGGACCCAACGGATGACCAAGGGCACCGTCGAGTTGTTCGAGCGTGTCCAGCGGACCGGTGCACTTCGCCCCGGACTGACCTTCCTCGATGTCGCCTTCCTACTGGAGCTGCTGGCCAAGACCAAACTCGGCGATACCAACCGGACGGCCGAACTCAAGCAGCGCCAACTCGCCATCATCATCGACGGCCTGCGTGCCCCAGGGGCCGCTGATCTCCCGGGTGCGCCACCGTCGTGGGAGGAGCAGGAGAGCCGCTGGGCCCCAGGCCGAGAACGGTCGTCTTAATGCCGAGCCAGATTCGGCAGTCGGCGGACCAAAATTCGGAATAGCGTGTCTTTAGGCGAGGTTGAGTCTAGTGCGCTCAACTTTGACCTTTGCGAACAGGTTATGGCTGACGCATAGTTGAGTCAGGCGTACTCAAGTTTGATTCCAGAGGAGTTATGGACACCAACAAGCTCACTACCAAGAGCCGTGACGCGGTCTCGGCCGCCTTGCGCAACGCCCTCACGGCAGGCAATCCGTACGCCGAGCCATCGCACCTGCTGCACGCGCTGCTGGAGGTCCCGGGCAACACGGTCGGGCCCTTGATCGCTGCCGTCGGCGCCGACCCCGCGGTGGTTGCTGCTGCAGCAAAGGGGGCAATTGCCAAGCTTCCCTCAGCGAAGGGCTCCTCGGTCAGCCAGCCATCGATGTCGGGATCGCTCGCCCGGGTGCTGGCAGATGCCGAGGTCCGCGCCGAGCAGCTCGGCGACGCGTACGTGGCCACCGAGCACCTACTGATCTCGTTGGCGACTGTCGACTCGGACGCCAGGAAAGTCCTTGCTGCGCTGAACATCAAGCCGAACGTGCTGACGCGCGCCTTCAATGAGGCTCGGGGCAGCAAGCGGGTGACCAGCCCGGAGGCTGAGGGAACCTCCTCAGCGCTCGATCAATACAGTGTCGACCTCACTGCAATGGCCAGGGACGGCAAACTCGACCCGGTGATCGGGCGGGATGCCGAAATTCGTCGTGTGGTCCAGGTGCTTGCTCGGCGGACCAAGAACAACCCCGTGTTGATCGGCGAGCCCGGCGTAGGCAAGACGGCGGTCGTCGAAGGTTTGGCGCAGCGGCTGGTCGCGGGCGATGTACCCGACTCACTCAAGAGCCGTCGCTTGTTGTCACTTGACCTGCCGTCGATGGTGGCCGGTGCCAAGTTCCGCGGTGAGTTCGAGGAGCGGCTCAAGGCCGTCCTGACCGAGATCCGCGACGCCGCCGGTCAGGTGATCACCTTCATCGACGAGCTGCACACTGTCGTCGGCGCGGGAGCCACCAGCGACTCCTCTCTGGACGCCGGAAACATGCTCAAGCCGATGCTCGCGCGTGGCGACCTGCGGATGATCGGCGCGACCACCTTGGATGAATATCGCGAGCGAATCGAGAAGGATCCGGCCTTTGAGCGCCGCTTCCAGCAGGTCTTCGTGGATGAGCCCAGTGTCGAGGACACGATTGCGATCTTGCGCGGTCTGCGCGAGCGGTACGAGGCGCACCACAAGGTGGTGATCACGGACGCTTCCCTGGTCGCGGCCGCTACGCTTTCGAACCGCTACATCACATCGCGGCAGCTGCCGGACAAGGCGATTGACCTGGTGGACGAGGCGGCGTCGCGACTGCGGATGGAGATCGACTCCTCGCCAGTGGAGATCGACGCGTTACGCCGCACCGTGGAGCGGATGCAGATGCAGAAATTCGCGCTGGAGAAGGAATCGGATCCTGGTAGCGTCGAGCGGCTCCATCGGTTGACAGAGGATCTGGCCAATGTTCAGGAGGAGCTGCGGTCCCTCGAGGCGCGCTGGGAGGCGGAGAAGAAAGGCCTCAACCGCGTCGGCGAGCTGAAGAAGCAGATCGACGAGCTGCGTGTGGCTTCCGAGCGGGCGCTTCGTGAAGGTGACCTGGTGAAGGCCAGCGAGATCAACTACGGCGAGATTCCTGCGCTCCAGAAGGAGCTCGAGGAGGCCACCAAGGCCGAGAGCCAGCTGCCGTCGATGGTCTCTGAGGAGGTCGGCCCCAATGATGTTGCGGAGGTCGTCTCGAACTGGACCGGTATCCCGGTCGGCCGGCTCCTGCAGGGTGAGACCGAGAAGCTGATGTCCATGGAGTCCCGGATCGGGGAGCGGCTGGTGGGCCAGCTGCCCGCCGTCCGCGCCGTCTCCGATGCGGTGCGCCGCTCGCGCGCCGGCATTTCCGATCCCAATCGGCCAACAGGCTCCTTCTTGTTCCTCGGCCCCACCGGTGTCGGCAAGACCGAGCTGGCCAAGGCTCTGGCGGAATTTCTGTTCGATGACGAGCGGGCCATGATCAGGATCGACATGAGCGAATACTCCGAGAAGCACTCGGTCGCGCGGCTCGTCGGTGCACCTCCTGGCTACATCGGTTACGAGGAAGGCGGCCAGCTCACCGAGGCCGTCAGGCGCCGGCCATACTCGGTGGTGCTGCTTGACGAGGTGGAGAAGGCACACAGCGAGGTATTCGACATCTTGCTGCAGGTGCTCGACGACGGCCGACTGACCGACGGCCAAGGGCGTACGGTCGACTTCCGCAACACGTTGTTGATCTTGACTTCCAACCTGGGCTCGCAGTTCCTCGCGGACCAGACGCTGGACGCTGAGACCAAGCGGAATGCCGTCATGGGTGTCGTACGCGGGGCGTTCAAGCCCGAGTTCTTGAACCGGCTCGATGAGGTCGTGCTCTTCGACGCCCTCGGAACAGAGGAGCTTGCCAAGATCGTGGAGATCAACTTGGCCCGGCTCAACAGGCGCCTTGCCGATCGGCGGATTGCCGTGGAGGCGACCCCCGCCGCGAAGGAGTGGCTGGCGCTCACCGGCTTCGACCCGGTTTTCGGAGCCCGCCCACTGCGTCGGCTGATTCAGACCACGATCGAAGATCAACTTGCGCGGCGCGTACTCGCCGGCGAAGTGCGGGAGGGTGACGTCGTCACCTTCGACGCGGACGAAAGCAGCGACGGGCTAGTGATACTGCAATCTCAGCCAGTAAGTGCCTGACCCATCAGCAAGCCGCACCTAAGCCAACGACCATAACAACCATGAACTATGGGTAAAAGCTGGTCGTTCCCATGCGACGACCATAACTATGGTGCTGGAATCGGGAAGATGTCCGCCAGCTGCTCGCTGATGGCGAAAGTTACACGCTCGAGTTTAAGCGTGCGACCAGCAAGCAATCATCGAACGATCGCGACTCCTCGAGGCGGTTTGTTTGCCTAGCCAATGGCGCCGGCGGCGTCCTTCTGCTGGGTGTGGAGGACGACGGTGTGATAACCGGAGTTGACCCGCAGCACGGCGAAGGTACGAACATTGACCTTCTCCGCGCATTGCTCATCAATCAGAGCGATCTATCCGTGAGCACGAACGTCACAGCAGTGGAAGTGGACGGCAGCTTGTGATGGCCATCGAGGTTCCTGACATGCCGACGCCGGTCGGCACCACGGCTGGCGTTTTCAAACGCGATCGACCAAAGCAGATGGCACGCCGGAGTGCGTGCCATATCGCCCCCACGACAGGATGTCGGCTGGGTTCAGCCTCAGTGGACGCGACTACGCCGAGGTGCCAGCTCACGCCTGCCGCCCGGAGTGACGCTGAGCAATCTCCTTGACGAATCAAAGCCACGCAGTGTCGTGCTCGCAGACGCTTTGAAGCGGGCCGGGATCGTGGACTGGGCGGGGCGTGGCATACCAGACATATTCGCCTCTTTGCTGCGTGCTGGCCGCGCCGCTCCCGACTATTCCCGGACGACCGACCGATCGGTGACGGTCGCGACGCAGACAAGCAACTCCGACCTCGTAGACGGATTCGTCAAGGCCACGCGGCATGTCACCACCAACCCTGTTTGTGCGCCCAGCGCAGCAAGATCAATGACATGACCAACATGATCAGCAGCAAGATCGCGAGCGTTACCCAGTGGGTGGATTCGTTGACGATGACGTTCATGCCAACGACCGACGAGAGCGACGTAATGGGGAGGGTGATCGCCGCGATGACGGCCAGCCGCTCGGCGGCGATGGTCATCTTGGTGTCAGTACGTGCACGATAGAACTCGGTGACGCCCATCAAGAACACCAGCTGGGAGTCGCTGATGTGGGTGACGGTCTCGTACTGATCGAGTACGTCCCTCATCAGCTCCAGACCCTCCGGTGGGGCGAAGGTAGTTAGCTTGATCGCCCGCCGATAGATTTCGCTGCCCTGCTCGGCCATGGTTTTGATCGTCAACAGCTCATGTCGAGCTGCGAAAAGTTCGCTGAGGAACTTCTGTGGATCCTCATCCACGTCAGCCATGACCCGCTGCTCCATCAGGCCGACCTCGCGCGCGATCTCGGCGACCAGGTCGGCTTCCCGACGCGCGATCGAGGAGACGATCGCGTAGGTGAGTCCGAATGGCGACGTGGGATGCAGCCGGCCGCTCTCCAGCCGGGCTGCCACAGCGTCGGTCTCGCGCAGGGCCGCCTCGAGGGGCACCTTGGGGTTCAGCGGCCCGTGCACGGTGACCAGGAAGTTTTCCCCGACGAACTGGTCCAGCTCCAGATAGTGCATGTGGCCGGCCGCGCCGATCTCAGGTGCATGCACGACGATGAAGACGTGGTGCGGATACACGTGGACTCGGGGCACATGGTTGCGGTTCCGGCTCTCGGCAATCGCCATCGGATGAAAGTGGAATTCGTTCGTGAGCAACGCCTCTGCTTCATCGCTCCACTCTGGTATATCGAGCCAGAGGAATCCGCCAGTGCGCTTTTGCAGGGCCGGCAGCTCGGCCAGGTCGTGATCGCTCACGCCGTCAGAGTCGATCCAGCGCAGCTTCATGGCGAGTCTCCCTTCCACGTTGTTTCTACACCACGCCACCAGAGGTCGCCGCAGCCTCAAGCCGCGCGAGGCGCCGAGGAGCAGTTTTGAGGTCGGCCGACTTGATACTGCGGCCCGGCGCCGATGGCGCACTGCTGGTACCTGATCTGGCGTACGCGCGGGCCTTCACGCTCCGGGTAGGCCGTACCGACCAGTCCTATGTCGATCTTGATGATCCGTTGCGGCTGGAGTTCGACTACGTCCAACGGCTGGTCGATGTGCTTGACAGCGTTGCCGAGCCAGGGCAGCGCCTGCGGATGATCCACGTAGGGGGCGCCGGTATGACCCTGCCGCGGTATGTAGCCGCAACGCGCCCGAGCTCTTCGCAGATAGTGCTCGAGCCGGACACCGAGCTCACTGCTTTCGTCCGTCACCACCTGCCACTGCCGACCCGCAGCGGGATCAGGGTGCGCGGCATAGACGGCCGCCGAGGTATCGCAGCCCTGCGTGACGGGTACGCCGACCTGGTGATCATCGACGCCTTCGTGGGCGCCCGGGTGCCGGCCGAACTGACCACTGCCCAGTTCTTTGCCGATGCACGGCGCTCGCTTTCCGATCATGGAGTGATCATCATCAACCTCACTGATCGCGGGCCGCTTTGTTACGTACGGCGGGTGTTGGCGGGCGTCCGCCTGACGTTTCCGCACGTGCTGTTGTGCGCCGAGTCGTCGACGTTGAAGGGTCGCCGCTTCGGCAATGTGATCATTGCGGGCGGCGCGACACCACTGCCGTACGCCAGCATCGCCGACCGAGCGGGAAGGCCCCCTTTTCCGTACCGCGTACTTCATGGTGGACGGTTGCGGCAGCTGCTTGCTGACTCGAGACCGTTCAGCGACGACGATGCTGAGCAGTCTCCAGAGCCTGGGCGCAGCCTGTTGCATGCGCGCTGACTCGTGGCCGCCCTATGCCCTTCGACAAGCTCAGGGCACATACTCGCGCAAGGCGCCCAGTCTCCGGATCGCTTCGTCGAGCAGCTGTTCCTGCTTGCAGAAAGCCCAGCGCACGTACGGTCTCCCCGCGTCGGTTCGGTCGTAGAACACCTGATGGGGAATCGCGACGACTCCGCAACGGGTTGGCAGCTCTCGGCAGAACTGCACCCCGTCGGCGTAGCCAAGGGGTCGGACGTCGGTGGTCATGAAGTACGTGCCACGCGGCACGATCGGTTCGAGTCCGATTGAGCGCAAGCCCGCCGCCAGCTGATCGCGTCTGTCCTGGAGGTCCAGCCGGGCTTTCTCGACCCACTCGTCGCCCTCGTTGAGAGCGCGGGCGACGGCCGGCTGGAACGGCGCGCCGGAGACGTAGCTGAGGAACTGTTTCACTGCGGTGACCTCGTTGATCAACTCGGGCGTCGCGAGCGCCCAGCCGATCTTCCAACCGGTCGCGGAGAACGTCTTGCCGGCGGAGGAGATCCGGACCGTCCGCTCCCGCATTCCGGGGAAGGTGGCCAGTGGCAGATGTTCGGCGTCGTCGAAGGTCAGGTGCTCGTATACCTCGTCGCAGATGACCAGAACATCGTGTTGCACCGCCAGCTGCGCGATCGCGGCAAGATCGTCTCGATCCAGCACCGCCCCGGTGGGATTGTGCGGTGAGTTGATCAACAGCGCCTTGGTCTTGGGACTGAATGCGGCGGCCAGCTCCTCGCGGTCCAGCCGGAAGCCTGGACCGAACAACCCCACTCCGACGCGTTGTCCGCCCGCGAGCTCGATGGAGGCGGCATAGGAGTCGTAAAAGGGCTCCAACGCGATCACCTCGTCGCCCGGGTCGACGAACGCCAGGATCGACGCCGCCAATGCCTCGGTAGCACCTGTCGTAACCAGGACCTCCGACTCGGCGTCGTAGCTCAGGCCATAGTGCCGGCTGCTGTGCTGTGCGATGGCTTGACGCAGCAGCAGTATGCCGCGGCCAGGCGGGTACTGATTGATGCCGCGAGCAATGGCCGCCCGCGCCTCCTCGAGCATGAATGCCGGGCCGTCAGTATCCGGGAAGCCTTGCCCCAGGTTGATCGACTGGGTCGTGAGGGCGAGCGCAGACATCTCGGCGAAGATCGTGGTTGAGGCCGAGCGGATGCGTTCGGCTTTCCAGGCAGAGGCCATACGGAGACCCTAGCGCCGTGGAACCCAAGTCTCTTTACGCTTCGCGCCGCCCAGGCACGTACCTCGCGGCGTTCTCCTCGGTCGACATACGACCCGGTATCCCTCCCTCGTCGGCCTTGCGATCCACGCACCTGAACGACGCCAAGCGCAAAGGAACTTGAGTTCCACGACACCAGTTCCTCGCGCCGCCGTAGTCGCCGGGTCTGTATCGCGCGAAGGGGAAGGCCAGGCCGACCGCCAGGACCTGAGGGTTAGGCTCAAGTGGACGACGGTGTCGGTTGAGCCAGGGAGGTTATCGATGTCAAACGCGACGGAGGCAACGTTGCTGGAGTCGGTACCGGATGGGCTGTTCATTGGCGGTGAATGGCGTTCGGCAGCCTCCGGTGCCACATTGAATGTCTATGATCCGGCAACTGGCGAGGTGATCAGGACCATTGCCGACGCGGGCGTCGAAGATGGTGCGCGCGCCATGGACGCAGCGGTCGATGCTGCTGCCGCCTGGGCCAAAACGCCACCTCGAGAGCGTGCTGAGATCCTGCGCCGGGCGTTCGAGCTGGTACGCGAGCGACAGGACCAGGCTGCGCTACTGATGACCCTCGAGATGGGCAAGCCACTGGCCGAGTCCAAGGCTGAGGTCATCTACGGCAGCGAGTTTCTGCGCTGGTTCTCCGAGGAGGCGGTGCGGATCTTCGGCCGTTATGGAACCAACCCCGAGGGCACCGGGCGGATGATCGTCTCGCAACATCCGGTCGGGCCCTGCTTCTTGATCACTCCGTGGAACTTTCCGTTGGCCATGGCGACTCGCAAGACCGCGCCCGCGCTCGCCGCTGGCTGCACGGTGGTGATCAAGCCTCCGGAGTTGACCCCGTTGACGACCCTGTACTTCGTCAAGCTGCTTGCTGAGGCCGGCCTGCCACCGGGCGTGGTCAATGTGATCACCACCTCCACGTCGGGGAAAGTGTCGGCCCCGATCATCGCCGATCCCCGGCTTCGCAAACTCAGCTTCACCGGATCGACCGAGGTGGGTCGCAAGCTGCTCCAGCAAGCCGCGGACGGCATCCTGCGTACCTCGATGGAGTTGGGCGGCAACGCGCCCTTCCTGATCTTCGATGATGCCGATCTTGGTGCGGCGGTCGACGGGGCGATGCTTGCCAAGTTCCGCAACATCGGTCAAGCGTGCACTGCCGCGAACCGGTTCATCGTGCAGGAGGCCATTGCCGACGAGTTCGCTGCCCGCGTCACCGAACGAGTGCAGGGTTTCAAAGTTGGTCGAGGCACCGAGGAGGGCGTGCAGATCGGACCGCTGATCAACGCCGATGCTGTGGACAAGGCCGACACGCTGGTGCGTGACGCGACCGACCGCGGGGCGAAAGTGCTGACCGGCGGCCACGCGATCGATGGGCCGGGCACGTTCTACGAACCGACCGTTGTCACCGGCGTACGCCCAGGCAGCGTCATCCTCCGCGAGGAGATCTTCGGGCCTGTGCTGAGCATCGTGACGTTTGGTGACGAGGATGAAGCGGTGCGCATCGCTAACGACACGGAGTACGGCCTCGTCGGCTACGCGTACACCAAGGACCTGGCCCGCGGCCAGCGGCTCATCGAGTCGCTGGAAACCGGGATGCTCGGTCTCAATATCGGCGTGGTCTCGAACGCCGCCGCTCCCTTCGGAGGCGTGAAGCAGTCCGGAATCGGGCGTGAAGGCGGCTTCGAGGGGATTCACGAGTACCTGTCCACCAAGTACACGCTGACGCCTAACCCCTTCTCCGTCTGATCCCTGATCAACACCCGGGTAGCTGGTCAGATGCCACAGGAATTCATCGCAATTTCTTGTTGTTGTGACCAGTTTCGGCAAGGGGCGTGGACCTGGATACAGTGCGGGTCGTGAGCAGGCCGACGGTTGTCGAGGAGACTGCCGAGCTGATCGAGCAGATCAAAGCGCTGGCGATCGTCCGCGGGACGGTCACCTTGGCGTCCGGGCGTACGGCCGACTACTACGTCGACATGCGGCGGGTCACCCTCGACGGGGCGGTGGCGCCCATCATCGGCCGGGTAATGCGGTCGCTGGTTGCCGACTGGGATTTCGAGGCCGTCGGCGGCCTCACACTCGGCGCTGACCCGGTTGCCACGGCCATGATGCACGCCGCCGCGGCTGCGGAGAGCGACTCGACGCATTCGTGGTTCGCAAGCAGGGCAAGACGCACGGCCTGCAGCGACGCATCGAGGGATCACCTGTGGCAGGCCGGCGCGTGCTCGCGGTCGAGGACACCAGTACAACCGGTGGCTCAGTCTTGACCGCCGTCGAGGCGCTCAAGGAGGCCGGAGCACACGTGATCGGAGTGGCTGTCATCGTCGACCGGAACACCGGCGCCAAGGAGGCGGTCGAGGCGGCCGGGCTCGCGTACCGCTCGGCGATCTCTGCACACGACCTTGGTTTGAACTAAGGCCTATCGGAACCGTGTCGCCCTCACCCGTTAGGGTGAATGGACTGAGTTCGTCGAAACCGATGCCGCCCGTCGACACGCTCAGGGTGCATGCGTCGCAAGCTAAGGAGATCTGATGGGTACCGCCATCACCGTGATCATCATCATCTTGGTGATCGTCGTCATTCTCGCGCTCATCGGCATGAGCTCGTACAACGGCTTCGTCAAATCCCGGAACCTCATTCAGGAGTCCTGGCGACAGATCGACGTCGAGCTCAACCGTCGCTATGAGCTGATCCCGAACCTTGTGGAGACGGTGCGGGCGTACGCCGCCCACGAGCGCAACACCCTCGAGGACATCACCAGGCTCCGCAGTCAGGCTCAGCAGCTCTCGCAGACCGAGGGCTCGCTGCCAAGCCAGCAGCGCGCCGATGTCGAGGCCGCGCTCTCCGGTGCGGTGAGGAATCTGATCGTCAGCGTCGAGGCCTACCCGGATCTCAAGAGCAACCAGAACTTTCTGGAGCTGCAGCGGCAACTGGCCGAAACAGAGGACCGGATCGCCGCAGGCCGTCGCTTCTACAACGCCAACGTGCGGGTCTACAACACAAAGGTCGAGTCGGTGCCATCGAACATCATCGCCGGGATGTTCAAGTTCGAGAAGGCCACGTACTTCCAAGTCGACGAGCCGGCCGTACGCCAAGCGCCTGATGTGAGCTTCGGAGAGATCGCCTACCGTGGCGACCCGGAGCAACGGCAGCTCCCGCCGCAGCAGACGGCGCCGCCGGTGGAGTTCGATACGCGTATCGACGACGAGCTGCCCAATCCGCAGGAGTATCAGCAGCCGCCCCAGAGTTATCAACCACCGCAGCGCGGCGCTCAGGCACCGCAGCCGGGCGGTTACGTGCCACCGGAGACCGGACCACAGAATCCGAACCAGCAGTAGGATCCCGGGGTCGGCGTGCCCGCGGAGATGACCTTCCAGCAACTCGGACTCTCCGGCCTCACCGTTTCCACTGTCGGACTCGGCTGCAATAATTTCGGCGCTCGAATGGCCGATGAGGACGTGCCGGCCGTGGTGAACGCCGCGATCGATACGGGAATCACGCTGTTCGACACCGCCGACACCTATGGGAATGTCGGCGGCTCGGAGACCCTGCTGGGCAAGGCGCTCGGCGCGCGCCGCGGCGAAGTGATCATCGCAACCAAGTTCGGCTCCGACATGCGCGGCGCGAACGGCCCGGACTGGGGTGCTCGCGGCTCGCGCCGGTACATCAGGATCGCGGTGGAGAACAGTCTGCGTCGCCTAGCGACGGACTGGATTGACCTCTACCAGTTGCACGAACCGGATCCCCACACGCCGATCGAGGAGACGCTGGCCGCCCTGACCGAAATTGTCGCTGAGGGCAAGGTGCGCTACATCGGCTCATCCAACCTTGCTGGCTGGGAGGTGATGGACGCCGACTGGACATCTCGAACCAGCGGCTTCGAGGCGTTCATCTCCGCACAGAACGAGTATTCCTGGTTGAACCGCTCGGCCGAGACCGAGCTCGTGCCCGCCCTGGAGCACACCGGCCAGAGCCTGCTGCCGTACTTTCCGCTCGCCTCCGGACTGCTGACTGGCAAGTACCACCGCGGCGAGCCTGCTCCCGCGCGCAGCCGGTTGGCCCGGAATCAGGTTCGGCTGGACAAGGCGAACTTCGATCTGATCGAGGCGATCGAGGCATACGCGGCCGAGCGGGGGCTCTCGATGCTTCAGGTCGCAATCGGTGGTCTGGCGGCCATGCCTACTGTTGGATCGGTCATTGCGGGAGCCACGTCGGCCGAGCAGGTCGTCGAGAATGCTTCCGCCGGGCTGTGGGTGCCCAGCGGAGACGATCTTGAGAAGCTGTTGGAGATCACCAAGCCGGCACTAGGCGACTTACCATGAGAAGTACGGGATAACCGGGCGGGGCATGCCGCGACCGTTGCGGCCCAATCCGCCAGTCACTACCGTGGATATTAGACGGCGGCGGATTCGTGCTTGCGACGTCGCCGGTGCAGGACGTACTCGACCCCCATCGGGACGAGTGAGGCGAGCACGATCAAGATCAGTACAAGGTCGATGTTGTCCTTGATAAAGGGAACGTTGCCAAGGAAATAGCCGGCGATGGTGACTCCGCACACCCACAGCACGCCACCAATGGCGGTGTAGGTGATGAAATGCCGGAAATCCATCTTGCCGACGCCGGCGACGAGGGTGACAAAGGTGCGCACGATCGGAACGAAGCGCGCCAGGATGAGCGCGCGATTGCCGTAGCGCTCGAAGAAGACGTGCGTCCTGTCCACGTAGGACTGTTTGAAGATCTTGCCCGCCAGCCCCGACCGCGGTCTGAACAACGGCGGACCGATCTTGCGACCGATCGCGTAGCCGCTCACATTGCCGAGCACCGCAGCAACCGTCAGCACGATGCAGACGAAGGCCAGGTTGTAAGGGATCACGCCTGCCGCAGTCAGCAGCCCGACAGTGAACAGCAAAGAGTCACCTGGCAAGATCGCGAAGAGCCCGCACTCGGCGAAGACGATGAAGGCCACGCCCCAGAGCGCGTAGGGCCCGAAGAACTTGATCAGTTCGTCAGGGTCCATCCAGGACGGCAGCAGCAGGGGCATCAACCCGGCGGCGGCCTCGAGTGGCGTCACGTCGGGAAACGGTACCGTCGCAGACTGTGAGTTTCCTAAGCGAGGACCAGATCGCGGCCGCGTCTGGAGCGCCTGGGGTAGGACCGCATCCGAAGCCGTGGCCTGACGACCCGAGGCTGGACCCGGATCTGCTCGAGCACGGTGATCGCCGCAATGTGATTGACCGCTACCGGTACTGGACGGTGTCCGCCATCGTCGCCGATCTGGAAACCAGGAGGCATTCGCTGCACATTGCGATCCAGAACTGGGAGCACGACTTCAACATCGGCTCGATCGTGCGGACCGCCAACGCGTTCAACGTCGCGCGAGTGCACATCATCGGCCGTCGGCGCTGGAATCGGCGGGGAGCAATGGTCACCGACCGCTATCTCCAGGTCGAGCACCATCCCTCAGTGGCGGACTTCGCCGAGCGGCTGGCAGCCGAGGGCTACGTCGTCATTGGCGTGGACAATCTCGAGGGCGCTGTGCCGTTGGAGACCTACGAGCTCCCGCACCGTACGTGCCTGGTGTTTGGTTCAGAAGGGCCTGGGCTCACCGATGAGCTCGTGGCTGTCTGCAAGCAGCTGGTCGCCATCACGCAGTACGGCTCTACCCGATCCATCAACGCCGGTGCCGCGGCGGCCATCGCGATGTACCACTGGGCGCTCCGCTGGGCCGGCTCACGCTGGACCCCTTGAGTAGGTCAGGAGAACGTGGACCGGGTTGTCGCCCTCCGGAAAGGCTCCCCATACTGGCATTCGGGAACTGTCTAGCGAACTCCAGCGGATCGGGGGTGAGGACGCAGTGCAGTACGACCATGGCCGGGGCGGCGTCGAGATTGTTCGACTTGATCGCCAGCCAGCGTCAGCAATCACCAAGCGCGCCCAGGTTCGCGGCATCCTCGAGCATCTGATCGAGACTGAGCTCAACCCTGGCGACGCCATTCCCTCCGAGCGGGCATTGGTGGTACGCCTCGCTGTCAGCCGAGTCACGGTCCGTCAAGCTATCGCGGACCTGGTTGCGGCTGGCGTTCTGGAACGAGTGCACGGCAAGGGGACCTACCTGACCGGCCCGCAGGTTGACTCACGATTGCATCTGACATCGTTCTCGCGTGAGATGCGCGATCGTGGCCTCGTCCCGGCAACCGTTGTCCTCTCCGCGACCGAACAACCGGCCGATGATGACGTGTGCTACGCGCTGCGAATCCGTCCTGGCCAGTCGGTCGTCCGGGTGGAGAGGTTGCGCACAGCGGACGGCACGCCGATGGCGTACGAGGTTGGTCACTACCCTTCGGTGCTGTTTCCGGGACTGCTGCAACGAGAACTGGGGTCTTTGTACGACGTGTTCGCGAGCGAGTATGGCGTAGTGGTCAGCAGCGGTGAACAGACAGTGCGGGCCGAATCGGCCGATGCCCATCAGGCGCGCATCCTGGGAATCGCCAAACGCGCACCGCTGCTGGTGCAGGAACGGGTGACGTACGCGGGCGAACGAGCCATCGAGATGTCGACCTCCTGGTATCGCGCGGACCGCTATCGGATCCACATGGCTATTACGCCCCGGGGCGCTCGAGAGACCTAGCCGATGGCGCCATGAGCACGGATCCGATCTCTGAGATGGTCGTTCCCTACGATCCCGGACCGCTCGCCGCGAAGGTGGCGCGGCGGCGCCGGTTGGTGCGATCGCGGCTGCTCAGTCTTGGCATCACCGTCGCGGTGCTGTTATTGATCTATCTGTGGCGCCGGGAGGATCTGCAAGGAGCAGTCTTCGCCGTCCTGTACGCCCTCATACTGCTCGCGTCGCTGGCGTGGCTTGGTGCCAGCGCCGTTCTGTATGTGCTCGCCAAACGAGAATTCGCCGCCCTCGGTAGCGGCATTGCCATTCGAATCGGTCCGCCCGGCATCTGGGTCGCAGGGCTGAGCGCATCGTGGCCTGAGATTGCCGCCATCGACACCGTCAAAGGTGGCCTGGGCCGCGACCCGCGGCTTCGGCTCACCACCACTGACGGTCGACGGGCTGACGTGTCGCTGGATCAAGTCACCGTGTTTCCGGCCACCTTGGACAGCACTGTTCGTGCCTTCTCCGCTGGCCGCCATGGGGTCGACTTGTCGGCGCTGGAAAGCTGAGATAGAACTCTGCAGTTACCACGGCTATGCGTTCCTTTGACAGACTGTGCAGTCACGGACGCACAACCGCGAAACGCAAGCCAATTCAGCAGGTAGGAAAGGAGCTCGTCGAGCATGCCCATCGCCACCCCTGAGGTCTATGCCGCGATGCTGGACGCGGCCAAGCAGGGCTCATTTGCCTACCCAGCCATCAATGTCAGCTCCTCGCAAACATTGAACGCCGCTCTCCAGGGCTTCACCGAGGCCGGATCGGATGGCATCGTTCAGGTCTCCACCGGCGGTGCCGAGTACCTGTCAGGCCCGAAGATCAAGAACATGGTGACCGGCGCGGTCGCGTTGGCGGAGTTCGCCCACGAGGTCGCGAAGAGCTACCCGATCAACGTCGCGTTGCACACAGACCACTGTCCGAAGGAAAAGCTGGAGGGCTATGTCAGGCCATTGCTCGCGATTTCCGCCGAGCGAGTCAAGGCAGGCGGCCTACCGATCTTCCAATCGCACATGTGGGACGGATCCGCGGTGCCGCTCGAGGAGAACCTGTCGATCGCTGAGGAGTTGCTGGCGTTGGCGTCGGCCGCCAGCGTGATCTTGGAGATCGAGGTGGGCGTCGTCGGCGGCGAGGAGGACGGCGTCAGCGCCGAGATCAACGAGAAGCTGTACACCACCGTCCAAGATGGGTTGCGGACCGTCGAGGTGCTCGGTACCGGCGAGAAAGGCCGCTACATCACTGCATTGACTTTCGGCAATGTGCACGGCGTGTACAAGCCGGGCGCGGTCAAGCTGCGTCCCGAGGTGCTCAAGGAGATCCAGGATGAGGTCGGGACCAAGATCGGCAAGGAGCGGCCCTTCGACCTGGTGTTCCATGGTGGATCGGGTTCAACGCTGGAGGAGATCCGGGCGGCAGTCGACTATGGCGTGGTCAAGATGAACATCGACACCGACACCCAGTACGCGTTCACCCGCCCGGCGGCGGGACACATGTTCACCAACTACGACGGTGTGCTGAAGGTCGATGGTGAGGTGGGCAACAAGAAGGCGTATGACCCGCGAGGCTGGGGGAAACTGGCTGAGGCGGGCATGAGCAAGCGCGTGGTCGAGGCCTGCGAAGACCTGCGCTCGGCTGGTACGTCGCTGAACAAGTAGTCCGCGTCGTCGACTCGGCTCTCGCTCCCGGCGAACGCCATCTATTCCTGAGTGCGGCGAAGGCCGACTGGGTGGACCGGCGCCAAAGGGTGGTGGTTGGCGCAGCAGTTTAGCTGCGGTTTCAGGGGTTCGGTTTCAAGCATTCTTAGCCTTTGGCGCCGGCCCACCCCAGCCGGCCTTCGCCTTGGTCTGTTTGTGGCGCAGCGGCCGCCCTAGCCCCGTCCTTGTCGCGGGGTCAACTGATGGTTCATCGACCTCCGCGGTGTTCGCAAGGCCTCGATGGGTCGCGCTCGGCTCGGTAAGGTCCGCCCTTGACTCCTGGATCCGCGGGCTCACTACAGTCCTCACAGTTTTGCAACGTCTGTCGCGCGTTCGGCAGGTGCGTGAACGTTCGTTTCTACATGCGCGTCCATAGGTAGTAGGCACATTTTGCTGACCCCTCATCGTTCCAGGCACAACAGGAGGTTTTGACAATGGCGTTGCGCAATTACCTCGTGGGCGAGGTGGCAGAGGACTTCGTTGATGGACTGCTTACCCGGAGGGAGGCCTTGCGGCGGCTGACTCTTCTGGGGCTCAGCGTGAGCAGTGCGACCGCCCTGTTGGCCGCCTGCGGGAATGGCGGCGGTGCTGGCGGCGAGCAAACGGCGGCGAGCACCACACCCTCACCTGCCGCCATCACCACAACCCCAGGAAGAACCGCGACGACTAAGCCGGGGGAGTCGGTGCGCTTCGCCGGTCCGGCTGGCGAGCTGCAGGGAGCGTGGGCTGAGGCGCCCCAGCCAAAAGGCGCCCTGCTTGTCATCCACGAGAACCGCGGTCTGACGCCGCACTTCATCGACCTTGTCGGACGCTTCGCGGGTGCGTCGTACTCGGCGCTGTGCGTGGACCTTCTCTCAGCTCAAGGCGGTACCGGGTCGCTCCAAGATCCAGCGGCCGCACCGACCACCCTTGCGAACACTCCGCCGGAGCAGCTGGTCGCGGACCTCAAGGCCGGGATCGACGAGCTCGAGAAGCGAGCGTCTGATGCGAAGGTCGGGGCGGTCGGGTTCTGCTTCGGTGGTGGCATGACGTGGAACCTGCTCCAGGTTGGTGAACAGCGTCTGGCCGCTGCAGTCCCGTTCTACGGACCCGCGCCCGAGAGCCCCGACTTCCGCAAGGCCAAAGCAGCTGTGTACGCGATATACGGTGAGCAGGACGAACGAGTGAACGCGACTCGCGACCGCGCCGAGGCTTCGCTCAAGGCCGCCGGACTGACGTACGAAATTCGTACTTTCGCCGGAGCCGGCCACGCGTTCTTCAATGACACTGGCCCTCGCTACAACGCTGACGCCGCCCAGCAGGCATGGCAGGACGTACTGGACTGGTTCAACCAGCACCTGGCGTGAGAGGCCGCGGCCCGGCCGGCGTTCGCGATCGCCCATGAGTGCAGGTAGGAGGAAGAGCTTCAGAGGCTCGTCCAACCAGCGGCGCTAGTCTTCGGAGGGTGTCCATCGCTGTCGCTGACCGGCCGACCCCGGTCAGTCGCGTGTGGTCGGGCAGCAAGATCATCGCCGAGGATTTGACCGGCGAAGACTTGAGCGACGTACTGGAGCTGCATTCGGATGCGTCAGCATGGTGGGTCCTGCCTCGAGATCCTGACTACGGCGCCGTGGAGCTGCGCCATGTCGCGCATGCCCTCGACCTCGACGAGCTGGCGATCAAGGACCTGCTGGCGGAGGACAGGCGGGCGAAGTTCGAGGCGATCGGCCAGTCTCGGCTTGTCATCACCAATGCGGTGTCAGTCGACAAGGATCGCGCACAGGTCCGCGCACATCCGGTGTCGATCATCGCGACCGATCGCGCCCTGATCTGTCTGGCCGAGCCGAATCCGGAGTTCCAGCCGGCCCGACTGCTCGTACAGAAGGAAGAACTGATCGCCCAGGGCGGTATCGAAGCGGCCGTACAAGCCGTGATCGGGGCCGTGATCCGCACCTACGAGGACGCGCTTCAGTGGCTCGAAGACTCCAGCGACGAGCTCGCAGGTGTGCTGTTCGACGAGCGACCGCTCAACAAGCCTGAGCAGCTGCATGCTTTCCAGCTGCGATCCGCCCTTTCCCAGCTGCGCCGGCTCACCGATCCCATGAGGACCGTCTTGATCGACATCGTCGAGAGCCCACCTCGAGGGCGGAAGTCGAAGACAGGGCCGGACACGGCGATCGGGCGTCACTGGGTGATGCTGTCGGAGCAGCACGGCCGCGTGGCCAACGCTGCCGATGCGTTGCGCGAGGCCCTGTCCTCAATCTTCGACACCAGCCTTGCGCTAGCCGATGTTCGACTGAACCAGATCATGAAGAAGCTCAGCGCGTGGGCGGCCATCCTCGCCGTTCCTACCCTGGTGACAAGCTTCGTCGGAATGAACGTCGGCTTCCCGCTTCACGGCAGTGGTACCGGCTTTTGGGTCTATTTCCTGCTGATGATCACCGCTAGCGTGGTGTTGTACTTCGTGTTTCGGGCCAAGGATTGGCTCTAATCAGTTTCCGTGCAACGCCTGGAGGAGGGTTTGGGTAGGGTTACGTCGCAAGAGTCCCTGTGGCGAATGCGCCCGGGGGCTTCGGTTTCTCCCTACGTGTTAGGGAGCGAGAAGGGACGGCGATTTCATGCCGGCGATCGTGGTGGTGGGCGCCCAGTGGGGCGACGAAGGCAAGGGAAAGGCGACCGATCAGCTCGGTGATCGCGTCGACTTTTGCGTCCGATACTCAGGCGGCAACAACGCCGGCCACACAGTGGTAGTTGACGGCGAGCGCTATGCCTTGCACCTCCTGCCATCGGGCATCCTGAACCCCAAGTGCGTCCCTGTGATCGGCAACGGGGTCGTGGTTGACCTCGATGTGCTGTTCGGCGAGATTGAGGGGCTTGCGGCGCGTGGGGTGGACGCCTCGCACATGGTTATTTCTGCGAGCGCGCACATCATCACCTCCTACCACCAGGTGATCGACAAAGTCACCGAGCGTTTCCTCGGCAAGGCCCGGATTGGCACAACGGGACGCGGCGTCGGCCCCGCGTACGCGGATAAGGTCAATCGGATCGGCCTGCGGATACAGGATCTGTTCGACGAGTCGATCCTCCGCCAGAAGGTCGAAGCCGCCCTCGAGCAGAAGAACCACCTGCTGGTCAAGGTCTACAACAGGCGGATGATCGATCCGGCGGAAGTAGCCGACCACCTGATCTCCCATGCGGAGCGGATCAGACCGCACGTCGTTGACGTCAGCGTGCTGCTCAACGAAGCGCTCGATGCCGGAAAGGTCGTTCTGTTCGAGGGCGCTCAGGCCCACCATCTCGATGTCGATCATGGAACCTATCCGTACGTCACCTCCTCCAACCCGGTTGCCGGCGGTGCGTGCGTCGGTACCGGCGTAGGTCCCACGCGAATCAACAGGGTTGTCGGAATCGCGAAGGCGTATACCACGCGGGTCGGCGAGGGGCCGATGCCGACCGAGCTGCTCGACTCAGACGGCGACACGCTTCGCGAGGCCGGTGTGGAGTTCGGGACCACCACGGGCCGCAAGCGGCGCTGCGGCTGGTTCGATGCGTTGGTCGTCCAGACAGCAGCGCGGGCCAATGCCTTTACTGACATCTTCCTGACCAAGCTCGACGTGCTGAGCGGCTGGGAGAAGATCCCCGTCTGCGTTGGCTACAAGGTGAACGGTGTCCGCCACGACAGGATGCCGCTCACCCAGTCGGAGTTTCACCATGCCATCCCGATCTACGAAGAGTTGGACGGGTGGAGCGAGGACATCACTGGCTGCCGGGAATTCGACGACTTGCCGAAGAACACGCAGGCATACGTGAATCGGATCGAAGAGCTTTGCGGCGCCCGGATCTCCGGCATTGGCGTCGGTCCATCTCGCGAGCAGTCGATAGTCATTAACGATCTCCTTTGACTGAGCGCCTCCTCGCGGACGATTTCTGAGCTGCTTGCGCATCGCGCTGTGAATCCGCGCCATCGTCGTCGCTCGCCGAGGGACGAACGCCTCAGCTCGATTCTCCTCTGCGCGGCGGCGCGCGATTATCGACGCTCGTACCTGTGCCGCAATCAGGCTCATTGAGACCACCCAGCTGACCTACCGGCACTTCGATGCCCGCCTCAGGCGGGAAGGACCCCGCGGACCTGGCTCTCACGGGAGTGGGCCGGATTGCCGTCGTAAGGCTCTATCGATACGTCGACGATGTTGAAGCCTTGGAGCTGCCCGGCGAGCGCTGGTGGCAGCGGGTAGGTGGCTCGTCCGTCGTCGGGCAGCACCCCCACGGGATACATGCGCTGGCCGTCAGTGTTGATCAGCCACACCTCTCGGTAGCGATCCGGGCTGGGCGGCGCGTCGATCTGCACCCTCAGCTCAGGACGCCCCCGATCGCGAAGGAGCTCGGCGGTACCTTGCCCAGTCTGTCCCGGAAGTGCCTCCAAAGCAGTGCTCGAGGTGACCTCGACCCTGTCGCGGACGGCGACTGTGGTAATACCGGCGCCGATGATGAGACCGAACACCGCCGCAGCGGCCACCAAAAACCACGATCGCAGTCTCGGAGTTCGGCGTGGCAGTTCGGCGATCGACGGTGGCGGCTCGGTGATGGTCGGCGCTGACGGTGGCGGCTCGGCAGAAGGCTCGGTCATGGCAGGAGCAGTCGCCTGGCTGGCGAGTTGGACTTGAATGGACTGCCATATGGCGTCTGTCGGCACGAGCTGGGGGGCGACGTGCTCAGGCTGACGGCTGAGCTCGGCGATCCGGCTCAGCTCCCCAAGTTCATTGCGGCACTCGGCGCAGCTGGCAAGATGATTCTGCTCGGCCGCGGTCAGCGGATCGTCAATGCGCAGTGCGCTGTCGGCGAGCCGATCGGGACTCAGGTGGGCCATGACGTCACCTCCTCGAGCTGGGTACGCAGATGGCGCAAGGCACGCCGGGCGTGGCTCTTCACCGTTCCTAGTGGGAGGTCGAGGTGCTCAGCGATCTGGGGGTAGCTGCGTCCTTCCCAGAAGGCGAGCTGGAGGATCGTGCCGCGTGGATGGGGGAGTCGGCCGATCTCCTCGGTCAGCACGATGCGATCAATCAATGTCGAAAGAGTCTCAGGCTGCACTTGGACGTCGGTGGTGTTGGTCACAGCTTGAACGAGCCGCAGGTCACGGCCCCGGGCCCGCTGCCGATCGGCAATGCGGTGACGCGTAATGCCGATCAGCCAGCCGGATAGGCTGCCTTTCTCCGCTTGATAGTTGTCGCGGGCACGCCAAGCGCTCACAAACACCTCCTGCGTGATCTCCTCCCCGTCACTGGAGCTGTCGAGCGCGCGATAGGCAATCGTGTAAATCAATGGCGCCAGGCGCCGGAATACCTCCTGCAAACAGGCTTCGTCACCCCGGGCGAAGCCCATGCTGAGCTCGGCTTCAGTCGCCGCGCGCCAATCGACATGTTCGCCGACCACCTCCGGCTCGAGACGCGCGTCGTCGACCACGGAAATCACCCTAACTCGGCCCGGCTCGGCAACAATCCGCGCGTGAGAGGCGGCGGTCACACGGGCCGCGCAGTCACGACAACATTCGCCTGGTAGCCCCCTGATCGACGGTAGGTCCCGCCGCAGGTGAGGATCCGCAACAGCGGCTTTCCCTCTCGCGTGAACATATCGCCCAAATCGAGGTCCCGCTTGCCGATCAGTCGGATGGTGCTCACTCGAAATCGCTCCGTGCCGCTACTTGTTGTGATCACGATGTCGTCTCCGCGGCGTAGCTGCTTCAATGCGACCAGCGGTCCCACCCCGTACTCGCGGCTGTCGACATGACCGCCGAGGACGGCGGATCCGCGGGCGGAGCCCGGTCTAGGCCCGTACGAGTACCAGCCGATTTCAGACGGTCGGGTAGGCACCGCCATTGCGCCCGTGTCATCGACCGTCACGGCCGTGATCGGCATCTTCAGGTCGAGACGTGGGATGGCCATCATCCGTGGCGGACCGGGCTCGGCTCTGTCGGCTCTGGGCTGCGTTGCCGCACTCGTGGGCGATCCCGACAGCCGTTCGGAGCCACGGCTGACCGCGGCGTCGGGGCCAGCGGGTGGAGCGATCGGCGACCGGCCGTGCGCTTCGGGCGTGGCCGCTGCCGCACTTGCCGGAAGGATCTGTCCGCCGCCGCTGTCCGTCGCGATTGCCAGCCGCCATCCGGCGACTATCACGACGAGGCACGAAACGAGCAGGGCAGTCAGCCATCGCCGACCGCCCTGCTGCGCGAACATCAGTGATCACCGCACCATGAACGCCCGGCGGCGATAGAGCTGCCAGCCAGATACGGCTGCACCCAGCGTCGCCACCGCTGCCAGGCTTGCCCACAGCGGCGCAGCGGCAGAGCTGGCGGCCTGACCGCCGGTGCCTCCCGGAACGCTATTGGGCGAGCCGTTCATGCCACTGATGGCCTGAACTGCGAGCTCAAGGTTCTCGTCCTCGGCCGACCCCCACGCGTAGACGATCGTTGTGGTGCCTTCAGCCACCTTCAAGGAGGCCGGACCGATCACGACATCGTCGGTGCCAGCCAACACAACGTCGGCCTTGATCGTGCCGGGGTCGATCTCCGCCGACTTCTCCTTGGGATTGGCGAGGTCAGTGAAGACCGGTTCGCCACCGGCTCGCACGTCAACCTCCGGGGCCGCCGCATCGTGCCGGACAATAACGCGAGCCTTCCCGGCCGGAAGACTGGAGACGTCGTTGACGTACGGGGTGAGGGTGGGCTTGCCGCTTTCGGTGAGGTGCGCCACGACGGTGATGTTCGCTCCGCCAGGCACCTTAACGTTGTTCGCCGACATGATCGCGTCGCCGTCCGGCCCGTCGCCTGCCTTGACGACCTTGAGATCGTAGCTACCTGCCGGCAACATCTGCGGATCGGTCAGGGTGCCTGGCTCGAAGTCCTCCAAAAGCGCCTTGCCGTTCGCGTACACGTCGACCGTCGCATCCGGAACGCCGTGCAGGATCGCCACCGTCGCTTTGCTTGCCGCGTGCGCGGGGGCGATGGCCCCCGCCGCGAACGCCGACGCCAAAGCTGCCGCGCCCACCAGACTGAGTAACCGCCGTTGTACTGTCATTCGACCTCCTGAAGCTGGGTTGGATCACTTTGCCTATTTGCGTTCTCGAGCCGTGCTCCGGATGCACTTGTGGCGAATTAGTTGACCGGTGACCGCCGGCAAGTGTCGCCGCATGGCCGAGGCAGTACCTACCGGCGCTGACTTGTGGCGGCAAGCAGGACGAAATCCGTCACTTCCCTGCTGCTGGTACGCACAGTGAAGCGGGGAACCCCAGCAAGGGATACAGATCATCACGGTGGAAGCGCGTGATCGCCTTGATGTGCCCGTCAGTCAGGGTGAGGACGAACAGTCCGGCTTGGCTCGCGATTCCCTCTTGTTGATCACTGAGATAGCTGGCGAAGGACGGTTGGTTGTTGGCTCGACCGGGAATGAGGTGGACATCACGTTCGCCACGGAAGGCGAAGCTTGCCTGCAGGAAGGACCGAATCGCGTCCAGGCCGTGGTATTGGTGTGGCGCCGGAGGCATGGACAGCCACGCGTCATCGGTAAGCAATGTGACAACGCCGTCGATGTCGGCAGCGATGTACGCGTCGGCGAATCTCCGCGCAAGATCCCGCTCCGCGGCTGACTTCGGTGGTGGCGGGCGATCGATATTGCTACGAGAACCCTCGAGCGCCGCACGACCACGCTGGAGTGTTCCCTTGATCGCCGTCTCGCTGGTCTTGAGCATTGCCGCCACCTCGTCGGTGCCGAAGCCCAGGACGTCGCGCAGTAGAACCGTTGCGGCCTGGCGGGGCGGCATCCGTTGTAAGCCAGCAACGAATGCGAGTTCGATCGCCTCGGTCTGGCTGTAACGCGCTTCCGGTCCCGGCGCCGTCTCCGCAATTCCCTCGAGCAATGTGTCGGGATACGGCTGCAGCCAACGGATCTCATCACGCTGGGTCGGTTCCGGCGGCTGGAACGGTGGCGTCGGCTCGCTGGGAACTCGCCGGGCGCCGGCCCGGATGGCATTCAGGCAAGTGTTCGTCGCGATGCGGTACAGCCACGAGCGCACGGAGGATCGCTCTTCGAACCCGGCGAGGCCTCGCCAGGCCGCCAATAGTGTCTCCTGCAGCATGTCCTCGGCATCGGTCAGCGAGCCGAGCATTCGGTAGCAGTGTGCCAAGAGCTCGCGCCGGCATGGGTCAGTGAGGTCTCGGAAAGCCTGCTCGTCGCCTGCGCGGGCTCGCTCCAGCGTGACCTGATCCACCCTCTCATTTTGATCGAATCCACTTTGCAGCGTTCCGCCGGCGGCCGCGACGGTGTCTGTATGAGTAGGAGGACGGAATTTCGCCTCCTATTCAGCAAACGGAAGGAGATCATGATGATCGAAGTCACCAGCCCTGCACTGGACGTCGCGCTGGCCTACCACCAGGCCTGGACGAACCATGACCTGGACAAGGCCATGACCTACATCGCAGACGAGCTCGTCTGTGACGCGCCGGCCGGTCGCCTGGAAGGCGCGGCCGCGTATCGCGAATTCATGGCCCCGTTCGTGCAGATTCTCACAGCCTCGAAGCTCATCGCGGCCTTCGGTGACGATGACACTGCGCTCGTCATGTACGACACCGAGACGCTACCGGTCAAGAGCGCCCCCGGCGCCGAATGCGTCACCGTCAAGGACGGCAGGATCACCTACAGCCGCTTCATCTTCGACAGAGCTCCATTTGATGCCGCCCGCAAGCTGGAGGTGTCGAATCCGACAAGGGAGTAGGGCGCACACCGCCCGCGAGCGACGACGACGGCGGCGGATTCAAAGCGCGATGCGCGAGCAGCTGAAATTCGTGCACGAGCGGACGCATGGATACGGCCAATGATCGTGATCATCAAGGTCGGGCCGATCGCAGGAGAGCCGCTCGCGCCCGGCGGGCATTCGAGGCCACGGCCGCAGCAGAGCGCATTGCACTCTCGGTCCAGGTCGGTCGCCAACCGCGACATCGGCTCGGGTTTGCCGCTCGTACGCTCCTCAATGCACCAGGAGCCCCGACTGCATTGATCTGCACCCACGAGCGGATAGCCGTCGGTGCACGGCTTGCCGCTGCTGACCTTGGGCTCACGATTCCTGCCGGCCTGTCGATGGTCAAGCCTCGACGACGGCGAACGGCTGGCATCAAGCCTGGTCCCGCCGCTGACAACGATCGAGCGCCCGGATCGTGCCATGGCAGAACAGGCCGTGACCATGACAGTGCAGCGCGTGGATGAGGACAGCGAAGGACAGATCCCGCAGTACTCATTCAGCTGCCGGGCTGGGATCCGGGACTCCATGACACGTCCGCGGCGCCCGCAACGGCCGCCCTGCCGCCCAGCCGATAGGCGGTGACAGCAGCGCCGTCCACGACCCACCTGGTCTCAGTAGTCGGGTAGGCGCGCGTGGTGTGGCTTGCTCCACGCTCAAAGGTCTCCACGATGCTGCCATCGATGAGGATCCTGGCTGGATCGGCCGGTGTGCCCTGCGCGGCTGACACCAGCGTGTCGGAACCATCCTCAATGAGGCGCAGCGCAACCGGCCCGTCGGCCACGAGTTCGAACGCATGGGCCTGAAACCGTGCGCCTGGCCGCCACCCGAGGTGCCCTCGGCGTAGACCGACCAGCTCGGTTGCCGGCCGGGAACGGAGGCCGCCATCGCGCACATACAGCTCCCGCGGAAAGGTCAGTACGCCGGCCCAGCCCGCCTCCGCGATCTGCTGGGTGCTGCGACCGAGTTCCTGAGCCCAGCCCCAGAGCAGCGTACGGTCCGGTTCGGCCAGCACCTGCGGAGCGAAAAAGGTGGGACCACTATCGAGCACGCCTCCTGATGTCGCCTTGAACGTCAATCCCTGACCTGATGCGACCAGGTCGCCGATCAGGTAGCGCACGACGGTCGCTCGTCCGCTGCTAGCAGACAGGTGACACAGCGAGATCAGCAGGACCCATTGGCCATCGAGCTGAACAAGATTCGGGCACTCCCAGATGTTCGCGGGAGCGACCTCGGCGGCGATCGGGTCGTCGCTGCCTAGCAATGTCCCCAGCTCGGTCCAACGGCTGAGGTCGTCGCAGCCATACAGCTGCAATCGAGGCCGTCCGTAAGGTCGTCCCGCACCTTGCACGGCATATCGATGGCCCTCGTGGATGAAGATGAACGGGTCCCGGACCTCGTCGATTCCTGAGGTTCTCGAGATGCCCGACACGGGCGACTCATCTTGCTGCCAACGAATCATCGACCGGTCGGACCGGGCGAGGGCGACGACAGCATTCCTGGCGTGGTGGGGGTTAGCTGTATAGACGGCCGTCGGCACTCCACCATCGTCGACCAGGCAGCCAGTCCAACAACCGGCTTGATCAATGAGCCCGGGCCGCGGCGCAAGCGCGATGGGGTGCTCTCGCCAGCGGACCAGGTCAGTCGAGCTGACATGGCCCCAATGGATTGTCCCGTGCGCCGGGGCCGCGGGGTTGTACTGAAAGAAGACGTGATAGCGGCCTTCAATCCGGCAGACACCGCTCGGATCATTCATCCATCCTCGCGGTGGCCGGATGTGAAGGGCGGGGAAGCTGGGATCAGCCACGGAGCGAACGTACCCGATTCTGCACTCGTCGAGGCGTCGCTCGCCGCGAGCGTCGGTTGGCGCCGTGATGCTTAGGTAGGCTCTTGGCACGTGGTGAGTCCGCTGCGCGTGCTGGTGATCGGTTCAGGTGGACGCGAGCATGCGCTCAGTTTGGCGCTGAGCCGCGACCCCGCGGTGGTCGAGTTGCACGCTGCGCCGGGCAACCCCGGCACTGCCGCGCTCGGGACGAATCATCGCGTCGACCCCCTTGACTGCCGTGCCGTGGCGGATCTGGCGAGCCGACTCGGAGTCAATCTCGTCGTTGTGGGACCTGAGGCGCCGCTGGTGGCGGGTGTTGCAGATGCTGTACGCGAGAGAGGTGTAGCTTGCTTCGGCCCATCAGCGGCCGCAGCGCAGCTGGAAGGGAGCAAGGCCTTCGCCAAGCAGGTGATGGCGGCAGCAGGTGTGCCGACAGCTCCGTCCCGGGAATGCGCTACGCGTGATCAAGTTGATCAGGCGCTCGACGCCTTCGGGCCGCCCTATGTTGTCAAGGACGATGGCCTGGCGGCCGGCAAGGGCGTCGTGGTGACGAGTGACCGGCAAGCTGCTGTTGATCATGCATTGAGGTGCCGTCGGGTAGTCATCGAGGAGTTCCTCGACGGGCCGGAAGTGAGTCTGTTCGGGATCACCGATGGGCGTACCGTACGCACCCTCCAACCCGCGCAGGACTTCAAGCGCGTCGGCGATGGGGACACCGGGCCTAACACCGGTGGTATGGGCGCCTACACGCCATTGCCGTGGGCACCGGATGATCTTGCCGAGGAGGTCACCCGTACCGTGCTGCAGCCAACAGTGGATGAGATGGCGCGGCGCGATACCCCGTTCCGTGGACTGCTGTACGCCGGCCTGGCGCTGACCTCTACAGGTGTTCGGGTGGTCGAGTTCAACGCGCGGTTCGGCGATCCTGAGACGCAGCCGCTGCTCGCTCGTCTAGTGACGCCTCTGGGTGGGCTTCTCAACGCTGCGGCTACCGGTGATCTTGCTGCATGCTCCGAGCTGGAGTGGGGAAGCGGTGCAGCAGTGGGCGTTGTCCTCGCAGCTGCCGGCTATCCCGGTACTCCGACAACCGGTGGGGTGATTACCGGGCTCGAGGCCGCAGCAAGGAACGGCAGTGCGGTCATTCATGCCGGGACCGCACTCGATTCGCAGGGGAATCTGATCAGCACCGGGGGCCGGGTGCTCGCGGTCGTCGGACTTGGTGAGGATATCGAGGCAGCCCGCGACCGGGCATATGAGTCGATTGCCGAGATCCGGCTCGAGGGCTCCTTCTACCGCCGCGACATCGCTGCGTCCGCCGCGCGGCTGGCAGTGAGCTGAGAAGTGCGGATCGGCAATGTCCTGGCCAACCGCTATGCCTCGGCGGCGATGCGCGAAATTTGGTCGGCCGAAAGCAAGATCATCTCCGAGCGCCGGCTGTGGCTCGCGGTGCTCTCCGCACAACGTGATCTTGGCGTGGACTTCGGCGGCGACGACCCCGCTGTGGTGATCAAGGCCTACGAAGGTGTGGTCGAGGAAGTTGATCTGGCCAGCATCGCCGAACGGGAGAAGATCACCCGGCATGACGTGAAAGCTCGGATCGAGGAATTCAACGCGCTGGCCGGATTCCAGCACGTGCACAAGGGGATGACATCGAGGGACCTTACGGAGAATGTCGAGCAGTTGCAGATTGTCTCCTCCCTCAAGATCATCCGGGACCGGATGGTGGCGACACTGGTGCAGCTAGCCCAGCTGGCCACCCAATACGCAGATCAGCCGATGGCTGGGCGGACCCACAACGTCGCTGCGCAGATCACCACCTTGGGGAAGCGTTTCGCTACGACGGCAAACGAGCTGCTGCTGGCGTACCAGCGCGTTGAGGAGCTACTCGTTCGCTATCCGTTGCGTGGCATCAAGGGCCCGGTGGGCACCAGCCAGGACATGCTCGACCTGCTGGGTGGCGACCATGACCGGCTGGAGGCGCTCGAGCAGCGGATTGCTGATCACTTGGGCATAAGGCACGTTCTGGTGAGCACCGGTCAGGTGTATCCGCGCTCGCTCGATCTCGACGTGATCAGCGCGCTGGCTCAGGTCGCCGCGGCCCCCTCGAACCTAGCGACCTCTATCCGGTTGATGGCTGGGCACGAACTGGTCACCGAGGGCTTTCAGCCGGGTCAGGTGGGTTCGAGTGCCATGCCGCACAAGATGAACACTCGATCGTGCGAGCGTATCAACGGACTGGCAGTGATCATCAGGGGCTACGTCTCCATGATCGGCGAGCTCGCCGGTGATCAATGGAACGAGGGTGACGTGTCCTGCTCGGTGGTCCGTCGAGTCGCGCTTCCCGATGCATTCTTTGCCCTCGACGGCCTCTTCGAGACTTTTCTCAGTGTGCTCGAGGACTTCGGGGCATTCCCAGCGGTCATCGACGCCGAGCTGCGGCGCTACCTGCCGTTCCTTGCCACGAGCAAGGTGTTGATCGCGGCTGTGCGGCAGGGAATTGGGCGGGAGGCTGCACACGAAGTGATCAAGGAACATGCCATCGCGGTCGCCCTGGAGATGCGCGAGACCGGACGGGTCGACAATGACTTGCTTGATCGTTTGGCTGCCGACCCGCGGCTTGGGATCTCACGCGCTGAGCTCGATGCGGCCCTTTCCAACCCACTCGAGCTAGCCGGTACGGCAGGGCAGCAGGTGGCAACGCTGGCAGCCCAGATCGAGAAGATTGCTGCATCCCATCCAGAGGCGGCCGGCTACCGTCCCGGCCCGGTGGTTTAGAGAGTTCTCGCGGAATTGCCGTGCGTACCTACATGGTGCTGGCGGCGGCGGAGTTCAGGCGGTACAGCACTTATCGGTTGGCCATCCTGGCTGGCGTCACCACGCAGTCGGTGTTCGGGTTCATCAGAGTCGGCGTCTTGTTTGGGGCCATTTCCTCCGCTGGTGGGACGCTGGTCGGCTACGACCAGCAGTTGGCCTCGACTTACGTTTGGCTGGGCCAAGCGCTGCTGGCCCCTATCGCGCTGTTCGTGTGGATCGACATTGCCGAACGCGTCAGCAGCGGTGAGATCGCGGTCGACTTCTCGCGACCCGTTGACCTGCAGCTGGCCTGGTGGGCCCGTGACCTGGGCCGTGCCTCTTTCCAGCTGCTGTCACGCGGCCTGCCGCCACTGTTCATTGGCGCTTTGACCGTTGGCCTCGCCTTGCCAGACTCGTGGAGCGCCTATCCGCTGGGTTTGGTGAGTATGTTCCTGGCCGTCTCGATCAGCTTCACACTGCGGTTCCTGGTCAATCTGATTGCGTTCTGGACGTTCGACGTACGCGGGTACATAGGGCTATACCTCGTCATCGGCAGTCTCTTCAGCGGCCTCTTCATTCCTGTTCACCTCTTCCCGGAGTGGCTCCGAGTCGTGGCCTACGCCACGCCGTTCCCGTCGATGCTGCAGACGCCGATCGATGTGCTCTCCGGCTGGGCTCTCGGCTGGGCCGCCGCGGCGCTCGTCGCAAGCCAGCTCGCCTGGCTCGTCGGCCTCGTCGGCCTGGCCAGATTGGTGCAGTGGCGAGCCGCACGTCGGCTGGTGGTGCAAGGTGGCTGACCTCTCTGCCACGGCGGCCTATCGCATCCTCATCGGCTCCCGGATCCGCAGCCAGCTGGCCTATCGGACCAGCTTCTGGCTGAACGTCGCCACGTCGGTAGCCGTTGGGCTGGTGGAGTTCGTCGAGATCTACGCGATCTTTGCCAACGTGCCCGTCTTCGGTGGTCTCGATCTGAGGCAGAGCGCGCTGGTCTTCGCCCTCGGCAACATAGGCTTCGCGCTTGCGGACACGATCTTTGGCCAGCTAGACACGATCCCCACCTACCTGCGTCTGGGGCGGCTGGAGGTCCTTCTCGTCCGGCCGATGCCGCTGCTGCTGCAGCTCGTCACGTCCGAGGTTCACATGCGCCGGCTGGGCCGGCTCGCCGTAGGCAGTGCTGCTCGTCGCCATCGTGCTGCCGGGGCTTGACCTCAGCTACACCGGTGGCACTGTCTACCTGCTGGTGGTCACCCCGTTCGTCGGAGCGGCCATCTATGGCGCCCTCTTCGCCATGGCTGGCGGCCTGCAGTTCTTCCTCATCGACGGCCCCGAGTTCACCTCGGCATTCGTTTACGGCAGCAGTTACGCGGGTCAGCTCCCAGGTAGCGTGTTGATCACGCCGATCCGCATCTTGTTCACCTTTGTCTTTCCGGCGACCGTTACGGCGTACCTTCCGGCTTTGCTGATCATGGGACTGCCAGGGCCTAGGTTCCTCCCCGCGTGGCTCGGCTGGTTTGCGCCAGCGTTCGCGGCCTGGGCTTGGCTGTTGGCATGGCTGGCGTGGCGCGCCGGTATCCGCAGGTTCACCGGGGCAGGAGGCTGAGATGACAAGCGAACCAATCGTCCAGCTCGACAACTTGCGCCGTTCCTTCACGGTGCGGCAGAAGGTAGGGCGGGTGCGTCGGCGGACGAGGGTGGTGCACGCCGTCGACGGGATCAGCGCATCGATCCAGCCGGGGGAGGCGGTTGGCTACATCGGTGCGAACGGCGCCGGGAAATCCACCACGATCAAGATGCTGACCGGCATACTTGTTCCCTCCAGCGGGCAGGTGCGAACCTGCGGCTACGACCCGGTGCCGCAGCGTCGGCGTGTTGGCTCGTGAGATCGGAGTGGTGTTCGGGCAGCGGACCCAATTGTGGTGGGACCTGCCGCTGCGCGACTCGTTCCGCATTCTCGGTGCGATCCACCGGCTGCCGACTGAGGAGGCCAGAACCAGGACCGAGGAGCTGGTGGACCGCCTCGGACTCGCCGACCTGCTGGACACGCCCGTACGGCAGCTCTCGCTGGGCGAGCGGATGCGAGGCGAGGTGGCGGCGGCCTTGGTGCATCGCCCGCGACTGCTAGTGCTGGACGAGCCCACCATCGGCCTGGACATGATCAGCAAGGAGCGGTTACGCCATTTCCTCGTTGCCGAGCGAGCCGAGTTCGGCACCACCTTGCTGTTGACCACGCACGACATGGGTGACATCGAACGGCTCTGCGATCGGGTGCTCGTGATCGACCGCGGCCGACTGGTCTTCGACGGGACACTACCCAGCCTGGCGGAGCGGGTGGCGCTCCAGCGCGTGCTGGTGGTTGATCTGCCGGAACCGGGCCCAGACCTCCAGGTGAGTGCGGCCGCTCATATCGGCAGCGATCTTGACGGCCAGCGGCAGCGGCTTGCCTTCAGCCCCAAGGAGACCACGGCAGCCCGGGTGCTAGCCGAAGTCAGCGCTGTGGCCGAGGTGGTCGACCTGACCCTGGAGGAGCCCGCTATCGAGGACATCGTTCGCACCTTGTACGGGGTCGGTTGAGTCTTCAGTCGACACCACGTGCCACCATGCCCGCCTGGGCGATTGTGGGCAGCCAGACGAGGATGCCGGTCGTGATTGCTGTAATGGCTGCGAGCAGCCACCTACGGATGCGGCGGTTCATGATTCACCTCCCTGTCCTGTATTTCGGCGCAGCTCGCCGGATAGATGGGGAGGCAAGCTGGATACCACGTTTTCGTCGTACGAACTGGGTTTCGGACGCCTCTGCTTTGCTCCACACTTTCTCTCCTGGCGCCCGTGAGTTCCCACTGAAGTCGGTCAGCACGAAAAGGCCCCTCAGTCGGAGTGACTGAGGGGCCTTCGGTGGATGACGATCAGGCGAGGGTCGTAGCCTCATCCGGCATAAGCAGCCACGCGGCGAGGTAGATCAAGATCTGCGGGCCCGGCAGAAACAAGCTGGCCACAAAGGCGATGCGAACGATGGTCGGATCGAGATTGAAGCGTCGGGCGATCCCCGAGCACACGCCCGCGATCATCCGGTCGTCACGAGGGCGGTAGAGCGTCATGTCGAGTGGTCCTTCCTGGACGTCTGAGAGATTGCGTTCTCTCTACTCTGCGGCATCAATTCGAGACAACGACCAGATTGCTGGCTGGATCCGGGTCGTCATCAGGGCCCAAGACGTGGCTTCCCTGAGGAACGTCGCCACAATGCAACAAAGGTTGACGGATGACACATTGGAACCGTAGGGCAGCACACCGCGATGGCTGAGAGACTATGCCGGTGGACCGGCCGCGGCGGGCGCTCCTTGAAGAGCCAGACGACGTTGAATCATATGTAGCCAAACGGTCTCGCGGCTTCACTCAAGCTGACAGCGGCGACCGCGTTGTGGTGCGTCCGGTGCACGCCGCTCGAGCACTCGAGCCAAGTGCTATCCGAACACAGGCACACACAGCGGACAGCGATCATCTTGGGTTCTCCGACCCTCCGACGCCGCGTCGAGCGTTGGCTGCTGAACCGTTGAGTTGGAATCTCGACGGGGACCAGCCAACTCCGAGAGATGTGAGGACTGCCGGCCGGCGTGCCATCGTTGATCTTGAACCCGCCCAACCCATCCAACCCGTTCTGCCATCGCAGCCGACGGCGCCGCGAGCCACACCGGAGGATCCCCAGCCGCGACGCAGTGCGCTCTCGTCACTTCTCGAGCCGGCGGTGGAGCTGCCGAAGATCGCTGTGCAGGAGGTTCGACCTCCAGACCCCATGCCCGTACCGGTCCGGCCGGCCAAACCGATCGCGGTTCCCGTACGACTGGCGACCGCCAAGGAGCAGACGCAACCGTACCTGCCTGCGCCGCCGACTGATCGTCCAGCAGTGCCTGGGCCCCAGACGCAGACAGTGGTTCGACCGGACCCCGAAGTCAAGCAAGCGCTGGCGATCCGACCAGCATCGACGGTCTGGGCGCCGGACCCTCCGGCGACGACCGTTCGACCAAGATCGGAACACACCGTCCGTCGCTCTACTGCGCCCGCGGTTGGTCGGGTCAGGTCCGCGCGGCCGACCGTCCACCATCAGGTGCCGCCGATCATCGTCGACAGACTGATCAAGAGCTACGGCGGCACTCTCGCCGTGCACAATCTCAGCTTCGTGGTCGAGCCTGGACGGGTGACCGGTTTCCTGGGTCCCAATGGGGCAGGGAAGACCACCACCATGCGGATTCTCGTCGGGTTGGTCACCGCGACTACCGGTACGGCGACGTTTGGCGACCTCCCCTACGCGGACTTGCCACGTCCCCAGCAGACCGTCGGGTGTGTGCTCGATGCACGCTTCCACCCAGGCCGCAGCGGCCGTAACCACCTTCGCGTGCTCGCGCCGACGGCCGGCGCAAGCGATCGCCGCATCGACGAACTGCTCGGCGACGTCGGACTGGGAGAAGTCGCCCGGCTGCCGGTCGGGGAGTACTCGATGGGAATGCAGCAGCGTCTCGCACTGGCCGCCGCGATGCTCGGCAATCCCGATTATCTGATCTTGGATGAGCCGGCGAACGGCCTGGACCCGCAAGGGATCCGCTGGTTGCGCACTTTCCTGCGTGACTTTGCGGCAAGTGGCCGGGCCGTGTTGATCTCCTCTCATCTGTTGAACGAGATCGAGGCCACTGCTGACGACATTGTCGTGATCAACAGGGGCCGGCTGCTGGCGCAGATGCCGATGTCGGAACTCAACCTGGGCGAGGGCACCACGCGCGCCCGGGTGCCGGACCTGAGGGCCGCCCTGCAAGCTCTCGCAGCCATTGGCGCTGACGTGGAGACCGCGGCCGACGAGCACGGCGTCTTTCTGCGTATTCACAGCCACGACGTGGGCCAGGTTGGCTCCGCCCTCTTCAGCTCGGGCATCGTGGTCGACGAGCTGGTCACCGAGCGGCGCGATCTCGAGCAGGAGTTCTTCTCCATGCTCGAAGGTTCCAGATGAGCGGTGTGCTACGAGCGGAGCTGCGGAGGATAGCCACCACCAAGCTGTGGTGGATCGTCCTGATCTGCATCTTTGTGCTCAGTGCTGGATATGCCGCTCTGCCCGCCGCCGTGGCGCTGCTGCAAAGCAACGCAGGCGTTGCCAGCTCGCCGTTTGCTGACCCAGGCATCATCCGCAGCATCTACAACGGCGGAAATGTGTTGTCCCGGATCCTGGCAATGGTGGTGGGCATCGCCACCGTCGGCAGCGAGTATCGATACGGCACCCTAGCCTCGAGCTATCTGGCGACGCCACACCGGATGCGGATGCTGCTCGGCAAGGCGGCCGCCTTGTTGATCTTCGGGGTGATCTTTGGGATCGCCAGCGTGGCCGCCGGCATGCTGGTGTCGATTCCTTTCGTACTGGGGAATGGTGGGACGTTCTTGCTGGACCAGCCGGAAACCTGGCGTTCGATCATCCTGGGCGTGTGCTCGATCGCGCTGTGGACCCTGATCGGCATGGGCATCGGAATCTTGATCAAGAACATGCTGGTGGCCCTGGTCGTCGGCATCCTGGTGGGTTTCCTCGTGGAGCCGATTGTGTCGGTCGTGTTCTTCCTGAAGAGGTGGGACCAACTGCTCAATCTGATGCCCAGCGGAGCGACCAACGCCATGCTGGAGATCACCTCGCCCGTGCTGTTCGCTGGTCACAACCCGGCGCCTTGGTGGCTCGCCGCCCTGGTCCTGGCGGCCTGGTGCCTGCTGCCGGCGCTCGCAGGTGTGCTGTCCGCGGCACGTCGCGACGTTGCTTAGTTGAGTGAGCTCGGCGCGCCTGATCGCCTCCCTGCGCCGGCTGCGCCGCTCAGATCGAGCCAGCTCTGCACACCTTTCATGCGGTCTGCATAGGTTGCAAACCGTGTAGACCGCAGGCAACCTACGTGCACGTAGGTTGCCGACGGGGGAGGGCTGTTGCCCTCGGGTATTTCCTCGAGGAGTCCTGGAGGGGTGGGGGAGCCGGGTTAGACTCCGCGGCATGGCTCGAGTGGTTGTCGACGTAATGCCGAAGCCGGAGATCCTGGACCCGCAGGGCAAGGCTGTGACCGGGGCGCTGGCCCGGCTGGGCTTTGCCGGCATCTCCGTACGCCAGGGCAAGCGGTTCGAGCTCGATGTGGAAGGCGAGCTCACCGAGGATCGGTTGGCCGAGGTGCGCCAGGCGGCTGAGACATTACTGGCCAACACCGTGATCGAGACCTTCAACGTACGCGTGGAGGAGCCGCCGTCGCCCCACGGGGAAGAAGAGCCGCCGTCACCCGACGGGGAAGACAAAGCTGAGCCCGCCGATCAGGCCGAGCTCGCCACTCAGGCGGGCTGATGGGTCCAAAGATCGGCGTTGTCACCTTTCCAGGCTCGCTCGACGATTACGACGCGCTCCGCGCCATCCGGCTCTGCGGCGGCGAGCCGGTGCCGCTGTGGCACGCCAACGACACCCTCGACGACGTACTGGCCGTGATTCTGCCCGGCGGGTTCTCCTATGGGGACTACCTGCGCTGCGGCGCCATCTCTCGATTCGCCCCTGTGATGACCGAGGTGATCAAAGCCGCCAACTCCGGGATGCCGGTGCTCGGTATCTGCAACGGCTTTCAGATCCTGTGCGAGGCCCACCTGCTGCCCGGCGCGCTGATCCGTAACGATGTACGGGTCTTTGTCTGCAAAGATCAAGATCTACGAGTGGAGTCGGTCGACACCACGTGGACGTCGGACTTCACGGCGGGCCAGCTCATCACCCTCGTACTCAAGAGCGGCGAGGGCGGCTATGTGGCCGATGAGGAGACGCTGCGTCGCCTGGAGGGCGACGGCCAGGTGATCTTCCGATACGTCAACGGCAACCCCAACGGGTCCTACAACGACATTGCGGGCATCTGCAACGAGCGAGGGAATGTCGTCGGTCTCATGCCACACCCGGAGCACAATGTCGATTCGCTGACTGGACCCACCCGAGACGGTCGCCCGATCTTCAGCAGCATCCTTGGCTTCCTCTCCGCCAAGGTCTAGCCCTCTCGTGGCCAACGGACGAGGCTCATCTGGCGTCCGGCACTCGCCGCGGCGTCATCCGGTTGGTGGCTTCGTGGCAGACGAGCCGGACCAGACCGGCAGACGTCGGCGCCGTATGTGGGTGCTGCTGCTCCTGGCACTGGGCGCACTGTTCGTCGGGCTTCGCGGCATACACGGCTTGGCCGACCAGCCGCAGCAATCGGCGATCTTCACCGATCAGGTGGTCGTCGTGGGCGTGACCGGTCGGACCGAACTGACGCCGGCCGATCGCGCTGTGCTGGGTACTCATCTCGACGATGTGCAGACCGGCATGGTCTCCATCCGTCCCCGCTATGTCGGGGACTGCGCTGCGGCCGGCTGGACGACTCTGGGGGCCGGCCGTCGGGCTGCGGTTGGTGGTCTGTGCGCTCCGGAGGTCCAAAACGGGAAGGTGACCGACTGGGCCGCGCGACAGGCGGCTGCTGCGGCGCGTCGCGGAGACGCCCAACTGGGCACCCTCGCTGGCTCCGTCCCTGAATGTGTTGCTGCCGTCGGTCCAGGAGCGGCACTCGCGGCCGCCAAGCCGGATGGCAGCGTTGCCAGCTACCAATCGCCCCAAGAGTTCGTCGCCGGTGGCATGCGGTCCCAGTGCCCGATCACGCTGGTGGACGCAGGGCACCTCTCCGATCAGATCATCACCCAGTTGGCCAACCGCACCGACATCACGTTGATCGTGACCGGTGTCGGGCCGGCTGCCGGCTCCAACGATCCAAGCCTCCAGGTCATCTACCGACTCGGCACGACGCTGCCCGGCTGGCTCACCTCCGCGAGCACCCGGCGCGAGGGCATCGTGACGCTCACCGATCTAACCCGGACCTTGATCGACTTCGGAGCACCGGGGTCATCGGTCGCTGTTGATGGTTCGCCATTCGCTGTCTACAGCGCCGACCTCACGCTCCATGACATCGACGCCAAGATCAATGCCATCGCCGCGCTCTCGGACGCGGCGCCGATCGGCTATATCGCCTTGGGTCTGGGCGGCGCACTGCTGTTCGTGATCTTGGTGGCGGGGGTGCTCTGGAGCAGGTTCGAACTGCCAAAATTGATCTTGACCTTTGGTGGAGTACTCGCCGCCGCCATGATGCTGACCGGCGCAGTGCCCTGGCAGTACAGCAGCTCGCCGGGAATCTTCCTGAGTCTTCTCGTGGCTGCCTGGTCGGTGATCTTGACCTTGCTGGCCCTCCTAGTGGCCAGGCTCGCCCGGGTACCGAACGTCATCGCGGCGACCGCGCTGACCGTTGCCGCCTTCACTGTTGACGCGGCGCTGGGTGCGGTGACGCAGCCAGGCTCCATGATCAACTCGCGCCCGATCTTCGGCTTGCGCTGGTACGGCTTCGGGAACGTGACATTCGCCGCGTACGCCGGTGCCGGATTGATCCTTGCGGGCTACGTCGCCCACCGCTTCCTGATGGCCGGAAGGCGAGGGGCAGCCGTCGCGGCTGTCGGCGGCATCGGCTTCGGCATCGTGATCTGCGAAGGTTGGCCTTCCATGGGCAGCGACTTCGGCGGGGTCATCGCCCTGACGCCTGCGGTGCTGTGGCTGATGCTGGCGCTCTCGGGCGTGAAGGTGACGTGGCTCAGGCTGCTGGCGATCGTTGGCTCAGCGGTGCTGGCGGTCGCCATGATTTCGGTACTCGATTGGTTCCGTGGGCCGGATCGGCGGACTCACCTCGGCAATTTTGTGCAGCGCATCATTGATGGGGACGCGCTGGACGTGATCAGCCGCAAAGCGGTCGCATCCGCCGAGACGATTGCCTCCATCGTCGGCATCGGGTCGCTGCTGATCGGTGTCGTGGTGTGGATCGTGATCTTCAGGTACGTGGTGCCGCGAGTCTCGCCCGATTTCACCACCGTCCGGAGCGCGCTGATTGCCACGCTTATCGTCGCCATCGTGGGCACCTTGCTGAATGACGGCGGGATCTTCGTCTGGCTCACGGTGACAGCACAGACCACCGCGGTGATGGGTTGGTTCTTCCTCGACTGGGCCGAACGCAACGATTGGACTCTCAGCACCGTCAGGGCCGAGCGCCGGTAGCGTTGCGGCCGTGGCAGACACTGTCGGGAACGCGGCCCGAACCCCAGAGCAGTCACAGCCATGGGCTGAGCTCGGACTAAAGGATCGCGAATACGCCCGGGTCAAGGAAATCCTCGGTCGCCGGCCGACCTCCTCCGAGCTCGCCATGTACTCGGTCATGTGGTCCGAGCACTGCTCGTACAAGTCGTCCAAAGTGCACCTACACCAATTCGCGGAGCTGCCCCCGGAGACTCCCATCGGCAAGCTGCTCGCCGGAATCGGGGAGAACGCGGGCGTGGTTGACATTGGGCAGGGCTACGCCGTCACCTTCAAGGTCGAGTCGCACAACCATCCCAGCTACGTCGAGCCGTACCAGGGTGCTGCCACCGGCGTCGGCGGCATTGTCCGTGACATCTTGGCCATGGGGGCGCGGCCCATCGGCGTCATGGATTCCCTACGCTTCGGGCCCCTCGCGGAGCCTGACACGGCCCGTGTGCTGCCGGGCGTCGTAGCCGGCATCGGCGGCTACGGAAACTGTCTGGGCCTGCCCAACATCGGCGGCGAGGTGGCCTTCGACCGCACCTATCTCGGCAATCCGCTGGTCGAATGCCTTGTGCGTCGGAGTACTCCGCCACGAGGATCTGCACCTGGCAAAGGCCACCGGCGCCGGCAACAAGGTGATCTTGTACGGTGCCTCGACCGGCGCAGACGGGATCGGTGGGGTCAGCGTGCTCGCCTCGGAGACGTTCGATGACACCCACGCCAGCAAGCGCCCGAGCGTGCAGGTCGGCGATCCATTCATGGAGAAGTTGCTCATCGAGTGCACGCTGGAGATCTTCGCAGCCGGGCTGATTTCCGGCATTCAGGATCTCGGTGGCGCGGGACTCTCCTGTGCCACCTCAGAGCTGGCCAGCGCCGGGGACGGCGGAATGCATATTGATCTCGATCTGGTACCGCTGCGCGACCCGACGCTCAGCCCGGAAGAGATCCTGATGAGCGAGTCGCAGGAACGCATGATGGCGGTCGTCGAACCTGATCATGTCGAGAATTTCCTGACGATCTGCCGGAAGTGGGATGTGCTGGCAACCGTGATCGGCGAGGTTACCGCAGGGGACCGGTTGGTGATCGACTGGCACGGAGAGACAGTCGTGGACGTGCCGCCACGTACCGTGGCTCACGAGGGGCCTGTCTATGAGCGTCCCTACGAACGGCCGGAGTGGCAGGACCAGGTGCTGGCTAACGGAGTGGATCACCTCGCGCGCCCGGGCACTGGTGACGATCTGGCCGACACCTTGCTGCGCCTGGTCGGCTCGCCCGAACCTCTGCGACAAATCCTGGATCACCGATCAGTACGACCGCTACGTCCGTGGCAACTCTGTCCTCGCCCAGCCCGACGATGCCGGAATGCTGCGAATCGACGAGGACTCGGGCCTCGGCATCGCGCTCGCCACCGACTGCAATGCGCGCTTTGTCTTGCTCGATCCGTACGCCGGCGCGCAGCTGGCTCTCGCGGAGGCGTACCGAAACGTCGCGACGGCCGGAGCCGAGCCGCTGGCGATCACCGACTGCCTCAACTTCGGTTCGCCGGAGGATCCGGCGATCATGTGGCAGTTCAGTGAGGCGGTACGCGGGCTGGCCGACGGCTGCCGCGTCCTGGGTACGCCGGTTACCGGCGGGAACGTCAGTTTCTACAACCAGACCGGCAGCACGCCGATCTTGCCAACGCCGGTAGTCGGGGTGCTCGGCGTGATCGACGATGTGACGCGTCGAACCCCCGCCGGGTTCCAAGCGGCGGGGCACGTCATCTACTTGCTCGGTGAGACCCGGGACGAATTGGCCGGGTCCGCATGGGCAGATGTCGTTCATGATCATCTTGGCGGCCAGCCGCCAGCGGTTGATCTTTCCCAGGAGAAGGCGCTGGCGGAGGTGCTCGTCAGGGCGAGCCGCCGCGGATTGCTCGCCAGCGCCCACGACCTCGCCGACGGCGGCCTGGCGCAGGCCGCAGTCGAGTCCGCGCTCCGGCACGGGCTGGGTGCACGCATCGAGCTTCCATCCGAGGCCGATCCGTTCGTCTGGCTGTTCTCCGAAAGCGCTGGGCGTGCACTCGTCTCGGTCAAGGAGGGTGCCGACCGCGATCTGGCCTCGCTATGCCGGATCAACGGCGTCGTGTTGACGAAGCTCGGCGTGGTCACGGCCGAGGAGGACGCCACCATCGAGGTGGTCGGCCAGTTCACGCTGCCGCTGACGAGTGTCCGGGAGGCCTGGCAGGCCACCATTCCTGCCGCCATGCACATTTGAGGCTGGCGGTTCCCGCAGAAGCTCCACTATTTTGAAATGCTTGCGCATCGCGCTCTGTACCCGCCGCCGTCGTCGTCGCTCGCGAAGGAAAGAGCGCCTTCGCTCATTCCGTGTGCATTGCTCGCTCCGCTTGCTGAGGCAGGCGCTTGCTAGCCGCTGCCTTCATCACTCGCTCGCAGACGAAAACGTGTCTGCTTGCTCAGTCGTCCAGGACAGCGGCGCGCCAGCCTGGCTCCGTGCGGCGGCGCGCGATCTCGGACGCTCGCAGCTCACTCCAGATTGGATCCGCTCTGCCAGCGTGAGCGTGAAATGCCAGCGGGTGGGTCAGCTGGGGTGTGATTTTGCCGGAACCTGTCCGGCATAGGCTCGGCGCCGTGACTCTGCGCGACCAGATTCAGGACCAGATTCCGGGCGTCCTCTCCGATCTGAAGACGCTGATCGCCATCGAGTCGGTCAGCGCTGACCTGTCGCGGGCCGCCGAGGTGGAGGGCAGCGCGCAGACCATCGTGCAGCTGCTTATGGATCTGCGATGCCCAGATGTTCGCGTGATCCGCGCGGAGGGGGGAGCGCCGGCCGTCATCGGTCGGTTTCCGCCGCCCAATGGCATGCCAACCGTGTGTCTGTATGCCCACCACGATGTTCAGCCGGAAGGCGACCTGGCCAGCTGGCGTACGCCGCCCTTCGTGGCGACCGAGCTTGGAGGACGGCTCTACGGACGAGGCGCAAGCGACGACAAGGGCGGCTTTGCGGTTCATCTGGCGGCGTTGCGAGCTTTCGACGGCAAGCCGCCCGTCGGCGTGACTGTGTTTGTCGAGGGAGAGGAGGAGGTCGGGTCGCCGACTCTGCCGCGGCTGCTCGAGGAGCACCGTGCTGAACTTGCGGCCGATGTCTTCGTCATTGCCGACTCCACCAACTGGGCGGTCGGGCAACCCGCCTTCACCACCACGCTTCGTGGAGGTGCCGCCTGCACGGTTGAGGTTCGCACGCTGGATCATGCGTTGCATTCCGGGGCGTACGGCGGAGTGGTCCCGGATGCGCTGACCACGTTGTGCCGCATGTTGGCGACCTTGCATGACGACCAGGGAAACGTGGCCATTGACGGGCTGGGTACTGCTTCCGCGCCGGCTCTGGAGTATCCGACCGAGCGGCTGCGCGCGGAGTCGGGGATCTTGGATGGCGTCGACTGGATCGGCAGCGGATCGTTTGTCGAGCGGATGTGGTGCAAGCCGGCCATCTCGGTGATTGCGCTCGACGCAACGCCGGTTGACAAGGCATCCAACACCCTGATCCCCGTTGCGCGGGCGAAGATCAGCGCTCGGGTCGCGCCTGGCGATGACGCGGCACAGGCGCTGGCGGCCCTGGTCGCGCACCTGAATGATCATGCTCCTTGGGGAGCTCAGCTGACGGTGACAGAAGCAGGGAGCGCCGAGCCGTCGGTGATCGACTTCAGTGGCCCGTACGCCGAGGCGGCACGCGCTGCCTTCGCCGAGGCGTGGGGTGTCGAGCCGGTGTTCATTGGGCAAGGCGGGTCGATCCCGATGGTGGCCGACTTAGCCAACGCGTTCCCGGAGGCAACCATCTTGATTACCGCGGTCGGCGATCCCGACTCTCGGGCCCACGGCGCCAACGAGTCGCTGCATCTGGGTGACTTCACTGCCGCATGCGTGGCTGAGACCCTGATGCTGGACGCGTTCGCTCGGCTGGATCTGGAAGGCTGAGCTGCGCTCGTAATCTCCGCAGGACCTCGAACAGAAACGCCCGTACGGTGTCTGGATCGAGCGTTGCCTCCTGCCGGCCAGAGCCGAACGAGACGAGAGCGGCGGAAACAAGCGGCGCGAACTCGCCGACGATCGGCATGGTTCGCTCGGCAGCATCGCCCTTGGCGTACCAGCGGCGATCACGAGCGAAGCTCAAGGCGCGGCAGCTGTTGAGGACGGCGTTATCGAGAAGGTGGCCTTCCTGCGGATTGCTGTGCGCTTCTACAGAGGCGATCACGACTCGAAGCAGATCGTCGAATGGCAATTCTGCGAAGAGCTGCGGAGCGGGCGGTCCCCACAGCGACGCACCGCTTTGACGGGTGATGGAGCGGTCGATGGCGTACCAGAACGCAGGTCCGTCTCCGGGGTCGAAGCTCGTCGCCGGCGGCAACGCGGATCCGGTGTTGAAGTTGAGCAGGTACCCGGCATCCAATGTGGGCCGGCTAACGGTTGTCAGCGGGTACAGCACAAACTCCAAGCCCGCGGCCGGGCAGGCCAGTACCCGATGATCAAGCTGGCTCACAAGCTGTCGACGAAGGCTCAGATCCGGTGACCCGGCGACAACCGCCATCAGGTCGATGTCGCTGCGGCCAGGGCGATAGTCGCCGAGCGCCAGGGAACCCGTCGTGTAGACGCCGACTACGTGATCACCGAAGACGTCACGGACCCGCGCCGTCACGGCGTGAAGGTAGCGCGTGACGTCCTCGGGGACGGTCACCATGTCACAAGTGCAACACACGCCGGAAGTGGTCGGGACCGTGAGCGTGTCATCTTCGACCTCTCAAAGAAAGTGGTCAGCAACAACAAGAAATCGGCTCCGAATCATGTTGCATCCGACCAGTTTCGGAGTTAGGCGAGCCAGTCCTTCCCAATCTCTGCGCCCGCTCGACGTAGCAGAGGTCTCGCATTCTCGATGCAGCGGTCCAGATCGGGCTCCAGGTCCGTCAGCGCGTACAGGCTGAGATTCCGCCTTCGCGCAGCCGCTGTGGACTCAGCTGAAGGCGGCCGGCAACCGCGACTACGGGTACGCCGGTCCTCTCTGCGGCGCGAGCGACTCCGATTGGTCGACCGTGATCTTGTCGAATCCGACCGACAGGGCAGCGGCCACCGTGCCGTCGCCACCGTCGGCCACCGGGAGCCTGATCGTCTCCAGCTGCGGCAGAACGTCCACCAGGCCGGCCGCGAGCGCCTCGGCGACGTCGGCCGCCTCAGGGAGCCCTTGAACTTGTCCGGAGCGAGGTCGACACGCGCTACGTGCCCTTTCAGTCATCAACTTTCCGACCGGTGGCGGATTCCAGGTCCGACTTCGCGCATCGGGATGCGAATTGTCCGCATTGTCGGAAATTTGACTCCAGAGTGAGCGGCGTTGACTCCAACGTGATCGGAAATTTGACTCTAGAAGATGAGGGAGTGTGGCGAAGTCCCACAGGCATTAGGGCGTACGTCCCGAGAGCCGCTCGACGCCACGAAGCAGGGCCGAGTGGTCGAGGCCGCCGTCACCCTGGGCCCGTACGGCGCTGACCAACTGTGCCGTCAGCGCGCCGAGGGGGATGACCACCTCGCGCTCGCGGGCCGCGGCCGTGACGATGCCCATGTCCTTGTGATGCAGGTCGATCCGGAAGCCGGGCTCGAAGTTGCCCGCAAGCATGTTGGCGGCCTTTCGTTCCAGGATTCGGTTCCCGGCCAGCCCTCCGGCCAATACGGCGACCGCGGCCTCGGTGTTCGATGGTGCCGGCAACAATCAGTTCGTTGGCTGCCTTGACGGTCTGTCCTGAGCCAGGGGGCCCCACCAGTACCACCGTGGTGCCCATCGTGTCCAAGATGGGCTTCACCTCGTCGAAGTCTGCGCGATCCGCGCCGACCATGATCGACAGCGTGCCCTCGACCGCCCCGGTTTCACCGCCGCTCACCGGGGCGTCCATCACTCGAACGCCTGCCGCTTTGCCTGCCTCGGCCAGCCGCGCGGAGACGTCGGGCCTGACATGTCGACGTGGATTGCTCCTTGCCGGGCGTTGGCGTAAATGCCGTCCTCGCCCCATGCCAAGCCTTCTACGTCGGGTGAGTCCGGAACCATGGTGATGATCACGTCCGCTTCCCGGACGGCCTCGGCAACGCTGGAGGCGCCCTTGCCCGCCGGCCGCCACTAGGCGCTCCACCGGACCAGGTGAGCGATTGAAGCCGATGACCGTGTGGCCCGCCTTCACCAGATGCTCGGCCATCGGCCCACCCATGATGCCGAGGCCGATGAACCCGATCGTGCTCATAATCGGGTGACTTTCTCTTGGCGCAGCCAGCGGAGGCTGTCGATCGTGGTCGTGGTCGGAATGTACTCCAGTCCGACATACCCGGAGTAGCCGCTGGCCTCGATGGTGCTGAGGTAGCGGCCGAGGTCGAGGGTGCCGGTGCCGGGTTCCCCGCGCCCAGGGTGGTCGGCGATCTGCACATGGGCGATCCGGTGGGCGTACCCGGCCAGCGCCGCGTCGATGTCGTCGCCGTTGTTGGCGAGGTGGAACAGGTCGCAAAGGAAGCCGACGTTCGGCGCACGCACTCGGTCGAGGACCGCGACTACGTCGCGAGCGGTCCGCAGCGGATACGGCTTGGGACCACTGATCGGCTCGACCAAGACGGTTCCTTCAATAGCAGCCGCCGCCTTGGCCGCCAGCGTCAGGTTTTCGGTCGCTAGATCGTCCTGCTGCTCTGGTCTCACATCGCTCACTCGATTGCCATACAGCGCGTTGAAGGCGCGTACGCCGAGGGCGTCACCGATACCCATCGTGACAGCAATGTTGTCGCGGAACTCCGTGGACTGCGCCGGGATCGAGAGCACGCCGCAGTCTGCGCCCGCAAGGTCCCCGGCGAAGAAGTTCAGGCCGATCAGGTGCACCCCGGCGTCGCGTACGGCTGCGATGAACGCATCGGTCTCGGCATCGGTTGGGACCGGCTGATCTGGCCAAGGCCACCAGAACTCAATGGCATCGAAGCCTGCAGCCCGAGCCGCCACCGGTCGTTGCAGCAATTCGACTTCGGTGAACAGCAGTGAGCAGTTGGCGGCGTACGGCAAGAGGTGACTCATGTAGTCATTAAATCCAGGCGTCATCTTGTTGATGCCGCGCGCCAGGTGGGAGCATCGAGGCGTGGTAGTTCAACACGGAGCTCAGACCATTGCCTATCCATCGCCTGGCGCCCGGCCACGCAGAGGGATTGACATCATCCCGCCTCACGTCATCGTGCTCTTCGGGGCCACCGGCGACCTTTCCCGGCGCAAGCTGATTCCCGGTCTTGCGCATCTCGCCCTGTCGGCACTTGCGCCCGACATCCAAGTGATTGGGACCTCGCTAGAGGACCTGACCGAGGACGAGTTCCGCAACTTCGCCAAAGAGGCAATAACGGAGTTCAGCCACCACCCGCTAACGGAGGAACACTGGAGCTCGTTCGCCGAGCGACTCACCTATATACCGCAATCTGCCGGGCCGAAGGGTCTGGGCAAGCTGGTCAGGGTAGCGGAGGAGAAGCTCGGCGGCCCAGTCGGCAGGCTGCACTACCTCAGCGTGCCGCCGGTCGCTGCGCCGATGGTCATCAACACCTTGCGCGAGGCGGACCTGGTGGAACGCTCCCGCGTGGTGATGGAGAAACCGTTCGGCACCGATCTGAAGAGTGCGATCACGCTCAACGACCAGGTGCACGAGACGTTCAAGGAGAGGCAGATCTTCCGGATCGACCACTTCCTGGGCAAGGAAGCTGCGCTGAACATCTTGGCGTTCCGCTTCGCCAACGGACTGTTCGAGCCGATCTGGAACCGGAACTTCATCGACCACATCCAGATCGACATCCCTGAAACGTTGGGCCTGGACAAGCGGGCGAACTTCTACGAGGTGACCGGCGCCTACAAGGACATGGTGGTGACGCACCTCTTCCAAGTTCTTGCATTTGTGGCGATGGAACCACCGACTGCGCTAGAACCGCGGGCAATTAGTGAGGAAAAGAACAAAGTCTTTCGCTCAATGTTGCCACTCGATCCGCGTGAAGTCGTTCGCGGCCAATACATCGGCTATCGCGACGAAGAGGGTGTCGCACGCGATTCCGATACCGAAACTTTCATTGCTTTGAAATGCGGTATCGACAACTGGCGGTGGGCCGGGGTACCTTTCTACTGCCGGACCGGCAAGCGGATGGCCGAGGGCCTGCGGATCATCTCGATTGCCTTCAAAGAGGCACCGAAGAGCATGTTTCCCGCGGGATCGGGGGTCGGCTCGTCCGGTCCGGACCATCTTACTTTCGACCTCGCCGACGAGGCCAAAGTCTCTCTCTCGTTCTACGGCAAGCGGCCCGGACCAGGCATGAAGCTCGACAAGCTGAGCATGCAGTTCTCAACGCACGAGACCGATCGGGTCGGCGAGATTCTCGAGGCGTATGAGCGGTTGATCCTGGATGCCATGCGTGATGATCACACGCTGTTCACCACTGCTGAAGGCATCGAGAGTCTGTGGGAACGCTCCGAGCCATTGCTGAAGGATCCGCAACCTGTCCGGCCGTACGCTCCGGGATCATGGGGGCCGAACTCGATCCACCAGCTTGTCGCACCGCACGCATGGCGGTTGCCGTTCGAGCGGGCCTGGCGAGGCAGGAAGTAAACCCAATTCTCGTTGCACGTTGCTTGCACATTGCTAGCACTGTGCAACATGAGGACCTTGTATCTGCGGAACGTGCCCGACGACGTAGTCGAGCGTCTGCAGCGAATGGCCAAGCAAGAAGGCATTTAAGTCAATGCGGTGGCGATTCGGCAGCTCGCCGAGGCATCTCGTTGTATCGACAATGCTGCGCTGCTTGAGACCCTTCCACTCCACGAGATCACGATGGCTCAGATTCTCGAGAATCTTGATCAGTCCCGATCTGCGTGATGATCGTCGCTGACGCGTCCGTGATTCCGGCGTGGCTCCTGCGCCCAGGCTCGATACCCGTTCCACCTGAGGAGCACTCACGTTCCGCATCTGATCGATACCGAGATCGCCAACGCAGTGCGAGGACATGTTCGCCGGGGCGACCTGGACGAACACGTCGGCTGGGGATCACACGCCACGGGACGTTCGCGATGCTCGATCGGGTATGGGAACTCCGCCACCACCTGTCGGCCCATGACGCGGCATACGTTGCGCTCGCGGAGGGGCTGCGGTGCCGTCTTGTGACGGGAGACGCGTCGGATCAGTCGAGCGCCTGGGCTGCGCTGCCTGGTGACAGTGTTGCCCGGCTAACAGAGTCTTGGCCCCAGATGCTTACGGAACTGAGGGCTGTTCAAGCAAATTTCTCCGCATTGCGCGAAATTCCTCATAAATCATGCTGATCGCGGATTCGATGACAAACGGTTGCGTAATTCTCTGTATGGCGTCAGCGGATTCCGGCTTTATGTGAACCATCCAACGGTGTATGCGGCCCATGCTTAGCAAGATGTCGGCTAGGACGAAAGGTGTGGGCGCCCACCGGTTCATGACCCTCACTCCGGCACCTATTCGCAGATCGGATAATGAGTGATCGGCCAACCTGCGGAGGCAATCGTGACTAGTTCCTCGGAGTACCTGGCCCGCACCGCGGCCACCGAATCCAGCATCGCCACTCAGCGCCACTTCACCGCCCTGCAGGCCAGCGAGGCCAGCCAGGACGAGATCACCTCGCTCACCTTGTCACTGGCGTTCCTTCCGCTCGACCGCCCGATCAGCGATGCCAAGGTGCTCACCGGCCGGCAGAAGCCGATGACCCAAGTCGCCTTCCTTTTCGCTGAGATCACCACCCTCGAAGGACACCAGGGCGTCGGCTACAGCTACTCCAAGCGAGCCGGCGGCCACGGTCTGTACGCGCACGCCAAGGAGATCGCTGAAGAGGTGATCGGCGAGGATCCCAACGACATCCAGCGCATCTGGACCAAGCTGGTCTGGGCAGGCGCTTCTGTCGGCCGGAGCGGCCTTGCGACGCAGGCCATCGCCGCCATCGATATTGCGCTCTGGGACCTCAAGGCCAAGCGGGCAGGACTTCCGTTGGCGAAGCTACTCGGTGCCCATCGTGATTCGGTGGCCTGCTACAACACGTCCGGCGGCTTCTTGTCCTCCTCGATCGAGGAGATCATCGACAACGCGCACACCGCAATCGAGCGGGGCATCGGAGGAGTCAAGATCAAGGTCGGACAGCCCGACTCGCGGATCGACCTGAATCGGGTGGAGACAGTGCGCGCCACGTTGAGCGACGACGTGGCCTTGATGGTCGACGCGAACCAGCAATGGGATCGGGTTTCCGCGCTCCGAATCGGACGGCAGCTCGAAAGCTTCCAGCTGACCTGGATCGAGGAACCCCTTGACTGCTACGACGCCGAGGGGCACGCAATGCTCGCCGACAAGCTTGACACCCCGATCGCAACGGGGGAGATGCTCACCAGCACCGCCGAGCATCGCGTCCTCATCGAGCGCCGCTCGGTGGATTTCATCCAGCCCGACGCTGCCCGGGTCGGCGGCATCACGCAGTTCCTACGGATTATGGCGCTAGGCGAGGAGGCCGGGCTTCAGCTCGCGCCGCATTTCGCGATGGAGATCCACCTGCATCTATCCGCGGCGTACGCGCTGGGCGCCTGGGTTGAGCACTTCGATTGGCTGGAGCCGCTGTTCAACGAGCGGCTGCGGATTGCCCATGGCCGGATGCACGTGCCAGCCCGGCCTGGCCTGGGATTCTCGCTTAGCGACCAAGCTCGGGCATTGACCGTTGAGACAACCACTGTCGGCCTTCGCTAACTGCACTCATAATCGCGAGGCCGTCATCTCGGCGGCCAGTTCCGTTGTCTCCGAGTCGCTCAGTCGACCGTCGGCAATGGCCACATCGAAACGGCGCTGGAGCACCCCATCGGAAGCAAGGATCGCAGGACGGTCCCAGGCGAGCGCCGAACCGAGGCCCGGATAGCTGTGCACTCGTACGAACCAGGGCTCCCCTGCCGCAGCGGCGTCTGGCGCTGCGATGACGATCGTGGCCGGCCCACTGATCCCTGGCCCCGCGGCGAAGTCGGCAGACCATGCGATCCACGGCGCCTGGCTGCCGTGGACCTCCTCCTCGCCCCGAGCCTCAGCCGTGAAGACCTCCACGTTGTCACAAGCGGGGAACCGCCAGAAGAAACCGCCGTAGCCACCGCCGATGCGGCCCTTGCTGCCCGGGGAGCCGAGCTGAGCGTCGACGTCGGCACGCAGCCGAGACTCGAAGAGCAGTCTCCACGTCTGCTGGTCGATGGCAATCCAGCCGATCGACCGCCTTTCGTACAGGGCGACCGATCCGTCATGGGCAATCCACTTCAGCTCTTGGGTGAACGCGTCATTCTCCAGCTCGGGTGGCTCGCCGACGATCACGCCGTGATTGTCGAGCAGCACATATCCCCGTCCGGGTACGTAGGTGCCACCGCCCCAGAAGCTCGTGCCATTCACATCGGGCATGGCCATGCCGACGCCGTTGTGCCAGTCGTGGTCAGCCGTATGGTGGGCCGACACCACTACGCCGGCACGCGTCCGTACCGGATGCAGGTACGGCCGAGGGCTTGACGTGGGTATGGTGCCGAGCCCGTCGCGGTAGACGGCGACCTCGGTGTCGGAAAGCCGAGCCCGGACGAGCAGTGTGTCCCGTTTCCGGTAGGCCCAGGGCACCTTGAGTTCGGCGAACGTCTGCCCAGTCTCTGCCGCCTGCTCCAGCCAGTGGTCGACGTGCGCGACGATTGCACGCCGGTCCTGACCTTCACCTTCCCATTCGATGGCGCGGGGGTCGATCCGTACCGGCTCGTCGGCCGCCGCGACAGCGGCCAGTACCCGCATGAAGGCTCCGGTACTGACAAGGGGCACCAGCAGCGGCGCTCCCTCGCGGCGGTGGGCAAGAAGATTCTCGAGCAGGTCCATGCGGGGCGTGACCTCCGTACGACTGGCTGCGTCGACTTCCACACGGTCGGCGGTATAGGCAAAGGTGACGCGGCCGCGCTCTCCTTCCAGATACAGGAGCGGCTCGCGTTGGACCGGCGCGCTCAGAGTCAGGGCGCAGATCACCTGCGAGCCGTGAGTAGTTCTAATCCGGACGACCGAGGTGTCATCGCTGTCGATGGCATTGGCCCGATAGAGATCGGTCTCCACCGCCTCGACGTCGTCCAGCCGGCGGCAGCCCCCAATGGCAAGCGCAGTGACCACCGCATGCGCCAGCGCGTTCGTGACGACGCCATCGACAACGGCCCGGCCACCTAAGCTGCGGCGGCCGGCCCATGGCGAACGGCTCCAGTACCCGACTGTGCGCGACCACGCTCCGACGGCGCTGACCTTGACCAGAGACCCGATGCCAAAGGCGTCGTCGGTGAGCATCCGGATTGCATGCGAGCCAAAGCTCTGGAAGCCGACCTGGACCACCCGCCCGGTCTCCTGCTCGGTCCGAAGAAGAGATGCAAAATCGTCCAAGGAAGCCACAGGAGGTTTCTCCAGATAGACGTCCGCACCTGCGGTAAGGGCGATCGTGGCCAGTTCGAAGTGCGCAGCGAGCGGTGCGGCGATCACCACGACGTCAGCCGGGCCGACCGCAGTCAGTGCCTCGGCCAAGTCGGCGTACAGGTTCGCGCCGTAGATGGTGGGCGGGTCGAGGACGACTCCAGGATCGACGGCTGCGATCAACTCGACCAGGCCCTGCTCCTCCAGGCGAGCGATCCGCTCGGCGTGGACCTGTCCAAACCCCCGAACGCCGACCAGGATGAGACGGGCTGGAGAGGTTGAGCCGCCCGACGCTGCAGCGGAAAGGTTCATGCTGTCCCCGGCCCTTCCACGCAGTCACCGCGCTACAGTAGAAAACGCTTTCACAAAAGCTACACGATGTGTATAACAGATGGCGAGGCCAACAACCGCCTGGCGCACGATCGATCGCCGGGGCAGCCGACAGAACGGACTCGACGTGGCAAGCTCACCTCACACTCGACCGCAGACCATCGCCGATGTTGCGGCCCGAGCGGGCGTCTCGCTGGCCACGGTCTCGCGGGTCATGAACGGTAACCCGTCAGTCGATGAGGCGCTGGCCGACAAAGTTCGCGCGGCGGCGGAGGAGCTCAACTACTCAGCCAGCCCGCTCGCCCGTGGGCTGGTGCTCGGCAAGACGAGCACCATCGCCGTGGTTGTGCCCGACCTGGCGAACCCGACCTTTCACGGTGTGTTGCGGGGTCTGAGCCGCGCCGCTGCACGCGACGGCTATCACATTTTGATCGCCGACTCCGCGGAGTCAGTCGCTGAGGAGCGGATCCTTGCCGTCGAGACGCGGAGGCGCTGCGACGGCATCGTGTTGTGCGCACCACGCATGCCCGAGGCGGATCTTCGTCCTCTGCTAACAGAATTGAAGCCGGTCGTGCTGGTGAATCGTGAGGCTGGATCCGCCAGCGCGCCAGTGGTCGCCGCCGACTACCAGACGGCGCTGAGCGAGTTGCTCGATCTGCTGTACGGCTATGGTCACCGGTCGTTGGTGTACCTCGCTGGTGCGCCGCAGAGCGCATCGAACGCCCGCCGGCTCGCGGCAGTCCGCGACTTTCTCGACGACCATCCGGACACGGCAATCCAGATTCTGCCGTGCGGGGTCAACTTCGCGGACGGCTATGAGGCCGCCGAGCGCGTCCTCGCCTCGTCGGCAACCGGTGTGTTGGCCTTCAACGATCTGGTCGCCATGGGTTTGATGAGTGCCCTGAGCGAACGAGGCGTCCCTGTGCCGGGTCATGTCTCCGTGGTGGGGTTCGACGATATCCCGTTTGCTCGCTATATGACTCCGGCTCTGACCACGGCGTCGGTACCCGTTACCGAACTCGGTGAGCAGGCCTGGCATCGGATGTGGGACCTGCTGAACGGGCGCTCACCCGGCCATGCGATCTTTTTCCGTCCCCGGATCGAGAGTCGGGGCAGCACTGGGCCGGTCCGGGCAGCCGAGGTTGTCCGCTGACCGCTGCGTCCATACCGCGCCCAAACCCGATCGCTGGCTACGAAGACCATTCCAGATCAAGATCATGTTGCCGTTGCCCTGACGGTGTCGCGTCGCCCCACGGTGCTGCCGCCGCGCGCGGTCGTCACGATCTTCCGAGCACCGGACGCCCGGCATCTCGAGTGCGCCTCAGAGGTGTTGCAAGAGGCCGTCCATAGCGCGGTCCTCGAGACCGATCATCCAACCAAGCCGGCCGCGGTGCATCTGCAAACGGCGGGCACCAGCCGGGCCGAGGCACTAGCGGTCAGAGCCGTTCAGCCGCAACAACGAGGGCTCGCGCCTGTCGTACCAGATTCCGCGCATCTTTGTCTGTGACCAATTGTGGGGAGTAGTGCACGGAGTCTTTCGAGGATAAGATCCGGCGCAGCTTGGCCGGGAGCGTTGGGTCGTCCAGCGATACTTTCTCGAGCAGCTTTGCTGCCTGGGCATGGTCCTGACCTCGGCTATAGCGATGCAGCGTCAGCCCGCAAATTGCGTCAGCCGCGGCGATCGCAGCCAGCACTGCCAGAGCCGCTGCTACGTGGGCCTCATGCCGGCTCGCTGACTGGGTGAGCACCATCTCGGCCACGTCGATGAATGCTCGCGCCTGGTCGCGTCGTTCTCGGGCCTCGGCGGGTGTGCACTCGGTGATCTTGCCCGTAGCCCGGCTCATGAGGCTCGCTGCAGGTCGCGCAGCAGGTCAAGTAATCGTGCGCCCATGAGGTCAATGTGATCGGCATGCCAGGACGCCACGAGTGGATCCTCGGAGACGATCATCGTAGCCAGCTCATCAGGGTTGCGATCTACGATCTGGGCGTTATTGCCAGTCCACTTACCAATGTCGGCAGCGAGCTGATCGACCGCTTCAGCGGTCATGTCCGGGTTCGCCTTAGGCTCGGTGACGACGAGAAGATCAATGTCACTGTCCACCGTCGCCTCGCCGCGGGCGAATGAACCGAACAGACTGGCATGCACTGGCACGGGCGACCAGCTCTCCAAGGCGCCCATGATGCGATCGATGATCACCCCGCGCAATCGCGTCAGCGTCACAATGGCATCCGCCGCGACATGATCACGGTTGAGTAGATAGAGGGTGGCATGCGAATGCTGATCAGCCAGAACAATTCCCTGATCAACTAGGCGGGTGAGGACGCGGCGTACCCCATCGTCGCTGCCCGTACCCGCCAGTCGATGAACGTGCGCCCCCGTGGCCCACCCCGTTGTGGCAGCGAGAGCTTGGAGCACAGCCGCGTCCAGGGTCGGCGTAACCACTGCCAATGGATTAGACAGATCCATCCAAGCCACCCTACTATTATCGGTATCTCCCGATTATACTCGTAGATTCCCGACTATAGTCGTCATCCAGCCGACTCGGAAGGGTTCAGGGCGCGGTAGGAGTCCGTGGGCAAGTTGTACGTCAGGTCGATGGCGGTCTCGACTGCCTCGTCCAGGCTGAGCCGATGCTCCAGAACCGGACGCGCGAGCTATCCGGCGTCGATGCGACGAAACAGGTCGTGCCGAGCGCGCATTGACGGGTACGCGCGCGTGTCGTCCACAAAGCCGGAGGTGTTGTTGAAGCCGGCGGTTTCGACGGCGAGCTCGCGGAATCGGCGCATGCCCTCGGGTGAGTCCAGGAACCACCAGGGAGCGCCCAGTCGAACGGATGGGTAGGTGCCGGCGATCGGCGCCAGTTCCCGGCTGTAGACGGTCTCGTCGACGGTGAACAGAATGATGCGAAACCGGGGATCGGTGCCGAACCGGTCGAGCATCGGCCGCAGAGCGCGGGTGAACTCGGTCTGAATGGGAATGTCGTAGCCCTTGTCCGGCCCATACGCCTTCCAGATTGCGGTGTTGTGGTTCCGCAGTACGCCGGGGTGAATCTGCATCACCAGGCCGTCCTCGCAGGACATCTCAGCCATCTCGTGCAGCATGTTCGCGGCGAACGCGTCGACTTCGGCCTGACTCGGCTCCGCCACGCCGAGAACGCGGGCGTACAGCTCGTGGGCTGTATTCGCTTCCATTGGGGTGGTGCCACAAGCAGATGGCCGTGATCGGTGGCACGGGCGCCTGCTACGACAAATGCTGCCCGGCGCGTCCGCAACGCCTCGAGGAAGCCGCCGTACGTCGCGGTGTCGACCCCGGAGACTTCAGCCAGCTCAGCGACGTCGGCGCTCCAGGTCGGCCGATCAAGGTAGGCCAGCGCGTCGGGCCGGAAGGTTGGAAGAATGCGCTCGCACAGACCGTCGGCGGCAAGCTTGGCGTGGTGCCGTAGGTCCGACGTCGCCGAGTCCGTGGTGGAGATGACCTCGATATTGAAGCGTTCGAGCAGTGCGCGCGGACGGAACTCCGGGTCGGCCACGCACGCGGCGATCTGGTCATAGATGGCATCGGCTGTCTCGGCGCTCGGGACCAGATCGACCCCGAAGACCTCGACAAGTTCGTGTTCGAGCCAATAGCGCGAGGGCGTGCCGCGGAAGAGCTTCCAGTTCTCGCAGAACGTACGCCAGATCTTCCGTGAGTCGGTCTCGACCAGGCCCCATCGAGCCGCGGCACCCCAAGCTGAGCAGGCTCGATGCCCTGGGACGCCAGCATTCGGAATACGTAGTTGATCGGGAACGATCAACCGCTGTGCCGGGTCGGCGACGGAATGTCGTCGGCGAAGACCTCCGGTTCCACGTGCGCATGCATGCAGATATGAGGCAGGTCCTTCGTCTGGCCATAGATTTCCCAGGCGATGCTCCGCTGCTCTGCCGGAAACGGGAGAGCCCGGTCAGGCTCCAGTTGCGGGGACGCCACAGTCAGCGAGCGCTTTCAGAGCGGGACAGATCCACACCGAGATCGAGATCGGTGATCTTGACTGGCAGCCCAGTACGCAATGATTCGTTGCCTGCCATGCCCACCGCGATCGCGCGGATCCCTTCCAGCCAATCGGCTGGTCGTTCCAACCAGTCATCGCCCGGACCGCGGAAGATATCGGCGAGTAGTAGCGCGTCGCCTCCGCCGTGCGCTCCCGCACCCTCTTCGATCTTGACATCCTGGGCCGCCTCCCAATGGCGTTGCAGAGTCAGCCGCTCACCGCCGGTCCGCAATGAGGACTCTGGGACGGCACTCGGGTCGACCACGAAGTGGCCGTCGGCGTCTGTCAGTACGGCCGCGCGTTCGACGACCTCGAGCTCGGCCCGCCCCTCGTCGCCGTTGACCGCGACTCGGTAGCCCTCCCAGGGCGAATGCGCATTGAGCGCGTAGCTCAGCGTTGCACCTTGGTCATAGTCCACGATCACCGCCAGGTTGTCCTCGGTGGTCACGCCTGGCCCGAATACGTCCTGGTCACGGTGGTAGCCGTCGTAAGACTCGTTGTCGAGGTAGAGCGCCTTGAGCCGCGGGTCGCTGCGCAAGTCGAGTTCCCACGGATCGTGGGCTCCCTCATGAGTGCCCCTTGCGGCACGGCCCGTCATGCCGCGTGCCGCAGCATTCTTCGATCCGTAGAACCGCACTCCACCGCGCGCGTACACCTGGGTCGGAGTGTCAGCTAGCCACCAGTTGGCCAAGTCGAAGTGGTGCGATGCCTTGTGAATGAGCAAGCCACCTGAGTTGGCTTTGTCGCGATGCCAACGGTGGAAGTAGTCCGCACCGTGGGCTGTGTCGAGAACCCATTCGAACATGACCGACAGCGGAGTGCCGATCGATCCGTTTTTGATCACTTCCTTCAGCGCTGAGTTCCTCGGCGAGTAGCGATAGTTGTGCGTCACCACGACCTGCCGACCGGTACGTTCGACCGCCTCGGCGATTCGCCGAGTGCTCTCCGGGTCGATCGTCAAGGGCTTCTCCACCACTACGTCGACACCGGCATCCAGTGAGCGCACGATCAAGTCGGCGTGGGTGTAGTCGGGCGAGGTGATGATCACCCGATCGGCCTGGGCCTTGTTGATCACTTGCTCAAGATCGTCGGGGTGTCCGGTGGCAACCTTGCTGACATCGAGACCGGCTTGGGACAGCCAGCCACGATATACCCCAAGCCGGCCGGGATTCGGCTCAACGAGTCCGACAAGGTCCGCGTCGTCACGGTGGTCGCCGGCCATGGCATCCAGGTACATCTGGACACGATGGCCGATTCCAACCACGACATAGCGTCGTTTGGAAGTCACAAGAGTGCCTTTCGGGAATGAAAGAATGCGGAACCCCGCTGAGCGAGGTCCCGCACAGAGGTCACTTTCCGCCGGTGGTGGCTATGCCCCGGACCAAGAACCGCTGACCGAACAAGAACACCAGGAAGAGCGGGATCAAGGTGACGACTGACATGGCGAACATGGCGCCCCAGTTGCTCCCCTCCGTTGCGGACAGGAACGACTTCAGTGCGACGGGGACCGTGTAGGCGTATGGCTCAGTCAGGTAGATCAGCGGACTGAAGAAATCGCTCCAGGTCCAGATGAACGTGAAGATCGCCGTCGTGGCAATCGCCGGGCCCATCAGCGGAAGCATGACCCTGCTGAAGATCTTCCAGTGGCCGCAACCATCGATGGTCGCCGCCTCGTCCAGCTCTTTGGGAATGCCTCTGATGAACTGGACCATCAAGAACACGAAGAACGCATCGGTCGCTAGGAACTTAGGCAAGATCAGTGGCACGAACGTGTTCACGAAGCCGAGCTTGTTGAAGATGATGTACTGCGGCACGATCACCACGTGGAAAGGCAGCATGATCGTCAACAGCATGATCGCGAACCACAACCCCCTCAGCCGGAACTTCAGCCGGGCAAATGCGTACGCGGCCAGCGTGCAGGCAAACAGGTTTCCGGCGATGGCCCCGATCACCACAATGAAAGAGTTGATGATGTACTGGCCGAAGGGATAGGACAGTGCATACCAACCCTCGGTGTAGTTCTGCACGTACAGGTCGTTCACCCAGAGGCCCGGACTACGGAAAATGACCTCGGTCGGCCGGAGGGAGCTGGCAACCATCCAGAGCAGCGGGTAGATCATGATCACGCTGGCGACGATCAGCAGTATGTGCTTGAGCACCGACCGTCCACGGTCCGCCCACGTAGGGCGGTGATGGATCGCCTCTTGGGGAGCCGGCCCGGTCAGTGGCGCTGCTGTGTCAACGGGGGTGACTTCCCCCTGGATATTAAGATCAGTCACCGTAGAACACCCAATACTTTGAGAAGAAGAAGTTGATTGCGGTGAAGGCCGCGATGATCACCACCAGCAGCCAGGCCATGGCGGCGGCATAACCCATCTGGAACTGGCCGAAGCCACGCTGGTACAGGTACAGCGTGTAGAACAGCGTCGAGTCGGAAGGGCCGCCGGTTCCATTCGAAACCACGAAGGCCTGCGTAAATGCCTGGAAGGCGTTGATGATCTGCAGCACCAGGTTGAAGAAGATGATTGGAGACAGCAGCGGCAGGGTGATTTTCCTGAATTGAGCCCAGTGGCTTGCGCCGTCGACGGACGCCGCCTCGTAGTACATTCCGGGGATTTGCCGCAGGCCGGCCAAGAAGATCACCATTGGTGATCCGAACGTCCAGATATGCAACAAGATGATGGTCGACAACGCGTATTTCGGATCGGCGATCCAGCTTGTCGTGGCTGGGATTCCGAACAGCCTCAGGACTTGGTTCACCAGGCCGTCGCTTTCGAACATCTGCCGCCATATCAGTGCGATGGCCACCGAGGCGCCGAGCATCGATGGCAGGTAAAAGACGGACCGGTAGAACGCCAGGCCCTTCATCCCCTCGTTCAGCAGCATTGCGATGGCCAAGGCCACGATGAGTTGCAGCGGAACGCCGACGATCACGTAGATGAATGTCACCTTGAGCGATTGGTGCAGACGCGGGTCGTCGAGCATCCGGGCGTAGTTCTCCAGACCAATCCACTGAGGTGCCTGGATCAGGCTGTAGTTGGTAAACGACAGGTATAACGAGGCAATCAACGGCCCGGCCACGATCAGCACCAGGCCGATCAACCAGGGCAGCAAAAACAAGTAACCGGCCTTGTTGTCCCGTCCGGCCTCTTTGGCACGGAGGCGCTTCTCTTCCGGCGTCTTGGCCTTGACGCGGTGGACGGTCGAGAGCTCAGAGATGGCGCTCATGGCTCAGACCTGCAGATTGGACTTGACCTCGTCCACAAACTTCTGCGCGGCCTCCGCAGTGCTCGTTTTGCCGAACAGCACGTCGGTCTCATACCGGAACAGGATGTCCGCCAACTTGCCTCCGCCAGGGGGTGGAGCGATGGGCGTATTGGCCAACTCGGGCTTGATGTCGGCGATGAATTTCGCGACCTCCTGCTGCGCGGGAGAGAGCTTGGGCCTGATGTACTCCTGGAGTTCGGCGTTCGGCGGGATCCCGCGCTCAGCCTTATCAATGTCGGCGGCCTCTTTCGTGTTTGCAAACCAGTTGATCCAGGCGACTGCGGCCTCTGGGTTCTTGGTCTTGGCCGACGCCGACCACAGCATGCTCGCCTTGTACCAGGCTTTGCGTTCGGTTGCCTTGCCGGCCAGGCTCGGGGCCCGCAGCAGTTTAAGCGACTCTCCGGACGCAGCGTTGAGCGCTTCCAGCTGATTGGAGTTGTAGTACTGCAAGGCTGCTTTCCCCAGCGCGATGGCACTTTGGTCTATCGGCTTGCCACCGCCGGTGCTGCCTTCTTCGCTGATCTGCTGCGGCGTGCCAATGGCCTGGCCTTTTGGAACTTCATCATGAGGTCGAACCAAGCTTGGGCGTCGGCTGGCTCAAACCCCACATCTTTTTCAGTGAACAGTTCCTTGCCGTTCTGGCGCAGGTACGCGCCAAACATGGGGTCTGCGCCGAACAGGTTGCCCTCCACACCGAACGGGATACCGGCTTTTGAGGCGACCTCGGCTGCCACTTCCGACAGCTGGTCCCAAGTCCAGGTTTTGTCATCGGGCAAGTCCATCTTGGCCTTCTCGAAGATCTTGGGATTGGCAACGATGACCGCGCTGTTGATGCCGGCGTTGACCCCGACCAGCTGGCCATTGATCTTGCCCGAGTCGACCGTGCCCTCAATGAACTTGGACGTGTCGGCGCCGTTCTTCTCCAGATCCAGAAGGGCGCCGCGGTTGCCGTACTCGGCAATGTAGGCCATGTCCATCTGAATGATGTCGGGCGCTTGGCCGCCGGCTGTCTGGGTGGCCAGCTTGTCCCAGTAACCCCGAATTCACCCGGCTGACCCGCGAGCGTTATGTTCGGGTTGGCCTTTTGGAACGCCTGGATCTCCGCTTCGGTGTTCTTGTTGCGCGTCGGGTTGCCCCACCAGGCGAGAGCCAGATTGGTCCCGCCTCCACTGGCACCGCCGCCGCCGCTGGGCGCGCCTGGGGCACAGGCGCTCAGCCCGATCGTGCTGGCCGCAGCAGCTAACCCTCCGGCTCCAATGAGAAACTGCCTCCGGTTGATGGCCATGGTTCTCCCTTTGAGGTTGTTGTGAAAGCGCTTTCTCGCAGACTACGGTCGGAACACTACGGTGGTTTGCTTTCTGGTGTCAACGCCCATCCGGACGACGAAACCAAAGTGAGACGCGAGAATCCCACGCAGTGTGGGACGCTCACGCTGTACATGCCGTGCACGCCGGGCACAGCGTCAATATCCCACGTAGCGTGGGAAATTGACAGGACCAGCGCGGACTGGGTGTCGCGGGAACAGACGCTCCGGGGCGGGGTGCATGGCGGCATGCGGATTGCGCCGGTCGGAACCTCAAGGCTATATTCACGAGAGCGAGTGTGAAAGCGTTTTCTGGCGACTCAACGCCCTGACTGGTAGGAGCGGTGTAGCGCCCTGACTGTAGGAGATCAAGATGGCCCAGCGCACGGTTCGAGTGATCATGAACGGGGTTACCGGTCGGATGGGCTATCGGCAGCACCTGGTGCGATCCATCCTGGCTATCCGGGCCGATGGCGGGGTCGTGCTGCCCACCGGCGACCGCGTCACAGTCGAGCCGATTCTGGTGGGCCGTAATGCAGAGAAGCTCGCCACACTCGCCGCTGAGCACGAGGTCGCAGATTTCACGACCGATCTGGACCAGGCACTGAGCGATAGCTCGGCCTCAATCTACTTCGACGCCCAGGTTACCTCTGAGCGCAAGAAGTCGATCTTGAAGGCCCTCGGCGCCGGCAAGCACATCTACACCGAGAAGCCGATCGCCGAGTCCGTCGAGGAAGGCGTCGAGCTGGTGACCGCAGCTCAGGAGGCGGGCGTGATCAACGGCGTAGTCCACGACAAGCTCTATCTGCCAGGTCTGCTCAAGTTGAAGCGGTTGATCGACGCCGGCTTCTTCGGCCGCATTCTCTCGGTACGGGGGGAGTTCGGGTACTGGGTCTTCGAGGGTGATCTGCTGCCCGCCCAGCGGCCCAGCTGGAACTATCGGGCCGAGGACGGCGGCGGCATGATGCTCGACATGTTCCCGCACTGGAACTACGTCCTGGAAAACCTGTTCGGGAAGGTACTGGCCGTAACCGCGAAGGCGGTCACCCACATCCCGGAGCGCTGGGACGAACAGGGCCGCAAGTATGCTGCCACCGCCGACGATGCTGCGTACGGGATCTTCGAGCTCGAGGGTGATGTGATCGCGCAGATCAACTCGTCCTGGGCTGTTCGCGTCGACCGTGGTGAGCTCGTCGAATTTCAGGTGGACGGCACGCACGGTTCGGCGGTGGCCGGTCTGTTCGGCTGCCGCATCCAGCCCCGCGTTCGTACCCCCATGCCGGTCTGGAACCCGGATCTGCCGACGACGGAGGACTTCCGCAGCCAGTGGGAACAGATCCCGGATAACGCGGAATTCGGCAACGGGTTCCGCGCCCAGTGGGAGCAGTACCTGTCCGACGTAGATGCCGGCCGACCACACGCCTACGATCTCTCCGCCGGCGTACGCGGCCTGCAGCTGGTCGAGGCCGGCCTGAAATCCTCCGCCGAGGGTCGCCGGGTCGCGGTCGAGGAGTTCGCGTCATGACCGTAACCAGCGCGACAGTTGCGCTCCCAGAGGCGGCTGGTGGCTGGCGCGAGATCGAGCTCTCCGAGCCCCGCTCCTGGGCGGAGCATCCGCAGGGTTTCCGGAGCCGGATCGCCTTCGCCGCGGCCCACGTGGTGGCTGACCCACGCGGCGATAATGTCCCCGGCGCTCCTGCGGCCATCGATTGGGAGGCCACCCTGGCGTTCCGGCGTCATCTGTTCCGTTACGGGCTCGGGGTCGCCGAAGCCATGGACACCGCGCAGCGCAATATGGGTCTGGACTGGCCTGCTACCCAGCAGTTGATCACTCGGAGCGCGGCCGTGGCCCGTGAGCACGGGGCCCGCATCGCCTCCGGCGCGGGCACTGATCAACTCGACGCACCGGCTGATCGCATCGGCGACGTTACCCGCGCCTATCTGGAGCAGGTCGAGTTCGTGGAGGGTGCCGGCTCGCAGGTGATCTTGATGGCATCACGCCAGCTAGCGGCCGTCGCACGAAGCGTCGACGATTATCTTCAGGTCTATTCGAGCGTGCTGTCGCAGGCGACCCGACCAGTGATCCTGCATTGGCTGGGCGAGATGTTCGATCCGCAGTTGAGCGGCTACTGGGGGTCGACTGATATCCCGACCGCGACCAGGACGTTCCTCGATTTGATCCGCGAACACAGCGCCAAGGTCGACGGAGTGAAAGTCTCATTGCTCTCCGCCGACCACGAGCAGGAACTGCGCGCTGCCCTGCCGGCGGGGGTGCGGCTCTACACCGGCGATGACTTCAACTACCCGGAGCTGATCGAGGGTGATGGTGTGCATCACTCCGACGCCCTGCTGGGTGCGTTCGCCGCGATCGCCCCAGCCGCCGCGGCTGCTCTGAACGCGTTGGACGACGGCGACATCGACGGATATCGGCGAGAGATGGTTCCGACGCTGCCGCTGTCCCGCCATATCTTCGCGACGCCCACCTACTACTACAAGACGGGGATCGCCTTCCTTGCCTGGCTGAACGGACACCAGGACGGTTTCGTCATGGTGGGCGGCCTGCAGTCCGCTCGCTCCATCCTGCACCTGGCCCGCGTGTTCGAGCTGGCCAACGAGGCGCAGCTGCTGACCGACCCCGACCTCGCGGCTCATCGTCTCGGCCTGCTGTTCGCGACCGCTGGCCTGACCCGGTGACCAGCCGACCGGCGCTGAGCCGACTCTCGCTCAACCAGCGGACCACCGCCTCGTGGTCGCTACCGGAGGCGATCGAGGGTTGTGTCGACGCCGGCCTTGGCGCCATCGGGATCTGGCGAGAACAGCTCGCCGAGGTCGGACTCGACCAGGCCTGCCGGCTGGTCGCCGAGTCAGGGCTGCGCGTTTCGTCGCTCTGCCGAGGCGGGTTCTTCACGACCGCAGACCCCGCCGAGGCAGCGACTGCGGAGGCCGACAACCGGACGGCCATCGAGGAGGCGGCGGCGCTGCATGCGGCGACGCTGGTGCTCGTCGCCGGTGGATTACCGCGGGGCGACAAGGATCTGGGAGCCGCCCGGGACCGGGCCGTACGAGCCATCGAGCGGCTGGTCCCGTACGCCCATGAGCTCGGGGTCAACCTCGGCATCGAGCCGATGAACCCGATCTACGCCGCGGATCGCGGCGTCATCTCCACACTTGCGCAGGCGGTGGACATCGCCGAGTGCTTCGACGCCGCAGACGTCGGCGTAGTGGTCGACACGTTTCACGTGTGGTGGGAGCCGGGGGTTGCCGACCAGCTGCGGCGCGCCGGACAACGCATCGTCAGCTACCAGATCTGCGACTGGATCACCCCGCTGCCGGCGGATACCCTGCTTGCTCGCGGGATGATGGGCGATGGCCACATCGATTTCCCCACCTTCACCAGATCGGTCGCGCAGGCGGGCTATCGCGGCGACATCGAAGTGGAGATCTTCAACGCCGATCTGTGGAAGGCGCCACCCACGTGGGTCGTGGACACCATGATCAAGCGCTATCTCGACCTGGTACAGCCCTACCTGGTCGAATGACGACAACGACTTGTAGGAAGAACCGACGACCGTGTGGACGCTTTCAGGATTCATCGACGAAATCTCTGACGATTTCAGTCTGCAGTGCAAGATTGCCAGCGGACTCGGCTTGCGCTATGTGGAGGTCCGTAGCGCGTGGGGAACCAACATCCTTGACCTCGACGCCGGCCAACTGAGCAAGGTGCAACAGACACTCGCCGAGTACGAGCTGAAGGTGTCCAGCATTGGCTCCCCGATCGGGAAGATCTTCATCGACGATGAGTTTCCACCTCACCTGGAGCGGATGCGGCACGCCGTTGAGGTCGCCGAGACCCTCGGGGCGCCGTACATCAGGCTCTTCTCGTTCTTCATTCCCGAGGGCGCTGACCCGGACAGTCGGCGTGACGAGGTGCTCAGCCGCATGAGTGCCTTGGCTGAGGCCGTCGGGGATTCCGACGTGATCTTGGTGCATGAGAACGAGAAAGAGATCTACGGCGATATTCCGCGCCGCTGTCTTGACATCGTGACCTCGGTGTCGTCGCCCAAGCTGCAGTTGGCCTGGGACCCGGCCAACTTCGTCCAGGTCGGGGTGCGGCCGTTCACCGAGGGGTACGCCATGCTGCGCCCACACATCGGCTACATCCAGATCAAGGACGCGCTGCTGGCGGACGGATCGGTTGTGGTCGCTGGTGCTGGCGACGGTGAGGTCGTCGAGACGATCCGCGCACTGCGCGCCGACGGTTTCGACGGCTTCTTCTCCCTCGAGCCGCACCTCGGTGAGTACACCGAGTTCGGAGCGCTGTCCGGACCTGAGCTGTTCACCAAGGCCTGGAAGGCCTTCACCGACATCCTCACCAGCGAAGGGATCCAGTACGCATGAGCTCTGCAGTCGAATCGAACCACCGGATCCGGCTGGCGCTTGTGGGTGCCGGCGTTATCGGCACCATCCACGGGGCGGTGATCAGCGAACTAGCCGACCAGATCGACCTGGTCGCCGTCGTCGACCCCCACCCCGAACGGGCGGAGAAACTGGCCGCCGAGCACGGCGAGACGGCGTTTACCTCACTGACGGATGAACTGCAGGCCGTTGACACCGACGTGGTGTCGGTCTGCACTCCGACCGGCCGGCACGGCGAGATAGTCATCGAGGCACTCGAGGCCGGCAAGCACGTCATCATCGAGAAGCCCGCCGAGACCACCGTGGCGAAGACCGATGAGATCATCGACGCTCAGCGCCGCGCTGGCACTCAGGTCGCGGTCATCTCTCAGCACCGGTTCGACCCTGCCACCGAGGTGGCGGTGGCGGCCATCAGCAACGGTGAGCTCGGCCGCCTGACCAGCGGCATTGCCTCGATCGACTGGTGGCGGGGGCAGACGTACTACGACTCCGGCGACTGGCGCGGCACCTGGGAGCTCGATGGTGGTGGCGCCTTGATGAACCAGGGCGTGCATACCGTCGACCTGCTCGTGGCCACGATGGGCCGACCGGTCGAAGTCTTCGCCTACACCGGAACCCTCACCCACGAGCGGATCGAGGTCGAAGACGTCGCCGTCGGCGTGGTCCGGTTCGAGAACGGCGCACTCGGTGTCTTGCATGCCACCACCGCCGCCTACCCAGGGCTCAGCGCCAGGCTGCAGGGGCACGGCGACCGAGGCTCGGTCGTCATCGACAACGACAAGCTGACCTTCATCCATCGGACCCCGCGCGACAGCAACGCCGAAGAGCGGGCTTACGGCGACCCGGGCACGGCGATCAACCAGATCGCCGAGTACCCCTATGCCTCGAGTGCTGCCGAGCAGACCGCCGGCAGCAACCCCGGTCAACTGGCAATCGACGCCCATCGCCGCCAATATGAGAACTTCCTCGCCGCGCTTGCCGGTCAGGAGGCGCTGCGGGTCGACCTGGAGACCAACCGGCAATCCATCGCCATCATCACCGGGGTCTACGAGTCCGCTCGCACCGGCCGCCCGGTGAGCCTTTGATGAGCGCTTCCGCCGTGCGGCGCCTCGCCGTAAGCCCGTCCCGTGTTGGAACAAGGTCGGCGTCGGCTCGCGATTAGAGTCTCACCAGATCGCCTACCAGTGGTCACAACTGAGCCTTCCGGCCTGACACGACTGGCCCGACGATCACACCGGCAGGACAAACCGCCGCGACGGGAGTCGCGACTGACCACTCAGCTATGCCGCTTGTTGCGGAGATCGGGCCCATGACGTCGAAGGTGTCTCCCTCGGCGCTGCGGGTGATCAACCTGTACAGCCCGTCCTGGGGCCGCGAGAGTTTCGACGGTGTCAGGGCAGTGGCTTATGAACGCCCTCATGCCCCACTCGGAGGCATCAAAGGCGTTGGCTGTGTACCAGGCCTGATGGGCGCGGTGGAAATTGGCCCAGCCAAGGTGAACGAGCCGGGCCGGGCCGCGGCGCACAGACCGAGCAGGGGACGGCTGAACCGCGGCAATTTGGAGCTGCATCCATCTTCGATGGAACCGCCCGTCCAGATGCCAGGGGTTGACGCTTTGCTGCTTGCCGGACCGGCGAGTTCTTGTCACGCAGCTTGGATGGGTTGCACAGTACCGGTATGACCACGACCCTCCCACCAACAAGACCGGACACCTACGGCACAGATCCGGGTGACCCAGGTCGCCTCCGAACCATCGGCGGGGTCGGCGAGCTGTTGAAATCCCACGCGGGCGAAGTCCTTTACCGGTTGCGACCAGGTGAACACGCCGGATCGCCGGGCGAGCCTGATGGCCGTGCCCCGTCAACGGCGCGATGGGACGGATAACAGCGGCAAATGTCATGGTTCCGGTGGTTCAGAATCACCGTCCGCGAGCGCCTGGCGCCGTACAACCTGCGCCCCGACGTCCTGGACGCGGCGGCTGCCATGGCCTCCGACCAACGCTCCGACGTCTATGTTGCTCGACTGCAGTCCTATCTGACTGCCTCCGAGACCGTGCTTCGGATGATGGACGGGCGGTACGCCGGGACGATGGGCCTGTTTGTGCTGACCAGCGAACGCATCCTCTTCCGACCCCGCCGCAGCATCGGGCCAGCCTTCAGTGTGCCGCTGGGGGACGTCCTTGCCATCGAGGCCGCCACCCGCCGGGTCTCTGGCACGGTCCGCGTCACCACGCGCGACGGCAGTCTTACTGTGGACAGGATTCTCGGCACCCAGGGCGAGATGCTCGCCGAGGACGCGCGGGAGGCGATCCGCGGCAAACCTCGGCCGGAGCGCGACCCGCTGGAGGTCCTGGCCGAACTCCGCGCGTTGCGTGACAGCGGGATCATCACCGCCGCCGAGTTCGAGATCCGCAAGTCCGCGATCTGGCGTGACATATAGCGATCCTTCGGTCGCGAGATGTCACGCCCACGGGGCAGAGATCTATGAGGACGAGGCGACCTTCCAGAGATAGCCGTCCGGGTCGCTGAAGTACCCGAAGTACCCCCAACCTGTTGCGACTGGCTCCTTCACGACATTCGCACCAGCAGCGGTGGCCTGGCCCAGGACTTCGTCCACCTCTTCTTTGGAGGTGACGATGTAGTGGAATGAGACGCCTCGGAACCCCGATCCGTCGGGCGAGACCCCGGCATCTTGGGCCGCTGCTTCCCGCGGGTAGAGCGCAAGAGAGACGACCCGTCACCGAGGTTGAGCGAAACGAAGCTGGGATAGTCCTGCTCGATCGTGCAGCCCAAGCCGTCCGCGTAAAACCTCTTGGACCGGGCCAGATCTTCGACACCGAGCATGATGGCGGTCACCTGAAGAGCCATGATTTTGTTCCTCTCGAATCGTGCGTTGATATCTCAACTTCTTTGACGAGGCCGAGCAGCACGATGTGACCGATGCGCGAGGCTCGAGCAGTTACGCGGTTCTCTGCTGCTGCGGCGTACTGGCTGCGTCCGAGGACCGGCGCAGCGGCGGGGGGCCGTCGAGGATTCTCTCGACTTCCTGCAAAAACCCGCTAGGTGCTTCGACTCCGAGGGCGTCCCCGAGGCAGTAGCTGCGGTAGTCCCGACGTGCCTCGGCCAAGGAATCGGGTCCGAGCAGCTCGTCAAGCGCCGATGGCAGCGTGCTCAGGTCGTGTTCGATGACGTAGGCGACGCGGGCCATGGGGATCGCCTGACGGAACGCATCGCCTTGCTGCTGGATCGCAACCATCGCCAAGGGTTTCCCGGTCGCTAGGAAGTCCGACGCAACCGACGACACGTCGGTGATCAAGGCGTCGCAATGGTTGAAGCAGGTAGGAATGTCCCAGTCTGTCTCAGCTGTACGGCCAAAGACGTGCTGGCGTCCACTGGACTTGTGGTCTGCGTTGAGCCGACGTTGGATGTCCTGGGCCAGATTCGTCTGCTGCGGGTCGCGATAGGTCTGCGGATGGGGTCGGAAGATCACCGTGGCTCCGCGGGCCAACAACGCGTCGACAATCTGGGTGCCCAGCGGAAGCGAGGAGTAATTGGTATTGGGTTTGCCACCGTGCCAGGTCGGCGCGTAGAGCACCGTACGCGGTGCGTCAGGCGGCATAGGATCATCCCGTGTCGCGATCGGCTCGATCTGTGGGCGCCCGACGATCGCAAACTGCTCGGGGCGGATCCTGACTCCGTGCGCCGCGTAGCGATCCACGCCTTGCTGACCGGAGACGAAAACCTTGTCAAAGGCCGAATGCCGGGCGCTGTAGTTCGCCGCCTTGTCCGAATCCCCATGGTTCAACCAGATGTGGGTCAGCCGGGGGAACCGCAACATGTCGACATTCGCCGTATGGTTTTGGACGTAGAAAGCAGCCTTAAGGGAATCCACCACCAGATGCCAGAGCCGGCCTTGCGCGCTTTTGAACTTCGGAAGCAGCACCGGTGCTGATGTCAACTCCGCGATCTCAGGCACCGTGTGGGCATGACGGGTGATCACGATGAACCGGCGGTTGAGACGCTCGAAGTAGGGCAACCACATGCCGAGCTGATAGCGCGCGCCGTTGCGGGCGGCGTAGTAGACGGCGAACTCGGGTTGGTACTGCTGGAGTGCTTTGCGGACGCCAATCGAGGAGCTCCGACTGATCATCACTGCTCGGATGGCGTAGCCGCTCATGATCAACGCCGATATGGTGCCCAGGGTGACGATCAATAAATAGCACCATCCGGGGGCTCCGACGGCCGCCAGCACTACGCCTACCGCCGCCGCGGCGAATGGAGCTAGGGCAACAAAGGTCGGATTGAAAGGTGGCCGCGGCACTTCCGGAAAGCCGGGCAGTTGAACGGCTACCGGCGTCGCCTTACTCAGCAGCAGGCGAACGGTCGGCTCGGAGAGGATCGCGAGGATTGCGAGGCCCGTTGCAGCCCAGATCCAGACAGCGTCGTACGGCCGCCTGGCCAGATAGGCCGCCGCGACGGCGACGAGGACGATCATCCGTGGCGCCGGATAGGTCGCCAGCAGGGCACGACCACGGCTCATGTCGCGGCGCAGCAGCCAGCCGAGGATGATCACCGCCGTAACAGCCAAGGCGGCGCCGAGCCAGAAGACGGGCGAGTCGGCAGCGGTGAACATCACAACAGCGCCAATCACCACGCAGAAGTTGAAGAGGTTGCTGACGATGAGATCAACGACCCTTGACTGCTGGGCCCCAGCGAAGGCCGACCAAGCGCCGATGCTCATGGTTCGGGCAGGCTTAGGTGACTCCATGGCAGGGCCAGGGTATATCCCCAAGGCCCCGACTTGGGCGCGTAACTGCTCTGCGAACGTCGGTTCGCTTCCAAGCGTGCCGCGCGAGCAGAGAACCAATTGCGAACTGCCGGTGATCTCTCGTGCCGCCGGTTACGATGAGGCAGTGGCACAAGGTGATGGCCTGCTGAACCACGACCTAGACCCCAACGATCGCCGACCCCAAGATGCGTGTGGGGTTTTTGGCGTCTGGGCGCCGCACGAGGAGGTCGCCAAGCTCACCTACTTCGGGCTCTACGCGCTCCAGCACCGGGGGCAGGAGTCGGCCGGAATCGCGGTCAGCAAAGGCTCGCAGATCGTGGTCTTCAAAGACATGGGTCTGGTGTCGCAGGTCTTCAACGAGGCGACGCTGGACTCGCTCGGCAATGCTCACGTGGCCATCGGGCACTGTCGCTACTCCACAACCGGCGCGAGCGTCTGGAAGAACGCGCAACCAACCTTCCGCTCGACCGCGACCGGGAGTATCGCGCTCGGTCACAACGGCAATCTGACCAATTCGTTGGAGCTGCAGAGCTGGCTGAATGAGCGTGACAAGCATTCCGGCTCGCTGCTTCCCGGATCGTTGTCGAACGATGCCACCAGTGACACGTCCCTGATCACCGGTCTGATAGCCACCTTCCCAGGTCTCAGCACCCAGGAGGCTGCGCTGCAGGTGCTGCCCAAGCTGCGCGGCGCGTTCAGTCTGGTCTTCATGGATGAGGAGACGCTGTATGCCGCGCGGGACCCGCAGGGCATCCGGCCGTTGGTGTTCGGTCGGTTGGAACGTGGCTGGGTGGTCGCGAGCGAGACCGCGGCGCTGGACATCGTCGGAGCCACGTTCATCCGGGAGGTCACCCCGGGTGAGTTGATCGCCGTGGATGCCAATGGTCTGCGGAGTCGTACCTTTGCCAAGGCCGAGCCGAAGGGCTGCCTGTTCGAGTACGTCTACCTGGCCCGGCCGGACACCATGATCTCGGGTCGCCGGTTGCACTCGGTGCGGGTCGAGGTGGGGCGTACGCTTGCGCGGGAATTTCCTGCTGAGGCGGATCTGGTGATCCCGGTCCCTGAGTCAGGCACGCCGGCGGCGATCGGATATGCCGAGGCCTCGGGGATTCCGTACGGGCAGGGGCTTGTCAAGAACTCTTACGTCGGCCGCACCTTTATCCAACCGAGCCAGACCATCCGTCAGCTGGGAATTCGGCTGAAGCTGAACCCGCTCCGGGATGTGATCGCGGGCCAGCGCTTGGTCGTGGTCGACGACACCATCGTGCGTGGCAACACCCAGCGGGCGCTGGTGCGGATGCTGCGTGAGGCAGGGGCGGCCGAGGTGCACGTACGCATCTCCGCTCCACCGGTGAAGTGGCCGTGCTTCTACGGCATCGACTTCGCCACCCGAGCCGAACTCATCGCCAACGGCCTGGACACCGAGGAGATCTGCCGCTCCATCGGCGCTGATTCGCTCGGCTACGTCTCACTCGAAGGACTGGTCGCAGCTACCCAGGTTGGCAAGCAAGCGCTCTGCCGTGCCTGCTTCGACGGCGTCTATCCGGTCGAGTTGCCGCTCAGTGCGCGGCTGGGCAAGTCGATCCTCGAGGAGACCGCCGCCGACCTCGAGCCTGTCGCTTCCGGGGTCGGCGCTGCAGATGCTCTCACCCGCCCCTAGCTCCCACCGACTTGTCAGCGTCTCAGAGGGCTATTGCACTTTGAGACGCTGAGAAGTCTGGATGGGAGGTGGCTTTATGACTGACAAGTCGGCGTACGCGGCGGCAGGCGTGGACATCGATGCCGGTGATCGAGCAGTCGAGCTCATGAAGGAGTGGGTCGCCAAGACTCGACGTCCTGAGGTCATGGGTGGCATCGGCGGTTTCGCAGGACTGTTTGATGCCAGCGCGCTGGCACAACGCGAGCATCCCGTGCTAGCCACGTCGACCGACGGGGTGGGCACGAAGGTTGCTATCGCCCAAGCGCTGGACCGGCACGACACCATCGGCTTCGACCTGGTCGGCATGGTCGTCGACGACCTGGTCGTGTGCGGGGCCGAACCACTGTTCATGACCGACTACATCGCGTGCGGCAAGGTCGATCCAGAACGCGTCGCGGCGATCGTCCAAGGGATAGCGATGGCGTGCACCGAGGCCGGCTGTGCGCTCCTCGGCGGCGAAACCGCCGAGCACCCTGGGCTGCTTGAGCCGCACGAGTACGACCTGGCGGGTGCGGCAACGGGGGTCGTAGACAGGGAGCAGATTCTGGGCGCGGATCGGGTGAGGTCAGGCGACCTGGTGCTGGCCATGGAGTCTTCCGGGTTGCATTCGAACGGCTACTCGCTGGTCAGGCACGTGCTCGGCAAGCAGTCGAGCTGGACTTTGGACCAGTACCTTCCTGAGCTCGGGCAGACGCTTGGCGACGAGCTGCTGGCGCCGACGCGGATCTATGCCCGCGACTGCCTCGCGCTCATCGCAGCGGTCGAGGTGCATGCGATGAGCCACATCACCGGTGGCGGGCTCGCGAGCAATCTGGCTCGGGTCATTCCCGACTCATGTCAGGTGCAGATCGACCGTACGACCTGGCGGCCCGCACCGATCTTCGGACTCATCGAGAAACTCGGTGAGATCTCGGCAGCCGGATCTGGAGGCAACCTTCAACATGGGCGTCGGAATGGTCGCGGTCCTGCCGCCGGACTCGGCCGACGAAGCAGTTCGCCTGCTGGCTGGGCGTGGGCTGCGGGCCTGGGTCTGCGGTTCGGTCACGAACGCCGGTGCGGGCGCCCCGGAGCCGGTAAACCTGTTCGGCCAACACGTTGCGGGATAGTGTCCCGCCGCTTTGCACCCTTGGGACCATTAGGTAGCCTTTCCCTCACGACATTAACCATTTGAGCCGCGGCAAGCCGCAGGCAGACAACGTGCGAGGGGGTCGACCCGATGGGGCGCGGCCGTGCAAAAGCAAAGCAGACAAAGGTTGCCCGCGAACTTAAGTACCGATCCTTCGATACGGACTTTTCATCGTTGGAGCGCGAACTTCGGTCAGGGTCTGGGGGCCACGAGGTACCGCCCCAGTATGCCGACCTTGCAGACGAGTACGAGGACGACGATTCGTCGACCGACGACCGGGAGTACGGGCACCTTCGCAAGTCAGGCTGAGGAAACGCCCACAATCGCCTCCCGCTGGCAATAACCTGGACCGCATGAGCCAGAACCCCCAAGAAACGCCCGACCAACCGAAGTCCCGGGCCGAGGCTGATTTGGCAAATCCAACTGACTCAGTCTCTAGCCCTCCGACGGCGGACAGCGACAACGCCGCTGACACCACCCCAGATTTGATGGGTGCGGCGACGTCCGCTCCGACCAGTGCTGGCTCTGCCGACCCATCTGGCACCTCGGCCAACCCGTCCGCTGCTGAGGCGACCACGCTGGGGGGCAATTCGGGTTCATCGGGCCCGGAGGCTCCGTACGGATATGCGCCGCAGCCGAACTACAGCGATTCCTCTGCTGGTGGGCAGTCTGCGGCGTACGGCCAACAGACTCCACCGCCCTACGGTCAGCCGACACCTCAGGGGTACCAGCAACAGGGTTACACCGATCCCAATGCCGGCTACCAGCAGCAGGGTTACGGCTACCAGCAGCAGGGCTACCAGCCTTACGATCCCAACCAGCAGGCGTACCCGCAGCAGGGCTATCCACCGCAGCAGTACAGCCAGCCCGGCTATCCGCAGCCGCCGTATGCGCAGGCCGGCCAGGCGCCAGTCTCAGAAAGTGACGAGAAGACCTGGGGGATCATCTCCCACATCACCATCCCGTTCTTCGGCTTTATCGGCCCGCTCATCGCCTACCTGCTCTACAAAGATCGCAGTGCATGGCTGAAGGACGTAACGACCGAGGCGCTGAACTTCTCGATCTTGTACAGCATCGCCTATGTGATCAGCGTGATCACCATCGCGGTCGTCATCGGGTTGATCTTGTGGCCATTGGTGTTCATCGCCGCGCTGATCTTCTGCATCTTGGGCACGATCGCAGCCAACAAGCACGAGTTCTACAAGTACCCGATCAACATCAGGTTCATTAAGTAGGCACTATGGGTGGGTGACCACCTGGCGTTCTGACTTCCTGGACGGCTACGAGACGACTGAACTCGCACTTGCCGGAGTCGAGCCTGCGGCCGGGGAACCCGCCGATGTCGACCTGGTGGCAACGCTGATCCGGAAGACATCCGATCATGGTGGTCGGCGCGCAGTCCTCTACCTCCACGGCTGGAACGACTACTTCTTCCAGACCCACCTTGCCGACTACCTGAGCGACATCGGCTATGACTTCTACGCCCTTGATCTGCGACGCTACGGGCGCAGCATGCGGCCAGGGCTGCTTCCCGGGTTCATCACCAACCTCGATGACTACGCACTCGAGCTGGATGCGGCGGCCGACGTGATCACGGCCGACCATGATCGGCTGCTACTGATGGGCCACTCGACGGGTGGACTGATAGCCGCCCTATGGGCGGCCCGCAACGCCGACCGTCTCGAAGGCTTGATCCTCAACTCGCCATGGCTCGATCTGCAGGGCTCGGCCATCGTACGGACTCTGGGCACACCCGTGATCGACCGCCTGGGCACTCGAGCGCCGACCTCGGTGATCCGGCTGCCTGATCTCGGCTTCAACGCCCGGTCGCTCCATGTCAGCCTGGGAGGGGAATGGGACTACGACCTGACGCTGAAATCGACGCCCGGGCCTCCCATTCGCACCGGCTGGTTACGCGCGATTCTGCTCGGGCATCAGCGGGTTGCCAGCGGGTTGCGGATCGGTGTCCCGATCTTGGTGCTCGCCTCGACGACAACGGACTTCTCCCGACGGTGGCATGAGGGCCTGCGGATCGTCGACACCGTGCTGGACGTGGAGCAAATCGCGGCGCGGGCGGTTCGACTGGGTCCGCACGTCACCGTGGTCAGGATCCCGGAAGGGCTGCACGATCTCACTTTGTCTGCGCCGCACGTACGCAAGCAGGCGCTGGACGAGATCGGCCGGTTCGTCGAGGCGTACGTGAAGCGCGGGCCCGCGCTCCTCGACGGGTCTGTTGGAGGCGGTGTCCCCACTGATTAGATGAGTGTGTGACTGAGATGCCTCATGTGGTGGTTGTCGGCGCCGGCTTCGGAGGAATATCGGCGACAGATGAACTGTCCAAGGAAGGGTTCCGGGTTACGCTGCTCGACCGGTTCCCGTACAACACATTTCAGCCGCTGCTGTATCAGGTGGCGACGGGAGGCCTCAATCCCGGCGACGTCACGTACGCGCTGCGCTTCTTCGCCGCGCGCCATGAGGGCGTCAGGTTTCGCCGTGCCGGAGTCGTTGCCATCGACCATGATCAGCAAGAAGTGGTGTGTGACGACGGGTTGCGGTTCGGCTTCGACTATCTGATCATCGGCAACGGGATCACGACCAACCACTTCGGCATTCCGGGCGCCGAGGAGTACACCATGTCGATGTATACGCGGGCGGAGGCCCTCAGGGTGCGCGACACCATCTTCGGCAGCCTGGAGATCATCGCCGGCAGATCCGAGGCGGACACCAGCGGCTTCACCGTGGTCATCGTCGGGGGCGGACCGACCGGGGTGGAGATGGCCGGTCAGCTGGCGGAGCTCAAGACGGAGACCATTCCGTCGATCTATCCCGAACTCAATCCAGCGCGCGTCCACGTGGTACTTGTCGAGATGACTGAACATCTCTTGGCGCCGTTCGACGACTCCTTGCGCAAGTATGCGCTGAAGGAACTGGTCAAGCGCGGGGTGGACGTTCGGCTGAAGACCGCGATCTCCGAAGTGGAGGCGGATCGTGTCGACTTCAAGGACGGCTCGTCCATGCCGGTCGATCTGGTCATCTGGGCAGCCGGTGTCTCCGGTGATCCGCTGATCCGTGACTGGGAACTGCCGATCGGTCGTGCCGGGCGGATCGAAGTCAATGAAGACACGCGGGTCATCGGTGAGGAGCGAATCTTCGCCGTCGGCGATGCCAGCATCATTGTGGACAACCCGCTGCCGCAGCTGGCCCAGCCGGCGCTGCAGATGGGAAAGTTTGCCGCGAGGCAGATCGCCCGGCTGCATCGGGGCCTGGAGACCGAGACATTCCATTACCACGACAAAGGCACCATGGCCACGATCGGTCGGGGCGATGCGGTGCTGCAGATGCCGATGGGGATCAAGCTCACCGGCATCCTTGCCTGGCTCGGGTGGATCGTGCTGCACATTGCTTATCTGCTTGGCGGGCGCAACCGGGTGCAGACGCTGCTCAACCTGGGCTCTCGTTATCTCGGCCCTCGTCGCTCCAATGCGATCGTGGGCGATGTGCTGGAGACGCCGAAGCTGCGTGCCATCGACAGTGCAACGGAGCAAAAGTCGGCGTAGAGGTGGCCAGGGCCGGAATCGAACCGGCGACCTTTCACTTTTCAGGCGAACGCTACTACCGACTGAGCTACCTGGCCTCGACTCGGTGATGGATCCATCACCACTTACGCGACCCCGACGGGACTCGAACCCGCGACCTCCGCCGTGACAGGGCGGCGCGCTAACCAACTGCGCCACGGGGCCTTGTGGCCCAGGGTACGCACCCTTCCGGGCGCCCGCGAAACTATAGCGCAGCGGGTGGAAGTGGCGGAAACGGGCAGATCTTGTGAGCAACGACATGGAAGGCTGGCGAGGGTTGCTCACGCTATGGTTGCTGTGCTACTGAGGTCCCCATCGTCTAGCGGCCTAGGACACCGCCCTTTCAAGGCGGCAGCGCGGGTTCGAATCCCGTTGGGGACACAAGATCAAACCGCCTCTGACCAGGCCTGATACCACCGCCAGCCAGCCAGCATCTCCTCGGATCGACCGCCAGGGACGCGCGAGGGACGCAGGAGCTCCCGCCAGTGCTGCCTTCGGCAGAGCTCCAGATCAGCCGACTTTGCTCGGCCAAAGATGGGGCTGCGAGTGCCGGCGGACTTGTGCTGTCGCGAGCTTGGACCTCGTCTTGGACGGCAAGGCGCTTTGGCGCACTGCAAAGGACTACCGACGTGTCGGCGACCACCAAGCACGTGCGATCCGCCTTAAGGATGCGGGACGTCGACAGAACCCCGCGATCGCTGGCGACTTCCCGACCATTCACCTTTCAGCCACAACCGGGAGGAAAGAAATGATCAACGAGCTTGATCGACTAATGACGATCACCGACTTGTCGGAGATGCTCGGCGTGCCTGTTGACACCCTGTACGGGTGGCGGCACCGCGGTGAGGGCCCGGAAGGCTACAGAATCGGTCGTCACGTTCGATACCGCAGGGCAGCCGTCGAGGCTTGGCTTGACACCCAAGCCGACCGGCGCCAGAGGTAACGTGGCGCACATTGAGCGGCGTCGCCTTCAACAGCGCGACGCGTCTGGACGAATCCGTACGGTCGTCCACTACAAGGTGCGCTACCGCGACGCGACGGGCAAGCACCACAGCGAGACCAAGACCAGATTGGTCGACGCTGAGCGCAGGAAGGCTGAAATTGAAGTCGCGCTCGCGACCGCAACGTGGCGAGATCCCAGGCGCGGTGAGCTCAGTCTTGCGGAATGGGCACAGGCCTGGCTGCCAACCCGATTTGATCTTCGGCCAACTACGTGGGCACGGCTCGAAACGACAATGCAGAAGCAGGTCCTTCCCTACTTCGGCTCCGTGCCGCTCAACAAGATCACCAACGCGATCGTGCGAGAGTGGGTCTCAACTCTTCTGAGTTCGGGACTGTCGGCAGCTACTACGCGTAAGGCCGTTTTCGCTTTGCGGCAATGCTTGGCAGCTGCAATTGCGGACGAGCGCATCCAGATCAATCCTGCGTCCGCGGTGCCCCTTCCGACTGAGCGGCAGAAGCCGCCGCGCTATCTATCGCAAAGCGAAGTTGAGCGCCTCGTGGATGAGATGCCTCGTCAGTATCGCGCCCTCGTGCTGGTCGGCGCGTACGCCGGACTTCGCTGGGGAGAAGCTGCAGGCTTGCGGCGCCGCGACATAGACCCGATGCGTTCCCGGATCCGCGTCACCTCCACGGCCGTCGAGTTGCGAGGGCAAGTGACGTTGGACAACGAGCCCAAAACGACGCGCTCGAAGCGTTCCGTCCCTGTCGCCCGCTCAGTGATGCGGCGGCTCGAGGATCACCTCTCGGAGTTCGTTGACTCGACTGCGGATGCTCTTGTCTTCACCGCACCTGCAGGTGGCCCACTCTTCCGATCATGGGGACGCAACGTCTTGCGGCCGGCCGTGCTGCGCGCCGGGTTGGACGACATCACCTTCCACGGACTTAGGCATAGCTTTGTCGCGATCATGGTGGCCGCGGGCTGTAACGTACGCGAGGTCTCCGAGTGGGCCGGGCACAACAGTGTTGCGTTTACGCTAACGAGGTACGGCGGATTGTTTGAGGACAACACTGACGCCGCCATTGATCGGCTTGATGCGCTTCTTGGAGGGTTCTGCGACGCCCGCGAATCGCGCTAGGCGTTCCCCTCCTCACACGACCAAACCTCTAGCTGTTCCGCAACTCAGAACGTATTTCGCAGACTTGAGCTGAGGAGCCGATCATGCCAGCAAGAACCTACTCCACCGATGTCTATCTGACCTGCCCCTTGCCCCGACTGCGAAGGCCGCAAGGTCCGCATCACGCTGCGCAAGTTCCGCAGCCTCTCACGGCTACCCTCGCCAGCCCGTGAGCAAGTCGTGCACCAGCTCGTGTCCGGACGCGACAACCGGAAATAGCACGCCAAACCAGGTAGCTCCAACC
>CAVXAP010000029.1:0-61885 GCA_963759635.1 uncultured Actinomycetota bacterium
TCAGACCGGTTGGACGGCCCTGGTCGCAGATCTGTTGCTCGACCCGCCGCGCCGGACGCGCCGGATGATCTTCTACGACGACGACACGGCGAGGACTCCCCAAGAGTCCCCAATCGCCGCTGGCCCAGCTGGCTAGCGGTAAGGATTGGAGGCCGCAGCCATGCCATCGAAACTTTCTCAGAACTCACAACCCTATCTCTACGAGATCAACACCTGGCCCTGGCTGGAAGCAATCAGCAGGACCGAAGGAAGGGCTATTGATCTTGGGACGGTTCCCGACCGCTACTGGGATGAGATTGCCGATCTTGGATTCGACGGCGTCTGGCTGATGGGAGTTTGGCAACGCAGCCCTGCTGGCGTCGCCATCGCATTGTCCAACGACGACCTGCGGGTCAGCTTCGACGCGGCTCTTCCCGATTGGCAACCCTACGACGTTGTGGGATCTCCCTACTGCGTCCGCGGCTATGTTGTCGATGATCATTTCGGGGACGAAGCGCGCTCGCCAGCGCCAGGCAGGCGCTCGCGGCGCGTGGTATGGGCCTGATCTTGGACTTCGTCCCCAACCACGTGGCTCCTGATCATCCATAGACCTCGAGCAAGCCGGAGCTGTCAGTACGCCGCCGAGCTCGCCAAGATCATCGTCCATGGTGACCTCGTGACGCAGACGCTGCTGCGCCGAGACGAGCACGCCTTCCGTCGTCCACGCCTCGACAGTGGTGCGCGGGACTCCCAGCAGCTGTGCGGCGATCGCGACCGACACGCTCGGCAGCTCTCGGCGCCGGTGCTCCAGCAGCTCCCTGGCGGCCCCTCGGACATCCTGCTCATCAAGGTCCCCTCCGCCATCCGGTGCAGGAGGGCAACGTCGTCAAGGACCTGCACAGCGTGCTCGAACTCGCTTGCGACAGACACGCCCACCACCTCGCCCTCTAAACAGAATGACGGCAGATTTGTTCAGAGTGGTCACTCCGACCGTCGAACACCGCACGTCACAGACGTGGGATGGCCGACCCGCGCGCTCAAGGCTGCCGCGATCGTCGCACCGATGAGCGCCCGCGGGCCGCGCTCGTATACGAGTCAGCGTCGTCTGGGCGTGCTGGCCACGCTGCGGCTCGGCTGACCGGGCCGCCGACCGCGGCAACGAGGATCGACTGGGGCCGCGCCGATCATCCTGCGGGCGGCATGGTCGGCGGTACGTTCAGGTAATGGACGTGATTGTCGACGATGCGCTCGCGGCGCAGCGGAACCGGCCGCCGGAGCCGGTCTGCGTGATCCTCACCGCGGCGGTGCGGCAGCGGGTGGTGGAGGCTGCCGATTGGGTCCATGCCGATGGTTCTGTGGTCGAACAGGTGCAGCAGACGCAACATCGCCGTCCGTTCGCGCACGTGGAGGGGACGCAGATCTCCGTCGTCGCGTTCGCGGTGGACCAACTCAGCGAGCCGGCGGAGGTGCAGCTGCACAGCGGCGCGGGCGGCCTACTGGTGTTGTGCCCGGCGTGGATGCGTGACCTGGTCACGGACGCGGTGCGCAGTCTCGACGCGGATTCGGAGCCTGCGTTGGTGGCCGTGCTCCTGGCGCTGGCCCAACAGTCGGCGTATGTGGTGGAACGCCTCGCCGAGGTGGCCCAGTCCCTGGACGAAACCCGGGCGGGACTCAGGTCCGGGACCGAACGGCGGGAAATCTCCCAGCTACGCAGCCGGCTGTTCTCGCTCCAGCATTTGTGGATCATGCAGCAGCGAGTCCTCGCGCCCGACGAGGTCCTCGCCGAGGCACTCGGCCCGGCGGCGCGGCGGAAGCTGCGCCGGGTTCGGGCGGTCTTCGAGGAGAGCGGATCCACGGCCACCCAGCTCTACGCGATGCTGGGCGACACGCTGTCCCGGCGTTCGGCGACGATCAGTGAACGGCTGACCCTCGTGACAGTGATCTTCCTCCCGCTCACTTTCATCACCGGGTTCTTCGGGATGAACTTCGGCTGGATGGTCGACCACATCGGTACGGCGACCGCGTTCGTCGTGCTCGGGATCGTGATTCCGGTCGTCCTCCTCGTGATCATTGTGGTCACGGCCCGCTGGCTCGCCGCCGACTGAGGTCGCTGACTGACCTGCGATGATCGGTAGCCGCGGTCGGGCACTGTCGGCTTTGTCCCGGGCGCTGACCATTCGCGGCTGTGGCTGGTGACCGCCACGGGAGTTGCGGGGTGGGAGGCGGTCGGGTCCGAAGATCCCGATCAGCGAAAACCCCGCCAGTTGGTTCGGAAGGTCCACAACCTTAGAGTCCAAGGTCCCTGTTGTTTGCCACGTGACGTACCTGCTGTTTCTCTGCGGCTGGTATCGGAGGGCTTTGGCCGGGTGGCATCGTCTGGCGTCTGGCCTAGTGAGACCGCGCAAGGACACCCATTGTCTTCGATCATCTAGCGATCGCTGGGCCGGAAAGTGTGGGGAAAGTGTGGGGTGAGCGCGTCTGATCGTTTACGTGTCAGTGACGTTCCTGGATGCGATGACTCCTTCCGTGTCAGTCATCTCTGGCGCGCATGAAAATGCGGCGGTAGGCGTAAGTGAGGTCCGTGGGTGTACCCAGATGATCGCGGGGCGCAGGACCGATTGACTAGCAGTCTGACTGGCCTGGGCGGAGCAGCTTGGAAATGATCTGCATTGCATTGGTTTAGTTCAGAGGAGGGTCCGAGACGCTATCCGTAAGAACCAGACCTACGTTTCAGACTGCTTAGGTGTGAAGCACGCCAGATGTGCGTCGATCTCCATGGCCGGAGCGCCGAAGCTTCCAGGATCGTCCAGGCGCGGTTGCCCATTTACGCCGCCATAGTTACTCAGTTCGTTACTCACCTGGGCGACCTTGCCACTCCGTCTGAGTCGCGCTGGCAATCGCTGGAGTCCGGAGCCCCGACATCAAGGACGTCGGGATGTACCTCACCGGCGAAGCGATTCCCGGACTTGCTGATCTTGGAGCCAAAGAGCGTGACCCTGCGCGAACTTCGCCAGGAGGCCGTTGCCGCCGGCCTAGCCGAGCGCACGTACGAATCGCGGAACGACGAGCCAGCTGGTAGTGGAGATGGTTCAGGCGGCGCTGCGAGAAGTTGATCTTTTGCCGGAGCAGGCATCGGCGCTCAAGACGGCGAAGCCGTCAGCTCCCGAGCCTTGTCGAGCGAGCTCACCATAAACCCAACGATGTCAAGCAGTTCTGGATGGTTGAATCTCCTCGGTCAGCTCATGCCTTGGGTCGGCGGCAACGGCGAGCAGTCATAGGTTTCTCCCTTCACTTCCTCGAGGATCTTGATCTTGCCTAGAGGCTCGACTCTTCTTCGCTTCTTTTGATCTTGAGCCTTTCTTCTCGTCCTTCGATCTTGAGCGGAGCTCCTGAAGTATGGCCAGGATGGCTTCGCCGAGGCCAATGGTTGCGTTGACATAAGCGGCGGTGATCACGTTGTTGTCAAACGGGATGGAACCAGCATTGGCTTGCAAGTTGATCCGATCGGCAGCATCGAGGAATTCCCTTGCAGCGCGTTCGTGATCGTATGGGGCCTCTAAGTCTCTCTCGGGCCAGGGCGCGTCGCCGAAGTCGGGGGGCGTGGTGGTCATGATGTGGTCCTGTCAGTCGTCACGTGGACCCCGCAGTACCCCCATTGGTTTGTGGGAAGTACGGGGGTTACTGGCCAGTAGCGTCTGTCCCCCATTCGTGCCGCTACCCCCCGTATCTCTCCCCATACTTCCCTACTTCCCTTAAAGACCAACATGGACACCTTGGAAAGTGCGGAGGGTTCCCCGTTGCCGAGTTCATAGACGCCGCCCTCCTTCTTCACGATCCGCCCGGTCGAGCCGCCAGTCGAGGACGGCGCCCGGTACTAGGCGAAGTTGAGTTCCCGGCGGCTGGCAGCTGCGGCCAGCTGGGCGACCGGGTCGGTGCCGTGCGCGGCAAACAGCAGCATGATTACGTCGCAGTGGTGCAAAAGTCGGTCGAGGATGGCGGTGGCGAGGACGTCGTCGCCGAGCACGCCACCACCCCACTCGGTGAAGCTCTTGTTGGATGTGATGATCATGGTGCCGCGCTCATATCGTCGGGAGACGAGTTGGAACACCATGTTGGCTTCGGCCCGATCTAGTGGCAGGTAGCCCACCTCGTCGCACTATGCGGATATCCGCATAGTGCGACCTATGCCGACACGGCGACTATGCCGAGGCGGCGGTTGTGGTTGGTTCGCGGCGAGGCGGTCGCGGGTTCTGGTTGTCGGCATAGTTACAGGCTCTCGAGGAACGCGAGCGTCTTGTCGGCGGGCCGGTAGCGGCCGGGCTTGGCGCTGGCGGGGGTGGTGAGGGCGAGCGCTCGTTCCTTGATCGTGATGTCGGCGTGCAGGTAGGGGTCGGTTGATCGGACACCGGCGTGTCCGAGCCAGAGGGCGATGACGGAGGTGTCGACTCCGGCTTGCAGGAGCGTCATGGCGCAGCTGTGCCGAAGCGTGTGTGGGTGGATCCGTTTGCCGGCCAGGGAGGGGCAGCGTTCCGCAGCGGCCGCGGTGTGGGTGCGGACGCGTCGCGCGACGGCGTCGCGGCTGAGCCGTCGGCCGGTGCGGGTGCAGAACAGCGGGTCGCCGGGTTGCCGCCGCCGGAGATCCGTCGGCTGCGGATGCTGACCCGGTATCGGGTGCAGCTGATGGGGGACCGGACCCGGGAGATCGTCCGGTTGGAGTTGATGTTGGAGTTGAGTCGGTCTGGGGCGCGGTGTCCTGATTGCTCAGGTCCGTTTCCCCAGACCGCTCGCCGAACCCGCCGTGCGCCTCTCGACGCAACGGGCTCTCCACGGAAACTGCCGTTATGTGGGAGGCAGCGCCCACGGGGTCGGGATGTTCCCTCGGTAGCGGTATCGGGTGACCGGGACCGCTTCGAGGTTGAACAACGCTTTCCCGTCGGCCGACAAGGGTATCCACCGGCCACCGGGGCCGGTGAACCGTCGTCGGAGGTCTGTCCACTTCCAGTGGTGCCGCGTCATCAGCCACCGGGCCACCCGATGCCACACGAAGTGGGCAAGGGTCGAGAAGGTGTGTTTGCTGACGGCGTGACGGAAGTAGGTGGACCATCCGCGCATGATCTGGGCGAGCCGGATCAGCACGGATCCAGGGTGCTGCTGTGACGTCCTGTTCGTCAGGGCACGCACTTTCGCCTTCAACGACCGGATCGGCCGGTCCGCGATGAAGGTGTAGACGTGCCAGCGGTTTGTTCCTCGTTTCCGTTTCCACTGGATGTGGAAGCCGAGGAAGTCGAACCCCTCGGACATGTGCACCACCCTGGTTTTGGCCTCCGAGAAGGCCAAGCCCATGGTGGCTAACACACCGCTGATCTGTTCGCGTAGGGCTTCGACGTCTGCCTGGTTACCGTCCCCGAGCACGGCGAAATCGTCTGCGTATCTGACGATCCGCCAGTTGGGTAGGCCCTTGGCCCGACGCCGTTCACGTTGTGAGCGGGTGGACATGGTGCCGCCTGACCGCCAAGGCCGATGCAGGTGCTCATCGAGCACCGACAAGGCGATGTTAGCCATCAGCGGCGACAGGATGCCCCCTTGCGGAGTGCCGGTGGGGGTGTCCTGCTTCTCGCCGAGCTCGGTCAAGATCCCGGCCTTCAGGAACGCCTTCACCAGCGCCACGACCCGTTTGTCTTTGACCCGCTTCCGCACCCGATCCAGGAGGCCGGAATGCGAAATTCGGTCGAAGCACGCCTCGATGTCTGCGTCCAGCACCCACCGGTAACCGTGGGTGCCGAACAGCTGGATCTCAGCGATCGCGTCGTGAGCCCGCCGCTTCGGCCGGAACCCGTAGGAGACCGGCATGAAGTCGGCCTCGAAGATCGGTTCCAGCACCAGCTTCAACGCAGCCTGGACCACCCGATCAGCGATGGTGGGGATGCCTAAACTTCGCAGCTTCCCCGAACCACGGCCTTTCGGGATCAACCGTTGGCGCACCGGCAACGGACGAAACGAGCCGTCCTTGACCTGTGCCCGCAGATCGTCCAGGAACCCCGCAACCCCGACCGTCTCCTCCACGGCGGCGACGGTCCAGCCGTCAACGCCGGGCGTGTCATGGCCGGTGTTGCTCGCGACCCGGGCGAACGCCATCCGCAGCGTCGCCGGGTCATGCACGAGAGTTGAACAGGTCGTCGAACCGGCGGCCAGGATCGGCCACCGCCCAACGGTGAAGCTTGGCCTGCATACCTGATACCCCGACCCGAGGTTCGTGTTCCCGGACCCGGGCCACCCGTATTCACCGGTGGATCTTTCAGCATCACAGCATCCTCGTCTTCTCGTTTCCGCTGCCGCCCTTCCCCAGGTGGCCGGCTCTCCCGGCCTCGGAGTACTACGGCGGCTCCGCCCCGTTCCGGCCCGATCGGTCAACGGTGAACCCACCCCGCCGATCCGTGCTGGCAGCCCGGATTGGCGGGTGAGGACCGGAACGGTTCCCACGTTCACTGCTGTTCGCTCGACGGGTGAGGAGCCCCACTTTGTCCCTGCGGCCTCGCCATGGTTACGCCGTGGACATTCACCATGGCCTCCCGGCGAGCGCATCCATACCCGCCCAGGAGTTGGTCCCACCCAGCCAAAGAAGCCCCGGTGGTTTGTGCACCGCTCCCGGCCCAGATCCGCCAGATTGAGGCCGGTAGATACTTGAGAGACGTAATAACGCGGGTTCCTCTCGTACTCCTTCCCATCACGCTCGCCGGACCCGCACCATCTGGCAGTTCTGGCCCGTCCCGGCTTTGTCAGGGCTGCTCCCACCCACCCCGGCACCTTCCGGGGCAGGCTGCCCTCAGCTTCACCGCCCTGCCACGACAGGGTCAGCGGTGCAGGTCTCTCACCTCCACTCAAACAACAGGATTTCAACCTTGAGGCGGTGTAAACCAGGCCAAGTGGCGGAGGGTGATGAGTTTCAGGCGATCTAGCAGTACAGCGTCAAGAGAGCAGTTCCGCAACGGGAACCCTGAGCGGGCGATGCTGACTACGGTGCAGCAGTGCCAGATCACGACCGGTTTGTGGGGGGCCGGAAGGGGAGCTCTCCGCGAGAAAGTCGGTGCGCAGACCCGACGGCGAGACGCACTCAATTGCCGGAATAGTGCTCTGACCACAAATGTTGACGGTGTTCGCGTTTAGGCGGCCCGTGCCGCGGGTCGTTGTCCCCACATGGTGGCGTTCGCTGCGGACGCGGGCGCGTTCGCGCCGTTGAGCTGCGAGAACGTCGGGGTGGTGGGCGTTGGCGTTGCGCCAGCGCAGATACGCCTGTTGCGCCCGGGTCGCCACGGTGTGGTTCGCGTGACGCTCTGTGACGGATCGGGACCTGGACCGTCCGCGCCGAGCATCCGGATCTGCTTGATGTGCGTGCGCCGTGGGGCAGGGTGTGACCGTGAAGGCAGAGGCACGGATCGACCTGGTCGAACGACGGAGGGTTCGAGGTCCATGATGGTGTCCAGCCCCGTAGCGGTCACGGCTGAGGGGCAAATGGAACGTTACCTGGTGGATCGTCTGCTCGTGAGATGGGAGCGATATGACTCAGTCCAGTGAGAGTGTCCTGATCAACGGGTTTGGGGTGCTCTTCGTGATCTTGAACTCGTTCGGGTTGGGCCTCAGGCTTCCGGTCGGCAAGCTGCTGGCAGAGGCCTTTGCCCATTGGAAGATTGCCGTGTGGGCGTTGGTGATCAATTTCGTCATCATCCCGCTCCTGTTCATCGGCTATTTGCTGACGATAGCCTCGTCCATTCCTGGAGAGATCAAGGTCGGGTTCTGTGTCGCAGCCCTGTCTGCAGGTATGCCTTTCGCTCCCATCCTCGCCCGGTTAGCCAAGGCGGATGTCAGCATAGCCACCACGCTGTTAGTGGTCTTGACTGTCGCGACCATTATCGCCCTCCCGCTAGGGTTGCCCCTCGCCATCGATGCGGTTGACGCGCAACTCAAGACCTCTGTCTGGGATGTTGCTTGGCCGCTGCTGCTCTTTTTGCTCCTGCCGCTGGTTCTCGGGTGCGGCTTCAGGGTCTGGTGGCCCGACCTGACGCCGCCATTGGAACGGTGGGTTGTCCGAGTTGCAATTCTGTGTCTGCTCTTTAATCTCAACTTCACGCTGGTTGCGTATTGGAATCAGTTCGTGCAGACCTGGGGCACCGAGAGCTACATCGCGGCCCTTGCCGGCCCATTCATCGGCCTCGGGTGTGGCTACCTTCTCGTTTCCATTCTTCGAGTCAAAGACGTGGGAATCAGGCATGCGACCGAGGTGACCACGGCGGTACGCAACATCGCTCCGATGCTCCTGATGATGATTTTTCCCTTTGCAGCCGACCCGCTGGTCACGGTGTCGATCACGATCCTCAACACCATCGGCATCGTGATCGTTCTACTCTTCGTCCTGATGTGGAGGCGCGCTGCTTCACCATCGGACACCCACGCAACAACCAACCAGCCAGCAAGCGAAGGCCTGCCCCCGCCAACTTCGACGTGACGAGTGATCCACCCGTCGTCGCCGACCTCCCCGACGAAGTGAGTTCTTCCTCGTCCCAGTAGGAGCGAATCCACCCCGGCCCAATATGGCCTTCGTTGTAGCGGGGGAGGCATCACCAGACACGTACCGACGGAATCACCCAGTTTCCTAATCGGCCCTCGGGTCAGCTGACCGCCAAGCAGCACCCACGTCCTTATGGACATGTGGCGGCAATGATCCATCCGCGCGGCTTATCCACAGGTTGTCGCGCACGGCGAGGGAGGTCGGCTTGTTGTGGTCGGATGAGCAGATGCCCGGCACTGTAACGCGCGGCCCGGGTGCTCGGGTTGCGGCGCGGCTTGGGGGTAGGTGTTCGGACCTGGTCTGGGAGGCGAGCACCACTACCGCGGCTGATCGACGCCGAGCGGGCCATCGACCACGGGGAAAGCCGAACCTCAGCCACGCTCACACGCCCGGAACAAGCGGAACGGGCCCGGGCGAACCCGGCACTGGAGCAACGCAAGTCAGACGTCCCGGTGCTAGCCGGTCGAGGGAGTTCTGCAACCTGCCAGGAAGAAAATGCGACCCCGGAAGGGCCAGGCCGATGATGCACCTGCAGGAGTTTTGGGGGCTGTCCAGGGACAAGCGCAGCCGATCCAAATGATCTTAGACTCCGCCGCCCGCACGAGATGTCCAGCCGATCTTGTGGGCGACGCAGACCACACACCCCCAGGTCGGGTAGGGCCGGGCACTCCCGACCACGAACCGAACGCAAGCCGGTGGTGGCACCGGGAAGGGAAGAGCAATCATGGCTGTCTCTGAGAGCAGGCCTGCGGTGCCGGCCGTGCTGTATGACGTGGACGAGGCGGCGGAGGCGCTGCGGCTGAGTAGGTCCGTCCTTTATGAGCTGATTCGCTCGGGTCGGCTACGGACTGTGAAGCAGGGCCGCCGGCGATTGGTGCCGGTGTCGGCGCTAGCCGAGTACGTCGACTCGCTGGGCGGTCGGGCGTGACTCGGGCCCGCGCCATAAAGATCGCCGCGAAGCCGGTTGCCGACAGGCGGGGAGGGCACATCGAGCTGAGCCTCAAGGGGCATCCAAATGATCGGCGCGCAGCGGTGCATGCCGCGAACAAGCGTCGAAACCGGATGACCCCCGAGACGCTCCGGAGGGTTGCCGAGATCGCGCAGGCTCACCCCAAGGGCCAGGGAGCGAGGAGTGGCCTTGTCGTCTCGAATGATGCCTATCGCGCGATCGGGGACGCCCGTGATGTGAGCCCTCAGACGGCGCAGCGTTGGGTCAAGCGGGCCCGAGAGGCGGGCGGCCTCCTGTGAGCACAGCAAAGCGCCGCGGCAACCACGAGGGCAGCACTCCGGTCAAGCGGGCTGACGGGCGCTGGCAGGTGCATGTGCGGTATCGCGACGAGCACGGGGTGCCGCGGCGCACGACCGTCTACGGCAAGACGGCACGGGAGGCCCGGGACAAGGCCGAGGAGGTGCGGCGCCGGTTGCGCGCTCACCTGCCGGCTCGGGACAAAAAGATCACGCTGGGAGCGTTCACCGAGATATGGATCAGCTCGACGCTCACGGCGTCGGACAGGAAGCCGAGCACCAAGAGCCTGTATGCCACGCTGGCCCGGAAGCACATCATCGCGGCGAAGCTCGGCGCTCAGCCGCTCGACCGGCTCAAGCCGTCCCACGTCGAAGCGTGGAAGGTCGAGTTACAAGGCCGGGGGTTGTCCGACTCCACCATCCGCTCGGCATTCAACGCGCTCAAGGCGATCCTCGACACGGCCGTACGCGACGAGGCACTTGGCCGAAACGTTGCGACCGCTGTCACTCGGCCCAAGGTGGCGCCGCAGGAAGCTGCTCATCTCACGCCAGAGCAGGTCCGGCTGGTTCTGGGGGCTGCCCAGACAAGCCGATACGCGCCCCTGTTCGCGCTCCTGGTCAACACTGGGCTGAGGCGTGGGGAGGCTCTCGCGCTGCGCTGGTCCGATGTGGATCTGGACGCTGGTGTGCTGCGGGTTCGCGGCACCCTCGCCCGGGTCGATGGCGCCCTGGTCGTCACTGAGCCCAAGACGGCGAAGTCCCGGCGGTCGGTGCCGCTCTCCTCCACGGCCCAGGGGGTGCTTCGCGAGGTACACACCTCCCAGGCTGAGGAGCGGCTTAGGGCCGGCTCAGCGTGGCAGCAGACGGGCTACGTGTTCACAACCGAGCTCGGCACGCCATACGAGCCGCGTAACGCCCTGCGGGCCCTCCAGGCGGCCGCAAGGCAAGTGGGCCTGCCCGATATCGGTTTGCACACGCTGCGCCACTCTGCGGCCGCGGTGATGCTGGTCAACGGAGTGCCGCTCAAGGTCGTCTCTGAGGTGCTGGGACACGCGAGCATTGGCATCACCGGAGACATCTACGGCCACGTCTCCCCGGATGTGTCACGCGACGCGCTCGCCCGTCTGTCGGAGGCGCTCGGGTGACAAAAGGTGGTCGTAAATGGTGGTCAAACCGAGCCGATCGGCCGACCACTGGTCCTCACATGTTCCGAAACTGGCCTCTCACTAGGGGCTTTGAGGGTGGGAGCAGGCAGACTCGAACTGCTGACCCCTTGCTTGTAAGGCAAGTGCTCTAACCAACTGAGCTATGCTCCCGGGCCGCTTTATGCCCTAGTCGGAGGGCTTTTGTCCCTCACCCTGGGGTCGTTCATCAAGTGCTAACAGCCTCTTGTGTGTGCACTGTGTGCAATCAGGTTAGCGGCACCTTTCACCGTATCTGATGCAACCGTGCCGACCAGGTGTCCGGTGTATGACCGAGGAGCTTGGACACCACGACAGTGTCCGCCCCGGAAGCGAGCATAAGTGACGCAGCAGGCGATCCGGTCGGCCTCGCTCATCACGCGTACCCTAGCGGGTCTCTGCCACCCCCTCGCTCGTCTCCCACTCGGCTCCAGTTAGAACACGTGGAGGAGAGAGAGCCCCACCGGCCTGGGCAAATCTCTCTCGGGGTATGTCGAGCGTGATGTGTCACCGGCGGGGCCGAGGGCCGACAATACCGAAGGTCACCCGCTCTCCAGCCCTCGCGGGTGACGTACCGCCGTATAGACAATCGACGGCAGAGAATGGAGGGTAAGGCCAGCGACTATTGGCGCATGCTGGAACGGTTCCTGGTCGTTTCACTAGGAGGAAAGCGTGGCTGAGGAGAACCTGTCCGTTCGGACCTATCTCGAAGAGGTCACGTCAGAAAAGCGGCGACGGGACGCCGAGACGCTGCTCGAACTGATGACTCGGGTGACGGGAGAGAGTCCGCGATTGTGGAGCAGCGTGATCGGCTTCGGCCGGTACCACTACAAGTACGTGAGCGGTCGCGAGGGAGATGCCCCCGCAGTCGGCTTTGCACCGCGTAGAGCAGCCACGTCAATCTATCTGCCCGACGGCGTCGGGCGATACGACGAGCAGCTCAAGCAGTTGGGGGTGCATAGAACCGGCGTGGGATGCCTGTACATCACCGATCTCGACAGAATTGACCTCACCGTGCTGGAGGCCATCATCGCCGAGTCGTACCGCACCGTCACCGCTGACACGTACACACGTCGGGCTCGCGAGGGTGCGCCTTGACACACTCGGCATTGCTTCGGGAGGCGGCCAGACGACGCCGATCAAGTGCCGGAGTACGTCCCGCCTGCTTGGCGGATCGCAAGCCGGGAGTCAGCAAGAGTCGCGGCCGGGAGTCAGCAAGATCATCTACTCTGCGACTTGAACACGTTGAGTGCCCAGGAGGCTGAAAATATCCGCCGGCGGTTAGCTGGTTGTGACCTGGAGGTTAAGCCCCGGGCCGGGCCCGGCTTCACGGAATTCTGTGGCACTGGCTGAGCAGGTACGCCTTCAGCTCTTGTCCTGGTTGCATTCGTGAGCACTAAAGCCAAAGCTCCAGGCAGACCTAAAGCTCCGCTCGACGGACGGGTGATTGTCGGCCGAGAGGAGTTGGCTTCCGCCTTGCTCAATCATTACAGTTTGGACACGATCCGGGTCGACTTGCTCTAGCCTGACGGGATGCCGGCGACAACCTGGATCTCGGTCTGGCCGGCCGCGGCATCCCAGCACCACACCCGCCCGGTACACCGAGACGGCCCGCACGTTGACGCGGCTATTCGTGGAAGAGTCCACCACGCGGGCCAGACTCAAAGCGAGAAAGCGGCTGTAACCGCTCCGAGCTTGGAGCCTGCCCGTGGCATCTTCTTTGGCTTCTTGTTCTCATTGTGCGCCTGGCCGCTGCTGTTCGGACTTGCCCTGTTTCTTTTTTGGTGAGGTGTCAGCCGGTCCGCGCGAGGCCACTATCAGTTTGCCCTGCTAGTTGATCTTGGTTATCTCATAGGTGTGTGCGGTTGTGTGTGCAGACTGCGGGATACGGCCGAGTACTGGAGGTCACGAACGTTCGTTGAGAAGGCGATATTTACGCTCAGCCGGGTATCGGCGAGCATCTGCGATCACGGGAGGTAAAGGGGCTCGACCAGTAAGGCAAGTGCTCTAACCAAACTGAGCTCCCGGCCGCTGCGACAGCCTCTGCAGCGCCGAGTCACTCGCGACGACACCGAGCGACTCATCATGGGTGACCCGAAAGCAATGTCACCGCCACAGACAACGCGTATGTCATGGTGACACCCCGGTGTCGCTACGGGCGTACACACAGCCGCTGAGGCTAATGTGGCCGGTGCTGGCGCGACCAAACTCTCACTCTCTCTGCCCGGCCAGTGGAGTAGGCATGCTGAATAAGAACATGGCCACGGCCCTTGGAGCCTTAACAGGCCTGGTCAGTCTCGTCGGCATGATCCGCCTGGCGTCTGGCGCCTTCACCGATGGGATGTCGGTATTCGCCTGGGTCGCGATCCTGTCGGCCATGCTGCCGTGGATCGTGTACGCGGCATGGCGCGGTCGCCATGGTCATCTCCGCCGGCGTGGCGCGCTGGCGGTGCTGATCCTGGATCTCATTGGGTGTGTGGTGGTGTGGCTGTTCGTTCTCGGTCCCGTTGTTGCGCTGGCCTGTTCCCTTGCTGCGTTCGTGGTCATCTGGGTCAGCGACTGGCCGCCTCGCCGCTCGGCCGGCGAGGAGCGGTTCGTCCGCATCGAGGAACTGCGCAGCGCGGATGACCCCAACTGACGCATGAACGGCTTGGCAGGAAGTCGGTAGGAACGCGCCAAGTAGAGTGGATCATTGTGGCCGGACCCGACTTCTCCGTTGCGCTCGCTGACCTTGATAGGGCATTGAGCTCGATTGAGGCTGTCGTCGATCCCGATCGTAAGCGTGCCGAGATCGCCGATCTGGAGCAGCAGGTGGCAGCTCCAGATCTGTGGGACAACCCAGACAATGCGCAGCGGGTGACGTCGCGGCTGTCGGTCTTGCAGGCCGACGTCGATCGAGTGGTTGGGCTGCGAGCTCAGCTCGACGATCTTGGCGTCCTCGTACAGCTCGGGCAGGAGGAGGGGGATCAGGCCAGCCTCACCGAGGCAGCAGACGTTCTCACCTCCCTGCAGAAGGCCGTCGAGATCCTTGAAGTACGCACCCTGCTGTCCGGTGAGTACGACGAGCGCGAGGCGCTTGTCACAATCCGCTCTGAAGCCGGCGGTGTCGACGCGGCCGATTTCGCCGCCATGCTGCTGCGGATGTACTTGCGCTGGGCAGAACGCCATCGCTTCTCGACAGAGGTATACGACACCTCCTACGCGGAGGAGGCGGGCATCAAGTCCGCCACATTCCAGGTGAAGGCGCCCTTCGCATACGGAACCTTGTCAGCCGAGCAGGGCACGCATCGGCTGGTGCGGATCTCGCCATTCGACAACCAGGGACGGCGCCAGACCTCATTCGCGGGCGTGGAGGTGCTGCCGGTGACCGAGGCGGCCGATCACATTGACATCCCCGAAGCTGAGCTGCGCATTGACGTGTTCCGCTCCTCGGGTCCGGGCGGACAAAGCGTCAACACCACCGATTCCGCCGTACGCATCACCCACCTACCGACCGGCATCGTCGTTTCCTGCCAGAACGAGAAGTCCCAGCTGCAGAACAAGGCGGCTGCCCTTCGGGTGCTGCAGTCGCGGCTCCTGGAGCGGGCGAGGCAGAAACGCGAGGCGGAGCTCAATGCGCTCAAGGGCGACGGAGGCAACAGCTGGGGCTCCCAGATGCGGTCCTACGTGCTGCATCCATACCAGATGGTGAAGGACTTGCGCACCGAGTACGAGGTCTCCTCGCCTGATGCGGTATTCGACGGGGACATCGACGGCTTCATTGAGTCCGGCATCCGCTGGCGCAGGACGCGGGAGACAGCAGCACGTTGAGTTTGCGGTTGTGCTCGTATCGAATGACGGGCTCGGGCCGATGACCGACGCCAATCATCGGAGCCTCACTTAGACTCGTTCTGGCCGTCTGGCGTCTGCAAGGCGTCGGAGCTGTCTATCTCGGGGGAAGCAAGACACCGTGATTCGTTTTGAGAACGTAACCAAAACCTACGACGGTCAGCGCCGTGCAGCGCTCGACAACATCAATGTCGACATCGACAAGGGGGAGTTCGTCTTCCTGGTTGGGGCCTCAGGTTCGGGCAAGTCGACGTTCCTCAGACTGATCTTGCGCGAGCAGCGGCCGAGCAAGGGCAAGGTGTTCGTTGCCGGCCGGGAGCTCAGCAAGCTCCACAGCTGGAAGATCCCGGCGATGCGTCGCCAGATCGGCACCGTTTTCCAGGATTTCAGGCTGCTGCCGAACAAGACCGTGACCGACAATGTGGCATTTGCGCTGCAGGTCATTGGCAAGCCCGCCTCGACTATCAAGCGAGTGGTTCCAGAAGTGCTTGAGCTCGTTGGCCTGGGCGGCAAGGGCGAGCGGCTGCCCGAAGAGCTGTCTGGCGGCGAGCAGCAGCGCGTCGCCATCGCGCGTGCGTTCGTCAACCGCCCGATGATCCTGATCGCAGATGAGCCGACAGGCAACCTCGATCCGGCCACCAGTGTGGGCATCATGAAGCTGCTCGATCGGATCAACCGCGCTGACACAACGGTCCTGATGGCAACGCACGACTCGACCATCGTGGACCAGATGCGCAAGCGGGTGATCGAACTTGACGACGGGGGAGTCGTTCGAGACCAGAGCAGAGGCGTGTACGGCTACCAGTGAGTCCTGTGCAGTTGACCAATGTGCCTGAACACGGTCGCAGCGCCGCGCGCGAGCCAACGACCGCCGCCAGCCGAGTTATTGGGGATATTTGATGCGATTCCGCCACATCTTGTCTGAGACCCGCGCCGGGCTTCGACAGAACCTCACCATGACCCTGGCGGTCATCATGACCATGTGGGTGTCGCTGTCGCTGTTCGGCGCCGGGCTGCTGGCGAGCCAGCAGGTCGACCTCATGAAGGGCCGCTGGTACGACAAGATCGAGATTTCGATCTTCCTGTGCGCCAAGGACACGCGCGGCGACCAGTGTGACCCAGGTCAGGACGTCACTCAGGGGCAGAAGGACGAAATCAGACGAACCCTGGAGGCCAATCCCGAGGTAGCGCCGGGCGGAATCTACTTCGAGACCAAGCAAGAGGCGTACGCGGAGTTCCAGAGAGCCTATGAGGGCAGCCCGATCCAGGACTCGCTGGCCGTGGAGCAGATGCAAGAGTCGTTCCGCGTCAAGCTCAAGAATCCCGAGGAGTACCAAGGTGTGGTGAGCTCGGTCGTCGGGCTCAAGGGGGTCCAGAAGGTGCAGGATCTGCACCAGCTGCTGGATCCCTTCTTCCGAGCTCTCAATGTGCTGCAATGGTCGACTGCTGGGGCGTCGGCGCTGTTGCTGCTCGCCTCTGCTCTGCAAATTGGCAACACGATCCGATTGGCAACCTTCGCACGGCGCCGGGAGATTGGCATCATGCGCTTGGTTGGCGCGAGCAACTTCTACATCACCATGCCGTTCCTGCTGGGAGCCGTGATCTCGGCGCTGATCGGCGTGGCCCTCGCCTGCCTGACCATGGCAGCCGGGGTCTACTTCTGGATCATCCGAGGGGCTCGCAACTCAATCCGATTCATAGCGTGGATCGGCTGGGAGCAGACTGCTCTGGCCATGCTCGGTGTCGCGGCGGTCGGACTGGTACTTGCCGTGGTCCCGACGCTGGTGACGACCAGGCGATACCTCCGAGTCTGATTCCCAGCGGCGGCCTCATTTCGCCGTGCCGGCTTCACCATGCGTCGCGGCGTAGGTGAGCTGCTTTGTGGACCACAGACCTTCGACAGTGATCGATGGCTCAGGGAGCAGTGAATGCGGCTAGCGTTCGTGTAGTGAGCCGGCGCAGGCAGATTGAGAACGGCTCCGTCTTCTCGGTACGGCAAGCGGCAGCGGCCTGCCATGTGTCGCCGCCGGTAGTGCGGAGGTGGCTCTCGCTGGGGCTGCTTTCTGCCCCGCCGTGGACAATCGAGCAACTACGACGTGTCCGCGATGTCACTGATGCTCAGCGTCAGTCGCCGTGGCTACAGCTCCGCCCATGGCACCATGGCGCGGTGGAATTCGGGCTGTAGCTGCGCTCGGTGTCGCCAAAGCGCTGCCGCCAGGGCACGCGGTCGGCGCAAGGCGCAACAGCGGCTCTTCCCCTGAGGTTGCGTCAGCGGCTTCTAGCCCGAAGTTACCCCTGCTGTGACATGGCGAACCCCCTGTGACCAGGGGGTTCGCTGGTTTTTGGGGTGTGGGGTTCTGTCTACTTCAGTTTCAGGGGGATGGCGGTGTTGAGGAGTTCGAAGGCGCGGCGTTGGGTTGGGGTGGGAACGGCCAGGGTAGGCACGATGGGTCCGTCGGGGCCGTATTGGATGTCGTTGCGGGTCAGGGTGGCCAGGTGGTCGAGCAGGTTGCGGAAGGAGCGGACCGGTTGGCCGTCCTGGGTCGTGCGTGTGGAGGCTTTGCGGGTCGCCGAGGCCGAACGGGTTGCGGGGGCGACGGGGTCGGCTGGAGTGGGTGGGTGTTGGTCGGTGAAGGTCAGCGGCGCCAGCGTTTTGCGCAGGTGCCAGGTCAGGTAGGCGGCAAGCATCGCGATGAATACATGGGCGCGGACCCGGTCCTCGAGCCTGTGAAAGACCGGGCGCAGGTCAAGGTCGTCGACCTTGAGGGAGCGGAAGTCGCGTTCCACCTTGGCCAGGCTTTTGTAGGCGGTGACCACGCCGGCGGCATCCAGGGTTGCGGCGGGCACGGAGGTGCGCAGCACATAGATGCCGTCCAGGGCGGCCTCGGCGGCGATCTGGGAGGTTTTGCGGGTGATGGTCAGACTGGTGTCGGTGATGCTGAGGTGCAGGTGTTTGGCCATCTTGTACTTGTCGATGATCTTGCCGACTCTAAGCCCGATCCGGTCCGCGCCGACCAGCCGGCCCTGGTTGACCGCGGCGGTGATGGGGGCCAGAAGTTCCTCGGTGGCGGCCAGCAGCTCGCTGCGTTTGCGGGCCCGCTCTTCGGCCAGGAACGGGTTGCGGCAGGCGATGAGGCGTTCCCCGGGGTAGTCGGGGTGGGTGATCTCGGCGAGGTTGTGTTGGTCGAACAGGGTGGGTTGCAGCGGGCCGCCGGCCGCGGCCAACTGCTTGATCGCGGGTGCGCGCAGCGCGGTCAACCAGCCCAGGTCGGAGTCGGGGTCGGCGCGCAGCGCCGCGATCCGGGCGTTGGTGATCATTCCCCGGTCGCCGACCATCACGAGCTGGGCGAGTGTGAACTTGTCCCGCACCGTCGCCACGGCGTGGGTGAACGCGGTCGGGTCGGCGGTGTTGCCGGGGAAAACCTTGATCGCGACCGGGCGACCGGCCGGGTCGGTGAGCAGCCCGTACTCGATCTGGAGGGTGCCTTTCTTGCCGTCGCGGGAGTAGCCGCGTTTGGCCAGCGGGCAGTGGCGTCCTTCCATCCAGGAGGAGGACAGGTCGAACAACGCCATCCGCGACGGGTTGGCTGGCCCAGCGAGGTGGCGTTGGGCGAGTTTGGCCTCGATCGCTTCTTGTCGATCCACCAGCCAGTCCATGCAGGCGTAGACCTCATCGGTTGACGCGCCGGCCACGTCGTGGTCGACCCCGAGGGTGGTGTCGTCCCACCAGGATGCGGTGGCCAGTTTCGAGGCGGGCTGCACGACCCTGGAGATGATCAACGCCATCGCCAGGTCCCGCTGCCGCCCGGACGGGCCGAGCAGCGTGGGTAGGCCGAGCGCGTCCGCCTGGGCCGACACCGCCGCCACGTGGCCGTGCGGAACCGAGGCGGTGATGGTGGCCGCCTGGTCGGCCGGCACCAACGATTTGCCCTTCAACCCGGCCTCGACCCAGTCCACGACGTGAGCCGGTAACGCCGACAGGTTCGCCACCGTCTCGTTGCGCACCTTGCCGCCCTCGCGGAAGGTGCGGCGCAGGTAGGCGGACTGGTAGTCGCGGCGGACACCACCCTTGTCCACATGCGACTTCCGCACTCTGACTACGTGAACGGCACCGCCCTGCTTACCCATGGACTCATGGTAAAGCACTATGCACTGTCACCGCGACTGAACACGCCAAATATTCTGACTACATTAGGCGGCCGAACAGACACAAACGCGCAGGTCAAACAGGGAATCGCAGCTCAAAGCCGCCGTAACTTCGGTCTAGATGCGAGCTACGCTGGCCAATCCTTCAGGCAAGTGCTCCGTGATCTTGGCCTGACCTCAAACCAAATCTGGGATTGACAAAGACCGACAATGAATGGTTGGCAGCGCTCGATGCTGCGCTACGCGGCGACCCGTCGGGACGGCCTCAGGCACGGCACCAATTGCTGACGTCGCGCTCACTGCCGGTCACGAGGCTACCCGCTACCGGTTGTCGCGCCAACGCTGGAACCGGGCCACGTTATTGACGACCACCGCGTACGGCTCTCGCGCCATCATCTTCGCGTAATCGGCCTCGTTCTTGCCGGTAGACAGGAACACTTTGATGTTGGCGTGCCGGTAGCTGCGCGCGACAGTGACGGGAATCGTGAGTTTTGCGTAGACAGCGGTGGCCGTGTTCTTGATCGCAGATACCGACGGCCATTCGTCAGTCCCTCGAGTACTCAACGCATAGCTGATTCGATGACTGAGGTCGGCCTCGTCGAGCTTCTTGATCTTGTTCAGTGGGGCAAGCCGGGCGGCTCTAGCAACTAACTGGACCCTGGAGTGCTTGATGGTGTTCCAAAACTGCTTGGCCTGTGCATCTGTGATCGATGCGAGCTTGATCTCCAGGGTGAGCGACTTCCCGAGCGGGTCGCCGTACTTCAGTAGGTCGATCAAGCGCATCAGCCGCTGGCCACCCACGTCCGTGCGACACTTGGCGTGGATGGAAGACCACAGCCATTCCGAGATCGGGCCCTCGCAGTTCGTGATCCGGTCGAGCGTGGCGTCATGCAAGATGATCATGGTGCCGACCGAGTCGCGATCGGGACCATCCTTCGTCCAGCGAACATCGGCATCCAGGATGTCGGCACGGTTTCGCACCGCGTACTTATAGGCAGGCAATGTACCTTCGGCATATTTCGACATCTTCGCGCCCCGGTGAGCCACGACAACCTCATCCATTGAATCGGCATGCGCCGCAGGCACGACGACGATCAGGGCAATGGCGGCGGCAAACACGACATCTAGCACACGAGAGCGGCGCTTCACGGCTCTCCTCGCAAGCCGAAGGGAAGAGCTGAGAGCAAGTGCGCCACCCTAATTACACGCCAACTTGCCCGCGCAAACCGACACGCCGCGCAATACTTGAGTCGTAATGCTGGCTCCGCACAACGAAAGGGCCCGAGGTCGATACGGATAACGACGAGCGAAATCATCGTGCCATGGTTCCCAGACACAATCGTATCGACCTTGGTGAAGATCAGCGCCTTTAATTCACCAGCCTCCAGGCACTGCACCGGATACTCCCTCATCGGCGTTGTAGCCCCGGACGAGCGCATCACCGTGCCCATGCATCATCGACTTGATCCCTGACTGGTTGCCCGAGGAAAGTTTTCAGGGTCTCGTCGGTCATCGGTCGTGTGGATGCTCAGTGAGTTGATCACCACGAGCGGGGGTTGACCGACTGTACGACAGATTCTCCGATCTTTACTTTCGTCACAAAAACATCACGAATTCACTCAAATAACTCGAGTATCACGTGAGACTTGATATCTGATCAGTGACGAATTGCCGACTCGGGCGTTTCGGTGATTGCACGCGTGCGTGGCGACCTGCCTATCATGCCGAGGCCGCATGTGGTCGCCGACCGGTGACGATACGCGGAGCGGCTCACTGTTTCCGAACTCTGTGCTTAGACACCTTCCCCAATCGATCGGCACACATTCATCGATTGAGGCGGGCAGTTACAACCACATATTGGATTGGGGAAAGCTGTGGCTCCGGATCTTCCCTACGTCCGTCAGGACGTTCCGGACGACAGCGAAGCACCTAAGGTTGGTGGTCGCTTCGCCAGGCTGGCAAGGAGTCGAGGACTCCTTGGCACACCGCCTGCGTCCAAGGGCATAACTTCATATCTGTCGGCGGCGTACGTCGGGCGTAACCGCACTCTGCGGGTGGTTGTCGTCGTCGCCGTCACCTCAGCACTAGCCCTTACACTGCTCGGGCCGCAAGCCTCAGCCGACGAACTCACCGCGCAACGTGCCCGCGTCAAGCAACAGATCGCCAAGACCAAGAGCGAACTCAATGAATCGACCAAGGAACTCAGTGCGGCCGTAGTCGACGTCGACAAGGCGCAGAACAAGCTGGATGCGGCAACAGCGCAGCTGACGACAACTCGCCAGGAACTTCGTGTAGCCCAGGCCAAGGACGCTCACATGGCGACCAAGTTGCAGCAGGCCAGGGCGGACCTGGCCGCGGCAGTCGGTGCCGTTGTGGCTGGACAGGCTCGACTGGACGCTCAGCAAGCGAAAGCCGGGCAGGTAGTCCGTGATCAGTATCAGCAGCAGACCAACCTGCTGCCGATCGCGCTGCTCGTCGATCCCGACTCCAGCGAGGACCTGCAGACACGCCTGCAGTGGTCTACCACTCTCTTCGACTCCGCGCAGGCCGAGATCGATCGGCTGACACTCTTGCAGCGCCAGCTCAACACTGCTCGCGCGCAGCAGGCCGAACTGGAAGCAAAGGTCGCCGCAGCTCGCCGCGAAGCTGCCGCCAATGTCAAGATCAAGAAAGGGCTTGAGGCACGCGCCGCAACGCAGGAAACGACTGTTGCGCGGCTACTGCGGCAGCGGAAATCGGCTGAAGATGCTGCCGCAACCAACGTGGCCCAAGACAAGGCGCGCTATTCCGAATTGATCAAGGAGCGGGCCTCGGTGGAGCGGCGCATCGCCGCGCGGATCGCAAAAGCAGCAGCAGAGCGCAAGCGGGCAGCCGCAGAGCGGAAGCGGGCGGCGGAGCGGAAGGCTGCGCAGCGATCACAGTCGGCGGCGAAGAAGACTCACCGCTCGAGTCAGCCTCAGCGCTCAAACCACCACTCCACCATGTCGAGTGCCAGCCACGGCTTCTCCTTCCCCGTGGCGGCTCACATCACGTCACCATTCGGCATGCGGTTCCACCCGGTGCTGCGCTACTGGAAGCTGCACGACGGCACCGACTTCGGCGCCGCCTGCGGCACGCCGATCAGGGCTCCCCGGGCAGGTCGGGTCGCGGAGCGGTACTACAACGCCGGCTACGGCAACCGGTTGATGATCGACCATGGATACCTGGGCGGCAGGTATGTGACCACCGGATACAACCACGCCAGCCGCTACATAGTTCACGTGGGGCAACGCGTCCAGAAGGGTCAGGTCGTTGGCTACGTCGGTAGCACTGGATTCTCCACCGGTTGCCACCTTCACCTGATGGTCTGGCTGAACGGCCGGCTCCGGAACCCCATGACCTGGTTCTGACACAGCTCCCAGATCGCGCCGCTGACAAGTCGGCAGACTAGCGGACGGCAATCAAGAGGGAGGATGGGACCATGGCGAAGGAAAAGGGCCGCAAGCTGGTCGCCCAGAACCGCAAGGCCCGGTACGACTACCACATCCACGACACGTATGAGGCCGGGATCGTCCTCAGTGGCACCGAGGTCAAGTCGCTTCGCGAGGGGCGGGCAAATCTGACCGATGCCTACGCCACCGTCGACGAGGGCGAGGTCTGGCTGCGGGGAGCGCACATCCCCGAGTACAGCCATGGAACGTGGACCAACCACAACGCCCGTCGTACCCGCAAGTTGTTGTTGAACCGTCGCGAGATCGCCAAGATCGAACGTGAGCTGGCCGGCTCTAGCACCACCCTGGTGCCGTTGTCCCTGTACTTCTCCGACGGGTACGCCAAAGTCGAGATTGCGCTCGCTTCCGGCAAGCGTGAGTACGACAAGCGCCAAACTATTGCAGCCCGGGAGTCGAAGCGGGAGGCCGACCGCGCCATGGCCACCCGCAATCGGGGACAATGAACTAATGGTGCAATTCCGCGCGTCCGCTGGCGAGCGCGCCTGGCAGCTTTCGGGCAGATCCGCCCGAGCGGTAGTCGCGTTCCTGCTGATGGTGCTCGTAGCTGTGGCTTGGGCCTTTCAGGCGCCGACACCGGCGTATGCCGCCGACGACCAGATTGATTCCTTCACCATCAACTACGACATGCAGCCGAGTGGTGTGCTGAAGGTGAAGGAAACCATCACCTGGCGGTTCGGCAGCAACTCCGGCCGGCATGGCATCCAACGCGATCTGGTCATCCGCGAACCTGATCCCAACAGCGATGAGGACTTCGTCTACGGGATCAGCAACATCAACGTGACGAGTCCGGACGACTACGTCGCAACCCAGTTCAGCTCCAAGACCACCGAGTCGCAGGGAGGTCGCGAGGAAGAGCTCAATATTCGGATCGGCGACCCCAATCAGACCATCTCCGCACCTACCGCCACCTACGTCATCAGCTATGACGTCACCGGCGCGATGCGCTCATTCAACGGCTATGACGAGTTCTTCTGGGACGGCCCAGGCTTTGGCAACCCGCTGATCAAGGAGGTGAAGATCACCACCATGGTGCCGGGCGGCGCTCAAGACGCCACGTGTTTCACTGGGCCGCCGAGAAGCACCACTGCCTGCCAAACCATGAAGTTCACCAAGGGGGGCGAGGCCACATTCGGTCAAACCAACGTTGCACCGGGGCAGAGTGTGAGCATCGGCGTCAAGATCACCCCGGGTCTGGTGGCCGACAACAAGCCCCACATGGAGCCGAACGGCTCCAAACTCTCACCGGCCGAACGGGTGGGTGCGATCGCACTGGCTGTCGTGACGCTGCTGATCACCGTGGGTGCGCCGATCGTGGGCATGTTGTGGTGGCGCAAGAATGGCCGCGATCAGCGTTATGCGGACCTGGCGCCGGGCACGGTTCCGCTCAGTGGGCAGGAAGCCCGCATTGTGCCCAATGATCCCGACATTCCGATTCCGGTGGCGTTTTACCCGCCACCGATCCCGGTGGCTGAGGCCGGGCTGCTGATCGACGGTCAAGTCGATACCCGGGAGACGGCGGCCACCATCATCGACTTGGCGGTTCGGGGTGCCCTCACGGTGCAGAGCTATGGCAAGGACGACTTCCAGGTCACCCTGGTTGACCCGGACAAGGCTGCCGCTCCGCATGAGATGGTGCTGCTCACCAGCCTGTTTGAGGGTGAGCCGCCGGGGTCAGTGAAGGATCTTTCCGCACCGGGCAGTATGGCGGATGCGCACGAGCAGATGCGGAATTCGGTTCGTAATCAGGTGGCCTCTCGCGGCTGGTTCCGTAAGGTTCCCTCCGCTGCGGCGACCAGCGGCTTCGGCTTCGGGCTGATCGCCATTGGCATCTTCGCGTCATTCGCGGTCGGATTCTGGCTGCTGTTGCTGTTGATTCCACTGCTGCCGATCATCATTACCCTTGCTGTGATCCGCGCCAAGCTGAAGCGGGGGCAGCGTACTGCCGAGGGCCGCGCGGTCTGTGACCAGGTGGAGGGCTTCAAGACCTACCTTGCGACCGCTGAGGCTGACCAGCTCAAGTTCGAGGAGGGTGAGGACATCTTCTCTAAGTATCTGCCGTGGGCGATCATCTTCGAATTGGCCGACCGGTGGGCCAAGATTTGCGGCGACCTGGTGGCGATGGGCCGGCTGCCGAACCAGACACCGTATTGGTATATCGGCAACTATCAGATGTCGGCGTTCAACACAGCCTTCCTCACCAGCAGTCTCACATCGGCGGCGACCCCGGTCCCCTCATCGTCGGGTGCCGGAGGCACTGGGTTCGGCGGGGGCAGCTCCTTCGGCGGAGGCGGCTTCTCTGGAGGCGGTGGCGGAGGAGGCGGCAGCGGCAGCTGGTGAGGCGCCAACTGCCACGACGGCTCGGGCCTCATCGGGGTAGGTCCGGGGGAGTGCCTGATGGTGTACGACCAGCCGCCCAACAATGCTGGTCAGCATGAACGCGATCTACGAGCACCCCAGTCTCAAAATGCAGGTCACGCCCGAACAGCGTGACCGCGCCGAATCTTGGCTCAAGGAGGCGTACGCCGACGGGCGGATCGGTGAGTCCGAGTTCGACCAGCGGATCGGGCAGGTCCTCACCGCGGTCACCCGCAAAGAGCTCAACGAGGCCTTCTACGGCCTGGTCCAAATCCCGACCTCGTCCCGGGCGCTCGGCGTACACCCCGCCTATCAACCTTTGGTACGACCTGAGACTCGACAGCAGGCCGGTCGCGGCGTTGCGGCTGTGGCACACTTCTCGGTGTTCTTTTTCTGGCTCTTCGGCCCAGGCTTGGTCTACGCGCTATCCACACCCGGCACGTACGCGCGTAACGAAGCGGCCAAGTCGTTCAACTTCCAGCTGATCTCTTCGATCGCGTTCGTGCTCGTCGCCATTCTGGGCGGAATCACCAACCTCGACATCTTCGGCTGGTTGCTGCCGTTCATGGGTCTCGGCTGGTTGGTCCTGACCATCTTCGGCGGCGCCAAGGCTCTGCAGGGGGAGGATTGGACGAATCCGGTCAAGAGTGTGATCAAGCTCGAGGTGCTGTCGGAGAAGTAGCGCGCGAGGATGGCGCCGGATCCTCAAGGGTCCGGCGCTTTTGCGACTCCGACCGGGAATCAATCGAGGTGCCGCAGCCTTACACTGCAGGTAGAATTTGTGCGGTTGCGATCGGTCGGCCGCACGAGTGATCGCCACAGCACAACTCAACAGGGGGTGATCGGTTTCGACTTGGGTCGATAGTCCCAGGAGAAGCGGGCCGAGAAGCCAAGGTCAACTCGTAAATGTTCCTTGGAAACCAATAAGTGCCAAAGTAAAAAGCACTGACTTCGCTCTCGCTGCCTAAGCAGTGATCGAAGGGTCAGACCGGGGGCGCCTCCGCCCCGGACCCTGGCCTCATCAAGGAGGCTCTACCTGCTGAGAATGGTCTCAGGGCTTAGCAGGGAAACAATCTGAGGCTGGGCTTGTCTGCAACGCGCTGGTGCGAGTGCAGGAGCCGAGAAAACGCCTAGCCAGCTGCGCCCGGAGAAGACCTGGTTCGTCACTCGAGGACGCGGGTTCGATTCCCGCCACCTCCACCACTTGCTGCGCGTGATTGTTCGCCGTCGGCGCCTGCCTGATGCATCGCCTCTCGCTGCTGTCGAGTTGCCTACACGCCTGTTTGTGCGATGAGTCGTCCCGATTTCACCGCCTTGACGAAGGCATCGAAGTCTCGTTCGTTCTGGTCGGCGTACGCGGCGGAGAAATCCGCGATCGCCCGATCGAAGGCCTCACCCTTGCCCAGGTAGGACGCGATTGCAATCCGGTCGCCCCAACGCGCGTGCGCGCGAGCGAGAGTCGCCCCACAGAGCCGGGCGTACAAGGTAGTGCCCGTTACCCGCAGCCTCTCTACATCAGCGCCTCCCTTCCAATCGTGGAGCTGCCGAACGTAGTAGTCGTGCGCGAGCCCGTTCGGATCCTTGAGACGAACCCAACCGAGGAAAATGTCGCTTGCCGCCTGCATCAGCTTCTGGCCCACGACCACGCGCTGGCCATGATGCTTGTGCTCGCTCGGGCGCAAGAATCGCTCCAGAACGGAGGCTTGCGCCTCTTTCACCTGCAGGAAGAGAGGGTCGTTCTGGTCGCGACCCACCATAAGCACCACGTAGCAGCGGGTTCCGACGCTGCCGACGCCCACCACCTTGGCTGCCGCGTGGACGTAGCGGAATTCCTCGACCGGATGATGCTCGTGGCCGAGTGTTCGCCGGTACGACCAGATCAATTTTTTGATCACTGCCTCGGGGCTGTCCAGCTCCGGGTCAGAATCGACCATGTCCTCGAGCGGAACGATGAGCGGTGGGTCCGGCAGGATACGCAGCTCCCCGTCAACCTGGCCGCCCCGCTTTGAGAACACCCGCACGCTGTCGCGGGTTCGTGCCTTAACGATCAGGCCTGCTGCCGCGCGGGCCTCCCGCGCGGTCAGAGTGCCCTCGCGTGCTTCTTGCCGAACGCGCTCCATGAGCTGTTCGGCTTCCAGGCGGTCGTACCAGGAGTCCAGGGTTCTCTGTTTCGCGGCCCTGCGCATGCGCCTCCGATACTCGTGGACGCTGGCCAGTACGATGGCGCGCCGGTCGGCAGGAGCGAACCCGCGGTCCCGACCGTGAACCTCGAAGCTCGCCGCCAGCCGCTTCACGTCCCACTCCCACGGGCCAGGAAGCGTCTCGTCGAAGTCGTTGATGTCGAAGAGCATTCTGCGCTCCGGAGTGCCGAACAGCCCGAAGTTCGATAGGTGGGCGTCGCCACAGAGTTGGACCGTAATGCGCGAACGGGGGGTCGGCGCGAGGTCGGCGGCCATGATGGCTGCGGCGCCACGGTAGAACGTGAAGGGCGAGACCAACATGCGCCCATAGCGGATCGGCACGAGATCCCGGACACGGCTCTCCGCCTGATCCTCGAGTAGCGAGATCGGGTCGGGCCGATCCGCCGCTGGCTCAAATCGCCTGTGGCTGGACCTGGGGGCCTGTCCGCGGGCGGACCTTCCACGCGCGACCCGCTCGTTAGCGGTGAGGCGGGCTCGCCGCCAGGCAGATCCGAACGACAGGGGAGCAGGCTCCGCTCGTGATTGCCCTGAGGTGGCGCTCGTCAACTTCAACTTCCCCTCACCCCTCACATGATCTCCACGCACGAACCGACTCTCCCGCGCAACGCCGACGACCGCAATGATCAGTCGGGTTGCATGCGTGATTGAGACTTGGCCCGTGAGCTACCTACCGCCACTGCGGGACCCGGTTCGAACGATCGGTCGGCGCACGTTTGATTTTGATCATGAGATTGTCGTGATGGGAATTGTGAATCGTACGCCCGATTCGTTCTTCGACCAGGGTCGTACGTATCCCTTGGATCAGGCCGTCGCAGCGGCGCTTGCTGTCGCGGACGCCGGTGCGGGCTGGGTCGATATCGGAGGTGTGCCGTTCTCACCCGACACACCGGATGTCACGGTTGCCGAGGAGATCGACCGCGTCGCGCCGGTTGTCGAGCGGGTCGCCGCGGTCAGCGACATCGTCATCTCGGTCGACACGTTCCGTCCTGAGGTTGCCAGGCGCTGCATCGCAGCGGGCGCGGCGGTGATCAACGACACGACAGGGCTGCAGGATCCTGAGCTCGCTGATGTGGTGGCGGAACACGGTGCATCGGTGGTGATCACCCACAGCCTGGCGCTGCCGCGGCAGCATCTCCGTCGGCCGCAGTACAGCGATGTCGTTGCCGAGATCACGGCTTTCCTCGCCGAGCGCGTGCAGCTGGCCGTTGATCATGGAGTACCGGAGAGCCGGATCGTGATCGACCCGGGCCATGACCTCAATAAGAACACGCTGCACACCCTGGAACTGACACGCCGGTTGGCTGAGGTTGCTGATCTCGGCCTGCCGATGCTGGCGGCGGTTTCCAACAAGGACTTCATCGGCGAGGCGACAGGCCAGCCGCTGGCAAACCGACTGCCTCCCTCGATTGCCGCCGCGACAATCTGTGTACTCAACGGCGCCCGAGTCCTGCGGATGCACGACATCGCTGCCACGGTGGCGGCGGCTCGCATGATCGAGGTTGTTCTGGGCTTCCGCCAGCCCGCCTACCTGCACCACAACATCTAAATTGCGGGAGGAGGCGACCTCCAGCCATACCGGCGAGGTGTGTACATGAGCTGAGAACGAGCCCGATCGCTGTCGGCGCGGACAACTACTGTGTTCGGCATGGACATCTGGCCGCGAGAACGGGTGCTCTCACTGGCTTCCGACCGCGCCTCGGTCCAGGCAGCCACCGTGCTCGCCGGAACACGAGCCTGGCGAGACGTCGGTACGGATTCCCGGGCCCTCTGGGGGTTCTGTGCTGGCGGCGGTGGTCGGATCTACCAGACAGTTGTCGATCTCGGTCCGCCCCCGGCGTACGCCTGCAGCTGCCCGAGCCGGAAAGTGCTCTGCAAGCACGCGCTTGGCCTCCTCCTTCAGTGGAGTGATGGGCTAGTACTCGCCGGCAAGCCTCCGCCCTTCGCAACGGCTTGGTTGGGCGCACGGGGCGCACGGGAGGCACGGTCGGAGCCGGCGCATGCTGGGCGGCAGCCAGGAGAGCTCGCTGATCCTGCAGCCGCGGCCAAGCGCGCTGCGGCGCGTGCCGAGCGCGTGGCAGGAGGGCTCGACGAGCTCGACCAGTGGCTGTGCGACCAGATACGCGGCGGGATTGCCGGTCTGGAAAGAGCGGGTTATGCCCACTTCGACAGGATGGCCGCGCGCATGGTCGACGCGCAGGCTCCAGGAGTCGCTGGCATGTTGCGATCCATCCCGGCCGAGCTCGCCAGCGTCGGCTGGCCGAGCCGGCGTACTCGAACTATTGGGCGCCCTACATCTGCTCATCCAGGCGCATCGACGGCTTGACGAGTTGCCTGCTGATCTTGCGGCGACCGTGCGCGCCCGCATTGGCTATCCCGTCAGTAAGTCCGAGGTCCTCGCCTCACCCGGCGTGATCGACCACTGGTTTGCGGTTGGCATGGTCGACACGGCCGAGTATCGGCTGGATACCCGGCGGGTGTGGCTCTACGGCGCTGCCTCGGGTCGCTGGGCGGTGATCATGAGCTTTGCACCGCCGGGCGGCCCACTCGACGATACGGTCGTGGCCGGCCACGTGGTCCACGCTCGGATGCACTTCTACCCAGGCTCTGGACAGTTTCGCGCATTGGTCGGTGAGCAGGTCACAGCAACAGCAGGCCCGACGATGCCGCCCGCCGAGTCACTCGACCGACGTACGCGCTCGCTTTGCGCACCTTGTCACCGCTGATCCGTGGGCTGCTCGGATGCCGGCAGTGATCAATGCGGCTCCGGTACCGGGCGCGGGACCGTGGCGAATGCGGGCGGCTGAGTGGCGATTGCTGCGAGATCATCGACCTGCCCGAGGAGCCCTGGCCCCTACTCGCTCGTTCCGGCGGCGAGCCGATCGAAGTCTTCGGAGAGTGGACGCCCCGCGGGTTTCGTCCGCTGAGCCTGCTCGGGTAGGGACGCGACCGAACCGTTCAGTACTGCCGTTGTGGCGCGGGCGGCGTGAGTCGTGTCTGTTTGGGAGGAGGTCGTGACGACAGGGCTCATCGGCACTGACCGGCGGCCCGTGCCAGACGAGCTGCCAGCGAGCTGGGGTAGGGAGTTCGATCAAGCCCTCGACGCCGCGCGTGCGGTGCTGTCGCTCGCAGCCCGGCATCGTGCTGTCACGCGAGCTGGTGCACTCCTACCGTCCTGTCCGCCGGCGCCAGTCGGCCCACCAAACCACGAGCCCATGGCAAGCCGCGCGGCGCACGAGATCTTGGACCGACTGCTGTCCCCACCGCAGGTGGACCTACTCAACTTGTGGTTAAGCGCTGCCGCTCAGCACGGCCAGCTTGCGTCAGCCAGCTATTGGACGTCCCTCGCTGTCATTGCGGCTCGGCACACCACAGTGAACCGGGCAGCTCTCGCTCGGGCACTTGGGGAGCGCGGCGTCTGGTTCGTCGAGCAGAATCCGCAGTGGAGTCGGCTCGCCAAGAACCTCCGGTCGCATGCGCAGGACGCGCACCCGGAGCAGCATCTCACTGGCGCTGAGATCACTGACGATGCCGTACGTGCAGACCCGGAGCTGATCATGGGCGCCGCCACGCCATGGTCGAACCAACTCAGCCGGACAGTCCTGGAGATAATCGGCAGCGGTCGGCTGCAGCATGGTGGCGCTCGCTACGCAGCGGCAGTCGGAGCCCGCATGCCGCTGCAGCACTACGAGCTACTGCGATCAGCAGTGCAGCAGATCGGGGCACGGGAGGCCCCGCTAACTCCCGCTGGGCTGCGGACTGTGCGGGAGGCCTTGCTGAGCTTGGAGCGTACGGTTTGGCTCCGTATGGAGATGCGCAGCGCTTTCTCCGGCGAGCCGATCATGGTCGAACGCGTGGAGATGCCGCCGTGGTGACGTCTCATGATCGCGAACCGCAACGACGAGGAGATCCGGTGGGCCAGCCGTTCGAGCCGGCTAGCCAGCCGCTCCGGCCGCATGCGGAGCAGGCATATCAGGCGGAGCTGGCTGCACTGCGGGCTGTGGACGACCGACCGCGGCCACCACACTGGCGGCTTTCCCCCTGGGCCGTGGTGACGTATCTGATGGGCGGCGCTCTGTCCGACGGCACCGTGATCTCACCGAAGTATGTCGGCTCGCGCCGGCTGATCGAGGTGGCCGTGGCAACCCTGGCAACCGATCGTGCGCTGCTCCTGCTCGGAGTGCCGGGGACGGCCAAGTCCTGGGTGTCGGAGCACCTGGCCGCTGCGATCTCCGACGACTCGACCTTGATGATCCAGGGCACCTCCGGCACAGCGGAAGAGGCCATCAGGTACGGCTGGAACTATGCCCGGTTGATCGCCGAGGGACCGAGCCCGCAGGCGCTGGTGCCCTCGCCGGTGATGGTGGCCATGGAACGCGGCTCGATCGCCCGGATCGAAGAGCTCACCCGGATTCCCGCGGAGGTGCAGGACGCTCTAATCATGATCTTGTCCGAGAAGACGTTGCCGATCCCGGAGCTGGGCCAGGAAACCCAGGCCCTGCGCGGATTCAATGTGATCGCGACTGCCAACGACCGCGACAAGGGGATCAACGAGCTGTCTTCGGCGCTCCGTCGGCGTTTCAACACCGTGGTCATGCCGCTGCCGGCCAACGAGGACGACGAGGTGAACATCGTCACAACTCGGGTAGCAGACCTCTCATCCTCATTGGAGCTGCCCGAGGTTCCTGCCGCGGTCGACGAGATCCGGCGAGTAGTGACGGTGTTCCGCGAACTGCGATCCGGCGTCACGGCAGACGGCCGGACCAAGCTCAAGTCGCCGTCCGGTTCGCTCTCGACAGCGGAGGCCATCTCAGTGATCACCAGCGGAATTGCCTTGTCGGCCCATTTCGGTGACGGTCACCTCAGGCCGCAAGACGTCGCTGGCAGCATCGTGGGTGCAGTGATCAGAGACCCGATCGCCGATCAGGTCGCGTGGAGTGAATACCTCGAAGTGGTGGCCCGTGAGCGGGACGGCTGGTCGGAGTTCTATACGGCCTGCCGCGACGTCTCGTGACGGCAATATTGCCGCCTACGGCGGTTGATGATCATGCCATCGACCGCGGGGCTGCTGCGAAACGGCCGCCGGTTGAAGTGTTCGGGATACGCCACCACGGGCCCGGTTCGGCCCGCTCACTGGTTGTGGCGTTGACGGACTATCAGCCGGATGCCGTGCTCGTCGAAGGCCCTGCTGATGCCGATCCCTTGCTCCATTGGATTCTGGCTGATGGAATGACGCCGCCTCTCGCCCTGCTCGGGTACGCCCCAGATCGTCCGCAGACGGCGGCGTTTTGGCCGTATGCGATCTTCTCTCCCGAGTGGCAAGCCATCAGCTACGCGCTGCGACACGGTATCGAGGTAGCCTTTTGCGACCTTCCCGCATCCGCGGTGCTCGCCCGGTGGTCGCGCGGCATGTCACAAGATGATCATGATGATGATGATGTCGTGCGGCCAGCCAATATGCCGGAAGGGACGATTCCAGCACCCTTGCTCGAGCATCATGATCCGTTGGCTGTGCTCGCGCAGGCTGCCGGCTATGACGATCCGGAGCGGTGGTGGGACGACCTTGTGGAGTCACGGCTGGATTCCTCCTCACCGTTCCCCATGATCACCGATGCGATGGCGGAGCTGCGGATGATCATGGATCAGGACGGCGGTCATGCCAAGCGGGAGGCCCGGCGGGAGGCGTACATGCGGCAGCAGGTCAGGGCGGCTCTCAAGCGCGGTCGGGGACGCGTGGCCGTGGTCTGCGGCGCTTGGCACGCGCCTGTGCTTCGTTGGCCGCTGCCGCCCGCAGTCGGCGACGTGCGCACGCTGCGTGGCATGCCTCGACGCAAGATCACCTTGACCTGGGTGCCGTGGACCCATGAGCGGCTCGCCTCCGCCAGCGGCTATGGCGCAGGGGTCGCCTCGCCCGGCTGGTATCACCATCTCTGGGTCGCCCACGACAGGCCGATCGTGCGTTGGCTGGCCAAGGTCGCGCAAGCTTTGCGTGTCCGGGATCTTCCGGTGTCGAGTGCGCACGTCATCGAGGCTGTCCGGCTCGCGGAGACGCTGGCAAGCCTGCGCGGCCGGCCGCTGGCCGGGTTGACGGAGGTCACCGAGGCCACGCGAGCAGTGCTGTGTGATGGTGATGAGTTGGCCGTCCGCTATGTCACGGACCACCTCGTGGTCGGGCAGGCGCTCGGCTCGGTCAATGACGGTGTGCCGACCGTCCCCTTGGAGGCCGACCTACTTCGTATCTGCCGCACATTGCGGGTCAGGCGTGAGGCGCACGTGCGGGTTCACGATCTCGACTTGCGCAGGTCCATCGATCAAGCCCGGTCCCAGCTCTTTCATCGGCTGCGACTGCTTGGGCTCCGGTGGATCTCACCGGCGGAGAGCGGCGTGCAAAGTCAGGGCACATTCCGGGAAACATGGGAGTCAAAGTGGGAGCCGGAGTACTCAGTCGACGTCGTCGAGGCATCGGTGTGGGGCACGACCGTCGAGTCGGCAGCGTCGGCACGGGTGGAGAAGATCATCGCCGAAGGCTCTTTGGCCGAGCTGACGCACGCAGTCGAACGCTGTCTGCTTGCTGACCTGCCGCGGGCACTGGACGGCCTGCTCGCCCAACTCGCCGACAAGGCCGCGCTCGACGCGGACGTGGTGCACCTCATGGATGCTTTGCCGGCCCTTGCACGGGCGCAACGCTACGGCGACGTACGGCAGACTGACACGCGCGCGCTGAGCAGAGTGAGTGAGGTACTGATCGTCCGGATCTGCGCCGGGCTCCGACGAGCGGTCGCACATCTTGACGCGGCCAACGCCGCCGCCATGCGGCGCCGGATTGATGAGGTCCACACGGCGATCGGCCTCCTCCTCACCGAATCGGCGCAGCAGGATCGGGGCACGACATCCTCGGCACACCCCGACGTGCGTTCCCGCTGGCTCGAGACGCTGGCCGCGATGATCGATCGAACTGATGTCCATGGACTCTTGCTGGGTCGCATCGTGCGGCTGCTGCTTGATGCGGATCGGCTTACTGATGTTCCCATACGGCTGCAACGCGCCCTGTCCGCGGCTGTTCCGGCCGCAGACAAGGCAGCCTGGGTGGACGGCTTCTTCGCCGACGGCGCGCTGCTGCTGATTCACGATGCGGAGTTGCGACGGCTGCTCGACGAGTGGGTATGCCAGCTCGACGATTCACAGTTCGTCGATATGTTGCCGCTGCTGCGTCGGACCTTCGGCACGTTCGCCGCCGCCGAGCGTCAAGCGATCGCAGAACGGATCTCAGTTCGCGCTGAGGGTCTCGATCGTCAGCATCCCGAGGAGATTGACCTCGAGTTGGCAGCACCCGCTGTGGCTACGGTCGATCTGATCCTGGGCGAGCGTCATGGCTGAGGCGGGAGGACGAACCGAGCGCCCGACTCGACTGTTGCGTTGGCGGTTGTTGCTCGGTGGGGCGTCCGCCGAGGAACTGGATACTTCCCTGAGCCGGGAGGAGCAGAAGATGGATGCCGCGCTCGCCGCGCTCTATGACGCGGCCGAGGACAATGGCATCGGCTCGCGGCGATCGGGCGGCCTCGGGTCGTCCGCCCCGCGTGTGGCCCGCTGGCTCGGCGACATCCGGACCTACTTTCCGACCAGCGTGGTGCAGGTAATGCAGCGAGATGCCATCGAGCGGTTGCAGCTCACGTCGATGCTGCTGGAGCCGGAGCTGCTCGATTCCATCCAGCCCGACGTCCATCTGGTCAGCTCCTTGGTCAGTCTCAGCCACGTAATGCCGGACTCGACGAAGCGGACCGCCCGCATGGTCGTGGGCCAGGTGGTTGCCGAGATCGAGCGGCGGATCGCGAGCAAGACTCGCGCCGCCGTCACAGGCGCGGTCAGCCGTGCCAGCCGGACCCATCGCCCACGACCGCGAGACATCGACTGGAACTCAACCATCCGCCGCAACCTCGATCACTACCTTCCCGAGCAGCGCACCATCGTCCCGGAACGACTGGTCGGCTACGGCCGCGGCGCGAACGCCATCATGAAGGAGGTGGTAGTCGCCATCGACCAGTCCGGATCGATGGCCGAGTCAGTCGTCTACGCCGCCGTCTTCGGAGCCACCCTGTCCTCGATCCGGTCGGTGAAGACCTCGGTCGTGGCTTTTGACACCGAAATCGCCGATCTCACCGACCGACTCTCAGACCCGGTCGAGGTCCTCTTCGGCTGTCAGCTCGGTGGCGGTACAGACATCAATCGGGCGTTGGCGTACTGTCAGCAGCTGATTACCCGGCCGACCGAGTCGATCCTGGTGCTGATCTCGGATCTCTACGAGGGTGGCATCGCGGAGGAGATGCTGCGTCGGGTTTCCGAGCTGCGGCGTGCTGGTGTCACCGTCGTAGCCTTGCTGGCCTTGTCGGATTCGGGTTCGCCGGCCTACGACCACGAGCATGCCGCTGCCCTGGCTGCGCTTGGCGTGCCGGCATTCGCCTGCACGCCTGACCTCTTTCCCGACCTTCTGGCCGTCGCCATAAGCAAAGGTGACATCGGCCGCTGGGCCGCGACGGTCGCGAGTGAGGCCGCCGCTCCTAGCCGAAGTCCGGAGCCGCCAGGGGACGCCTCCGCCGTGAGAGGATCGGCTCCGTGACAGCCGTCTCGTCCACCTGGTGGCGTGGCTGGCACGTGGCGGCCGGTGGAGCCGTAGTCGCGGTTTCGCTGCAGCTATGGGGGCTTTACCGTGTCGCCGGCCCGCCGCAGCCGCTGTCCTTCCCCTTTGCCGACAAACTCGAACACGTCGTCGGATTTGCCCTCCCGGTGATCCTCATCTTGCTGGCAGCAGCGCTGCGCCGCCCGGCGGGCTGGTTGTGGCCCAGTCCTGCTACGCAGGCAGTGGTGGTTGCCGCCTTTGCGGCACATGCTGTCGTAAGTGAGCTGATTCAGCATGTGTGGTACCGCCATCGGACCGGTGATCCGCTCGACGTGGTAGCGGACCTGATAGGGATCGCAGCCGGGGTGATGCTGCTGCGGGTGATCTTGCTGCGCGGATCCCGCCATGCGTATCGAGGGCTTGCCGCATCATGAACCAGCCGACAGCGCGGGAACCGGTTGCCGGGGATCTGCTGGTGGCGAGCATCATGCTTGCCGACGGTGTCTTCAACCAGACCGTCGTTCTGATCTTGGACGCCGATGAGGACGGCGCTCTCGGAGTGATCTTGAACGAGATTTCCCAGACGCCATTGGATGCCGTGCTACCGGACTGGGTGGGCACGGTGTCGGAGCCCCGGCTGCTCTTCCACGGGGGCCCGGTGTCACCGAACGGCGCGATCTGCCTGGCCAGCGTGGCAGCTGATGGTGAGGAGCCTCCGGGGTGGCGACCGCTGTTCGACAGCGTCGGTCTGTTGCACCTCGATACGCCGATCGAGATCGTCTCAGGTGCCTATCGCGACCTGCGGATTTTTGCAGGCTATGCAGGTTGGGCCTCGGGCCAGTTGCAGGCGGAGATCTCCGAAGGTATGTGGCATTTGGTGCCAGCGGACTATGGCGACGTGTTCGGCGGCCAGCCTCTCGAACTCTGGCGTACTGTGCTGCGTCGCCAGCATGGGGAGATCGCATTCTTCTCAACGTGGGTGGAGAGTCCCGAGCTCAACTAAGACCGTCGTCGATATGCGATATCGACCCTTATGCCCGATCTGCGGCGGCCGGTGCCCAGTTGGGACATTATGTCCATGCTGTGAAGCTTGTTTTCCAGGTGCATAGGATTACGTCGCAAGAGTCGCCTTGTGAGAAGGTCATCGCGGGTGTGCTCACCGAGACGTCGGTGTTCATATCGCACTGACGGGAGGGATACCGAGTGTCTGAAACAACCAAGAGTGCAGGGGCGCGCAGCCGGGTGCTGGTGGTTGACGACGACGCGGCGCTTGCCGAGATGCTGTCGATCGTGCTCCGGAATGAGGGGTTCGAGCCGATTTGGTGCGCGCATGGGGACAAGGCCTTCTCGGCATTCAAGGAGGCAAAGCCAGACCTGGTGCTGCTCGACTTGATGCTGCCGGGGCGCGACGGTGTGGATGTCTGTCGCGACATCCGCGCTGAGTCAGGCGTGCCGATTGTGATGCTCACGGCGAAGACCGACACCATCGACGTGGTTGAAGGACTGGAAGCGGGTGCTGACGACTACGTCGCCAAACCGTTCAAGGCCAAGGAGCTCGTCGCCAGAATCAAGACTCGGCTGCGCCGGATGCCGGCCAGCGAGGATCTCGACGTCGAGACCTTGCGGATCGGAGATCTCTCGATCAGCGTCGACGGGCATTCAGTGAAGCGAGACGGGGTCCAGATCCAGCTCACGCCGTTGGAGTTCGACCTCTTGCTTGCCCTGGCCCGACGGCCTTGGCAGGTCTTCAGTCGCGAGGTACTGCTCGAACAGGTCTGGGGCTACCGCCATGCCGCTGACACCCGGCTGGTGAACGTCCACGTGCAGCGGCTGCGTTCCAAGATCGAGAAGGATCCCGAGCACCCAGAGATTGTGGTGACCGTACGCGGAATCGGCTACAAGGCCGGCGAAACCAACCAGGTCCGATAGCGGCCCGCTTCGAAGGCGGCCTCAGACGTGAACGTCGGCTTATGGTCTCGATCCAACGAATCCTGAAATCCCGCTGGTGGCGATTCCCCGTCACGTGGTGGTGGCGGTCGTTGCCGCTTCGTGTGGTCCTGACCGTCTTCGTCGCGTCGGTGCTGGTGCTGGTGCTTGGTGGTTTCCTGCTGATGCAACAGGCCACGATCGGGGTGATCGACGGCAAGAAGGAGACCGCCAAGAACGAAGCCCGCCAGGCCGTCAACACGGCACAACAGCAGCTCAACGCGGTGGATCTCACCGGTGAGGTCAACGTCGACAAGCTGCTTCTTGACCTGGCCACCGGTTTCGCGAGCCGGGCGGAGCAGTTCGAGGTGATCATCATCTCGCCTAGCCAGACGATAACCGCTGGCAACGCGGTGGGCCGCATTCCGAGTGCACTGAGCAGACAGGTTGAACAGAGTGTCCGCAACGACCTGCTGATAACCCCGACCCAGATTGAGTACCGCGACCGTCGGCCCTCGGTAGCAGGGCTGGCAGCAGGCGCGACCCTCACTCTCCAAGGCACCGATCGCTATCAGATCTACCTGATGTTTCCGCTCACGCAGGAGGTGGCCACTCTCATCATTCTCCGTTACGCGGTGGTGACCACCGGAGCGATCTTGGTGATCTTGCTGACTTTCATCGCAGCGCTGGTCAGCCGTCAGGTCGTAACTCCGGTACGCGCTGCCCGCCGGGCCGCCGAAAGCCTCGCATCGGGCAATTTGCGCGACCGTGTGAAGGTCCGCGGACAAGACGACTTGGCCCGCCTGGCCACGTCGATGAACTACATGGCCTCGGAGTTGGAGAAACAGATCAACACGCTCGAGGAGCTGTCTGCTGTCCAGCAGCGATTCGTGTCTGATGTCTCGCACGAGCTGCGCACCCCATTGACTACGGTCCGGATGGCTTCTGAGGTGCTGTACGAGGCGCGTGAGGACTTCGACCCGGTTGCCGCACGCTCGGCCGAGCTGCTGCAGAACGAGCTGGATCGCTTCGAGGCGCTGCTCAGCGACCTGCTGGAGATCTCCCGCTTCGATGCCGGTGCGGCGCAGCTCAACGTCGAAGAGGTGGATCTGCGCGATCTCGTTCGACGCGTGGTGGAGGCGAACGAACGGCTCGCGGAGAGCAACCACACCGAGATCAACGTGCACGAGAGGGGCGAGGCGAAGGCCGAGGTCGATGCCCGGCGGATCGAACGCATCCTCCGCAATCTGCTTGTCAACGCCATCGAGCACAGTGAAGGCCATCCGGTCGACATCTTGATCGAGAGTGATGACGTCGCCGTTGCGATCGCGGTCCGCGACCATGGCGTGGGATTCGAAGCAAGTCAGGCCAGGCAAGTCTTTCACCGTTTCTGGCGCGGAGACGCCGCGCGGGCCAGGACCGTCGGCGGAACTGGCCTCGGTCTTGCGATCGCCATGGAGGACGCGAACCTGCACGGCGGCTGGCTGACAGCGTGGGGCCGCCCAGCGATGGGGGCCCAGTTCCGGCTGACACTCCCGCGGAAACTAGGAGCAATTCTCGAGACTTCACCGCTTCCGCTGGTCCCGCGTGATCTCGTCGGCCCGGGTGGGACCAGGCTCGACGGTCTTGAGGCGCCAGCACCTCTGCCGAGTTCACCGGCATCCCCGGCCCCGCGACCTGCGCCCGCAGCGAAGACGACAGTGAGCCCATCGTGAGTTGGACCCGGCGCCGTTTCGCGGCGCTGCTCATTCTCGTAGCGAGCTTGCTCGTAGCGGCCGGTTGCGTGAGCGTGCCGACGTCGGGACCAATCGAGAAGGTTGAGGGACAGCAACCTCCATGTCAGAACTGCGTCAATGTCGAAGTCAAACCTCCAGACCCGGGTGACAAGCCGCTAGAGATTGTCAAGGGCTACCTGCTGGCAACTTCGAATTACCAGCCCAACTACTCGACAGCCAAGCAGTTCCTGACTCGTACGGCCGCCGAGAAGTGGAGCCCTACGGGCGAGGTTTTGATCTATCAGGGCTCGCCGGTCGCGCGCGGAAATGTGGTCACCTTCGACGGTGGCCTTGTCGGGTCGCTGGCCGCCGACCGCACCTACCTGGCGCGCGACCACGAGTTCAACTGGAACTTCGAGGTGCGCCAAGAAAACGGCGAGTGGCGGATCGGCAACCCGCCGCCGGGGCTGATGGTCGAGCAGTTCTTCTTCGACTCCTTCTACCAAACCTACGATCTCTACTTCGTCGGGAACGGAAGTTCGCTGGTCCCTGACCCGATCTATCTGCCGGCGCTGAGTAACCCAGCGAATGTGGCCTCGGCCCTGATGAGGTTGCTGCTCAACGGACCCTCGAAGTGGCTGAAGCCCGCCGTCTCAAGTGCAATCCCCCCCAACACCAGCCTGAGCGTCGACTCGGTGACGATCACTGACGGCATCGCCGAAGTCCAGCTCAGTGACTCGGTATTGGCGCTACCGGATCCGCAGCGCAGCCTGCTGGCCGCGCAGATCGTGTACACACTTAGGCAGATCGGCGGAGTCAAGGGTGTGCTGATCAAGGTGAACCAGCAGCCGTACCGGGTGCCGGGAAGCGATCAAAACAGCCTGGTGATTTCGGTTGATGCGATTCCCCGTGATATCGACCCAATCCCGTTTGTGGCCGGTGAGCACCTCTACGCGGTCGAAGGGGGGAGGGTCAAGGTCGTGACCACCACGACAACAGATGCGCCGACGCTCAGCCCGCTCGACGGACCGTTTGGCAACGGCGAGTACCAAGTCGATGCCCTTGCTGTGTCGGTGACGAACACCGACATTGCCGTCACGACGAACCATGAGACGACGCTTCGTCGTGCGCCGGTCGCGGGCGGGAAACCGACCCCTTTGCTGAGCGGGGTCAGCGAACTGCTCAGGCCGCAGTTCACCAGGTATGGCGAGATCTGGGATATCGGGCGCCAAGGCGACCGGCAGCGGATCTGGGTGTTACCTGCCGGTAAGAAGGCCCCATCGCCGATCGACTCGCCAGTGTTGAAAGACCGGAAGGTGGTGGCGTTCAAAATCTCACCCGATGGCACCCGGATGGCCTTGGTTCGTCGTCCTGAGCCTGGCACCGGGGCCGGGGTCGAACTCGGTCTCGCTCGAATCATCCGTGCCGACAATAAGATCATGGTTGACGAGTGGCGGCCGCTTGACACCACGCAGGCCAACATGGAGCAGATCGAGAGGATCGCCGATGTCGCATGGCTCGATGCCACTGAACTGATGGTCTTGGGAGCCGCCAACACCGACGCCGCGTACGCGCCGTTTCGGGTAGTGGAGGATGCGTCGCGGATCAGCAAAAAGGGTGAGCCCGAGAACTGGGATGCGGTCGAGCTCGCCGTATTGCCCCGGACGCAGAGCGCAATCATCGTCGGCGGTGACGGCCAAACCTGGAAGGACAATGGCAGCCAGTGGCTGCCTTTCGTGGACAAGGCGGTCAGCACCATCGCCTATCCCGGCTAGGTGTGATGACTGTCCACAGATTGCTCAGCGCCAGCCGATACTGAGTCGGAACGCGACAGACTCAGCCAGTGAGCTTTGAGCATTGGCTGGCAGCAGCGGGTGACTTGCTGCTTGGCGCTCGATGCCATGGCTGCGGCCATCCCTGGTGGGGGATCTGCCCGGGCTGTCGTCTGCAGCTGGCCGGCCGACGTCCCTTCTTCACTGCTCCAGTTCCCTGCCCCGACGGATTCCCTGTCACGGTCACGTCGTCGGCGTATGACCCGATCCTGCGCAGGGTGATCAACGCGCACAAGGAGCGGCAGGCGCTGACGCTGACCGGTTTCCTCGCCGAGCGGCTGGCACTTAGCGTGCATGTGTTGCTGGCGAGCGAGCCGTACGCCGTCGGCGCCAACAGGATCGTCTTGGTACCGATCCCTTCAGCAGCGCGTACGGTCCGTCGCAGGGGTTTCGATGCCACCGCCTCGATGGCCCGGCTTACGGCGCGTCGGCTCCGGATGCGGTACCCAATGACAGTTCGATCGGCGCTCACCCAGGCGCGTCGCGTCGCCGATCAGGCCGGCCTCCACGCAGCGGACCGCCAGGAAAACCTGGCTGGCGCCTACCGGCTGCGGACCCCGATCACTGCCGGTGCAGCTGTACTCGTCGACGACCTGGTGACAACCGGCAGTAGCCTGACGGAGGCTGCACGGGTGCTCCGAGCGGCCAGGATCCCGGTACTGGGCGCAGCAACGGTGGCGGCCACCGTACGCGTACGGCCGCCGAAGTCGCCTCGAATCGGCGACTCCGGGGTCTGATGTTCGCGGACTGAGAACTCAGTGAGGATCCCCAGGAAGCGGTAGAAATACCGGATGACAAGGATTAGCGTCTGGTACATGGCGCTTGCGCACCAGGGGGATTTCAGGTCAGGCCGGAACCAGGGTGCGTCGAGTGCCTTTGTCATTTCTGAATCGTCTCCGCAGCGCGGCCCACAGCCGCGACCGAACGCCGGGCGCATGCTCGCCTGATCGCGCTGTTCGAACTGCCAACTCCTCAATGGAGGTAGACATGGATGTTGTCGTCAAGTCCCGACATTGCAATGTGTCGGATCAGTTTCGCTCGTACGTGGATGAGAAGATCACGCGACTGGAGAAGCTCAACGATCGGGCCATTCGCGTGGAGGTGGAGGTATCGGCAGAGCGGAACAGGCGACAACACGATCAGGCGAGCCGTGTCGAGATCACGCTTCGTACCAAGGGCCCGGTGATACGGGCGGAGGCGGCGGCTGAGGACAAGGCTGCGGCATTCGATCTGGCGTTGGACAAGCTGATGGCGCAGCTACGCAAGGCAGCCGACCGTAAGCGGGTGCATCGTGGCCAGCACTCGCCCCGTTCGCTGCATGATGCGGCAGCCGAGCTGCCGCTGATCGAGAATGGCGCACCGGAGACGAACGGGTCGTCGATGCGCAGGATCGCCGGGATCGAGGTCGACGGCGAGGGTCCGATGGTGGTACGCGAGAAATTTCATCCTGCGGTGCCCATGAGCCTGGACCAGGCGCTGCTGGAGATGGAGCTCGTCGGGCACGACTTCTATTTGTACATTGACTCCGAGTACCTAGCGCCGAGTGTCGTTTATCGCCGCAAGGCCTACGACTACGGGGTGATCCGTCTCGACATGGCTTACGCCCTGGTCTCGTAGCTCCCATCAGTCAGACGCTGCTCTGGCTGGCTAACACCGGGGAGGCGTACCGGCGGCGTAGCAAACGCGTCCGTGAGTTCTGTGGGTCGGTTTGAGTCGGGTGCATGGCTGGGATTCGGGCATCTTAGGTTTGCTACGCCGCCGGTACGCCTCCCCGGTTGTCAGAGGCTCCCGCTAACGTCTGGGTGTGCGACGAGAACGGCTGAGCAGGGGCGAGGCGAGGCGGATCGCGCTGGCTGCGCAGGGCTTTGGCGTGGCCAAGCGCGAGCGACCGATCACGATGCGTGACGTGCAGGCGGTGACGAATCGGCTTGCACAGTTTCAGATCGACTCCATCAACGTCGTGACGCGGGCGCACTTCATGCCGCTGTTCTCGCGGCTTGGGCCCTACGATCCTGGTCTCCTGGAACGCGCCGCCTATCAGCCCCCGCGCCGGCTCTTTGAGTATTGGGGCCATGCGGCGAGCCTGATCGACGTCTCGCTGCAACCACTGCTCCGGTTTCGCATGCAGCCCGGATTTCGCGACGTCTGGGCTGGAGTGGAGCGAGTCGCGCAACAGAACGCCGACCTGATTCCGTTCGTGCGAGACGAAGTTGCCGCGCGTGGGCCGATCAGCGCGCGGGATCTAGAGGTCGCCGAAGAGCGCGACCGGAGCAACTGGGGTTGGAACTGGTCGCGGGTCAAGACCGTCTTGGAGTGGCTGTTCTATGTCGGCGAGGTCACCTCGGCCCGCCGCAACCCGCAGTTCGAGAGGGTCTATGACCTCCCTGAACGCGTCATTCCGGCATCAGTTCTCGGCACATCAACTCCGACACCACAAGAGTCTGTCACTGGCCTGGTCCGGCGCGCTGCGCGAGCTCTCGGAATAGCAAGCGAGTCGTGCTTGCGCGACTACTTCCGTACTCGCCTCGCAATGACGCGGGAGGCGATCACGACATTGGTGGAGAGTGGCGAGCTCATCCCGGTTGTGGTCCAGGGATCTGAGGGTCGGCCTTGGTACCTGTGGCACGAGGCACGGGTACCGCGTCGAATTGTGGCTCGCACACTGCTGAGTCCCTTCGACTCGATGATCTTCGAGCGGGCCCGACTGCAGCGCTTGTTCGATTTCGCCTATCGGATCGAGATTTACGTGCCGGAGCCGAAGCGCAGTTACGGCTACTACGTCTACCCGTTCCTGCTCGATGAGAAGTTCGTGGCCAGGGTTGATCTCAAGGCCGACCGCACGCGTGGCATCCTGCGGGTCAATGGCGCCTGGATCGAGCCAGGTCACCACTCGTGGGAGGTTGCAACCGAGCTCGCATCCGAGCTCAAGATCATGGCTGAATGGCTGGGCCTGGAAGCTGTGGAGGTTCTGCCGCGAGGGGACCTCGCACCAGCTCTGGCCGCAGCCTGAGGTCGCTGGTCCAGCTCGCAGGCTGCGAGCGTCGGGAATCGCGCGCGCGTCGATCGGAGGAGCGATGAGCGAACATGTTTCTTGTTCGCGAAGAGTGCCGACGACGTCGGATTCTCGATGTTCGCGCCGCCGAGCTGCAGGAGGAGATGGCGGAACAACGCTCTTCCGTTCCGCCAGATCCGACGAAGACGGCGGCAACCCAGCGAACATCGCAGCGAGCGGAGCGAGCAATCAAACGCAGCGCGATGCGCGAGCAGTTAACCTCAAAAACGGGCCTGGCCTACGATGGAGGGCGCGCTGCGGCACTTCTACGATGGATGAAGTCTGGCGCGGAGCCGAGCGACATAAGGGAACATCTCGGCGCCACAGACCGTGCAGGTAAGTGATAACGACGTAAGGGGAGCCAGTTTCCGTGGCTTTGATGGATAGGCTGCTGCGCTTAGGCGAAGGCAAACTGCTCAAGCAACTCTCGAATATCGCCAAGCAGGTGAACGCGATCGAGGACGACTTCGTCGCGATGAGCGACGAGGAGCTGCGTGGCCAGACCGCGGAGTTCCGAGCACGCTCCGAACGAGATGAGCCGCTCGAGTCGCTGCTTCCAGAGGCTTTCGCGACCGTACGCGAGGCCAGCCGGCGGGTCCTGGACAAGCGACACTTCGACGTCCAGGTCATGGGCGGGGCTGCGCTGCACCTGGGCAACATCGCCGAGATGAAGACCGGCGAGGGCAAGACGTTGGTCGCGACCATGCCGTCCTACCTCAACGCCCTGACCGGACGAGGCGTACACGTGGTCACGGTCAATGACTACCTTGCCAAACGCGACTCAGAGTGGATGGGACGAATCCACCACTTCCTCGGCATGGAGGTCGGCGCCATCCTCTCGCAGATGGACCCGGCCGAGCGGCGCAAGGCATACCAGGCGGACATCACCTATGGCACTAACAACGAGTTCGGCTTCGATTATCTGCGGGACAACATGGCGCTCAGCCTCGATGACTGCGTGCAGCGCGAGCACCACTACGCCATCGTCGACGAGGTCGACTCGATCCTGATCGACGAAGCCCGTACGCCATTGATCATTTCCGGCCCAGCCGAGGACAGCCACAAGTGGTATCCCGAATTCGCCAAGCTGGTGAACCGGCTGCGCCGCGATGAGCACTATGAGGTCGACGAGAAAAAGCGGACTGTGGCGATTAATGAGACCGGGATCGACGCAGTCGAGGACTGGCTCGGCATCGGCAATTTGTACGAGTCGGCGAACACGCCGCTGATCTCGTATCTCAACAACGCCATCAAGGCCAAGGAACTGTTCAAGCTGGACCGCGATTACGTACTGATCGACGGCGAAGTGCTGATTGTTGACGAGCACACCGGGCGTACCTTGATCGGTCGTCGCTATAACGAGGGCCTGCACCAGGCCATCGAGGCCAAAGAAGCGGTCCAGATCCGCGACGAATACCAGACGCTCGCCACGATCACCCTGCAGAACTACTTCCGGATGTACGAGAAACTCGCCGGGATGACGGGCACCGCACTCACCGAGGCCAGCGAATTCCAGAAGATCTACGGCCTCGGCGTGGTGCCGATCCCCACCAACATGCCGATGATCCGCGGCGACCAGCGCGACCTCATCTACCGCACCGAAGAGGCCAAGTTCGAGGCCATTGTCGAGGATGTCGCCGCACGCCATGAGCAGGGGCAGCCGGTGCTGATCGGCACCGCGTCCGTAGCCAAATCCGAAATCTTGTCGGGGCTGCTGAAGCGGGCCGGGGTAAAGCATGAGGTGCTCAACGCCAAGCAGCATGAACGTGAGGCAGCCATCATCGCGTTGGCGGGAGCCAAGGGCGCGGTCACGGTAGCGACCAACATGGCTGGTCGCGGGACCGACATCATCCTCGGAGGAAACGCTGAGTTTCTCGCCGACAAGAAGCTGCACGACTCCGGGATCGACGCGCTTGAGAACTCCGAAGAGTACGAGCAGCTCTACCCCGAACTCCTGGAAGCATTCGAGGATGAAACCAGGGCTGAGCACGACGAGGTCGTGGAGCTTGGCGGGCTCTACGTCGTCGGATCGGAACGGCACGAGTCGCGCCGAATCGACAACCAGCTACGCGGACGTTCCGGCCGCCAGGGCGATCCCGGCGAGAGCCGGTTCTACCTGTCGCTCGGTGACGATTTGATGCGGCTTTTCAAGTCCGACATCGTGGAGTGGGTCTTGCAGGCCCTCAAGATGCCAGACGACGTGCCTATCGAAAACAAGCGCGTCTCGGCCTCGATCGCCAGCGCCCAAAGCCAAGTCGAGGCGCAGAACTTCGAGATTCGCAAAAATATCCTGAAGTACGACGACGTCATGAACCGGCAGCGGCATGCCGTCTACGGCGACCGTCGCAAGGTGCTGGAGGGCGCCGACGTCGAGTCCCGCTTGCGGGCTACCGTTGACACAGTCCTCGAGCAATATGTCATCGGAGCGACTGAGGGATTCGCCGAGGACTGGGACCTGGAACAGCTGTGGAGCAATATGAACACGCTCTACCCGGTGTCCTTGGTGCGCGCTGAGTACGAGGAGCGCGACGACCTCGACCGGCAGCTGTTGATCGATGACTTCAAGGCTGACGCCCAGGCCGCGTACGACAACCGGGAAAAGAGTCTCGGCGCGGATGTCATGCGAGAGCTCGAGCGCCGGGTGCTGCTGACTGTGCTGGACCGCAAGTGGCGCGAGCATCTTTACGAAATGGACTATCTCCGCGAAGGTATCGGCCTACGGGCGATGGCGCAGCGCGACCCGCTGGTGGAATACCAGCGCGAGGGCGGCGACATGTTCAACGTCATGATGGAAGCCTTCATGGAAGAGGTCGTCGGCTACGTCTTCCACCTCGACGTCGAGGTGCAGGAAACTCCCATGGTCGGCGTCGTCGCCGACTCGGACGGCCAACCGGTCACCATTGGCGCCGGCCGGACCGATGCCGGCAGCCCGAACGGTCACGACCGCGCCGGCCTCCACCTGGTGGAGTCTGGACCGGACCCGGACGGTCCAGGCGTGGCGGTGCATCCAGTCGACGACGATGAGTCCGAGCCAGCCGTCCTTGTCGAGGAACCCGTGGCGGCACGGCCGCAGGTAAAGGCCAAAGGGTTGGCCGGCCAGACCGGTTCGCGTACCCCGCTCAGCTACTCGGCTCCGGCCGAGGACGGCTCAGTGCAGAGAGCTGGCAAGACGTCAAGCAAGGCAGACGACCCATACGCGAACGTGGGTCGCAATGCTCCGTGTCCGTGCGGCTCCGGCAAGAAGTTCAAGATGTGTCACGGACGGCCAGGCGCCGTCTAGTGCTGCCGCGAGAGCGGCTCGACCATTACCCTGCGCGATCGCTGAGGTCACCTTTCATGCCCCCTCGTTCATGAGCCGCTCGCGCATCGCGCTCGTCATTGCGGCCGTGGCTGCCGTCGTGGTCGCGGGTGCGATCGGCATCGCGGCTGTGATCAGTGGTCCAAATTCTGACCCGGTCACCAGCAGCTCCATGGCGGTTGAGTCTTCAGCGCCGATGCCGACGCCGACCACCACGACCACCCCGAGCCAGAAACCCACCGACCCGCTGACCGGCGGCAAGCTGAGCAACCACGAGGTGATCGCGGCAAAGGTGGAGAACATCGCAGCAGCCAGACCCCAGGTGGGTTTGAGCCAGGCTGACATCACCTTCATTCAAGAGGTCGAGGGCGCCCAGACGCGGCTCATCGCGATCTACCATTCGAGGTTTCCCAAGCGTCTGGGACCGATCCGCAGCGCACGCAGCACCGACGTGCAGCTACTGCCGCTCTTCGGTAAACCTGGATTGGTCTATTCCGGCGCCAATTTCTCGGTGCAGCGCAAGATCAACAGCGCCTCGATGGTGGCAATCCCACGCTCGACCCGCGACAGCCGGCGGGTGGCGCCGCACAACGTTTTCGTGAACCTGGCCAAGATCGCGAAGTCGACGAAGCTCGCCAAAGCCACCTCGATTGGCTGGACGTTCAGCGAGACTGCACCGCGAGGCCGCACGGCCAAAACTGTCAAGGTGCGCGTCGGGCATGACACATTCGACTTCGGATACACGTCAGGCCGCTACACCGTGCGTTGGAACGGATCTCGATACGCCGACGGGGACAGCCGAGCGATCACCAAGGCCGACAATGTCGTGATCATGAGGGTACGCAACCATCCGGACGGCAACCGCGATGTTCGCGGTACGCCATCGGTACAGTCCGACACAGTGGGCAAGGGTGTGGTGACGATCTACCGGGACGGAAAGAGGATCGAGGGCCGGTGGAAACGAACGAAGGCCTCCGCATCCCTTCACTTCATCGACAAATCCGGCAAGCCGATCGCTCTCAAGCCCGGTCAGACCTGGGTGGCCCTGGCCGGCTGAATCCAGGGCACTAGGGCGGCGGCAGGGTGACCCCGAACCCGGTCATCGCCAGACGGAGTAAGACCTGGCCAGGCCGCGACAAGTCGGCGATCTTAGCAGCGGCGAGCACCTCGAGCTCCGCCAGTCGAGCGTTGTAGGCGTTGGCGCCGTCGAGTCGGGCTCGCTGGAGCTCGGCGACGTTCAACCAGACCTTGCTTCGAGCCTCCCGGAGAAAGCGCCGCGAACTCATCCGGTTGGCCGGTGTCAGAATCCGGTCCAGCGCGCTGCGGGCGCCTCCTATCGCATGATCTTCGGCTGTCACTCGCCTGGCCAGGATCTTGTCGATGCGTTCATGATCACGACGGCGCCGGTCGATCAGGACATGATCTTCAAAATCTTGATCGGTGATCACCGAAAGGGTCGCCTGCGGCAGGTCGTAGTTGATGTGGGCGTTCATGCCCAAAAGCAGGTGGACGATGCTCGATTGCCTCGGATCGGCCTGGAACGCGAGCCGCCACGGTCGCGATACGTGGCCGTCGACTCGATCAGCGTCATGGGCGGCGATGAGGAGGTCCGCGAAGGCGACATCCCAGCGCACCACCCACTCGGGATCTTCGAAGTAGGCCGCATCAACAGCATCGCCGACAGCCTGCGTGGTCCGCTGATAGGTCGTCATGAAGGTGCGGCGGTGCACCCGATCATGAGGCAGCGCGTCGATCCGCTGCTGGAGCTGCTCGACGACTTCATCGATTCTCGGTGCTGGTTGACGGGTAGGGCCAGCGTGCATGGTGTCAGTCTTCCTTCACGCAATTCGATCGGGAAGATCCGAGTCTTGATACAACCTCGAGATAGATATCCACAGATTGGCCTGAGGAGGTTAGGCGCAGACGGCTGCATCAGTCACTCTGGTGGGCGCCCGACCAAGGGCTTGGCATGTCAACGGACACGGCGTCCCCCCGTACGTGGACCGAAATCCGCGATGGTGGACGGGTGAGCGAGCAGGATCCGCTTCCGTCGGAGGAGGTAGGGGCGAAGATGCGCGGGGCGGCCGAGGCGCTCTGCCACGTCGAGGACGTTGTCGTCACGGCTGGTGGCGCAGCCCTGCGATACGGTGCGTTCTACGGGCCGGGCTCCACCGATCAGCGCGCCGACGAAGAGTCCCGGAGCGAGGATCAGCGCGAACGTGCCGCACCAGTGGAACTCCGACTTGTCCCTGGCCATCTGGACCATCCACCACGCAGGGCGGTCGCCCACGTCAGCCGGATGACTGCCCCGGGTACCACCAAAGGCAGCGCAGGGGGTTGCCTCCGCTTCGGTGCTCATCGGGGCTCACTCCACCATGGCGTCGGCAAGGCTGGTAGCCCGAAACGGACGCTCATTCCTTGCCACGTTCGGGCTGGGCGAGGAGGGCGACCGCGAAGGCGGTGATCGTCGTGGCGTAGACGGCGACCGAGAGCGGCAGCAGGGAGGTGAACTGCAGCGGCAGCATGCAGAGCATCCACACACCGACCGCGAGGACCGGATAGCGCCGCCAGGCCGTCCACCGGCCGGCGCGGGCGACGGCCACGCCGGCAACGATTAACCCAATGGCTGTCAGCAGGGTTGCGATGGAGAACAGCGTGATCGCGGCCAGGCCTGCCGGGTCGTCCACGCGGGCGTCGCGGAATATCACGCTAACCGCGTGCGCAGCGACGAACATGATGCCGCCTACCAGCGCGAGCCAGGCACCGATGCGGCCGGGTCGGCTCGCTCCGACGGCCCCACTGCGGGCGAACCCGAGGAGAGTGACGAGGAACAAGGCCTGGGTTAGGCCCCAGGTCAGCGTTGTTGCTGTGGCGAAGGATCCGGAGAACGGAAAGTTGAGCCGGTCGTCGGGCACCGTGGAGATGCCGCGATACACGGCGGCGGATGCCGATCGCGTCGATGGGCTGGTCGCGGACCTGGCCGCGACGATCGAGGAGCTGCGCAGGCTCACCGATCGGCTGCCCCCTCCTCAGCTCGACTCGGGGATCGCCGCGGCATTCCGGGAGCTCGCCGGACGCGCGCCTATCCCGGTCATCGTGGACGCGGATCCTGAGCGTCTTGATCGCAGTCTGGAGACGACCGCATACTTCGTCGGATGCGAGGGCCTCACCAACGTCATCAAGCACGCGCGAGCCACAGCCGTCACCATGCGCGCCGTACGCCGTAACGGCTCGCTCTTGGTCTCCGTCGCCGATGACGGCGTGGGTGGTGCGCGGGCGTGGGAGGGTTCCGGACTGGCGGGGCTGGCGGACCGGGTCGCTGCCGTTGGCGGCCGGCTCCACATCGAGTCCGGCACACAGGGAACCCTGCTGACTGCGGAGTTTCCATGCGGGTGATCCTCGTCGAGGACCAGGCACTGCTGCGCGAGGGCCTTGCCGGGTTGTTCCGCGACGCTGGACACGACGTCGTAGCGTCGCTTGGCGATTGCGACGGCGTCGAGGATGCGGTCCGGGAGTATGCCCCAGATGTTGTCGTCCTCGACGTTCGGTTACCCCCCTCATTCACCGATGAGGGCACCCGTGCGGCTGCCGCGCTCAAATCGACGCGGCCCGACCTGGGTGTCCTCCTGCTCTCGCAACACATCGAAACGGCGCACAGCGTGGAGCTTGCCGGTCTCGGTGGATTCGGTTATCTGCTGAAGGACCGGGTGCTGGAGGTTTCGGACTTCATCGATGCCGTCGCACGAGTCGCCGACGGAGGCTCGGCGCCCGACCCCAGGTGGTCGCCGCCCTGCTCAACCGCAAGACCCGCCAGGACAGCCTTGCCCAGCTCACCGAGCGTGAGCACGAGGTGCTCCGGTTGATGGCCCAAGGGATGACGAACACTGGGATCGCCAAACGGCTGGTCCTCAGTGAACGGACCGTCGAAGCCCATGTTCGGCGGCGGCTGCTCAAGCTCGACATTGCCGATAGTGAGGACGCCAATCGACGGGTTCTCGCTGTCCTCATCCACCTCGGCGTGCGCCCTGCACCCACAAGCGATCAAATGCGATACCGGCGATGGCCCTGAGCCTGTGATGGTGGGAAAGCCCCGTGTCGCGGCCCGCGGACCAGATCAGCACCCCGATCATGCATCGCGGTTGACGCGCTTCACGACAGAACACTACGCCCGGAACCAAGCTTCGAGTGCACCTCGTTCGCCCACTGAGTGGCCACGTTTTGGGCCACTGGCGATCTCTGCGATCGGACCTCGGGCCGGTCCGAAGACACGGCTGCTAAACAGTGGTTGAGGGACTGCCTCCCCGGCATCGACATCCGCAGCGCCGCCGAACTCGGCGGAGCGGGCGGGTATGACCTGGTGACGATCTTCGAGGCCGTGCACGACATGTCGCGACCCGTTGACGCACTCAGGGCGGTCGGCCATGCTCTCCGAGGACGGGACCCTGCTCGGGGTCGACGGGCTGGTCGCCGAGGAGTTCACGCTCCCCGCCTCACCACGGGAACGAACTGAGTACGGCTGGAGCGTGGTCTCCTGCCTGGCCGGCGCCATGGGAGACCCGCAGACCGCAGCCACCGGAGCCCGTCATGCGTCCCTCGGTGCTTCGCCAATACGCCCTCCAGGCGGGCTTCGGCGCGGTGGAGGTTCTCCCGATACACACCGACTACTGGCGCTTCTACCGACTGCTCCAGTGAGGGCGATCCGGGTCGCCCCTGGGTGTAGCCAAGGTCGCATCGAGCTGGTCCCGTCATTGATGACGCCACCGGGATCGACCGATCGCAAGCCACCCCGGTCAACCTCCGCCCTTCTCGTGCGAGCATGTCCTCGAATTTGGGTGGAAGAACAGCACATGGGAGGTGACTGGGGAGTGATTCAGATGATCCGACGACATCCCGTGGTGACTTTGTTCGTCCTTGCATACGGTTTGTCCTGGGCGGTACAGATACCGGGCGCGTTTGGAGTCCTAGAAGGCAGTGGGTGGCGGGCGGTGGTCTGGGCCCCGGCCGTAGCCGCGATACTCGCAGCGGCCCTCACTGGTGGGCGTGCCGCGGTGAGGGATCTAGGCGAGCGCCTCGTTCGCTGGCACGTGGGTTGGCAATGGTATGTGCTGGTGATCCTTGGGCCTGCTGCCTTCTCGCTCGCAATCGCGGGGGTCTATGCGCTGCTTGGTGGCTCCTGGTCGGCAGCGGTACCTAAGGCGCTGAGCGAGGAACCCTTGGTGCTGCTGCCCGTTGCTTTTCTGATACTGGCACTTACAGATGGTTTGGGTGAAGAGCCTGCTTGGCGAGGCTTCGCGCTCCCGCGACTGCTTACCCGGCACAACGCCCTGGTCGCCAGCCTGATCGTTGGCGTGTTTTGGGCGCTGTGGCACCTCCCGTTGCTCTGGACGGAGGGGGCGACCAGATTCCAAGAGCCCGTCTGGCCGATCCTTGTGGATAATACGGCGAAGTCGGTGCTCTTTACCTGGGTCTTCCTGAACACGCGCGGAAGCCTGCTAATGGCTATCCTGCTGCACGCTGCGACCAACCTATTCCGGGTGTCGCCGGGCCCAACAAGCCCCGGCGACTTTACACTCCCACTCCTCGCCGCAGGGGGAAAGTGGCTGCTGGTAGTCGTATTGATCATGACGGCGGGGCCAAGTCTGGTGCGGGGTCCGCGGCCTGAAGCGCTGTACAACCAGACGGGTAATGGCCGGGTGGGTGGCATCGTCTAGATGCTGCGGCCGCGGGGCGCAGATGATCCGGCAGGCAGGGCAGTCGCCGGTTCTCCACGTCGGCGGCACGCCGGCGCAAGCTCGTTTCTAGTGATATATCGTCCCCGAGAAGGTTCGCATCTGACCCTTGTCCGCTGGCCGGTCGGCCTGCGGGACTGACTAATCCAGGACTGAGTTGCCGGCTGTGGTGCGCTTCACTGCAACGCGTCCAGCTCGGCCTCGTTGGGACGGTCCTTGACGAATGGCCCGCGGATGTGGGCCGACGCTCGGGCATAGGGTGAGCCGCGAGACTGCTGTCGTACAGAAGAGGTGGCCTGATGCCTCGCTCGCGGAACCGGCTGGACGGTCGCCAGGTGTACTTCGAGGACGAGAGTGGTGACGGAGTCCCTGTCGTGTTTCATGGCGGGTTCTTGGACTCCGTCGCCGATGTGCGAGAGTCGAATATCGCCCGAGCGCTTCCGGCTGGCGAGTTTCGTCGGATCTACGTCGACCACCGGGGCCTAGGGGCCAGCGACAAGCCGCACGACCCAGCCGCATACGCCATGGAGGTGCGTGTTGGGGACGCCGTGGGGGTCTTGGATGAGCTGTCGCTCGAGCGTGCCCATTTCATCGGCATGTCGTGGGGCGGCAGGCTCGGATTCGGAATCGGCGAACACGCCCCCGAACGCGTGCTGTCCCTCATTATCGGCGGTCAGCAGCCATATGAGTGGCCCGACAGCCCGATCACCCGAGCGGTCAGCCACGGCCTTGCGGCGGCTCGAGCCAAGGGCATCGAGGGCGTGGTCGAAGCGCTGGAGGCGTTCTGGGACATCCGCTTTCCCGATGAGCGCCGAGCGCGGTGGGTCGCCAATGACGCCGCTGCCCTTGAGGCAGCCTGGACGACGGCGCTCTCGGAAGGACCGGTCGCGCACGATCTTCGGGCGTGGCGGGTTCCCTGCCTCATTTTCATGGGAGCGGCCGATAACGACTTCCTCGAGCAGGCGCAGCGAGCAGCCAAGGAGGTCCGGACCGCCGAGTTCCTCGCGCTTGGTGACGCTAACCACTATGCCGCCCACACCAGCCCGGACGAACTGCTATTCGACGCCGTGCTGCGTACTTTGCGCGCGAACAGCTGACGCCGTCGATAATCCGCCGAGCGAGACACCCCAGGTCTGGGCCCCCTCGATGCCGTGGGCGTCTAGGACGCCAACGGTGTCCTCAACCAGATCCACCGCAATGTACGGCGGAGCATACGGGTGTAGCTCGTCGAGGCTCCGGTGTCGCGGTGGTCTACAGCGGGCCCACGGCTTCGAGAACCCACGCGCCTCCTACCGGCCGCCTCGAGTATGAGACGGTGTGAATAAATGGCGGCCGAGGAATTCACAGAACAAGTCCGCGCCGTGCTAACTGGGGAGAGTCCCTGGCTAGCCAAACAGCGGCGGACGTTCAAACGAATCCCGTCGCCTCCACGCTGCAAGTTGTGCGCAGCCCCGTTCGCCGGGCTGGGTGGCCTCGCCTTCAGGCACGCGGGGTTCCGGCAATCCCCGGGCAATCCAGCCCTCTGCACAAGATGCATAACCGACCTTCGCAAACGCCAGTTGACGGGAGTGGAGATCCCGATCACCCTGCTGTTCTCCGATATCCGCGGCTCGACAGCCATGGGCGAACGAATGCGCCCGGCAGACTTCCACGCATTCCTCGACCGCTTCTATCGATTGGCATCGGATTCGATCGTTGCCCATGACGGCATCGTTGACAAAGTCGTAGGCGATGAGGTTATCGGGCTCTTCTTCGGCGGAATCACCGGGCCGCGCCACGCGGCAGCAGCAGTAGCGGCCGCAATCGACCTCGCCAAGCGAGCGGCACGAGCCAGCACCGCGCCGGCGGTGGCCATCCCAGTAGGAACAGCCGTCCACACCGGCGAGGCATTCGTTGGCGCGACCGGGCTTGGCACCACCGTCGACGACTTCACCGCGCTCGGTGATGCCGTCAATATCACCGCCCGACTCGCATCGGCTGCGGCTGCAGGCGAGGTGATCGTCAGTGTGGCAACCGCCGAGGCGGCAGGCATGACTACCGATCGACTCGAGCGCCGCACCGTGGCGATCCGAGGGCGCATCGAGCCGATCGAGGTGATCGTTCTCCCCCGGCCAGACCGAAACGTGTCACCAAACGAGCACTCTGCCTGAAGGCACCCCGAACAATGTCCCAAACGGGGCATCCAGCGACGCCGGAAGCTGATTACTCGGGCGTCGTTTTAGCAGAGCGCTGATTTTTAGCCTTGGGCGAGCACCCGCACCACCATGTGCGCGAAGGGCTCCCCGATTCGACTGATCTATGCCACATCCTGTCGGTAATCCGGTAGAGTGGATCGACGCAGACGAGTTCGGCGAGCTCAGCCTGGGTGTAGCTCCCTGTCGAGTTGGAGACTGCCAGTGCCGACAAAGCAGAGCTGTCCACCGACCTGCAGCAACACACCTGGAACCGCCTCATCGAGGACTTCATCGGGGCGGTACTAAACGATGACAAGGATCACCGGAGCCACCCGAACCTCCCGATCCTCACCGACGGCCTACGCACCGAAGAAGTCATCAGTGCCGCCCGCTGATCGAGCAGCACCGGACGTTCGGCGACAGTGAACGAATTAAGGAGCGTTAGAGGGTCGACTTATGAATCAGTGGCGATATCGTCCAGCTGAGAGGGGTACCGCGATGCAGCGCTCACCTATGGGGATTCGTTTCCTTGCTGCGCTGGCCTCCGGCATCGTGTCGGCGATGCTTGGGTCCGCCACTGCTGCTGCTGGCGGTGGCCCGGATCTCGGCGCCATCGACCGGTATGTGCGCTCGGAAATGGACGCGCAGCGCATCCCAGGATTGGCGCTTGGCATCGTGCATGGGAACCGCATCGTGCACGTGCAGGGCTTCGGACAAGCGCAAGGTCCGGGTGGGAGGTGACCCCGCAGACGCCGTTCCTCATCGGTTCGGTGACCAAGTCGTTCACCGCGCTGGCCATCATGCAGCTGAGCGAGTCAGGCCGGGTGCAACTGGACGCGCCGGTGCAACGGTACCTACCGTGGTGGCGCGTGGCCGATCCGGACGCGTCGGCCCGGGTCACGGTCCGGCATCTGCTGTACCAGGTCAGCGGCTTGTCGAAGGCGACGGGCAACGCGTACGCGACCAGCGGGGACACTCACGAATCTGCCCTCGAGGACCGGGTTCGGGCGCTGCGCGATGCCGAACTCACCGAGCCGGTTGGCACGACCTGGCAGTACAGCAACGCCAACTACTGGACTCTGGGCATGATCGTGCAGGCTGTCTCCGGGCAGTCCTACGAGACCTACATCCAGCAGCACATCTTCGACCCGTTAGAAATGAGGAACTCCTACACCTCCCAGGCCGAGTCGGCGCAACACGGCCTACCCACGGGCCACCGCTACTGGTACGGCTTCCCGGTCGCCGCCGAGCTGCCGTTCGATCGGGGCGGCTTGGGTTCCGGGGGCCTCAGCTCCAGCGCGCAGGACATGACCCGCTACCTCACTCTCTATCTCAACCATGGCCAATACGGCCCCACCGCACTGGTCTCACCCGCCGGTGCCGCCGAGCTGCAGCGGGCAGGGGTCCCCACCGGCCTGGACGGCGTCTCCTACGCGATGGGCTGGGACGTGGGCCAGGTCCATGGTTTCCGGACGATCTCCCACGACGGCAGCGGCTTCGCCTCCCACGCCAACGTCGTCCTCATCCCCGACCGCCAATGGGGCGTCGTGGTGATGGAAAACGGCGAGAACTCCCCCGACGAGTTCTTCGGCTCGCGTCGCATGACAGCCATCGCCAACGGCGTCGCCGTCATGCTTATCGGCGGGGAGGCGCCCGCGCCGACATCGTCGAGCCGGTCGCTGTGGGTGGTCTATGGGGTTGTCCTTGGAATTCTCCTCATCCAGTGCGTCGGCATGGTTCGGAGCGTGCGGACCATCCGGGCGTGGCGCGCCGACCCACTGCGACGCCCGAGGGGAGCCCTGCGGATCGGGCTCCGCGTTGGCCTGCCTCTCCTGGTGAGCTGGAGCTGGGCCCTCATCGTGCTGGTCGGGCTACCACGAATAATCCGCGCGCCGCTGCGCGCCGTCCTGATGGGACTGCCCGACCTCGGATACCCGCTGGTTGCCAGCGCCGTCCTTGCCTTCGGTTGGGGCCTGGCCAGAGTGATCTGGGCAATCCGAACCCTGCGGACGCCGGCCCCAGGTGTCAGGGGCGTTTCGAACGGCGCAACCTAGCCCAGCTGAACTTACGACCAGTCAATTGAGATCCGCTGTCCACCGCCACACTCACCCCCCGACGACCCCCGACGCGACGCGGGCTTCTCGCTGTTCTACCTGGGCATCAACCTCGGCGCCTTCCTCGGCCCGATCCTGACCGGCCTGTTTCAGGAGAACGCCGGCTTCCACTGGGGTTTCGGCCTGGCAGCGGTGGGCATGGCGGGCGGCCTCATCCAGTACACCTCGGCCGCCAGAACCTGCCACCGCACGCATCCCAGGTGCCCGACCCGCTGCCGCGGGAGCGGTACTCGCTGATGATCGGGATCGCTGCCGGCACGGTTGTGCTGGTAGTGATCGGTGTGCTCACGGGCCTGATCAACCCGGGCAACTTCGCGCTGCTGATCATCGTCGCGGTCGTCGCGGCTGCGGTCTCCTACTTCGTCGTCATCATCTCCAGCCGACACGTCACCGACACGGAGCGCTCCAGGGTGTTCGCGTTCATCCGCGTTCTGGTCGCTCTACCAGCACCAGTTCACGGTGCTCACTATCTACTCCGACCAGCGCCTGGACCGGTTCATCGGTGGGTTTCGAGATGCCGGTGCCGTGGGTGCAGTCGATCAACCCGGTGTTCATCATCGTCCACTCAGGCGTATTCGCGGCCATCTGGACGAAGCTCGGCCACTGCCAGCCGGCCACACCGCTGAAGTTCGCAGCGGGCACCATGACCGTGGGCCTGGCTTGCCTGCTATTCCTACCGTTGGTGGGGCGGCCCCAACTCGACCCCACTGCTGGCGCTGATCGGCATCGTGCTGGTGTTCCCCCTCGCCGAACTGCTGCTTTCCCCGGTCGGGCTCTCGGTGACCACCAAGCTTGCGCCGGAGGCGTTCCACACCCAGATGGTGGCGCTGTTTTGCCTCTCGGTGTCAGTGGGGACGGCGATCTCGGGCGAGCTGGCCCGGTTCTACATCGCCGAGAACGAAGGCACCTACTTCGGGGCCCTCGGCGGGATCGCTGTCGGGATCGGCGCTCTGCTTGCCGTAGCCTCGCCGTGGGTGCTCAAGCTGATGCGCGGAGTGCGCTGAACACACACCCGGAGCTCAGTCAGCGAAGACGTTGTTGCGGATCCCGAAGATGTTCTGCGGATCGACTCCCCGCTTCAGGGCGTGGACCGCCTCCCGGCTCTCCGGCGAGGCGACCCGGTCGACGAAGCCTTTGCGGAGCTTGCCGATGCCGTGGTGGTGGGAGATTGAGCCGCCGGCCTCCATGATGGCGGCCCTCATGTTCTTCTCCATCTCGGCGAACTTCTCGTCCCCGTTCTCGATGCCCTTGTGGACCAGCCCGTGGGTGAAGTAGATGCAGACCCCGGTGTGGTACATCTGCGTCACCCGCGGTGAGGTGAACGGCTTGCCGGGGAAACCGAGCCGCTTGTGCTCGGCGTTCGCGACCCGCTTCACCGCGTCGCAGACGTCGTGGATCCGGCTCCACGGCACCGTCGTCTCGTAGGTCTCGCCGACGATGTAGTAATCGCTCAGCAGGTCACGGATGTAGGCGATCGCGTAGGTGAGCATGTACCCGCGCTCCCCGTTGGCCGGGCCTCCGGAGATGCCGCCGAACTTCTTCGCGGTGTCGGAGATCACCTTGTACTGGTAGTCGACCTCGGCCTTACTACCCTCCAGCACCATTGTCGCGGCCACCATCTGGTGCGGGTCGAAGCCCTTGACCTTGGTGACGAGGAGCTTCTCCACCTTGCTGGTGAGGATCTTCCGGCGGTCGGTGGGGGCGGGCTTGAGCGCCTGGCCGAGCCGGAACTGGACGTTGTCCACCAGCCTGATGCTGGCCGGCTTGGCGCCGGTCTGGTTGAGCGCGGCCATGAACGCGACCCCGGTCTTCCAGTCGGCGAAGATCACCGAGCCGTACCGCTTCGCCTCCGGCAGCTTGTGGATCCGGATCACCGCCTTGGTGACCAGGCCGAGGTTGCCCTCGCTGCCGAACGCCGGCCTTGTAGGCCTCCACACCGGCCGCCTGCCGGGGCGTCCAGTACAGGTTCTCGACCACCCCGGACGGGGTCACCAGGGTGAGGTTCTCAACGATGTCCTCGATGTTGCCGTAGCGGTTGCGCTTCATGCCGCTGGCGTTGGTGGCGATCCACCCGCCCAGGGTGGACAGCTCCATGCTGTCGGGCTCGTGACCGCAGGTGAAGCCGTCCTGTTCCAGCCGTTCCTCCAGCCGGCTGCCCACAATGCCGGCCTGGACGCAGGCGGTGAAGTTGTCCGCGTCCACCCACTCGATGGCGTTCATCCGCCGCATGTCGAGCGAGACCACCATCCGGTTCTCCGCCTCGGGAATCTGCAACGCGTCGGAGACGTTGGTGCCGCCGCCGTAGGGGATCAGGCAGACGTCGTGCTCGCAGGCGAGGTTCACCACCGCGACGCAGTCCTCCTCCGACTCCGGCCACACCACCACGTCGACGGTGCGGTGCAGGTTGCCGTAGAGCACCCGTGACACCTCATCGGTGGTGGTCTGACCGTGGCTGCGGATCAGCCGTTCCCGATCATCAACAGAGACCTGGTCCTCCCGGAACGCCGCGGCCAGGCCGGCCAGGAAGCCCTCGTTGCGGTTCACCGGCGACACGTACGGCCCCTCGGTCAACGGCCGAGTGTGGGTGAAGTCGATGCCGTAGCCGAGTTCCTCCCGCACAAACGGGATCAGGTAGGGCATCGGGTACCCGCACAGGTTGTACCGCGACCCAGTCATGATGACGCACTCATCCGGCTGGACCACCATCTTGGTGTCCCTGAAACCCCAGCGGTGGTCCCAGGTGGTGGAGTCGAGCTGCGAAGTGTCGCGGTTCAGTGCCTTGTCTGCCATCAGCGGTGCTGCTCCTCCGGAGGGCTAGGGCCCGGTCAAACCCTCCCGGAGCATAACGAACGCCACAGTGGTCAGGCACGATGCGGACATCGCCGGTGGGTATGGTCGGCCACCGCTGAGGCCATCCTCCACTTTCTGCCCGATAGCCAACCTGGCCGGCATATCCGTCGACCGAGGCCGATATACGGCAGAAAGTGGACGCAGCCACCGGTTGTGGACTCAACCCTGGCCCGTGCGACGCAGCCTCTCCCGGACCTCGCGGGCGGCGAGCCGCTCGAGTCTGCGCGCGTCGCGCAGCGTCTTCTCGGCGGCGGTGACGGCCTTCTTGGCCTTCCGGGCGCGGCGGTCTTCGGTGATCCCGGCGTCATCCAGCCCCGTCCACGGGTGCGGTTCGTCGTGGTGGCCACCCCGGGCGGACTCGAGGTAGGCAGCGACTCCGTCCAGGCTGCGGGCCAGCCCGAACCGGAACGGGTCACTTTGGCGAGGAAGACCCCCGCGTCCACCGCCGCCAGCAGGTGCGGGTAAGCATCGGCGGTGACCAGCAGCCGGAACAGGGCGTCCTCCCTGGCCGCCGCCTCAGCGTCGTTGAGCCCGGTTTCGCGCTGGACCGGGCATAGCCGGCCTGCACGATGCCGACCCAGCGCGCCTGGTCGGTCACCAGCAGCGCCACCGGCACCTGCTCCAGGTGCGTCAACGGTGGATCCGCCAGCACCTGGAGCCCGGCGTCCAGCCAGGCCGCGCCGCTGGCGTGGTCGGCAAGCCGGTGATCGGGATGTCGAGCACCCACGGGTGGGCAAGGTAGCGCTGTACGGCTTCGCGGTAGAGCGCCTCCAAGCCCTCGCGCCAGCCCGGGCGGTGCGGGCGCTGTCGCTCGGCAGCCCGATCGCCTCCTCCTGCATGAGCAGGACGAGGTCCTCACGTAGGAAGCTGCCGGACATACCCGTGGCGCCGCAGCCACCACAGCCGCGCCTTGGCCACCGCCATCTGGACGCAATCCACCCGGTTCTGTTGGCCGGCGCCGATCCCAACGTCATACCGTCTTGGACGCCGGCGATCGAGTTGGATTGGGTGTAACGCAACGTGATCAACGCCAGCAGCGCGTCGCCGACCGTGCGGCTGGGGAGACCGTCAGCTCCAGTTAGCAGCCGAGCATCGATGGGACTGGTATCGCCGTCTTGCTCGAAGGTCATGCCGAACAGGTCGCGACGTTCACGGCAGGTATGGCCACCTCCGAGTCGACGTCGAAGATCAGGAACCGGCCCCCGCGTTTACGGGCCAGTTTCGCCACGGTGCCCGGCTCGTAGCGGGGGCGATGATCGCGTGGGTAATCGTGCCGGTGAGGAACCCCGCGAGATCATTGGTCACCGGATGCGACACCGCGACGACGTCTCCGAACGACGACTTCGGGTCCGCATCCCGGGCCCGGATGTAGGCCGAGGTCAGCGCATCCACCACGGCCGCCACCGCCCACGTCTCGCCGGCGGTCGCATCCACCTCACAGGCAGTCGCCACGCCAGCGGGAGAGACATGCTTGAACGATGCAGCAGCTGGCCGACCGGCCACACGGCTCGCCTCCACAACGAGCTGCCACCCGTTCAGAGCGTCAAGATAGTTGATCAACGATGGTTCACCAGCCACCACCGACACCGCGCCCG
>CAVXAP010000030.1:0-242666 GCA_963759635.1 uncultured Actinomycetota bacterium
GACCACGGTGCGGCACCTCGGAACGACGAGGACCCGCCTGGAGGGCGAGCCGTTCTCGTTGAAGGTTCCTATTGCGCAATTTGGGAAGAGCCGTCGGCGTTGTCGGCTCACCTTAATTGTCGGCGTCAACGTCGCCCCACCGGCTTTTGTCATCAGGCCTGGTTGGGGAGCAAAGGCAACCGTAGGGCAATCCCTTTTCGCGCGCCCCTATGACGTTGCCTGCGTCGACAATGGCCCCGCCCGCTTGTGTCACTGCGGCAGGCGGGGGCCGATCCTTTCGTCAGCGTGGCGTTGGCGACAGCCCGTACGCAATTGGCTGCGATCCGGGCCAGCGAGTTGGAGCTAGTTCGATACGGGCCGCATGGACTGCGTGACGAAAATCTCCAACTACCTGCTTGCTCGCCCCTAGTCGGAGACGGCAGCGGCTCCCGGTGCAGCTGTGGGGTCAGCTTCAGCGCCCCTGCCGTGTCTTGGGGGCCGCCACCGATAGCTGGAGTCTACAACGTCGGTGCTCGGCGGCGATGACACGATGTGGTCGTGCTCGGTTGGCCGCCGGAGCCACCGAGATCGTCTCGACTCCTCGCTTAGTCGGGATCAGGGCCCTGTGTCGGTGGTCTCAACACCGGCTCGGGGCCGCTTCTCTTTAGGTTGAAACGCCACCCGATCACTCGAAATTTGCCCGGCGCGGGGCCGATTACTTACTCTGAGGCGGCGCGTCCTGCCCCATGTAGATCACATTCTCGACACTGTTATAAACGTACCGCTCGCCCGCTTTCAGGGCGGCGGCGTGCGCCTCGCAGACCATTGTCTCGGAGAGGCCCCCCTGACCTTGATCAATCACGAAGTTTCGCCTGGCCCGCTCCTGGCACCGGAGAACTTGGCACTGCAGCACCCGTTCAGTATCCCGCTCTATGCAGATGCACCTTTTGGCCTTGGGGATGGTGATGAAGCGTGACACTCAAGATCGCCAGCTTTGATTTGCGCCAGCTTCGCCGCGCGGGCCGCAGCCAAGATGGTGAGGCAGCCAGCGGTTCTCTCCATAGATGGCTTAATCAAATATGTATTCGATGCAGCGGGACATGGACTACCTCTACGAGGCCTTACACGGCACAGCGATCCGATACGCGGCCGAGAAACGTAATCCCGCCGAGTCAATCGCCGAGCTTCGCGAGATCGCCAACGGCCACGACGACATCCTGGCTGAGGCGGCCGGCATCACGGCCGGCTCGTGGTACGCCAGCCCGGTTACCCGTGTCGGGCATGAGTTGATAGCTGTCGGTATGTTGATCTTGGCCGGCGGCGGTGCGGGTAGGCCGCTTGACTATGTTGAGCTGGAGCGGTGGTCGCGTGTTGGTTTCCAGCGGGGGACCGCGGCACTCCACGGGGAGCGCTAATACCAACTAGCGTTCCTGAATGGGGAACGGCGCTGAGCGGGCCAATTGGTCACGTCAATCCGCGGACCCGGTAGACCCGTTGCCGCTTCGCACGGTGCGCGTCCTGCGTTTTCTCTTCGGCAACTGGTACGCCAGGGCGTACCTCCTGGTTGTCGCCGCCGTGGCCGTCCTGGTCGCGCTGGTGCTCTGGATCGGGGGCGAGAAGGGGAATCTCGCCGGCGTCTGATCTCATGGAAGGCCGCGACGTGCTCGAGAGCCGCTTCTAACAGGCCGCGGCAAGGGCGGCGGGTCAATCCCCAGCTCAGGCGAGCACGACCGTGTCGCCGCGGCGGATGGTCCCGCCATTGACAACCGAGGCGTAGACGCCGACGTTCACTCCGTTGTGTTGAGCGGCCGTCCGGAGGATTCCTGAGTCTTTGGGTAGGTCTCCCTGCGGCAGCGTGATCATCACGCAACGCGGGCATGGTTCGGTGATGGCCAGGCGAACAGTGTCGCCAATGACGACCGTGCGGCCGATCCAGTCGTTCTCCACGAAGCCGGGATCCTCGCTGCCGGTCGATACGACGATGTTGGGGCGGAATCGGCGCGCCTCGAAGCGGCCCTGGGGATACAGCTCTCGTAGACGGTTAATGGTCGAGGTGGTCAGCAGGTGCACGACGGCGATGTCGAAAAACGTCCCGGCCGGCATCTCAAAGTCGGTCACGGTGTCTCTGTACTCAAGACCGGCCATGTCGGGCCAATACTCCTCCGCGACGCCTGAAGTCATCTCCTCGGCTCGCGCGTCCATGAAGGCTATATCCCGGCCGAATGCGCGAGAAAGAATCTGCTCCAGATCAGCTCGATCGTTGCTCACCACCTCCCCGTCAGGAAGCGTGATCCGAACCGGGGAAATCCGTTCTCCGAGTTTCGGAGCCTCGGCATAGCTCGCCCGAAAGTCAAAGAAGTTGCCCCACTTCCGCGGATTTTTGGCTCCCCCGACCTTGCCGGTGGCTCGGTCCACAACGGCGAACTGCCGGTCCCCGAGCAGCCCACGGTCGGTCACCTCGCAGGAGTTCAACTCCTCTCCCATCATCGACTTCACCGGATACCGCCACAGCGCCACCACCGAACCAGCCCTGGTCTGCCCTGCCGCGGACGACGTCGCATCGGTCTGCATAACCTGATCCTCTAGCGGCTCGACTGTCCAGATTTCAGGATCAGATCCGAGCGGCTCTGGCGTCAACATGCTGCAAGCTCATGACCTGGACGATGAAGCCCGAACCGAAGAGGAGCGCATAAGTCTCCTTGCTGCTTTGAGGTGACTTGGCGCTCGGTTCGGTCAGATGTCGTGGCGCGTACTGTAGGGACTACCAGAGAACATTGCTGCTGACATCCGGTTGGTAGGTCCCTGGCGCTCACTATCTGGCCCTTGCAATGGGGGCCTCTACGGACTTCGACATGCATAGTGACTCGCCAACCGTCCGCGCAGATAACTTCGCGCCCGACCCCGACCTCTGCCGCACTTGCGGACATCCGCTCTCAGCGCACGATGCGATCAGCCTGCGGTGGTGCGCTGCCAGCGAGCTCGGCGTTGAGAACCGAGCCTGCATCTGTTCCGGTGTCGTTCAGGCCGCCCGGGTGCTCACCCACTACTGACCTCGCCCGGTTCGGCAGTGCGGTCCAGCGGCTTTCGAGGGCGGCAAGCCGGTCCGTCACAGGCAGCGCCGTCCTCGTGCGCACGGCAGATCGCGGGGACATTTCCCGGTTCGGAAACGTCCGCAGGAGCATCCCCGGCCGGGTTAGGTCGTGCGATAACGCGTCTTCCGGCGCTTGCGAGGTTCGCGCCGCGACCTCTCGTCCTCGATCTGGCGGATCAGGTCTCGACGCACCTCCGCGAGGGCATGATCAAGGTCGTGCTCGTGAGAGGTGGCCACGAGGTGCGCCCGTCCCGCTAGCCAGGCTTGAAGGGTGACCTTCTGGTCCGGGCCCTCGGTGTCTTTCAATGACACCTCGAGGTCGACCTGGTCGTGTTCCCATCCAGACAGGTGCGGCGCGAGTGCGGACAGGGCCCCGAGTATGCGCGGCCGGTCGGCTGCCGCGAAGCCGGCGCCGAGACGCAGACGCTCATCCAGGGTCCCTGTTGGGCTGTTCTCGGTTCCGCTCATCGGTGCGCCTCTCTCCTGGGTTCAGCCTATGACGTCAGCCTGACCGGCCGTGCCTGTCGGCGGCGAGCGCTGTCGCCAGCACGGCGCGCACGCCCGCGACCGCGCTGGTCTGGGCAGAGGTCTTCGTGGGGCCCGACACCACGGTGTTCCGCGTCGAGGGCTCCCGGTTGCTGCAGGTGTTCAGCGAGTACCTGGGCATCGACACCACCACCGGCAGCTGCCCGGCGGCCATGTCAGCACAGTCACCGGATCTTTGGTCGCCAGTCGCGATCAGGCGTCGAGTGCGGCGAGTATTGCCGCTGTGCCGGCAGGGTACCCCGCTGGTCGCTGAACGTGTCGTACGGCGTGACGAACGCGCGGGTACCGAACTGGAAACGGCGGCCGCCAGAGCCGAGCGTACCGGCGTCCACGGTGTCGTACCCGATCACGTCGAGGAACCCGGTCACCGCCGCCTTCGCGGCCGGTCGTCCCCGGCGATCGGCAGGGCGCTACGGTCGGCCGCGCCCGCCGCACGGGCCAGCGAGGCGAGGTGCCAGAAGGTGATGTTGCTGAACACCTCGACCACGTGCGCCGTACCCAGATGCCGCTGGAGCACCTCGCTGCTGGACAGCGAGCCACCGAGTCCTGGTATCCGCTCGTCGCGCTGCGGCGATGTAGTTGATCGTGTCCAGGACCGGCTTGCCGGCCAGCGGCTTCACCGGTACCGCCGGGTAGGCCCGCGGCGGGATGCTCACCACCACCAGGTCACCCGCTGCCGCGGCGCCGGCCGGCGTGGCCGCCCGCGCTGCGGCCCCAGCTCCTCTCACCAGATCCTTGAGGTTCTGCGGCCCGCGCGAGTTACTCAACACCACGTCGTAGCCGGCCGCGATGGCCAACCGCGCTTCCGTGCCGCCGATGCGTCCGCTGCCGATGAAGCCAACCGTCGTCACGCCAATGGTTAACCCTGGGCCGGGCGACCGGCATTCCACGATGCCGCCTCTAACGCTGGGATCATGAAGATGATCAACGCGATCAACACGACCGCGGCGACGCAGATACACCCAGACGGCTCAGACGCGAGAACGTCGAGTCTTCTCCACCGGTCGCGGTGCCCGGGTCGGTGCCCCCGGGTGGGGCAGCCGGGGAGGATGCGTGGTCGATGGTTGGGACTGATCGAAAGGCCGGCCATGTCAGCCTCCTTTGGGAATCCGTGATCGCGCACCTCGGTTTGAGCGTTCGTCCCCGATGGCTCCCGGATACGCGTGATGATCATGATCTTGCTGCGGCCAGGCCATCATTTGATGGCGCGATGCGCTCGTTCATCCGACTGTGCAATTGACGAAGGCCTATGACAACGGGTCTTGGGCTTTCTGACGAAGGCGCTCGCAATGGTTGCCAGCCGCGACCATGCCGCCGACAACCCGTGTAACGGCCTGACCGGGCGGACCGCTGCCGTGGCTGCCGGGCATCCCCGACCGCATCGCTGCCGACCCCAACTGGGGACCATACCTAGACGCCCGATCACGCCTGGTCGCTGAGCTCGCCGACCAAGTCCAGCAGCAATGCCGAAGGCGACGCGCCGGCCCTGGCGGCTCTCCGGCGCGCTCTCGGCTCGCCACAGAAGCCCCTCGCGCGACCGCAGACCTTCACCGGTCTCGCGCCGAGCCGTACGTCATCCATTTCGCAACGACAGCTTCGGTTGGGATTTGGCGCGGTGCAGCTCACCCGGGTCTCGAGCGAGAGTCGCGGGCGAGGGACTCTGTGCTCGCGCGGCGGGGTCTTTTTGCTCTGGCGGCCGGGTGCACCAAGCGGGAACGATGGAGGTATGGCCAAGCGGCCGGACAGACCTTACGGCAAGCCGTCCGCCGCAGACGCGGCTCGGACGAGGGACTGTTGCGCGGGACGGCGCGACCGTCACCAGCGACGCGCTGAACCTTCTGCGCTGGCGCTTGACGTTGGCGCCCTTCCCGACAGCTTCGCCGGACAGTTGGGCCTCCACCGCAGGGGCTGTCCATCCTGACCGGACTACTTCCCGTTGCCTTGCCCCTCTCGGGTGCGGCACCAGGCAAGGCGTGAGCGGGGAAGTCCTCACTCGTCTAAGGAGTCCTCGATGACCACGACAACCACTCCGAGCGGTATTGCCCCGGACGTGACCGAGACCCATCTCGTGCGCACCGCGCGGGCGACCGGTCTGCTCTACCTGGCCTTCTTCATCGCCGGCATCCTCGGCTCGCTGGTCGTCCGCGGCCAGCTGTTCGCCGCCGACGACGCCCAAGCCACCCTGACCAACCTGCTCGACAACGAGTCGCTGGCACGCGTCGGCATCGCCTTGGAGCTGACCATCGTGCTGACCCAGGCCCTCACCGCCCTCTGGTTCTACCGCCTCTTCAAGAGCATCGACACGCTGGCTGCCGGCTCGCTGACCGCGTTCGGCCTCGTCAACGCGGTCGCCATCCTGACCAGCGCGGCCATGCTCGCAACGGCCCTGGACGCGGCCACCGATGACTCGTTGAGCATCGCGGGCGACCGGGCGGCGACGGTGCAGTTGCTGTACGTCGTCAGCGGTCACCTGTGGGGCGTCGCAGCGCTGTTCTTCGGCCTGTGGCTGCTTCCGATGGGCTGGCTGGTGCTCCGCTCCCGCTGGATGCCGCAAGCTTTGGGCTGGACACTCATCGCCGGAGGCCTGGGCTATACGCTCAGCGCTTTCATCAGTTACCTCTTCCCGAGCGTCGATCTCCTCAGCCAGTTGCTGACCGTTCCCTCGATCGTCGGCGAGGTCTGGATCACCGGCTACCTGATCATCGTCGGCATCCGGCGCCACACCCCGCGGCTGAGCCGGCCTGCGAATGGCTAACAGCGAGAAAGGCTGGAACTGATGAACCGCTACGAGGCAATGCCATCGCGGTGGGACTCCTGCTCATCGCCTGCACCGCCACCAGCATCCTCAGCGCCGTCCCGCTGGGCTTGACGCTCGACCGTTCCAATTACCTGAACCAGTTGGCGGCCAGCGACAGCCGCGTGATCTGGACGGCTCTGATCGAGTTCGCGTTGGCGGCCACCGGCGCGGGCATCGCCATCGGGCTGTATCCAGTCATCCGACGGCACAATCGCGCGCTGGCTTTGGGATCCGTGGCCGGCAGAGTGGCGGAGGGAGTGTTGGTCCTGATCGGGACGCTCAGCCTGCTGGTGCTCCTGACGGTCAGTCAAGAGTCGCTGGCGCCAGGTGCCGAGCAGCAGCGTTCCGGGCCACCGGAGACGCCCTGCTCGCGGTGCGCGGCTGGGCGATGGGGTTCGTCGGGATGCTGCCCTTTCTCACCGCAGCCTTGATGTACTACTACATGCTCTACCGAGCGCGGCTCGTGCCCCGGTGGCTCTCGGGCTGGGGGTTCGCTGGCGCCGCGCTGGGACTGGTGGCCACCGTCTACTCCGGGTACACCCAGGACTTCGGCTTCTCCACCCTCAGCACGGTGCTTTACATCCCGATCGGCGTGCAGGAGATGGTCCTGGCCGCGTGGTTGCTGGCCAAAGGGTTCAACCCGTCGAGTGTCGACGGCGAAGCGGACAGCATGCGGTCACGCCACGCTGGTCGACCGACGGGGGGAGTCCGCCAGGAATCGAGCACCTGGGAGGGAGCTCAGCTAGTGAGATGAGCTCCCTCGGCGCCGGTCCGCGAATCGGGGGTCTGCAAAGCCCCCTAAGCAAGAGAAACGTCAGTCGTAAGGAACACGTCCATGACTGACCGAAACAAGACTCGCGACGATCCCAAGGTCAACGTGAAGGTCGTGCTGAGCGGCTTGTGGGTCTCGATGCTCTTCGTCTTCGCCTACGTGGACATCTTCGGCTTCTGGCGTACTGATGTCATCAACGGCGCCTTGGGAACCAGGCGACTCCGGCGATGGCCAGCATCAGGATCGGAATGAGGATGTAGAGGGTCGTGAGTGGCCGACCACCTCCCATCAGCTTGCGAGGACCGAGATGGGCGTCGCAACCCGGATCCATCCCGACGGCCTACCGCGGAGCAGGCAGCCTTCGAACCCCTTGATCACCGCGCGACCCACATATCGGCGATGACGCACTACTCAGGTCGCCTGCCCCGAGTTGAGTCGGGGTCGGCAGGTCTGGTTCCGGTGCTGCCGCTGGCGGCGTCACTCAACGATCCTTGAATGCCAGGTGATGACGCGGCGGGACTCTCCCGGAGCTCAGCCGCCTGGTAGACGGCTTCACTTCAACCGCTTCGAGGTGTCAAGCCAGTGGGTTCGCTCAGACCGTCACAGTGGGTCCGGTTCAAGTTGGCATTCCCACCGTGCACTGGCCAGAACACTCGGTGGGGATTGCGGGCTGGGCCGGCGGCGTCCTTGTGTTCGCCTCGATGTTCATTGCCGAGTTCGGTCCGCGGTGCTGTTGCGACGCTCTGTATGGCTTGGGCAATCAGGCGCATGCGGCGGCTGAGTTGAGGGGCGACTCCAGCTGCAGCGGTTCCGCGTCTTGGTGGTTAGGGAGGCTACGCGTGGCAAGTCGACGTTGATCAACGCCATTGCTGCGCAGAGACGTGCTGCCCGTTGGTGTCGTCCCTCTCACCGCCGCGACGACGACAGTGACGTTCGGCATGCCGGAACGACTGGACCTCGGCTTTGGTCGGGCGCTCCCCACATGACTCCCCACGTGGTTTCTATCGGCCTCTAACCGATGCGGCTGGAGCACTCCCCAGGGCGTGACTGGTCTTTTTGAGGACCACATAATGGAGTTCATCAGCTGATGAATTAAGGACTCCCATGCCCTGTCATCAGGCGAGCCGAACAGTTCGGCGCGTTGTGACTGTCTTGCCCCTGGCCGCGAGTCTTGTGGTTGGGTTGTTCGGCTGTGCTGAGGCCAATCGGATTCTCGTTTCTGGCAACGTTGACGATGATCTTGTGGTGGTCCAAGCGCCGCAGATTGAGGTCCCCGAACCGGACCTCAACGCCGGTTTCGCTGATGCTGAGGCCGGGATGCCAGGACTGCCCACGACCAGTGGCCAGACCGCCGCAGCAAGCCCACCGCAGAGCACTTCTACGCCCATGGGGAGCTGGAACCGGGTTGCGACCGTGGACGTGCGTGAGGGTGATCAGGTTCAGGCGGGCCAGGTCCTGGTGCGCTTCGACGCCGCAGCGGCACGCGTTGCCCTCAGTGTTGCCCATGCGGACGCAAAGGTCGCCGCTAGCCAGGTCCCGGTGCTCGACAGCGCGATCGACGAGACCAATGACAAGGAACACTCCGTCGAGTCCGCCCTGAAGAAGATCAACAGCGCCATTCCCCAGCTCAAGGGCACGCGCGCGAACCTTTCGGGCCAGCTTTCTCAAGCTCGACGCGAGTTGCCTCAACTCGAAGCGAAGCGCGCCCAGGTGCAGGGTCATCGACAGCAGCTGCGCGACAAGCTCCGTCTGGTCAATCAGCAGCTTGCCGAGCTCCAGACGGCTCTTTCGCGGCTGCCTCCGCAGCGGCCGACTACAACCACCCCGTCGGCCGCTCCGGCAGCGCCGAAGCGTGAACAGCTCCTCGTCGCGATCACCAAGCTGCAGCAAGGAAAGAGCCAACTTCAGAGTGGCCTCGAGCAGTTGACAGGAGCTGAGGCTCAGCTGGCCACCGGACTTGCCCGCCTTCGTACTGGAATCCCCAAGCTGGAAAGGGCAATTCGGCAGATCGACGCCGGACTGGCCAAGGCCCGAACTCAGCGGACCAAGCTACGGAAGGCGAGAACCAAGATCATCGACGCGCGCGCTGAGCTACGCCGTACGCGCAAGCTGGCCGTCGTGGCAGCTCAGGTTGCGACTGTGGGCGTCGATATCGCCGAGAACCAGAGACTGCTGGCGACCGTGAACGCGCCAACCTCGGGAGTTGTGGTCAAGGCACCCGCGGTCGGTGAGGTCCTGGCCCCCGGTGCGACCGTAACCACGATCCGCAAGGGCGATGCCACATCCCTCACGACGTGGCTTTCAGCGACTCAGCTGGCTCAGGTCTGTCTGGGCTCCCAGGCCTCGGTGCGCGCCGACTGGATAACGGGTGAGCCACTGGACGCCATGATCACGTTGATCGGCGATCAGGCGGACTATCCTCCGACGGCTTTCGCCACCGACGACGTACATCTGACCCGAGCGGTGCCCGTACGCCTGACGCTGACAAGATCATCGGGCCAGCCGTACCCGTTGCCGCCCGGCGCACCTGTGGATATCGAGATCTTGCCGGCGTCGAATGACCACAGCTGTTCAACCGGTACGACGACCAGGTGAGGACATGGCGGAATACATGCGGAGGCGTCCACTCATTCCAGTGCTGATCTTGCTGGTGCTGGCCCTCGCCACAGGCGGGTACTTCTGGTGGCGATCGGCTCGTGCCACAGAGCCGACCGGATTGTCTGCTAGCGGTGCCGTCGAGGCGCAGCAGTATCAGGTCGCTGCGGTGATCCCAGGCCGAGTGACAAAGGTCGCAGTGTCCGAGGGCGACGTCGTGAAGGAAGGCCAGACTCTGGTGGTGTTGGATCAGTCAGGGCTGAAGCTGCAGGTGGATCAAGCGGAGCAGGGTGTGAAAGCTGCCCGGGCGGCACTCAGCAACGCCAAGAAGGACGGCTCGAAAGCAGACGTCTCAGCAGCACGCGCCCGGCTCAATCAAGCCAAGGCGTCAGTCGAGCTGGCAAAGGTGCAGCTTGGTTATGCCACCGTTGCCGCCCCCCACAGTGGCGTGGTGGTCACCGTTACGACTAATGCGGGCCAAAACACCAGCCCCGGCAAAACCCTGCTCACACTGATGGATCCCAGCAGTCTCTTCGTCCGCGTATTCGTCCCCGAGACCCAGATCGGCAGCGTGAAGGTCGGGCAGCAGGTCACGGTAGCTCCGGACTCCTCGGGCGAGCCCTACACAGGCACTGTCAGCTTCGTCGCCTCAGAGGCCGAGTTCACGCCCAACAACGTGGAAACCAAAGACCAGCGAACCAAGCTCGTGTTCGAGGTCCGGGTGCGGATCACTGACACCTCGGGAGCCCTCAAGGCCGGCATGCCTGTCGACGTGACCTTCCAATGAATGCCCCAATGAGCGACAGAGCCCTGGCCGTCCAGGCTCTTGGACTCAGCCGGTCGTTCGGGACCAACCGGGCCGTTGACGGAGTGGACCTGACCATCCCGTCCGGAATGATCTTCGGCCTGCTGGGACCCGATGGCGCCGGCAAATCGACCTTGATCAGGATGCTGGCGACGGTGCTAGCCCCCAAGACTGGCGACGCGGCGATCTTTGGCAACTCGGTAAGGCGGTCACCCGATCGGGTGATTCCACGGATCGGCTACATGTCCCAACACTTCTCCATGTACCCCGACCTCAGCGTCGCCGAGAACCTCAACTTCTTCGCCACTCTTCGAGGAATCGGCCGAGCCGAGCGCGGTCGGCGGGCAGCCGAACTCATGTCCGCAATGGGTCTGGTCGAGTTCGCAAGCAGGCGGGCCAGACACCTATCTGGCGGAATGAAACAGAAGCTGATGTTGGCGGCGACATTGATGCATCAGCCGGACCTGCTGCTGCTAGACGAGCCGACCACTGGTGTCGACCCGCTATCGCGCCGAGAATTCTGGCGCATTCTGGCCGGGCTTCACCGCGCGGGCAAGACGGTACTCGTGGCCACGCCATACATGGATGAAGCGGAGCGCTGCAGCTACCTCGCCTTCCTGAGCGGCGGGCGGATCATCCGCGAGGGGTCGCCTGCCGACATCAAGGCCGTGGTACCAGGGACGCTGTTCGAGCTCACGACGCTGCAGCCCAGAGCGGTGTTGGCCGCGGCGACCGGTATTCCCCATGTTCGGTCGGCGCACCTGTACGGCGATGTGGTCCGAGTGCTGTGGACTGGCGATGACCGGGGTGCCGCGGAACTGGCCTCCGGGCTGCTCGCCGCCGGCGTGCCCGTCAGTGCCGTCAGACCCGCCCGGGTGGATATGGAAGCGGCGTTCGCGTTCCTGACCGAGTCGGAGCACCTGATTGAGGTGCCCGGGCCATGAAGGCCGCCCGACCATGAAATCGGCACTGATCCGGGTCGCTGCGGTCGCCGGCAAGGAATTCAAGCATCTGTTGCGTGATCCGCGGGTCCTGGCGACGGTGCTGATCTTGCCTGTCCTGCAACTGCTGCTCTTCGCGTATGCGATCAGCTTCGACGTGAAGAACGTTCCGACCGTCGTGCTCGATCAGGACAACACTCCGGCGAGCCGCCAATACCTGCAGACGTACCGGTCCTCAGAATTCTTCGACGTACTCGGTTCAGCTGATGATCTTGCGCAGGTTGATCAACTTTTCGACCAGAACAGGGTCCGAATCGCGTTGATCGTGCCCTCCGGCTTTGCCCGCAGCCTCGACAGTGGGGAGAAGGCGCAGGTTGCGGTACTGAGCGACGGCAGTGAGCCGACTTCCGCGCAGCTCGCTCAGGCGTACGCAACCGCGCTGAACGCCGGTTACGGTCAACGAGTGGCGGTCGAATGGGCCGACCGGCAGGGCCTGAATCTGGCTCAAGTGGGCGCGATCGAGCCGCGGCTGCGCACCTGGTACAACCCGGAGGGCAAGTCGTCGAACTTCCTGATCCCAGGGTTGATGGTGGTGATCATCATGATCGTCACCGTGCAACAGACCGCCGTCACCCTGGTCCGCGAGCGCGAGCAGGGCACCGGTGAGCAGATGACGGTCAGTCCATTGCGCCGGGGTGAGTTGATGGTCGGCAAGCTGCTGCCCTGGACCCTGCTGGCTTTCGCCGACATGCTGGCGATCGCCCTGGTCGGCATCTGGGTTTTCGGCCTGCCGTTACGCGGGGGCATAGGATTCCTGGCGGCGTCGTCGGTGGTGTTTGTGTTCGCTGCGTTGGGCCTCGGCTTGATCATTTCGGCGGTCGCACCGAGTCTGGAGACTGCGAACATCAGCGGGCTCCTGATTGCGTTCCTGCCCGCCTTCTTACTCTCTGGGTTCGCGTTCCCGCTGGACTCGATCCCGACCCCACTGCAGTGGCTCAGCTACGCATTTCCAGGCCGGTACATGGTGACCATTTCCCGAGGGGTCTTCCTGAAGGGCGCCGGCTTCGCCGAGTTGTGGCCGGAGCTGGCGGCGCTGGCCGGGTATGCGCTGGTAGTGCTGCTGGCGTCCTCGGTGCTGTACCGCAGGAGGTCGAGATGAGTCTGCGCCGCATCCGGCTGATCATCTGGAAGGAGTTCCTCCAACTGCGACGCGACCCGCTGCTGCTGCGGTTGATCTTCATCATGCCGATCGTGCAATTGATCTTCTTCGGGTACGTCGTCTCGGCCGACGTACGCAATCTCGCGGCAGCCGTCGTTGATCTCGACAAGACAGCGACATCCCGACAGCTGACTGCAGGTTTCTCCGGTTCTGGCTACTTCACAATCGAGGCATACCCGCAGAGCGAGACCGACCTGCAGCCGTTGCTGGATCGCGGCGAGGTCCGGGTGGCAATCGTGATTCCTGAAGGCACTCAGGCACGGCTGGACAGAGGCGAGACAACGCCATTGGGCATCGTGGTCGACGGATCGGACAGCAGGACAGCTGCCATAAGCAGCGGCTACGCCGCCCAGATCGTAGCCCGGCTGAACGCGGATCGGATCAGCGAGCAGGGTCTCGCGCCGTCAGGTCCCGGGATCGACGCCCGAGTGCGGGTGCTGTTCAACCCGTCGCTCAGAACGGTGAACACGATGATCCCGGGGCTGGTGGCGGCCATTCTGATGCTGTCAGTGATGGCGATCATGTCCCAGGCCGTGGTCCGGGAGCGCGAGAGCGGCACCTTGGAGCAGATGTTCGTCACCCCGATCACCCGCGGGGAATACCTGATTGGCAAGGTCACGCCGTACGTGCTGCTGGCTGTGCTGCAGATGACGGTTGTGGCCCTCGTCGGAATCTTCTGGTTCCGGGTGCCCTTCAATGGCACCTTCGCAGGGGTCGCGGCAGGGCTTGGGCTGTTCATGCTGACCGTCATCGGTCTGGGCCTGCTGGTATCGCTGGCGTCCCACACCCGGCAGCAGGCGCAGCAGACGATCCTGTTCATCATGCTGCCGATGATGTTGCTGTCCGGTTTCATCTTCCCGATTGAGTCGATGCCGGCGGTGCTGGTGCCCGTGACCTACGCCATGCCGCTGACCTGGGCAGTGCTGCTGTTGCGCGGGGCCTTCGTCAAAGGAGTCGGCTTCACTGCGCTCGTCCCGGAGCTATTGGTGCTGGCGATCTTCGCGGTGGTGATCTTCGGGGTTGCGGTGCTGGCCACTCGTCGGCGGTTGTCGGAGTAGCCGATGGCTATCGCCGCTGAGCTTTTGGGCCCTCCACCCGATAGTGCTGCAGCCATTTCGGTGCGCGGGCTGACGAAACGCTTCGGAGACTTCATGGCGGTCGATGGGATCAACTTCGACGTGCCCCGTGGACAGGTCTTCGGATTCCTCGGCCCCAACGGGAGTGGCAAATCGACGACCATCCGCATGCTCACCGGCTCGCTCGAAGCGACTGGGGGTCGGGCGCTGGTGCTGGGTGAGGACGTGCTCGCGCATCCGGCCCGAGTGCAGCGCCGCATCGGCTACATGTCGCAGAAGTTCACGCTCTTCAAAGACCTGACTGTCGAGGAGAATCTCCGCTTCTATGCCGGGGTCTACGGTCTGTCGGCGGGCCAGTATGCGGACCAGCGGGCGTACGTGCTTCAGATGGCCGACCTGGTGGGTCGGGAGAAGGAGCTGACCGCCAACCTCTCCGTCGGGTGGCAGCGGCGGCTCGCCCTGGGCACCGCGACCATTCACGCTCCCGAGCTGTTGTTCCTTGACGAGCCGACCAGTGGGGTTGATCCCGTGGCGCGGCGGCAGTTCTGGGATCTCCTCTATGACCTGGCCAACCGCGGCGTCACGCTGTTCGTGACGACCCATTACATGGAGGAGGCCAGCCATTGCAACCAGCTGGCATTCATCTATGGCGGGCGGCTGGTCGCCGAGGGCACTCCGCAACAGATCCGTGAGCGGGCCACGGGCCAGCGGATTCTCGAGGTGACTGTCGCCAACCCCGACGTGGCTCTCGAGCTGATCGGGAACCTGTCTGAGGTGGCCGACGCGTATCTGTCGGCGGCGACGGTGCACGCGGTGTTGGCTGCGCATATTGATGAGCAGGCAGTAGCCGGATCGCTAATCGGTGCGCTGCAATCTCAGGGGTTAGGAGAGGTATCAGTGGTTCCAGTCGAGCCGACAATCGACGACGTGTTTGTCAGCCTCGTCTCCTCGCAGCGGGCAACTCCGAGTTACAGCCGAAGTCGCGGCAGCCGCCGTCGGCCTCAGCCGCGCAGGAAAGCGGAATAACCGAGCCTGCGACCACCTTTGCCACGCCGGCTTGTTGATCACTTCCTCATGTCACCTCGACCTGGACGTTGTAGATCATCCGCGCAGAGTCGGGGCCATGGGGCTCCGCCTGAACAACGCTTAGCCATCGGGAAGGTTGCTCGTACAGGCTGGTGGGTATCTCTGTCAGGTGACATCCCCGACCCAGCAGCTTGCGCCTGCTCTAGATATCGACGCCCGCCTCACCGAGATCGAGCGCAGCTTGAACCTGCTGCTCAACGTCACGCCGGTCAATGCAGCAGAGGCATGGGCGGACTTCGAACGGAGTGACTTCGGGACGGTCCCCACTCTCCGGCTCAGACCGCTGGAATTCGAGCCGGACCTGGTGCGACGTGACCTCTACAACCTCGAGATCGAGAACGTAACCGACCCTGCGCTGCACACACTCTTCCGGGCGAAGCGAGACGAGATAGCAAGACAGATCACAGCCTTGGAGGATCGCGACACTTCACGGTTCGTGTACGGGTCGCTGCAGCTCTACGGAGGGATCGCCCAGCCTCTCGCGTCCGCCGCGGAGGAGCTGCTCGAGACCATCCCAGCCCGAGCTCCCAGCACCCGGAGCGTCACGGCCGGGGCGTTCGCGGAGGCGGCTCGTGCGGAGTTCGATCGATACCGTGCCGTGTATCCAGACTTCCCGGCTCACATCGAGGTGCGCGACGACATCTCCGAACTGATGGTGTCGTTCGGCCGGCTGCTCATCCCCGAAGCCGCCGCTTTCAGGGCGGACCGCGTCGAGCCCTTGCTGCATCACGAGGTCGGCACCCATGTCGTCACCTACCAGAACGGCGCCAGGCAACCACTGACGCTGCTGACGATCGGACTGCCTGGCTACGACGAGACCCAAGAGGGCCTTGCCGTGCTCGCCGAGTACCTGACCGGCGGATTGGACCCGCGGCGTCTCCGCGTGCTCGCGGCGAGGGTTGTAGCCATCGGCAAGATGCTCGACGGCGCCGGATTCCTGGAGATCTTCGAATCGTTACGGGCAGAACATCGGATACCGGCGAGGACCGCTTGGTCCATCGCCATCCGGGTCGTCGTCGGGGGCGGTTCGGTGAAGGACGCGATCTACCTCCGTGGGATCACGCGCATCCTCGAAGCCCTCGCAGAGGGCAGCAGCCTCGATGTCCTCTTCGTCGGCAAGCTCGCGTTGGACCACATCCCGTTGATCCAGGACCTGCTCGACCGCGAGGTGCTCCAAGCACCATGGGTCCGTCCACGCTGGCTGGACGTGCCCGGCGCTCAGGAGCGCCTGGACAGGCTGCGCGCGGGCGCGTCGGTCACGGACCTGTACGAAGGAGATGTGTCGGCATGAGGCTTGCCTTCTTCGTCAACGACGTCGCTACCGAGATAGACGAGTACACGACTACGCGGCTGGCGAGGGCCGCGGCCCAGGGCGGGCATGAGGTTTGGTACGTCGGGGTCGGAGACGTCGAGCTCGGGGAAAGCGATGGGCAGCTCGTGGCCCGGGCTCATGCCGCAGAGTTCGACAAAGACGACACGCTCGAAAGCTTCATGGAGCGCATCAAGGAGCGCGACGCCGAACGGATCGTCATGGACGACCTCGATGCCTTGTTCCTGCGAAACGAATCGATCGACGATCTGCAGGAGCGGCCGTGGGCAAGTCCACTGGGTGTGGTCTTCGGCCAGATGCTCAAGGCTCGAGGCGTAACGGTGGTGAACGACCCGATGTCCCTTATACGCGCAACGAGCAAGCTCTACCTGGAGGAGTTCCCCGAGAAGATCCGACCGCGATCGCTCGTGACGCGCGACCCGGAAGCGATCGAGCGGTTCGTCGGCAAGGTCGGCCACTCCGTCGTCAAGCCTCTGTACGGAGCCAAAGGTCGGAACGTGTTCATGATCGAGGACGAGGGCGAAGCGAACCTCGCGCAGATGACGGAGGCGGTGCTACAGGACGGCTACGCGATCGTTCAAGAGTTCGTCGACGGCGGTGAGGACGGCGATGCCCGGATCTTCCTGCTCGAGGGACAGATCCTCGAGCGCGACGGGAAGCTGGCCGCCTTCCGGCGAGTGCCCACGGGTAACGACCCGCGGGCCAACATCAGCGCGGGCGGACGCTCGGTCCCTCTCGAGATCGGTGACGTGGAACGCGGCATCGTCGAAGCGATGAGCAAGAAGCTCGTGGCCGACGGCATGTACTTCGTCGGCATCGATGTGATCGGCGACAAGGTGGTGGAGATCAACGCGGAGAGCCCGGGCGGGATGCAGAGCGTCGAAAGGCTCTACGAGATCGACGTCTGCCCAACCGTCATCGAAGCCCTGGAGCGCCGCACCGGCTCGAAGTCCTGAGCCAAGTTGACACGTACGGGGTGGCCGGTGTCTTGACGGGGTCCACGGGCAGCCGCTCGGGCTCCGCGCGGCTTTGCCACCCATGTCACGAGTGAAATAGTTAGGCCCGATCATGGAGGTGAGCTGGTGCAGAGGTATGTGGTGTTCTACGAGTCGGCCGCCGACGTCATGTCCAAGGCGCCGCCGGTCTATCCGCGGCACCTGGCCCGGCTCAAGGAGTTCCGCGACCGCGGTGACCTCCTGCTGGTCGGCACGTTCGGCGACCCGCAGGCCGAGGGCTCGATGGCGGTGTTCGGGTCCCGGGAAGCCGCCGAGGAGTTCGTCCGCGATGACCCGTTCGTCAACGAGGGCGTGGTCAAGGCCTGGACGCTGCGTGAGTGGGACGAGGTCGCGAGCGAGATCTGAGCGGGCTCCGATCTCGGCTCCCTGGTACCCGCGTGCCTCAGTAAGCCGCGGAGCTCCCTGGGACCGTGGCGACGGTACGGGCCAGGATGGCCAGGTCCATGACGGCATCGCGACCGGTCCAAAAGGCGCAGCATGATCGACTGCTCCGGAAATGCTGTTGGGCCTGCTTGTTCTTCTGCCTTGTCGTAACAGCCGACGTGACCACACTGCGGGCACATCCGAAGCGCCGGCCGAGCTCATCCTGCGTAAGACTCGGACTCGAGGACGGCGGGCGCAGCATAAGGCTCCTCAACGGCTTTGGCGTATCGCTTGGCGAGGGTTCTCAGATGGTCGACGAGCTCGGGCGGCTTGGTTGCGGTGAAGTCGAATCCGAGCATGCCGATGTAGACCGCGACCGTCTCGACGGTGTCGGCTCCGGTGACCAGGACGCAGGTGTTGTCGTCAATGGCTTCGACCATGCCGACGGTGGGGTTGATCCGGCTGAGGACCTCCGCGGCTGGCGCGTGCACCGTGATCCTGACATGTACCCGCCACCCTGCAAAGGCCGTAGTGCGGAGCACGAAGGCTGGGTAGTCGCCGCCGGGCAGGTCGACGGGTGTGAATCTGCGCCCGCCGGGGACTCGTAACTGCATCCAGTCAAGTCGGAAGCTGGACCAGGCGTCGGTCGAGGCGTCGCGGGCCACCAGATACCAGCGACGCTGCCAGCTGACGAGTCGGTACGGCTCGACTTGTAGCCGCTGGTCGCCCCGGTAGTGGAAACGGATCTCTTGGTGATCACGGATCGCGGCCGCGACGGCCATCAGGAGTCCAGCGTCGACGGCTGGGTCCGGCGCGTTGGTGCCGGTGTTCTCAGGGCCGGTCTCCACGGCGTCCCGCACTGCATTGACCCGCAGCTTGAGCCGGTGCGGCAGCACGGCCTCCAGCTTGGCCAGAGCACGGGCGCTGGTGTCTTCTATACCGCCAACTCCGGTGACCGCGCGGAGACCCACCGCGACAGCCACCGCCTCGTCGTCGTCGAGGAGCAGCGGGGGCAGTTTCGCGCCGACCCCCAGCCGGTAGTGACCGCCGGGTCCCCGCACCGCCTCGACGGGGTAATCGAGTTGTCGGAGACGTTCGATGTCGTTACGGACGGTACGCCCGCTCACCTCCAATTGCGTGGCCAGCTCGGCACCGCTCCACATGGTGCGGGACTGCAGCAGCCCGAGCAGAGCCAGTAATCGACCGGAAGTCTTGTACATCTTGCGTGGATTTTCTTGCTAGAAGCGGAACGAAGCTGTCCTAAACAGAGCTTACGTTCTAGGCATGACCACAACATCAGCCGCCGGCCAGACCGGCACAATCCGTCCATTCACCATCGCGATCCCGACTGAGGCGCTCGACGACTTGCAGCGCCGCCTCGCCAATACCCGCTACCCGGTCGCAGCACCCGATGACAGCTGGGATTACGGGACGCCGGTCGCGTACCTGCAGAAGATGGTCGCCGCCTGGCAGCAGTTCGACTGGCGTGCGCAGGAGGCCCGGATGAACGCCGTACCGAACTTCGTCACCGAGATCGACGGCCAGACCGTGCACTTCGTCCACGTCCGGTCCAACGAGTCCGGCGCCACCCCGCTGCTGCTAGCACACACCTATCCCGGGTCGTTCTCGGAGTTTCTCGAGATGATCGGTCCGCTCACTGACCCGGTCGCGTACGGCGGACGGCCCGAGGACGCATTCGATGTAGTCATTCCGTCGATACCCGGCTTCGGCTTCAGCACCCCACTCGTCGGGGAGGGATGGACGATGGCCCGAGTCGCCCAAACGTACGACACGCTGATGCGCAGCCTCGGCTATGAGTCCTACGGCACACACGGCAGCGACGGAGGCGCGATGATCTCACGCGAACTTGCCGTGATTGACCCGCCCGGCTTCCTGGGCGCCCACGTGTTGCAACTCTTCTCCTTCCCCTCCGGCGACCCGAGTGATTTCGAGAACTTTGGTCCCAAGGACTACGCGGCGCTGGAATTTCTCGGTTGGTTCCAGTCAGTGGGCGGATACAACCAGATGAACGGCACGCGCCCGCAAACCATCGCTGCCGCGCTCTCGGACTCCCCTGTGGGCCAGCTCGCCTACAACGAGTTGTTTGAGAACTTCGGCAACGGAACGAGCCTGGTGACGGTGGAGCAGGTTCTCACCCAGGTTTCGCTCTACTGGCTTACCAACACCTCCGCTACCGCAGTGCGTTACCACTACAGTGAAGGCCACTCCGGAGCCAAGCCGACCGTGAGTCATGGTCGCATCGGTGTCGCGGTGTTCGCCCACGACTTCCAGACCATCCGACCGCTCGCCGAGCGCGACAACACCAACATCGTGCACTGGTCTGAATTCGACGCTGGTGGGCATTACGCCGCCCTCGAGGTCCCAGAACTCGTCGTCAGTGACCTCCGTACATTCTTCAGCCACAGCGGGGTTCGCGAGTGATCTTGGTTGCGGCGGTCAATCCTGCGGGGAGGCTCGGAGTCGGTCCAGGGTGATCTTGCTCGCGGGCCTTCCCGCCGCTGCACTCATGATCATCGCTCGGCCACGCCACAGAAAAGATCTTGTTGACGTATCCGATCACCAGACCACCTGTGCGGCGGTGGCCGGGTTACATCTGCGGTCCAGGCCATAATTCATGTCACCGGTGTGACATGTTCCCCGGAAAGGCGTCCCGATAGCCCGTCGGCTAGTGGCACGACTATGTCGTTGCGTCTGATGTGGTCTCGGTAAGCGCTGCGGTCTTCAATCGGAGGGCCGCTACGACAAGCCAGACGGTCCACGACGAGGATCAGGCCGATTCCGAGGAGAGTGGGGATCTGGTTCGCGGACGAGAAACCGCTGCTGCCGATGATCCATCCCTGCGCTAGATAACAGAGGCCGGAGAGCGCCATGAGGTAGCCGATCGGGCGCGAAACCCGGCCCGTAACGGCAATGACTGCGCCGAAAAGGATCAACGCGAGACCGAACACGAAGCTCTGATAGCTTCTCACGGCCCATTCCAACCATCGAACGGCCTCGGCGGCAGCGAAACGCACCGCCTTGTCACCGTTCTCGGCTGAAGCCCACGCGTTCACTGCCTGCTTCAAGCCCACGCCGTCCACCGCTTGCAGCACCCCGTACAAAGCCATGGCAGCGCCCGCTGAAAGAAGCCCGAAGCGGTTCAGCCAAAGTCCCACGCCACTACGCACGTCGAGTGCGAAGAACAGGGCTACAAGTCCAAAGGTGATGATCATCATTCCGATGAACTGACCCAGATGCACGGCCGTCCATGACTGGCTCGCCGCATAGATAGCGAAAATGGTTCGGTGGTCATTCGCGTCTGCACCTTCTGGATGAAGGAATCCGGCAATGGCAGTAACAAGTACGCCGGCGAGAAGGAGGAAGGCGGCCAGCCTCACTGAATCCCGCTCAACTCGCCCGACTGGTGATTGAGAGACCATCAGACCTCCATTGATCCATCGGAGCGGACGCCCCACTCATCTGCACTTTCACGCTTCGGGCGCCTGCCCACTGGACCGGCGCGACACGAAAATCCTTCTCATCGAGCGGAGCGGCTGTCAAGCGCCAAGCAGGGCGCACGCCTCGTCACGGTCCTAGAACGGGGCCGGGCCGCATCCGACCGCTGCCTATTGAGTTTGCCAGTAAAGGGACAGGACTTGGGTGAGTAAATTGAGTGGCAACGGCCCGGCACTCCACCGGGCGGTAGTGGATATCGACGGGCTCTACGAAGCCCTCAACCGGCGTCCTTGGCGGTGGGCGTTTACCTGATAAGGGTGGCAGTCGAAGGAAGGACCTTCCTGTGGCCCAGCCTGACCCCAACGGCTGCGGTCACCAGTGAACGGAGACCCTGCTGGTGCGGCGGCGCACCTTAACACCCACGGGCTTCCCGGCTATGCCCTCCAGCGGCCCTACGAGGCGAGGTCGTAACGTCGTCGACATCGCATCAGCGCGGGGCGAGCGGGTGGGAGGTGCGTACGGACGCGACGACGTCGTTAATTGCCTGGCTGGCGGCGGCCGAGTCAGCTTCGCCGTCGAGAAGCGATGCGTGGGTGGCGTTGACGTGACGATGGAGACTGTTGGTCGACAGTGTGGCCAGGTGGTCCTGCTTCGCTGGCCATGTATCGTCGTTGTTTCCCTTATCTGCGGTGACGACGATGAGCGGCTTACCGCTGAGGTCGGTCAGGGATGCTGCCTGCTGCATCGACGCGGACCCCTCGACAAACTCCTCGATGTAGCTACCGAGGTTGCGGGCGGTCGACGAATTGGCGCGCGCCTCGTCCCGTGAGCGTGGCGGAAGACTGCCGTAGGAGCCCTGGGCGACCAGGCGTCCGGCTCCGAGGTGGGCGACCGCGGGCAATAACGCGGAGACGTGACCGAGGAAGCTGTAGGACTCGGTGTCGGTCGGCAGGGCCGGACCGGGTTTGGGTGCAGTGGAGTCCAGTAACACCATGCCGGCGACCTGATCCGGAAATTGCGCGGCGAAGCTGAGTACGTATAGGCCGCCGAAGGAGTGACCGGCCAGCACATACGGGCCCGGAACGTGGGCGCGGTCAAGCAGCGTGTGCAGGTCCGCGGCAATATGGGCACCGTCCTGCGGGCCGTCTGCTGGGTCGCTCCAGCCCCGACCGGCGCGGTCATACACACAGACTCTGCTGTCGCGGGCTACCACGGGCGCAATCCAACCGAGGTCCGAGGAGGCCGCCCCAAGACCCGGTTCCAGCGACGACCGTGGGGGTGCCCGATCCGGTGCAGTGAAGGTGCAGCCGATGCCCGCCAACGTCAATCAGCTGGCCAGGCACCGGATAGGCCCTCGCGTCGAGCGTCTCGCCCACGGTCTCGTAGCCGCCGCCGACGGACGCAATCGCCAACACGGCCAATACGGGGTACAGCAGCCACCGTGCGCTTCGGCTGCGCAACTGCCGCCGGACCCGCAGGAACATCCAGACGACCAGCCCGAACAGCGCTGGCGGCCATACCCACTTCAGCACATCGTGCACCGCGGCGGACCCGCTAAGTGAAGCCAGACCCGCCACCCCCATAAACGCGGCCGGCGCGGCGGCCCACCGTTGGGGCTGGTCGGTGAACCGGACGGACAGCACAGCCAACAACGCCCAACCGAAGGCAAAGCCCAGCAGCACCGCGGCAGTGAGGACATTCTCTTGTGCCGCGATGAACGGGGCGGCGACGAGAACCAGGGCAGCTACGAGTCCAGCAGCCAACGATCCGGCGACGATCAACCCAATACGTCCTCGAGGCGTGGGCTCCAGGCGTCCGGCTTCCTGGAGGTCGCCACTGTCCTGAGTCGTCCTGGCCATGATGGCCTCAATTCGATGCAGTCGATGATGATGCGTGCCTGTGGCTGGCTAGTGTCCCTGTCTCATCCGACATATCTCGCGGAGTGACGCCCAGCGGACTTTAGGGCGCGTCCCGCTCAAACGCAGCTCCTGCGGATACTCCGACGCGTGGCCAGCCGATCAATTTAGGCCAATGATAGAGAGCCTGCTAGCACCAACGCCTCGCCTGTCGGCTGGACCGAGTCGCAGCACGCCTGCTGGCTGTCCGACACGCTCATCCGGACATTGATGACCGACGGCCAAGCCTGAAACCGTGGATGGGTAGCGGCTGGTTCGGCGGGTCCAGACGTTGATGTGCCTTCTGGGCTTGGAGAATCGGGAGTGTCAAGATCCTGATCCAGCCAATCCGCAGAAGGCACTGACAGTGAAGCTACCTGATGGATGGTCGCGGGCCACACCGGTGTTCGATGATGAGCACCTGGTGTCGTGCACGGGCCTGGCGCCGGTGATGGGACTGGCCGAGCGGGCGGGCTTGTCAGCGCTGATCGCTGGCAAGGTCAGGTTACGCATGTCGAGGGTGGCCTCGGCTGGGGTGAACCCGGCCGGGAAACTGACCTCGATCATCGCGGGGATGGCCGCGGGCGCGGACTGTATCGAGGATCTGGACCTGATCCGATCCGGCGGGATGCCGAGGCTGTTCGGCGGGGTGTACGCGCCGGCGACGCTTGGCCAGTTCTTGCGCGAGTTCACCCACGGTCACACCCTGCAGCTGGCCTCGGTGTTGCGGGCCCATCTGGTCAACCTGGTGAAGGCCACCGATCTACTGCCCGGGATCGGGGAGCAGGCGTTCATCGACATCGACTCGCTGCTCCGGCCGGTGTTCGGCCACGCCAAGCAGGGCGCGAGCTACGGGCACACCAAGATCGCCGGGAAGCAGGTGCTCCGCAAAGGCCTCTCCCCGTTGGCAACCACGATCTCCACCACCCGCGGTGCGCCGGTGCTGGCCGGGATCCGGCTCCGCGCCGGCCGGGCCGGCTCGGGCAAGGGGGCAGCGTCGATGGTCGCCGAGGCGATCCGGTTGGCCCGCACGGCCGGCGCCACCGGCGAGATCGTGGTCCGCGGCGACTCGGCCTACGGCAACAGCACGGTGGTCGGCGCCTGCCTCGCTGCCGGGGCCCGGTTCTCGCTGGTGCTGGTCAAGAACCATGCCGTGACCAGGGCGATCGGCTCCATCCCCGACCACGTCTGGACCCCGGTGCAGTACCCGGGTGCGGTCCTCGACCCCGACACCGGTGCCTTGATCTCTGATGCCGAGGTCGCCGAGACCACCTTCACCGCGTTCGCCTCGACCCCACACCCGGTCACCGCCCGGCTGATCGTGCGCCGGGTCCGCGACCGCGCCCGGCTGGATGAGCTGTTCCCGGTCTGGCGGCACCACCCGTTCCTGACCAACAGCACCGAACCGACCGCGCAAGCCGACATCACCCACCGCCGGCACGCGATCATCGAAACCACCTTCGCCGACCTGATCGACGGACCGCTGGCCCATCTGCCGTCGGGCCGGTTCGCCACCAACGGTGCCTGGGCGATCTGCGCGGCGATCACCGACAACCTGCTCCGCGCCGCCGGCACCCTGGCCGGCCCCGCCCAGGCGGTGGCCCGCGGTGCCAGCCTGCGCCGGCAGCTGATCACCATCCCCTCCCGGATCGCCCGGCCGCAACGCCGCGGGTGCTGCACATGCCCCAGCACTGGCCCTGGGCACAGCCGTGGCTGACGCTGTGGACCCGCGTCTTCGGACACGGGCCCGCGCCACCGATCGCCGCCTGAACCCACCCACCCGGCCACACCGGCCCGAACCCCAAGGACTCAGAGTGGAAACGCTGGGCAGACCAGCGAGTCAGCTACACGCCAACAGGACCCCGCCGATCACCCCCGTTACCTCACCCGACCGCTCCACCCATCGACCTACCGATCCACGGATCGAGGCTAACGCCGGCGTGTTTCGTGCACTTGTGATGAATCCGCGGTCGATGAAAAGTGTGTGTCCGGTGATCCAGGCAGCATTGCTGGAGCAAGGAAGGCGACCGCAGCAATGTCTTCGGGTTCCCCCGTCACTTGGTCATACACCGGCGGGTGCGGCTTTGGCTCTCTTCTAGATCCTGTTCTTGGTTAGGCTGTATGGATTGACCCGGAGCGACAGCGGAGGGAGCAGAAGATGGTGGAGGAGCAGGGCAGAGGGGCCGGTCGGCCGGCGCTGAACATCGAGCGGATCTATAGCACCACTGTCCCGGCGGAGGAGCTTGCCCGGACGCTGGCGGACCACTTCCGCGTGCAGGAGTTCGAGGTTCAGGTTTACCGCACCAGTGGGGACCGCACGGTGATGCAGGCGCGCAAGGAGAGCTTGTGGCGCCAGCTGCTGGGGGTGACCTACGCACTCACGGTGGTCTTCGCCCCCGGAGAGGGTCAGGTGAGCATCAGTTTGGGGGGTCACGAGTGGGTGGATGCGGCGGTGAGCGGGGCGATTGGGCTGGTGGCCGTGCCGCCGGTGCTGCTGGGGACCGCGTACGGCATTTGGAAGGAGAATCGGCTTGACCAGGAGGTCTGGCAGGTGATCGACAAGGCGGTCAGCGCTAGCGAGCCTGAGAAGAGGCCAGCGTCTCAGTCTTAGTAGGACGCGGTGTCTTGAGCACGCCGGGCCGTGGCGGCCCACTCTTGGGAGGCTGACATTCGGCGTTATCGCCTCGACCGCTGCTGCTGTCCCAAACGGCTCGCGGACCTCGATGGGCCACCGAGGTGCGCTCGAGCTCTTCTGTCCTGAGCGAGGCGGAATCACCTGGCTCTGACCCCGCGTCGAGTGCTCAGCCGTCCGCCGGCGGAATGTTGTGGTTGAGGCGGAAGAGGTTGTCCGGGTCGTAGCGGCGCTTCAGTTCGCGGAGCCGGTTCCAGGTCGGGCCCGGGTAGGCAGCCCGGACTGTGCCCTCGTCCTCCTCGCCGAGGAACCCGACATAGCCGCCCGCATCGTCCTTGCCGAGTGAATCGGCCAGGCCCGTGACCCATGCGTCATGGGTGTCCTTCTCGCCCGGATCCATATACATCGCCGCGATGTTGACAAACAGCCCGCGGTCGCGGTGGGCGAAGGCGGTGGCGTCGTTGGGGATCCGCCCCAGCGCCCCGCCGAGCACCCGCAGCTGAACAGCCTTCATCATCGCCGTCGACTGGTGGAGCTGCTCGAGGATCGTCGCCGCGTCGGTCGGATCGAGGGCATCGGTGAAGAAGTTGGTCCCGGCCGCATACCGGACCTCCGGCCCCTCACCTTCGTATATCTCCGGGTAGCGGATCGGCCGCACCATGTCGGCGTACGGCTTGCCGAGCGCCCGGAACGGCGCCAGCACCTCCTCGGCCTGATCGGGCGGGCCGACATCGGCCAGCATCCCCAGCAGCACCGGCTTGCCGTGCGCCTCCTCCGGAATGAATGGCATCGGCGGCGCCAGCATCACGTTGGCGATCGTCGAGACCTCCTCCGGGGCCGCCTCGGCCGCCTCAATGAAGCCGGTGATCACCTCCGGGCTGGCCGGCATGATCACCATCCCGCCGACGATTTGCGAGATCTCGTGCAACCGCAGCTGTAGACGGGTGGCGACGCCGAAGTTGCTCTCGCCCCCGCGGATCGCCCAGAAGAGGTCGGGTTCGCGCCCTTCGCTCGCCTGCACAATCTCGCCGTCAGCAGTGACCACCTCGGCCCCGAGCAGGTCATCGATCGTCAGCCCGTACTTCCGGACCAGGAAGCCGATTCCGCCCGCGAGCGTGATCCCGCCGATCCCGACCGAGCCGGTGTCACCGAGGCCCGTGGCACGCCCCTGCTCGCCGACGGCTGTGGTGTACTCGCCCGCCGTCATCCCGGTCTCGACCCAAGCGCTCTTCAGGTCGGGGGCGATGTCGAGGGCCCGCATGCGAGACAGGTCGATCACGATCCCGCCTTCGCTGGTTCCATAGCCCGCGCGGCTATGGCCGCCACTGCGAACGGCCAGCTCAAGGCCGCTCTCGCGGGCGAGCGTGATGACGCGAGCAACATCATGCGCGCCGGCGACCCGCGCCACCACGGCCGGCCGGCGATCGACGCCCTTGAAGATGACCTGGCGCGCCTCGTCGTATGCGGCATCGTCTGGGCCGATCACCTCGCCATTTAGGTCGGAGCGGAGATCGGGGATCGAGATGAGGGGCTGCTGCGGCGTTGACGACACGGCGACTCCTTTCTTCGTCTAAGGACACGACTCTAGGAGATGACGATTTTCGGCCCGAAAACTCATCGGTTTGGTAGCTGGGGATCGAAGCCGCTTCGACCGCTTGCTTCGAGGATCTGTCTGAAGGTTGGCGAACTTCGCGTCGACACTGCGCTTCACCGAGCGCGCCCCCGAGCTGACCGAGCACGCCGGTGATCCTGGACAGCCCCGACCTCGGCGGCGACGTGGACGACCGCCGTGGCCCCGTCCGAGTCGCATCGGTAGTCGCCTCGCCCGGCGCGACGCTCACCGCTTGAACCACCGAGTTCCAGCGCGGGAAGGTGGGGGCTTGGAGACGCAGTCGAACACCTCGTCGACGGCTCACTCGATTCGCACCGAACCGTAGGCGAGGCATGCTCGATCGCCCAGCGGGGGTCCTGGTCACCGACGCTGGAATTCCCGGTCGCAGCCTCACGGGCACGCGCCGCGTAGACCGCTGGGCCCAAGGCGTCTTTGGTCTTGCTGGGACGCCGACACGCCGGCCGGCCGCGGCTCAACAATTTTGCGGCCGGAGGCTGCTGTTCGGCCAGGTCTCAGCTGAGGGGGCCTTCGCGGGCCGCTGGCTTCCCGCTCGTCGGGTTCGGCGCCAAGGTGGCGTCGGGCTCCAGCGACAGCACCATGGCAATCTCCTCGCCCGGAGCGAGGTCGGAGCTGCGCGATGGGCGGCGGTAGTCGGTGGTGCGGAACCCGAAGTTCTGAGCAAAGCCGACCGCTCGCCCGTTGTCGGTCCCCACCCAGTAGTAGAGCTGCAGGTAAGCCTGCTGGGTCGCCAGAGCCGCCGCAGCCTCGACAAGTCGCCAGGACACGCCGGCGCCCCGTGCCTCCGGGACGACATACAAGCCGAAGACCTCTCCCGCTAAGGGCTCCTGCTCGTAAGGTCCGAGGCTGACGATTCCCTGTGGTGTCGAGCCTCGTTCGGCCAGCAGCCGGTGCGATCGGGTCATCCGGTCACGCCAGAACTGCTCGTCACGATCAGCTTCCTCGGCCAAGGTCGCCGCAAAAGAACCGGGAGACTCTGCCAAGGCGCGCAAGCGGACGTCGCGGTACAGCGACCACTCAGACTCGTCCAGCACCCGCACGGCGATCTCTGCCATGGTCCATTTTGTCCCCTCTGTCGAGATTCGTTGCCCCCTCCTCCCTTGCCAGTTGTCCGAATGTTCTGTGCGCGCCATTGGAGGCTCCCAGCCAGTGGAGGCGGGGGCCGCGCAACTGTGACCGTCTACCGGGTGATCGACGTCGTCGGCACGAGCACGACCTCCTGGGAGGATGCTGCCGTGGACGCGATCAAAACGGCGCGCCAGTCGGTCCGGGACCTCCGGGACGCCGCCCACCGCTTCTGCGTGTCGCTCACCGATGATCACCTAGATACTCGGCGGCGACTCGCTTCGGCACGACCATGCGCCAGGCGTCGACGACGAGCTCCCGCATCTCTGTCTGGTCGATCGCGGCCAGCCACACCCGGACACAGTTGTAACGAAGGTCGGACTGAATCGGCATAAAGAACTTCTCTGGATGGGTGACGACCAGTGCGGCGCGCTCGTCCTTCGGAAAGCCGAAGCCCATCGACAGCTCGTCTCGGCTGAGTGCCACATAGACAATCCGGCCCACCCGAAACTGACCTGATCCCGGACCAGCGCCTCTTCGGTCCGCGGCAACGACAACGCAACCGTCCGGATGTCGTCTGCGGTGACCATTGCGCTGCTACCGCCCGATCGAGGCTAGTGATCTCACGGGTGCCTCAAGCCCGCTGATTATGCTGGCGCGGCCCGCTGGCCATCGCAGCGGGGACGCTCCTGATAGTCGGCCAAGCCATCTGGTGGCCCTTTGACCAAAGAGGGGGAATCAGCGTGGACATGTGGCCTCCATTCCTCGGTTGGTTGTTGCCCACGGTAGGCGGGTGGGTTGTTCATGTGTTGTGCCTGAGGATTATCTGGACTCACCGTTTGCGTGACCGTAGGCCGGTCGTTCTGCGGACGCCGGATTGAGTAACAGCGGGAAACGTGCCACGCGACGTCGCGGCTGCGCTTCACGCGAACCGGGTGGGATCTCGTTAACCTGTCAGCCGGGCAGCTGACATAAGTCAGAGGCTGAGATCGAGCAAATCCTACGGTCAAGAAAATGGGTGGTGATCTTCGGTGATAGACGCGCCAGCAAATGAGAGTGAGGACGACCGCTTTTTCCGGAAGTCTTTCCTCAAGACTCGAGTAGTTGTTGGTGTCATCGGCATTCTCCTCCCACCCGTCTTAGTCATCGGAAACCGGATCGTGTTCGGAAAGTCCAGCATTCTGCCATCGCTGAGCGACTACTACCACTCCGACATGCGCAACTGGTTCGTCGGCAGCCTTTGGGCGATCGGTTCCGGCCTGCTCGTGTATCTCGCCGCCCGCCGCGACCTGGCGGATAGCGTGATCAGCTTCGTGGCAGGCTTGGTGGCCGTCGGCGTCGCGCTCTTCCCGACCAACGCCCCATACACCGTCCCGACGACAATCTCCAAGCTTCACGTGGCATTCGCCGCGCTGCTGTTCATCCTGCTCGGCGTAATCTGCTTCCGCTTCGGCAACCGCGACGGAAGGCGCGAAGATCGTTCGGTGCGCTGGCGTACCACCTGGCGGACTGTCCATCGGGGCTGCGCCATCGTAATCTGGGTCGCCGTTGTCGCGAGCGTCGCGATCGCCGCACGCGGGTCTGACAACAACCACACCGTGTTCGTGGGCGAAACGGTCGCGGTACTCGCCTTTGGCTTCTCGTGGTTTCTGAAGGGCTCCGAACTCTTCAACATTTTGCGTGAGGAGCACGGGCTGCCGCCGATGCTTCGGCCACGCGATCCGAACCAGCCAGCCGTGGCGAAGCAGGCGCCGGCCATCGACGCCGGGAAGGAGGTGAGCTGAGTTCGGTGCCGCTATCGAGACCTCCACGCCGCGGCGCCGCCAGAGGGTCCATGCCTGACACACGTTCCCGAAGGGGACGCGTCCCGGTAGATGAGCGAGGTGACGTGACTGCCACGGGAACAGCATCGGTGCCATATCGATCATGCCGATAGGAGATGAGGTGCGGCCTGTCAGGTCAGACGTAGGCCGGGCCGTGCGCTCGGCTTAGCACGAAGGCGGCGATGATGAAGAGCAGCATCGCGACTGGGCCAAAAGGTGGAGCATGATCGACTGCTCCAATGATGCCGGCCAAACCCAGGGGAATCGTTGCGGTTCGCGAAGCCCCGGCCTGGCTCAGCGCAACGGCGGCAGCGATGACGGCGACCGCCCACGACAAAGTGCCAATGAGATAGATCGTCAGGGGCACGGGTTGATGCACGAGCTCGGCAAGGGCATCGCTTACCCTTGCTAGCACGGCCTGCTCGGCGGGCGGAAGTTGGCTTCCATACTTCACAACCAGCCCGTTGCTCAGCCCGACGACTGCGTCGAAGGCGCTGTAGAAGACGAGATAGGGCAGGAGCGCAACCCGGCTAATGCGCGCCGCGGTGCTGGTCAACCCCTCGGTCAGCCAATAGATCGCCACCGCCAGCAGCAAGATCAGCAGCAGCTGTACCACGTGGATGGCAATCCACAACCCCGCATAGTCCCTGAGCCCGCTGTAGATGTCGGGAGCGTCCCCGTCAGACACGAGATGGAGGAACCCTGCGATGGCGAAAGCAATCGGCGTTCCGAACACCACTAGGATCCGGCCCGGATGGGCTCGAAGGTCGGAAATGCCCATGACTTGCATCGAGCCTGTCACCTCGCCAGTACACCAGGTCGTGGCGATCTGACGTAAGTCGCTGCAGGAAGAATGTCGTCAGATCGGATCGAGAAGGGCCTCGTCCACGTAACACCACACCCAGTTCATACCTCGCTCCTTGTAGGGCCGGGTCAAGGGATGCCCGCTTTGACGGAAATGCTCTCGGGCGTGCTTGTTCTTTGATTTGTCGCAACAGCCGACGTGACCACATTGCAAGCACATTCGCAGCGCGGGCCATGAGTCTCCGAGTGCAGTGCATTCCTCACACACCTCGGATGCGGGCCCGGCGTCCGCTCGAAGGAGGTGCAGGTGCGAACACGGTTTGGGGCGGAACTGCCCGGTCCACGCCCGCCGCAAGAAAATGTTGATGATCTTCGTGGGAGTTCTCCTTTTCACGGAATCTGGGTCAGGCAATGTTGGTCATGCGGGCATTAATGGCGCGTCATCTGCTGTGCAGCTCCCATCCAGCGTCTGCCACTCCCCTTCAGTGTCTCGTTCACCTGGATGTCCTGCCGGCACGGTGTCCTGTGCTGCTTGGAGTATCGCCGTCCCATGGCTTGAATCAGTACCGGCCAGACGCGGTCCGCACGCAGGCTGTACCGATATAGTCCCGGATTTAGGTGTTCGGTAGAGAGCGGTTTGGCACCTCGGGGCCTTCGGGGCTCGCGCACAGACGCGTGCTTTGGGCGAGCTGCTGCTGCCCCCAGCTTCGAGCACCGGCTGGATTGCCGCGGCCTCAAGTTCAACCTACTCGCGAGGACTGCTGGGCTACGGCACCTCCACCGATGAGATGGGTGGTGTGAGCGCGCCGTAACGCGAGGATGTCCTTGCTGACTTGGAGAATAGGACTGTCTGAAGGTTCTGTTCGCCGCATCAGTAAGGACATCTCTGAGGTGCAACTCTCTCATACTGTTTCGGCCAGGTCGGTGGCGTTTGACGATCCGAATTTGGTGTCGTCGGCTGGGCTGGTCCCGGTGCTGGCGTTGGCCCGCCGGTGCGGCCTGCACGAGACGGCCGGAGCCGCGTTGACGGTCCCGAACCCGAACGCGGCGATCAAGGTGGCTGCGGTGGTGGCGGGGATGGTGGCCGGGGCGGATTCGATCGAGGATCTGGACAGGCTGCGACATGGCGGAATGAGCCGGCTGTTCACCGGGATCCGGGCACCGTCGACGCTGGGCACCTTCCTGCGATCGTTCACCTTCGGCCACGTCCGCCAGCTCGACAAGGTCGCCACCCAGCTGTTGGTGAACTTGGCCGGCCATACCCCGCTGCTGCGCGACGCCGGCCGGATCTGTTTGGTCGATGTCGACGACACGGTGAAGCCGACCTACGGTTACGCCAAGCAGGGCGCCGGCTACGGCTACACCCATGTCAAGGGGTTGAACGCGCTGATCGGCACACTGTCCACCCCCACCTCGGCGCCGGTGATCGCCGCCACCCGGCTGCGGAAGGGTTCGACCAGCTCGCCGCGCGGCGCTGCGTCGTTCCTGGCTTCGACGCTCGCTGTGGCGAAGCGGTGCGGTGCGACAGGGCTGGTTTTAGCCCGGATGGACTCCGCGTTCTACACCGCTGACGTGGTGGCCGCCATCGACCGGGCCGGGGCCCGGTTCTCCATCACCGCCCGGCTGAACCGGTCGGTGAAGGCCGCGATCGGCGCGATCGCCGAAGAAGCGTGGACCCCGATCCACTACCCGAATGCGGTCTTCGATGACCAGGCCGGCGGTTGGGTGTCCGACGCCGAGGTCGCCGAAACCTCCTACACCGCGTTCACCTCCCGCGGGATGGGCCGGGCGGTGACGGCCCGGTTGATCGTGCGCCGGGTGAAGCTGCTGCCCGGCCGGCGCCGACCAGCCCGCCCTGGTCGAAGGTCACCGCTACCACGCCGTGTTCACCGACTCTGCGTTGACGATGCTGCAAGCCGAGACCTGCCACCGCGGCCACGCCATCGTCGAACAGGTGATCGCCGACCTGAAGAATGGGCCGCTGGCTCATCTGCCGTCGGGGAAGTTCGCCGCCAACGCCGCCTGGCTGGCCCTGGCCGGCGTGGCGCACAACCTGACCCGCGCCGCCGGCGTCTTAGCCTCGGCGTTCCACGCCACCGCCCGACCGGCCACCATCCGCGACCAACTGATCAACCTGCCGGCCCGGATCGCCACCTCGGCCAGACGGCTCACGCTGCACCTGCCCACTGGCTGGCGGTGGGAACACCCCTGGCGAGCAGTGATCGCCGCGATCACCTGAACCCGCCCAGCAGCCGACCGTCGCCAACCCGAGGACCGAAGTGGAAACGCCGGGCAGACCGGCCCACCCGACACGCCATCGCCAAGACCAACAATCACCAAGATCAATTACAAACAACAGAAAGCTGGTCGGTGGATTCGGGCTGAGCCACGGAGCGAAGATGCAGCGCCACCACGAGCATCCACATTAAGACCGCGACGTTAGCCACCCTCTGAGTCACCCCAAATCCGATGCCGAGGTTAAAGCCGCCTATCGTCAATATGACGGTTAGTACGACCACAATTGACAACGCAAGAGCGGGGCGCCGAATAGATTGCCACCGCTCGTCCTTGCCCATGCGTAAAGACAGGAGGATCGCGGCGATGGGGAAGCAAAAGAAGGATATGTTGCCAACGATATTGTGGATGGTGCCGGCCGTTGTAGCTTCTCCGCCACCATCGATCGGGAAGACTGGCTGAGTTGCACGAGAAGTACTCGGGCGAGGCTGGTCGGCGCTGGATCGCTGCGTTACCGGCTCTGGCTGCTGCCTATGTGGATCGATGGCAGTTGGCGATAGACGGCGACGTTGCATCTGGTGCTGTCGCGTTGATCATCCCAGTTGCCTGCCGCGATGGTTCGAAGGCAGTGCTGAAGCTGCAGCCGGTTGACGACGAGACCGGCGGTGAACCTGCGGCGCTGCAGGCATGGGCGGGTCGGGGAGCGGTGCGACTACTGGAGCACGATCCGAGTTCTGGGGCGATGCTGCTTGAGCGGCTCGATGCTTCGCGAGACCTGAACACCATGGAGGACGACCTGGGCGCCGCGAAGATCATCGCAGAGTTGTTGGTGCAACTGAACTCTGTTCCAGCGCCTCCAGGTCTGCGCCGCCTCAGCGATGTCGCAGCGGCAACTCTGGCTGGAACGCCGGACGCAATCCGGCTGGCGGAGGATCCCGACGAGCGTCGACTCCTGACAGTCTGCGCAACCCGACTCGAGGAGTTGATCACAGATCCAATTGACAATCGGTTATTGCATTGGGATCTGCACTACTTCAACGTTCTCTCGCCACTGGATGGCAGCCAGCGGTGGACGGCGATCGATCCGAAGCCGCTCAGCGGTGATTCAGGTTTCGAGCTGCTGCCCGCGCTCTGGAACCGTTGGGACGATCTTGTTCATGCGGGCGACGTGCCGCGGGCGGTGTTGCGCCGTTTCGATCTCATGATCGAGGTCCTAGAGCTGGACCGGTCGCGCGCGGCGGCGTGGACCCTGGCACGGGTGCTCCAGAATGCGGTCTGGGATCTTGTCAGCTTCAAAGAGCCACACATCTCACCCGAGCATCGCACTATTGCCGAGGTGCTCATCCACGCGCGCGCCTAGACACCTGCGGGCGTCGGGAATCCGCGGATTCAAAGCGCGCGATGCGCGAGCAGCTCTGAAAGACTTGCCAGATGCAGCGGGTCGAGCGACCGAAGTTTGCAGTCTGGGAGATCGGCGCGGTGGTAGCCGCACTCGTCATTCTGCTGCTGATGATGATCAACCGTTATGGGCCGCACCGCGACGAACTGTACTTCGTCTCCGCCGGCCAGCGGCTGGCGTGGGGTTATCCGGACCAGCCCTTGTTTACGCCGCTGCTTGCTCGACTTGCTACAGAGCTGGCACCGCACAACCTCCTGGCGCTCCGCCTGCCGAGCCTGATCGCGGCGGCTCTGCTTGTGGGCTGCGCGGCCGCGTTTGCGCGCCTGCTGGGCGGCGGCCGGGCCGCCCAGCTGCTCACCGCCTGCACCGTGGCAGCGTCGGTGATCACCGTGACCCTGGGTCATCGCCTCAGCACGGCCACCTTTGACACCCTCGCCTGGAGCGCTGTACTGCTGGTGGTCGGGCACGCTCTGCGTGACGACCGGCCCCGGCTGTGGCTCCTGGCTGGTCTGCTGAGCGGGCTCGGCCTGAATAACAAGACGGCCGTCGTTGTCCTGCTCTTCGCCGTATTCCTCGGCGTAGTGCTCGTGCCAGTTTGCCGTGCTCAGCTGCGTACGGCGTACCCCTGGATCGGCGGTCTGATCGCGCTACTGCTGTGGCTCCCCAATCTCGTCTGGCAGGTCAAGAACGACTGGCCCGTCCTGGCGCTTGGCGCGGACATCGCCGAGGAGTACGGCGGTGTCGGAGGCCGTCTCGGTCTGCTGGCACAGGCGTTGGCGATGTTCTCGCCGGTGATCGCCATCGTCTGGGTCTACGGGCTCGTTCAACTGTTTCGCGAGCCCGCCTGGGCGAAACTGCGCCCGATCGGCGTCGCGTTCCTGGTGGCAACGGCAATCTTTCTCATTGCCGGCGGGAAGGGCTATTACCTGGCCGGAGCGATCGTCCCGCTTGTCGCGGCTGGCTGTACGGCCCTGGCCGCACGCTGGTCTGTACGCCGACTCGTCATCGCTGGTGTCGTCCTAGCCGTGTCGGCGGCCCTCGCTTGGCCCGCCTTCATTCCGGTGCTGCCGGTACGTACATATGCGTCCTCCTTCTATCCCGCCCTCGACTCCGACCAGCTGGAAACGATCGGTTGGCCTGAGTACGTCGGCTCGGTCCGTGCCACGGTGGAGTCACTGCCGGCCGAACAGCAGGGCACCGCGGTTGTCTTCACGAGTAATTACGGAGAAGCAGGCGCCCTGGAGTGGTACGGCCTCGGGCGTCCGGTGTTCAGTGGTCACAATGCCTTCGGAGATTGGGGGCCGCCAGGTGAGGGCGCACGCCCGGTGATCGTGATCGGCCTCACCGAGCCGGGGACGAGCTTCACCGATTGCCGCGTCGCGGCGATGATCAACAATGCTGCAGATGCAGACAATGAAGAGCGCGGCCGGCCCATCTGGGTCTGCTCAGCACCGCGAGGTAGCTGGGCAGAGCAATGGTCGCGGCTTGTCCATCTCGACGCGTGACGCACGCTACGGCGGAGCGCCAGGAGATACCGATAGCCTTCGGGCATGGCGACCGTAAGGCTGCCCGGCGGGCCGACGCTGAACTACCGGGAGTGGGGCCGGCCAGACGGTGCAGTGGTACTGCTGCTGCACGGTCTGACCTCATCTAGCCAGAGCTGGCGGAACGTTGCACCCGTGCTGGGAGAGCACTTCCGAGTGGTCGCCCCGGACGCCCGCGGTCATGGCGGCAGCGAGTGGACGCACGACTACTCCTTCGAGCTGATGCGTGACGACGTAGCGCGGTTCATGGAGCAGGTCGGCATTCTGGCGGCGATCGTGACCGGGCATTCGATGGGCGCCGTTACGGCGTACGATCTGGCGGCTACGCGACCTGATCTCATCCGGCTTCTCGTCCTCGAGGAGATGCCGCCGCCAGATCCGGCCAGACCGCCGAAACCGATGCCACGGGGACCGGATCCGGGCGCCGACTACGACTGGAGGGCGGTCATCGCTGTGCATCGGTGGCAGAATGCTCCGCCGCCCGGTTGGTGGGAACGCGCCACCCAGATCCAGGCGAGAACTCTCGTATTAGGAGCCGCGCACAGCGACCTTCCGCAGGAGCGCATGGAAGCGCTGAGCCGGCGCATTCCAGATGCAACGTTCGCCTCGATGAACTCCAACCATGGCGGCCACGAAGAGCGGCCGAGTGAATTCCTGATCCCCGTCGAACCCTTCATTTCCTGGTTCGCCAAGTAGCCGCTCTCCTATACGGACCTGTCAGCGTCTGAGCGTGCTATAACCTGCTGAGACGCTGGCAAGTCGGGGTGGCCACCTTCCCACCTATCCTTGGTGCCATGTCGGTCACCGCTTCGGCATCGCGCCGCGCTCCGCGTGATGGTCTGGCGCGTGCGCTGCGGCGGAACGGCATTCCCCGCGACCCTGACCTCAACGAGCCGCTGCCGAAGAGACTCCTGAAGAACAAACTCTTCTGGCTCAGCGTTGCGATGATCTTGGTGTACCTCACGATGCTGGTGCTGCTCTACCGACAGGTCGTGCCTGATCGCGAGGTCCCCGGCGGCACGCTGCCCGGGCTGGGCACCGAAGCGATTCCCATCGCGGTGAAGTACGCCGCGATCACAGCGATCCCGCTGTCCTTGATCTTCCTGTGGGCGGACCGCTTCCGACCCCAGCGGTTCTGGGTCTGGTTTATGACGTTCGGTTGGGGTGCGTGCGTCGCAACTTTCATCTCCGCACAGGTCAACACGTGGGCGGCGGGGCATCTCAGCATCATTGGCGACGGCGATCCTGCTACGGCTGCCCGTGCCGCGATCTACGTCGCTCCGTTCGTGGAGGAGGCGTCGAAGGCGACGGTGCTCTTCTGGCTCGCGATCTTGATGCGCTACCAGTGGGTCAGCCGGCTCAGCGGCATCGTGCTGGCCGGCCTCTCCGGCGCGGCCTTCGCTTTCACCGAGAACATCCTCTACTACGGCCGGGTCTACCGGTACGCCGCGCGCACCTTCGGCCAGGTGCCTCCGCTGGAAGCATTGCAACAGCTGTTCATGATGCGCGGAGTGATCACCTGCTTCGGCCACCCCCTCTTCACCGCTATGACTGGAGTCGGTCTAGCCATCGCGTTGCGCTCCAAGAGCAAGATCGTCCGGGTGGTCGCACCGCTGGCTGGCTACTGCGTCGCTGTGTTCCTCCACATGGCGTTCAATACGACCGCAACCCTGGTCCAGGGCAGCAGCCTGCTCTTCATCTACCTCGCCGTAGCGCTGCCGCTCGTCATCGGGATGATCATCTTTGTGGTCCGCCAGCTGTTCCGGGAGGGGCGGCTGATCCGCGAACGCCTCATTGATTACGTCCGCCTAGGTTGGCTGCCTGAAAGTGACCCCAGGGCAATGTCCAGGCTGCGTACACGGCTTCGAGCGCTCTGGCACGCCGTGTTCGCCGGTCCCGAAACATTCGTTGCGACGATTCGGATGCAGCGGGCGATTACCGAGCTCGCCTACCTGCGGGATGGCCTCACCCGCGGCATAATCGACGAGACCGGCCGCATTCGGGAGAAGGAACTACTGGCCAAGGTCAGGTCGATACGCGGAAAGGCCATCATCGAGCCGGAGGGACGGGCACCCTATCCGTCTCTGCGGCGCCGGCGTACGGGCGCCCTTACGGCGTACCCACCCCCCAGCTATCCCGGCCCGGCAGGCCTGGGCGGCAACTATCCAGCACCGAGCGCGTTCCCTGCGCCTACCGCTTTGCCGCAGGGCGCGCGGGTCGCGGCTTCAGTGCCTCTGGGACAGGCTGCTACCCAATACTCTGAGGTCGATCCCAGCTGGAAACCGCCCGGAGAGTGAGAGTAGGGGAGTCGGGGATGGCCGGCAGGCAGCTGACGCCGCTGGAGTCTGCGCTCGTTGAGCTGCGGGCAGCGGTGGCTCAGGTGAGCCTTCCGCTACCGCTGCCCGGAGCCGAGGTGCAGCGCAAGGTCGCCGATGAGATCATTCGGCAGCTTGACGACTACGTCATGCCGCGGCTGGCGACCATTGACGCGCCGCTGCTTGCGGTGGTCGGAGGCTCTACTGGAGCGGGCAAGTCGACGTTGGTGAACTCGCTGGTCGGCCGCGAGGTCAGTGCTCCCGGGGTGATCCGCCCAACTACCCGCGCACCGGTGCTCGTGCATCACAGCAGCGACGCTCGATGGTTCGCCGATGATCGAATTCTCCCAGGTCTCGCGCGGTCAACCGGCATATCAAAGGACACACGGGCTCTACAGCTCGTGGTCGAGGACTCCATTCCGCCGGGCCTGGCCATTCTGGACGCACCGGACATCGACTCAGTTGTGGTGGAGAACCGGCAGCTCGCTGCCCAGCTCCTCGCGTCGGCTGACCTCTGGCTCTTCGTCACCTCGGCCGCGCGCTACGCCGACGCGGTGCCTTGGGACTTCCTGCGAGCTGCTGCAGACCGAAGTGCTGTAGTAGCCGTCGTCCTGGATCGCGTGCCGCCTCGCGCGATGAGGGAGGTGCCACCTCACCTCGGTCAGCTGATGAGCGAACGCGGTCTGGGTGACTCGCCATTGTTCGCGGTACCCGAGACGACCGTGGATTCGCAAGGCCTGCTGCCCGCGAGTGCGATCCAGCCGATCAGGGGCTGGCTCGCGGCGCTGGCGGCAGATCAGGCCAGCCGGGCCAAGGTCGTGCATCAGACCCTTGATGGTGCGATCGCTGCGCTGGCGACGAAAGCACCAGAGCTGGCTCGGTCGCTTGATGAGCAGCTCGAGGTAATCGAGCAGCTGCGAGCCGAGGTCGACCATTCCTACGCCGAAGCGGTTCGTACGGTGCAGGTGCAGACCGCCGATGGCACCCTGCTGCGCGGTGAGGTGCTCGCGCGCTGGCACGAGTTTGTCGGCACGGGGGAGTTCTTCCGCGCGCTCGAGCAGAAAGTGAGCTGGCTGCGGGATCGATTAATGGCGACCCTTCGAGGCGAACCGCCCGGTGCTGGAAACCTGAAGATAGCGGTCGAGTCCGGTCTGGAGTCTCTGCTACGCGAGGAGGCAGCGGCCGCATCAGAGCGTGCGGAGGCATCATGGCAGGCCAACGCCGCCGGCCGTGCCTTGATCGAAGGCTCCGCCGTCGACCTTTCGCGGTCCTCGGCCGACTTCGACCGGAAGGCCGCGCGCGCCATTCGCGACTGGCAGGGCGCCGTCCTTGATCTTGTCGCTGACGAGGGCATGAGCAAGCGCTCCAGGGCGCGGTTCTACGCACTCGGTGTCAACGGGATCGGTGTGGCGTTGATGATCGTCGTATTCGCCCACACCGGAGGCCTGGTCGGGGCTGAGATCGGGGTCGCCGGAGGTACCGCGGTGCTCGCTCAGCGAATCTTGGAGGCAGTCTTCGGAGATCAGGCGATTCGGCGTCTCGCCCAAACAGCCAAGGATGATCTTGATGCTCGAGTTCAATCGTTGCTTGCGGATGAGCTGGTGCGCTACCACATGATCTTGGACGAACTCGGGGTGGAGTCTGCGCAATCGGCACGGCTGTGCCAGGCGTCTCGCGCGGTGGAATCTGCCCGCGTGGGCGGTCTGCCTGCCAGCGTGGGGGAGGAGGAAGCGGCGTTGCCGCCTGGTGAGCGACGCTTGGCGATCGATCCGCCGACCGTGACCCAGATCCCTTCCGTAGAAGCCGCCGATGAGGGCGACATCGTCGACGCGGAGCTCGTCGATCAGCCGCGAGAGGAGCTTCGATAGTGGCCAGCCGAGGTCTTGGGTTGCTTAGCCGCAAGGACGCCGCCGCACATCTTGTTGATCATCTTCGGGCGCTGACCGAAGCCGTGGAGCTGTGTGATGGCAGGGTCGATCCCGGTGTCTTGGATGAGGCTCGGCGGGTAGTCGATCAAGCTGACCGGCGGCTGGCGATTTCCGGAAGCGCCACTGTAGTGGCGCTTGCTGGAGCCACAGGATCAGGTAAGTCGAGCATCTTCAATGCCTTGTCCGGAACGACTCTGGCAACTGTCGGCGTACGCCGCCCTACGACGGCACACGCTATGGCATGCAGCTGGGGCGAGGAATCGGCCGAGGATCTGCTGGACTGGCTCCAGATCCCGCGGCGGCATGCGCTGGAGACCGATCCGGCCATGGCTGCGGCGCTCGACGGCCTCGTTCTGCTGGACCTTCCTGATCATGATTCCACCGAAGTGGACCATCGGATGGAAGTCGATCGGCTGGTGCAGCTGGTGGACATGCTGGTCTGGGTGGTCGATCCGCAGAAGTATGCTGACGCGGCCATTCATGATCGTTACTTGAAGCCGCTGGCTCAGCACTCAGACGTCATGATGATCATCTTGAACCAGGTTGACAAGCTCTCTGCCGGCCAGCGGGAGCAGTGTCTGAAGGATCTCCGACGGCTGCTGGCCTCGGAGGGTCTGACCAAGGTGCCGGTGATGGCGGTGTCAGCGGTGACCGGAGAGGGCATCGAAGGGCTCCGAGAGACGCTGGCCAAGCAGGTCGCCGAGAAGCAGGCAGCTGCGCTCCGGTTGGCAGCCGACGTCTCGGTCGCGGCAGCTCAGCTCAGCGAGGCATCCGGTACCACCAAAGTGACGCCGCTCGCTCAGTCCAGCATCAACCAGCTGACCACCCAGGTCGCGATCGCGGCTGGAGTGCCCGTGGTGACCGAGGCCGTCGGCAAAGCCTGGCGGCTGCGGGGCGGCTTGGCGACCGGATGGCCCGTCTTGGCCTGGATCGCCAAGTTCAAGCCCGACCCGTTACGCCGGCTGCATCTGGATCGGCTGGGCGTGGGCCAACGGCGCAAGGAGATTGATCCCTCGGGGGTCGGGCGTACGTCGTTGCCGGCGACTTCTGGTGTTCAAAAGGCCAGGGTGGACACCGCGGTGCGAACTCTTGCTGACCAAGCGGCGCAGGGTCTCACTCGTGGTTGGGCTGACGAGATCAGGCGCGCGGCTCGCTCAACGGAGAATGGGTTGCCCGACCGCGTCGACCGTGCCATTGCGACAACCGATCTTGATCTTGCTCAGCACCGGCGGTGGTGGCAACTGATTCGGGTGCTCCAGTGGCTGCTGGTGGCGACGGTGGTTGTTGGTCTCGGATGGCTCGGACTGTCGTTCCTGCTGGCGTACTTGCAGCTCCCTCCGCTTCCCGAGGTGGTTTGGTGGGAACTGCCGGCCCCAACGGTGTTGGCTGTCGGCGGTGCCTTGGCAGGGTTGCTGTTGGCAGGGCTGGCCAGGATTGGTGTGGAAGTGGGCGCCCGGCGCCGTACGGCAAAAGCGCGGCAGTCGCTGCGGGCGGCCATTGCGAGGGTGACCGGTGAGCTGGTGGTCGATCCGGTCAAGGCTGAGCAGCAGCGGTATGAGAGCGCACGGCTGGCCCTCGAACGCGCGCGGGGTTAGCCGGGCCCCCTCGCTGCATCAAAATCTCCACCATTGCGGAGTCTTGGATATCTGAGCGCGCGTTCGGCACATTCAGAGCTGCTTGCGCATCGCGCGCTTTGGGTCCGCCGTCGTCGTCGCTCGCAGAGGAAAGCGCCTCCGCTCGCTCCGAACACATTGCTCGCTCCGCTCGCTGAGGCTGGCTCCGTGCGGCGGGCACGCGATCTCCAACGCTCGCAGCTGTATCCACAAGCGAGAGAGCAGCTCGAAGCGTCATCCACAGATTTCGTGCCAGCCGCACGATCCGAGGTCGCGTCCGCATCCTTCATGACGAAGACGCATTGTCAGGGAGGAAAGGACGAGCCGATGGAGGCACTCGTACAGCTCACGGGCTACGCCGGATCCGAGGTGGAGAGTCGTGGCAATGGAACCGTGTCGGCGTTCAGGTTGGCCTGCACGCCGCGTGTCAGGACGAAGAGCGGGTGGGAGGACGGCAACACCACCTGGATTGAGGTGAGCTGTTTCCGTTTGCTCGCTGAGCACGTGGCCGCGAGCGTGCGCAAGGGCGATCCCGTGATCGTTGTCGGCAGACTGCGGACCAATGTCTGGGAGAAGGACGGTCAAACCCATGAGCGACTGGTCCTGGAGGCCGACATGATCGGCCATGACCTGAACCGCGGGACGTCAGCATTTCGGCGCCGACCTCGACTGGGTTCCACCGACTCTCGGGAGCCGGAGGAGGCGCCACCGGGCGATGAGGTGGAGGCGGCGGGGCTCAGCGCGGAGGAGCGCGCCGCACAAGCCGCACAGGCCGCCTGAGGCAGTCCGCGCCGGTTCGACAGGGCCGGTGTCAGGGCGGACTGAGGGGACTCAGGCGGTGGGCCGGATCCGATCCGCGAGACGGATCCGTGCTCACAAGGTGACGCACCATGTCAGGCTGGCCCGCCCCCACGGTGGCCGCCGGTGGTGCGTCACCGCTTTATCCCATGGCTGGCATACTGGAGCGCCGCGGGTGCCGTCGAAAGCTCCGCGCGCCCTGCAAAGTTCTGGTGTACAAGTGAAGGTTCCCCGTTCCTATGCCTGAGTTCATCTATTCAATGCACAACGTCCGCAAGGCGCTCGGCGACAAGGTTGTGCTGGACAACATCACCTTGTCGTTCTATCCGGGCGCCAAGATCGGTGTCGTCGGGCCTAACGGCACTGGCAAGTCGACGCTGCTCAAGTTGATGGCTGGCATCGAGAAACCCAACAACGGCGATGCCATGCTCGCCAAGGACGCGACGGTGGGAATCTTGCTGCAGGAACCGCCCTTGACCGAGGGCAAGACCGTGCTGGAGAACGTTGAGGAGGGTGTAGCCGAGATCAAGGTGCTACAGGCGCGGATGGATGAGCTGGGCGTTGCGATGGGCGAGCCGGACGCCGACTTCGACAAACTGATGGCCGAGATGGGTGAGGTTCAAACCGAACTCGATCGTCGGAACGCCTGGGACATTGACTCGCAACTCGAGCAGGCCATGGATGCGTTGCGCTGCCCGCCGCCAGACGCCATGGTCGACCTGCTCTCTGGCGGCGAACGCCGTCGTGTCGCACTCTGCAAGCTGTTGCTCCAGCAGCCGGACCTGCTCCTACTCGATGAGCCGACGAACCATCTGGACGCCGAGTCGGTGCAGTGGCTGGAAACTCACTTGAAGGCCTATCCAGGCGCAGTCCTGGCTGTGACGCACGACCGGTATTTCCTGGACAACGTGGCGCAATGGATCCTCGAGCTCGACCGCGGCCGGACCCACCCGTACGAGGGCAACTACTCCACCTACCTTGACACCAAGAAGGCTCGGCTCCAGATCGAGGGCCGCCGGGATGCCAAGAGGGCCAAGATCCTCGAGCGCGAGCTGGAGTGGGCACGGTCCAACCCGAAAGCCCGGCAGGCCAAGAACAGGGCGCGGCTGACTCGCTACGAGGAGTTGGCCGCCGAGGCCGAGCGCAGCCGCAAGCTCGATTTCGAGGAGATCAACATCCCGCCCGGTCCACGGCTCGGGAGCAATGTGCTTGACGTGAAGCAGTTGGTCAAGGGTTACGGGGACAGGTTGCTCTTCGACGGGCTGAGCTTCTCGTTGCCCCGCGCCGGGATCGTGGGCGTTGTCGGTCCGAACGGGGTCGGCAAATCCACGCTCTTCCGGATGATCGTCGGTGAGGAGGAGCCGGACTCCGGCGAGCTCAGGCTCGGGGAAACGGTCCGGATCTCTTACGTCGATCAGGCTCGTTCAGGGCTCGATCCTCGGAAGAACGTATGGGAACTGGTATCGGACGGGCTGGACCACATCAAGGTGGCGAACTTCGAGATGCCCTCGCGCGCGTACGTGGCATCTTTCGGTTTCAAAGGCCCCGACCAGCAAAAGCCTGCCGGCGTGCTGTCTGGGGGCGAACGTAACCGCCTCAACCTGGCGCTGACCCTGAAGATGGGCGGCAACCTGCTGCTGCTCGACGAACCGACTAATGATCTTGACGTCGAGACGCTCCAGTCGATGGAAGATGCGCTGCTCGACTTCCCCGGATGTGCAGTGGTGATCTCACACGACCGCTGGTTTCTCGATCGGATCGCGACCCACATCCTCGCCTGGGAAGGCGACGACGAGGACGAGGCCAAATGGTTCTGGTACGAAGGCAACTTCGCCGACTACGAGGCCAACAAGATCGCCCGACTCGGCGCGGAGGCGGCACGCCCGCACCGCGTGATTCACCGCCGCCTCACCCGCTGATCTTCGACGCCGCCTAAAGCCGACTTGTCGGTGGCTGAGCGAGGAGTTCGGCGAGCGTGATGGCTGTGCGGTCGGCAAGCTGAGTGAGCTGGGTACGGCATGAGAAGCCATCAGCCAGCACCAGAGCATCGGGGTGGGCGGCGACAGCCGGTAGCAGGTCGTGCTCAGCCACTTTTACCGATACCTCGTAGTGGCCCTTTTCGACTCCGAAGTTGCCCGCAAGGCCACAGCACCCGCCGAGGGTCGTCACAGTGGCGCCGGTCGTCGCGAGCAAAGCAGCGTCGGCCTGCCAGCCGAGTACTGAGGCGTGGTGACAGTGCGGTTGGACGACGAGCTCGATGCCGCTGAGGTCAGGTGGGGTCCAGTCCTGCGTGCGCGCCAACAGTTCAGCGAGCGTGAGTACGCCAGCGGCGACCTCCGCGACCCGTGGATCCTCTGGCAGGAGCTCGGCCGCGTCACTGCGCCAAACGGCGAGGCAGGAGGGTTCTAAGCCAACTACCGGCGTTCCGGCCGCCGCGAAGGGGTGCAGGATGTCCAGCGCCGTTCGCAGCTGTCGTCGGGCACCGTCGAGCTGACCCGTGCTGATCCATGTCAGGCCGCAGCAGGCTGGTCGTTCCACTAGCTGAGGCGCGTAGCCGGCGGCAGCCAGGACCGAGACGGTCGCTGCGACGGCGTCGCCGGTGAAGCAGTCCGAGAAGGAGTCCACCCAAACGATCGCAGGATTACCGGCCGAGCCAGGAACCGAAACCCGTCGGCGGGCCGCGACTGAAGCGAACCTCGGCAGGGAGCGTCGCTGGTCGATACCCGCGGCCCAGCGGACCAGCCGTCGAACACCGGGCGTTGCTGTGCTCAAGTTGACCAGGCTCGACAGAAGCCGTACGCGGGTGATCAAGCGGCCCCAACGCGGCAACCAGCCGAGCGCGTAATGGCTGCGCGGCCTGATCTTGCCGTGATAGGTGTGATCGAGCACCTGCGACTTGTACGCGGCCATATCGATTCCGGTCGGGCAATCGCGGGAGCAACCCTTGCAGGACAGGCAAAAATCCAATGCTTCATGCACTGCAGCTGATTGCCAGCTGTGGATCACCTCACCGTTGATCATTTCCTGCAGCACCCGAGCGCGCCCGCGAGTTGAGTCCTTCTCCTCACGGGTGGCCTGATAGGAGGGGCACATCACCCCGAGCCCGGCCGTCGTGTTCGCGAGGCATTTGCCCACCCCAGAGCAGCGATGCACCGCGCTTGTGAAGTTGTCGATGCGACCAACCAGAGCAACGGCACGCAGATCGGCGTTCACCGGGCGGGGATCGACCAACACTCCTGGGTTCAACAAGTTCTCCGGGTCGAAGGCCGCCTTTACCTGGCCGAAGATCTCAATCGCAGCGGCGGAGTACATCGCGGGTAGCAGTCCAGACCGGGCCCGACCATCGCCGTGCTCGCCCGACAGCGAGCCACCATAGCCGGCCACCAGCCGCGCGGCCTCCTCGACGAAAGCCCGGTAAGCTCCCCTTCCGCCCTCCTCGGTCAACGGGAAGTCGATGCGGACATGTACGCACCCGTCCCCGAAGTGTCCGTACGGCAGCCCGTCCAATCCATGATCATCAAGTAGCCGGTCGAAGTCGCGCAGATAGGAGCCGAGATGCTCGGCCGGCACCGCTGCGTCCTCCCAACCGGGATAGGCCGGCCGGGCCAGACTGATGCTGGCCAGACCGGCACCGTCTTCCCGGATCTTCCACAGCGCCATCGCGTTCGCTGCATCGGGCACCACGAATCCATCCAAGGCTCCCGCCGCAGCCAGCAGGGTATCCGCACGTACCCGGAGGTCGGCTACATCATCACCGACGAGCTCGACGAACATCCAACCGTCCCCCCGCGGCAATGCTGGTACAGCCGTGTCCCCCCGGGTGCGGCGTACGACATCGACAATCCGACGGTCCAAGCCCTCGCACGCCGTCGGACAATGATCAACGATCAGCGGCGCGGCATCGGCGGCATCGGCCATCGTCGGATAGCCGAGCGCGATCATGATCTTGCACGGCGCGTCCTCCACTAGTCGCACGGTGGCGCCGGTGATCACTGCGAGCGTGCCCTCGCTGCCAGCCAGGAACCGTGCCACATCGAAACCGTTCTCAGGCAGCAGATGCTCCAGGCTGTAGCCCGACACCTGCCTGCCGAAGCGCCCGAACTCGGTGCGGATAGTGCCGAGATTCGTTTGCGTCACTGACTTCAGTGCAAGAAGGCTCGCGTAATGATCATGGTTCGGCGCCCGATCAAGCGTGATCCGTTCACCTGAGCCGGTGATCACGTCCAGCGCGATCACATTGTCGGCAGTCTTGCCGTACCCGAGAGCTCGCGGGCCGCACGCATTGTTTCCGATCATGCCGCCGATCGTGCAGCGGTTGTGGGTGGACGGATCCGGCCCGAAGCGTAAGCCGTGCGGGGCCGCTGCGGCCTGCAGAGACGCTTGCACCACCCCGGGCTCGACTCGCGCCGTACGCGCTTCCTGGTCGATCTCCAGAATCGTCGTCAGGTGACGCGCCGTGTCGACGATCAATCCGGGACCGACGGCATTGCCGGCGCACGATGTGCCGGCTCCCCGTGTAGTCACCGGCATGCCGACGGCCCTCGCCGCGTCCAGCACCGCGACCGTTTCCTCAACGGTCCTCGGCTGGGCCACAGCTTGCGGTAGGACGCGATAGAGCGAGGCGTCGGAGGAGTAGAGCGCGCGGGTGAGCTCGGTGACATCGAGGAGGTCATCCACACCGCGGCGCCGGAGCTCTGAGGCGAGCTCGGTGACCTCGGGGGAGCGGGCGACGGTCTTCGGCATGATCCCGTCGATCGTAATGCTCTCAAGAGAAGGGCTGGCAATGTGCCCTGAGCCTGTCGAGGGGAGCATCCCTGTGCGCTTCGACAAGCTGAGCGCGCACTAGACTTACTGATGAGTAACTTCGGCCTTTGAGTGGAGGCGCGATGAGGCGGACGATCTTCGACAATGATCACGACGCGTTCCGGGAAAGCTGCCGGACCTTCGTCGATCGGACGCTGCGGCCGCGCCACGAGAAGCACATGGCCAACCACGAGTTCGGCCGAGAGGTGTGGCTGGAGCTAGGCAAGCAAGGCTTCTTGGGGCTCAACGTTCCCGAAAAGTACGGCGGTGCCGGCGTCGACGATCTGCGATACTCGCTGATCTTGGCCGAGGAACTGTGCCGGTTGGCGTTCTCCTACCCCTCGTGCGTGGGCATTCACACCAACTGCATCGCGCCATATCTGGTCGACCTGTGCACGGAGGAACAGAAGCAGCGCTGGCTGCCCGGATTCTGCACCGGCGAGTTGATCACCGCCCTCGCTATGACCGAAGCTTCCGGCGGTTCTGATCTTGCTGCGCTGAAGACCAGAGCCGTACGCAATGGCGAGGACTGGATCTTGAACGGTTCGAAGACCTTCATCACCAATGGCGCCAGCGCCGACTTCGTGCTGGTTGCGGCGCGGACCACTCCGGAGAAGGGCGCCAAGGGCATCACCTTGTTCGCGGTAGAGGCCGGCATGCAGGGCTTCGAACGCGGGCGGAAGCTGGACAAGGTGGGTCAGCCGGAGTCAGACATTTCCGAGCTGTTCTTCGGCGACGTACGCGTTCCAGCGGCAAACGTGATCGGGGAGATCGACAGGGGCTTCGTCTACATGATGCAGCGGCTGGTGGCGGAGCGGATTGGCTCTGCGGTCAACAACATCGCCCACGCTCGGCAGGTCCTCGACGAAACCCTGATCTATGCGAAGGAACGCAAGGCATTCGGCACCGCGATCGGCTCATTCCAGGCCAACAAGTTCACCCTCGCCGAGCTTCAGACGTTGGCGGAGGTGACCCAGGCCTTCGTCGACCAGTGCGTGATGGAGGCGGTACGCGGCACACTGACCGCTGTTGACGCGGCCAAGGCGAAGTGGTGGTCGGCACAGGCGCAGAACGACATTCTCGACGCCTGCGTCCAGCTGTGGGGTGGCTATGGCTACATGAACGAGTACCGCGTCGCCCGTGCGTGGGCCGACGCACGGGCCTCGAAGATCTGGGCGGGCTCCAACGAGATCATGAAAGAGCTCATCGGCCGCGACCTGGGATTGTGATCACGATGCCGCAGGTTGATGTCTCAGGCCCCCAATCTGCCGGAGCCCGTCCGAGGCCGGTTCAAGCGGTCATCGTTTCTGCCGCGCGTACGCCGATCGGTCGTGCGCGCAAGGGATCGTTGACGCAGATCCGTCCTGATGATCTTGCCGCCGGAGTGATCACCGCCGCGCTAGCCAAGGTCCCGACGCTGGACCCGCGCACGCTGGATGACATCTACATCGGCTGTGCCGAGCCGCGCGACGAGCAGGGCGGCAATGTCGCTCGCCGGATCGCCGTCCAGCTCGGACTGGATGATGTCCCGGCCGCAACGATCAATCGCTTCTGCGCCTCCAGCGTCCAGACCGCTCGGATCGCCTTCCATGCGATCAAGGCCGGCGAAGGCCATGCCTTCGTCTCAGCCGGGGTGGAATGCGTTTCGCGGTATCGCGGCTTCGGATCCGCCGGCGTAGACCCGGTCGACAGCCACAATCCGATCTTTGCCGCCGCCGAGGAGCGCAGCCTCGCTACCGCTGCGACCAACGACACATGGCACGATCCGCGCGAGGGCGGACTGCTGCCAGACATCTACATCGCGATGGGTCAGACGGCGGAGAACGTCGCCACGCTCCGCGGCATCTCCCGCGCCGAACAGGACGAATTCGGCGTGCGCTCGCAAAACCTCGCCGAAAAGGCCATTGCGAATCAGATCTTCGACGCTGAGATCGCACCGGTCACGCTCCCTGATGGCACTGTGGTGAGCACTGATGACGGCCCTCGACCGGGGACAACGATCGAGGCGGTCTCCGCACTAAAGCCCGCCTTCCGGCCGGATGGGACAGTCACGGCCGGCAACTGCTGCGCGCTGAACGATGGGGCGGCTGCTGCGGTGATCATGAGTGACTGGCGTGCGGCTGAGCTGGGTCTTACACCGCTGGCCCGTATCGTCGCAACTGGGGTCAGCGCTCTCAGTCCAGAGATCATGGGGCTGGGACCGGTCGAGGCCAGCCACCGAGCCTTGGCCAACGCGCGGATGACGATCCAGGACATGGATCTGGTGGAGATCAACGAGGCATTCGCAGTCCAAGTGATCGCCTCGGCGCGGGATCTCAACGTGGATCTGGATCGCCTCAACGTCCATGGTGGCGCCATTGCGCTCGGTCATCCATTCGGCTGTACCGGTGCGCGGATCATGACCACCTTGCTCAACGCGATGCGAGTGCGAGACGTGCAGTTCGGACTTGAGACCATGTGCGTTGGTGGCGGCCAAGGAATGGCGATCGTCTTGGAACGGCTTTCCTAGCTGAGAGCGTCGGTAGCGCGCGCCGCTTCTACGGCCCATATACGCTGTTTGATTTATAGTCGCCGCGTTGCCTTCGCCGGCGCTGTCTGGCTCATTTCTGAGCCTGACAATCTGCGACTCAAGCGAGGAGGCGAATGGCCGCGCCATCCGATTCCACAACTCTAGAAACCCTTCCTTTCACGGGACGAGTGCACGTGGTCGGCGCAGGACCCGTGGGTCTTATGCTGACGGCACTGCTCCAGTCGATGGAGGGGTTCTCGGTGCGTCTCTATGAGAAGCGGCACGAGTACACCCGCACCCGGATGGTCCGGCTCGCACCGTATCTGGTGGCGGACTCTGTCGAAACCTACCGCACCGATTCCATCGATGGAGATAGCGTCCAGGCCCTCTTCGATCCATCAGAGCTCGCCGAGGGCCTCGCCTTCAGACAGTCCATCCCTTCTGACCTGATGACACTTCTTCGCGGATGGGCACTGGGGTTCTGCCCGCTGAACTCCATCGAGCGCGACGTCAGCGATCTGATCGATGGGCGGAGATCGAACACGGTACAGCGCGCCGAAGCCGTCGTGACGGCGGAGGACGCGATGGCGATGCTCGAGCCAGGAGACATCCTGATCGACTGCACCGGCAGCAATTCGCTGCTTCGAGATCACCTGGTGCCTGCCTCCGGCGATGCGGACGGAGCAACGAACACGCTCAAGATACGGCTCGAATACGCGCTCGTCATTACTTTCCTCTACGGCCAGACATACGACTGCAACGAGTACTGCAAGTACTACAAAAACATCGAAAACGCGCACTACAAGTTCATTCCAATGGTCCATCGCATACATCGGGACGGCATGATCAGCCATGTTTGCGGCATCGTCAACATCACGGCAGAGGACTTTGAAGCGATGCCGCCCCGATTCAATGGTCAGTGGCTTCGCAGCAACTTTCCGGGCGTCGCCCAGTCGATGGACCATTTCATCGAAAAGATCAAGGAGGAAACTCACGGAGAGATACTCGGCGACCTCGAGATTATCCGGATTCCACTTGATCTATATCGGGCTCGCAACGCGACCAGCCGGCACTGGCGCACGGCAGGGCTCCGCGATCACCCGTTTGCCAGCTCGCCGGTGTTCCTCGCCGGCGACTCGGCCATTGGCTCACCGTACTTTCAGTCAATTTCGCTTGGTCTCGAGTGTGCGATGCACCTAGCGGGACTCATCGCTCAGCGTGACTTGCCGCTGAGAGACCTGCTCGATCGCTATGAGCTGTACATGTACAAGCAGTGGCTTCGCGTCTACATGCGCAGCAAAATGATCAAACACAACAAGGACCTGTTTGAGTCTCTCGATGACCCGTTGGCGCTCCTGGACAAGCTGCACATTTATTAGCGTGCTTCGTCGAACTTTGTGAGCGTCCTATGCCCGAAGGCGAGGGAGATCTTGGGAGCACCTCCTGGCCGACATGGTGTGCGTCAAGCTGCCGGTCTTGACGACAGCTGGCATTGCATCGTGGCGTCCGTTCGAGCTCGGATTGCGCGGGTTACGCCTCGATGAGGATCACGAGCGTCTCGGGTAGGACGCCGTCATACGCCATCGCGTCGGCGGCCGCGTCGGTCTCCATCGCGGCCATGACGGCATCCAGGTCGGGAACGTCCATCACCAACCCGGTCCGCGTCGGGTTCTCCGGATCGACGAACGTCCGAATGGGCTACCCTGTCCCCCGACTGCCGCATCAGTGTGAGGAAGCGAGGGCCACTAGGGAAGTCTTCGCGTCAAACGGGTGGCCTAAGTCATGAATTGCCCTGGAGTATGGCTAGTGCGGCTCCGGAAGCGGATCAGGGTTGGCTACCCTTCGGATGTGACCGAGACAACATTGCTGGCGCGACCGGCTTCGGTGGGAGCCGTGCTGTTGCGGCAGGTCGAGAAATCGCCCTCAAAAGAAGCATTCCGGTACATCGAGGACGACCGCTGGGTTTCGTTGAGCTATGCGCAGACCAAGGACAAGGCCTTTCAAGTGGCCGCCGGCTTGCTCGCGCTCGGGATCGAGCCCGAGGACCGGGTGGCTATCGCGTGCAGCACGCGGATGGAGTGGATCCTGGCGGACCTCGGGATCATGTGCGCCGCCGGCGCCACCACGACGATCTACCCGTCGACTCAGCACGAGGATGTGGGCTACATCCTTGCGGACTCGCAATCCAGGGTGGTCTTCGCCGAGGACAATCTCCAGGTCACCAAGGTACTTGATCACCTGGACGAGCTGCCGCATTTGATCACCATCGTGCAGCTGGACGGCAAAGCTGATCATGCAAAGGTGATCGGTTGGGCCGATCTTGAAAGGCTTGGCCGTGAGCATCTCGAGAGCAACCCGACAGCGGTCGACGACGTGATCGCGGCAATCGGGCCGGAGGACCTGGCCACCTTGATCTACACCTCCGGTACGACGGGGCGACCCAAAGGCGTACGCCTCGTGCAGGACTGCTGGACCTACGAGGGCGCTGCCGTCGAGGCGTACGACATCATCAGCGCCGACGACCTCCAATACTTGTGGCTGCCGCTCAGCCATGTCTTCGGCAAGGCCCTGATCGCCATCCAGCTCTACATCGGTTTCACGACTGCGGTTGACGGCCGGATAGACAAGATCGTGGAGAACCTTGGTGAGGTTCAGCCGACCTTCATGTGCGGCGCGCCGCGGATCTTCGAGAAGGTGCGAGCCAGAGTCATGATGACCGCCTCGCACGGGGTTAAGGCCAAGATCTTCAACTGGGCGTTTCGGGTCGGCCGCAAGGTATCACCGATGCGGTTGGCGGGAGAGGAGCCATCTGGGCTGCTTGCCCTGCAGTACGCACTGGCGGACCGACTCGTCTTCAGCAAGATCAAAGCCAGGATGGGTGGCAAGATCAAGTTCTTTGTTTCTGGCTCGGCTGCGCTGAGTCGGGAGGTGCAGGAATGGTTCCACGCTGCCGGGCTGCTCGTGCTGGAGGGTTACGGCCTCACTGAGACCTGCGTTCCCACCTGCGTTAACAACCCGCGTGCCACCCGTTTCGGCACTGTTGGGCCGCCAGTGCCTGGTTCGGAGGTCAAGATCGCCGACGATGGCGAGATTTTGATCAAGGGCCCGGGCGTCATGCGCGGCTACCACAACATGCCGGAGGCAACCGAGGAATCGCTCAAGGACGGCTGGTTCGCGACCGGGGACATCGGCGAGCTCGACGAGCAGGGGTATCTGCGGATCACTGACCGGAAGAAGGACCTGATCAAGACCTCCGGCGGCAAGTATGTGGCTCCGCAGAAGATTGAGGGCGTGCTGAAGGTTGCCTGCCCCTATATCAGCCAAGTCCTGGTGCATGGTGACGGCCGCAAATACGCCACAGCCTTGTTGACGCTCGATCCGGAGTCGATCGAAGGCTGGGGCAAAGAACAGGGCCTGAGCTACTCGTCGGTCGAAGAACTGGCCCGATCACAGGAAGTCAATGACCTGATCGAAGGGTTCGTCGGGCAGGCCAACCAGCAACTCGAGCGCTGGGAGACGATCAAGAAGTTCGAGATCCTGCCCAGCGAGCTTACTGTCGACGAGGGTGAGGTCACTCCGAGCCTGAAGGTCAGGCGCAAGATCGTGGAGCAGAAGTACGCCGACGTACTGAACAGCATGTACGACTCCGACTAGCCGGAAATGCGGGTTGAGCTCGTCGAAGCCCGAGATCTGCACCCTTCCAAAGGCTCAGGGCGCATCGCTAGCTCTTGGCGCCGCCGTTGACGTAGATGACCTGGCCGGAGACGTAGCCCGCTTCTTCGCGGCACAGGAAGCTCGCGACGGCGGCGACATCCTCCGGTTGTCCGATGCGACCCATCGGGATGTCACGGGCAGCGGCCAGCTTCCACTCATCGAAGTCCAGGCCCTGACGTGCGGCGGATGCCTGCGTCATGTCCGTCTCGATATATCCAGGCGCGATCGCGTTTGCGGTCACACCGAACTTGCCCAGTTCCAGCGCAAGGGTCTTGGTGAAGCCGATCAAGCCGGCCTTGGCTGTGGCGTAGTTGGCCTGACCGCGGTTGCCCAGAGCGGACGTCGAGGAAATGTTGATGATGCGACCCCACTTAGCCTGTGTCATGTGGGTCTGGGCCGCCCGGGTCATCAAGAAGGCACCTCGCAGGTGAACATCCATAACTGAATCCCAGTCATTGGTGCTCATCCTGAAAATCAAGTTATCCCGGATGATGCCAGCGCTGTTGATCAATACCGCCACCGGTCCAAGCTCGGCAACGGTCTGCTGTACTGCGTTACTGGCAGCGTTCTCGTCGGCGACATCGGCGCCGATGGGGACCGCACGGCCGCCATTTTCTATGATTTCCTTCGCGGTGCGCCTGCTGCCCTGCTCATCAAGATCAACAACCCCAACGGACAAGCCGTCGGCTGCGAGCCGATGAGCGATTGCGGCACCAATGCCGCGCCCCGCGCCGGTGACGATTGCAACTCTCATGGATGAGACTGTATGTGATTATCAGCTGGCGGCATCGGCCTTCTGACAGGATCGACGACCGTGAGCTCGTACACTCACCGCTGTCCGATGCGCTGGGGCGACATGGACGCTCAGGGCCATGTCAACAATGCGGCGTACCTCGACTATCTCCAGGAAGCCAGGGTTGCCTTCTTGTACTCCGGGTCCCCGGTGCTACATCATCTGCTCGACTCTGGCACGCTGGTGGTAAATCACCAGCTGGAGTACGTCAAGCCCGTAACTTTTAGTGATCGACCCTTGACGACCACTTTGTGGGTGGATGCCATCGGCGGCAGCCGGTTCTCCATTGGGTACGAGGTCTATGACGGGGACGACCTGGCCGCTCGAGCCCGAACGGGAATAGTGCCGTTTGACCTAGTCAGCAACGCATTGCGGCGCCTAACTGCGGAGGAGCGTGAACTACTTGGCCACGCCCTTGCGCCTGCGAAGCCGCTGCGTGCGCTGCCGAAGGTCGGCGTGCTCCGAAATAGCCATCGTTATCCTTTGGCTGTGCGCTGGTCCGACCTCGACTCATACGGCCACGTCAACAATGTGAAGTACTACGACTACGTCCAAGAGGCCAGGATCAGCGTCGTGTCCAGCACTGTGGGCTGGGAGCCTGAGGCTGTTTGGATGGTTGTCCGCCAAGACCTTGAGTACCTGAAACCAATCGACTTCAGGACCGAGCCATACGAGGTGGGCACTGCAGTTACGGCAATCGGCAATCGCTCCTTCACATTGGCCGCCGAGATACGCGATCGACTGTCGAGTTCTGTCTACGCGACCGCTCGGACCGTTGTGGTCGGCGAATCCCCGCTGACTCCCGAGCAGCGGTCTGCCCTGGACAAGTGGGCCCTGCTCAGGTGAGTCGGAGTCCCGGCATGGTGCCTGGAGGCTCGTCAAAGGTGTTCACCATCGAGTACGCAGCGCGCTCCATGTAGGTCCACAACTCAGTTTCCTGTTGTGGCGTCAGTTCGATTGAGTCGATCGCCTCCCTCATGTGCTTCAGCCAGCGGTCCCGCATCGCTGGCGTCACCGCGAAGGGAGCGTGGCGCATGCGTAGCCGCGGATGCCCGCGCTGCTGACTGTAGGTAGTCGGACCACCCCAGTACTGCTCCAGGAACATCCGAAGCCGCTCTTCGGCCGAGGCAAGATCGGGCTCTGGATACAAGGCGCGTAGCGGTGGATCAGAGGCGACGCCCTCGTAGAACCGCTTGACGAGCGCCACAAACGTCTCATGGCCGCCGACCGCGTCGTAGAAGGTCTGCAGAGGTGCTTGCTCAGACATCGGGACCATTGTCCATCACCTGTGCGCCGGGCTGGCAGGATGAGATCCCGTACGCCAATACATCCATCGGGAGGAGTCAATTCATGGCCACGGTTCGGACTGCGGAGGCGCACTGGGAAGGATCACTCTTCGAGGGCCAGGGCGAGGTCGAGCTTGTGTCGTCCGGCCTCGGCCACTTCGAGGTCACCTGGGCGACACGCGCCGAGGAACCGAACCACCATACGAGCCCCGAGGAGTTGATCGCCGCCGCCCACTCCACCTGCTTCAACATGCAACTGTCAAATGTCCTTGCCCAGGGCGGGACTCCGCCCACCACGCTCGACACCCGAGCGGATGTCACCTTCGATCCCCCGAACATCACCGGCATCAAGCTGACCGTGACTGGCGTGGTGCCGGCCATAACCGCGGAACAGTTCGAGGCAGCGGCTCAGGACGCCAGGAAGAACTGCCCCGTCTCCAAGGTGCTCACCGGTACGACGATCACGCTCGAGGCATCGCTCGCCGAGTAACGCAGGCCCAGTGGCCAGCCACGATCACGCCGTCTCGGGTTCGGCCTCGGCCGGGGGTATGCCGGGGCCACCTTGACTGAAATTGCCAACGCGGAGGACTTCGCCGTTACGGACATACCAGACGGTGCCGTCCTTGCTTCGCAGTTCAGTGACCCGCAATCCAATGGCCTCGACTACACCGGAGGCCATCTCCATGTCCACGTAGTCGCCCACACCGAGCTGGTCCTCGACCAACATGAAGATGCCCGAGACAAGGTCCTTCACAATGCTCTGCAGGCCGAAGGCGACGGTGACGGCGACGACCGTCGTGCCCGCCAGAATTGTGGTGATGTTGTACCCCAGCTCGGCCAAGATCATCAGGATGGCAACGGCGAAGATCACGAATGTCACAGTGCTCTGAGCCAGCGAGCCGAGCGCCGACAGGCGTTGCTTGCGGCGTTCTGCGGACACTGTAGTGGCCTCGATCACCCGCTGGGTCATCTGATTGCGTGAGCTGAGCGGGCGGTCGATCGCCCGTCGCACAGAACGATCGATCAAGCGATGCAAGACGCGACGCAGCACGAACGCCGCAATGATCAAGAGCACGATACGAATTGGCCTGAACACCACTAATTCGGCGAGATTGTCTGGTAACCAGTCCGGCATGGGCCTCAGCCTAAGGCGTGACTTCGGACGCCCTTACCGACTTGACAAGTCTTTGGCTACGTCACGAATTGCCGATACCGTGACCGCGATCGCCGGGCGCTCGGACGCCAGGATTCGCCAGATGGCGTAAACCTGGCGCGAAAATGCTGGCTTTAGTGAAATGATCGAGACGCCGTCGACCGATCCGCGGCCTAATCTCGGCATGACGGCAATACCCAGCCCAGCAGCGACCATCGCGAGCTGGGTCTGGTGCTCCTCAGCGGTATGGGTCACCTCGGGGCTCAGCCCATGCTGCCGCAACGTCTGGGTCAGCCATTCGTGGCAGATCGCCCCGTGAGGCCAGGTGATCCACGGCTCGGCACAGAGTTCAGTGAGCTCGACGCTCGTACGCTGTGCGAGGGGATGATCAGCAGCAACTGCAAGATCAACAGGGTCGCTCATGATCAGCAGGCGCTCAACGCCGTCCGGCAGTACCAGTGGCGCATTCATCCAGTCGTTGACCAGGGCAATGTCGAGATGTCCCGCGACGACCAATCGGATTGCCTCATCCGGCTGCCGCTCCGAGACCCGAAGCCGCAACTGCTCGTGCTCGGTGCGAAGCCGGGCCACAGTCTGCGGAAGTATCGCTCGGGCGGCGGTGGCGAACCCCGCGATCTCCAGATCACCGACGACGCGCTCACGTTCCCGATCGAGCTCACTCTCGGCGCTCTCGACCTCGGACAGGATTGCGTGCGCCCGCCTCGCCAGCAGCACCCCTGCCGGCGTGAGCCGTACGCCGCGACCATGCGGCTCGATGAGACGCTGCCCCACGTCACGCTGCAGTTTGGCCAGCTGTTGTGATACCGCCGACGGCGTCAGATGCAGCGCCTCAGCGGCGCCGGTGACCGAGCCAAAGGTGGATACCGCATGAAGAGCCTGGAGCCGCTCGAGATGCAACACTTCACGAATCCTACACAGTACAGCGAATCACAATTTGCTTGTGCTTAACAGTACATGCCGCCATGCTTGACCGGTGACCATCACCGCGAGAGAAATTCGGCAGTCCAAGATCCTCACTCCAGGATCGGACTGGCGGACGCTTCTCGCGGTGACATTTACCGTGGTCGCCTGGGCTTCAGCCTTCGTCGTGATCAGATACGCGGCCCATCACATCGATCCAGGCTCCCTCAGCCTCGGTCGGCTGCTTGTGGCCAGCCTTGCTCTCAGCGCCATGATGATCGGCCGCAAGCTCGTCCGTATGACCGCAAGGGAGTGGGCACTCACTGCGCTCGTCGGAGTCGCGTGGTTCGCGGTTTACAGCGTTGCCCTCAATGCCGGCGAGCAGCACGTGGACGCGGGCACCGCCGCGATGCTGATCCAGCTCGCACCGATCCTGATCGGGATACTCGCCGGCATCCTCCTTGGCGAGGGCTTTCCGCGGATGCTCGTCATTGGCGGCCTGGTTGCGTTCGTGGGCACCCTGATCATCGGCTTCGCCACCAGCACCGGGCAGGCCGACCTTGCCGGCGTCCTTCTGGTGCTGCTGAGCGCCACCGTCTACTCGATCGCCATGGTGGCGCAGAAGGTGGTACTGCGCCGCATCCCCGCCCTACAGGTGACCTGGCTTGCCTGCCTCATTGGCACGGCCGCATGCTTACCTTTTGCTGCTGATCTCGTCCGTGATCTGGCAGCCGCACCTGCCCTGCCCATCATCGGAGTCGTCTACCTCGGGGTTGTGCCGACTGCACTCGCATTCTCGACCTGGGCGTACGCACTCAGCCATACCTCGGCCGGAAAGTTGGGTGTCACAACCTTTGCGGTGCCACCGATCGCGATTCTGCTCGGCTGGCTCTTGCTCGGCGAAGTGCCGCCGATGCTGGCCATCGTGGGTGGCGCGCTCTCGCTGGTGGGTGTGGCGATCGCGAGGCGGCGTTAAATTGCTCGCTCCGCTCGCGTGGATCGCGCTTGGGAATCCGCCGACTTCGTCGTCGCAGTCACTTCTGGTATGTGATCCGGCCTGCCCAGATGGTGGCGACAACCGGATCGGGCAGTTCGCGGCCGTGCCAGGGATTGTTGCGCGATAGCGACGCTGAGTCGTCGCGATCGACAACCGCTCGGGCGGCCGGATCCACCAGAACCACGTTGGCAGGCTCACCCTGAGCCAAGGGGCGACCCTGATCGGCAAGCCGGGCAATGTGTGTCGGCATGATCGACATCCGTTTCGCCAGTTCAGGCCAGCTCAGCAGACCAGAGTTGATCATGGTCTCCATCACCACCGCGAGCGCGGTCTCCAGGCCGAGCATGCCGAACGCCGCCTCGGCGAATGCGTGTTCCTTGTCATGTCGGGCATGTGGTGCGTGGTCGGTCGCCACCGCGTCGATGGTCCCGTCCGCCAGCGCTTCCCGTAACGTCTGGATGTGCTCGTTCGGACGCAGCGGTGGGTTCACCTTGTAGGTCGGGTCGTAGCCGAGCACCTCGCTGGTGGTGAGCATCAGGTGATGTGGCGCGACCTCCGCGGTGACGTTGATGTCACGCTGTTTGGCCCACCTGATCACGTCCACCGTCTCGGCGCAGGACACATGGCAGATGTGGAGCCGGGATCGGGTGAGCTCGGCGATCTGTACGTCTCGAGCAACCACGGCTGCCTCGGCCGCCGCCGGCCATCCCGGGAGTCCGAGTTTCCCGGAGATCTCGCCTTCGTGACAGCAGGCCGCGCCTCCGGCGAGTTGGGGATCCTGAGCATGCTGAGCGATGACCCCGTCAAAGGCTCGGACATACTCCAGCGCCCGTCGCATCAGGCGGGCGTCCGAGACGCAGTGACCATCGTCGGAGAACACGCGTACGCCAGCCCTGGATCGGGCCATCAGCCCAAGCTCAGCCAGCTCGACTCCGTCCAGTCCTTTGCTGACCGCCCCCACCGGCACGACCTGCGCATGGGCGTCACGAGCACCCAGCGCCGCCAGATGCTCAGCCGCCTCGGCAGTGTCGGTGACCGGAGTGGTGTTGGCCATTGCCAGCACCGCGGTGAATCCGCCGCGCGCCGCGGCCAGCGTGCCGGACTCCACCGTCTCAGCATCCTCGCGCCCAGGCTCGCGGAGATGACTATGCAGGTCGACCAGACCAGGCAACGCCACCAGTCCGTCGGCATCCAGCTGGTCCACGTCGCCTCCGGCGTCGGCGGGCTCCACGAAACGGCCGTTGCTGATCAGCAGGTCAGACCGCCCACGGCCGATGAGGTCGGCGCCGCGGATCAGCAAGTCCCTCACTCAGCCCCTCCCAGCAACTCATACAGCACGCTCATTCGTACGGAGACACCCGCGGCAACCTGGTCCAAGATCAAGGAGTTGGCTGCGTCCGCGGCGTCCGCCGAGATTTCCAGGCCCCGGTTCATCGGCCCGGGATGGCAGATCGCCGCACCGGGCCTCATTGCCTCCAGCCGTGGTCGCGTCAGGCCATAGTTGATCGTGTATTCGCGCGGAGTCGGGAAGTACCCGCCTGACATCCGTTCCCGCTGCACCCTCAGCATCATCACGACGTCGGCATGGGGCAGCACCTCGTCGAAGTCGGTACACACGCGAACCGGCCAACTGTCGATACCCGGTGGCAGCAGTGTCGGTGGCGCGACGAGGATCACCTGCGCCCCTAGCGTGGTCAGCAGCAGGACATTGCTCCGTGCGACTCGCGAGTGGGTGATGTCCCCGACGATCGCCACGGTCTGGCCGTCGAAGCTCACCAGATCAGGGGCAGAACGCCGCAGATGCCGCCGGATCGTGAAGGCATCGAGCAGCGCCTGTGTGGGATGCTCGTGAGTCCCGTCACCCGCGTTCAGCACATGGGCATCGATCCAGCGCGACGCCTGCCACGGTGCGCCCGACGCGTGATGCCGGATCACCAAGGCGTCGACGCCCATGGCGGCGACCGTCAGCACCGTGTCGCGCAGCGATTCACCCTTCGATACCGATGAGCCCTTGGCGCTGATGTTGATCACGTCCGCCGACAACCACTTGCCGGCGATCTCAAAGGAGGAGCGGGTTCGGGTGGAGTCCTCGAAGAAGAGGTTGACCACGGTCCGGCCCCGCAGGGCTGGCAGTTTCTTGACCGGGCGTCCTTGCACCAGCGACATTTCTTCGGCGAGGTCGAAGATCTCGGTGATCTGCGCTCGATCAAGATCAGCTGCGGACAGCAGGTGGTGCATCAGGTCACCCCTCGAAAGGGATCGCTGCCCTGTTCGATGCCGACCTGGTCTATCCCGTCGATTTCGGCCAGTTTTACGCTGACGTGCTCACCCGTCCGTGTCGGGATGTACTTTCCGACATGATCAGCGTGGATGGGGAGCTCGCGGTGACCGCGATCGACCAACACCGCCAGTTGAACGGCCCGCGGTCTGCCAAGGTCACCGAGAGCGTCCAGCGCAGCCCGTACCGTACGTCCCGAGTAGAGCACGTCGTCGACCAGAACGACTGTGCTGCTGTCCACATCGACGGGTAGGTGAGTGTGGCCTACGGCCCGGGTCGGTTGGCGCCGCAGGTCGTCGCGGTACATGGTCACGTCGAGGGCTCCAACCGGAACTCGGACGCCTTCCACTTCGTCCATCACCGTCGCGAGCCGGTGGGCCAACACAACCCCCCGGGTGGGAATCCCCAGCAGCACCAGATTCGCCGCACCCCGATTCGCCTCCAGGATCTGGTGGGCCATCCGAGCGCATGCGCGTGCGATCTGATCAGCGTCGAGAACGGCCCGGGAGTCCACGGACCCGGGCCTGACGCCCGGCGTCGGATCATCGGGTCGGGCCTGTGGCGCGCCGGTACCTGACAACAATCCTCCTCTGGGCGCCTCGTAACCTCCGCGGAACCGCGTCGGGGCGATAACGTATTGCCGTGAACGAACTCCTGAGCATGCTAGTGCCTCTGGAAACGCTCTCTGGGTGGCCACAGGTCGAGAACCCTACGCCCTTGCAGGTTCTCGGCTTGCTCGTCGGGATCCCTCTCTTGATCGCCATTATCGTGATCGCGATCATCGAGATCGGCGCCAGGGCCCGCGCCGGGCGTGACGACATCATTGAGGCCAGCGACCCCCTGTGGGTCGGTGCCCATCAATCAGCTGAGCTGGAGACCAACGTGAACCCGGGTCTCGACATAGGCCAGCAGGCTACGGCTGGTGACGCCGACGCGGAGGGCGACGACACCGGCGAGCATGTGGGTGGCGCGGGTGCCCGCTGGTGACTCGTTCACCCCGAGCCAACTGGAGTGGATCAAGCGTGCCGTCCGGAACGCCGAAACCATCTCCGGCCTGAACTTCTCAGTGTTCATCGGCGTATCCGAGGAGGACTCACGCGCATACGCGGAACGCCTGCACAAGGCACTCAACGATGCTGATCACTCAGTCCTGGTGATGTGTGATCTGGAGTTCCGCAAGCTGGAGGTCGTCACAGGCATCGAAGCCCGCCGCGTGCTCAGCGATCTTGAATGCCGCCTTGCGGCCGCGGCCATGCTGACCTCGTTCGCAGGCGGCGACATCGTCGGCGGTCTCACGGCAGGCGTCCAGCAGCTTGGCGAGGCGGCACGTCAGCCGAGGGTGCTGCATATCACCCGGCAAAGTTGAGCGCCGCAGAGACGCAAAGCTGCAATGGCGATCGCTCGTCTGTCCCGGCTGGATCTGCCATAGTGCTCCCATGCGCGTACACATCGGCAGCGACCACGCCGGATTTGAGCTGAAGAACTATTTGATCGAGGCTCTCACCGAGGACGGGCACGAGGTGGTTGACCATGGGCCGGAGATCTACGACGCCGAGGATGACTATCCCGTCTACTGCATCCCTGCTGCCGAAGCCGCTGTGGCCGACGTCGGCTCTTTGTGCGTCGTGATCGGCGGGTCGGGCAACGGCGAACAGATTGCTGCAAACAAGGTGGTCGGCGCCCGGGCCGCGCTCGCGTACGACCTGGACACGGCCAGGCTCGGCCGACAGCACAACGACGCGAACGTCATCGCCATCGGCGCCCGGATGCATACCTCGGACGAGGCTCTGGAGATGGTTCGCGTCTTCTTGGCTACGCCGTTCAGTGGGGATCCGCGTCATGCCCGTCGCATCGAGCTCCTCGCTGACTACGAGAAGAGCCGTCCGGCTGTTGGCACCTGAATCGCCTCAGGGCAGAGACTCACTGCGCGGCGATCCAGTCGGTCGTCGTCCATCGACTCGGGCGAGCAGCTCGTCGATGACCTCCGCTGCGACCCGTTCGTCGTCGAGGTCCGGGCGGGATACATCCCGCCCTCGCATGGCACGGTCGAGAGTGACCAGCCCCGAGACACCATCCCGCCCAAAATCACGCGGCAAGAGATCGCGAGAGTCGTGCGTGGTCCCCGAGTAGTGTGTTCCTCCGCCGTGCGTTCCTGAGGGACGGCCCCCAGGTGGCAACGCACCTGTCATGGCTCACACGCTAAAACAGATTCGCAGGCTGCGTGCATGATCGCAATGGAAGTGTTACACCCGAGCACACGCACTGCTCCCGAAGGCCCAAGGAGGGAACCTTGCCGGAAGGGCACACGCTGCACCGGCTCGCTCTCGACCTGACGCAGACCTTCGGCGGGCGGGTGGTGTCGGTCAGCAGTCCGCAGGGCCGTTTTGCAGAGTCAGCGGCACAGCTGGACGAGACACGGATGATCGAGGGGACGGCGCACGGCAAGCATCTGTTCTGCGAGTTCGACGGTGATCGGTTTCTTCACGTACATCTGGGCCTCATTGGCAGCTTCGAGCTGGCTCCGCCCCACCCGCCCCGCGGGCTGGTTCGGGTACGAATCGCGACCGAGCAGACGGTCGCGGATCTCCGCGGACCGCAGCTCTGCATGCTGGCGACGCGGGCCGAGGTTGCCTCGCAACTGGCCGCTCTCGGGCCTGACCCGCTGCGGACCGACGCCGATCCTGATCTTGCCTGGCGCCGCATCCATCGTGCGACCCGGCCGATAGCGGCACTCTTGATGGACCAAACCATCCTCTCCGGCGTTGGAAATGTGTACCGGGCGGAGGTCCTGTTTCGTAACCGGATCGATCCACATCGCCCGGGTAACAAGCTGCGCCGGCGCAGTTGGTTGGGGATCTGGACCGATCTGGTCGAGCTGATGCTTCAGGGCGTTGTGGACAACCGGATCGACACCGTACGCCCGGAGCACACGCCTGAGGCGATGGGGCGCCCGCCACGCAAGGATGATCATGGCGGTGAGGTCTATGTCTACCGGCGCGCTGGCATGGCTTGTTTGGTCTGCGGCTCCAAGGTACGCACCGAGCTACTCGCTGGTCGCAAACTGTTCTGGTGTCCCCGGTGTCAACGTCGTGGATGATCGTCCGCCCGCGTTCTCGGGAACTAGCTAGAGATGAACTGGATAAGAGAGGTGTTGTGGGCAGCGGCACGCTGAAAGAGACTGCGACTCCATTGGTCGTCGAGCTGTGGTACGCAGAGGCGCCCGACCTTGGTGATCCTTGGCTACTTCAGGCCCTGCGATCGTACTGGCCGGCCACCGAGCTTCAAACGGAGTCGATCGTCGTTCCTCATGGTGACCCGCCGTCACCGCTGCTGACAGTGATCATGACGGCCAGCCCGCTGGGGCAGGGTGGCAAAGCCCTCCCCGATGTCAGCCAGACATGGGACTGGGAGGGTGCGGAGGCGGCTGTCTCGGCTAGCCGTTGCAGCGTCCTCGTGACCGAAATGTTCGGTGATGGCCGGACGCCGCAAGAGCGCTGGGATGCCATGAGTGCCGTGGTTGCCGAGATGGCGCGGATCACTCGACCTACAGTGCTCAGCTGGCCGCAGAGCCAGCGGATTGGCGACCCTGAGCAGTTTTCTGCAGGCGATCTTGATGGCCTCATCAACGTGCGGTATTTCAGCATTTCGAACGATCCCGGGGTGATGGTGATGGACACCCTCGGCCTGCACGTGTTCGGGCTCCCTGACGTGCAGTGCCACTTCCGGGACCGAGAGCCCGGCGAGATCGCCGCGATGCTCTTCACCACTGCCGTCTATGTGTTCCGGTCCGGTGATGTCATTGCCGATGGCAACACCATCTCCGGACCGCAGGGCGACGAGCGGCTCCTCTGCTTCCACGAGCGCGCCTTACTCGCGCCCAGCCGGCCGGTCATCGATGTCGATCTTGGCGAGCCGTACGCGGCTGGCCAGCGCGGTCGGCGTGGCTAAACTCTCTGTTTCACTCAATCCTCCGCGGACCGCAGCACACGGCGTACTGAGAGCAGCTCAACCTCAGGGCGATAGGCGACCAGCTGCTCGACGGCGTCGAGTACCTCGACAAGATGCGCCCGGTCGGAACTCACCGCGGCGACTCCGATCCCGGCCCGCCGATGCAGCTCCAGATGATCGACTTCGGCGACGCTGAGCTCAAAGCGCTTGCGCACGTCAGCGATCAGCGGGCGCACCAACGAGCGCTTCTCCTTGAGCGAATGCACATCGCCGAGCAGCAAGTCGAACTGCAGCGCACCCACCCACATGGCCATAGCGTAGGGCCCGGCCGACCTGGGCATCGCTGACTACTTGGTCTAGCGTCGAGAGCGACTGGTCCACCGTTGTGAACGAGCAAGCGCAAGGGGTGAGCGACGACATGTCCGAACTACGCAACGCCCGTCATCTCAGCGTTCATGATCTTCGACGGCGGATCAACGAGGGGGATATCGATACCGTGGTCGTCGCCTTCACCGACATGCAGGGGCGATTGCAGGGCAGGCGATTGCATGCCGCGTACTTCGCCGAACATGTTCTTGATCATGGCGCCGAAGGCTCTGCACGCCTCCTCGCAGTCGACGTCGACATGAACGTTGGCGACCGTTACGCGATGTCGTCGCAGGACAAGGCTGACGGTGACATCACTCTGGTGCTCGACCTGCAAACGATCCGGCTGCTGCGACACCAACCCGGCACAGTGATGGTGCAATGCGATGTGGCGTGGTCGGACCAGACGCCGGTCGATCAGTCACCGAGGACGATCTTGAAGGAGCAGTTGGCGGCCGCGGCCAGTCGGGACTACGCCGTTCAGGTCAGTAGCCAATTGCAGTTCATGGCATTCCACACCAGCTACGAGGACGCCTGGACTGCTCACTATCGTGATCTTGTTTTGGCCAACCAGTACAGCGCCGACTCCTCGATCCTGGGTGGCAGCCGGGTCGAACCGCTGCTGCGAGAGATCCGTAACAGGACGTATGCCGCAGGAATAGATGTCGCCTCGGTCAAGGGAGAGCGCAACCTGGGACAATATGAGATCGCCTTTCGCGATGCCGACGCCTTGACGGCCGCCGACAACCACGCGGTCTTCAAGACGATGGCCAAGGAGGTCGCCGCCCAGCACGGCAAGGCGATCACCTTCATGCCCAAGTACGACGAGGGGCAGGGGAACTCCTGTCGCATCCAGCTGTCACTACGCCGCCCCGATGGGTCCACGGTCTTCTGGGGAAACGGGGGGCGCACCAAGGTCTTTGAAGCTTTTGTCGCCGGACTGCTCGTGACCCTGTTCGACTTCACCCTGCTCTACGCGCCGAACATCAACTCCTATAAGCGTTTCGCCGTCGATACGCCGGCACCGACGGCGATCGCCTGGGGGCCGGACAATCGCTGTGCAATCCAGGTGATCGGAGAGGACCAATCGGCAAGATTGGAGAATCGGGTGCCGGGCGGGGACGTCAATCCCTATCTCGCTTGTGCGGCGATGATCGCCGGCGGGCTGTACGGACTTGATCATGATCTCGAACTCGGTGTGGCGCTGACGGGCAATGTCCACTCGTCTGACTTTCCGAGCATTCCGCGTACGCTACGCGAGGCACGGCATGCCTTCGCTTCCTCACAGATTGCCCGCGCCGCCTTCGGAGATGACGTCGTCGATCACTACACCACCATGGCTGATGTCGAGTTGGACGCGTTCGATGCAGCGGTTACCGATTGGGAGCTGAGGCGCAGCTTCGAAAGAATGTGAGAATGGGGGCCATGACGGGGGTGGGGGCGACGCAAGGCCGGCCAGTCATCGGCCTGAGCACCTATCGCGAGCAGGCTGCCTGGTCGGTATGGAACATGTCGGCCGACCTCCTGCCGTCGGTCTACACCCGATCGGTTGAGGCTGCGGGCGGTGTGGTCGTGTTGCTGCCACCGCAGGCCGAGGGCATGGCTCAGGTGGTCTCCAGGCTCGATGGGCTGGTCATTACTGGTGGCGCCGACGTGGATCCGGAGCGCTATGGCCAGATGCCCCATCCCACGACCAAGGTGCGCCGTGATCGCGACGCGTGGGAGTTCGGGCTGCTGGATGCCGCAGATCGGATCGGTCTTCCGACGCTCGGCATCTGTCGCGGCATGCAGGTCATGGCGGTGCGCGCCGGCGGCTCGCTCGAACAGTATTTGCCCGATGTGGTGGGGCACGAGGAGCACGCGCCGGGCGGCAACTCCTTTGGCTGGACGTCGATCGCCACACGCGAGGGCTCCCAGGTGCGAACGTTCGTCGGTGATCGTGTGCAGGTCAGCTGTCATCACCACCAGTCGGTGATCAGCCATCCCGGGTTCGAGGCCACCGCCCGCGCCGCCGACGGCACTATCGAGGCAATCGAGGATCCAGAACGGCCATTCTGGCTCGGCGTGCAGTGGCATCCGGAGAGTGGCGACGACTATGGGCTCTTTGTCGGGCTGATTGAGGCTGCCTCCGGAGTCGATGCACGGGCCTAGGCACGGTCACGACCCCTTCACTGACTTCGCTGCCCATGATCACGCGGCATCAGTTGCTCGCACTCCGCAACACCAGCAGCTGGTGCCCGTCCAGGTACCTGGTGCGGAGTCGGTCCGATTGAGCTAGAACGGGTCCGCGCGATGGAGTGCCGGATCGTCGTACGCGAAAGTCCGGACCGGACCAGGCCGTGTCTCCCTCGTCTCGAAGCGGACGGTGACCCGGCCGAGCCCCGCCCCCCATACCCAGCCACGACCATACTGATCATGCTCGACATCTTGTCCGGGGAGCCAATGCGGGGACGCAGACTGCGTCTCGGAGGCCGGCTGCTCGTGGATCACGCTTTCGGTCGGCTGCATGGCGGACATCTCACCGGCGAAGAGGTCCTCCTGCAGCACATCGGTCAAACCGGCGACGCCGACGCCGAGGAGTCGGACTCCTCCGGTGGCGTCCACAGCAGACAGCAGCGCCGTGGCGACCGAGCCGATAACATCTGCACGATCCGTCGGGGTCAGCAGCGTGCGTGATCTTGTGAAGGTCGAAAAGTCATGGAGCCGAACCTTGATCGACACCGTGTGGGCGAAGAGCCTTGCGGCCCGCAGCCGGCTCGCCACCTGACGTGCATCACGTAGCAAGATCATGTCGAGTTCGCGCCGAGAGACAAGATCGGTTTCGAAGGTGTCTTCGACCGAGATCGACTTCGTCTCCCGATCAGGCTCAACCGGCCGGTCGTCGCGGGCGTACGCCAGCTCGAGGAGGGTCTGTGCATGCGTCTTGCCGATTACTTGAGCTAGCTCGTCGAACGCACACCCTTGGAGATCGGCCACCGTATTGATGCCGATGCGGTGCAGCTTCTCCTGGGTGACCGGACCGACGCCAGGGATGACAGCGACCTTCATCGGTCGCAGAAGTTGCAGCTCGCGGCCGGCTTCGACGATGGAGATGCCGTCCGGCTTGGCCAGCTCGCTGGCCACCTTGGAGACGAACTTCGACGTGGCCACGCCCACTGAGGCTGTCAGGCCGTTCGTGGCCGCGCGAACCTCGTCCTTTAGCCGCGCGATGAGTAACTCCAAGCCTGTGCGGCTGAAGTCAACCGTGGTGGTTGCCGCCCGGAGGTCGACGAAGGCTTCGTCCAAGGAAAGCGGCTCCACCAGCGGTGACAGCCGGTGTAGCACGTCCATGACCTGGCGACTGGCGGTGCGGTAGGCGCCGAACCGACCGGCAAGGAAGGCTGCATGCGAGCAGCGTCGTCGTGCCTCATGCATCGGCATGGCCGACCGCACGCCGAAAATGCGTGCCTCGTACGATGCGGTGGCAACGACTCCGCGCTGGCTCAGACCCCCCACGACGACGGGCTTTCCCCTTAGCGACGGCTTGTCGCGTTGCTCGACCGATGCGAAGAAGGCATCAAGATCGAGATGGAGCACCGAGGCCTCGCGTCGCACGGATCTCATTCTGCGCTTCGGCCGCCTGCCCTAGGCTGCTTGCACAGCGGGACGCCCGATCGCAAGAACGTTCACCCGAACGCCGAGGAGGTGCTTTGGCCGACGAAGCGAGGGTCCTCGACATAGTGCGACGCTATTTCGAGTTTGCCGGTGCCGACGTCGAGCGCGCCGACGAGATTTACCACGAAGACGCAGTGCTGGAGTTTCCGCAGTCAGGCGAGCGGTTCGAAGGCGTAGCCACGTTCACAGAATGGCGCCGGCAGTATCCGGCCGCCGTGGCCCAGGTGCGCTACCGCCTCCGACGGGTCACGGTCCGCGTCGACCTGGCCGTCGTTGAGCTGACCGCCAGCTATGACGGCGAATCGTCGTTGCAGGGCGTCCAGCTGCTGGAGTTCCGCGACGACAAGGTGGCGCGCGAGCGGATCTATGTGATGGATACGTGGGAGGCTCCCGAATGGCGGGCGCGCTGGCGCGCGGACACACCCGACGACCAGCCGGAGGAGATCGCTTCGAACTGAACGACCTCGCCTGAGCGGACCTGCTTGGTGTCGATGAGGGCGATGCTCGTAGCGTTGATTCCTCAGGGATCGAGGGTGTATCAATCAGGAGTAACTGTCGTGCCGGAATCAGTGAACGGTGTGCAAAGACCGAACGTAGAAATGTGGCCGGGAAGGCCATACCCGCTGGGTGCGACGTTCGACGGCACCGGAGTCAACTTCGCGCTCTTCTCCGAAGTCGCGTCGAAGGTGGAGCTTTGCCTCATCGACGGTGACGGAGCAGAGTCTCGCGTCGAGCTCATCGAGGTCGATGGCAATGTCTGGCATGGCTACCTCCCGCGTATCGAGCCGGGCCAGCGCTACGGCTACCGGGTCTATGGCCCGTACGAACCCGCCAACGGTCGTCGGTGCAACCCATCGAAGTTCCTGCTGGATCCGTACGCGAAAGCCATCAGTGGCCAGATCGACGGCCACGAATCTCTGTTCTCGTACCGTTTTGCCGATCCCACGGAGTTCAACGACATGGATTCACGGGGACACACCATGCTGTCAGTGGTCACCACGCCGTACTTCGATTGGGGTCATGATCGACCACCTCGGCACCAGTACCACGAGAGCATCATCTACGAGATGCACGTGAAGGGTCTCACGATGACCCATCCCGGCATCCCGGACGACGTCCGGGGAAGCTATGCAGCCATCGGCCACCCGGCGATCATCGAGCACCTGACGTCGCTTGGGATCACGGCGGTCGAGCTGTTGCCCGTGCACCAATTCGTCAATGACAGTCATCTGGTCGATCGGGGTTTGTCCAACTACTGGGGCTACAACACCATCGGGTTCCTCGCACCCCACAACGGCTACGCGAGCACTCTCGATCTTGGTCAGCAGGCCACCGAGTTCAAAGCGATGGTCAAGTCAATGCACGACGCCGGCATCGAAGTGATCTTGGATGTGGTCTACAACCACACCGCGGAAGGCAACGAGCTGGGACCGACGATCGCCTTCCGCGGCATCGACAACGATGCCTACTACCGGCTGGTGGGTAGCGCCAAGCAGCACTATTACGACACGACCGGCACCGGCAACAGCCTGCTGATGCGCAATCCGCACGTGCTGCAGCTGATCATGGACTCGTTGCGCTACTGGGTCTTGGAGATGCACGTCGACGGGTTCCGATTTGATCTTGCTGCGACACTGGCCCGGCAGTTCCACGAAGTCGACAAGCTGTCGGCGTTCTTCGACATCATCCAGCAAGACCCGGTGATCTCCCAGGTGAAACTGATCGCCGAACCGTGGGATCTCGGCGACGGCGGCTATCAGGTCGGCAACTTCCCGCCACTGTGGTCGGAGTGGAACGGCAAGTACCGTGACACCGTACGCGACTTTTGGCGTGGCGAGCCCGCCTCGCTGGCGGAGTTCGCCTCCCGGCTCACCGGCTCCAGCGATCTCTACGCCCACTCCGATCGGCGCCCCACCGCCTCGATCAACTTCGTCGTTGCCCACGACGGCTTCACCCTGCGTGATCTTGTGTCCTACAACTACAAGCACAACGAGGCGAACGGCGAAAACGGCGAAGACGGCGAGAGCCACAATCGATCATGGAATTGCGGAGTGGAGGGCGAGACCGACGATCCTGCGATCAACGCCCTGCGGCTACGCCAGCAGCGGAACTTCATCACCACCATGATGGTGAGTCAAGGCGTTCCGATGTTGGCTCACGGAGACGAGCTGGGGCGTACCCAGCACGGGAACAACAACGTGTACGCCCAGGACAACGAGATCGCCTGGGTCAACTGGGACCTGAACGCGGACCAGAAGGATTTGTTGGCGTTTACTGCAGCGGCGATTGACCTGCGCAAGGCCCATCCGATACTGCGACGTCGGCGGTTCTTCGCCGGTGATGCGAAACACGGCGGCAGAAGTGAGCTCGGTGACATCTTGTGGTTCAAACCCGATGCGTCAGAGATGGACGAGGCCGATTGGAATTCCGGATTCGCCCGCAGCCTGATGGTCTTTCTCAATGGTGACGCCATTCCTGAACTCGACGCCTTCGGGCGACCGATCACCGACGACCACTTCCTGCTGCTCTTCAATGCCCATACAGAGCCGATCAGGTTCACCATGCCGGCGGCGGAGTTCGGTCAGAACTGGCTGGTGCGCCTTGATACCGCCACGGGACAGGTCGATCCGCAAAATGTTCGGCCGTGGCGAGCGAGGTCTACCCACCGCGTCGACGCGCACTCAATGATGGTGCTGTCGACGACCATCGTGCCGGAAGCGGAGCGCGCCGCTGCCATGTCACGAGCGAAGCGGGCCACGCCATCGGCGGCCAAAGCGCCCATGCAGGCCCCTCGGCCGACCTGAATCCCGTCTGGATCTGACCGGATCTGACCGGATCTGACCGGATCTGACCGGCACCTGGTTCGCGCGCGTCCATGTCGGAAACCTACGTACACGTAGATTGCATGCGCTCTGCATGGGTAGCAACCTATGCAGACCGCATGAAACCAACGTGTACGTAGGTTGCGACCAGAGTCAGATCGAGTCCGGCGCGAGTGCGGCGCGAGTGCGGCGGATCATGGAAAGGTGGCCAATTCGGGCTGTCACTGGGACGATTACTCAGCAAAGGCGGGATGATGAAACCGGTTGCCCGGGCCTCCCGCACCCTGGTGGTCAGCGGTCCCAGGCCAGCAGTGCCGGAGACAGCGAGGAGTGAGTCATGACGGTAGAGACCCCCGCACCGAGTCCTGCAACCTCGTCACCCGTTGAGCGCGGATCGGGCAGGCATCGGGTCGTGATCATCGGTTCCGGCTTCGGCGGTCTCTGGGCCACCGAAGCGCTGGCGAAGGCTCCGGTGGACATCACCGTGATCAGCGGCACTTCACACCACCTGTTCCAGCCGCTGCTCTACCAGGTCGCAACCGGCGTGCTGTCCGAAGGTGAGGTCGCTCCGGCGACCCGTGAGGTGTTGAAGAGGCAGAAGAATGCGACGGTCTTGCTCGGCCGGGTTACCGAGATCGACATCCACGCCAAGACGGTGACCTCGGTCAGTCCGCTGGGCACCACCGTGATGCCGTATGACAGCCTGATCGTGGCTGCGGGCGCCGGGCAGTCGTACTTCGGCAATGATCAGTTTTCTGAGTTCGCTCCTGGGATGAAGAGCATCGACGATGCGTTGGAGCTGCGCGGTCGGATCTTCGGTTCCTTCGAGCTCGCTGAGCTGTGCGACGACCCAGAAGAGCGAGAGGAGTGGCTGACCTTCGTTGTGGTCGGCGCCGGGCCCACGGGGGTCGAGATGGCGGGGCAGATCAGTGAGTTGGCACACCGTACGCTGCGCCGCGACTTCCGCCGCATCGACACGACAAAAGCGAAGATCATCCTCCTTGACGCCGCCCCTGCCGTGCTCGGCGCATTTGGCGACAAGCTCTCCACGGCCGCTCGCGAACAGCTGGAGAACATCGGCGTGGATGTTGAGCTCAACGCCAAGGTGGTCGATGTCGACAACACCGGTGTCGACATAATCGACGCCAACGGCAACGAGCGGCGGATCCGCAGCCGATGCAAGGTGTGGGCAGCGGGTGTCAGTGCATCACCGCTCGGCAGGCAGCTCGCAGAGCAGAGTGGCGGCGAGGTCGATCGGGCTGGCCGCGTGAAGGTGAATGACGATCTCACCCTGCCCGGGCACCCGGAGGTCTTCGTGATCGGCGACATGATGGCGCTGAACAACCTGCCAGGAGTCGCCCAGGTTGCCATGCAGGGCGGCAAGTACGTGGCCGGCCAGATCAAACGTCGGCTGCGCGGGGAGCCGCCAGACGAACCCTTCAAGTACTTCGACAAGGGGAGTATGGCGACTATCTCGCGATTCCACGCGGTCGCCAGTGTCGGCAAGGTCCGGCTCGCCGGCTTCTCCGCGTGGATCATGTGGCTCGTCGTTCACGTCATGTATCTCATCGGATTCAAGAACCGGTTCACTACCATGCTTCATTGGGCCGTGAGTTTCATCTTCCGGGGACGATCGCAGCGGACCACGACCAGGCAGCAGATTGTTGCCCGCACCCTGATGGCTCGGCTGGAGTCGGAGCAGGCTCAGAAGGAGGCCCTGCAGAAGGAAGCTGCGGCGGTTGAGCCTTCCGCTCCCGCGGCCTTGAGCGATAGCGCCGCCGTCGGAGGAAATAGTAAGTCGGAGACGGTCGGAACCGACAGCGTCGATGAGCTCACCGCCGCGTACGGGGAAAAAAGTGGCGAAGCTGGTGAGGCGGCTCCGGTGAAACAGGCTCCGGAGAGCTGAGACAGCGAATCAGGTGACAGTATCCAGTCTCGCCCTCAACAGCGGGCATACGATCCCGCAACTCGGCTTCGGCGTGTTCAAGATCGTCCCGGCCGAGACTGCCGCCGCAGTCACTGAGGCGCTGCGTGTCGGCTACCGGCACATCGACACTGCGGAGATGTATGGCAACGAAAATGAGGTGGGGGAGGCAGTCCGAGCTTCCGGGCTGGATCGCGGGGAAGTCTTCATCACCAGCAAGCTCAACAACGGGTTTCATCGGCCCGACGATGCGCGCAGAGCGTTCGATGGCACCCTCGAGGCACTCGGTTCTGACTATGTTGACCTGTTCTTGATCCACTGGCCATTGCCGACCCTGTACGGCGGTGACTTTGTCTCGACCTGGCTCACCCTCGAGGAGTTCTATCGCGACGGCCGGTCCCGCTCCATCGGAGTCTCGAACTTTCAAGTCGCGCACCTGCAGCGCCTCGCGCAGGAGAGCGACGTCGTACCGGCCGTCAACCAGATCGAAGTGCATCCGTACCTGCGCAACGAGGAGGTGCGGGCCGCGAATGTGGAGTACGGGATCATCACGGAGGCGTGGTCGCCGCTCGCGAAAGGCAGGGTTCTCAACGATCCGACAATCGGCGCGATCGCCAGTCGAGTGGGATGTACGCCTGCGCAGGTGGTGCTTCGATGGCACGTTCAACGCGGGGACGTCATCTTTCCCAAGTCGACGACCCCGGCACGCATCAAGGAGAACTTCGAGATCTTCGACTTCGAGCTCGAGCCCAATGACATCGCCGCGATCAGTGCCATGGACAGGGGTGAAGAGGGACGCACCGGGCCCAACCCGGATGTGTTCGCCTACCTGCCGCGCTAATTCTGAGAGCTGCTCGCGTATCGCCCTAACTACGCGGACGTTGTGGTCATCCTGGGGCGGGGGCTGGTTCGAATGTGGCGAGCATTGCCTCCAGCGCCTGCTGGTCGGGCCCGACGAACGGATCGGCCTGTGGTGCTGCGGAGAGCATGTCGAGAAACTCCGGTAGGCGGCCGATCGCGGGCGGCAGGTGAGTACTGAGAATGATCGCCGGGTCCATGACGCGCAACGGCTCCATCGTGGCGAGATACTTCGCGCGATCGATCACGTGCACCCAGGGGTTATCGACGCTGGCCCACAGCAGTTGCGCGGAGCGGAGCTGCTCCGCGGGCACCTCGCGGACGTCGTCGCACCCGGCAAGCTCGGCGTCGGGCAGGGGGGCGCCGAAGCAGTCGGAGCTGAAGCAAGCCCCGCTGCGCTCGTCAAACAGACCGATCGTGCCGGGGTTGTCGAACAGCGGTGGCCGGAAGGCGGCCAGCTTCCGGTCGCCCACGTCGAGCGTCTGCCCCGGGGTTGAGCAGGTACAACCGGTCCATCGGAATGGGGCGCTCCACGGACAGGGCTCCCGCACTGAGGAAGGTGGTCACCAATCGCGCGCGAGGGGCAGCCTCCAGCAGCTCGATCGCGCGTGGCTCGCTCGGCCACTGGAGTTACGACGCTGCACGAGGCCACGAAGGGTAATCCGAGCACAAGTCCACGCTGGCACCGCTTCGTCGCGCTCGACGGCGATCAGGAGCTGGTGGCTGCACTGCGGACCAGATCCGGACATGTCTGGGGAACGGTGACCATCTACTCGGCATCGCGCGTGGGATCCGCCGCGATTTCCGACGCTCGCAGCTACATGATCAGGTTGCGGTGGAGTCGCCTTCGGCCAGGTCCTGTACGGCCCGGTCGAGGGCAAGGATTCCCTGGACGAGTGCGCGTAAGTCCTCGATGGCCAGTCGACGGAGGACTGGAGTCGGCATGGTACCGGCTGAGCTCAGCAGACTGCGGATCGTCGCATTACCTTCGGGGGTCACAGTGAGTCGGCGGACACGGCGGTCGCTGGGATCCTCCCCTCGACTCACCATCCCGTGTTCCACGAGACGATCGACCAGGCCGGACATCGTGGCCACGGACACATTCAGATGCGCGGCCAGCTCATGCCCGGTTGCCCTTTCAGGATCGATAGCAATCATGGTCAAAACCTTGAGCTGCTGCATCGTGATCGGGGTCGAGATCAGGGGCTCAGCCATCGATGACAAGGCCCGGCGTTCGAAACTGTCCTGAACGCGCTCAAGACAGTTGATCAACTCCTGCTGCTCGCTGGTAGCAGTCGCGTCATCGCGAGCGGTCCCGGTCATTGGTCGCCTGTCGTTAGTCATCGACGTCTTTGTTGAGAAGGATCGTAACGGCTTGATTATCCAAGTCGCGCTAACTGTAAGCTCCATGCGAACGATCGTGTCGATACCACCGCAAGTCGCCGGTGGCCTTTGAGGCGGAAACGCATGGAAGGGAGCCTGCTCATGACCTCCCTGACGCGGCTCAGCCTGGCCAACCGCTTGATCGTAGGCCTCGCCACGCTGGCCATCATCGTCTTCGGGGTATTAGCAACCCTCAACCTCAAGCAGGAGCTGCTGCCGTCGATCCAGGTGCCGACCGCGATCGTCACGGCCAACTATCCCGGCGTGTCACCACAAATCATCGCCGACGACGTGTCGACACCGCTGGAACGCGCGCTCACCGGCGTATCGGGCGTCACCAAGGTCCAGTCGACCTCCTCTAATGGGATCGCCACGATCACCGTCGAGTGGGAGTACGGCCTCGACCCTGACAAGGTGGTGGCCGACATCCGCAACGCGGTTGACGGCATCAAACCGACGCTGCCGGACGAGGTCGAGACTGACGTCATTACCGGACGAACCGACGACATCCCGGTGCTACTGCTCGCTGTCGCTTCTGACGCCTCTCTGGACGAAGCTGGTCGCCGGGTGGAGGACATAGCGGTGCCAGAGCTGTCGGGTATCGATGGCGTACGCAGTGTCACTGTGACGGGCGAGAACACCACGCAGCTCCTGGTGACGCTGCGGCCACCCGATCTTCGTAAGCACGACGTGACAGCCCAGGCAGTCACTCAGGTTGTGCAGGGACAGGCGACCGTCACTCCCGCCGGCAGCAGCTTCGACAAGAACCTCGAGCTTGCCGTCGAGGTCGGCACTTCTGCGAACGCCGTGAAGCAGTTTCGAGCCATGCAGGTGCCAACTCCGGATGGCCCAGTCCCGCTGTCAGCGGTCGCCGACGTCAAGGTGGACTCCATCGAGTCGACGTCGATCGCTCGGGCAGACGGCCGGCCGGCTCTCAGCGTTGCCGTTCTCAAGGACATCGACGCCGACGCAGTGGAGATCTCGCACGCAGTGGCAGCGACGATCCCGAGCCTCGAGCAGAAGTTGGGCAACAACACCACCATCACGACGATCTTCGACCAGGCGCCGCTGATCGAGCAATCGATCCACGACCTCGCCGTCGAGGGCCTGCTCGGCCTGGCTTTTGCCGTGCTCGTGATCTTGCTCTTCCTGTTCTCTCTTCGCGCGACCTTGATCACGGCGATCTCGATTCCACTGTCATTGCTGATCGCCATGATCGGTCTTCAACTCGCCGATTACTCGCTCAACATCTTCTCTCTGGCTGCGCTCACGGTGGCGGTCGGTCGGGTGGTTGACGACTCGATCGTCGTGGTGGAGAACATCAAGCGTCGCGCCACTGGGCATCGGACTCTGACGACTGGCGACGTCGTTGCATCGGTCAAGGAGGTCGCCGGTGCGGTCACCGCTTCGACGCTGACAACGGTCACGGTCTTCGCCCCGGTGGCCATCGTGTCCGGCGTAGTTGGTGAGCTTTTCCGTCCATTTGCGATCACGGTCGCTGTGGCGCTGGGTGCCTCGCTGCTGGTGTCAATGACCATCGTGCCTGTCTTGGCGTACTGGTTTCTGCGGAGCGGAATGCGCGGCAAGCAGGAGCTTGCGGCCCAATCTGCGGGGGACGAGGCCGTGGCGGCGACAGAAGCAGAGATGCACACTCCCGAAGAAACCAAGGTGACCAGACTGCAGCGCGGCTATTTGCCGATCCTGCGGTTCGGCCTGCGGCGGCCGTTTCTCACACTTGCTATGGCCTTGGTTGTCTTCGTCGCAACCCTGGGCGCAGCGACCTTGTTGAAGACCGATTTCCTGGGCTCGGTCACCGACCAGACCACACTTGCCATTCATCAAAAACTGCCGCCGGGCACGAGGCTTTCAACCACGAGTACGGCGGCGGAGCAGGTTGAGAACATCTTGCGTGCCGATCCGCAGGTGAAGAACTACTTGGTGACGATCGGCGGCAGCCTCGTTCCCGGCGCAACGCCGAGCACCAATACCGCAGAGTTCACGGTCTTGCTCGTCGATGAGGCGAAGGCTGACACCGTACGACCGCAGCTCCAGCAGCAGATGGCCGAGCTCGACGAATCCGCCGGCGAGGTCACCGTAACAACGACCAACAACGAATCGAGTACCAACGACCTCACGGTCACGGTCTCAAGCGAGAACACCGCGAGCCTGCAGACCGGCGCCAAGCGAGTCGAGCAGGAGTTGGAGACTATCGCGGGCCTCACCAATATCCGGAGCAACCTTGAGGAGCAGCGCAAGGTGCTCAAGGTGAATCTCAACAAGAAGAAGGCCGCCTCGCTCGGTTTCACTCAGGGCGACGTTGGCCAAGCGATTTCAAACGCGCTACGCGGCACTCGAGTGGGTTCCGTCACGCTGAGCGGCGAGCAACGGGACATCTTCGTTCGCAGTCAGGCTGCGGACGAACCGAGTCCCTCCGAGATCGGCAACCTCGAGCTTCCCGTGAGTCAACTGCAGCAACAGAATGCGCAAGAAAAGGCTACTGACAAGCTGGCCGACAAGCAGAAGGCTTTTACCGATGAGCAACAACGCATAGCCGACGACGCGACGAGCGATCAGAGTGACGAACTGCTCAAGCAGCAATCCAAGCTCATTCAAAGCCGGTCTGACAGCCTGGATCAGCTGCGCAAGACCAGACACCAGCTGGAGGTCACCCAGGCCGAGCTCGCAAGGCTCAAGGCGAACCCCCCGCGGCCGTCTCCGCCCAACCCGTCAGTTACCCCTGTCCCGGTGACGAGCGACCAGCTCGCACAGCAGCTGCGGATACAGCAGTGGACGCAGCAGGTCGCCCAGTTGACTGCGGCAGTGACTCAAACACAGAAGGGCATCGAACAGGTCGAAGCGAGCATCGACCAGACCGACGAAAGCCTCAAGCAGCTCGACAAGCAGATGGACGCGGCCGACGAGCAGGCCCAGCAGACCACTGAGCAGCGGAAGAAGCAGCAGAAGCTGCAAGATGAACAGGAGGCGCTGCCCGACGTACGCGCCAAGCCGGTCAAGGTCAGGGATGTAGCGAAGGTGCGGGAAGTGCTGGCTCCGACGACTGTTACCCAAATCGAGGGCACTCCGTCGGTCACGATCAGCGCTACGCCGGACGCCAGCGATCTGGGCGCCCTCTCAGCAACCATTCAAAGCCGACTGGACGCGATCACTGATCTCCCGCCCGGTGTAACGGCCACATTGGGTGGCGCCGCCGAAAACCAACGGGAGGCGTTCAACCAGCTGGGCCTGGCAATGTTGGTGGCGATCGCTCTAGTCTTCATGATCATGGTCGGGACGTTCCGCAGCCTGGTGCAGCCGCTGATCTTGATGGTCTCCATCCCGTTCGCTGCGACCGGCGCGGTTGCCGGACTGCTGATCACCGACACTGCACTCGGAGTGCCCGCGATGGTGGGCTTGTTGATGTTGATCGGAATCGTCGTAACCAATGCGATCGTGTTGATAGATCTGATCAATCAGTACCGCGGCCGCGGCGAGGCGCTGCACTCAGCAATCACTGACGGCGCTCGGCTCCGGTTGCGGCCGATCATCATGACGGCCTGCGCGACGATCTTCGCCCTGATTCCCATGGCTCTGGGGCTGACCGGCGGTGGGGCCTTCATCTCGGGACCGCTGGCGATCGTCGTGATTGGCGGATTGGTGTCGTCGACCGTACTGACCCTGCTTCTAGTGCCAGTGCTGTACTCGCTGGTCGAGCGGCGAAGCGAACGTCGCCGGTTGCGTAATGCGCCACGCACTGCATAGCCGACCGGCGTGTGTGCCTGAGCAATGAGCAGGCCCTTCGGGGTGGCGATCAGGCGTTAAGGTAAGCCCACCTTTGGTGGGGCCAAAGCTTGGAGGATCTATGGAGTCGCTTAACTGGTCAACCGAGTGGTTGACCAGCCTGCTGTGGATAGCAGGGGTTTTCCTGCTCGTCGTCGTCGGCTTCGCCTTCGTGGCATGGCTGCTGATACGGCGTACGCGGTGGGGCCGACAGTTCTGGCGCTTGTCGGGTATGTACTTCATCCCGCGCCAACGGAACTGGCTCAGCTGGCGCCCGATTCTGACGGTTGCGCTGTTGCTGCTGCTGACGGTCATATCCGTCCGGCTCGATGTCGTCCTTTCCTTCCAAGGAAACGACTTGTTGACGGCAATGCAAGAACTCAACGCACCCGCATTCTGGAAGTCCATCGGCATCTTCGGAATCTTGGCGACGGTCAACGTGGTGCTGGTACTTATCACCTTCTACATCGGCCAGGCACAGATCATTCACTGGCGGCTCTGGCTCAATCAGCGGATCTTGGGTGATTGGCTGAGCGGGTCGGCCTATCACCGTATGCGGTTCGTCAGTGCCCCAGTGGACAACCCTGATCAGCGCATCCAGCAAGACATCACCTCTTACACCTCGGACTCGCAGTCGTTGGGTTTGGGAGCGGTGTCATCTTGTGTCTCCCTGGTGTCCTTCACCATCATCCTCTGGCAGCTATCAGGTTCGCTCACCGTTTTCGGGCTCCAGATCCCGAGAGCGATGGTGTTCCTGGCATACATCTATGTGATCATCGCTACGGTTTTTGCCGTACGCATTGGCAGGCCGCTGATCCGTTTGAACTTCTTGAACGAGCTTCTTACGGCGTCCTACCGCTATGCCCTGGTGCGTGTCCGCGACAACTCTGAGAACATTGCGTTCTACCGCGGCGAGCAGGTGGAGAATGGCGGGCTTCTTACACGCTTCGCGGCGGTCATCGCCAACACCTGGCAGATCGTGTTCCGGAGCCTGAAATTCCAGGGATTCAACCTGGTGATCAGCCAGATCGCTGTGGTGTTCCCATACATCATTCAGGCTCCGAGATTCTTCAGCCAGCAGATCACTCTCGGCGATGTCAACCAAACCGCCACGGCGTTCGGACAGGTTCAGGGAGCACTTTCCTTCTTCAGGCTCGCCTACGATGACTTCGCCAGCTACCGGGCGTCGCTGAACCGGCTTACTCAGCTCCTCGACGCCGATGATGAGGCCCGCGCCTTGCCGACGGCGGTCACCGAGGTTCGAGCATCTGGGCTTGGCGTCCGCGACCTCGACGTGCGTCTCCCGGATGGTCGGCCGCTGCTGACTGATCTTGATCTTGACCTCGCCAGCGGAGAGTCGCTGCTGGTCAGGGGGCCGTCCGGCAGCGGGAAGACCACCCTGCTGCGCAGCCTCGCGGGCTTGTGGCCGTACGTGGACGGATCGATTGCGCGGCCAATGGATGGGCGCGCCATGTTCTGCGGCCAGCAGCCGTATCTGCCGCTGGGTACTTTGCGAACCGGGCTGGCCTACCCGTCTCCCGCCGAGACTCTCAGCGACGACGAGGCTATCGAGATCTTGCGTGCCGTCCAGCTCGGGCACTTGGCCGATCGGCTGGATGTGGAGACCGATTGGTCCAAGACCCTGTCGCCTGGAGAGCAGCAGCGGCTGGCGTTCGGCCGCATCCTGCTCTCGCGGCCGTCATTGGCGTTCTTCGATGAAACCACCTCCGCGCTCGACGAGGGCATGGAGCACGCGATCTATGAGCTGGTACGCGAGCGGCTGCCGGATTGCACGATTGTCAGTGTCGGTCATCGGAGCACTCTGGAGAATCTCCACACCAACGAGCTCACGCTGCTCGGCGAGGGTCAGTGGGAGACCAGGAGCCTGGTTGTATAACGCCGAGTTGTCAGAACCCAGTTGTGCTATAGCCCAACTGGGTTCTGCCGAGTCTGAGCGAGCCACTCCCCGCGGGTGATCATGAAGACCGGCCATCCTTGGGTGTTCGTTCCGGCCGGTTGCATGCCCAGCTTGGCAAGCAATGCCTGGGCGGGCAGATTCTGAGGCCGAGTTTCGGCACCGATGGCTTCGAGATCCAACTGCTCGAATCCGGCAGCGATGGTCGCGGCGGCTGCCTCGAAGCCAAGCCCTTGACGCCAGAACTGTCGATTGCCCCGTCCGCCGATACCAACCACTGGGCCTGATCCGTAGTCCTCATGCTGCAGACCGACATCGCCGACAATCTGCCCAGACTCAGTGTGAATGACCGTCCAGAGGCTCAACTGGCCATCGCGGTCAAAGAGGTCGATCTTGGTCCGTACCCATTCGCGGGCCTCCTCGACATTGGACGGTAACTCAGAATTCAGGTGCTGCATCGTCTCGGCATCGCCGTAGACGGCGAGCAACGCCTCGGCATCATCCAGCTGCATCGGCCGGATGATCAACCGGGGCGTCTTGATCGGAAATCGAATCGGCACGCCCATAGTTTCTCTGCTCGCGCGGCGCCCCTGGAAGCTGGTGTCGTCGTCACTTCTCGCGAAACGAAAAGAGTGTTCCGCTCATCGTTCCTCCGATCACCAGCGGGCGCCTACCGACGCTCGCAGAAGCAGTATGAGGTCCCGGTCAGCGTTTGGTGGTGGTGTTGCTGGTCATCTGCCACAAGTCGCCGCCCCAGTTGTCGTCAGCACCGGTGTGCTTGCCGCTGTAAATCCAGATCTTGTCGTGGAAGGCGACGACGATTGGTGATCTTGGTGCCCACGGTGCATGATCAGTTTGACGACTCCAGATCCTTCCGTCGCTGGAGTACCACACATCGTTGACTGCATTGGTAGACCGGTCCTTCCAGCCTCCGAACGCCCACATCCGGCCGTCGTAGACGACGCGCGCAAAGTCGTGGCGCGGTCCCCAGTCAGCATCAACAAGTCGACTCCAGTCGCGGCCGTTCGAACTGTGCCACACGTCAGCCACACCCTGCCCGCCGAGGAGATGCAACTCGTCATTGAAGACCACAACGCCGGCCTTGTCGCGAGGTGACCACGGGGCGGCGGGTGTCACCGGTTTCCAGTCAATACCGTCCTTGGACACCCACACGTCGTCAAGAAGCCATCAGTCGAGCGGTCGTCGGCAATGTGATTGGCACCTCCGAACAACCACAGTCGGTTCTGGTAGACCACTACAGTGTGGCTGCCGCGTTCCGGCCAGGCAGCCGTTCCGTGCCTGGTCCACGTGACGCCATCCGGAGAGGACCAGATGTCATTCAGGAAGGTGCTGGCCTGGTAGTCGAGTCCGCCCAACATCCACAGCCGACCCTTGAAGTAGACGAGCGACTCATAAATTCGTTCGCCCCAATCGGTCTTGTGATGCTCGGTCCAGGTCAGACCATCAGGTGACGAGTAGGCGCGAGTTTGCGCAGTCATCCAGAGGTTGCCCTGGTACGCGATGTGCGGTGTCAGCGTGAGAGGAAACCGCCCCGGTTCCCACAAGGGCCTGTTCTGTGAGCCGGGACCTGCCGGAAATCCTCCGCTTCCCAACGGCAAGACAGCTTGCCAGCAGCCCTCCGGCGGGGGAGTGCCCGCCGGAGGACAGCCGTGGTCCGCCGAGGCCTGCAGCGAGGACTCCGTTACCTGCGCCCTGCAGCCAAGGACCAGGGCAGCGACCAGCGCGAAAAGGACGGCTAGCGGTAAAGGCACCCGCATGTAGCCATGGTCTCTTAGGGCTCGATGGGCTGGAAGGAACGCATCTCATCGGTGCCGGGCCGGATCACGCCGGCAGCCGACTCTGGCACTTCATTCCATGCTCCGGGGAGGTCGCCGAGTGGTTCAGAAACCACTAGCCGGGTCTCCTCACCCAGGCCGTGGAGAATCTCCACCTCGGGGTGTAGTTGACGCAGCGTTGCGACGTTGGTGGAGAAGTACAGCGACCGGCTCTTGCCTTCGCTGGAATAGCGGACGGCCCAAATGGACTCGCCGTTGCTGGTCGCAATGGTCCCCTGGAAGGGATATTCGACGCCGTGCTCGCGGCCAACTTTTTCCACCAAGCCGATGGCGCGCGCGACCGCGTCGAACGGGTCGTCGGTGAGCCCGAAAGTGAGCGCCAAGAAGAACAGAGTTTCTGAATCCGTGGACCCTTCAATGTCTGGATACAGAGTCGGGTCGACGGCCATCACGAGGTCTCGCTTGGTGTTGTGAAAGTCGCGGAGTGCACCGTTGTGCATCCACAGCCAGCGCCCATGCCGAAACGGGTGGCAGTTGGAGCGCTGCACCGGGGTACCAGTGGACGCTCGGATGTGGGCGAAGAACATCGGGGTTTCTATTTGACCTGCGAGCTCGCGCAGGTTCCGGTCGTTCCACGCCGGCTCGATGCTCTTGAACACTGCCGGCTCGGCCCCGTCGCCGTACCAGCCGATTCCGAAGCCGTCACCGTTGGTTGTGGTGGCGCCGAGGCGGGAGTGGAGGCTCTGGTCGATGATCGAATGCGCCGGGCGGAACAACAACTCTTCAGCCAGGATCGGATCTCCTGAGTACGCCATCCATCTGCACATGAGCTGAGTGAAACATGCCCCCTGTGACCGGGCATCACCCTTCAGGGGGGATATCGCCCGAGCTTTCGCCGTGTCACGGACTGTGGTCGTCGAATGGCCCACACGATGTGGTGTTAGAAGTCCGTCAAGGAATGCGGTTGGGGCGTCAAGATCACATTAAGACCCGCCCGGTCTGCCAGATGGCCTGGCTTGACTGGCTGAGTGTTCGCGACCACCAAACGCCTACTGCTCGGCCGTCCCCTTCGCACCGGGCGGCTCGGCGAGACGTTGCTTTCCAAACGACTTGCGTTGCCGGTCTTCTGCTCGGATCCACTCTCTTCCAACGCGTATGCGACCGAAGAGATCCTGCGTGCGCTGAGTCTCGGCGGTCTGGCGCTGCTCTTCCTCACCCCATGGGTCGCATTTGCCGTCGTCGTGTTGCTCGCCGTGGTAGTGGTGTCCTATCGGCAGACCTGCTACGCGTATCCGAGTGGTGGTGGGGCGTACGCGGTCAGCCGGGAGAACCTAGGACGCAACGCGGCCCTCGTGGCGGCCAGTGCCTTGCTTGTCGACTATGTGCTGACGGTGGCGGTGTCGGTGGCAGCCGGTGTCGATGCGATCGCGTCGGCCTTCCTCGACCTCCGGCCGCACTCGGTCGCGCTCTCGCTGCTCTTCATTGCTGTTCTCGCCCTCATGAATCTTCGCGGGGTCAAGGAGTCCGGTACGGTCTTCGCCATCCCGACGTACGGCTTCATCGCAGTAATCTTCGGCATGGTCGGCTGGGGTTTCTGGCGGATGCTCGCTGGAGATGCGCCTGTTGCCGAGTCTGCAGCCTTCGCGATCGCTCCAAGCCACTCTGTCGCTGGCCTGGCGGTTGTACTCATCGCGCTGAGAGCGTTCGCCCAGGGCTGTACCGCGCTGACCGGGGTCGAGGCGGTCAGCAATGGGGTGCCCAACTTCAGGCCGCCGAAATCTCAAAACGCGGCCAATACTCTCGCTGCCATGGGCGCGGTCACCATCGCCATGTTCGCCGGCATCACCGCGCTCGCCCTGATCACCCACATCCGTCTCGCTGACGAGCCGAGTCGGCTGATCGGCGCACCCCCCGGGTACCAGCAACGGACGGCTATCGCCCAGGTGGCGGGCGCCGTCTTCGGCTACCACTCCGTGTTCTTCCTTCTGGTGCAAGCGTTCACCGCTGCCATCCTGGTGCTGGCGGCGAACACCGCCTTCAACGGCTTCCCGATCCTCGCCTCGATATTGGGCCGGGACGGGTACCTGCACCGGCAGTTCGGCCGCCGAGGCGATCGACTCGTCTTCAGCAACGGCATCATCATCCTGGCGGCGCTGGCGGGGTTGTTGATCTGGGGTTTCAATGCCTCGACCAGCCGGCTCATCCAGCTCTACATCATCGGGGTATTCGTCTCCTTTACGCTCAGCCAGGCAGGAATGGTCCGGCATTGGACTACGCGATTACGCAGCGCAGCGCCGAAAGCCCGACACCGGCTGCGCCGAGCACGGTTGATCAATGCGGGTGGAGCGCTCCTCACCGGGCTGGTCCTGGTTGTGGTCTTGAGCACCAAGTTCACCCACGGCGCGTACTTGGTGGTCATCGCCATGCCGGCCCTGTTTGCCTTGATGAAAGCCATTGAGCGGCACTATCGCCATGTCGGCGAGGAACTGGCTCCGGGCCCTGGCGGCATCTCGATGCCGTCGCGGATCGACGCCGTTGTCCTCGTGTCTCGCCTAGACCTGCCGACGCTTCAAGCACTCGCGTACGCGAAGGCCAGCCAGCCGGATACGCTGACGGCGCTCACGGTCGCGACTGGGGAGGCTGAGATTCAGCAGTTGGAAGGGGAGTGGGCAGAGCGCGACATCCCGATACCGCTGACCATCATCGACGCGCCGTACCGGGATATCACCGGCCCCGTCCTTCAACATGTGGGCCAACTTCGTTCCACCAACCCATGCAGTCTGGTCGTTGTCTACATCCCCGAGTACGTGGTCGGCCGCCCCTGGGAGCAGCTGCTCCACAACCAAAGCGCCCTCCGGCTCAAGGCCAGGCTGCTCTTCCAGCGCGGGGTGCTGGTCACCAGCGTGCCCTGGCAGCTCCGTTCGGGCCGGGAAGGGGAGCCAGCAAATTCAACACAGCGTGCACGCGGGCCGGAAGTCATGAGCGCAGGAGGAGGATCATGATCTTGTCCTCGACGGTCGGGGTACCGCGGGGGCGTATCTGGGCCGGTCTCGCTTGCGGGGCCGGTGGTCTGGTGCTGCTTACCGTCGGACTTATCACGATTCGCGGGGTCGTGAGCTTGGCCGACGTGGTGCTGCTCTACCTCATTCCGGTGGTCGTAGCCGCGGTGGTCGGTGGACTCTGGGCGGCGCTGCCTGCCGCCCTGGTCGCCGATGTTGTCGTCAACTTCTTTTTCGTTCCGCCCTACAACACCTTGATCGTCGGCAACCTCGAGCACGTCGTCGTTCTCCTCACCTATGTCTTGGTCGCGCTCGCCATCAGCCTCGCGGTTGACTTTGCGGCTCGGCAGCGAGCACAGGCCGCCAAGCGGGAGGTCGAAGCCCGCTTGTTGAGTCGTGTCAGTACTTCTCCGCTCGGCGAAGGCTCGCTTTCAGGCCTGCTCCACGACATCAAGGATTCGTTCGGAATGACGGGCGTCGCGTTGCTCGAGAGTCAGGCAACGGGCGAGGAGCCGGTGGCTTCCGCGGGAACCGTCGGTCGATCAAGGCCTGCGCTGTCGGCGCCGGCGGGGGACAGCCTGCGGCTCGTTGCATGGGGGCCAGAGGTGTTCGGTCAGGACGCGGCAGCCTTGCGCCGGATGGCCGGGGTCGCTGCCCGGGCCCTTGAAGCGCAGCGCCTAACTGCCGAGGCAGCGCGGGCCGACGATCTTGCGCAAATCGACCGTGCCCGCTCCGCTCTGCTGGCCGCCGTGGGTCACGACCTGCGGACGCCGTTGGCTGGCATCAAGGTCGCCGTCTCCAGCCTGCGGCAGTCGGATGCGACGCTGCCGCCGGAGGCGCAGGCCGAACTCCTCGCCACGATCGAGGAATCGACTGACGCGCTCAGCGAACTGGTGGACAACCTATTGGGGTTGAGCCGGCTGCAGGCCGGGGTCCTGAGCGTGCATCTTGACGCGGTCCCCCTCGACGGCGTCGTCGGTTCCGCGCTGCTACACCTCGGACCAAGATCGACGCAGATCAACGTCGAAGTGCCAGATGATCTTCCTATGGTCCGCGCCGATGCCGGTCTCCTGGAACGGGTCGTGGTGAACCTGCTAGCCAACGCCCAGACAGCAAGCCCGCCGGACCAGCCGGTCGAAGTGTCAGCCGACGTCGCGGCCGATCAAGTGAACTTGATGATTGCCGACTCAGGACCGGGGGTGCCGGCGGAGCTCCGCAATCGGATCTTCGAGCCCTTTCAGCGGTTACACGATCGCTCCACCACGGGCCTGGGCCTCGGTCTCGCCATCGCTCGGGGTTTCATGGAAGCGATGGACGGACAGATCCGGCCCGCGGACACTCCTGGCGGCGGCCTCACCATGATCATTTCCCTGCCAGTCGCTGATCACCCGTTGAGCAGCGGCGTGGCAGCTGTCGAAGATCAGCGATGACGCGAGTTCTCGCGGTCGATGATGATCGACAACTGCTCCGTGCCCTGCAGATCACGCTAACTGCGCGCGGCTATGAGGTTGTCCCGGCGGCGACTGGCGCGGCCGCGCTGGCCGCCGCCAGCGCGTCCCCGCCGGATATCGTGATCTTGGACCTGGGACTTCCCGACCTCGACGGCGTTGCCGTGATCGAGGGACTGCGCGGATGGTGCAGGGCGCCGGTGATCGTGCTGTCGGCGCGCCACGAAGAGCGAGCAAAGGTACGGGCGCTCGATGCGGGCGCAGACGACTACGTCACCAAGCCGTTCGGAATGGAGGAATTGCTCGCAAGATTGCGCGCGGCCGTACGCCGAACAACGCCTGGAACTGGCACGGCTGCGGTGGCCACTGAAGCCTTCACAGTCGACCTGGGGGCACGCCGCGTCATGGCCGGTCAGGCCGAGATTCGCTTGACGCCCACCGAATGGCACCTGCTGGAAATACTGGTCCGCAACGCCGGCAACCTCCTCACCCAGCGTCAGCTCCTGCAGCAGGTGTGGGGGCCCAGCTATGGCACAGAAACCAACTACCTTCGGGTGCATATCGCCAACTTGCGCCGCAAGCTGGAGCCGGATCCCAGTCGCCCCCGCTATCTGATCACCGAGCCGGGCATCGGATACCGGTTCATGCCGGGCCCGGATGACCGCGGTCAGCGTGACTAGCATTAGCGGCGACCTGCAGGGGAACTCGGGTCGAGGCGTCACAGATGCACGCGAAACCGTTCATGTGGTGGCGTCAGGTCAGCTACGGCGGCAGCAGGTGCTCAGCCCGGGCAGGCGGATCCGAAAATGCCAGCGCGGCCTCCTCGACCTCCCTGTCCGCTGCAGTCAGGCGGCCCGCGTGCTGGCGCAGGTGTTCCTCCCAGGAAGGGACGCTGAAGAGCTCGACGAAGCGATTCGGTTGGTCTCCGTCCCGGTACAACTCCCAGCGGGTCGCTCCGGTACGGCGTCGAGACTGGCGGAGGTGGTTCATCGCTTCGAGGAAGGCCGCCTCGCGTTCCGGAGTGACGGTGTATTCGACTGTCACCATGACGGGTCCACTGTCCAGCTCTGGGTCGAAGGCCAGTCGGGCCTCGGGCCAGTAGATGGCTGGCTCGCGGTCGAGATGGCCAGTCTCCGGCACCTTCCAGACCACGCCCGCGACGACGCCGACCAGCATCACGACAGCCGCGAGAAGGAATGTCACCAGCAGACCGACGCCCTCAGCGACCAGTCCCCAGATCAGCGCTCCTACCGTCATCGAACCGGTGAAGTTGACCATGTAAACGGCGAGCCCTCGAGCACGGACCCAGACCGGCAGAAAAAGCTGCAGTTCGGCGTTGAGCGTCGAGATGACCGTGGTCCAGGCCAGTCCCGCGAAAACCAATGTCGCTAGGGCTGCCGGGAAATTGGGGACCAGGACAATGACGGCCAGCGATGCCGCGTAGAGGGCGCCAGCTGCGCTGAGCATCCCATTGGTGGACAGGTGGTCCCTCACCCGCCCCAGTACCAGGGCGGCGACAATGGCGCCGAGTCCCAGCGCACCGAACAGAGCGCCGTAGCCGTCGGCTCCGAGGCCCAAACGCTGAGTTGCGATCAGGGGGAGCAACGCCCAGAGTGCCATCCCAGGTGTGATGAACAGCGCCGCTCTCAGCAGAAGGCGTCGTACCACCGGCTCGTGCCAGACGTACCGGCCGCCGGCGCGGAGCGCCGGCACGAACCGCTCCCGGGTGGCTTGCGATCCGACTGACGATCGGCGCCAGAAGAGAAGCGCGATCGCGAGGAAAATCACCGATAGCGCGTTCAGGGCGAAGACCCACGGGACGCCGAAGCGTGCGATGACCAGCCCAGCCAGCGCCGGCCCTCCCGCCCGGGCCACGTTCACGCCGACCATTTCCAATCTGGTTGCCGCGCGCAGCTGCGTCCTGGGCACGAGTTCGGGGATGGTGGCCTGCCAGGCGGGGAGCTGTACCGCCGCGCCGATGGCAATGGCGAAGGTGAAAGCGAGCAGCAGGGCCGGTGGCATCTGGCCGGCAAATGTGAGTACGGCAAGCAGAATGCCGACGACAAAGAAATAGACCTGGACCGTAAACAGCAGCCAGCGCCGATCGAAGGAGTCGGCCAGGACTCCGCCAGGCAGCGCCAGCAACATCACTGGCAGCGTGTTCGCCACTTGCACCAAGGAAACCAGCGCGGCCGCGTTGGGAGAGTCTACGAGCAACCACTGGGCGCCAACGGTCTGCATCCACGTGCCGATGTAGCTGATGAACACCCCGAGCCAGAGCCAGCGGAACGCCCGCCGGCCAAGCGGAGCCCAGGGCGAAGATTCTGTGTCCGATACCGATGCGGTCGTCCCGGAAGCGGCCGGCTCTCCCACGCCCTCTTCCCCGCGCTGTGTCATTTCACCTCCGGCGACTGCACCTCAGCATGGGCAATATCGCACAACAGCAAACAGCGGCTCACGCCCGGTACGTCCTGGGCCGGCCGACCGCCATTCTCACCTGCGGTGGGTGAGGGCGAGCGAGCCCGGAGCAGACAGGATGGCGGTCACGGCACCGTGCGTCACTCTTCCTCGCGTTGTTACAGACAGGCGGCTAGGTCGTCCTCGAGGACGAAGGTGATGACACGCAGTTAGGCCAGGTCCTGACGATGCGCCCAGAGTCCGCGCTGGCGCCCGACCTTGGGTTAGAGGGCTTGAGCTCCAGCATGCTGATCCGGTTCGCGCGGGGTGAAGGCGTGATTCTGGACGGAGATGACGCTGTTGCTTGACCAGCGGAATCCGGCGAAGTCGATTCCTGGTTGGCACATGTACGTCCGAACCGCTCGGCGTTGACTATCGGAGAGCTGCTGCTTGCGCCAGGGGTGGCGGCCGCCCTCGATGCGGGGGGTTCAACCGGCATACGTTCATGTGCGGTCAATCGGGATCCGGCAAGACATACTCGCTGGGTCTCGTGCTCGAGCGGCTGCTGGTTGGCACGAGTCTGCGTATGGTCATCCTCGATCCCAACTCCGACTACATCCGTTTGTTGGAGGTCCGAGATTGTGCCGACCCTGCCGTCGCCGCGGAGTGGGCCGCCGCCGCTGCTCTGGCGTAACCGGGCACGCCGCCAGCCCTGCCTCATCGTCATTGACGAGGCTCATAACGTCTGCCCCCGCCAACCGGCGGATACGGTGACGGCACTCGCGACGAACTATGCGTCGCTGATTGCGGCCGAAGGCCGCAAGTTCGGGCTTTACTTGCTGACTTCGACGCAGCGGCCCCAGAAGGTGCATGACGAAGTGCTTTCCCAGTGCGACAACCTGCTGCTGATGCGGATGAACTTGAGGCCGATCTGGGCCACCTCAGCGATACTTTCTCGTTCGTTCCGAACGGCCTCATGCAAAGGGCCACGACTTTCCGCCAAGGCGAGAGCCTGGTGGCTGGCAAGTTCGTCCCGCACCCGGCGTACGTGCAGTTCGGTCAGCGACTGTCGCAGGAAGGCGGCTCCGACATACCAACCTCATGGGCTGCCGTGCAGTGACCCGGCTCAAGCCTCCTGGAAGGTGATCTTCAGCCGCTCGGCAAGATCGTCGCAACTCATCCCGTACGTCTCGCGCGCCACGACGCCGTGGTTGGTGATCACGAAGACGCCGTATTCGGTGTAGACGCGGCTTACGCACCCGATGCCGGTCAGCGGGTAGCTGCACGTGGGGACCAGCTTGGGCGAACCGTCCTTGCCGAACAGGGTCATCACCACGAAGACATGCTTTGCGCCCAGGGCGAGGTCCATCGCGCCGCCCACCGCGGGAATCGCATCGGGAACGCCGGTATGCCAATTGGCTAGATCGCCATCAAACGACACCTGGAAGGCACCGAGCACGCAGACATCAAGATGCCCGCCGCGCATCATGGCAAACGAGTCGGCAGCGTGGAAGTAGGCCGCGCCAGGAGTCTCGGTGATGGGGATCTTGCCGGCGTTGATCAAATCCGGATCGATGTCGTCGCCGTACGCTCGCGCACCCATTCCGAGCATCCCGTTCTCGGTGTGCAAGATCACCCCGCTGTCTGGGTCGAGGAAGTCCGCGACGCGGACGGGCTGTCCGATGCCGAGGTTCACATACGAGCCCACTGGGATGTCCGCCGCGACCAGACGAGCAAGATCATCTCGACTGAGCGGGCGGCTCGTGTCGAATGACGGCTGCGTGCTCATCCGGCAGGCCCTGCCTCCGCCAGCGGACTGACGCCCGCGATCTTGACGATGCGATCGACGAAGATTCCGGGAGTGATCACGACCTCCGGGTCGATCCCGCCCGGTTGGATGATCTCGCTCACCTGCACGATCGTGATCTTCGCGGCCGTGGCCATAACCGGGCCGAAGTTGCGGGCTGTCTTGCGGTAGACAAGATTGCCGAGAGTGTCCGCGCGGAAAGCCTTGATCAACGCAGCATCACCCTTGATCGGATACTCCAGGACGTAGTCTCGGCCGTCGATGGTGCGCCGCTCTTTGCCCTCGGTAAGGGGTGTCCCGATGCCGGTGGGGCAGAAGAACGCTCCGATTCCTGCGCCAGCTGCCCGCATCCGCTCGGCCAGGTTGCCCTGAGGCACCAGCTCGAGCTCCACCTTGCCCGCTCGATAGAGCTCGTCGAAGACAAAGGAATCGGCTTGCCGCGGAAATGAGCAGATGATCTTGCGGACCTGACCGTTCGCGAGCAGAGCGGCCAACCCGACGCGACCGTTGCCGGCATTGTTGTTGACTACCGTTAGGTCCTTGGCGCCGCAGCGGATCAGCGCATCGATCAACTCGACCGGCTGCCCGGCCGGGCCAAAGCCGCCGATCAGCACAGTCGACTCGTCCTCGATCCCGGAGACCGCTTCGTCGGCGTCGGTCACGACGGTGGCCATCTAGGCCGCCTCTGCTTCCGCGGCAGTGTCCAGATTCTCCAGCACCACCGCGAGGCCTTGCCCGACGCCGATGCAGATGGCAGCAACCCCCCAGCGGTGGCCGTCCTCCCGCAAGACCTTCGCGAGCGTGCCGAGGAGTCGTCCTCCTGATGCGCCGAGCGGGTGCCCGATAGCGATTGCGCCCCCACAGCTATTCACGATGTCGGGATCGACGCCCCAGGCCTCGATGCAGGCCAGCGACTGCACCGCGAACGCCTCGTTGAGCTCTACCGCGCCAACCTGACGCCACGCAATACCGGCACGCCGAAGCGCGATCTCGGCAGCCTCCACCGGCGCGTAGCCGAACATCTGCGGCTCCAGCGCCGCCGCGCCGCGCCCTGCGATCCTGGCGACCGGATCACCGCCAATCACTTCTGCTGCCTTCTCCGAACCCAGCAGCAGTGCCGATGCCCCGTCGTTGAGTGGCGAGGCGTTGCCGGCCGTGATGGTCCCGTCCCGCCGAAATGACGGCTTGAGTCTCGCGAGCTTCTCGATGTTGGTGTCGGCACGGATGCCCTCGTCGCGTACGAGCTCGGTGCCGGGAACCGTTGTGACCAGGTCGTCGTAGAAGCCGTCCTCCCAAGCCCGCTGGGCGAGCTGATGCGAGCGGTAGGCGAACGCATCCTGCCGCTCGCGGGAGATGTCGAACTTCTCCCCCAGCTGCTCATTGGCCTCACCGAGAGACACGGTCCATTCTTGCGGCATCCGCTGGTTGATCAGCCGCCAGCCGAGGGCGGTCGAAACCGCGGTCACGTCTTCGGGAGGGAATGGCCGGTCGGGCTTCATCAACACCCACGGCGCTCGTGTCATCGACTCCGCGCCGCCAGCGATGACGATCCCGCATCCCGCGTCTCGATGCTGCGGGATGCGATCAGGCTCGAGCCGCAGAGCCGGTTGACGTGGTCGCCGGCACGTGACCGGCAGCCTGCCATGGCCGCGTCCGGTTGTCCTCGCCGGCACCGTTGGCCTTGCCGAAGATCACCTCGTCCACCGCGGCGCCTTCGAGTTGCGGGTTGCGCTCGAGCAGGGCGCTGATCACGAACGAGGCCAAGTCGTCAGGACGGACGCCAGCAAGGGCGCCGTTGTATCGGCCGAACGGGGTGCGTACGGCGTCGTAGAGGTAGGCGGCCGTCACAGCACCTTGGTGCCGTACATCTCGCCGAGCGGATCGGCAATGAGTTCCATACGCGTCCCATCAGGATCACGGAAATAGATCGAGGTCACGCTTTCCATCTGGTATGGCACGCCGGCGTCGTCGAGCTTGCCCTTCAGCCGCTGCCATTTCGCCGGCTCAACCGCGATGGCCATGTGGTGCAGCCCACCGAGGACCTCGGCGTACGGATCCAGGTCGAGGCCGGGAAAATCGAAGAACGCCAGCAAGTTGCCGTTGCCGATATCGAAGAAGAAGTGGTTGGACCCCTTGTAGTCGCGGTTCTCGAAGATATCTGTGAGGGGGAACTCGAGCAGATCCTGGTAGAAGCGGATCGTACGTTCCACGTCAGCACAGAGCACGGCGGCGTGATGCAGGCCCCGCGCCGACGACGGCGGCCTTTGATCGGCCGGCCGCAAATGTGTCTCGCGTATCCGTGCCCTCCGCTCCTCGATCGCTGCCAGGTCGATGTCGGTCATGGTTATCCCTTGCGCGGTCTAAATACGGAAGAACATGCCGAGGAACCGGTCGGCCAGCTCCTTGTCGCCACGGATCGTTCCACCGTTGAAGCGCCCGAACGCGGTGAGCACGAAGCTGCCCGGATCGAACTCGATCACGGCGGGGAGATCGCTCACATCGCCATGTTCGTAGGACATGCCGTCTGACGACACGCTGATTCGGTTGTCACCAGCGTTGGGACCGGTTGTAATGCGTACGCCGATCTTGAGCGGCTCAGTGTCCGATGTCGCGCTTATCGTCGAAGCCCAAACGCCGGCGAGCATAAATGGCACGAGCAGGTCCGCCACGTCGCTGTGCAGGCCGTGTTCACGTCCGGTTCCCTCGCGAATGTCCCAGGAGTGGATCCCGTAGTCCATCAACTGGAACGCCGGGTAGAAGAACGCCGGCAACGGGCCCATGTAGAAGTGCGGCACCATCAGCCCTGTCCAGTCCTCCGGCGTCAGGGCCTCGAAAATGCCCATCATCTTGTCGAAGTCGGTGCGCAGTCTGTCGACCATCTCTTTTTGGGGCAGGTCCCGGAACGACTTGCCCTGCTCCTCGGCGCGTTTTGCCATCCCCGCCAAGCCATAGGCAGGCTCGAACTCGGTGCGACTACGGGCGGCATCGAATCCCTCGAAGTAGGTCTCCGTGGTGTCGACGATGTGCCCAACGATGTCGCGCACGTCCCACTCCGGGCACGCCGTCCTGGCGGTCCACGTCTCCGGCACGTCCGCCAATTTGAAGAAGCCTTCAGCCTGGTCTCGCACAACACGAAGAACCGTGTCCTTGCCCTCGTACGTCATGGCGTTCCAACTCATTGCTTACCTCTACTCCCTTCCCAGCTGCCGGCGGCTAGGCTGTTCGCATAGCGAACATACGTGCGCATGCCATTCAAAGCGTCTCGCTCTGAACAGAAGGCTGTCAATGCCCATCGCAAGGAAGGCGGATATCTCGTGGTCGAGTCGATCGAGCGTCCAGCTGGTTACGTCCAGTCCCTCGACCGCGGTCTTGCAGTCATCCGCAGTTTCTCGGCCGAGCGGCCACGCCTGACCTTGTCGCAGGTGGCCCGTCAGACTGAGCTATCCCGAGCCGCCGCGCGACGTTCGCTCATCACGCTGCAGGCGCTGGGCTATGTCGGCAGCGATGGGCGGCAGTTCTACCTCACCCCGCGCGTGTTGACTCTCGGTTACGCGTACCTCTCGTCGCTGTCTCTTGCTGATGTGGCCCAGTCCCATCTCACCGACCTGGCCAACGAGGTGCACGAGTCGTGCTCGGCGTCGGTGCTGGATGGCTTCGACATCGTGTACGTTGCCCGCGCGGCGACGAAGCGCATCATGACAATTTCCTTGTCAGTGGGCACGCGGCTGCCTGCCTACGCGACTTCTATGGGGCGTGTGTTGCTTGCCGCCCTTGCAAGCGACCGGCTGAATGCCTACCTCGACACCGCAACGCTTGCGCCGCTGACCGAGCGCACGATTGTCGATCGGGACCGGCTGCGTGCGGAAGTGGAGAGGACTGGCACTCGGGGATGGTGTTTGGTCGACCAGGAACTAGAGCACGGCGTCCGCTCCATAGCAGTACCCGTACACGATGCAGCCGGCCGGGTGGTGGCCGCCGTGAACACCAGTGCTCACGCGACCAGAGTGCCGCTCGCGACGCTACAAAGGTCCTTCCTCCCCAAGCTCAGAGACTGCGCGGCCGCGATTGACGCAGAGCTCCGGACGGTCCGCTGATGGGCATACCGCTTCGGTCGACCGGGTGAGGAGATTCATGGCGGCGCCACCCTCCACCCGGGAATCGCCGATGCTCATGCCGAAAGGTGGGTTCCGCCGTTCTCAGTCTGGCGCAGGTTCGCTTTCGCATCCTCGTACGTGCCCACGGGAGTCGATTCGGCCGGGGCGTAGATGAGGTACACAACACCGGTTGTGAAGGTCTGGGAGGAGACCAGCCGCAGCGGAACGGGGGATTCGCCATCGTCGAAAAGGCGCATGCCCTTGCGTACGGCGATCGGGTGGACGAGCAGGTGCAGCTCGTCGAGAAGATCGGCATCCAGCAGCTGACGAACAACGGAGACCGATCCGCTCATCGCGATATCAGTCGTCCCCGGCTCGTTCTTCAGCGCTGTGACGGCCTCGACGAGGTCGCCCTTGAGCTGTTCGGAGTTGCGCCACGTGAAGTGGAGATTCTGGTTCGAGACGACGATCTTGCGGGCATCGCCCAGCGCCTTACCCATGGCAGCGTCCTCCTCTCCAGCGGCCTCCCGGTCGGGCCACGCCCCGGCAAAGCTGTCGTAGGTCTTGCGGCCGAGCAGTAGCGTGTCGGCGGTGGCCAACTGGCTGTCGACAGCCGCGCCCATCTCGTCGTTGAAGTACGGGAAGTGCCAATTCTGCGGATCCTCGACGACGCCGTCGAGCGAGATGAACAGACCGGCGGTGATTTTCCGCATGGAACTACTCCTTGATCATCATGAGGTGCTGCGCTATCTGGGTTTGACCCGCGGTCGGCGCTCCAACTCATCGGGAGGCAGCTGCAATCGCTGCAAAGTGTGCATTGATGACTTGGGGGGCCGCCGGATGTGGGTATGACTGCAGCGCTCGGGGTGCCGATTTACATCTTGGACGCGGCGAGTTTGATCGCCTTGCGAATCCGGCAATACGTGCCGCACCGGCATACGTTCATGATCTGGTCGATGTCGGCGTCGGAGGGGCTCCGCTTGGAGTCGAGCAGCGCAGCGGCCTGCATGATCTGCCCGGGCTGGCAGAAGCCGCATTGCGCCACGTCCTCGTCAATCCACGCCTGCTGTACCGGGTGCAGGCCATCTTCGGGAGCCAGACCTTCGATCGTGGTGACCTTCTTTCCCACGACGTCAGCCGTTGTGAGCATGCACACCTGAACCGCACTGCCGTTCACATGGCAGGTGCAGGCGCGGCACACGCCCACGCCGCATCCGTACTTCGGCCCGGTGACACCGAGCAGGTCGCGCAGGACCCAGAGCAGGGGCATGTCGGCCGGCGCGTCGACGTGGACGTTTTCGCCGTTGAGCTTGAATGAATAGCTGGGCACCGTCTGCTCCTCAGAAGTTGATCGGGAAGGTACGGGGCTTCTTGCCGGTTGCGCGGGCGTAGGCGTTCGCTACTGCGCCGGCTGCCGCCGGAACACACAGCTCGCCGACTCCACCGGGCGACCCGGTGCCGCCGATGAGGTGCACGTCGCACTCCAGTGGTGCATCCGCCTGGCGGCCGTACTTGAAGTCGCTGTAGCTGCCCTCCCGAAACGCGCCGTCATCCAGGTGGTTGCCGACCAGCAGCACGGTGCTGATCCCGTCCATGAGGCTGCCCATGGCCTGGGCACGCAGACCGCTCGGATTTACCTGACGGCCCACGTCCAGGGCCATAACGGCTTTGGTAACCCGTGGCTTTTCGCTGTTGCAGTTGATCTCGACGAGGCATGCTGCGATCGACCGGTACTCCGCATGTAGCGCTACGCCCTGCGCAGTCCCGGACGACATCGCTCGGCCCCACGTGCCTTCGGTGGCGACCTTGTCGAGTACTGCGCGAGCCTCGGCCGTCTTGAGGAACTTCCGGCGCATGGCGACCGGGTCGATTCCCAGCGCCTTCGCAATCTCGTCGACGAGGATCTCCTCAGCCGTGCGAGCCTGGGCGGAGTAGACCGACCGCCATGCAGCGGTCGGCATGTCGTAGGAGACCTCGTTGAGGCTTTCGGTGACGACTCCGAAGTTGTACGGGCAGGACTGGCTAAGGCTGAAGAATGCCGTACCGATGGTTGGGTTGACGTAGCCGGCATCGACGAGCGCCTGTCCGGTGCCGCTCCCCAAGTCCAGCTCGACGCATGACATGCGGTGCTCATAGGACAGCACTTCGCCACTGGCGTACACGGCACGCAACTGGTGGTGGCTGCGCGGCCGTACCCGGCCGTGGCGCATGTCGTCATTACGGGTCCACATAAGCTTCACGGGCTTGCCAATCGCCTTCGACACCCGCGCTGCCTCGACCGCCGGCTCGCTGTAGATTCGCCGGCCGAAGGAGCCACCGCCCCGGACCACGTGGAGAGTCACCTGGTCGGCGCTGAGTCCGACGGAGTCGGCGACCGCAGATTGAGCTCCGGTGGGCGACTTGCTCGCTACCCAGACTTCTGCGGAGCCAGACTTGACATCGGCCACCGCACTGCCGACCTCCATCGGGGCGTGGTTGACGAATGCGAACTTGAACGTCGCGTCTACCCGTTGGGTCAGTGGAAGGGATGGCGTCATTGGAGGGATTGCTGCTGAGAGCCGTGACTCGATGTCCGCGTCGGAGACCCCGTCGACCGTTCCAGCGCCCCAAGTCACCTGAACCGTCGACCCGGCCTTCAAGGCTTGGTCGAATGTCTTAGCGGTCACCGCCACCCCGCTCGGCAGCTCGGTGACGGCCACAACCCCCGGCATCTGGAGGGCGGCTGATGCGTCGTGCGACTTGACCTTGCCCTTGAGCGTGGGCGGTCTGACCACAACGGTCGGCAGGGCGTCCGGGACATCGATATCGAGCGCGTACTTCGCCGCGCCGGTCACGATGCTTCGTGCGTCGATCCGGGCCGTCGACTCGCCGATGAGACGGTACTCCGATGCGGGCTTCGGATTGGTGGATACAGCTGGTTGGTCCACCTCGGCAGCCGCTTCGGTGAGCGATCCGTACGTGGCCGAGCGCCCGTCGGGTGCCCAAACCGCGGTGTCTCGCGTGGTGAGGGAATCTGCCGGCAAGTCCCACCGCTCGGCCGCGGCGGTGACGAGCCGAGCACGGGCATCCGCCGCAACCGAACGCACCGGGTCCCAGAGTGCGCGAACAGAGGAGGACCCGCCGGTGGACTGCGCAGTTCCAAGGTCCTGGCGAGCGTCTTCCAACGGAGCGTCGACGTCAATAAGGCGCGCGTCGATTTCCTCGGCAATCATGATGGCGACTGCAGTCGTGATGCCCTGCCCGACTTCTGCACGCGGCACTCGGAAGACGATGCGATTCTCCGGTGTCACCTCGAGCACGAAAAGATCCTGAGCTTGCTTCGTTGCCGCCACCATCACCTCGCCCAAGTCGAGGATGTTCTCCGGCTGGGGCGGGCTCGGTACGACGGCGTGCGCCGTGCCGGGGGCTAGCAGGGCACCGGCGCTGCTGGCGGCAACGGTGAGCACGGGGGCTGCGACGACGTAGGTCAGGAACCGGCGTCGAGTCAGGGGGCCGCCACTGGCGGTGTCCTCGGTGTGGTCGGCGTCCTGCGGCACGGCGTACTGCGAGGCGTCGGCTGGCATGGAGCACCCTTCTCTGCGGGGTTGGTGTCCGGGCTGCCTCATCTCGCTAGGCGACTTCGTCGCCCCGCTTATCGGTTGGCCCACGCGGCAGCGTAGCCTGCCGCCCCCGACCCTGCAGCCGCTCTGGCGGAACTGTCTGCCACAACGGACCGATAATCCACGCACACCTCGGTCGTCGCCTGCAAACCCCTCAAAATCGCCGACGACCGGTCGGATGAAGCCCGATGGGTCAGAGGCGGCCAGCCAGGTAGTGGCTGTAGCCGTAGCTGGTCACGAACGTGGGGAAGTCCTCACTCAGACAGCCGTGCTCGAGGATGTCTCGGGCTGCAGTGACTTGCCAGCGCTCATCCGGATCGGTGTTTTCGAGGGCCTGCTCGACCTCCTCGGCCAGCATCGCAGCAACCAGGTCCCGAGCGATCGGAACGCCTCCGGTCATGCGCGCGCTGTGACGGATCCACTGCCAGATCTGCATCCGCGAGATCTCGACGGTGGCCGCGTCTTCCATCAGATGGTTGATGGCTACCGCACCGCGACCGCCGACCCAGGCCGACAGGTACGCCAGCGGGACGCGCAGGTTCGTGCGTACGCCCGCCAGAGTGATCGTGCGCGGCATGTCGCCCAGCTCCAGCAGTTGCTCGGAGGTGACCTCCACGTCGTCGCGGCGACGCTCGATTTGATGCGGCCGATCTCCCAGGACCGAGGAGAACACCTCGGTGCAGGTGGGCACGAGGGCAGGATGGGCAACCCAGGAACCGTCGAAGCCGTCGCCGGCCTCTCGTGCCTTGTCGGCTCGGGTGCGTTCGAGAGCGACGGATGTCGCCTCCGGATCGGCTCCGCTGGGCACGAAGGCGGCCATGCCGCCGATGGCGTGGGCGCCGCGGTCATGGCACGTCTTGACCAGCAGTTCCGTGTACGCCCGCATGAACGGCACCGTCATGGTGATGGCGTCCCGGTTCGGCAGCACCCGGCTCGGGTCGTCGGCGAAGTTCTTGATGAAGGAGAAGATGTAGTCCCAGCGACCCGCGTTGAGCCCGGCGGAGTACTCGCGAAGCTCGTAAAGGATCTCGGTCATCTCGAACGCGGCCGGGAGGGTCTCGATCAGGCAGGTCGCCCGGATGGTGCCGTGCGGAATGCCGAGCGCCTCCTCCGACCAGGCGAATACGTCGTGCCACAGTCGGGCTTCGAGGTAGGACTCCAGCTTGGGTAGGTAGAAGTACGGACCCCGTCCGTTGTTGATCAAGGTCTGCGCGTTGTGGAAGAAGTACAGACCGAAGTCCACAAATGCTGCCGGAATCGGCTGACCGTCCATCACGAGGTGGTTCTCGGTCAGGTGCCAACCGCGGGGACGCACCATGATCGTTGCGGTCTCGAGGTCTAGTTCGTAGCGCCGGCCGTCGGCGTCGGTGAAGTCGATCTGCCGGCGGATCGCGTCGTACAGGTTGAGCTGCCCGTCGATGATGTTGAACCAGGTCGGCGAGGTGGCGTCTTCGAAATCGGCCATCCACACCCGCGCTCTGGAGTTGAGCGCGCCGATGGTCATCTTCCGGGTTGGCGGTCCGGTGATCTCGCAGCGCCGGTCCGCGAGCCCGGGAGCGAGCGGCGCAACCCGCCAAGTCGGGTCCTCGCAGATCGCCGTTGTTTCGTCCAGAAAGCGAAACGGCAGCCGCTGGTCCTCGCGGCTGCGCCGAACCGCCAACATTTCGGCCCGCCGACCGGCGAACTGGCCGTGCAGCCCACACACGAAGTCCAGCGCGCTGTCGGTGAGAATCTCCTCAAAGCGGTCGCACATGGTGCCGACCACGCTCAGCCGGCTCGTCAGCGGGCTGTCCGGGGTATGCAAGGGCTGGTGGCGGTACTGCGGCAGGGTTTGGGGCGGCGGTTCAGCGGTGATGGTCATGATTATCTCCTGATGTATGTGCTGATCTCTGGAACTGCAGGGTCTCGGTCGAGCCAGCCAAGGCCGTCGTCTCGCTTCTCGGGTTGAGCGCGGTTGCGACCTTGTCGAAGTAACCGGTGCCGACCTCCGCCTGGTGCCGGGTAGCGGTGTAGCCATACGGCTCGTCCGCGAACTCGGCCTGCTGCAGCCCCACATAGGAGGTCATCCCGTCCTGGGCGTACCCGCGGGCCAAGCTGAACATCGCGTGGTTCAGCGCATGGAAGCCGGCGAGGGTAATGAACTGGAAGCGATAGCCGAGTTCGCCGAGTCGATCTTGGAACTCGGCGATCTGCCGATCGTCCAGGCTGGCCTTCCAGTTGAACGATGGCGAGCAGTTGTACGCGAGCATCTTGCCCGGAAAGTCCTTATGCAGCTCGGTCGCAAACTCCCGTGCCAGCCCGAGGTCCGGAGTGCCCGTCTCGACCCAGATGAGATCGGCGTACGGCGCGTACGCCTTTGCTCGAGCCAGCACCGGCCCCAGACCTGACCGGACGCGATAGAAGCCTTCGTTGGTCCGTTCTCCGGTGCAGAAGGGCATGTCAATCGGGTCAACATCGGAGGTGATCAAGTTCGCCGCGAGCGCATCCGTGCGTGCGATGATCAAGGTTTCGGTACCCATGATGTCGGCCGCGAGTCGAGCCGCATTGAGCGTGCGGACATGCTGTCGGGTGGGGATGAGCACCTTGCCGCCAAGATGCCCGCACTTCTTCTCCGAAGCGAGCTGATCTTCCCAGTGCACCCCGGCGGCACCCGCCATGATCATCTGCTTCATCAACTCAAACGCGTTCAATGGACCTCCGAAACCCGCCTCGGCGTCGGCCACGATTGGGACGATCAGCTCGCCCGGCCGGGCGCGGTTCTCTACGTTCGCCCAGGCGATCTGGTCAGCCCTGATCATCGCGTTGTTGATGCGGCGTACGACGGCCGGCACGGAGTTGGCCGGATACAGGCTCTGGTCGGGATAGGTGTGGCCAGCCAGGTTTGCGTCGGCAGCCACCTGCCATCCGGACAGATAGATCGCCCGCAACCCGGCCTTGACCTGTTGTACGGCCTGGTTTCCGGTCAGCGCTCCAAGCGCACGGACGTAGGTCTGTTCGTGCAGCAGCTGCCAGAGGCGCGCCGCTCCGTGCTTGGCCAGGGTCTGTTCCTCCACCAGCGACCCCCGCAGGTTGACCACGTCGGCCGAAGTGTAGCTGCGCTCAATCCCTGCCCAGCGTGGGTTGGTCGCCCAGTCGCGCTGCAGCAGCTGTTCAGCTGTGAGGGCGGTTGTCTCCGTGGCGGGCAGCATGGTGGTCATGGGGAACTCCTCGTTGTGGCGGCCGACCGATGATGGCCGTGACACCACTCTGGTGTCTCTCGATGAGCCAGTCGGGGACTCGTCTGATCAAGAATCGACGTTCTTGACGAATTGCAGGACTTGCAGAATCCTGCTCGACACGATGAGATCGAGATATGACAACGAAGTCGCCCGCTGGCCCGTCAAGTTTTCCGAATCTTGACAAGGAACCACCCCTGTTGCGGTTAGTTGCCGCAGCCGCGAGCGACGCACCCCTCATCAACCACCCGAGCGGGCCCGATCCGCTGGTGATCGGCAAGCGTGTCAGGCACCTGCGGAAGAGATGCGGGCTCACCCTGGACGCTTTGGGTGAGCGGATCGGGCTTTCCGCCTCAGCCGTGTCGCTGATCGAAACGGGTAAGCGGGAGGCCAAGATCTCCACCCTTGCTGCGCTCGCCGAGGCGCTCGACTGCCGGCTGTCCGACCTGCTGATCGAGGCTGCACCCAGCCGCCGCGCTGCGCTGGAGCTCAGGCTCGAGCGCGCCCAGCGGTCCCGCTCATTCGCTGAACTGGGCATCCCGTCGGTGAAGGCTGGACCGCGCCTCCCGCTGGATGCGCTGGAGTCGCTGGTGGCTCTGCACGATCAGCTTGCCGCGTACAACGCTGACCGGGACGGCACCCCGGAATACGCGCGGCGGGCCAACGCCGATCTGCGGGCCAGGATGCGCGCATCGGACAACTACTTTCCGGCGATCGAGGGACTGGCCGACGACCTGCTGCTCGGCATTGATCACGACGGCGGGCCGTTGACCCGGCATCGTGTGAACGCGATCGCCGACCGCCTCGGCTTCACCCTGCACTCCGTGCCCAACCTGCCGCAGTCGACGCGGTCGGTGACCGACCTTGTCGGCCGACGGATCTTTTTGCCGACCAGTGACAATGCGGCCCAGCGCACCCTCGCCCTCGCCGCGCTCGGACACGTGGTGCTGCAGCACCGGCCGCCGGCCGACTATGCCGAGTTCCTCGCACAGCGGGTGGAAGTGAACTACTTTGCTGCGGCAGTACTGATCCCGCAGCGCTGGGCGGTGACCTATCTGCAAGAAGCCAAACACGATAAGGATCTAGAGATCGAGGACCTGCGCGATCGTTATCTGACCTCGTACGAGATGGCATCGCATCGATTCACCAATCTGGCCACGATCCACCTCGACATCCCGGTGCACTTCATGAAGACCAACAAGGCGGGCATCATCTACAAGGCCTACGCCAACGACGGCGTGACTTTTCCGGCGGACAGCACTGGGGCCGTCGAGGGCCAGCGGGTCTGCCGGTTCTGGACGGCCCGCCGAGTCTTCGAGCAGCCGGATTGGACAAAGCCGCACCAGCAGTACACCGACACGCCCAGCGGAACCTTCTGGTGCACCGCGGTGGCCGAGCAGGGCGAGCGGGAGGCGTTTTCGGTGTCGGTCGGGACACCGTATGAGCACGTCAAGTGGTTCCGCGGTCGCGGCACTCAGCACCGCTCGAAGTCCCGATGTCCCGACCCGACGTGCTGTACGCTGCCGCCGCCTGAGCTCGCCGCGCGCTGGCAGGAGGCGAGCTGGCCAAGTGCTCGAGTGCACTCCGCCCTGCTGGCTAGCTTGCCTGCGGGGGCCTTCCCAGGAGTGGACCCGACGGAGGTGATGGAGTTTCTTGATCGGCAGTGAAGTCGAGGCTGGCTCGCTACGACAAGGGCGCCCGACTGAGCCAGATTCAGCCGGCAACGCGCGGATCTGCGCCGCTCTTCGCCGTAGCCTGCCTGAGTCGACCCGCCCCGCCGACCATCGCCCGACGCCAGGGCGCCACTCCTTCGATCTCGATCTCCAGTGAGAAACTGAGGACCGTCCGAATAAGCACGATGAGACCCAGAATCACGACGTTCTCCAATGTCGTGGCGACTGCAACGGTCCGCACGAGATCGGCAGCGACCAGGATCTCGATGCCAAGTAAGATGACGCCGCCGAAGGACTCGCGCAGCACTTGGTAGGCCCGACGACCGTCGCCCGATCGGCGCAAGGCACGGATCGCAAGCGCGAAACAGAACAACAGCCCCAGCAGCAGCACAAGCGCACCTGCCGCCTCGAACAGTTGCGCTACATGTTCCATGGCCTCGGTGAAGGTCATGGCGGGGAGCCTACCGCTCCATCAGGTGCCCAGAAGTTGTATCCAGTCGGTCATCTGCCTCTCGGAGATGGCCTCGCGACCTCGTCGCGGAATGCCGCTGATTCGAGGCCGCCTTTATGCGCAGCTCAGTGCGGGCACATCAACTGGCGACTCGGACGAGGGCGACCGTGATGTTGTCGTGACCTCCAGCCTCTATCGCTGCCTTCCATAGCTCGAAGGCGGCTCGACTGTCCTCGGTCTCCTCAAGTAGCTCGCTCAGAGTCTCATTCCGCACCAGGTCGGAGAGCCCATCACTGCAGATAAGCCAGCGCACTTCGCTCGACTGCGGAAATGCGGACACATGTGGTTCAACGTCTGTGTAGGTGAGTCCGCCACCGAGCGTTTGCGTGACGATCACAGTGTGTTCCTGACCTGCGGCCAGGGGTGGGCTGTCATCTACGCTGACCTGTCGAAGTCCGTCAGGCCCATGCGTATAGACCCGACTGTCTCCAACGTTGAACGCGAGTACTTGATCGGATGTGAGCAGCACGCCGGCGACCGTCGTGCCCATCGCGGTAAGCATCGGCTGATCTGCAGCGATAGTGTAAAGGTCCCTGTTGCAGGCATTCAGAACATCCCGCAGTCTCTCTTCGCTGTCGAGTGTCGGTCCTGCGCGCGCCAGCTCCCGAACCACAAGTGAGCTCGCAACGTCGCCGCCAGGATGCCCGCCGAGACCGTCTGCAACTGCGACGACCAACGGGCTGGCAATCGGAAAGACAAGGGTCTGTGGCGTCTGGGTCTCAGCAGCACACAAAGTCCATTGGCCAATGACAAGGCTGTCCTCGTTATGATCGCGGACGAGTCCGGCATGGCTCAATGCGGTGACCACGCTGTAGGTCGCCGCACTGACCACGAAATCAGTGTGCACCAGCTCTGGGCCTGAGTCATTGGGTGCGATGATCGCAGTGAGTGCGGCGTTCGGGTGCTGGAAGTGCGCTGCGCGTATCAGCTGGACGCGGTCGCGAACGGCGGGTCGGCCGGCGGCTTGCGTACCCACACGGCCGTCATCATCCAGCACTGGGTCCAGTAGTCCGGATCGTCCAGCAAGGCTGAAGCTGAGTCGATCGTTGCTGCGTCGAGTTGCCCAGCACCGACGACGCGGTAGCGAACCTCAGTGAAGAACAGTTGAAAATACAGTGCTCCACGATCTCGGCCACGGATGTTCTGCACGTCGGTCTTAGCCTGCGGATGCCCCAGACCCAAGGCGGTCACCATGCTGGGAAGTTTGCGGCGGATCAGCCAGTCGACCCCGCTGGCGTGTCCCCACTTGATAAGACCTCCGGCTCGGTGGTTGGCGCGAGGCGGAAGTCGGGCTCAACAAGTCGTTGCCCGCCAGTTGCTAGGCGGGCCGACGTCGAACGCGCATCTCGATCGTGCGACGCCACGTCGCTCCTCCGTCAGCCGATACGTCGCTGCGCCACCGGAACGCGTCTGCACTGATGTCGGAGAAGATCCACCGCATCGGATTGCCGTCCTCGTCGTGGCCACGGAGTATGATTCCGTGCTCTTCTTCGCGGGCGATGAAGCTATACATCGCACCCGAGGCCGGGCCGACCCACGTGGCGCGCCAGGCGTCGATACGCGCGTCGTAGAACCGTATGACCGTCCCCCATTCGCCCGGTGGGGTGATGGGTTCGTCGCGGAGCCCGCGCGGGGGACAGATCCAGACGTCTTGAATGGCGCGACCGTCAAGCACCCAGCCGAAGTGCCATTCACCCGGCACGGTGGCTGTTGTACCGTCCGGCGCGTACGAAGTCCTGTCCAAGTCCCACGAGCCCACGAATTGGCCGAACATCTGTAGATGTTCGGCCAGCTCGGGACGAGGCCCTGGCGATTGAAGAGCAGCGATCATCGCCCGCGTACCCGGGTATTTGCTATAGCTGTCTGATTCGTGCGACATGGCGCTCCTGTAACTCACGGCTACGGCGATGGAAGTCAAGAAGGATCGCGCCGTGTAGCGGGAGAGTACGTCTTGCTCGCCTTCCTGTGCGACTGGACCGTAGATCTTTGTCGCGACTCGAGCGGCTTCGCCGCCACCATGGCAGGTGCCGGGCGCCTGGCGCGGCGACCATGGCAGTTCATCTAGAGATCCGATCTACGGCCTCTTGTGGCTGCTGATGTATCCGTCGAGGGCAGCGCGTACGCCGACTGCGAGAACCGGCAGATCGGGCATGTTGTTGTCGACCAGCAAGGAGACCGCGAACTGACCGTCGTACGACATCGCCGTCACGCTTAGTCGCACACCGGCGACGAGCGGGGCGAGCGGCACCGCCTGGAGGAGCCGCGCTCCGGCGAAGTAGAGAGCTGATGTCGGGCCCGGAACGTTGGTGACGTAGAGGTTGATGTGACTCGATGCGGCTCGCTTGGCCCAGGCCACACCCAACCGAGCGAGGCTGGCGGGCAGCGCGACGATCCCGGCAACCCCCTGATCCGGGTGGCGCTTGCCTGTAGCGGTCGCTTGGGTGACGATCCGCAGCCGCTCGGCGCCGTCCGGAACACCGACGGGCAGCGGGGCGATGAACATGCCGCCCTCGCGGCCTCCACGCGCCCCGACCGGAACCGAGGCGAGAAGGTCGCGTCCGTCCTGGTCTTCGCCGCGGCCGATGAGCATCTCGCGAAGTCCAGTGGTGACGGCGGCGATCAGCAGGTCGTTGATCGTGCAGCTGTGGGCGTGCGCGGCCGATCGAAGCTCCGTGAGCGGGTACCGAAGCACTGTCAGGTGCCGCTTGTCCCCGATTGGACCGGTGAGTGAAGTTGACGGCGCTCGGCGTCCAGGTGCGTGGTATAGGGCACGCAGCGTACGCGCCGATCGAATGAGCCGTGACGGACGAAAGCGGCGTACGACGTCCCATCTTCGCTGCAGGTTGTCCATGATCAGAGCCAGGCCCGCGGGAGCCGGCCTCGGCCGCCACGTCTCGCCGTTGGCGCGCCCCTGCGGTGTCGACTCGAGTAACGAAGTAACCAGCGCCACGCCTCGAAGGCCGTCGGCGACGACGTGGTGGAGCACCAACAAGACACCGATCCGTCCGCCGGGAAGCCCGGGAATGATGTCCAGCCGCCACAGCGGCCGGGTGCGATCCAGTGGGATCAGCGAGCGGCCGGCGCACCATGCATGGAAGTCGTCCTCGTCGATAAGCGGCCGGTCGCGTGGTGCCAGCACGACGTGATCACTGATGTCGAAGCAGGGTGCGTCAATCCATGCCGGCGTACCTTGGCTGAGCCGGGTGGGCCGCAGGGCACGCAGCAGCATCGGCGCTCCCGGCAGCCGCGCTTCGACAAACGAGCGGATGCGATCGAGTGCGACAGTACCGTCCGGGTCCAGCAGCGGTTCCGCTTCGACGACCCCGATGAGCGCGATGTTCATCGGCGCCGTCGAGGACTCCGCCCACAGGGCACAGAGGTCCGGGACGGGCACCCGCTCAATGAACTGCTCCGCCGTGGAGTCAGCCTGAGAGACCACTGGCCTGGCGATGACGGTCCATGTCATCGGCGTGATGTCGCGCCCGCCCCCAACCAGGCGAGCCTGGCCGCGAAACCAGAGGGGACAGCGATGCTCAGACCAACCAGGGTGTCCACTTCAGGCATAGTGGTCGCTCTTCGATAATGATCTTTCCGCATCGGCACCGATCCCGGTCGGCGGCAGCAAGAGCCGGATTATTCCGATGCCGGTGACGACGGCAACCGTCGCGGCCATGCAGAGTCCAGCGATCCCGTAAATCAAGATCAGCGCCGTTGTGGGTGTTGACTCATCGACCCAGGGCGACGGCGCCAGCGTCCACGCAATCCCCAATAACCAGGCAGCCATATTGATCGGAATCCATAGCACCGCGCGCCTGACATGATCACGAAGCACGAAATACTGAGCCAGGGGCAAAGATGTGAGCAACATCAGACCGCCGATCCCGACGACAACAGCGGTCCCCGCAGTCCAGTCCAAGCCGCCAGTGAACAGCGACATCCCAATCGACCAGGCGACGGCCGCCCCGAGACTTGTGGCCACAATCCACCAGCGTCGTACGGGCAGAACTCCCCAGCGGTACAGACACTCGGCTTGAGCGCTGCCAAGCACTGCCCCTTCCACCGATCCTGCGAACACCAGCGTGAACAGGGTTGCTGCCGGTTCCCACGATGCACGCGTCACCAGAGTTCCGATGGCTGTCGGCACGGTAAAGCCGACAGCCTCCGCCAGGGTCACAAGCAGCACCCACCGCAGCAGTTGGGTTCGCATATTCCAAGCGTTCAGGAGCGTACGCCACCCGGGCAGGGGCTAAAGGCCTGACCCGCCGCGCCTCTGGTCACCCGTCTTGGCCGTCGACTGCTCGCTGGAGGCGGGCAGTGCGTCGCGGATCTTCTCCGACGTCTGGAAGCCAACACCAGGACGCGTCAAGATCGAGATCTGGCGCCCTCCCCCGATGAATCGATGCTCCGGCTACCGGTCTGGGTCTGAAACAGCGGCCTCAGTGTCAACGGCCTCCTTGACTCGCCCGAGCCGACCCTTGGTGGCAATGATCACCGTCGCAGCCGGAAGCAGGATCGCGGCGCTGAAGATCAAGAACCTCGCCGTGCTAGAAGCCGGTACGACGTCGTAGGAGAGCTGATTGATTGCGCCGTCGAAGCTGGCGTGGAAAATCGCCACCAGCAGCACGCTGAACGCTGTCACGTTGTAGAACCACACGAACAGGGCGCGGGCGAAGAACAACGAGACGAACTCGATGGCAAAGATGACCGGAGCCGCTATCAGCGCCTCGACTCCCCAGCCTTCCTCGGCGAAGTGGTCTGGAATATGCCATAGCGCCCACAGCAACGCCACGTACAACGTGAGTTTCATGGGGTGATACCGGTCCTGCCAATGGTGCTGAAGGAACCCGGTAAAACCGATCTCCTCCGCTAGCTGAAACAGCACCAGCTGGAGCACAAAGACCGCGGCCACCTCCGCCAGCGACCGCGGCCAGCCACCGGCAGGCGACGCCAGGCGCGTGGGCCATAGATGACGAGTGAAATCATCGTCGCTCCGACCGGAACGGTGAATAGCGCGACCAGATACCAGCGCACCGGGACCCGCCAGCGCACACTGCGCCGAGCAAGATCAACAACGCCGTCACGTCCGGCGAGTGCTCCGGTGACCAAGAAGGCGCCGACACCGACGCCGAGCACCCCTCCCAAGAATCCGTGCAGCGGCAGGCCGTACGGCAAGACCTCGGCTTCTGCAATCGGTCGAATCGCCGCGGTCAAAAAGCCGGCGCCGAGACCGATCACCATGAACGCCAGTACGGGATGGCGTGCGACGACGCGGAGCAGTGCCGCCATCAATCCATTCTGGTGTTGCCGAGTCTGGTGAGCCAGAGCTAGCCGAGCCTCGGGCGTCACCGGGACATACTCCTTTGGCCGCTGCTCCGCGAGGGCCTTTCCCAACGATTAGAGCTCGTGTCCCGGCCGATCAAGATCCGGATGACAGGCCCGATTCACGACCCGTCGCGGCGAGTGGATTGGAAATCGATATTCACACCATTCCCGTAGGAACGTCGCCTGCGATGTCCACAAAGTCAGCCACAGGGCAGCCCAAGGCGTGCGCTCATCCGCCCTGGCTAAGGCTCGATATGAACCGCGCGGCCCTCGACTGCGGACATATCCTCCGATGCTGTCGTGAGTAGCCGATCTGCCAGACCGCGCAACGCTCGCGCTACGGCCACTTCGTCTCCAATCTCAGGCACATTGGCTTCGCCAGCCCGATGGACAGCGGTCCCACGACCGTCGAGCAGTTCTCGGGACGCGCCATGCAGGACCGCGTGGGCGGCGGTGCCCTCCTCACCTTCGGAAAGGTAGATATCGACGTGCCAGCTCGTCACGTGCGATGCGGCCGCCGATCGTTCGGCGGATCCTGCTGCCGCCGGTCGAGCTGTTTCGTCCGGGCTGTGCGGAGCGTCGTAATGCTGCAGATGGACGTCTGGTCCGGGGAAGAACAGGCTTTCTCGGCCTGTATCTGACCAGCGCACCAGATACGGCGCCTCACCGTTCGAGCCGTGCACCTCCAAGATCTCACCGTCCCTCGCTGGTGCGCCCAAGGTTGCACTTGCCACGATGATTCGGTCGCCTACGGCTGCATGCATGATCTCCTCCTTCTGCCTTGGAACGGGTCAATCGCGCATCCACAACAAAGGAGTTCCATCGCCCGCCACTTTGATTCAGCTTGCTCGCTGTCCGCGGGAGGCGTCACGGGCTGAAAGGAGGATTAGCGCAGGGCCGAAGGTCCCATCACCGAACGGTAAGGATCGCACCTGATGGCCTCGCGCCAGCAGATACATGACACCAGGAGGGCACATCAGCCGGAGCGAGCTTCACTACGCCAACGTTCGAGCACGCTTGGTATCTCATCGACCAAGAATTCGAAGAACCGAGCGGTCTCCTCCTGCCGGCGGCCGGCCCGCGTGTTGGCTCCCACCAGATCGACACCCTCACGGCTCAGCTTGGCCCATTGCTGCAGCTCGTCTGGGGCGCTGGTGTCCGTGACGTGCCGCATTGTCGTGCAGCCCCGATCGCGTGGGCCGTGTTGGTTGCGACCTTCCTGGCCAGCGAGATCGGCCCGCTGCTGGATCTGCCGCGCTGGGTACGCGATCTCTCCCCGTTCACCCACGTGCCGAACCGCCTGGGGTGAGGTGACAGCTGGACCACTGGTGGCCCTGCCCGCAGTAGCCGCCGCATTGATCGCCGCGGCACTGTGGGCGCTGAACCGCAGGGACCTGGCTGTCAGCTGAGCCAGCAGCGATGCGCTAGGCGACTGGGGTATCGAATGCTTCGGCCGGCACGGCGCCGACAGGCAGCTGGCGTGGCTCAGGAAAGGGAACTTATTCGCTCCTGCGCTTCCGCGTACGCCGCGTTCCTGCAGTGCCACCCCACCCGCCACTGCCGAACGCGCAAGCCACGCCAAGGATGAACCCGAAGTCATACCAGTTGCCGTTGTTCTGCACCTCGTAGATGCTCACGTTCGTGGTGAACAACGACACGATGAAGGTGATCGGGCTGATCAACCCCTGCCATAGGCCCAACCAGAAGCCAGCCGGGTCCGGACCCGTGTCGACGAGCTCGTTCGGCCCGGCGGCACAGGCAGCCAACAGCAGCGCTATGCCAGTGAGTAGCAACGCCCACCTGGCACTTGATCTGATCGACACGACACCCTCCCAGAGGTTGGTCCTTCCAGCCTGCTTTCGCTTACGCGCATCCGATCAGAGGCGAACGCAACACTCCGGAGGGCCTTTCGCCCTTCGAGGTCGGAGGATCACCTCTCCAGAATTGAAGCAGTAGGCCAGAAATTGGGGAGCCGAGATGGCAAAGCCCAGGGTTTCAGAGGTCGTCCGCGACGTCTACATAGTCACAATCGGACGCGGCGCACTCTCCACCAACGTCTATCTGATTCGCTCCGGGTCGTCCTGGACCCTCGTGGACGCGGGCTGGTTCGGCTGCGAGAAGAAGATTAGAGCGGCGGCCGAGTCCGTGTTCGGGCCTGGAGCCAGGCCGGCATCAATGGTGTTGACACATTTGCATCCTGATCATTCCGGGGGCGCCGCGCGATTGGCAGAGCGCTGGGAGCAACCGGCGTACGTGCATCCCGACGAGTTGCCACTTGCCGCCGGATATCGGCCGGCGTACGCGATTCCCCTTGACCGTTGGCTGGTGCCCCTGATTCAGCGGCTTCGGAAGGAGACTCAAGCCAAGATCGCTGCCGGGGCCGACCTGACTGCGGTAGTGCAGCCGTTCGATCCCACGGCTGGTATACCGGGGCTGCCGGGCTGGGCGGCCATCCACACCCCCGGTCATACCCCGGGCCACCTCAGCCTGTACCGAAGCAGCGACGGCGTCATGATCACTGGCGATGCGGTGGTCACCGTGGACCTGAACTCGCTGCTCGGCGTTCTGACAAGCAGGCAAGGAGTGTTCGGACCTCCGCGCTATAGCACCTGGGACTGGGCCGCGGCACAGCGGTCCATCGCCGCATTGGCCGCCTTCGAGCCGCGGGTCCTGGCCGCCGGCCATGGTCGGTTCCGGATCGACCAGACGGCGCAAGCGCTGCAGGCACTGGCCGCAAGCCAACACGTTCCCGCCCGATGGCGCCAGGGTCTGTTCGCGGGCGTGGACTACAGCGCGCGGAGCCGCTACCGGCCGCCGCCCCCGCTCTACCAGCGAGTGCAGAAGCGGCTTGGTCCGTTCCTGATCAGTCATGGGATCGGGCCAAAGCAGGTGGTGGTGCTGGAGGTTCCGGGCCGACGTTCAGGGATAATCCGCCGCAATGCCCTGGTGCAGGCCAGTCATGACGGTGGCGACTACCTGGTCGCGCTCGCCGGTGAGTCCGAGTGGGTCCGCAACGTCAGGGCAGCCGCTGGTCAGGTCGTGATCGGCCGGCGCCAGCGGCGGGCCGCGCGGCTGGTGGAAGTGCCGCCGGCGGAGCGGCCGCCGATCCTCCGGGCATACCTGCTGCGCTGGGGGCGCCAGCCGAACTCGCCTGCGGTCCAGCACGAAGCTCGGCTGTTCTTCGGAGTCAGCGGCGATCCATCGGTCGAGGAGCTGGCTGCGATCGCGGAGTTCTACCCCATGTTTCGGATCATCACGATCGGTGTACCCGAACGATGATCACGCAGGCAGGACTTAGGACCCTACGGCGCCAACATGTGCCGAAGGATAGTGGAGCCAGGACACACAGGGTGTCCCCAAAGGAGCATCACCCATGATGTACTACGGCCCCGGCTTGGGCAGCTGGGGTATGACCTTCATGATCATTGGGAACCTACTGTTCTGGGGATTGTTGATCTTCGTCGCCGTCCTCGTGACTCGATACGTCCGGGAGGGCCACATGGGTTCCTCGCGATCTGATGAGGTCTCGCCACAGCAGATCGCCGCGCAGCGATTCGCCCGCGGCGAGATCACCGAGGAGGAGTACCGGCATCTTTTGCAGGTGCTGTCCGGCGGTTCCGCAGAGGCTCCCAGGGCCCATTAGTCATGCGGGCCTGCTGGCTGTGACCCGCGGGCCTTTGGCCCCTTGACCGTCCTGTTGCCGTGTGTCAATGCCGCCGACCAGGCATAGCGGTAGAACGGGCCCAATCTGTGACCTCTGACCCTAGTGCCGGCGAGGAGGCCCATTAAGTCTGGCACCAGAAAGCCCCTTCCTGAGGAGAAGTCGAATGCTCGCCGCCACATCCGCCATAGAGAGGCTGCAGGATGTGGCCGAACGAGTCGGTGCCATTACGACCGCTGACGAACGCTCCGCAGCCGCCGAGCTGAAGGTTCCGGTCGCGGCAGTGCACGGAGCTGCGACGTTCTACGACGACCTGGCGCCGACGCGAAGGGGTAACCGGCACGTCCGCGTCTGCGAAGGCACCGCATGCTTCGCTTCCGACGGCGGCCGACATGTCACTGAGGTCGAACGGGCACTCGGCGTCTCCGCAGGCTACTGTCGCGAAGACGGGTCGGTGTCGCTGCAGGCCGTGCGGTGCGTTGGCTTCTGCTATGCAGCACCTGCACTTCTGGACGGCACGGTGCCGCACGTCGGCCCAGGATTGGCCGACAAGCTTGTCCGCGGAACACTCGATGCACGTCCGATCTCCAAGACTGGAGGCAACGGCCGGGCGGCGCTGGGTACCCGGCCATATCTGCCGTCGGGCGAACAGCCGGATGCGGCGTACCCGCTGATCTTGGTGACCGGCCGGCGGCTGGAGCATTACAACGCCGGCACTATGACCAGGCGTACGGCGAACCTTGCGTTGCTGCCCGCTGAACGGCTGGACCTGCATCCGGCCGAGGCGGCTCGGTTGGACATTGGCGACGGCACCGAGGTTGTGGTGAGCAGCAGGCGCGGTCGTATCCAGGTCGGCGTGCACCTGACCGACGAAGTGCTGCCCGGCCAGGTCTTTCTGGCGTTCCACTTCCCGGATGCGGCGGTGAACGAGCTCACCTCAGGGTGGACCGATGAGGTCACGAGCTGCCCTGAGTACAAGGTGACCGCAGTGAGCCTGCAGCCAGCCTGAGTGTGCCTGAGGGGGTTTGATAGCCAAGATCCTGGGAGCGATTACCTAGGTCCTGCTGGCATTCTCGTCCTGGGCGCGACCTTTGTGCTCCTCGGCATGACTTTCGCCTTGGTGATCTTGCACAGCGGCCCGTCCACAGAGACGGCGATAGTGACCGGTGCGCTGGTGGCGCTCGCGGGCCTGCTGTGCTGGCTGGTGGGGAAAGCGGTCTCAACGGGCGGGCGATTGACTTCGCCAAATTCGGCTCACTTTTCCTACACAACGGCACCTGGAACAGCCGGCAGTTGATCTCCACGACCTGGGCGACCGAGTCCACAGCCCCGGACCCGAGCGACACCCGTGCCTCGATCAGTGATCAGTTCTGGAAAAATCCAGGCGGCTACTACATGTACCAGTGGTGGGGCTTCCCGCTGAAGACTGGCGGCTACGCCTACGCCGCACACTGTCACCTCGGGCAGATGATCGCCGTCTTTCCGCAAGATCAACTGATCGTGGTGCGGTTCGGAATCTCTGACGGCGGCGTCGATTCCTGGGATCAGGTCGCACTCGAGATCGCGGCCAAGGCGCGGACCTCGTGAGCGCGCCTGAGACTCGAGCGACATTGGCCCGTCTTGCCCCCATAGATCGGGCCTAAGGACTCTACGGCTCCACCAGGTCCCAAACCATAGTCAAGTCAGGGACGCCTTCGTACCGAGCCGCGCGTCCGGGAGGTCACCGATGTCAACCCTCGAGCGACCGATAACCGCTGTGCCCCGCCACGCCGGTCTTATCGGGAGCCACCCGGTGCTCAGTTTCTACTTCCTCGCGTTCGCCATCTCATGGGGCGTCCTCCTTCTCGCCGTTGGGCTTGGTCCAGGCGGATTCTCAGCCACCCCTCAGCAGTTGCAGGTGGCGCTCCCGTACGCGGTCCCGGCAATGCTCGCAGGCCCCGGCATAGCGGGCCTGCTGCTAACCGGCGTCCTCTATGGAAGGGCGGGATTCCGCGACTTAATCACCCGGTTGCTGAAATGGCGGGTGGGCGCTCGCTGGTACGCCATCGCACTCCTTACCACGCCGGTGTTGATGACGGCCGTACTCCTCGGGATGTCATTGATTTCACCCATGTTCCTTCCGCGCATCTTCACGACCAGCGACACCGCGTCCCTGCTGGTGCTGGGTCTGGCGGTCGGGCTGCCGACCGGCATCGTGGAAGAGCTGGGCTGGACGGGGTTCGCCATACCAAGGCTGAGAATGCGTTACGCGGTGCTTGGTACGGGCCTCATCGTCGGAATGCTGTGGGGCGCGTGGCACTTGCCTGTCAACTACTGGTCAAGCGGTGTGACCTCCGGAGAAGTTTCGCTAGCTATCTGGGCGCCTGCTTGGCTCGTCAGCACTCTCGTCGGTCAGCTCACCGCCTTCAGGGTGCTCATGGTGTGGGTGTACGAGCGTACGGGTGGCAGCCTGCTAGTGGCGATCCTCATGCACGCAAGCTTGGCGGCCTTCACGATTGTCCTCATCCCCCCGCTGGCCGTGACCGCCAACTTGGTCAGTGGTTTCGCTTTTGCCGTAGGGCTGTGGCTGGTTGTTGCCGCGGTAGCTCTGGCCCAGGGCGGGCACGTCACGCGACAGTCGCACCTGAAGCGGCCGGCTTACGAGAACGACTAGTGCAAGCCTTCACGTTCGACGCAATGAACCGCTCCAAACCAGCCGCAAGGGCGGCGATCTTCGACATGGACGGCGTCGTGACCGACACGGCCGGCGTACACGCCGAGGCATGGCGGCAGATGTTCGACGCGGTGTTGCCGCAACTGACCGACGGCGAGGCTCGCCCATTCGACCCGTCAGACGAGTACCGCCGTCTTGTCGACGGCCGTTCTCGGGAGGACGGCGTACGGGCTGTGCTGACTGAGCGGGGCCTCTCACTTGCCGAAGGGCGACCCACTGATCCGCCGACACGTCGGACAGTGCATGGCTTGGCCAACCGCAAGCAAAAGCTCTTCGTCGAGCTACTGGCACGCGGCGGAGTTCGTGCATTCCCATCGACAGTCATGTTGTTGAAGCGCATGCGTCACTCCGGGATGCCGATCGCCTTGGTCACGGCCAGCCGGAACAGCAACTCTGTGCTCACCGCAGCGGGAGTCTTCGACCTTTTCGATGCGGTCGTTGACGGAAACGACGCGGAACGACTCCATTTGCCCGGCAAGCCGGATCCAGCCATGTTCCTGGAAGCCGCACATCGGTTGGCGATGTCTCCGACGGAATGCGTGGTCGTGGAGGATGCCGTTGCGGGCGTGGCGGCAGCGCGTCGAGGTGGGTTCGCCGTTGTCGTTGGAGTCGACCGCACCGGCAACCGCACCCGACTCCTCGAGGCGGGCGCCGACCTCGTGGTGCCTGATCTGGCCAGCGTGGATCCAAGCAGCCTGATCGGACGGGCGACCGCTGATGCCACGTCGGCCCCGGCGTGGCGAGGAGGCGCTTCTGCGGAGTCCGGGCCGTGGGTGCTCACGTATCACGGGTTTGATCCAAGCCAAGAAGGGACCCGAGAGGCCCTGTGCACTCTTGGCGATGGATATCTGGGGACACGCGGAGCCGCGCCAGAGTGCCGAGGGGATCTGGTGCAGCCCTCCATGCCGACGGAGTGATCAGCCAGTTCGAGGGATATGAACAACTCGCCGAATTCGACTGGGACGGCTACCGGGCGCGTTACGACGACATCGGGCGGCTCGACTTGATCCTTGCCGCGGAGGGCGACAGTCCCAACAAGTACCGGCTCGCGAAGCAGCCGGATGTCCTGATGCTGTTCTATTTGCTTTCGGCTGAGGAGTTGCGCGAGACCCTGGAGCGCCTCGGCTACCGACTGGACAGGACAGCCGTACGCCGCACTGTCGACTTCTACCTTTCCAGAACCAGCCACGGCTCGACTCTCAGCCGCCCCGTGTGTTCTTGGCTATTAGCCCGCGCCGACCGTAAACAGTCCTGGTCATTCTTCAACGAGGCGCTCGACGCCGACCTCGCTGACCTGCAACGCGGCACGACCCGGGAGGGCATCCATCTCGGCGCAATGGCCGGCACAGTCGACCTGCTGCTGCGCTGCTACACCGGCTTGGAAACGCGGGACGGGCAGCTCTGGCTGCACCCGGTCCTTCCGCCGGAGCTAGGCCAGCTCCGATTTCACATCAGCTATCGAAAACACAGCTTGCTGCTTGACCTGACACCATCCACCATGGTGCTCGAGTCGCAGCCGCGATCCGTTCCACCGATTCGAGTCCGGGTGGACAACCAGATAGCCACCCTGCGCGCTGGGCACACGTACCGGTTCACACTCGACGCCTCAGACCCTCGCGACACAGTGTCTGCAATGAGCTAGCTGGCGGCATCGAGCGAGGAATCGATTCGAGACTGACGGCCTTTCGTCCTGCCCTCGCAGAGCTTGGGGACAAAGGTCCCGGTCTTACTGTGCTTCGGGCCCTTACGTCCGCCTCCAGCATTCCCGACACTGAAGGATGAAGGGCGTCCGACGACATCGAGGCGGTTGACGATCACGAAGTCCTTCTGACCTGACGGCTGAGATTACCTCCGCGCCAGGTTGGTGAGTTGATGCCGAGGAGTTGAGAGTGATGACCCGGAACGAGATCGTCGTCGGTTTGGACGATTCACCCTCGGGCAAAGCAGCCCTCAGCTGGGCTGCGGAGCAGGCGATCCGCACGCACACCGTGTTGCGCGCCGTCCACGTTCTCGACTGGCCCTACGGAGCCAACGACACTGCCTCCGCCTCGTCGCGAGATCGTCGGAACCTGACACTCGAGAAGGCGCAGGCGGCGTACATAGCCAGCATCACCAAAGTGTTCGACGACATCGCGCCGCGGCCCGATTGGCTCATTCAGTTCGCTAAAGGCGAGCCAGGCCCTGTTCTGGTGAGGCAGTCGCGGGACGCGCAGCTCTTGGTTGTGGGAACCCGTGAGCACGTTGGACTCGGCAGGCTCCTGGTCGGATCCATCAGTCACTACTGTCTGAGTCACGCAGTCTGCCCGGTCGTCGCCGTACCCGCATTGATCGAGGCTGGGTCAGCCGAACTCTTCGATCCGGGCGTCGTCGGCAGCCCGGCCGAAGCGTGAACGCGCATCATCGCCAGGCAGCCGCATATCAACGCGGGCCTCTAGGGCTGTCGTGCAGGAGCCGGGTTCGCAGAGTCACCGAACGAGAGGATGGAATATGAGCGAGATCGTCGTCGGCCTGGATTCGTCTTCGTCGGCACGCGCGGCCCTTAACTGGGCGGCCGAACATGCCAGAGCGACTGGCCAGCCCTTGAGAGCCGTACACGCGGTCGATGTATCGCCGGCTTACAACATAGAGCTCGGGATGGGCGAGGTGTCTGTGCCGATGGAGCCCTCGGCTTTGGATACTCGCTACCGCGAGGCGGTCACGGCTGTATTCGAGTCTGTCCAGCCTGGGCTCGGATGGCGATTGCAGTTCTTCTCCGGTGAGGCGGGGCCCGTCCTGGTGGCTGAATCCGTCAGAGCGGCGCTGCTCGTCGTCGGCACGAAGGAGCATGTCGGCATCGGCCGGCTTGTCGCCGGTTCGGTGAGCCATTACTGCCTGAGCCACGCGCACTGTCCGGTGGTCGCGGTTCCAGCCGTACGCGAACCCGGCGTCAAAGATCATGATCACGATCATGCGGCTGCCGAGACTAGGGCTCGTACCTGAGGCAAGCCACAAACATGATGAGGCCCGTCGGCCTCTGCCGGGCCCGCCACTCGCCGGGGCCCTCCTTGGTCCCCGGGCCCGAACGTTCAGGACGGGTCGGACGACCCGTGAGCGCAGGACATCTGCCTCTAGAAACGTCAGGCGGGCTCTGCTGCGATTGAAGATAGAGAGGCTTCACTTCGAAGGAGGGCGCGGCCGCATGCAAGAGAACATTTGGGTGCAGATCTTTTGGGTGGCATGCGTCGCGACAGCGATCGTGGCTGGTGTTCTGGCGACATGGAGCCGGCGGGCGCGATACATCGGGCGTGTCGCCGTCGGCGTCCTCATGCTCGTGGGTGGGGCGCTGTTCAACGCCGTGAACCTTGCGACTGTGGGCGACTATGCCGGCTTCGCCGATCAGGCGCATTTCGGCTGGGTGACCTCAGCCTGGCGTGCCGTCGTCGCGCCAAACCCCTATCTGTTCATCGGTCTGCTGGTGGCGTTCGAGGCGGTCGTCGGGGTGCTGATCCTCAGTGGCGGACGGAGAACACAACTCGGCCTTATTGGGGCGATCGGGTTCCACCTCGCCCTGTGGCTCTTCGGTTGGGGCGTCACCGTCTACTCGCTTCTCATGCTTCCAGCGTTGGTGTTGCTGCTCCGCGCGGAGCGCCGCGCCGCCAGCGTTTCTGCCACGACCTCCGCTTCGGCATCGGACTCGCGCATCGAAGTGACCAGCCAGAAGGGCTAGCCAGATTCTCCAGGAAGGCGAACCGAGCGGGTTTCCCGTGGTGCCACTGCCTGCCCGACTGCTCGCCCCGGTGCCAGGGCCGCGAGTTCGCGGCACATCGCCTGCGTTCCTAGGCTGCTGGCATGGATAACAGACGCCAATCTCGGCGAGTTTCCTATCGGCAGATCCCCGGCGGCCGGCGATGAGTGACGTCGAAGAGGGTGCGGACGCCCTGCTGATGGACGGCAGGATCATTCACGTGCGGCCGGTGTCGCAAGGGGACAAGGGCGCGCTCAGCTCGCTGTACACCCGTGCCTCGCCACGAAGCCGCTATCTGCGGTTCTTCTCGGTTGGCATCTCGATCGATGGTGAGGTCCAGCGGCTTGTCGAGCCGGGCGATGATCATGTGGCGTTGGTCGCAGAACACGACGGGATCGCCGTCGGTGTTGCCTCATATGAGATCTTGAGCGGGACCCAGGCTGAGATCGCACTCCTGGTCGACGACGCTTGGCAGGGCGACGGCATCGGTTCACTGCTCATCGAGCACCTGGCTGCACTGGCTCGCAGAGCGGGCATCCAAGAACTCGTCGGCGACGTGCTCGCCACCAATGTCACCATGCTGCGCACCAGCGCAAACCTGGCACCGGGGATTGCCCGCCAGCACAATGAGGATGATCCCGGCGTGGTTCGTGTCCATATCCCAACCCAGCCTGACGAACGAGCGCTTGCCGCGGCCGGCGCTCGCGATCGCACCGCCGAACACCATTCGCTGCGGCCCCTACTAGCACCCGCCTCGGTCGCCGTGGTCGGTGTCAGCCGATCTCAAAGCGGCGTTGGGTACGAGATTCTCCAAGCTCTCCTTGGGGGTGGATTCACCGGACGCACGTACCCGGTCAATCCGCACGCCACGACCATTGACGGGCTCGACTGCCACCCATCTGTCGGCGCCATTCCGGAACATGTGGATCTGGCCATCGTTGCCGTGCCGGCCTCCAGAGTCGAGCAGGTCATTGAGGAGTGCGGGGCTGCACACGTGGGTGCGGCTGTCGTACTGAGCGCCGGGTTTGGCGAGACCGGACCATCCGGAGCAGCGACCGAAGCACGCCTCCTTGCCTTAGCTCGCCGGCTCGACATCCGAGTCATCGGCCCCAACTGCATTGGAGTGATCAACACCGATCCTTGGGTACGCCTGAACGCGACCTTCGCGCCGAGCTTCCCGACGCCTGGCCATCTTGCTGTCGCCACCCAGTCGGGAGCCGTCGGGGTCGCGATTCTCGATACGGCAGAACGCAGCGGAGTCGGCATCTCGACATTCGTCTCGCTCGGCAACAAGATCGACGTGAGTACTAACGACCTGCTCTCCTATTGGTACGACGACGTCACGACTCAAGCCGTCGCACTCTATGTCGAGTCTTTCGGGAATCCGCGCCGCTTTACGTGGCTGGCGCGGGCATTGTCGACCCGGAAGCCGATCTTGGCCGTGAAGAGCGGACGCTCAGCCAGCGGTCGCCGCGCAGGCAGCTCGCATACGGCCGCCGCGGCGGCTCCTGATGTGGCTGTCGACACCCTGTTCCGGCAGGCAGGAGTGCTGCGCATGGACACTTTGGGTGAGCTGCTCGATGCCGCTCGGCTCCTCACCGAACAGCCCCTGCCGGCCGGGGATCGAGTCGCCATTGTCGGCAATGCCGGCGGCTTGAACATCCTTGCCGCGGACGCGGCCGAAGCTGCCAGCCTCAAGGTTGTCGAGTTCTCCGCGACCCTGCAACAACAGTTTGCAGACGTGGCGCCTCACCTTGCGGGCGTCGCAAACCCGGTGGATCTGGGCGCGGACGCATCACCGGCAACGATTGGTCGCGCCATTCGTGCGCTTGCCTCGTCAGGTGAAGCCGACGCCCTCGTGGTCACGCTCGTCGCCACTCGCACCAATGATCTGCCGGGAGCCCTCGCTGCACTGTCCGAGGCGGCCGACGACCAGCCGCACCTGCCGATCGTTGCGGTTGCTGTCGGTGGCGAGTCGCCACTCAAGCTAGGGAGAGGCAATCTTCCCGTCTACCAGTTGCCGGAAGAAGCGGTTCGCTCGCTCGGGCATGCCTGCCGGTATGCACGCTGGCGCCGCGAGCCTACCGGCAGCAAGCCCGCACTTCCCGGGATCGACCGTCAAGCTGGCCAGCGAGTGATCGCTGCGGCATTGGCCGACGGTGCTGGCTGGCAGTCTGGCGCGGTCACCCATGCCCTCATGGCCTGCTATGGGATACCTCTGCTCGAGACCCGGCTCGCGACCAGCATGGAGAGTGCACAGGAGATGGCTCGGGAGCTGGGATTCCCGGTTGTCATGAAGGCGACGAGACCCGGTCTTGTGCACAAGAGCGAGGTGGGCGGCGTACACCTCGGACTCTCGAATGAATCGGCCGTAAGCGAGGCGTACCTCGCCATCGCACGCTCACTTGACGAGGCGGAGCCTCAGGTTGGGTTGCAACGGATGGTACAGACCGGAGTTGAGCTGGTCGTCGGCGTGGCGCATGACGCCCTGTTCGGTTCACTCGTCATGGTCGGCTTGGGAGGCGTAGAGACCGACCTGCTCGGAGATCGCACATTTCGGTCAGTGCCGGTGACTGATCGGGACGCCGCGGCCATGTGGCAGGAACTTCACGCGGCACCGCTGTTCACCGGCTACCGCGGCATCCCAGCCATGGACACCGCCGCACTCGAGCAACTGCTGCTCAGGATTGGTCAGCTCGCCGAAGACTTCCCAGAGATTTCAGAGCTCGACCTGAATCCGGTGATCGCTGTCCCTGCTGGGGTTGCGGCGCTCGACGTCAAACTCAGACTGCAGCCGGTAGGGGCTGAACCAGATGCGTACGTCCGGAGCCTGGATTTCCAACGCGGTCACCGACGAAAACCAATGACTTTTAGGAGATGAGGTCGCCATGCCTTTGCTGCTGTGCGGCCCAGCGATGTCGTACGCCTTCGGCGCGCTCCAACTCCTCCAGCTCGAGCCGGACCTCGGCGAGCGCCGACGACAGCCGAGGTATCCACCGCTGCTCCACCGCGCGGAGGGTTCGGCGGGTGCTTGCCATCTCCCTCCGTAACGTCCTCACAGCGGCGGATGCCACTGCGGCCGAAAGGGCAGCCTGGACCGCAGCGCGGGCGGCCTCTTCCGCCTGCGTCACGGCGGCGCTGCCCGTAACGGGCAGATCCTGCTGCTTCTCGAGGCGCACTGCGCCGCTGACAGGATGCTCAATTCCCATCGTGAACCCCATCGCGATATCTGCTTGCGCGCTCGTGCCATCCGAGGCGATCCTGAGGGCGCGTCGGCTCGAGAGCACGGCAGCGCGCAGCGTCCACGTCTCCGACTCCGCGCAGAGCCGCAGCCACTCCTCAGCTTCCTCTACGGCGCGCTCGGCGAGGCGCTGTTCCTCCTGGTTGAGGATTGCCAGCTTCTCTTTGAGCAGCTCGCCTGCGTGTTGAGCGGTCGCGAGGCGCCGTTCCAGCCATAACCGGCCGGCGCGGCCCGGTGGCACCCGGATCCCGCCGGGAGTCGTCATGATGCGCGCTTCGCGGGATCCAGGTGCGCGTCGAGCAGCGCAGCCGGCAGCATGGTCAATTCCTGCCGTGGAAGCGTCGCCGCTACATCCCAGGCGCGGTCCAAGGTTTGGTCGAGCGTACGGCTCTCGTCTGGTCGTTGGTTGACCAGTTGCGACTCGAACACCTCGACCAGTTGCAGGTAGTGGCGATCACTCTCCCCAAGCGCGGCGGTGCCGACCAGCTCGGCCAGTTCGCGTACCTGACGCGCCCGGGAGAGCGCGGCCAGGAGCTGCGCGGCCAGGTCGAGATGGTCCTCCCGGGTTCGATTCTTGCCGGCACCTCGCCTCATCAGCCGTGACAGCGAAGACAGCGGGTCAACCGGCGGGTAGACGTTGCGAGCGTAGACCTCGGCTGACAGCACGATCTGGCCCTCGGTGATATAGCCGGTCAGGTCAGGGACCGGGTGAGTGATATCGCCCGCCGGCATGGTGAGCACCGGCACGATCGTCACCGAGCCCGGTGCGCCGCGGACTCGTCCGCAGCGCTCGTAAAGGGAGGCAAGGTCGCTGTAGAGGTAGCCGGGGTAGGCGCGCCGGCCAGGGATCTCTCCCCGGGCAGCCGACACCTCGCGCAGCGCCTCCGCATAACTGGTCATGTCGCCCATGACGACCAGGACGTGACGGCCCTCGACGTAAGCCAGGTGCTCGGCCACCGTCAGCGCGATCCGTGGTGTGAGCGTCCGCTCGATCACCGGATCGTCTGCGGTGTTCAAGAACAGCGCCAGCTCACCGGCGGCCGCACGATCCTCGAGGATGTCACGGACGGTGGCGGCATCCGGGTGGGTGAGGCCCATGGCAGCGAACACGACCGAGAAGGGCTCGCCTCCGGCGTTGGCTTGGGCCGCGATCTGTGCGGCCAGCTCCAGGTGGGGCAGCCCGGCGACGGAAAAGACCGGCAGCTTCTGGCCCCGGACCAGGGTGGTCAACGCATCGATCGCCGAGACGCCGGTGATGACCGGCTCGGCTGGGGGCTCGCGCAGCACAGGATTGAGCGGGTTCCCCGCCACCGCGGCGGTTTGCTCTCCCAGCACGGGCGGTCCGCCGTCCAGCGGGTCGCCACGACCGTTGCAAACCCGGCCCAGCCAGCCCGTGCCCACGGGAATCCGCAGCGGTTGGCCGGCGAATGACACCGCCGTTCCGTTCTGGCGCAGCCGCTCCGTGCCCTCCATGACCTGGACGACGGCCAGGTCATGGTCCACCTCCAGCACCACTCCGTGGCGTACGTCGTCGCCGTCCACCCGCACCACCGCTGCCTCGTCCCATCCGACATCGCGGACACCCCCGAGGACCAGGAGGGGGCCACGCAGCTCGCGTACGTCGGTGAAGTCCAGTCGGCCCCACTTAGTGGGATGCGATGAGGCGGTCATGTCGCGCCTGCGAGCCGCTCGAGCGTGGTGGCGATCGCCGATCGCACACCCTCGACGTCCTGGGTGCCGGTTTCGTCGCGAGCACGCAGCAGCGGGGTGAAGTCGACCCGTTCCAGCCGTTCGACCGGGCTGCCGCCGTCCACGAGCTCCCAGCACCGGTCTGCCACGGCGAGCACCCCATCGGCAAGCGCCGCGGTCTTCGCGAGGCTACAGGTGGCATCGTTTGCGCTGGTGGCGCTTTGTTGCAACAACGCCTCACGAACCAAACGCCCGGCCAGCAACGTCACCCGCTCATGGGCTGGCAGAGCGCCGGTACCGACCAGCTCGGCAAGGGCACGGAGCCGGTCCGCCTCCGCGAGCAACGCGATCACCCGAGCCCGACGTGCGGCCCAGCCTGGATCACCCTGGCGAGCATGCCAGGTGGCCAGCGAGTCAGCGTCGCGCGAGAAGGAGCCGGACCAGGAAACCGCGGGATAGTGCCTGGCGTATGCCAAGTCACGATCCAGGCTCCACACGCATCGCACGAACCGTTGCGTATGGGCGGTAACCGGTTCGGTGAGGTCGCCGCCGGGAGGCGAGACAGCGCCGACCACGGTCACCGCGCCGGCAGCACCGCCCAACGTCGTGACAGCACCGGCGCGGGCGTAGAACGCCGCAAGCGCCGAAGCAAGGTTGGCCGGGTAGCCCTCCTCCGTGGGCAGCGCTCCGCTGCGAGTGCCGAATTCGCGAAGCGCTTCGGCCCAGCGCGACGTGGAATCGGCTATGACGACTGCGTGGTAGCCCATGTCTCGGTAGTACTCGGCGACGGCCACGCCGGTGTAGATGCTGGCCTCTCGAGCCATCATCGGCATATTCGAGGTATTGGCGATGACAACCGTTCGATCTGCAAGCCGACCACCGGTACGGGGGTCGTCCAGCTTGCCGAGCTCCTCCACAACCTCGGCCATCTCGTTGCCACGCTCGCCGCAGCCGACGTAGACGATGACATCGGCGTCGCACCATTTCGCCAGCTGCTGCAGCAGGACCGTCTTGCCAGTGCCAAAACCGCCTGGCACCGCTGCAGTGCTGCCGCGCGCTACCGGGAAGAGCAAGTCGAGTACGCGTTGCCCGGTCGACAGTGCTTGGGTTCCCTCAAGCCGTTCCCGCGCTGGTCGCGGCCGGCGTACGGGCCAAGACGTCCGGAGCGGCACCTCGATTCCCGCCACGCTTGCCACTGCGCCATCCACCGGACACGGACCCTCACGAACAGCTGTCACAGTGCCGCTGAGCCGGGGTGGGACCATGACGCGGTGCTCAACGGTGCCAGCCGCTTCGATGATCCCCAAGCAGTCGCCGGGTGCCACCTGGTCACCGGCGTGGACCCTGGGCCGCCAGGACCACTCCCGTTCCGGGCCTCTCTGGGACGTGGTGCCCGGTGCGAGCCAGGTAGGAGCATCTGCCAGCGGACGCAGCAGCCCGTCGAAGACGCCACCCAGCAACCCGGGCCCGAGCGGCACCGACAGCGGCTCACCCAGCGAACCCGCTGGATCGCCGGGCCGCAGCCCTCCGGTGTACTCGTACGCCTGAATCGTCGCACTGCCATCCCGGATCGCGACTACCTCCCCCGGAAGCCCAGCGGGCCCCAGCCGCACCACGTCGGACATGGCAAGGGAAGTGGTGCCGTCGAGTTGCACAAGTGGCCCGACCACGCGCGTCACGCGACTCTGAGTTACGTCGTCCATCGGGTCACATCGTTCATGGGGTGTTGGCCTGAGCAGGCCGCTCGGCTATGGCCTGCTCGACGAGTGTTGCGAAGGAACAGTCCAGCCGTCGTCCCGAGACGGTTCCGATGACCCCTCCGGTCGCCGCATCGGAGATGCTCGCCTGCTCGCCGAGTTGGATGCGGACGTAGTCGATGAGCTGGTCACGCAGCTCCGGGTAGCCGGGTTCGATGCTCAGACGTGCCACGGCCGCCATGCTTCGCCGGCGCAGGTCCGCTACGATCTCAGCGCGAGCTCGCAGGACGACTGCGCGAGCCTGCCGCCGGCTGCGGGCCCGCTGCTCCGCGATCAGCAGGGAAGCCTCAGAGATGCCTTCCTGCCGGGCCTGCTGCAAGATCAGCGCTGCCTCGGTTTCGGCGTGAGCGATGGTTACCGCGTCCTCAGCAGCGGCGTGCTGCAGGCGTTCAGCCGCGGCAGCGTGGGCTCGGCGCAACAGCTCAGCCTTCAGCGGTTCCAGGGATGCCGCAGCCCGCTGCGCAAACTTCTGGTCACGCGCCCTTACGGCGGGGCGGGGCGCGATGGCAGTGGCCAAGGCACTCATCCAGGCATGACTGCCGTCAGCGGAGGGCGAGTCCGCACCACCTCGTCGCCCAAAGCGGCCGCGGCGGTCGGGGTCAAGATCACGAGAGCGTCGTCGGTTTGCAGCTCGCTCCATGCGGCTCGGACCGCCCCCGCGTCAGCCGCCGGGCAGACAACCACACCTGCGAGCGCAAAGCCCATGATGTGAGCCTCTTCACCGATCGCGACGATCCGCCCCATCGGTCAAGCCCTGCCGATCAGGATGATGGCAATGATCAGCCCATAGATGGCGATCCCTTCCGACAACCCGAGGATCACCATCGCTCGGCCGAACAATTCGGGCCGCTCGCTGAGGGCCGCAAGCGCCGCCGCACCAGTGTAGGCGACGGCAATCGCCGCGCCGATGGAGGAACAGGCGACCGCGATCGCGGCCCCCAGAAGCGCCGCCCATCTGCCGCTGGTGTCAAGCGGTGCTGCAGCAGGTTGCACACCGGGAGCGGCGGCCGAGGTAGCCGCTGCGGCCACGACGAGGACCGTTGCGGAAGCGATGATCATCAGCGCATTGACCACAAGCAGGAAACGCCACCCCCCGCGCCTTTGGCCTTCCCGTGAAGGGCGATGGCGACGGCCTAACAACGCCGTGGCGCCTCCGACGAGCACGATTGCCGGCAGGGCAAGCAGCCATGTCATGAGCGGTCCTCCTCAAGGACAGTTGGCACGTGCCACGGTTGGAACGGGCGGCCCGAGGAGTCGAAGACTCTCGAAAACAACTCGTAGTACTCCAGGCGCAAGGCCTGGACCGCCGCGACGAGTGCCTCCAGCGTAAATGCCAGCGCGTTGCCGGCTACCAACACTAATGCCGCGAGAGCGAGGTAGCCCAAGCCGCGCTCGGCCAGGGCGGTGGTCCCGGCCCACACCACTGCCGCGATGATGGCGTGGGTCAAACCGAACGCGGCGAGACGGGCGAACGAAACCAGGTTGGCGCCGAGCCGGATCACCATGTCGACCAGGCCAACTCCTGCTACGGCGGCTGCCGCACCACCACCGCCAGCGGCAGCGAAGAGGCCGATACCGGCGAAGACCAGCCCAGCCAGGGCAAGACCGCTTCCCGCCAGGGTGATCGTGCCGCTCTGGCTGTACAGGCCGGCGGCGGCTGTGCCCAGTCCGAGGAACACCGCCGCGCCAGCCAGTCCCGACGGGGCGTACAGCGCTGCGCGCGCCCCGCCCTCCCGCCAGCGGTTGACCGTGCCCAGCACGTACGCGCCGGCCAACAAAACCGCGCCGAACCCGATCCCAGCCAGGAGCAGCTGTACGGGGTCGTCCGTCGGCGAGAGCCACAGCACGGGCAAAACACCGGTCGGTCCGAAGAACTCGCCGTACAAGAAGCCGAAGAAGATGGCCGCGATGGCGGCGCCCACTACGAAAGGCCAGACGACGTGGAAACGGGCGATGCGTGCGGGACGGCGCCAGAGCAACAGCAAGCCGACCAGCAGCAGGAGCAGGCCATGGCCGACGTCACCGAACATCGCGCCGAACATGACGACGAACACCACCCCAGCTGCGGAACTCGGATCGACGTCCGCGTAGGGCACCGTGGCGTAGGTCTCCACCAGCGGCGCGAAGGAGCGGCGTACCGGGGTGTCACGGCGCAGCAGGCTGGGTGGATCCACCCCGCGGGGTGGGCGGAGCGGCACCAGGACCCCAGCGGTTCCTGTCAGGCGGTCCGCGACAGAGCCGACCATCGGGGCCGGGCACCAACCAGTCAACCCACTGACACTGCGCCTCGGCACCGCTCCAGCGGCACGTTCCTGCAGCTGCGCTTCGCCCGCCAGCAGGTCAGCGGCACCCGCCCGCTCCAGAGCTGCCAGGTCGGGCGGTTGCAGGGCAAGCGCGGGAGCCACGCGACTCCTACCGGCGATCCGTTGCAGCCGCCGACCTGCCTCGGTGGCAGCGGCGTCGACCGTACTCACCCTGTCCAGCTCGACGAGGCCGGTGTCCGCAACCCGGACGAGCACCTCACGCAGGGCGGGGGCTGGCGCCAACAGGGCAACCCGCTCCATGCGTACGGGCTGAGCGCGCTCACGCCACGGCATCGAAAACCTCCAGCGGCGCCCCTCCGCGGTCGCTGAGTTCCAGGGCCGCACAGACCCGCCATGCATCGACGGCGAGGACCGCGACAGCGCCCAGCAGTGTCCTCGGGCCGCTGCCCGTGCTGCGCAGCAGCGCGGAGCCGTCGTCCTCCACTCGTCGCCACCAGGCTGCCTCCGCTCGCCAAAGGTCGGCCGGCTTGTCGATGCCCTCCAGCACCCAGGCCGCGTCCGGACCAGCGGCCGCAGCCAGCTCTCGCACGGAGTCCGCCTCGAGCGCCCGATGACCCAGCAGCGCCGCCGCTGCCGTGCGAGCCGGAGCGGGCAACGTCCGGTCGCCCCGCAGCTGCTCACGGGCCAACAGCAGCGCCGCTGCGCCGGCAACCCAGGGGATCGGCAGCGCTACGAGAGGTGCCAGACGTTGCGCCCAGGCAAACCGCATAGCCGCACTCACCGCGTACGGCCCATCGCCTCCAGGGTCGCCCCAGGGGGAGCTGGCGAGCGTCTCCCGGAGTTCACCCGGGCCGCTGCAGGCAGCTAGCCGGCGCCAAGAGGTCGCGAGTGCGCCCAACTCGTACGCCGGTTCCGCCGACTGGCCTGCGAACCGGCGGTACTGCTCTTCGACATTGGCGATCTCGAACCAAGCGGCGAGCCGGCGCACCAGCTCAGCGCCGGCGCTCGGCTGCCAACCTGCGAGCACCCGCAGGTGCCACAGGAAAGCCGCGCGAACGGCACGCTGTCCCTCCGCTACGGTGAGGCCAGGTCGGACGTCGTGTCCGTACACGCTTTCGGTGAGCATGTGCAGCGCCCGCTCGGTCGTCGAGCTAGCAGCCAGTTCTCGGGTCGCGGTGCGGCCTAGACGGCGTCGGGCCATCGCCTTGGCGCGGACGCTGCCAGCGACCCAGGCCAAGCTCATTGGCGCTCCAGCCCTGCGAGCCGGTCCCGCACCACGCCCACTATCTCAGCCACGTGCGCATCCATCCGCTCCTCTGCGGCCTGATGGATGCGCGCCGCCGCGGCCGCTGCGGCCGCCAGCTGCTGCGCGGCCTCTTGATCGGCAGTGGCCCGGGCATGGGCCGACGCATCCGCCCGCTCCGCGTCGGCGCGCAACCTCGCTTGGGCGAGCACGTCGGCCGCGCGCTCCGCGGCCAACCGGTGGCTTTCGGCAATGCGCCGATCAGCGGAGGCGCGTATCCGGTCAGCCTCGGCCTCGGTGTCGGTCAGCATCGCGAACAAGGGCTCCAACTCTGCGCTCGCTTCCGCCACCCGGTCGGCGGGCACGCCAGCCGAGACCGCGGCACCAGGAGTGCCCACCGGTCGAAAGCGAGCGAGAAAATCTCTGGCTCGTGGCATCAAACCTCTGCGAGATCGAGAATGCCTCCAGTCTCATTGTGTAAGCCCCCATTCGGCAGGGACAAAGGTCCCGGCCGCGCCCTGCGAATGGCTTTGGCACTTTCCTCGTCGCTTCCGGCATGATCTCCTCAGAGCACAGAAGAACCCCGACCACCTGACTTCAGTGCACTCCGACTTTGGGTCGGACAGCGAACTCGGCCGAGTCGCCCGGGCCAAGCATTTTCGTTTGTCCCCAGCAGTGGACGCGGATCGGCGGCGCTTTGCCGGGCTCGGCGCTGACGCGCATGCTTGCGCTGTTGATCCGCACCATCAGGTGCTGCTCGCGGTAGCGCATTGCAAACGCCAGCGTGCCGAGCTGCCGCGGCCAGGCCGGGTTGAAGCGCAGCGTGTCGCCGGTGGTCTCCAGGCCGGTGAAGCAGCGCTGCAGCACGTCTATGGATCCCGCCATGGCAGCGAGGTGCACGCCCTCAGCGGTGGTACCGCCCTGGATGTCCGCAGTGTCGCTTCTCAGCAGCCGGGTGAAGTGCTCGAGTGCATTGTCGCGGTTGGCCCGGCCAAGCACCCACGCGTGCACGAGGGTGCTCAGCGTCGACCCGTGAGAGGTGCGGGCTAGTGACGCTGGATGTCGCCGTAGCGACGGCGGTAGTGTTCCCAGTCGAGCTCAGCGAGGCCCGCGTAGCCCCGAACTGGCTGATGACGCCGTCGTGAAAGGGGACAAGATGCGCGTCATTTCGTCCCGGACAACAAGTAGAAGAGCACTCCTCTTGTCGCCGTGCCTGGGTCTCGCTCAGTTCCATCGGCCGCATCGGCAGCACCGCCAGCACGTCCAAGGCCCGCTCAGCACCCACGCCGCCATGATGTTCGTATAGGCGTTGTTGTTGATTCCGGGCTCGTCGGCCCCGGGGTACCCGGTATGGAACTCATCGGGGCCCATCACTCCCCGAATCACGAAACGGTCCCGCCCGCGGTCGTAGCTCGCTGCGCTCGACCAGAACCGCGCGATCTCCAGGATCATCTCGGCTCCGTGGTCGACGAGGAATGCGAGGTCACCGGTTGCCTCGTAGTACTGCCATGCGGTGTAAGCCACTGCATGGCTTACATGTCGCTGCAGATGGCTGACCTCCGGTGTCCACCGGCCGGACAGCGGGTTGAGGTGCAGCCGCTGGCTCTCCTCGCTCCCGTCACTTCCCGACTGCCAGGGATACATGGCACCGGCGAATCCTGCGTCCCGGGCGGCCTTGCGCGCCGCAGGTAGTCGCCGGTGCCGATAGCGCAGCGAGGCTCTGGTGAGGGCGGGTGCTCGGAGCGTGAGAACGGGAAGAACGAAGAGCTCGTCCCAGAACACGTGCCCGCGGTATGCCTCGCCGTGCAACCCACGCGCCGGCACGCCCGCATCCAGGTCGATGCTGTTCGGCGAAACGGTTTGGAGCAGGTGAAACAGGTGGAGGTGGACGGTTTGCAGTGCCTCGTCGCTGATCCCGTCACCGTCGGTGAGATCGACGTGAAAGTGCTGGCAAAGGTGTGCCCATGCCAGCACATGCCGTTCGAGCAACATGTCGAAGCTTCCGGCCTGGCCAAGTTCGCCCACGGCCGCCTCCGACGGTTCTGACACGGCTCGGTCCCGGCTGGTATAGAACGCAGCGGTCTTCTCGATGGCCAGCTGCTCGCCGGCGGCGGCGTCGATCGCAAGCTCGTGGGCCACATAGTTGGTCCCTTGAACGACGCTCCACTCGGGCTCGCCAGGGGCGTTGTTGCGCACGATATGGTTGCGCACGGCCACCGCGACGCGGACGTGCGACTGGCTCGTCTCGGCGACCAGCAGCAGGAGGTCCTGATCGCGCGGCTCTGCCACAAGGGTGGTCAGATGGCGGCCGGACAGAGTCCTGTACCGCTTCACACCAGTGTTTCCACGCCGCCGTCCACGCCCGAGCGAACCCGCAGCCGACCCGACCAGTTCAGCGCCGTGAACGTCGTCTCGAGGCCGGCCAGGTGAGATTGCGGTGAGTCCCCGCCTTCTGCTGCGGTGCGTGTTAGTTGCTTCGAACGCTCGACATGCCCCCGGCCGGAGGACGGCTCAGCAGTGGTGTCTTGCCAAGTCGACACTTAGCGAAGTCGTCGGCCCACGGATCGATTGGGGAAGGCGTTTCGGGACCAATGTCCCTGGTGGGTCGGGCATGTGTGGAGACACAGTTACAAGGAACCCACCACGAAGAAGGTTGCGCTGTGGAACTCAAGGCGATGATCCATACGGCAGAGGCGCTGGTGGCACCCGGCAAGGGCATCCTCGCCGCCGATGAGAGCACACCGACGATGGCCAAGCGCCTCGCCGGTATCGGTCTCGAGTCGACCGAGCAGCGGCGCCGGGCGTACCGCCAGATCCTTTTCACGACCGAGGGGATCGGCGAGTCGATCAGCGGAGTGATTCTGTTCGACGAGACGATCCGTCAGCGGGCCGACGACGGCACTCCGTTTCCTGAGCTGCTACGGCGGCAAGGCGTGATCCCGGGAATCAAGGTCGATGGTGGGACGAAGCCGCTCGCGGGCTTCCCGGACGAAGTGGTCACCGAGGGGCTCGACGGGCTGCGTGGCCGCTTGGAGGAATATGCCTCCCTAGGAGCCCGCTTCGCCAAGTGGCGCGCGGTCATCCGCATCGGGGGAGCGCGGCCGACGACCACCTGCATCGAGGCGAATGCCCACGCCCTGGCGCGCTATGCGGCACTGGCACAGGAGGCGGGCTTGACGCCCATCGTCGAGCCGGAGGTGCTGATGGACGGCACGCACAGCCTCGAGCGCTGCGCAGAAGTCAGCGTGGCGACGCTCCGGGCGGTGTACGAGCAGCTCAGCCGCCACCGCATCGTCTTGGAGGCCAGTCTGCTGAAACCGAACATGATCCTGCCAGGTGATGACTGCTCCGAACAGGCGAGTGACGACGAGATTGCCGAAGCGACGATCAGGGTCATGCGTCAGGCTGTGCCCGCGGCTGTGCCGGGTATCGTCTTCCTCTCCGGTGGCCAGACAGACGAGCAGGCCACGGCCCGCTTGGACGCCCTGAACAGGAGGGGAGCCCAACCGTGGGAACTGAGCTTCTCCTTCGGCCGTGCATTGCAGGCCCCTGTCCTTCGTGCCTGGGCAGGGGATGACGCCAATGTCGGCCCCGCTCAGGCGGCCCTTCTCCACCGAGCTGATCTCAACTCAGCTGCCCGCGGGGGCTCATACCATGCCGAGATGGAGGACTCGGGGCTCAGTCAGAGAGAGAACGTACGACGCTGATGGCAGTTGCCGTCCCGCAGCGGAACAGATCAGCCCAGGGCATGGGTACGGGTAGTCAGCAGGTGCACGGCACGGGTGACCGAGTCCAACGCCGGGTAGTCGTCGTCGGTCAGCTGAACCCCGGTGCGCTCGACAAGTGCCTCTACGAAGGACAAGAAGTCCAGCGAGTCAAGATCAGCTTGGCGCCGCAGGCCCTCATCGGGGTCGAGGTCATCGAATTCGACGTCCGGCGCGATGGCGTTCAGTGCCTCGGCGATGGCGGTGCGTGCTTGGTCAGGGTTCACAATTCCTCCGAGCCTTGCAACAGTCGATCCACAGCATCGAGATATAGGCCGCCACGGTGCCCGTCGCTCGCGCGGTGGTCGGCGGCCAAGGTGGCGGTGACAACGGGTCGTACGGTGAGCATGCCGTTGACAGCCCAGGGCGGTCGACCACCTTGCCGAAGCCGACCAGTGCGACCTGGGGTGGATAGAAGATGAGAGAACCGCGCCCGGCAACATGTGCCGGCGCGGCCGCGGCCGAGGTCGCTGGCCTCGGTTCCCAACCTTCCTCCGTGCGAATGCGGTCGGCCTGCTCCCGCTGGATCCAACCTCGCTCTACCCAGCGGTCGGGAAGCTGGCGTTCGTTCATGTCGGGTTCCTGGTGCTCCCGCATGGACACACTGTGACACCGCCCTGACGGCTTGTCAGACGCCTGGCTCGATACAGGACTTATGCCCCTAGCCACGCTGCGGCCAACTGCGCCAAAGTGGCGTCGGAGGTGAAGGATGAAGATCACCATCGTGTACGAGAGCATGTTTGGCAACACTCATGAAGTCGCCCAGGCGATCGGCGACGGCGTACGGGAAGCACACCCGGACTCTGACGTGGATTGCGTGCCAGTTGGAGAGGCTTCGCCGGAGCTGATCAAGTCCACCGACCTGCTGGTCGTCGGCGGCCCTACCCATATGCGTGGCATGACGTCGGGTTTCAGCCGCAAGATCGGAGTCAGCGGGGAAGAGAAGGCTGAAGCACAAGGCGAGCCGGCTCATGAGATGGAAGAGGATGCGGAAGGCCCAGGCGTCCGGGAGTGGTTCGACCGCCTGCCAAAGGTTAGCGATGGAGGCAACGCCGCCGCATTCGATACCCGCCTTGGGTCCCCGATGGCGGGAGGCGCGGCCCGCGGGATTGCCCGCCGGTTGCGGAAGCATGGCTACCGCCTGGTGAGCGACCCAGAGGGCTTTGTCGTGGGCGACTCATACGGGCCACTTCGCGCCGGCGAGATCGAGCGGGCGAAGGAGTGGGGAGCTCAGCTGGTGCGGGCGACTCAGGCTAGCCCTCAGGCGTAACCCAGGGCGTGTCCCCGCCTTGTCTGCTGATGCTCCGAGTCGGGGAGGGTCACGGGAGACGCACGTATGGACCAGGTCTCCTGCCAGGCCGGTGCGGAAGCAGCGATGGCACACATTGAGATCATCGAGACCTCGGGCCTCGGTGACCGCAGCTACCTCGCCACCGACGGTGACCTGGCGATCGTCATCGATCCGCAGCGCGACATCGATCGCATTCTTGCTCTGCTGGACAAGCATGAGGTTCGGCTCGGCTACGTCCTCGAGACCCATATCCACAACGACTATGTGACTGGGGGCCTGGAGCTCGCTCAGCGCACCGGCGCGGAGTATGTGGTCTCGGCCGACGACGAGGTGTCGTTCCACCGCATGCCCATCCGCGAGGGCGACGTCCTAACCGTGGGCAGCATGCGCATCCGGGCGCTGCACACACCGGGGCATACGTTTCACCACCTCAGCTACGTCCTGGAGGACGCGGAGGGTAGCCCTGAGGCGGTGTTCACCGGCGGCTCCATGCTGTACGGCACCAGCGGGCGCACGGACCTGGCAGGCCCCGAGCACACCGACATCCTGACGCACAAGCAGTTCTTGTCCCTGCGACGTCTCGCCGCCGAGCTGCCGGCCGAGACCAGGGTCTTTCCCACGCACGGCTTCGGCAGCTTCTGCTCGGCCACCCCGGCGAGCGGGGAGGACTCCACAATCGGTCAGGAAGCGAACACCAATCCGGCGCTGACGATGGAGGAGCAGGAGTACGTCGACAGCCTGCTGTCCGGACTGGACGCCTACCCCGCCTACTACGTCCGAATGGCGCCGATCAACCGGCAGGGTCCGGCGCCGGTGGATCTCTCGCTGCCTGAGCAGGTCGACCCGGCCCAGCTCCAGCGCCGGATCGAGGCCGGCGAATGGGTAGTGGACCTACGCGACCGCACCGCATTCGCGGCCGGCCACCTGGGCGGCTCACTGAGCTTCGAGCTGTCCACCAACTTCGTTACCTACCTCGGCTGGCTGTACGGCTGGGGCACTCCACTGACCCTGATTGGGGAATCGCTAGATCAGATCGCCGAGGCCAAGCGCGAGCTAGTGCGGATCGGCGTCGACACGCTTGCTGGCATGGCCGCCGGCGACATCCGAGCACTGGCCGACGGGTCCGAGCTGCGGTCCTACCCGGTGAGCGACTTCGCCGGGCTGGCCATGGTCAGGGCGGAGCGCCAGGTGCATGTGCTCGACGCCCGGCGAAACGACGAGCGCGCGCAGGGCGGTGTCGAGGACTCACAGCACATCCCCCTGCACGAGCTCGGTGACCGCATCGACGAAGTGCCCGGGGGTGAGGTCTGGATCTACTGCGGCTCCGGCTATCGCGCTTCGATCGCCGCCTCCGTGCTCGACCGTCCGGGCCGCCAGGTCGTCCTTATCAACGACTCATACGACTCGGTCAGGGAGGGAGCAATAAGCCCACGACCGTTTTGCGATTAGTGAACTGATCGATGTCCGTCACGGTGATTGACGTCCGCGCTCACGCGGTGTCTTTATGCAGGTGCACCGGGACCTACGCCCTCTTGGCTACCGATCATGATTTCCGTGTGATGGAGACGTGAAGAGCAGCATGCAACTCCGAACGGCCGCCGCAGCGGGAGGACCCCAGGAGCGTTCTCCCGGCGACGGCGAAGAGCACCGCCCTCACCGGAAAGCTAAATCCCGCGCGAGGCCCACATCAAGGGAACCGCAGTGGGTTGGCTATGTCTCTCCCTGGTCGCGCTGGGCCTCGGTATCGCGGCAAGTTCGCTCTTTGGGCCGCTTGGGTTGGGTTTGATGCGCTATCGGACGTGGGAGACGACGCTGACCCGCAACCAGCCCGATGATGCTGCCCCAGAACAGCGTGACGGTCGGTGGTTTGGTCAAATCGGCCACCTCCGAATTCCCTGGTCAGCGTCCAACAACAGCGCACGGCCACCCGGGCGCAGTACCCGAGGGATGTCGTCAATCGCCGCCTGCGGATCGCTGAGATGTTGCAGCACGCGCTCGCACCAGACGAGATCGACGCTCGAGTCGTCGAACGGCAGCGCGCCGGCAAGTCCGTCGACGAACGAAACGTTCAGTACGCCGCTGTCGTCCGCGCGACTCGTGGCGACGGCACGCAGACGCGCATTAGGCTCCACGCCGGTGACCCTGCCCGTCGGTCCGTCGGTCGCGGCCTCCGCCGCGACCAGCCCGGCCAGCCGCCTGCTCAGTGTTCCGGTGCCGCTGCCGAGATCGACCACCTGATCTCCCGGCCGCACCGCGGCCGCCTCGATCGCCCAGTCGTGAAGGCGCCTCGCGGATGGCAGCGCGTCCTGCATGTCGAGCAAAACGACCATCTGCGCAACCGATTCGTCGTCTTGGGTGCTCGCCCCGAACAGCGGCGGGCCCGCACCCGACGTCTGCGCTGCGCGTTCGTCATCGCTGGTCATGACCGAACGCTATTTGATCAGCGGCTCGCGCAGCGACCAGCTCACAAGACCAACGCGGCGAAGAAGATCAATGTGAGGGCGTACACCAGGTGTCGTTGGCGACTCCAGTGAAGTGATCCAGCAGTACGGTTCCAGGCAGCAGGGCGAGGTATCCAACGACGCCTATTGCCAGGTCGATTACGGGCGCGGCTTCCAAGTCGATCGGTTTCCCCGTCGCTGCGCACCGCTCGACGAGATCATGATCTAGACATCTCAAAACGGGTGGGCTGCTGGTCGCTGACCGGCCCAGTCCTGAGGAGAGCGATGCTCAACAGCACAGGCGCGGCGATCAACACCAGCCATGTCACGAGAATTGCCATGACTTCGAACCGGTAGTCCAGACGCACCTGGTATAAGGCCGAGTAGAACACCAACAGAGCCAGCGTCAGGGCGCCACCCATGGTGAAGATCCAACCGGCGGTCCGCCAGAGCCGAGTCGGCATCCGCAGCATCGCAATTCCGATAAAGAGGAAGGCAATGTTGAGCAGCACATACCCCACATTCTCGAGAGCAATGAATATCCCGTGTGGGTTGTACTGAGTCCACGGCGACAGGCCCTCGGTTTCACCGAGGACCAAGGCAGTTTGGAGGAATGTGAGCTGACTCGCATAGTCCACGACCAGAATCGCCACGCCGATGATCGTGAACGCAACACCGATCCGGCTCAGCAACCGCCGGGCTGGCGGCAATTGATCGTGAAGGCACTCCACGAACACCATGACCAGCAACGTGAGCACCACCGCGGGATACATCCACAGGTAGTCCCTTGGAACCAACGCCGCCGCGTCGGTGTAGGGATAGCCGACGCAGCCGCTTCGGCAGTACGGCCCGGAGTGCGGCAACGTCGTGACCGCCATGGCCAGTGAGACGACAGCCATGAAGGCGGTCAGGATTGCGGCCCAAAGACTCAGACGGTTCGGCCGGCGTGCATCATCTGCCATGTCATCACCGTGCAGCGCTGCGGGATGAGCAAACAGAGGCCTACGTCCTGTGCTTGTGGTCTTCCGGCCGATTTCCGGCCAGCACCAGGAAACCTCACCTCAGATGGGGCTCCATCACGCGAATGAGGGTCAAGCCCGGGCGGCGGGTATCGGAGGCTTCTGCGACGATTGACCGACCGCGCGACGCTCGCGGCGGTGCGCGAGCCAGATGACGGTCAACATGATCGCCATAACGTCGACGAAGCCCGCAATAGCGGCCCAGGGCAGCTCAATGCCGCCGGACTGCAGGTTGTTGTAGAACGAGCCAATCGGTATCAGCAGCGGCCACAGAACCAGCACATTGTTCACGCATGCGTACGCGATGCCGTACACGAGGCCGAGCGCGAACAGGAACACCATTTCTCGGGCCCCCATGCCGTAGCCGACGTGGTACAGCGCGTACAGCGCCGCCGCGGCCGCCGCGCCGGGGACCGGCCCGAAGCTAGCACTGAGTCGGGTCTGGATGAAGCCTCGGAAGAAGATCGCCTCGAAGAGGCCCACCATGAGCGACATCGTGAGCAAGGGCACCCAGTCAACAGGCGCCGGCAGGCGATAGCCGTACAGCGTGAGGAAGTACTGGATCGCGCCCAGGACGAGTCCCAAACCGACAGCCTCTCGCCAGTTCTTTGTGGTCAGGCCGATATCGACAAGCGGACGACCACGCATCCAAACGGTGTAAATGACGGGCCCGACGACACCCAAGATGAGGCCGGCGGCATAGCAGAGAAACAGCCCCAGTGTGCGGTCGACTGTGAACACCTGGAACGCCAAATACAAGGCCGCGACAACGCCGGCGTACAGCAAAAGGACAGCACGAATGTCCCGACGATCTATGTGCCGGACATTACTCGGCGCCAGCCCGGGGGCAAGGAGCACGAGCAAACCAGCTGTCAAGGGAATGGTTAGGCCATAGATGAGGTCGTTGCCAATAGGCAGAAACAGCAAGGCCGCGATGAGCCAGGCAATCCAGATGATCCGCTTGTGAGGCGCCAGCAGAGCGTTCACGACATACCTCCGTGGAATTCTTCTTCCATTTCATCTCGCGCCTGATCGCCCGACTAGAGACGGAAGGCCCGGCTTGCCAGCGCATTGGGCCCTTTGTCAGTTCTTCTGGCGACCTACGCCACTGACATCGCCGATGCTCGCCAGCGAGGGTTGATAAAGGAGGCGAAACTTGTCATGACTACCTCGACTTATCCCGTCAAAGTCAACGCGCTGTTGGACACAAGGCTCAGTCGCGGGTTGTGGTTGGTGAAGTGGCTGCTGGCGATAATGTCGACCGAGGAGAACGCCGCGAGGTACGTGCCTAGGCGGCGCGAAGCGTAAAGAGACTTGGGTTCCACGGCACTAGCCCTAGGTGCGGCCGACCTCGGTGCTGGGTAGTTTCTCCGGCATTCACGATTAGAGGATCAGACGTATCGCCGCCAGGTAGAGCACGATGGAAAGTAATCCTGGATGACCGTCGGCGGCGGCCCCGACCCCGAAAGCAGGGTCGTCAATCCGGGGCCAAATTCTCGTCCCGACGTCGTAGAGCACTGGGGTGTCCACGCGGGACGTTCGGCACTTGTGGCTGACACTGCCCGTGGTGAATCTGTAGGCGGGAGGCACCAGGAAATGACATACCGCATGGAGTCTGTGGAGTCGCCGGCACGTCCTCGCCGTCGCCTGCAGCTAGGCATCGCTGATCGTGCCTGATCAGGTCATCGCGACCGTGGGTCTGAGCACGGCCGTGGCTCGGTCGCGGCTCAACGAGCTGGGGCCCAATGCGGTGGTGACGCAGCACCGCGTGCGGCTGATCAGGCGGATCGGCAATCAGCTGAGGGACCCGCTGATGCTGCTCTTGATCGCTGCGGTCGTACTCACCGTCGGCATCGGCGACTTCACCGACGCGGCAGTGATCGCGATGGTGATCGTGGTGAACACCACGGTCGGGGTGGTCCAGGAAGTGAGGGCCGACCGCGCGGTCACTGCACTTGCGAGCTTGAGTGCCCCGCGCGCCCGGGTGATCCGCGACGGCCGTCAACAGGAGATCGCCGCTGCGGACGTCGTACCGGGTGATGCGTTGGTATTGGCCGAGGGTGACCTCGTGGCAGCCGACGCCGAGCTCGTCGAGTCTGCGGCTCTTCTTCTGGACGAGTCCAGCGTGACGGGTGAATCCGTGCCGGTCGAGAAGGCTCTCAAGTCTGGCGAGGAAACAGCCGACGACCGCCTAACGGCAGGAACTGTTGTGGTACGGGGACGGGGAGTTGCCACGGTGACGGCGACCGGCGCCGATAGCACGATCGGTCGGATGGCGGCGCTGCTGGATACCAGGCCGCAGATCACTCCACTGCAGCGCCGGCTGCGGGGCCTGAGCCGCGTACTGGCGCTCATTGTGGCGATCTTGTGTGTCGTCATCGCCATCATCGGGCTCATTCGCGGTGAGCCACTCGAGCTCATGGCCGTGACTGCGATCAGTCTGGCCGTCGCCGCCGTGCCTGAGTCGCTGCCCGCAGTGATCACCTTGAGCCTCGCCCTCGGTGCAGGTCGCATGGCTGACCGCCACGCCATCGTGCGCCACCTGCCAGCGGTGGAGGCACTCGGCTCTGTATCGGTGATCGCCACCGACAAGACCGGAACCATCACCGAAGGCCGAATGGTGGTGCAGCTGGTTTGGACTCCGGTGGGTGAGGCAGTGATCACCGGCACCGGTTATCGCCCCGAGGGTGACGTGATGCGGGACAGGCGCAGGCTTCGAGCAGCCGATGCCACGGACTTGTCGGCACTCTTGCGAGCCGGTGCTCTGTGCACTGATGCGACCGTCCGCCCTCCGGATTCGGAACATCCCGAGGGTCAGGTCATGGGCGACCCGACGGAGGCCGCCTTGATCATCGCGGCGGAGAAGCTGGGCCTGCAACATGCTGCACTTGTTGACGCCTTCCCGCGGGTCGATGAGTTTCCCTTTGACAGTCTCCGGAAACGGATGACCACGGTGCACCGCCAGCCAGACGGCTATCTGGTGGTCTGCAAGGGCGCTCCGGAATTCCTCTTGCACAGCGATGTCGTCGCGACCGAGGACGCCGTGTTGAAAACCGCCCTGGCCAAGGCACATGAGAACGCAGGCCTCGGACTGCGTGTTCTCGCGGTCGCGGCCGGGGAGTTCCCGCGCCGGCCGGCTTCGGCCGCCGAAGCCGAGAGCAATCTGCAGCTGCTGGGTTTGGTAGGCATCGCAGATCCGGCTAGGCCGTCGGCGCGGGCCACTATTGCGGCGTTCCGTACCGCCGGCATAACTCCCATCCTGATCACTGGTGATCATCCAGCGACGGCAAGCGCCATTGCGACTGAGGTCGGCATCGCCACCGGACCCGACCAGGTGGTCGATGGGCGCTCAATAACTCCCGGTGATCAAGATCGACTTCTGCTCACGCCGGTCGTAGCGCGCGCCACTCCCGAACAGAAACTGGCCATCATCGACGCCCGACAGCGTGCCGGCGAGATCGTCGCCATGACGGGCGACGGAGTCAACGACGGGCCGGCACTCCGGCATGCTGACATCGGCGTGGCGATGGGCCAGCGGGGAACAGAGGTTGCCAGGCAGGCTGCCGACTTGGTGCTCGCAGACGATGAGTTGAGCACAATGGTCGCCGCTATCTCAGAGGGTCGCCGAATTTACGACAATGTGCGGCGGTTCCTGCTCTTCGGGATGTCTGGTGGCGCCGCCGAAATCATGGTGATGTTGGTTGGGCCATTCCTAGGCATGCCACTTCCGCTGCTGCCCGCCCAAATTCTGTGGATCAACCTGCTGACGCATGGTTTGACGGGTGTCGCGCTCGGCGCTGAGCCGGCTGACAAGGGAGTGATGCAGCGGCCACCGCGTCCTCCTGCCGAGAGCGTTCTCGGCGCTGGTCTGTGGAAGCGCATCCTGCGCATGGCCGTCCTGATCACGGCAGTAAGCCTCGCCGTCGCACTCTGGGGTCTCCTGACCGGTCGGGAGTGGCAAACCATGGCCTTTCTCACCTTGGGCACGATGCAGCTCAGTGTCGCGATCGCTCTTCGAGGCCGACCGGGAACACGGGCGAATCCATTCCTGCTGATTGCTGTCGGCGTCGCCTGGCTGCTGCAGCTCGCCGCGGTGTACGTGCCGCCGTTAGCCGCACTCTTGGGTACCCAACCGCTTCCGCTACGCGACCTAGCAGTTGTCGCTGGGCTCTCAGTGCTGGGTTACGCCGGCATCCGATTGGACCGCAAACTGCATCCGCGATAGGTACGCCCCCTCAGGACCGGCCGTGGAATCCGTGCAGCCGATGTCGCGGAGAAATCGTGGGGGCGGCTGCTCGCCACGGGGCAGTGGCGGCCAGCAGGATGCGGCGCTCCGCGCCGGCGATGATGTCGCGCACCTGGTGCACCACGTCCGGATTCACTGAGATCGACGTAATACCGAGCTGCACCAGCTTCTCGGCGTACTCAGGTCGGTCAGACGGTGCCTGCCCGCAGAGCGACGAGCTGATGCCGGCCTCTTGGCAGGCGCCGATGATGCGAGCGATGGCGTCGAGTACGGCCGGGTCGGCCTCGTCGAACAGCTCCGCGCAGACCTCTGAATCCCGATCCACCCCGAGCATCAGCTGGGTGAGATCGTTGCTGCCGATCGAGACCCCTTCGATGCCCATCTCGGCGTACGTGGGGATCCAGTAGGCCACTGAGGGAACCTCGGCCATCACCCAGATCGGAAGGCCGGCAGCGCGGGGATGCGCCTGCACGATGCTGAGGCAGCGCTCCAGCTCCCATGCCGTCCGGACGAAGGGGATCATGAGGCGGAGGTTGTGGGTGGCATCGGCCACCCGACCGAGCACATCCAGCTCGAGATTGAACAAGTCGTGCTCGCGAGTGTAGCGATAGCACCCGCGGTAGCCGATCATGGGATTTGCCTCGTGCGGTTCGTACGCCTCCCCGCCCTGCAAGCCGCGAAACTCGCTGGTCCGGAAATCGATGCTGCGGTAGACAACTGGGCGAGGCGCGAAGGCGCGGGTGATCTGCAGCAGGGATTCTGACATGGCGTCGATGAAGCGATCTTGCTGACCGAGTTCGATCAACCGTCGCGGGTGGACGCCGTTCAGGGCGTCGGCCACCATGAATTCGGCTCGGAGCAGGCCGACGCCGTCCACCGGCAGTGCAGCGACTTCTTCGGCATGCTCGGCGACGGCCAAGTTGACATACAGCCTGGTCGCCAGGGGTGAAACGGGTTCCGGAAGCGGTTGGGACGGTCTCTGAACGGTGATCGGGGCCGCCGCGCCGGCATACACCTTGCCGGTTCGACCGTCGACGGTAACCTCTTCCCCGCTGTGCAGCATGGTGGTGGCATTCCCGGTACCGACGACGCAGGGTACCCGAAGCTCACGCGAGACGATCGCAGCGTGACAGGTCACGCCGCCTCCGTCGGTGATCAACGCGGCCGCCCGGCGCATCGCCGGCACCCAGTCCGGACTCGTCATCTCGGCGACCAGGACTTCGCCATGCACGAACTCGCTTTGCTGCTTGGGAGAGGTGAGGATCCGCACCCGCCCTGACGCGCGTCCTGCAGAGGCTGCCAAGCCGGAGAGTAGGAGGGTCGGGGCAGCCGAGGTCGTCGGGCGCGCCTCCGCAGGCGGCTGCGCGCCGAGGGTGGTGATCGGGCGGGACTGGACTAGATAGGTGACGCCGGCCGCCCGGGCCCATTCCAGGTCTTGAGGCGAGCCGTAGTGCCGCTCAGCACGTAGTCCCAGCTCAGCAATCGCGATGATCTCAGCGTGGCTGAGGGTACGGCGGTCGACCTCAGCTTCGTCCAACGGCTGCTCGACGTCCGCACCGTCGGGGCCGCGAACGATCTTGAGCCTCTGCCTTCCCTGGCGGACCGAGATCAGCCGTGGACCGGCCTTGTCCAGGATGTAGGTATCCGGTTCGACGCGGCCGCTGACGATGGCCTCGCCCTGACCGAACACCGACTCGATGATCATCCGGTCGAGGGATCCGGTGGTCGGGTCGGCAGTGAACATCACCCCCGATACCTCGGAGAAGATCATCTTCTGGATGATGACCGCGATCGCCGGCTCCTCGCTCAGATGTTGCTCTGCCCGGTAGGCCAGCACCCGCTCGCCGTACAGCGACGCCCAACAGTCCTTGACGCGCGCCAGCACATCGGGAAGTCCGATGACGTTGGTGAAGGTCGCATTCATGCCTGCGAACGAGCTGTCGCCAGCATCCTCGGTCGTTCCCGAGGACCGTACGGCGACGGCGACATTGTCTCCAAGCCTGCGATAGCCGTTCTCGATGGCCTTGGCGATCTCGGCTGGGATGGGCGTAGCCATGATCTCCTCGCGTGCCGCCTCGTGGGTCTCGGTAAGGGAGCTGTGATCGTCGGCATTGAGCCCGCTCAGCAGCCGGGCGAGGCGCGCCCGCGCGCCCGACTCCGAGGCAGCATCCAGGTATGCATCAGCGGTCACCACGAAGCCCGGTGGTACGGGCAATCCTGCAGTCGTCAGCTCACCGAGGTTGGCGCCCTTGCCTCCAACGAGTGCGACGTCGGCAAGACCGATCTCCTCGAACCAGCGAATCGCTTCCATGACCAAGGCAACCTCTGTTCGCAAATTGTCTGATGATCACAATGTCGATCAGCAAAGCGTCAGCCAGTAGGGTCAAAGGTCTCCATTCGGGATCGATTCGGCCACTGTTCCAGAAGTGGCCGTGCGGCTCAACGAGGGCCGAGCAGCCGCGCGATTCGGGACTATCGACCCTGCCATCACCAACACTTCTTGATCACCCTGTGAGGTAGAGCTGCGGCGATTCCTGTCCACGGCTGGCTCGGATGGCCGAAACCGAGCGGTACCGAGGAACCCTGGCATGCGCTTCACCCCACTGGCCGACCCACGCATTGAACGGACGGCGCGAGGCCTCCTCACACCTGTTGCAGGAGGCCACCATGACAACCACTAGGGCGTTCATCACGCGGCACGCGCTGCTGAGCTACTTCGCTCTCACGTTCGCTCTCTCATGGGCTGCCGTTGTCATTGTGCTCGGCGGAGTCCCTGGCCCCAAGACGCAATCCGAAGACCTGTTGCCGTTTGCGATCTTGGCGAGCCCGCTGTCCTCTTCTTAACGCCGACATGGGCGGCTTAACACCGAGATGGGCGGCCCGCCGAGGCGGTGGTGTCGGTTGCAGAAATGGTCGCGCGGCTCAAGAAGAGGGCCGAGCAGCGGTGCGATTCGGGACTATCGACCCTGCCCATTGCCAATACTTCTTGATCACCCTGTGAGGTAGAGCTGCGGCGATCCCTGCCCACGGCTTGCGCCCAAGCGCCAAGCGAATATCAAGGAGTCCCAACATGTCGACTGTTCAGGAAGAGACGAAGGCGCTGTTCAGAAAGGCAGTGGAGCGGGCCAGCCTGGCACCGTCGATCCACAACACGCAGCCGTGGCACTTTGTGGTTCGACCCGACGTTCTCGAGTTGCACGCTGACGACAGTCGACAGCTCAGAGCCTTGGATCCCACTGGCCGCCAACTGGCCATCAGTTGTGGCTGTGCATTGTTCAATGCCCGAGTTGGTTTGGCCGCCGACCGCGCCGTAGAAGTGGACCGCTTGCCGGACCCCGCCAAACCCGACTTGCTGGCGCTACTCACCGTGCTTGATGAGCCCGCCCCATGGACGCCGCTGGTCAGGCTCGACCCCATGATCGAGAGACGGCACACGAACCGCCGAGACTTCTTCGACGAGAATGTCCCTCCGGATGTCATCTATGAGCTGATCACTGCTGCCGAGCAGGAGGAGGCGTCGTTGGTACAGGTTGTGGATCCCGAGAAGAAGCTCGCTGCAGCGCAGCTGTCGCAGGAGGCCGAGGCTATCCAGAATGCCGACCCGGGATATCAGGCGGAGCTTCAGACATGGACGACTACTGACCTGAAGAGGACCGACGGCGTTCCGGTTTACGCAATTCCGCGTACCGATGCCGGTTCCGAGCCGGAGGCTCTGATTCGCAACTTCGACGTTGCCGGACAGGGCTGGCTGCCAAGACTGAGGCAGTCAAGCCTCAACCACTGCCTGATGGTGCTTGGGACGGCGGAATCTACCCGCTCGGCCTGGTTGCGAGCTGGCGAGGCGCTTCAGCGCATCTTGCTCGAAGCTACCCGGTTGGATTTCGTCGTCAGTCTCGCCAGCCAGGTGGCAGAAGTGCCGTCCACACGGAACCGCCTTCGCAAGGAGCTTGATCTCGAGTTTCATCCACTTCTCTTGATGAGGATCGGCCAAGCAGCCCCAACGCCGGCCTCCAAGCGACGTGATGTGGACAAGATCATTTCGGAGGAGGAGCCTGGAGAGTGATCTCGCGCCGTTGACCGCCGCGCGTCGTTGATCATCTATAGGTAGTGATCACTGCAGCGTTGATGCAGGAGCTGTGCCAGACTCCTCGAGATGGGCCTTGAGCCCGGTCCAGATTGCCTGTTCCTGACGGCGCCCGAGCCGAGCGACCAGAGGGCCGAGCAGCCGAAGTGGCCCGCTCGGGCTGATTTCCCAGGACCAGCTCATCCGGGTCGCTCCACCAACAGGCTCGAAGGTTAGTCCGCCATCAACATCGACATCTGACATCGCGGTCCGTGAGCCGAATCTCCTGGGCCGCTGCAACTCCGTGACCTCGATGAGCATTTCCACCGTTCGCCGACCTGATCTTGCCGTCGCACGGAATCGCGTCCCGACCCCAATCGGCCCGTCCGTGATCTTCTCCGACTGCAGCATTCGTGGGTTGTAGATCGGTTCATTGCGTTGGTCGGCGACGAAGTCGAAAACCTCCTCGACCGGTCGCTCGATCAGAATCTCACCGCTGACTCTTGCCACCTCAGATTGCCGCCTTCCGGAGGAGGCGTCGATCCCTGCGGCGTGCGCTGCTCAGCCAGCGATAGCCGGCCACGCCATTCCTGGAGTCAGTAGCCTGCACGCCAATCATTGAAGACCCCTCGATCTGCTCGGTGGACATCTCGTGATTAGTTCAATCCTCAGATCGGGGGAAGCACCAGAGGTCAACGACCCAAGATCGGGATCGCCCTCACCCACCCGCTCGCGCCTCCACCCTCATGCGACGTCAGGTGTGCGTTGCCGGCGGCGCTGTAGCTGTTCGCGTTGGGCGTGGAGGCGTCGGATGCGAGCGTTGAGTTGGGGTCGCTGATCTTGGTCGATCCACCGCGGCGGGACCCATTCCGATAGCCGGTCGACGTTGATGCGGCAGGGCTTCGCCCTCGTCGGCAGGCTATCTCCGGGCATCGATGACGCCCATCATTCCTTGATCTTCGTGGTCGAGTATGTGGCAGTGATAGACGGTGCGGCCGGTGAAGTCCTCGAAGGCAATGCGCACCTTGACGTTGCTGCGGGCGGGGATGTTGACCACGTCTTGCCAGGTTGGCTCCTTGAGCTGCTGGCCGTTCTCCTCGATAAGTTGCATAGGCCAGACATGGAGGTGGATCGGGTGGTCCATAGGGGAGGTGTTTGTGACGACCCATTCCTCGATCGTCCCGACCGCCACAGTTTGGTCGATCCGGTTGGGGTCGAATTCCTTGCCGTCAATGATGAAGCGCATGGTGCCGCCACCCATGGCGTTCGCGAACGTCAGCTGGCGGCTGCGGGCGACTGACGCCTGGCGCAGGTCACGCGGCTCGGCCTGCGCAGGGATGGGCGGCAAGGGTGTCACACCGCCGCCGGTCACGTCCAGGGTGGCGAGCAGGGTGGCACCAGCGTCGCTCCTGGCCTGCGGGTCGTCTCCCATGCGACCACGACCCATGCCCATGATGTCGCCACGGTCGTACGGCGTCGTTTCCAGCTGACCAGTGCCGGGGGCTGTCGTGACAAGCAGGTCGGCCCGGTTGCCGCTTGCCAGCACCACTTCCGTGACGTCGCGTGGGGTGGCGAAGCGGCCGGAGTCAAGGCCGAGGAGCTCCAGTCGTTGGCCTTCAAGGCGCAGCCGCAGGTAGCGAGCGGTGCAGGCGTTGACGATTCGCCAGCGCTCCCGCTCACGGGCCTGGGCTGACAGGATCGGACGGGCCTGACCGTTGACGAGCACGAGGTCGCCCTCTCGCCCTCGTATTCGAGCCATGGCCGAGGGGGGCCGGATGCTGCCGGCGGCGTTGAGAGTGATGTCGGAAATTACCAGGACCCGTTCGCGGGTGACCGGCAACGGGCCAGATCCTCGGACTGGGTCGCTGACGATGATGGCGCCGTATAGTCCGCCGAAAATCTGGTCAGCGACCGTGCCGTGATGGTGCGGGTGATACCAGTACACGCCGGGCGGGTGATCCGGGGGCAGTTGGTAGTCGTAGTCAAAGGATGCGCCGGGCTTGACGGTGACGAAGGCGTTGTCCCCGTTGCCCTCGGGGGAGACGTGCAGGCCGTGCACATGCAGGTTGGTCGGGTTGTTGAGCCGATTGACCAGCTGGACGCTTAACCGGTCTCCGGGCTGCAGGTGCAGGGTCGGCCCGGGCAAGCCGCCGTTGTAGCTCAAAGCGGTAGCTCGCCGGCCGGCGATGCGGACCGGCCCGGCGGCCGCCTCGAGGCGCATCTGCAACAGGCCGTCGATGCTGGTGAGTACGGGTGGCTCGACCAGTTCGGCCGACGGAGTAACTCGAAACCCAGAGGAGGACTTCCAGGTCAGTCCAGCCGCGCCGGCAACCACGCTTGCCAGACCAAGTCCTGCGAGCTGAATGGCCCGGCGCCGGCTGAGGGGTTGCATCAGGCGTCCTTGCGGAGCTCCTGGAGATGTTCGCGATACTCCTCTGTGCTCAACTCACCGCGGGCGTACCGCTCATCAAGGATCCTGCGTGCCTGACCTGGCCCCGGTGGCCGGCCGCCCAGACCGGCGTAGCCGCTCCGATTGATGCCGCCGCCAAGAACACGAACCAGCACGACAACCACCAAGGTAATGCCGAGGACCACGAGTAGCCCGAACAGCCAGAACCACCACATCCCCACTATTCCGGATCCGTTCCCCATCACGATGATTCCTCCCTTCTAGGACGTGGGGCTTCGATTCTCGGCTGTCGCTGAGCGGGTGTCTCCAAGCCGGCGCAGAGGTCGTGATCCCGCCCTGGTTCTGCTGCTCGGACCGCCAATGATGGTCGCTGGGGGAACGCCAGGAGTCACCGCTTTATTAGCGCAGCCCCCGGACAGCCGGTCGCGGCGGTCACCGTCAAGATCGGCCGGTGGTCTGACACGTTCTGGGCCCGAAACGGTGGATACGGATCCGTTCCGTGGGCGCCGTACGCGTAGTGGCAGCGCAGCGCCCGGACATTGAAGTCGACGGTGCACCGCGGGCTGCGTGCGGTCGGCAAGGTCGGAAAGAGCACTGCGACCGTGAGCACGACGAACGTCAGCCCTGGAGAAGCCAATACGATGTGGAGCCGCAGAGCTAGCAAACATTTCGCAACCACCCGCAGCGGCTGAGATTGCCATCCAGCCGCGCAGCCACCGGCATACGTAGATCCACGTCGTCACGATGTCTTTGCCTCCACCGTCCACCCTTCCCCGCACTCGTCATCGATCGTCAGTGGCGTTGGTCCTATCCGGCCGCGACCAACGACAGGTCTTCGGCGTGTCTGGATGACGTAAACCGAGGCTTGTCAGCACCGCGCAAGCGCTGACCATCCCCACAATCCCGGAGAACTCTCAAACGGTCTGGCTAGCGTCGAGCGGCGGTGTTGATCATGGTGGGCCTCGCGTTGAGGTCGGCTTCCTCGTTTGCGGGTGGCCTGAGTTGGTAAGGGAGCTTGTTCGGTTTGGATGGTGTCGCGTCGCAGGTGAGCCGGTCGCCCGCCTTGGTGACGATCAGCTTGAACGGCAGTGACAAGTCCCGGCAGCCGCCGATCCCGTGCAACGGAACCCTGGAACAAAGCCTGTGTCTCGAGACCGTAACCCCAAAAATGATCGCGGCGTCAGGCCGTGCGCAGGCGTCGCCGGCGGGTCAGAGGTCATGAGATGCCCGGAGTGATATCGAGCGAAGATCTCGACCTCCTGTGATGAAGCCAAAGGCGACGGACAACAATCCGCCAGCCGCTCATGCCGCCAAGCGGTGCTGTGGCTACTCAGAGGCGAAGGTCCCTACCGTTGCCTAGGTTCTGGCGCTTTGCTTGGCAGACAACATGCATCGACGCACTGGTGCTGCTGCGGAGAGGAGCCGGCTTATGGTCGCGGCCGCAGCCACCCACTCAGCGCGAACGGTTGCATTGGTGCTGGCGGTCCTCGCGTACCGGCGCCGACTGCGGCGGCGTGACCGGTGGAGTCGGCCAGCCCTGCTGGCCTATCAGGATCGGGCACTTCGGCGGTTACGGGAGTACGCCTATCAAAAGTCGCGCTTCTACCAGGATTTCCACGCCGGTCTTTCGTCGGCGCCGCTGTCGGCATTACCGGTGCTGACCAAGCAGATGCTGATGGAGAGTTTCGACTCGGTGGTCACCCGTCCCGGTCTGCGACTGGTCGATGTCGAGGATTACCTGGCCACACTGCGCGGTAATGATCTGTTCCAGGGCAGGTACTTCGTGTCCGCAACGGCCGGCACCACGGGGAGACGGGGCGTCTTCTTGTGGAACTTCCGGGAGTGGGTGCAGGTTGTCGCTTCGTACAATCGCGCGTTCGACTGGGCCGGCGGAACCGCGGGCTTGACTCATCGAGTCAAGACAGCTGTTGTCAGTTCCACCAATCCCAGTCACCAGTCGGCTCGCGTGGGAGCCTCCATTCACAGTCGTTGGGTTCCCACGCTCCGCATCGATTCAGGGGATGATCTCGACAGCATCGCCGCTCGGCTCAACGACTGGCAGCCGGAGATGTTAATCGGCTACGCCTCGATGATTCGGCTGCTCGCTGAGGCGCAGTTAGCGGGCCGGTTGATGATCAGGCCAAGGTTTGTGTTCAGCGCCTCCGAGGTATTGACCGACTCAACCCGACGTCTCGCTTCGGCGGCGTGGGGCCGATCGCCGTACAACGTCTATGGGGCAACCGAGACGTCGGGGATCGCTGCCGAGTGCGGCGAGCATGCCGGGATGCACCTGTTCGAAGACCTGGTGATTACCGAAGTGGTCGATGCCGACAACCGGCCGGTGCCGCCAGGCGAGTACGGCGCCAAGGTGCTTGTGACGGTGCTGTTTTCGCGGACTGTGCCGCTGATCCGCTACGAGATGAGCGACAGTCTGCAACTCGGGGGTGATCACGACTGTCCATGTGGCCGCCCGTACGCGCTGATCACCGGAATCCAGGGACGAGAGCAAGAATCACTGACTTTCCCGACCGCCAGCGGTCAGGTTCGGGCCGTGCAACCGATCGTCTTCCATCACATCATGGACCGTGTTCGGGCAGCGGGTTGGCAGATCCAGCAGACCGGCGCAGGCCTGGAAGTGCTGCTTGCTCAGCCGCACGAGGTCGATGTGTCAGGTCTGGCGGGTGATATCCGCTCAGCACTGGCGTCCCAAGGAGTCGTGCCACCTCAGGTGCAGATCAATCAAGTGATGGCCATCCCGCGCACGGCTTTAGGGAAGGCGCCGTTGATCACCAAAACGTCGTCCTAGCCTTAGAAAACAATTGAGATCAATGCAGCGCAATCTTACGAATCGGTCCGGTCAACCACTCAGCGGTTGGCGACCACTCGCAGGTTCAACGTAGTGCTGTCGGTGTTGGTTCTGTTGCTGGTGCTGAGGCTCAACGGTTGGGTCAGCGGTCACGTGATGGCACGTCGTCAGCCCGTTATTGGGATTCGGCCACCCGACTTGAGGATGCCGGAGGGTTCTTGGCGCTAGCGGTGCATCTAGCCAGATCGGTCTGTCGCTTGAGAAAGTCCAAGATGCGCTTATCGACGATGTCGTGCTGGCCGACTGACCGAACGTGGCCGATCTCGGCTGAACCTGCCGGCTCTACTGCGGTGGACGTCATGGGCCATCCGGCGGCCCGCCCGCGGGACGCTTATCACTACATGGGTGTGCACGTAGCGACCAGTGACCTCGATCGACTCGTATGGCACCGGCCACAGCCGCAGCCTGGTGGTATGCGGTCAGGTAGAGAGCTTTCCCTTCGGGCTTCTGAATGCGAAGGCAAGCGGTTGGCGGTCGTATCACCGTGTTCAATGACTGACGTCTTCATCGCAGAAGGGGGGTCACGCAGGAACGCGACGGTGCACGTACCCACGAAGTTGGGTTCGTCGACACTCATGACATGGCCGGCGTTCGCCTGGCAGGTTCAGATCTTGTTCAGCAATTCGGTCATGGTGTCCACGTCGGCTTGCTGGCTTTCAGCGATGTTCTTGGCAAGCGTGATCGCATCCGGATTTTTACCTGAACCGATTTCAGCCTGGGCCATCTTGATCGCGCCCTGGTGATGCCGGATCATCCCTTCCAGGAATAGCCGCTGCCCGTCGGCGCCGTTGGCCTCGTCCAGTTCCTGCATCTGTTCCTCGGTCATCGTGCCGTCGCTGCTGCTGTGATGGGAGCCTTCAGGCATTTGGATGCGACCCCATGCTTCAATCCAGGCGTTCATCATGTCGATCTCAGGCTGTTGGGCGGCCTTGATCTGCTTGGCGAGTGCTCCTACCTCGGGATTGATATTGCTCTTGCTGAGCACCATGTCGCTCATGTCGACGGCCTGTTCGTGATGCGGGATCATCATCTGCGCAAACATCACATCAGCTTCGTTGAATTCGCCGACTGGAGTGGCGCTCGAAGACGCGGTCGAGCTAGATGAGCCGGGACCCATGCCGGACATGCTGTCATCAGCGGAGCAACCAGCAAAGGCGATTGCGGCTGCCACTGCGGCCGGAAGCACAGCACGAAAAATGTTCAGTTTCATCGAAGATCTTTCAACGGAGTGAGGGCAGACAGGCGCAGTTGAACACCTACAGGCAAGACAAGACACCAATCTGATGGTCAGCCTCGCAGTCGGCCCAACACAGCTCGGCGCTGGCCTGGCCCAGAGTCATGCCACCGCCCAGCCGAGCGCCTGCCCAACATGCCGACAGGCTGCCAACGCCTCACACGACCGTCCGTCATGAGCTCCGATGGGATTGGAGATGACTCCCTTGCCCCTTATACCCCCTAGGGGTATATTTGGTCGATTATCTCGCCCAAGGATGGCGATAGACACAAACTGCGGAGGGCTATGACTGACAACAGATCCACTGCCGTTCTTGAGGTGTCTGGGGTGCATTGGGCAGCCTCGAAGAATGTCGCCGAGGCGGTGTTGTCTCGTCGGCCGGGTGTGCTTGAGGTTGATGCGAATCCGGTGGCGCAGACCGCGACGGTGTCCTACGACCCGGAGCGAACCTCGGTAGCGGAGTTGGCCGGCTGGGTACGCGACTGTGGATATCACTGTGCCGGTCAGTCGGTCCCGGAACACATCTGCGATCCCCTGGCCGAACCTGCACCGACCATCGATCATCCTGATCATCGCGAGGCAAGTCACCACACTCATCATGATCACGTCTCGAGCCACCACCAGATGATCACGCAGGCACCAGCGGAGCGGGTCACGGAGACGCCGGTACCTCATGTTGATCATGCTGCCCATGCCCCGGTGGCGCCTCAGGAGGTGATGGGTCACGGCGGGCATCACGGCGGCATGGCTATGGACGACATGGTGCGTGACATGCGGAACCGATTCCTGGTTGCCGCCCTGCTCTCCATCCCGATCCTGCTGTGGTCTCCGATAGGTCGGGAGGTGATCGGCTTCAGTGTGCCAGCACCGTTCGGGCTGAGGGACGATGTCTTCTCCTTGATCCTCAGCCTGCCGGTGATCTTCTACTCGGCCTGGATCTTCTTCGACGGTGCCTGGCGGGCGCTGCGGGCACGCACCTTGGACATGATGGTTCTGGTCGCGGTCGCAATCGGCGCCGGCTGGCTCTACAGCGTCTACGTCACACTGAGCGGGGGCGGGGAGGTGTTCTATGAGGCGGCCGCCGTGCTGGCCGCCTTCGTGCTGTTGGGGCATTGGTTCGAGATGCGAGCCCGGGGCGGCGCCAACGACGCGATTCGCACCCTGCTTGAGCTGGCACCGCCGATGGCGGTGGTGATGCGCGAGGGAGAACCCGTTGAAGTGCCCACTGCCGAGGTCGCTGTGGGGGACCTGCTGCTGATTCGTCCGGGCGGCAAGATCCCGGTCGACGCAGTGGTCGTGGAGGGCGAGTCGGAGGTTGATGAGTCCATGGTGACCGGTGAGAGCTTGCCGGTGCCCAAGACAATCAGCTCCCAGGTGATTGGTGCCTCAGTGAACACCACCGGCACCTTGCGGGTCCGCGCCACAAAGGTCGGGTCGGATACCGCACTGGCCCAAATTGTGGCGCTGGTGCAGCAGGCGCAGAACTCCAAGGCGCCGGGGCAGCGGCTCGCCGATCGAGCAGCGTTCTGGCTTGTCTTGGTCGCACTCCTCGGTGGCATGGCAACGTTCCTGGTCTGGCTGGCGGTGGGTCGGCCGGTGACCGAGGCGCTGCTGTTCGCGATCACAGTTGTGGTGATCACCTGCCCCGACGCGCTGGGTCTGGCCACTCCGACAGCGATCATGGTCGGTACCGGGTTGGGCGCCAAGCGGGGCGTGCTGTTCAAGAACGCAACAGCGCTGGAGACCTCCGCCCACATTGACACCGTGGTGATGGATAAGACCGGCACCTTGACCAAGGGGGAACCTGAAGTCACCGATGTCATCGCCGACGGTGTCGGTGAGGATCAGGTGCTGGCGCTCGCCGCCGCAGTGGAACGCGAATCAGAGCATCCGCTGGCTCAGGCTGTTGCGCGTCGTGCCGACCAGGCGGGAGTCCCGAAACTGGCCGTTACGGCGTTCCGCAACATCCCCGGCCAGGGGGCTCAGGCACAGGTGGATGGCCACCCAGTGTTGGTAGGCAACCGCCGCCTCATGACCGCCGAAGGCATCGACCTCGGCGACATGGGGCGCCGTCGAGACGAACTCGCAGCGGCCGGGCGTACGGCTGTGCTCGTTGCGGTCGACGGACGGGCCGCCGGGGTCCTCGCCCTCGCCGACGCTGCCCGCGACACCGCGACAGCAGCGGTAAGCGAGCTGCACTCCATGAACATCCAGGTCGTCATGTTGACCGGAGACAACCAGGCCACTGCCCGCCGAATCGCAGACCAGCTAGGCATTGACACCGTGATCGCCGAGGTCTTGCCGGCCGATAAATCGGCCAAAATCGCAGATCTTCAGCGCGCCGGGAAACGCGTCGCGATGGTCGGCGACGGCGTCAATGATGCCCCCGCGCTCGCTGGTGCGGACCTGGGCATCGCGATCGGGGCCGGCACCGACGTCGCCATTGAGACCGCCGATGTCGTCTTGATGCGCTCCGACCCACTCGATGTGCCAGTCGCCTTACGCATCGGCCAGGCCACGTTGCGCAAGATGCGACAAAACTTGGGCTGGGCGATCGGCTACAACGCCATTGCGCTGCCGATAGCGGCTGGTGTCTTCGAACCCACGTTCGGACTCGTTCTCCGGCCCGAAATCGCCGCACTCTCCATGTCAGGATCCAGCCTGCTGGTCGCAGTCAATGCGCTGCTGCTGAAACGGCTACGACTGCCCGAGCCGCCCCTTGAACCTGACACAATCCCAGCAACGCCGGCTCGGCCTACGGCGCCTGTCATTAGTCAGTGAAGTGGCCTGGTGCCGCTCGTGATGTAGAGGAGTCTCGTCGCCAGCCCTCGGATGATCGAGCAAGCAATCAGCGGACCGGTGCAAGCGAGATTTCCTGCCGCGCTGGACGCCGCTGAATTGCTTATTGGTCGCTGGCCCCACCGTGCGACGACCGACCCCAACCGGAAGCTGTCGTGGCCGCCAGGACTTCGGTCGCCTGCCGGCTATCTGCTTGATCAACGCCCTCCAGGGGCGGCCGCGACCGGCAGCAAACCATCCGGCCTCACCCGCCTGATTGAGGTCGTTGGGCGCCGGTAGCACCGGCAGGCAGGCATCGCACCGCGGTAGACGCCAAGCGGCACCAGCGACTTGCCAGGTCAGACTCCTGCGCCGCCCGCATAAGGCTCGGGAACCGTACGATGAGGTGCATTGTCCGTTGGGTATCGGCACTTCCAGTGCCAGCTGGTGGATAGGCCTGGAGGATGGCTGAATCGGACGACGCTCGGGTGCAGCGGACGGGTCTGTTGGGGCTGGTGCGGAGCCATGTCACGCTGGTTTTGACCCTCATTCCGATTTTGCTGAGCGGCCTGCGCATCTTCGCCGTGGCGAACGGGGACCGGGCCACGCTGGTGACGCTGCTCAGTACCCTCGATGTGAAAGCAGTGCTGCTCGGTACGTTTGCTTGGCTGCTGCCCACCGCGTTTGGGGTGGCGGCGGCGATTTGTTGGATTCGGTGGCTTCAGCTGCGATCGGTATCGCGCCCGCTCGGCGCCCGGCAAACAACCGCACTCTTATGGCTGGCGGTGTGTACCACGATATTGGCGCTCATCTTGTTTGCGTTGGCTCCGGTCAACGACCTGTTTAACCTGCTCCTCTGCGTGTTCGCGGTGTACTTCTTTCGCAGGCCCGAGCGAAATCGCGCCGGTCAGGCGGTCATCATTGGCGCTGCGTTCCTCGCGCTTGTTTTGGCGCCGGTTGTGTTCCGGGCGGCGAATATGTGGCTACCGGCGGAGAAGATCGTTTTAAGGAACCAGCCAGCCATAATCGGCTACGTGCTCACCGCCGACCCCCGGTATGCGACCGTTCTCAAGGCAGCTGACTCGACCGTGCAAATACTGCAGCTCGACGAGATCGAGTCTCGAACCATTTGTCGCCTAAATCCCAGACTGCAGTCTGCGTCCTTGGTCCGGTATATCGCTGGCTCGGCATCGAAGCGCACGCCACCGTGCTAGTCGGTACGGCGCGGGATTGTGGCGACCTTCCGGATCTGAATCTGCGGTGGCCGGGCTCCCTTGGCCGCTAATCTTGAGCGAATTGAGGCGGCGAGTTCGTCGGCGTCGAGGTCATGCTTGCGCCATCCTCACCTCCAGCGCGTCGCCGTTGCAGCCTCATTAGAAGTTTCAGTCTGCTAACTGCGGCCGACGGTAAAGCTGAACATCATGCCACTCTGCATGTGCTCGGGGATATGGCAGTGCGCCATCCATAGGCCGGGGTTGGTGGCGTCGAACAGGATGTCCACCGTCTGGCCAGTGCGGATGAGCACCGTGTCCTTCCATACCAGGTTCGACTCGACCGCCCCGTCGCGGGCAAGCACCAGGAACCGTCCAGCGCCGTGGATATGGAAGGGATGATGCATCGGGTGGTCGGACGCCATCTCGTTGATCAGTCGGATCTTGACCCGTTGTCCGACGCTGAACCGCCAATCGATCACCGGATTGTCCACACCAGCGGTGCGGTCCAGGAACCTCCAGTGGGTAGTCGCGGTGGTGGTCAGTTTGTTCACTTCGACCATGTCGTCTTCCCACTCGATCCCGTTAGCGGCGTCGTGCCCACCGTGGGGGGTGTTCGCGTCCTGACCCTCGTCGTGGTTATGGAGGGCGGGGGCGTCATGGTCCCCGGCCGCGTCGTGGTGCATCTTGGCGTCGTGGTGGGTGATGCTGTGGTGGTCCGCGTCAGGCTGACGTCCTGGGTCGACGGCGAGGAGCTTCATGCCGCACTTGGGGCAGCGTCCCTGCTGGTCGCTCGTGACCTCGGGATGCATCGGACACCTGTATGTGACCGGACCTGCGCTTTCTGGCATTGCGGTTGGATCGTCGAGCTGAGCGACCAGCGCCAGCGTCTTGTCGGGTGATGCGGCCAGCCAGCGATCCAGCTGCTGCCGCTCGGCGGTCAGCTCAGGTGCAGTCCGCAGCACCTCGAATTCCGTCGCCAAAGAGGGCGCTGCCAGCTCATCCCTCACCCACAGGCTGGCGAGCTGGTAGGTCCGGTCCGGGGTTTGGTGCTCCAGTGTCAGCTCACCGGGATGCTCGACCAGCACGTCGACCACGGCACGCTCCGATGGCGCGAGCAACACCTGGTCGATGAGCTCCTCGTGCTCCACCCGGCCGCTGTCCCCGCCGACCAGCTTCATTCGCGCCCCAGGTAGCCGCACGTTGAACACCCGGGTGTTGGCGGTGTTGGTGAGCCAAAGCCGAACCACCTCCCCCGCCCGGACCGACAGCTGCAAGTCCGGCTGGCCGGCCACCAGGAAAATGTTGCCGAAGCGACCCATCGCCGCATGGCTGGTCTCGGTGCGGCTGAACGGTGCCAACTGGCCGTCCTCCAAGAGGAGGTCGTCCAGGGTCAAAATCACGTCGCGGTTGGCTGGCGGCCAATAGTCTGGCTCGGAAGGAACAACCAAGATGTTGCCGTACAGCCCCAGCTCCTGGCCGTAGTCCTCCCGGATGTGCGGGTGGTACCAGTACAGTCCTGGATCGGGAAACTGGATGCGGTAGGTGAAGCTGCCGCCGACAGGGACAGGCGCCTGGGTCTCGTGGGGCACACCGTCGTAGCGGTTCTCCAGACGAAGCCCGTGCCAGTGAACGGTGGTATCCATGTCGCCGTGATTGGTGACTCGGACGATGATCTCGCTGCCTTGGTGAACCTTGAGGGTTGGGCCAGGAATCGAGTCGTTGTAGCCCAGCATCCGCACCGTCGTCTCGCCCAGCCGCTTGGCCACCGGCCCCACCCTAAGCTCTACGGTGCCCCCGGCAGCCAGTTCCATCAGCTCCGGCCAGCCAGCCTCCGGCAGCCCCGATGGATCGGTTGGGAATCGGTCGTGCTGATCATGATCAATGTGTCGTTGCATCGATGCTCCTTGATTAGTCTTCCTCACACCTTCGATGGATCCCGACTACGGCCAGCGTCGGATCACCTGCTCGGTTTACCCGAAGCAGGGTCAGGGCCCGCGAGCGCGACATTGGCGATCTGTCGGCGTCTAGGAACTTTGCCACATGTTCTCATTGTCAGCATTCGTCATCGGCCCGGACATTAGCGGCGGCAATTGGGCACCTGTCGAGCTGTCAGCGCGGTCCTTCCACCCACAGCGAATACCACCCATGAACAGCCAGCTGAAGCCGCAGTCCGTCGGACGATCAGCGAGGCTGGCACCGCCAGAGCGCCGCCGCTACTCCTAAATTGATCTTGATGTTGTTGATCTTCATAGGGCGCCTAACATCCACACTAATGAGCGGGTCGGCAGAGAATGCCGGGACCCATTCCTCGACCCATCAGATAACCCTTGAGCCCTTGGACTTGGCAAGCTCGCTCGTCCCTAAACTTCCCCACCGAGCCGATGACCTGCATCCCTTCCGAAGCGTCTTGCGATCGATCATGAACTCCTCCCTGCTCCCCAACCTTGGAGTCCATCGCAGCTAGGGAGTGTACCGCCGTGGCCCACAGAGCCGTGTTTGCCGAGTACGCCAGCAGCGCCAGCTGGACCGCTGTCCATCTCTGCCAGTTTGTTGGCATGGCGGTGATCATCGCCGGACTTCTCGTCCTCCACTTCACTCTTGACCTCCGAGCTGGAGGTGCGGCCTGGGTGGCACGACTGGGAGCTGTCTCTGCGGTCGTGGCGCTTGAGCTCTACGGCGTCTGCTCTACGGCGTCCTGCAGGCGGTGGACGGGGTCGCTCTCAAACAGGCCGTTGATGCTTGGGCAAGCGCACCGGAAGCAAACAAACCCTGCGCCCAACCTCCGCTTCCCGGATCTCTTGATCTTGAACCCCGGACAAGATCACCAAGCTAAAGATGGGGGTCATGGCAGCATGGGGAGGTTGTGATCTTGAGTCCAACGGCCCATCACGCAGAGATCATCGAGCACATCAGCGGTCTACCGACGCGATGATCGAATCGAGCTCGCTCTGCAACCGGCGCGTCAGGTCGTCAAGATTTGGACCGTGATCCGGGTCGACGATCATCGCGATGGTGAGCACGCCGGCGTACGACAGGACCTCGAAGTATGCAGTCATGTTTCCGCCCTCGCCAACCCCGACCGGGATAGCTGCATTGACCAGGTGCCCCCCGAGGGTTACCGGGTCCACGGGACCGCGGACATGTGTCACGAGCGTGTGGAATCGGTGCTGGTGGTTCATGTAGAAGCGGTAGCCGCCGAGCCTTGCGAGCAGCCGGAACAACCCACCGAGAATGGCAATGGGCGGCGGACCGGTCGCTGCCGCCCTGTGGGCTCGCACCGCCGCCTCAACCTGCGCGAGGCGTTCACCTACATCCCCGCTGGTCGGGATGTTGACCAGCATCGGGCTCACGAGATTTCCCACCGCCGACCCGCCGCCTGGTCGGCGGCCGGAGACCGGCACGGTGATGGCTATGGGCTCGATTGACTCTCCTCTGCTCTGCAAATACTGATGCAGCGCGCCACCCACGGCGACGAGGATTGCGTCGTTCGTGGTAGCCCCATATCGATGCGCTGCTGCTCTCAGCGCAGCGCGATCCACCCTGACGACTGCCATCCTCCGACGCGGACCCGTCCGTTGCACGAGCGAGCAAGGCAGGGCTCGAGTTGGGTGAAAACCGCCGCCAGCGAACATTGCCCGGCGCAGCGATCGCCAGGAACCGGTCACCTGGCGTAAGCCTTGGAACCGCGTCTGCATCGCGTCTCGTGCAAGACGCGCCCGTGTCGGCGAAGCCCGTGGGAAGCGGACGTGGGCAGGTGGCAGTCCCGGGTCGACGAGTGCCGCGAGTACATTGAGCCCGCCAAGTCCGTCTGCGAGGACATGGTGCAACACGACCACCACCGCGACTCCGCCATCGGCAAGATCACTGATCAGCGCGACCGACCAGAGCGGAGCTCCTCTCGGCAACGGAGTCATGATTACTGAGAGAACAGTCTCCAACAGCGCCCGCTGATCTCCTGGCGGTGGGCAGGACACCGCCTGAACATGATGATCAATATTGAAGTCACCATCGTCCACCCACACTGGCCGTCCGCAGCCCGGAGGCACCTTGATCAACTTCTGACGCATGCGGGGGAGAGCAACGATGCGGTCTGCGATCAACTTCCGGAGGTGAGACAGACTGAAATCGCCGGGCCGTTCCAGGATCAAGACGACAGCGAACTGTTGCGGAACTTGGCCAGTATCCATCGCGAGAAACGCCAAGTCGGCCGAACTGGCACGCTCAACTGCCGGCCCGTCCCTGTTCGCCATCGCCACTGGCGAGAGATCGCGCGTCGTCACATGCCCATCCGACACGTTCACTGAAGCAGTTTTGAAGAGTCGAAGGTCACGGATGCACATGTGGGGTTTCGTCCTTTGAGACGAGGCCGAGCAGTCGGACGTTGGTCACAGCTCGTGTAACGGTTTGAGAACCCAGCCTGCCCGCCGATCGGTCAGTGGCACCATCTCGCCGACCCATCGAACCTCGACCTTAGTTCCTGCAATGAACGACCCCATGCGAGCAAGCTCCATTCTGATCTGGTCCGCCACGCGGCTGGTCAGGGTATCGAACCGGAAGAATCCGATCTCGCCGCTGGGAATCAGCACATCCCAGACCCCGGCGATCTGGCCGTCGACCAGCGCAACGCTGGTCGCGTTTCCGCCCCGGTCATAAACGAAGTCCTGACGGTCAGGGTTCAGCAGGCGTGCCCGCCGCCGAAAGCCCATGGTGTACGGGTCCAGGGCGGCCAGCAGCGACACTTGCGTCCGTGTCGGTCTGGTCGCATGCATGATTCGGTCGAGGTTGGCGCGACGAACCAGGTGCTCGCCGTCCCACTCCGGCAGGCGTACCGGCGTGATCTGTGTGCCGAGTTCGTGCAGCGCGTCGCGGCAGCGCCGTCTGCCTAGGCCTGTCCACCAGGCAATGTCGTCGAGTGTGACCGGCCCGTACCGGTCGATGTACCGCTCGATGAGCATTGTCGCAGCCTGGGCTGGCTCGTAGCGGTCCAGCTTCACTTGGGGCAGGGCCTCGGCCAGGCGGCGGTACGTGCTGTGGGCGTCACGCCACCCCGCGACCGGGCGGTCACGGAGCAGCTGGCCTTCGTCGCACATTTGGTTCAGTACTGCGGGGAGCGCAATGTTGCGGCCGGCACCGAGCTCAGTTCGGATCTGCGCGGCGGACAGGGCTCTGCCGGCGAGGACGGCATCCACGAGGCCTGCGTACCGCTCGTAGGAACGAGGCGTCAGGCCCTGAGCCGTCAAATACTTCGTTGACGGCCCAAGTACTAGCTCGCGAGTGGCCGCCCACGCAATGGGTAGCAGCTCGAGTGGCAGCAGGAAGAGGGTGCCGCGCATGCATCGGACTCGCGCGAGGCTGCGGCGCTCATACAGTTCGCGGTCAAGCGCCGGGCGCGTGAATCCTGGCATCCGGGTGAAGAGCTGGAGGTACGGATTCGGCGCGCCTGTCGCATGCAGGCCGACGAGGTCACGGGCAGCCTGCACCACGTCGGTTGCCGGGGCATCGTCGCGGAGATGTTGCCGCGCCAGCCCGTCGGCGACGGCGCATGCGGCATCCAGTTGTGTCACGGATCTGCAGGCGACTGCAGCACTTTGAGCGCGCGTACAGTGACCCACTCGTTCATCCGCCGGCTGCTGGTCGGTCCCCAATCCACAATCGACCGCTGCCCAGTGGCGCTCGGACCACTGCGGTAGTAGCGATGTTCGGCGGGAAAGCCGCCGTCAGGTAGGGCTTTCCCGCGCAGCAGTTCGAGCGCCTCCTCGCAGTTGGGGTCAGTCAGATGACCGGCCTCGGCGAGGACTTCGAGGCCGAACAAGATGTCGTAGTGCCAATAGCACGGGTAGTGCAGCTGCAGGAACGTCGGCGCGATTACCCTTCCGCCGTGACGGCGTCGGAACAGCCGGTGGGAGAGGAAGAACTCGCTGGCGTGTTCGGCGGCGGTGCGACTACGTTCGTTTCCGGTCAGCCGGGAGTACAAGGCGAGGGCACGTAGCGGGATGAGGCTTTCGGTGAAGGACGAGGAACGACCGCTCGCCCGCCGGTCGCAGTTCCAGCCACCGTCGGGCCACTGCGTGTCGAGTAGCCGCTGGACCAGCGGCTCTGTACGTTCATCGGCAATGTGAAGGGAGAGCGTCGACCAGACCGCATTGGCGTCGATGGAAGCATGCAGCGTCGGTAAGCCGTTTACGCGGCCCATGTGACGCCCGTAGTCCGCCGAGAATAGCCAGCCCATGATTTGGTCGCGTAACGGCAGGAGCGATTCATCGCCCGGTGGGTAACGCAGTTCGGCGAGAGCGACCAGCACCCAATGTGCTCCGTACCACTTGGCCTTGTATGGATGGTGCGGGATGCGTCCCGTGTCATCCCGCCCGGACAACAGCGTCGCGACTCGCGACGACGTACGCACGTGCTCGGCCAACTGGCGTACGTCGCGGCTGTCTGGTTGCTGACCCATGAGATCACTGACGACATGCAGCCGGACAGAGGGCTCTGTTGAATGGAGCAACTGCTGCGTCACATCCGCGTTTGCTGGGGAGGCGAAATCTAAGGATTCGCCTCCCCACTGCGCGTTCATCGCTTGGCGATCGCGATGTGCTTCGGCTCCGGATTCTTCGCTTCTTTGAGCGGAGTACGCACTTCGAGGATCCCGTCACGGTAGGTCGCCGTCACGTCTTCTTCGTCGGCTCCCGCGGGGAGACTCACGCTACGGCTGAAGGAGCCGTACCGGAACTCTGACCGGCCGCCCTCCTTCTTCTCCTCACGCCGCTCCGCCGTGATCGTGAGAATCCCGTCCTGGACGGTGATGTCGACGTCGTTTTCCGGGTCGATCCCGGGCAGTTCGGCGCGCACCACGTGTTGCCCCTCATCGACGTAGTCCTCGACACGCACCAGCTGCCCTCCGGTGAACGGCCGCATGATAGGCAGCGCTGGGAACTCGGTCTCCAGCCAGTCCATCAGGTCGGCGAACATCGGGCGTTCGCGTCTTGCGGGCACTGTCACTGCTCGTCCCCTTTCTTCGGCGTTTCCTTGCCTGTCTCTTGCCATTACAGCTAACGGACTACGGCCACTACGTCGGACCGGCGGCATGGGGAGGGCCCGCCTGCGCGTATGTCCGGCGATGGTGCGTTGGGACAATGCGCTCGTTTCCGAGTGCCTCCACCACCCGACGTGGTCTTATGCCTCGAGATGCACCTGCGCGTGCAGGTTCTGTTCGATGTCGCTGACGGTTGCCTCAAAGAGGTCGTGGGCCAGACCACTGAGTGCCCGTGCGGTGGCCAATTCCTCGCCAATTTCAGGAACTTCTGTGTCGTTCGGATTGCGCCTAGCGACGCCCTCGTGGCGAAGCTCGGTGCCCGCACTCGTGCGCAGAACCGCATTGGCCCGAGTCCGATCCCCGTCCTCGAAGAGGAAGATTTCAATGTTCCAGGTTGCGGTTTGTTCCATCGTGATCCTTTGGGTGCGTCTACGTCACTCACGTTGCCTCAGGAGGGCGCCGACGCGCAGAGGAGTAAGACCTGCGTAGATGGGTCGAACGGCACTGCGGTCGAGCCTCGGCACGAAAGATCAATCAGCGGCGCGACACGCACGGTGCGCTGGCCGTCTGTCTGGCGTTGGGTTGCACCATCACGGAGAGAGCGGTGCAGCAGCGCCTGCTCCCTTCCCAGGCGGTCGGCAGCACACCATGATCAATATTGAAGTCGTAATCAGCTACCCAGGCCCGGTCACAGAGGCGTGTACCAGTGGCGGCTCATCCACTCCGGCGAGATGATATCTACGGAGCGCCTTGATCATGACGCTCAACCGCTTATAGATGAGTCCAGCACGGGTGAGGGACAAAGGTCCTCACGAGCAACGACGAAGGGCGGTTGTGCGGATACGACTGCGGCGCCACCGTCGGAGGTAGTACAGATGCGGCCCCTGCCCGATGGAGGTGTCTGATGAACAACGAGATCGTTGTTGGACTGGACGATTCGCCGTCGAGTAAGGCTGCGTTGAATTGGGCAGCTGAGCAGGCCAGGAGGCTCAGTGCCGTACTTCGAGCCGTACACGTGCTTGACTGGCCGTACGGGCTCAGCTCCGCCGGCTTTCCCGCGCCAGTCAACTTCATGGAGGTGAGCCACGAGGAGCTCAAGGAGTCATACCGGAAGGCGATCACCGCGGTGTTCGACGCCGTATCGCCTCGTCCCGACTGGATCCTGCAGTTCGCCAGCGGGGATACCGGCCGGGTCCTGGTTCGGCAATCTCAAGACGCACGCCAACTCGTGGTGGGTACTCGCGAACACGTTGGGCTGGGGCGGCTGCTGAGCGGCTCGGTGAGCCACTACTGCCTCAGCCATGCTGTCTGTCCGGTCGTCGCGGTGCCGGCCGCCTCTGATCGCCCTGCCGAGGATTCTGACGCAGCCGGGCAGGACACCACCGTGGTATTCGATGAAGGTGTCGGGGCTGCGAGCCCAGCGGCGGAGGGAATGATCGGCGAGGCCGAGGCACCGGGTAGGCCGCTGGTGGTGGCGGGCGTAGACGCATCGGCGGAATCGTTGGGGGCTGCACACTACGCAGTCACGGCGGCTGAGCTGCGCGGCAGTGACATCCTCCTGGTGCACGCCTTTCCACCTCCATCGGCGCGGGCCCCTGACACGGATGCCGCGTTCTCGGCGGCCCGGACCACGGCAGAGAAACTCCTCGCAGCGGTGGCTGCACAGCTGATCGTTCCTCCAGAGGTGCACGTGTATGGGAGGGCCGAGCCGGATGATGCTGTGACGGTCCTCGAAGGCTCAGCCCGCCAAGCCGCGATGCTGGTGCTGGGTCGCGACGATGTGTCGTGGTTTGAGCGGTTGTTCATGGGCGCTGTCACGTCGCAGGTTGTCGGTCACGTCGCATATCCGGTGGTCGTAGTCCCCGGCAACTGGCGTGCCCGCCATGCCTCTCCGCGGCTGCCGGTGATTGTTGCACTTGACGGCGAGACAGCGCCGGAGCCTGCGCTGAAGTTGGCGTTCGAGGAGGCGAGGCTGCGTGATGCTCGAGTGATTGTGCTGCACGCCCAGCCGATGACCGCCTCGCCTCGCGATCTGACCGCCGCGCGATTAGATCTTGAAGAAGTACTGGCGGAATGGGAGCGAAACCATCCTGAAGTCGCGATCTCGACCGCGATCGTCACCGGCGACGCCGACGCTCAGCTCATACGGTGGTCCCGATCGGCGGCCGTCTTGGTGGTCGGTCAGCCACATCAGCGTCGCTGGGGACCATGGACTCGGTCGGTGGCCCGCAGTGTGATGAAGCAGACACACTGTCCGCTTATCGTGGCACCACAGGCCACGGCCGAGCCCGAACGACATTCTGCACTGGCAGAGCAGGCCCTGACTTGATCTACCCGACCAGTGGTCACACAGCCATGCCAGACATCGATCAGCTTGGGATAGCGGGCAATGTCGATGGGATCTTGAACCGCTGGCCTGCCGTCGGTCTGGCGGTGGGCGCGGTCCGGGACGGAGCGCTCGAGTTTTTCTCCGGTCATGGGGTCGCAAACATCGAGGCGGCGACGCCGGTGACCGAAGACACGGTCTTTCGGATCGGCTCAATCACCAAGACCTTTACAGCGGTTGCGGTCATGCAGCTTGAGGAGCGGGGCCTGATCGAGCTGGATGCTCCGGCCAATGACTACCTGCGCGCCTTCCAGCTCGTGCCAGCGAAGGCAAGCTGGCGTCCTGCCACGGTGCGGCATCTGCTGACTCACACCGCCGGCGTGCCGGAGTGGCTGCATCCCTCACGCATGATCAACAGCGGCTGGGTCGCAGAAACCTTCTCGCTCGATGCGCGTCTGCCCACCCTCGCGGAGTACTACCAAGGCGGCCTGCGGCTGGCAGCGGAGCCGGGCACGATCTGGACGTACAGCGATCACGGGTTCGCCACCCTCGGCCAGATCGTGGAAGACCTCAGCGGGCAGTCTCTGCACCGCTATTTCCGCGAGTGCATCTTCGAGCCCCTTGGGATGGCAGATACGGATTTGTTGCGATCGCAACGGCTTACGTCGCGGCTGGCCACTGGCTACCGACTGCGTTCAGACGGCGCAAAGGCGGTGACTGACCGCCAGGGTGTGACTGCGGCGGCCGGCTCGATCTATTCCACCCCAAGGGACATGGCGCGCTATGTGGTCGCGCTTCTCGGCGGTGGTTCAGGTGAGCATGGTTCGATCCTCAAGCCGGAGACCGTCGCGCGGATGTTCGAGCCGCACTACCGGCCGGACCCGCGGATACCAGGCATGGGGCTGGCGTTCTGGCGGGTAGACCTCGGGGGGCATGCTGCGGTGGAGCACCAGGGGGTGGTGCCCGGGTTCAATTCCCAGATCTTCCTGGCGCCGGACGACAATGTCGGCGTCGTGGCTTTCACCAACGGGTCGAGGAATGCTTCAGGCTGGCTGACGGGAGAGACGCAACGGCTGGTCCGTGAGCTGATCGGGGCCCCGCGGGACTGCATCCGCACCGACATCCCGCAGCATCCGGAGATCTGGGGCAAAGTTTGCGGCTGGTACCGGCCTCGCGCCCAGCGGACGGACCTGCAGGCGTGGAGCATCCTCGGCGCCGGAGTTGAGGTCAGCGTTCGGCGCGGCCAGCTGATCCTGCGAACCCTCAGCCCGATACCAGCCCTGTACCGAGGCCTTCCGCTGCATCCCGACGATCAAGAAGACCCGTACGTCTTCCGAATCGACCTCTTGAAGTACGGCCTGGGCACAGTCAGGGTGGTGTTCAGCCGCGACCTTTCAGGTACCACGACTGGGGTCCACCTCGACGGGGTCCTGCTGTCTGCCGATAGGCACCCCAAATCGATCAATCCGAGGGTGTGGGCCACCGGCGCCTTTGGGGTGCTTGGTGCCGCAACCACGGTACGGGCCGTCCGGCGATTTCAGGATCGGCGGTAGGCGGGAGCACAGCCTCTGGTGCACTCATTCAGTAAGGCAGGAAAGGAGCACAAACAATGAGCGCGACGCCCATCAGACCCGCTGAAGGCGAGCGCCCAACGCACAAGCACGGTCGGATCGATGACATCCACCTGAATGCGACGATCGCTCAGGTCCTCGACAGCTGGCCGTGCGCCGGTCTGGCCGTCGCGGTGATCGCTGATGGAAGTCTCTCGTGGTTCCACGGTCATGGCCTCGCCGATATCGCGGCGAAGAAGCCGATCACCGAGGACACCGTCTTTCGCATCGCATCGCTGACCAAGACCTTCACCGGAGTCGCTGTCATGCAGCTGTGGGAGCAAGGGCTGGTTGACCTGGACGCGCCGGCAAACGACTACCTCCGCAGCTTCCGGCTGGTCCCAGCGAAGCCGAACCTGTCGCCCGCCACCGTCCGGCACCTCCTCGCGCACACCGCAGGCGTCGGTTATTGGCGGCGGCTCTCGGATCTGCTCCAGCCGGGCGTCGGTTCAGGCGACCGGGCGCGCCGAACAGGAGCGCCACCAGTTGCGGAATACTACCGCCGGGGACTGCCCGTTGAGGTCGAGCCGGGGACGAAATGGGTCTACAGCAACCACGGTTTTGCCGCGCTCGGGCAGATCGTCGAGGACGTGAGCGGCCAGCCGCTGGATCGCTACTTACGCGACCGCATTTTCGACCCCTTGGACATGGAGCACACCGAACTCATCCGATCCGAACGGGTCAAGCCAAACCTGGCCACCGGGTATGTACTGCGCCGCCGCGGCCTGAAGCCGGTCGCCGACCGCGAAGTCCCAACCCCCGGTGGAGGCGGAATGTATTCCACCACGGCAGACATCGCTCGCTACATCGCCGCCCTTCTCAGGATGGCTGCCAACGAGCATGGCTCGGTGCTGCGACCCGAGACCGTGGCGACCATGTTCCGACCGCATTTCCAGCCGGATCCACGCGTGCCCGGCATGGGTCTGGCGTTCGAACTCGGCGAGGAAGCAGGCCATAAGACTGTTGGCAAGACCGGCATCCTGTCCGGCTTCCATTCGGCGATGGCCCTGGCTCCCGGAGAAGGAATCGGGGTCATCGTCTTCAGCAACACCGGCGGCCTCGACGGTCGCGGCGCGCCTATACCGCTCGCAACTATGCTCCTTCGTCTCCTGCTCGGCCTTTCCGTTGACCCAATCCGCATCGACATCGCGCCGCGCCCAGAAACGTGGAGTGAAATCTGCGGGTGGTACGGCTTGGCTCCCGGTCCGGTTACCAACCTGTCTTTGAGGGCGCTGATGGGGGCCGGAGCAGAGGTCGTGGTTCAGGGTGGCCGCCTGATGCTGAAGCCGCTCACCCCAATTCCAGCGATGCGGCGCGGTTTCCGCCTGTACCCTGACGATCCCGAGGACCCTTGGGTGTTTCGCATCTACTTCCCGGAGTTCGGGATGGAGTTCCGTGTGGTGTTCGATGGCGGACCTGACGAAGGGGCGGCCACGCGTCTGTTAATGGACGTGATGTCCTTCGAGCGGCGGCCTGACTTCCGCAACCCACGACCGTGGGCGACCGGAGTGTTGGCCGCCGGCGTCACGGCGCTGGGCGTCCGCAGCGTGCTGCACCATCGCAGGCCCGACGAACGGCCACGGCGGCCCGCACGCTAGCGACCAAAGGATCGCTACTGCCCCCGATGATCAAGTGGGCGAGCACCTGATGGTCCTGCCAAGGGTCGAGTGCGTCGGCCACGGACGTTAGCGGTTGATTCAATCAATGCGCTTAGGTCGTCGCGCATACTCGCGGCGAAGACGTCGACGTCGGGGTAGGCCTCCGCATCGCCGACCACCATGACGTTGAATTGCCCCGCGTAGGAAAGCGCGCCAACTCCAAGCGACTCTGTCCCGAGGAGGTTCAAAAGCGGGAACACCTCGAACAGCTTCGCGCCGGCGAAGTAGAGCGGGGCATGAGGACCGGGCAGATCAGCGCTAACGATGTTCACCCGCTGCCGGACGATGAGCTTGAGCATTACCCCTCGGACCAACCTGCTGCGGAACATCGCCCCCAGCGACGGACGGCTGATCGCCTTCCGTTTCGCTGTCTCGCTCGCGATCTGCCGCAGCCTCCGGCCAGGATCGGCGATCCCAAGTGGGAGGGGGACAACCATCTGGCTGATCAGATTCCCTCCTTCCTGACTCGACCGGCCGCGGCGAAGTGAAACGGGCACGTAGATCGGCAGGGTGACCCCGTCGATCCGTTCGCCGCGGCTGCGCAGCAGCCCTCGCAGGCCCCCAGCAATCACGGTCAACAGCACATCATTCACCGTTGCGTCGAGCATGTGCGCGACCTCATTGACCAGCTCCAGGCTGCTACGCAGCAACGCGAGAGTGCGCTCCTGGCCAATCACCCGATTGAGGCTCGTTCGCGGTCCCGGTTCCTCGGCGAGAAGCTCGCGGAGCGCGGGCATCGCGGCTCGCGCACTTTGCAGGATCGCTGTGGGACGCGTAATCGCTCTCAGAGCACGCCTCAGCTTCGCGATTTGGCGCTCGAGGTTGTCAAAGAGCAGAGCACGTGCCGATGGCCGCGGGGTGGGAACCCACGGCTGTGCTGGTGGCGTCGCCGAGTTCGGTGATGCGTCCAGCAACACACCGAGTTCCGCCACGCCGGCAATGCCGTCGGCGATCACGTGGTGCAATCGCACAAACCAGCCAATACGGTCAGCAGGCAGCCCCGTGAGGAACCACATCTCCCAGAGTGGCCGCGACTTGTCCAGAGGGCGCCGTCGCAGCCGCGCCACCGCCCGCAGCAGCTCCGCCTCGTCGGCTGGGGGCTGAAGTCGCTCGACGTGGATGTGGTCGCTCAGGTCGAACGCCGGTGCATCAACCCACAGCGGCCCACCGAGGCCTCGCCTGGGTATGTGAAGGATCTGACGGAACCGGCGGAGGAGGTGCAGCCGACCTTCGATCGCGTGCTTCGCGGCCTCGATCCGGAAGCTGCCGTCGGATTCGAGGAGGTTGTTGCCGTCAAGGATACCGAGCGCACCGATGTCCTGCGGCCATGCCTCGTCCGGCCACAGGATAAGCCGGTCTTCTGCGCTCAGCCGCTCCACCGACGACACCTGACGAGCATGCCCGGGTCCTGCGGACCGGGCTAGGGGCTTTCGACCTGGCTTGCGATAGATGGGTCTCACGTCTCGGCTGACTCACAGGATCTTGCCCAGCTTGGTACGCCCGGCCAGCAGCCACCCAAGCAAGAAAGACCCGGCGATCGCGAGCGCGCCGACGACTACGCCCTTGGCGAATCCCGGTAACGGAACTGACCGTGCCGCAATCTCCAGACCGATGAGCACGGGGACCTGGAAAATGAAGGCGGCGTACGCGCCGCGGGCACTTGCAACGAGGATCGGAGCGTCCGAGGTCAGCCGACGCTGCGCCCACGCCAGCAACCAGACGGAACCCGCCACGACCAAGGACGCCTCCACGGCATCCAGTGCGAGCGCCTGCCAGTGCCAGCCGCCCAGAAACTGGTCGCCATCGCGGGCGAAGTTCCTCACGCCAGCAGCAAAAACGACCACGGGCGCGACCACGAGGGTGACGGTGACTGCGATGCCGCAGTTGCGTGCGACCGCAGGCGGCACCTTCCTGGCCCAGCCCTGCATGCTCACTGCTGCTCCAAGGCAGAACATTCCGACGCACTGCGGCCACTGCCAGAGATGCAAATCCAAGATTTGCTGGCTCCGGGCCGGGAACTGTAGGCGTACGACGAAAGAGGCAAGAGCAATGGCCACGGCAGCCAGGAACAGATGACTGCCCTGCGTGGCCCCCATCCGGAACCGGAGTCCCCAGCCTCTCCAACGCCACAGCGCATAGCCCAGTGAGACGTACATCAACACCTGGGCGAACCACAGCGGCCCCGAGTCCAAGAAAGGCTGTCGACCAAGGAACGCCTGCCAATACGACTGACGCCGGCCCGCCGAACGATAGGCGAGCCACATCAAGAGCGGCCAGATCAGAAGCGTGAACGAGAGCCAGGGCAGGCCAAGTCGGGTCATGCGGCTTCGGGCGAACTGCGCCGTTCCACGGTGAGCCATCTCCGCCGACGCGAAAAGACCGGCCAGGAAGAAGAACGTGCCGATGACGAAGAGCGCGGTGGGACCAAAGAAGATCGACAGCAGCAATTCGGAGCGCGGGGACATTGTGACCTCGTTGACCTCGTCGTACGGCCAGCCACCGATCGCGGTATAACCCAGCAGAGCATGACAGCCGATAATCCAGGCGACCAGCAACGACTTGAAGTTGTCCACCTGGATGACCCGGCGGCTGCCGCGTACGCGCGGGGAGGAATCGCTGGCCTTCGCTCTTCGGTCCCCGGCCCATCTCATCGAAGCGGCCGAAACGCTCCGCAGGTCCGGCTCTTCCGCCATCGCGCCGCCTTCTCGTCAGGTCATCTCAACCAGCCGAAGCCCACCCACCCCCGGCGGTCGGGCTCCCACTCCAACTCCTGACTTAAGTCTGCAGCCGAGGCGCGACTGATTGTAGGGGACGGTCACCCTCCCCTCCGGCTCTTGAGTCTGTGGGGTTTCCGCCGCTCGAGGGACAAAGGCCCCTATCCGGCCTGCGACACGTCTACCTAGCGTGGAACAGATCGAGCCACGGAGGTTGTGGACTTCGGACAGGCCCCGCCGCCCCGGTAGGCAACTCGATTGAATCGATCGCACCAGGGGATCGGTCAGTCGGGCCAACATTCTCGATAAGGAGACTGCCATGTTGATCGACCAGGAACTGCCCAGCTGGGAGCGAAGGGTGTTGGTGTCGCTGCCCGTTGAAGCCGACTCACTCGCCACATTCGCGGCAATCCGGCGGGTGGACTTCCTCCGATCACCAATGATTGCTGTTCCAAACCGGCTTCGCACTTGGTTTGATGCCGTGTTCAGATCGCGTGAGCATGGTTCGGCTGCACCGCCGGAGCATTTCGGTTTCGACCAGCTGCTCGAGGAGCAGGGCGGCTTTCATTTGCTGGCCGAGGAACCTGGTAAGGAACTAGTGCTGGGCTTCATCGGGCGCTGGTGGGACCGAGGTTATGGCCGGGTGGAATGGAGCAGAGATGAGTTTCGCGACTTCAGCCGTCCGGGCTATGGCGTCGGTGCCTGGGGGTTCACAGTCCTCGCCTACGGGACGAGCGCGGCCATGGTGGTTACCGATGTGCGAGTGCGGTGTACCGACGAGGAAGCTCGACGCAGCTTCCGTCGCTACTGGACGGTTGTCGGGCCGTTCGTTACCGCGATGGGGCGCCCCGTCCTTCAACTGATACGCAAAGAGGCGGAGCGCGCGGCGAAACGTGGCTGAAAAATCGGTTCGCGGACGTTCTATCCATGAGCAGTTCGACGAAAGAATGCGTCATGGTGCCCACGGCTGGCTGAGCGAGCAAGCAGGAGGCGATCGGTCCGTACCGATTGGGTCAGAGGTCCCTGGCGTCAGGGGTGCCCGCGGTCAACGCTGGACAAGAACCACTTGGTCTACCCGCGAGATGGCTTCGGGTGGACTTGCTCGAAGCCTGCCGCAGCTCGACCTACCGAGAGAGGAGAGAGGTCATGCCACCACATTGCGACTCACTCGACGGCCCGGTCGTCAGCGCGGCGCGGGAGGCCCTGACAGCCGGCGATGTGGGGATCGTGTTGCCGTTCGTACCCGAACAGGATGAGGCGGAGGTCCGGGCGGCGTTTGCAGCTGTCCAGCCCGTACGCGCGATGGGCGAGCAGGCGCGAGCAGTCGCAGATCGGTATTTCTTCGAAACCGTCGTACGAGTTCATCGTGCCGGCGAGGGCGCCCCCTACACCGGTCTCAAACCTTCCGGCACTCCGGTGGGTCCGGTGATTCCCATGGCGGAAGAGGCTGTCGCGACAGGCTCGCCAGAGCTCTTGACTGCCTATCTGGCCGGCGTTTTGCAAGATGAGCTCCGCACGAGACTTCAGGCGGTCGGCGCACTGGCTGCAGACAAGGGCGCATCAGTTGCGGACGGCCGTCGTTACGTGGAGGCGATGCTTGGATTTGAGGTGTACTGCCAGAGGGTCTTTCAAACGCTGCATTCGCACGACGGACACGGCGGGCGGGCAGCCCCGTGACGGCTTGAGTTCAGGGTGTCTCGGCTGCCGGGTGCACGCTGCAGCGACGATAATGCGAAACCGGATTGAGGACCGCTCCGGCGGCGCGGAAACCGCCTACGAGACACGGGTCCAAGGACTCTACGCCTTCCCTCCATTCCAGACGATGCTGAACGTAAGAGGTGGTCCTGGCGGCCGCCCCGCCTGGAAGGCGAACAATGTCCACCCTCAGTCGACAGGCGGCGCCGATGCGCCGCGACGGCTCCGCGCCGAGCATGGCGCGTAAGGCGCTCCTGGCCTGCGGGATTGTTACGGCGCTCCTCTACGTTGTCGCTCATGACGCCTTGGCCGCCATGCTCTATCAGGGCTACAGCCCCTTCTCGCAAACCGTCAGCGAGCTGTCCTCGATCGGCGCTCCGACGAGACCGGCGGTCACTGCAGTGGTCCTCATCCACGAAGCGCTTCTCATCGCGTTCGGCATCGGTGTCTGGCAATCAGCCAGAGGCAACCGCGCGCTACGCATTATCGGTGGCCTGCTGATTGCATGCGGAGCCATGGGCCCGCTATGGCTGCCATTCCCGATCACCGCACGTGGTGAGATCGCAACGACGGGAGGCGTCAACGACGTCATGCACGTGATCCTGGGTGCGGTGACCATACTGCTCGAGCTCTCGATCATCGGGCTCGGAGCGGCGGCATTCGGCAGACGGTTCCGGGTCTACTCGATCTTGACATTAGCCACAGTCATCTTGTTCTGGGGTTGGTCATTCATGTACGCGCCGCGGCTGGCGGCCGGTGAGCCCACGCCCTGGCTCGGTGTGATTGAGCGCATCGCCTTGGGAGCATGGCTGTTGTGGTTGGCGGTGCTGGCCATCGTCCTCATCCGTGGCGATCGAACGAGCATGTCGGGTGCTCCCACGAGTGGCGCATCTGTGGACACGACCGTAGGTAGCCAACCTTCCGCCCACTGAGAGGCGATGCAGAGCTCACCCACGTTTCGTGATCTCGGCCCGAAAGATGGGACTTCCGCTCAGGGACCTTCGCCTCTCCCGTGGACCACGCGAATAGAGGAAGGATCGGTGGCACGGCACACATTGGGAGGTGAGGATGGCCCCCTCTGGATCGCGGGACCTCACCGCTGCGCGGGTGGCTTGGGATGCCTGGCGCGCGACCCGCAGCGACTCCACCGCTATCGTTGCCCGGCAGACGGCTCGGCTGGAGGTGCTAATACGACACGCGCGCCGGAATTCCCGGTTCTACGCCGAGCACTATCGGGCGGTTCCACCCGGTCCGATCGGTCTTGAAGAGTTCTACCAGTTGCCGCCGGTAACCAAACCGGAGCTGATGGCACGCTTCGACGACTGGGTTACCGACCCGAACGTGACTCAAGCTGGTGTCGAGCAGTTCGTTGCCGATCTGCATAATCTCGGCCAGGACTTCCTCAACCAGTACGTGGTCTTCACTACCTCCGGATCGACCGGCGTACCGGCCCTGATCGTCCAGGATCGCCGTGCGGTCGCCGTAATGACCGGACTGAGTTACGTGCGCGCTCTCGGCGCCCTCACCCCTGGACTCCTGGCTCGGATGCTGACCCGGCAGCCTCGCCAGGCTGCAGTGTTCGCCAGCGGGGGTCACTTTCTGACTACAACGATGTTTCAGCGGCGTCTGCGAACCGCACCCTTCCGCCGGCGGATTGCTCGGTTCTATTCGGTGCTTGATCCGCTGCCGCGGCTGGTCGAGGAGCTCAATGCGTTCCAGCCTGCCTTTCTGGGGACGTACGCGAGTGTGCTGGCGGCACTGACCGCGGAGCAGGAGGCGGGTCGACTGCGCATCTCGCCACTCGTGATCACCAGCGGGGGCGAGCTGCTGTCACCGGCGGTGCAACGCCGGGCCGAGGAGGCATTCGGCTGCCTGGTGAACCAGTCCTATGCCGCCTCGGAGGCGATGCCCCTGGCGCTGCCGTGCCGATACGGCCGGTTGCATCTCAACAGCGATTGGTTCCTCGTCGAGCCAATCAACGCCCAGGGCGACCCCGTGCCGCCAGGCACGCGCTCGGATTCGCTCTTGGTAACGAACTTGGCGAACCATGTGCAGCCCGTGATCCGCTACCAGCTTGGCGACAGTGTGGTGATCTCCGACCGTAGGTGTGCCTGCGGGTCACCACTGGCGACCATCTCGGTCGAGGGACGCACCGACGAGATCCTGCGGCTTCCAGGTACGGGGGGCAGCGAGGCGACCCTGCTGCCGATGGCGGTCGCCACAGTGGTGGAAGAGACCCGAGGCGTCCGCCGCTACCAGGTGTTGCAGACGGCGGGGGATGTCCTCACGGTCCGTCTCGATCATGACCCGGGGACCGACCGAGCCCAGGTCTGGGACCAGGTCCGCGCGGGGCTGGCCGATCTGCTGCGAGCTCACGGCGTCGTTGACGTCAAGTTGCGGTTGGCGGACGAACCCCCGCAGGTGAATCCGCGCAGCGGGAAGCTCAGGCATGTAGTGCGGTCGCTGCCCCCTGCAGGATTAGGTGCACCGCCCGCTTAGTGGGCGAGGAACCGGGCATGCGGGCCGATCTGATCTTGAGCACCCGAACCGGGCGGGGCGCCCCGTGAGCTCGAGATGGCCGTTGTCGGCACCGGAATCTTGATGTTCTCTGCTGGCTGGCTCAGCCACCGAGTGTGGTGACCGAGGCCGGCTAGGTCGGGACTAACGACTCTGCTGCCGTGGCCAGCGCAGAAGTTAGGTGGTGGTGCATGAGGCAGATGAATGCGTGCGCTGTGTAGCCGCAGGAGCGGCAGGCGGGGCCGTCGAGCGTGGGCGCTCCTGGCGACGCTAATGACAGCGGTGGTGCTCTCAGCCGCCGCCTGCAGCTCGCCGAGGCCGACGCCTGGCGGACCGGCCACCACCGCGGCCTCGACAGGACCCGGGAAGCCCGTCATCCCGCCTGATACGCCGCCCGGCGCCCAGCTCGGGTGGCTCATCGCGGCGACGGCCCACCTGCCCATCTCCGACGCGGAGGTACGCGCCCACTTCGACGCGGGCTACCTAGCCATGGTCAGCCCGGCTGCGCTCAACCAATGGCTGCAAGCACTCAACCAATGGCTGGAAGCAGGGAGTGGCGCCGAGCCGGTCGCGATCAAGGTCGGTGAGCCGAGCATGGTTGTCGCTGTCGTCTCCGGCGGCGGTGCAGGCCCGCGGGCTCGGGTTGGGCTCACCGTCGGCAGTCGGGGGCTGATCGGCGACCTGGACATCAGTCCGGTCATCGCCGGGCCGGTGCCGTCCACGTGGGCAGGTGTCGATGACGCGATCCGCTCGGTCGCCCCCCAGGTCCGCCTGCTCGTCGCCAACGTCAGCGACGGCTCGTGTGAACCTGTGCACAGCAGGGACCCCGACACCACGGCGCCGTTCGGCTCGGTCATGAAGCTCTACGTGCTCCACGCGCTGGGTGATGCCGTGGCCTCTGGCAAGGTCAGCTGGGACCAGCCACTGACCGTCACCGCACAGCTCAAGAGCCTCCCCTCCGGTGTGCTCCAGTATGAGCCGGACGGCACCCAGATCTCGGTGCTGGACGCGGCCACCAAGATGATTACTATCAGCGACAACACAGCCACGGACATGCTGATCAACCTCATGGGCCGCTCCGCGGTCGAGGCGGCGCTCACTACCGCGGGCATGGCCAAACCCTCGCTGAACCGGCCGTTCCTGACCACCCGTGAGACATTCATCCTCGCGCTCGAGCAATGGCCGGCGCTGGCGGACCGTTACCTCGCCGCGAACGAAGCTGAACGGCGGGCGCTGTTGGCCAACACCGTCGACCGGCTCCCCTTGCCCGACGTGGCAGCTATGAGAGCGTTGAGCACGCGAGGCGATATCAGCAGCCCGGGATGGATCGCCTCGGCCAGCGACATCTGCCGTGCCTACGTCTCGCTCATCGCCCTCACCCGCCGACCGGGCCTGTCCCCGATCAGCCAGGTGCTTTCTCTCAACGACGACGTCCTCGAGCTCGACCCGGCCCAGTGGCAGACAACCTGGCGCAAGGGCGGATACGGGGGAGGCGTGTTAACCATGGCCTACCTCGCTACTACCCGGGCGGGGCAGAGCTATGTCGTCACGGTGTTCGCCCAGAGCCGATCCCAGCCCATCGACCCTGCCGCAGCGGGCCCGGTCATGCTTACGGCGATCAAGGGGGCGTTCACGCTAGCAGCGCGCCGCTGAGATCGGTGAGGGTTGGCCGAGCGTGATGCTTATAGCTCTGCCTTCGGTGAGTGCATCGCCCGGTTCAGCGAGTCCGGCGGACGAGCCCTTCGGCGCGAACCTGGTGACGATCGTGGCATCGTGGACGGTCTGCGAGCCGGTGGGGTCGTCGTCAAGGACACTGATCCGGCGACGTACGCGGCGGTGAGCCTCACGAATCAGGGTATCGGGCATCTGGCTCGACCCGTAGCGGCGGCCAGCTGTCGCGGATGTCGGGCCCATCCTCCTCATGGCTAGCCATGGGTCATCAGTGTTCTGTCTGAACCTGCTACCTCCGGAGTCAGTGGATGTGCGAGCCGCCGTTGACGTCATAAGTGACGCCGGTGATGTAGCTCGACTCCTCGCGACAGAGGAAGGTGATGAGGTCGGCGACGTCGTGGACGTTGCCTCCGCGGCCTACCGGGATCTGGGCGACGAGCTGCGCCTTACATTCGCCTGTAAGCGCCCCGCCGCTGATGTCGGTTTCGACGAAGCCGGGGGCGACTGAGTTGACCGTCACACCGTTCGCCCCAGCTCTCGGGCCAGTGCCCGCGCGAAGCCGAGCTCCGCGGCTTTCGCCGCCGAGTACGCAACGGCACCGAATAGTCCGCCGCCCCGCTCGGCTGAGACTGAGGACAGGAAGACGATGCGACCGAAACCGCGATCGACCATGACCGGCGCGACCCGGCGGGTCGTGTTGTAAGAGCCGCGGACGTTCACGGCGAAGATGCGGTTCCACTCCTCCCCAGTGACATCTAGGGACCGGGTCGGGGAGGTGATGCCGGCATCCGAGATCGCCGATCGGCTTGCGCTGAGTCCACGGACCGTGCACGTGCATCTTCGATCTTCGACAAGCTCGGCGTGAACAGCCGGACGGCGGCCGCCCGTGCGGTCGCCTCGCTCTCCCCTCGTTGATAACGACTATCAAGGTCCGCGAGTTAGGAGATGGCTCGGTGAGTGTGGATGCCGAGCTGATCGCCGATCGGCTTCCCTCCTAGCGCAAGGCTGGCCAAGATCCCCATTGCCGCGACTGCCAGCCCGGCCCATCCCTGACGGCCGAGCGTGCAAGCAGCCAGTTAGCGTCATCCTCGTGTGGACACTCTCGGACCTGGTGGAGCTGCATGGGGGAGCCTTTCGTATGGGCTCGCAGCAGTTCTATCCCGACGAAGGGCCGGTTCATGAGGAGCATGTTGAGCCTTTTGCGATCGAGCAGCATCCCGTCACTAATGCTCAGTTTTCAGAGTTCGTTTCCAAGACCGGTTACGTGACGGTGGCCGAGCGACCACTCGATCCGGCACTGTTTCCCGATCTTGCGGCCGATGATCTTGAGCCAGGAGCTTTGGTCTTTAGCCCAACCACCGGACCGGTCGATCTGAGCGATTGGCGGCAGTGGTGGCGTTGGTCGGTGGGGGCTGACTGGCAACACCCGTCTGGGCCTGGATCAAGCATCGCCGACAAGGCCGATCACCCGGTGGTGCAGGTTTCCTATTACGACGCAGAGGCGTACGCGACCTGGGTGGGTCGCCGGCTCCCGAGCGAGGCGGAGTGGGAGTATGCCGCCCGAGCGGGCGGCACGTCGACGTACGCCTGGGGTGAGCAGGTCAAGCCGGCCGGCCGGTTGATGGCCAACACCTGGCAGGGCCATTTCCCATACCAGAACACTGGCGCTGACGGCTGGATCGGCACCTCTCGTGTCGGGTCGTTTCCAACCAATGGTTTCGGCCTGAGCGACATGATCGGCAATGTCTGGGAGTGGACGACAACGACCTATCAGACGAGGCATGTCGTGACATCGCCATGCTGTGGCCCCGCGCCAATGGCTGCGCCGGCAGCCGATCCGACGATCCGCAAGGCGTTGAAGGGTGGCTCACACCTATGCGCGCCGGACTACTGCCTTCGATACCGCCCGGCGGCGCGATCGCCGCAGTCGCTGGACACCTCAACGACCCACATCGGCTTTCGGTGTGTGGTGAGCCTCTGAGCGCTCGCCATCATGCAGCGGCGAAGTTCCTGCTCCCTGACTCCAACCCCATTTGACCGCAGTCGGCGTCCAAGAGAGCTACGCCGATCTCACCCGGCTCGGGTGAGGCGGTGCCGAGGCGCCGCGTGGCACGCTTGTGCCAACGGAGATCGCAGCGGTCGGGTACGCGTTCCGCCGAGACCGGCAATCGACTGAAGCCGGTCAGGGCGAACAGGCCCGCAACTTGGAACCGTTGAGCCTTCGAGACAACCCTCCGGAGGAACCCATGAGTCCCGACCGCCATGCACGCACGATGTTGCCCATCCCTGACCGGCCCGCGTTCGGTCTGACCACTTACGACGCCAAGGATCCCGATACCGCGTACCCCCCGATCGAGCCCTTGCTCCCACCGGAGGGCGCGCCGAACGTGCTGATCGTGCTGCTGGATGATGTTGGTTTCGGTGCAGCGAGCACGTTCGGTGGTCCATGTCGTACGCCGACGGCGGACCGGCTCGCGGCGGGTGGCCTGACGTACAACCGCTTCCACACGACGGCGCTGTGTGCTCCTACTCGTGCGGCGTTGCTTTCGGGCCGTAATCACCATTCGGTCGGGATGGGCAGCATCACCGAGACCGCGACGTCGGCTCCTGGGAATAGCTCGTTGCGGCCGAACACGAAGGCGCCGTTGGCGATGACGCTGAAGCTGAACGGGTACTCGACGGCGCAGTTCGGCAAGTGCCATGAGGTGCCGGTGTGGCAGTCGTCGCCGATGGGCCCCTTTGATGCCTGGCCGTCGGCTGGCGGCGGGTTCGAGGCGTTCTACGGGTTCATCGGTGGGGAGAACAACCAATGGGATCCGGCACTGTATGACGGCACGACGCCGGTGGAGCCGCCCGGCGACTCCCGAAGAGGGGTATCACCTGACCGAGGACCTAGCCGATCGGGCCGTTGGCTGGGTGCGTCAGCAGAAGGCGTTGATGCCGGACAAGCCGTTCTTCGTGTATTTCGCGCCGGGCGCGACGCATGCCCCGCATCACGTCCCCAAGGAGTGGGCCGATAAGTACAGGGGTGCATTCGACGACGGCTGGGACGTGCAGCGGGAGCGTACGTTCGCCCGGCAGAAGGAGCTGGGAGTCATCCCGGCGGAGGCGGAGCTTACTGCTCGTCATGCCGAGATTCCGGCGTGGGATGACATGCCTGATGAACTCAAGCCGGTATTGGCTCGTGAAATGGAGGTGTACGCCGGGTTCTTGGAGCACGTCGATCATCACGTCGGCCGGCTGATCGATGCGATCGACGACCTGGGGGTCCTGGACAACACGATCATCTACTACATCGTCGGTGACAATGGTGCGTCCGCCGAGGGCACATTGAACGGTGCGTTCAACGAGTTGGCGAACTTCAACGGGATGGCTGCGTTGGAGACTCCGGAGTTCATGGTGAGCAAGATGGAGGAGTTCGGGTCACCGAGCTCCTATAACCACTTTGCGGTCGGTTGGGCGTGGGCGATGGACACGCCGTTCCAGTGGACCAAGCAGGTCGCCTCCCATTGGGGTGGCACTCGCAACGGGACGATCGTGCATTGGCCGAACGGGATCGAGCAACCGGGTGGTCTGCGCGCGCAGTTCACCCATGTGATCGACGTGGCGCCGACGATCTTGGAGGCGGCCGGCCTGCCCGAGCCGACGATGGTGAACGGGGTCCAGCAGTCGCCCATGGAGGGCACCAGCATGCTCTACACCTTCAACGAGGCGGATGCGCCGGAACGCCACGACCTGCAGTACTTCGAGATGTTCGCCAACCGGGGCATCTACCACAAAGGGTGGAGCGCCGTTACGAAGCACCGCACGCCGTGGGTGATGGTCGGCGGGAAGCTGCCGGCCTTCGACGAGGACCTCTGGGAGCTCTATGACGGCAGCACCGACTACAGCCAGGCTCGCAACCTCGTTGCCGAGCAGCCCGACAGGCTCGCTAAGCTGCAGCGACTCTGGCTGATCGAAGCGACCAAGTACAACGTGTTGCCGATGGACGACCGCACCTCCGAACGGCTCGTGCCGGAAATGGCCGGGCGACCGACCCTGATCCGGGGCAACTCTCAGCTGTTCTTCCCCGGCATGGGACGCCTGTCGGAGAACAGTGTGGTGAGCATCAAGAACAAGTCGTTCTCAGTCACCGCCGAGGTGGTCGTACCCGACGGCGGCGCGGACGGCGTGATCATCGCCCAAGGCGGCCGGTTCGGCGGGTGGTCGGTCTATGCAAAGAACGGCAAGGCCAAGTTCGTCTACAACGTGCTCGGCATCCAGGAGTTCACCACCGAGTCCGACGTGGCCATTCCCACTGGCACTCATCAGGTGCGCGTGGAGTTCGCCTACGACGGAGGTGGGCTGGCCAAGGGCGGCGATGTCACCTTGTACTTCGACGGTACGGCGGTGGGGACCGGGCGCGTGGGCGCCACCCAGCCGATGATCTTCTCCGCCGACGAGACCACCGACATCGGCTACGAGTCCGGTACCACAGTCACCTCCGACTACACCGCGCGCGGCAGCCGGTTCACCGGCAAGATCAACTGGGTGCAGCTCGATCTCGGCAAGGATGATCACGACCACTTCATCGACCCAGAGGAACGACTCCGAATCGCCATGTCGCGGCAATAGCGAAATCGGAACCAACCGGCTTTCCAAGTCGTCTCCGCCTCTGTCCGGGGAGGTTTCCTCGTCCACGATGCGCCTTGACTGCTGGTCCAGAGCTGAGGCAGCAGCCGGGCTGAGGTTGTAGACCCTGTCCTCGAGGGTGTGACGTGTCGCGGCAGTTTCCCGACACTGAGCCCCGACCGTAAAGTCGAGCCGTGTCGATTGCGCAAAAGACGCGGGTCGGTCGGCTGAACATCCGAGTGGACCGAGTGATCTACACAACGATCACCCTGATGACTGTGTTGATCATCTATGACGGTTGGGAGCAGTTGCGCTTCTGGGATGTCGTGACCGTCATCGTGGGACCAATTCTGGCGATCTTCATGGGCCATGTCTTCGGTGCGGGGCTCGGAACGCGGGTCGCTCTGGGCCGCGCGCTGACCCGGCATGAGCGCCGGGCCGTTTCCGTCGAAGAGTGTCGATTCCTGCTGGTCGCGGTCCCGCCGCTGGCCATTTTGGTCGTGCTGGCCATCGCCGGAGTGTCTTACACGCGGATCATCCAGGTGATCGTCCTCACCGGTGTGCTCTCGCTGGGCGTGTGGGGCGGTGTGGCGGGGCGGCGGGCAGGGCTGACCGGTTGGGCGCTGGTGCTCTCGATCGCCTACGGCCTGTTGCTCGGGGGCATCATCTTGGTGCTTCAGGCGTTACTCCAGCCCGGGCACGAGCCCTTCCGCCCGTAACCGGGGTCGGATCCGACGCAACGGACTCCGCTGGGAATTTCCCAGCTCTAACCGCTCGTTGGCTTTCCAGGTCCGCCTAAGAGGTTTGATGTGCCATACCAAGATGGCGGGTTCGTCCAGGCACACGCTGGGCTGCAGTTGCGCTGGCCGTCGCGCGGTCGCCCACACTACGGATGATTCCAGCCACCATATTCCCAAGGGCAGTGCGCGGGCCGTAGGCTTCCTTCACACCCGGAATATTTTTCGGGTGCAGACCAACGCGACTCTGGTCAGCACAGTGGAATCTGTCGCCAGCGTTGTGAATCTGAGGGAGCAGTATCTGCTGGGTCGTCGGTCTGGCCGACCCGGATGGGCGGCTGGCTTTACCGGTGAGCCTGGCTCTCCACCGAAGGAGATGGGTTCGGATGTCGTTGAAGAAACTGCCGCTGATCGACAAAAATATGGTCGTCCCGTTCTGGTTGTTGACCAGCTGCTTTATCGTGTGGGGGCTCGCCCAGGACCTGACCGCCCCAATGGTCACCGCCTTCAAGGGCATCTTCACGATGAGCACCTTCGAGGCGTCGCTGGTCCAGTTTGCCTACTTCGGGGCCTACTTCTGCCTAGCTCTTCCCACCGCGTTCCTCAACGAGCGGTTCGGCTACAAGGTGGGCGTCCTGACCGGCCTCGGCCTCGCCGCGATCGGGGCGTTCGGGTTCTACCCCGCGGCTAAGTCGCTGACCTTCGGCGTGTTCCTCATCGCTCTGTTCATCCTTGCCGCCGGTCTCTCCGTTCTGGAGACCTCCGCCAACCCGTTCGCCATCGCGATGGGTCCGGAGGGCACTGCGACCAGGCGGCTCAACCTGGCGCAGTCGTTCAACCCGCTCGGAACCAACCTCGGTGTCCTGCTGGCCGCCGTCCTTGTCTTGCCGAAGATGAACCCGGCCACGCCTGAACAGCGGGCCACAATGCCGCACGACCAGCTGGTCACGATCCAGACCGCCGAGCTCAACGCAATCATGAACCCCTACCTGGGCTTGGCGGTCGCGCTGGTCATCATCTGGATTGGCCTATTCATAAAGAAGGTTCCCAGAAGCCACGAGGAGGTCGCCTCGGACAGCCACCATCTGCACTTCGGCGACACCGTCCGCCGGCTGCACCACAACCACCACTGGCGCTACGGGGTCCTCGCCCAATTCTTCAATGTCGGAGCCCAGGTCTGCACCTGGACCTACATCGTGCTCTATGTCGCAGAGGTGGTCCCCGGTGGCACCGCGGTCCGGGGTGCCTATTTTCTGCAGGTCAGCCTGATCCTCTTCTTCATCTCCCGGTTCGTCATGACCTGGCTGATGGGCTACGTCAGGGCCACGAAGCTGCTTGCGATCATGGCCAGCCTCGCCATTCTGCTCTGTCTCTACGCCGCGTTCTTCCCCGGCCTGTCCGGGGCGTGGGCGCTCGTCGGGGTGTCCGCCTGCCTGTCGCTGATGTTCCCCACGATCTACGGGGTGGCGCTGCACGGTCTCGGGGTGGATACCAAATTCGCAGCCGCCGGCCTGGTCATGGCGATCGTAGGCGGCGCCATCATGCCGCCACTCCAGGGCCTGCTGGCCGACCGGTTCGGTATCGCGCTGGCGTTCATCGTGGCCGCAGTCTGCTTCCTGGGCGTATTGGCCTACGCAATCTTTGACCTCAGATCGCACGACCGGTTCGCCGACATTCCGGACGAAGAGCCGAAGATCTCGATGGCCGGCCACTGAGACAGTGCGCACCTACCTTCCCGATTGTCACGCGCTGGAGCTCCCGAGGCGAGTTCATCGGCCTTCATGAGCCCGATGCCGTGGGTGGAAGCCGAAGATCCGGAGGGAATTCGGAGGAATCTAGGCTTTCTCGGCGATCAGATCGTCTACCTCGGCCGATGTCGGCGGCTGCGGCCCCCGCCGGGAGCAGACGATTGAGGCAGCCGCCGCGCCGCGTTCCAAGGAGCCTGCGAGCCCGAGCTGGAGCTTCACATAGCCATCCAAGAAGCCCGCCATGAACGTATCGCCGGCACCGACCGTATCGACGACCTTGGTGGGGAAGCCCGGGACGCGTGTGATGTTTCCGCCTGGCTCGACGGCCGCTCCGCCACCTGGCCCGAGTGTGATCACTGCAAGCCCCAAGCCGTACTCTTCGACCCAACGTCCCGCTAGCCCAACTGGATCGGTACCACTTTCGCTTGCGCCACTGCTGGCCGCCTTGGCGAGGAACTGGATGTCCTCGTCGCTTGCCTTGACGATCCCTTGACGTCGACCGACCACACGGAGCCAGGGCTGCACCTTGGTCCAGTACGCATCGGGATCGGTGATCACGGTCGGTCGCACGTTGATGTCGTGTGAGACCCCCGCTTTAACGTCACGCATCCAATCGAGCAGCACCTCTGCACCCGGACTCACGATGCAGGACAACGACGCAATATGGAGCCAGTCATCGCTGTTCAGCTCAGGCAGATCGTCGACCTGCCAGCCGAAATTTGCCGTGTCGTTGAAGTGGAACGTGTAACTCGCCACCCCCTCTTCATCCAGACTTACGACCGCAATCGAGGTGGCCTGTGAGGCCTCGGTGGCAAGATCGAGTTTGACGTTGGCCTCGAGGATGTGCTGTCGCAGCTGGCGACCGAAGGCGTCCCGGGAGAGCCGACCTAGAAAATGCGTGTCAGCACCAAGCTTGCCCAGCGCGACCGCGGAATTCATTGGTCCGCCGGCAGACAATGCCAGCCACGTCGAGCTAAAAGAGTCCTTGCTGGCCGTATTGGACTGGACCAGATCAATCAGAGCCTCTCCACACACCACGAAGCGGCTCATGCGGACAATCTAGTGGTTGTTGCATCCCAGTGGTAAGCAGTTAAGCAATCCGGATCGACATGTGAAAGCCGCTCGCAGCAACAGCTCAACAATGCGCCGGCGCGCGGCGACCCAGGTGGTTATGGGCAACCGGCCGGTCCTCTCACGGAGAGTACTCAGGTCGGCCATCGCCACGTTCACCGTGATGGCTATGAGCCCCGCAGCCGCTGCGGGATCGTCCGGGTGGCTTGGGCCGCGGCTCATGACAGCTGCGAGCATGATAGGAATCGAGGCATGCTTATGATTCTGTACGCCGAGTTCACCGCCAAACCGGGCTCTGAAGCTGAGGTTGAAAAGCTCATCTCCGGCCTTGCTGAGCAGGTACGGCTTGAGCCCGGCAACACAGAATTCACCGTCTACCGGGAGCGGGACAACCCGCGTAAGTTCTTCGTCTTCGAGCAATACCTGGATGAGGCCAGTTTCGACGCCCACATCAGTGCTGAGTACGGTCTGATCTTCAACCAGCAGCTCAGCAGCCTCATTGAAGAGGGCGAGTCCCAGCTCACCTGGCTCACGCGATTCAACCCACTCTGACGATCACTCGCAGGCCGATGAGGCGCTACTGGTCCGGGCACATGCAAGCTGTGCTTGGAGGACGACAGCTGTCGGAAGCGAACCGACAATGTCGCCGCTTCGATGCACAGCAAGCGCCATGACCAAAGCCACGGGATTCGCGGTGGCGACGGGCAGCGCGCTGATCGGAGCGTGGCTGGGGGTTCCACGTAACGATCGGACTCTTCACTATCTTGACAGTGATCGTTGGCGCTGCCGTGGTCAAACCTGATCATCCTCGCCCTCGACATGCTGGGCGACCGCCGCATGCTACGGAACGGGACTAACACTGCTTTCGTCCGCCTCACTGCCCGCGGGCGTGGCGGTGGCTGGTGATTGGCGCCCGGGTCCTGGACAGCTTCAGGGCGGCGATTCTCCCACCGCTGCCCTTGGTTCGTCGCCATCAGTGCCTCTCGCTGCCCATCGCCAATCAGCTGCCCATGCCGAGAGGTGCAGCTGTGATGGCGGCCCCTGGGTTTGAGTTCGGCCTCGCCGATGCCTGGCAAATGGGACACGCGACCGATCGCTAACATCGATCTGTGACTGGCATTTCTCTCCCTCAGGAAGCCCGCGCACTCCTCGAGAGCGACGCCGTCGCGCACGTCGTCACGCTTGACGAGGACGGAGGGCCGCAGGTGACGGCCGCGTGGGTCGGGCTCGATGGTGATGAGATCGTCTTCGCGACACTGCCGGACCAGCGGAAGCTCAGGAACCTCCGCCGCGACCCCCGCATCGCGCTGTCGATCCCCACGACCATCACGAACGAGTGGGGATTGCTCGAATATCTCGTCGTGTACGGCACCGCGCGCGTGACCGAGGGTGGTGCCGCCGAGCTCCTCCAGCGCCTCGCCCACACCTATCTCGGACCCGACGTCATCTTCCCGGGAATGCCAGATCCCCCGCCCGGGTACGTCACCAGAATCACGCTCGAGCGCTTCGGCGGCGTCGGGCCATGGAACCCACCCCGCCGCTGAACCTCACCAATCGGGGCAGCAGCGGACCGACACACTGCTCTGCGCATTGCTGCCGTGCATCTACATCGCCTACAAGCCTCGTTAGCGGACGACACCCACGGCTTTCAATGTCGTCGAACCGGCGGGCTTGGTGCCGATGACTCCTACTGGCCGCTGCGCCCCAGCGAGATCGAGCGGCCAGGGACTGGGGTAATGGCTGGTGTGCCGGTAGGTTACTAGCGCTCCACCCCTTTCAGGATTGGGTAAGGCCCATTTCCTCAAGCGGGTTGGAACGCAGAGTCGCCGCTCAGGAAGTGGACTCGAGACTGAGGGCTGGTAACGGCCACGACGGCTCGACCGCCGCGATTCGGCATACGTTGGGTGTGTTCGAGCAGTGCCCGTTCGCGTCCTGCGGCGGCCTGGCATCGAGAAGCCTGAGAAGGAGGACCGGTCACCATGAGCGACAGCCCAGAACCTCCTGCGGTGCATGCGGCCGAGCCACACGTCGGTGGCCTGGGCCAGAGGCTCAACTGGCTCCGGGCTGGGGTGCTCGGGGCGAACGACGGCATCGTATCGACTGCCGGTCTGGTCGTCGGAGTGGCGGCGGCGACGCCGCATACAGGCCCGATCCTGACCGCCGGCGTTGCCGGCTTGGTGGCCGGAGCTGTGTCGATGGCCTTGGGTGAGTACGTGTCCGTCAGTACCCAGCGCGACACCGAGCGGGCGCTGCTGGTGAAGGAGCGGCGCGAGCTCGAGGAGATGCCTGAAGCGGAACTCGAAGAGCTGACCGCGATCTACGTCGCCAAAGGAGCCAGCATCGAGACGGCCCGAAAGCTGGCTGAGGAGCTGACCGCCCACGACGCTTTCGCCGCCCACGTCGAGGCCGAACTCGGGATCGACCCGAACGAGCTGACCAGCCCGTGGCACGCCGCATTTTCGTCGGCGGTCGCGTTCACAGCCGGCTCGATCCTGCCTATCCTGGCGATCCTCATGCCGCCGACCGGCGCGCGCATCCCGGTCACGTTCGCGGTGGTGCTGCTGGCTTTGGCTTTGACGGGTGCCCTGAGTGCCTACCTTGGCGGCGCCCGATGGGGCCCAGCTGTGATCCGTCTGGTTTCCGGAGGAGCGATTGCGATGGCCGTGACTTTCGGCGTTGGTCAACTTCTCGGCACCGCCGGGATTTGATGGTTGCTGACCGGCACCGGTGCAAGATCAGTCACTGTATCGGCCTCGACAGGTCGCGGCGCAGACAGACGGTCTCGGCGATCACGTAGGCATCCTTCGCCGATCTTGCCCTCACTGGTGTAACCGGCGCTCATCGTATTCACCACCCGCCCGGACACGTACAACACGCGGCTCCGCTGCTCTGGTAGCGACGACGCGCCGTTTCAACGGCGGGGACAGGTGAACCGCTTGCCCGGCCCTGACGTTCGTAAATGCATAACCGCTTTGTTTCGAAAGGAACATTAATGAAGCCTCTGCGCGGGCTGATTCTTACCGCCGCTGCTGTAATCCTGGCCGGTTGCAGTAGCGGAAGTAGCAATCCCGCAACAACCACTGTCCCATCCACTTCGGCTGGCACTACCGCCGGCGCAGCCGGAACGGCGATGACGGTCACCGAGTCGGAGTTCACGATCACACTGCCGTCGAAGACACTTTCCGCTGGAACCTATACCTTCAAGGTGACCAACAAGGGCAAATTCGACCACGACCTCGTCGTCGACGGTGCGGGCGTACAAGACAAGACCAGCCCGATCATCCCGCCCGGAAGCACCGGCGACCTCACCGTTACCCTGCAGAAAGGCTCCTATGAGTTCTATTGCTCGGTCGACGGTCATAAAGATATGGGAATGGATGTCACCGTCCAGGTGACGTAACCCAACTTCCGGTGTCTCATCGGGGGTGAACGATGACTGGCTGCTCCAAGAAAGATCCGTGCCGGATGCGGGACTTCGACATGGAGCACACACTTGAGGACCGACGGCGTCTATAGATCAGGTGTGGCGGCAAGCTGCGCTGAGGCCACGTCGAGGTTTAGGGCGCTGGTGATCCTCCGCCGCCTTCACCGACCTGCGGCGGGGCGCGCCGGTGACTCTCCCCGGGGGAGATGTTGATCTTGAAAGCCGAGTTGTACACCTTGTGAGAAAGTTGCTGAGCGGCAGAACGGCGAACGGGTTCCGGGCAGGCCGAAGTCAGACGCCACTTTCCGCACAGTGGCCTTGCCCTACCGGATGAAAGCCAACGTCGCGCCGGCGAAGGCCACGTCGACCAGCCGGTTGACCGGGGACGATCGGCTTGGACAAGGACTCGGCCACCCAGCCGATCCAGAGCTGCCAACCTGCCGCTCACCGACTGTGTGGGACGCTCTATTTGGACGCGTTCGGGGCCGCACGCGTAGTGGCTGAGACTGCCTACCGTCGACTCGTCACGCGAGGGAGGATGGTGGTGCTATGCCGCGGAAGCAACGATTGACCTGGACTGTGGTGGTTTGGCTCGCCGTGGTCGTCACAGGCTTGGCCAGCCTTGTCGTGCTCGGTGGCGGCACGGCGCTGTGGCTGGTCGAGGGTGAGCGGCCCGATAGCACGATCCGCTCCTGGGGTGACGCGCTGTGGTGGTCGCTTACCACCCTGACGACGGTCGGCTATGGCGACCACGTTCCCGTAACAGCGACCGGTCGTTTGATTGCCGCCGGTGTCATGGTGGCGGGGGTGGCAGTCATCGGTGCCGTGGCGGCAATCGTCGCTCTTGCGGTGGCCCTTCGAGTCGCTCGCGAGGAGGAGCTGGCATTCGAAGCAGCAGCGGAAATCCTGGAGCAGCGCCTCGACGAGCGCCTTGCTAGGATCGAGGCACAGCTGACTGGCCTGGATGCGCGCCTGCAAGCGCGGGCGGCCGTCGCAGTCAATGATGCCGCCGTTCGCAGTGGACGAGACGATCAGTAGCGGTTGGACGGGGTCCAAATCTGGGACTGGGTGGTCGGATCGACCGGTAGAGCTATGGGCTGTACGCCGTTGATGAGCTGGTCGGCGGCGGTGTCCCGTCGCCGTCGGCACCAAGATCGGGGTGAGCGCAAATGCCCCGTACCTCGACACGTGGTCCTGCGGGCCGACAACGATCTCACCCAAGGAAGGCGGGACCGGCCTCGGTACGAGCGGGTTGCGTCAGGTCTTGGCCCCGGCGGCCGGGGTCCCTCGCCCTGTTACCTGAATAGGGTTCGGGGGCGCGATGATCAGTGGGCAGTGCGTTTGTCCCATGACATGGCGAGCTAGCGAACGGAGCCACGAGCCCCATCCGGAATGGTGCGGTCGGCCAACCACCAACACAGCCGCTGACCGCGACCAGCGCACCAACTCGGCATCCGGATCGCCCGAGACCAGCATCGTCGAGACGGTTACTTCGGGGTGGTCTTGCTTCCATGTGGAGAGCAGAACCGCGACGTCAAATCCAGCCGCTGCTATATCGCGAGCCGATGTGCCTATGGGCTCGGCGTGCAAGACAACCAACCGGGTCTGGCGGAGCTGCGCCTCCCGAAACGCCACACCCAAGGCAGATTCCGCGCTGGGCTCTCTATCGAGGGCCACCACAACCGGCTGCCGCTTACCGACGTGGCCTGTGTGCCAGCCACGGGGAACGACGACCAGCGGACAGGCGACCCGTGGTGCGACTTGTGAGGTGACCGCTCCTCGAAGAATCCTGTCCCCCCACGACACGTCGTCGCAGCCGAGCACCAGCATCTCGGCGTGTCGTGCGGCGAACTTAAGTACCGCTGTGGGGTCGCCGGGCTCGACCAGGGTGTGCACATGAACGCGCGGGGATGTGGGCAGCTGTGCGGTCACGGTGGCCACCAGCTGCTCGGCTTCGGTGTGGGAGGCCGTCAAGGCTGCCACCGTTTCACGGGCCGCCAACGGTGGGGGCGGCGGGAACGCGTGAACCAGCAGCAGGTCGCAGCCGCGCATCTCGGCAACCGCTTCCGCATACCGCGCAGCCGCCAGCGATTCCGCAGAGCCATCTACCCCGGCCACCACGGGTGGATTGCGCGATGTCTCCACTCCGCTCGTCTTTGCCGAGGACTCCGCCTTTGCTGCGGCGGCCTTGGCGGTCTGCTCAGATAGCTCGTCCTGCGCGCTGGCAGCAGAATGATCATGATCGGGCGATGGCACCGCGACGACCGGACAGGCAGCATGGCTGATGCAGTAGTGGCACACCGACCCCACCGACCGCTGACCGTGCTCGCGGGTGCCGACTACCAGAAGCCCCGCATCCTTCGACTGCCGCACCAGGACTTCGCCGGCGTACCCGCTCAGAAATTCCAGGGCCCAGTTCGGATGCGGAGACACCGCCTCAAACACCGCCGTGATTGCCTGGCGGTGGGGGTCCTCCAGCCTTCCGGAGAACACATGCACAGCGCGCAACACTCCGTCTGTGCTTTCCGCACGCTCTGCTGCCCACTGCAACGCGAGCATGCTCGACGGCGAGCCGTCCAGCCCCACCACGATTTCGTTGCTCATCCCGCACCTCCTCGTGCCGGGCCAACGTCCGATGCTTCCGATGCTGCCCGCCACTGCGCCGAGAACCCACGGCCCTTCGTCGGGGGTCTAGGAGGACCTTCGTCCCTTGGATCGCAAACAGCGGCTTCGAGGCCTGCGCTGACCTAAAAGGGCTGCCTGCGATGACCACCGACGCTCTGTCTTCCCCCAGGGTGGTGGGTCGCTCGGCGGAGCATGCTCAAAGAGAATGGGGACGTAATTCGCCCAGCAAGGGGCCGAATGCCTCTGCCCAGGCCATCGCTATAGCGCCATGATGATTATGAGGTCGATTTCCACCGGCTGAGGTGAAAGGAGGCGGTGGTGATGACGACCGAGTACAAGGTCTATAAGCCGACTAACGGTGATACCTCCGAGGATGAGCTGCGGCGGCGCGCAGTGAAGCGGCTCCGGGCCAAGGCGGGTTTCTGGACGCACCTTGCGGTCTACCTTGCGGTTAACGCCTTTCTCGTCATGATCTGGTTCTTCACCGGGGCAGGCTTCTTCTGGCCCATCTTCCCGATTGGCGGCTGGGGGATTGGGCTCGCGGCGAATGCCTGGGATGTTTTCGGAAGCGAGCCGGTCACGGAGGAGCGAATCCAACGCGAGTTGGACCACCTGCGTCGATAACCAAGAGTCGGTGACTCGTCACTTCACACAACGCCTGCCGGGCCGGTCATTGACCGCCCGGCCAAGTTTGCCCGTTTCATGTGTCGAGTTGCGCTCGCTTGCTTATGTCCCCTGAGGGTCGGGGAGAGCCAGGGGCGGAGGATTTGAGGCTCCAGAGTCCCGGCACACGCCCGGATCCAGTGCGTATGCGGAACAGGGCCGATCGGCCCTAGCCACTCGGGCCGTCTGATCCTCCCTCTGCTGTCGCGCACGTGTGACATTGAGGCATGGACGTAAGGATTGTCGACCTGCAGGAACAGCCGACGGCAGTCGTGCGCGAGCAGGTCGCGATGAATGCGTTACCGGAGTTCTTCGGTCGCGCGTTCGCCGCGGTGAGCGCGGCGCTGGAGGCGCAGCGGGTGCAGCCGGCCGGTCCACCGTTCGCCCGCTATCGCGGCGTGCCCACCGAGATTGTCGATGTCGAGGCGGGTTTTCCGGTGTCGGCAACTGTCACGGCGGCAAACGGGGTTCGGGCCGGCAGCTTGCCGGCGTGCCGCGCCCTTCAGGCGATGCATGTCGGCAGCTACGACACCCTTGGTCCGACGTACGAGGCGGTCAAGCAGCGGATACGCGAGGAGGGCCTGAACGCGTCGGATGACATGTGGGAGTACTACCTCAGCGACCAGTCGACCGACCCTGCAACCTGGCGCACGCTGGTCGTCTGGCCGGTACTCTGAGGCGATCCAATCGCCATCCCGACGGCAGGCGCCTGCGGCCTTGTCTCGGACCTCGACCGGCGCGATGTCAACGCCATCCTGCATGTCACCTGCTAGCGGCCGGTAGGCAAACAAGCGCAACGGCTTCGTCGCGTTGACCGCGGGGGCGCTGCCCGCTATCAGCCGTGCCCGAAGCCAGGCGGTGGGTCCGTTTGGTGCGTGGTCGATCGACTTCGGGACCTTGGTCCGCCAGCCGGGAGCCGTCCGGCAGGTGACCCCGGCCGGCGATCGCGGTCAACTGGTGGCGGGCATGAGTCTGATCTCAATCACTGCGGCCGAGGGCGGCGATGCTGATGAAGCCGGAGGTTCTGCGTCGAGTCCTAAGCGATGTGCGTTCGGGCCAGGTGGTGTTCGTGTCGCACTGCATGCTGAATCAGAATGTGCGCTACCAGGGCGGTGCCACGCGACCTGGAGCGGTAGAGGAGGTGGTGGCAAGGCTGCAACGCGCCGGGGTAGGCATCGTCCAGATGCCGTGCCCGGAGCAACGCGTCTGGGGTGGGGTGGACAAGCGGTACACCATGCCTGCTTACGGGGCTGACCAAACGAAGCTTCGCCGGCTGCGCCGCCCGGCTACCTGGCTGTTCCTGCTCTACACGCGTTTGGCCTACCGCCGTCTCGCGGGCCAGGTCGCTCGTGATATTGGTGACTACGTCCGGTCCGGCCAATTCGTACAGGCGGTGGTTGGCGTCGGCGGCTCGCCGTCGTGTGGGGTGCGCACCACGTTGGATCTCAAGGCGGTGCTGCACACTATCGCGGGCTGTGACCCCACCCAGCTGAACACTGATGACTTCAACCGTCGCGTCATCGCCGCTCACGCGCGAGCGGGTCAAGGCATGTTCATCACTGCGTTGCGCCGGCAGCTGCGACGCCGAGGACTCGAGGTCCCGTTCGACGAACACGACCTCCTCGCCGAGATGACTGACTGACCTGTTGAATCAGACCGACACGGCTGCTGAGAAATCCCGCCCTCAGGGGTAAAGGACATGTCGGCGCAGCTGGGTTACTGGATCGGCTCGCTGGTCGCAGGTGGTTGCGCCGGACCCTCGGGGTCGACACTGCCCTGGTCGAGCCGGAACGGCGGGTACCGGTCGGTCATCAACGCCACATAAACCAGCAGCCGGTAGCCCCACCGATCGATTCCAACTGCCAAATCAAAGAGGCCAGGGGGATAACGCGTAGTGAACAGCAACGCAATAGCCGCGATCAGTACTGACGCGCCGATCAGGCTGGGGGTGGAATAGGTAACGGCGCGGCCGTCCTGCATGCTTGTGGCCACGACGTAACCGGAGCCGACAAGCGCACCGACAAGGATGTATTGCGGGAAGGCGAGCAGCCACTTGACCAGCGGCAGCCAACGATTCAGCTGCTGCGGGTAGTCGATGTCCAACCGCGCCGGATAGTCGGGGACATCGGCGAGCGTGAACGGCGGGTACCGGTCGGTAGCCAGCGCCGCGTAGCCGTAGAAGCTCACCCGCCACGACCACCGAATCACCCCGACGTTGAAGTCGAACAGGCCCTTCGGGTACCTGGTCGTGAACAAGATCGCGAAGAAGGCGATCACGGTGACAATCCAGAACGCAAGCCACAGGAAAACCAGAATGATGTAGTGCGGGATCAGCAGTAACCATTTGACAAGCCACAACCCCCGGCTGGGCTGGTCGAAAAAGCCTCGCACGGAAAGTGGATATGCAACGGAAAGTGGTTCGGCGGTGGAACTCATGGTGTCCTCCTTGGATACGGCAGACACAACCCGCCGCTTTGTCCACTATCGAGGAAAGCCTCGATACGGGTCAACGCGACGCACGCAGGATGGGGACGGAAACACAGGTCGTAGCTGCCCGACACCGTGGGCTTCCACCCTTTTCGCCGGAATCGCAATCATATTTAGGCAGTTCGACGCTCGCCACGTGGGCTTTGGAGTGTGGGGTGTCTTTGACGCAGGCGTGATGGGCTGGCGCGCAACAGATCTCAGCGAGAACGACGCACCATTCGGCCTGGGAACCGGTAGGGCCAGAGGTCGTGAACTCGTAGGCGTTGGAACTCCTGCCGCTGCCACCTGCGGCACGACGTCGCCAAGTCGCACAGTGGCATGGACGCCGGGGCGAGGGCTTCCAGGCCGAAAGCCTCTCCCCGCGGCCCTAATGCCGTCTTACGTTGCAGATGGGATTTGGAGGTGAGGACCGTGAATGTTGAAGATCAGGATCCGCTGGCCGACCGGTTCACGGCCTTCCGGCGCGACTACCCCTATCGCGAGACGTCCTGCCGGGGTATGGTGTGGCGCTACCGGACCGGAGGCGCGGCCGACCGCCCGACAGTGCTAATACTCCCCGGGGGCACGCTGGTTCCGGACCCGCTGTTTGTCGTCGTCCAGGCGCTCGGCCGCCAGTACCGGGTGATCGCACCCGCCTACCCGCCCGCCGTCACGATGGCCGACCTGGTTGCCGGCGTCACCGCCGTCCTCGACGCCGAGCAGGTTGCGACCGCGCATGTGGTCGGCTCCTCCTTCGGCGGATACGTGGCCCAGTGCCTTCTGCGTGCCCACCCGGAGCGGGTTGACAGCTTGGTTCTTGCCCAGACTGGTGTCCGGCACTTCATCGGTCCGGTCCCCCTGGCGTTGCTACACGCCGTGCTGCGCGTGGCACCGGCCGGGCTGGTGCGCTCGTTTACCTGGCGGACCTGGAAGACACTCCTTGCCGACATCGGCCCGGACCAGCAGTTCTGGATGGCCCTGCTCCATGACATCCTCGACCACCAACTGACGAAGGCTCACCTGGTCGCCGTAACGGCTGCGATCGGCGACTTCGCCGCCCACCACCGGCCTATGCCCGGAGCCCTCGAGTGGACGCGGCCGGTCCTAGTGCTGCAGTCTGAACACGACCGCGCTTTCGCCGTCCAGGCCAACGAGATCCGCGCCGTCTACCCCACCGCGGCCTTCCACGTTTTCGAGGGCGCGGGGCACGGCGCGCTATTCACCCACACCGATCAATACATCGACCTGCTGCAGGCGTTCCTGGCCGACCCGGTGGCCTTCGCCGCCGCCTCCCGGGATCCGCAATGAGCACACCGAGACTTGCGCCGGATCCCCAATCGCGGACCGGAAGGCTTGGGAATGCCTTGCTGCTCGACCAAAGCGGCAACAGTCCAGCGTCCACCCGGTGACGTCTTCGAGTTCCTCTCCGACGTCCAAGCTGCGGTCGCACCGGGATCGGGGGTTCGAATGATCAAGATCCCGCCCGGACGGACGACCCCCGGCACAGTGTGGCACGAACAGGTCGGGGTGGCGCCAGGGTGCTGGATGCACGTTGACAGCGTTGCCGCTGAGGTCGAGGCCGCCTCGGCAAATCGCGATGGACTTTCTAGGCGACCTCGCCGTGACCCGCTGGCTTCCGGGCACATCGCAGGGAATGGGGCAGTGATCGATGCCGGGTCCCGAGCGACGGCCGGCCCAAGACACTGGATGCTGCCAGCCCATCCCGCGTGTGAGGAAGTGGACCCCGAGATCGGGCCTTAGGGCTCTACGCCACCGCCCTCTCTCAGGCCATGTTTAAGGGAAGGATGCTTTTCGTGCCGGGGCGGGCGTCCAGGAGGTGACCGATGTCAACCACATCTCAGAGCAGCCAGGGGGCGCTCCAAGCCAAATCAACAGGACGGGGGGAGGGTGTACGGAAGGTCCTGCTCGCCTGCGGTGCCCTGTCGGGGCTGGTTTATGTCGGCTGGCATGAGCTGGCAGCCCTGCAATGGGAGGGCTACAGTCGCGTGTCGAATGCCATCAGCGAGCTGCATCTAACCGGGTCTCCATCGAAATGGCTGCTGGATCCGTGGGAGGGGCTCGTCTACAACTCCCTGCTCATCGCCTTCGGGATTGGTGTCTGGCGGTCGGCCCAGGGCAAACGTGCGCTGCAGGTGGTCGGTGGCCTTCAAATCCTGTGCGGAGCGACGTTGCCGCTGTGGATGTTGTTCGGAGAGGCAAGTCTTGCCGCGCACCTCATCCTCTCCGTCATCGGCATCTTGACCATGCTTGGATCGATGGCCTTCAGCGCTGTGGCATTCCGTGGTTGGTTCCGGCTCTACTCCCTCATCAGCCTGGCAGCGGTGGTGACGTTCTTCGGTCTGGGCCTGTCGTACGCGCCAGAGGTGAGTGCAGGGCAGCCAACACCCTTCCTTGGCCTAGATGAGCGCATCGCCTTCGGTGCCTACTTCCTGTGGCTTTTCGTGCTTGTGGCGCTCCTGTGGCGAGGCCGGCAAATCGAGACGATGAGGGAAACGCCATAGCGTTCAGTCGTGCCTTAATCAGCAACCGCCTCGACGGAGGCGGGCTCTGCCGAAGGCCGGGTGCGGGATTCTGGTCTGACCCGGAAATCTTCTGGAGCCGGGGTGGCCGACAGGGGGACTGGATGAAGACATTCTTGAGGCGCCTGGGGATCCTCGCCGGGTTGGCGTTTGTTGCCGGCATCGCGGCGGAACTGTGGGGACGTACGGCGTTCCGTCGAGTGGTGCAAAGTGATGTTCAGATGCTCCTCGCAGGATCCTCCGCAGGAGAGGCGAGGTTCGTCAGCGAGGCGATGCTCGACGGCCTTCCGGAGCCCGTCCAGCGGTATCTGCGATACACCGGGATCATCGGCAAGCCGTTTGTTCGCACAGTCCACCTCAAACAGAGGGGAAAGATGCTCTTAGCGAGCGGGCGACCCTGGATCCCGCTAAAGGCCGAGCAGTGGTACGCGGTGCGGCCACCGGAGTTTGTCTGGTACGCCACGCTGCACATTGGCCTCATCCCGATCGTGCGGGCGCGCGACATGTACCGGACCGGAGCGGGGAACATGCTTATCAAGGCAGCCTCACTGATCACGGCGGCCGACGCGAAAAGCACGGAGATCGACCAGGGTGAGATGGTGCGCTACCTCAGCGAGATGATGTGGTTCCCGTCAGCCTTCTTGGAGGACAACGTTTCCTTCGAGGCGGTCGACGCCAGGTCGGCTCGTGTCACCCTCACCGATCGTGGCAGGACCGCCACCGGCACGCTTTTCCTCGATGCCGATGGCAGATTGATCGAATTCGTGGCGCAGCGGTATGCAAGCAGCAACCTCGAAACGTGGTCCGTGCCCATCACTGCCTACGGAGAATTCGAGGAGCTAAAGTTGCCGGTTTGTTGCAAAGCAGTGTGGAAGCTCGCCGACGGTGACCAGGAGTACATCGATGTCACCATCACCGAGCTCCATCACGAGGACTGAACCAAACCAGGCTGCCACTTGGTCGAGCAGCCCCAGGTTGGCGTGGTCATCGCTGATCTTGGCGGGCGTGATCATCGCCGTCGCCACCCGAGGCCGTCTCGGACTCAGGCGACCCCACTCAGATGCCGATCTGCATAGCGAACTGACGCACTGAAGGTCGTCCGCCCAGTAGCGTGGGCCCCGGTGGCGGCTTACCTAAGGTGATGCTCGTGCGCCGTCTTGTCGGCTTCGGTCGGGCCGTGGTCTGGCGTGGCGAGGAACGCCCCCAGCTCGGCTCGAACACGCTCGGTTTGGCCGAGTCCGAGGTGACCGCCCGACTCCATGCTGACCAGGACGGAGCCGGGGATGCGTTCGGCCGCCTGCTGGGCCGCGGCGAAGGGGATCATGGGGTCGTCCTCCGCGTGGATGAGCAGTGTCGGTACGCCTAACGCTTCCAGGTGGTAGCTATTGACCTCGGGGTTGGAGACGAAGGCGTCGAAGATGATGCCGTTCGCTCTGAGGTCCACAGGGAAGATGCTGTCGAGCATCTCCGAGACGAACTGGGCTTGCTCTGCGTCGTGCGGGAAGCCGTTGGGGACGCCCATCAGCCGGGCCAACATAGGACGATTGAATACCTTGAGCGTCCACATGACCGGATCCCGGTAGAGCTGCCGCGCCCAGCGCGGCGGGGCGGCGGCCATCGGCGTGCCGGGCAGGTTTCCGGACATGATCACAAGATGCGTCACCCGCTGCGGATGACGTAGAGCAAGCTGCAAAGCCGAGGTCGTGCCAGCCGAAATGCTGATTACGTCGATCCGGCCTATCCCGAGTCGGTCGAGCAGAGAAACGAACGCGTCCGCCTGATCTGCCGGGGTGGCCTTGATCGGCACGGGCGATCCGAGGTAGCCGAACCGCGATGGAGCGATGACGCGACGGTCGGCCACCAGGTCGCGTACCGACAGCAGCGCGCCGTCACAGCCGTGGAAGATGCCGTGGCTGACCAGCACGGGTTCGCCGGCGCCGCGTTCCGCGTACTCGACAGTACCGAACTCGGTTGGGATCGCCTGTCGGTCAACAGCGGCCAAGCGGGCCCGAGCATCGTCAAGATCACGCCGATAGCGGCGTACGAGACGCCCACCGACACCGGCGAGCGCCACGCCACCCAGTGCCGCCAGAACGACGCGGCGCTGCGCGACCTTGGCACCAGTCGCCATGATCTAACCGTGACACCAGGTCCCGACGCCGACCAGAGGACAAGGTCCCGGTGAGGTGCATTGCCGTCCATGTACCCCCGAGTCAGCAGACCCAGACCGCGGATCAAAGGACCGCGCGCTGGTACGCGGTGGCGCTGCTAACCGCCCCGCTATCCGTATCGGCTTCACTGCTTGCGCTCTCAATAACCTCACCAGGTTCAACCCTGGCATATTTAGCGCGAGCGACAAGGCCTCCGTTCTGCTGTTCGGCATCGTGTCGGGGGTCCTCGTGGGCATTTTTGAAGAGCTGGGCTGGACGGGGTTCGCTGTGCCTAGGATGACGCCACTCCACGGTGTCTTCAGTACGTTGACGACCGCCTCCGATGGCTGCACGCGATCGACCGAAGGCGGCTGGTCGATGATCGTGGTTGAAGCCCCCGGCACTGCCAAGGTCGTCGGCAGTCTGGCGCCACGCCATTCTTGATCCGGCCGCTGACAAGGCCTCCCTCGGTGTGGGCGGCACTGGCTCGCTGGCCCAGCGTCCCTGATCGCCGTGGGCTATCCCGCCCATTTCCTTGATTGCTGGATCGCCAGCCAACTGATTCAGATCTTCGAGAGCGGGGACACCTCGGCAGCATGGCCGAGGGCGAGCAGCCCGAAGGCGTGCTCGATGGTACGGAGCAGCGTGTAGTGGTTGATCTTCTGGGCATAGCGGCCCGGGTGGACGTGGTCGCCGAGAATGATCGTCGGTATCGGGTTGACCGTACCGCCCGCGTTCTCGTCGAAGGTAATGACCAGCCAGCTGTTGTGATGTGTGGCCCAGCGGGCGTAGCGGTCGAGGTGTTTCTTCATCCAGCGGTCACCAGTTCGGACGGAGCAGTCGTGCATGCTGTGGCACATGTTCGGGCTCACAAACGACACGGTCGGCAGCTTGCGATAGTCGCGCGGGAAGGAGCTGAACGGCCGGTTAACGCTTGCCGGCAGGTTGGTGAAGTCAACCCATGGGTTGTGCTTGCGCTCGTAGCGACCCGATACGCATCCGGTGAAGCCCACCTTGGGCAGTGACTCGGCATATCCGGCGAAGCTGAATCCAGCCGTTCGGAGCTGATGGCCCAAATTTTCGGCCTTCGGAAACCGCTGCGGGCAGGCATCGCTGGTCACGCCGTGGGTCGACCCCGAGAACAGCGCGAGATAGTTCGGTTGGCTGGGATGGGTCACGCCGTATGAGCGGGTCAGGTTGGCGCCTCGCGCTGCCAGCTCGTTGAGGTAGGGCGCTTGAGCGCTTCCGATGATGCTGGAGCGCTGCTCGTTCTCCAAGATCACGACAACGACATGATCTGGCCGTGGCGCCACCGCGCTTTTCTTGCCGCCGGACGGTGGCACTACCGTGCCCGAGCTGCGGGGGCCCGCCGCCATCCCCGTGGCCGAGGTGCGGGGCGTCGTTGGCGTGGCGGCTGATCGCGGTTCAGCAGCGGTGCAAGCCGAAACCCCGAGCAGCAACATCAGGGCGACAGGGCAACCGAGCCATCGGAGGAAGATCGAAAATAGGACTCCTCTGCAAGACTCGAGCACTCGATGCGCACCCTTCAACGCGGGCCTTGCCTCAAGATCGGGTGGAACATCCCGGAACGACGGCGGCGAGATCGCACCGTGCGGCGCCCTTGCGCAGTCATGTCCGGGCTGCTCACCATGAGCGAGGAATTGGGCATCTCATGCCTCTCTGGCCGACATGCTGCTAAGACGGCGCGCGTGAGCTGTTGGCTGGCGGACGGCAAGCACCATGCGGTGTGCGGTGATCAACAGGGCGAGCCAGGCCAGGCCAAGGAACCAGGCGAAGATGACGTCGGTGAGCCAATGGTGGCCGAGGAAGATCCGGCTGAACCCCATCGCCGCCGCCCAGGCGAGAGCCAAGACGACGCAAAGGGCGATGCCGAGGCGGTTGCTGAGCCGCCTCGCGACGAGGTAGGCCACCATGCCAGCGATGACGGTGCTGTTCAGCGTGTGACCGGAAGGAAAGGAAAACGCGTGCTCGTACGGCGGCACAGCGGCGCTGAGCGGCGGCCGCGGCCGGCCGACGATCGCCTTGCCGACTTTGGTGAAGGCGAGCGATCCGGCGACCGCGATGATCATCAGGATCAGCGGGGTGACGGAGCGCCATCGCCACACCATCAGTAGCGTGACGGCGCCGGCGATTAGGGTCATGTAGAGCGGGCCACCAAGATGGGTGAATACGGTGAAAAGCTGATTGGCAAGCGGCGTACGCCAAGCGATCACCTGGTTGAGGGCGGGCTGGTCGAGCCCCGAGATTCCGTTTTTTTCAGCGACCGCGTCATAGACCCCGGCGCTGGCTGCGGTCAGGCCGAGGATGAGCAGCCCGCCCGCAATGGCAGTGACGGCAAGGAGGGCGTTCGTCGTGAGGTAGCGCGCGAGCGGTCCTAGGGGGCCGCGGTCAAGGCTGGTCCGGGTAGACGTCATGTTCGCGCTTACCCCTGTTCGGATCGGGGCGGATCGAGGCGGTACCCGTAGCCGCGAAGAGTGGTGACAGTCGGCAAGGAAAGGTCGGAAATGTGGTGACCTTGGGTGGCGTCGCTGAGCTGCCGACGGAGAGCCGCCATCGTGACATCGAGGGTTTTGGTTGGGCCGTACCAGTTCTCATCCCAGACCTCGCTCATGAGTTCCTCCCGACTGACAGCGGCGCCGGGGTGGGCAGCGAGAGCGGCTAGGAGATCGAACTCCTTCGGCCGCAGCGTCAGGTCATAGCCGTTGATGTAACAGCGTCTGGAAGTGAGATCGATGGTGAGCGCTCCTAGCTGGAGGACGGTCTCTGTGGCTGTAGAGATAGGCCGCCGCCGAAGATGCGCGCGAAGGCGAGCGAGCAGCACGGTGAGGCTGAAGGGTTTGACGAGATAGTCATCGGCGCCGGCGTCGAGGCCGACGATGACGTCAATCTCACTGCTGCGTGCGGTGAGGATGATGAGCAGGATCTCAGGGTTGTCGCGGCGTATTGTTCGCGCGAGCTCGACGCCATCGAGATCGGGAAGTCCGAGGTCGAGCAGAACGATTCCAGGTTTAGTTTCGGTGACGTGGATGAGGGCGGCGCCGCCGGTGCGGCACCAGGTCGTCGGGTAGCCGTGGCCTTGGAGACCGAGGCGGAGGTGGTGCCCAATGGTGGGGTCGTCTTCGACGATCAGCACTGCCGGCAACGGGACCGGGTCCGTCCGGCTCATGCGCGCGAGCCTACGCGTACGCCGGTATCAGCTTTCATTGCGCCACATGGACATGGTCGAGCCATTGCAGGGCGTCGGGCAGGTAGCGGCGGTAGTTGCGATAGTTATGGCCGCCGGCCGGGAAGTCCAGGAAGGACACGCCCGGATCGCCGCGGCTCGCCGTCAACATCTGCCGATTTGCTGGCCAAGACTCCTTGTCCTGCCGACCACAGATCAGCAGCAGTTTCCGCCCGTAGAGCCTGTGCTGCTGATAGAGCCATAGCGGCGAGTTACGTCGCCGGGCGGCAGTGTCGCCGTGGAACAAATCGCCGGTCGTACGGTCGGTGATCGGGGTGAAGTAGCCGCCAAGCGACACGGCGGCTTGGAAGTCCTTGGGTTGGGTGAGCAGTAGCTTCGCGGCACAGAAGGCGCCGGTGCTCCACCCCGCGAGCGACCAGGGTCCTGGCTGGGCTCGCACTTGGCGACCTATGGCATTCGGCACCATCGAGGAGAGCCAGGTGTACGCCTGGGGACCGCCCGGAACGTTGGTGCACTCGGTGTCTCGGGGCGGGTTGGTCATGAGTGGCGGGAACACCGCGATGAACGGTTTGACGCGCCCGGCGTTGATGGCGGTGGTAGCTATCTGGCCAAAGTCGTAATGCCGGAACATCACTTCCGGGGTGGAAGGCTGGCCGGGGAGCACCATCAGCACCGGGAAGGCAGTTGACTTGTATTGCGGCTGCTCGTACTGGGGCGGGAGCCAAACGAGCACCTTACGGGAGTGGTCGGCGGGTGAGGGACCGGGGACGGTCAACACCTGAATGCGGCCGGCGCCGGGCTGCACGAGTCCGTTGCTGTGGATGGTCGCCTGCTCGGTGCGCACCCCAAACAGGTCCGACCAGGAGGTGTAGAAGCCGTACTGGTTGTTCACCCATATAAAGAGTGCGGAGATTGCCAACAGTTGGCAGGCGAGAACCGCCGCCAATGGCTGTAGGGCCGATAGCCAGCCGGTCTTCGTTTTGCGTCGCCACCACCAAGCGAGCAGCACGGGGGCTGCAGCTGCGAACAGGACGACCGCAATCAGCAGCGGGACGCCGGTAAGGCTCAGCACGACCCACTGGCCAGAGCCAAGTTTGTATGGCGTCGAGGGAGTCGCGGCCAGTGGAGGAATCCTTCGACGGCCAGAGCGGCGCCGATGATCGGCCCGAGATCCCGAGCGAGCTTGAAACAGATGAAACGAGGCTCCCAAGCCGGCCGAAACTTGGCGTTTGCGCGATACAGGGATGCGATCTGCCACCACCGGGAGGCAACCAAAAGCAGCCGGACCCAGGCCCGCAGGAACGGGCCGGCGCCGATGCGTTCGCCACGGGCCAAGGACGAGCGGAACACTGCGAAGTTCAACGACACCCGGCTAACGCCACGGCCCGGTGCGGTGGCGAGGAGCTCAGCGATCATCAGCTCCATCACCCCGTTCTCGAGATCGGGGTGGCGGCGTACCAAGTCAAGGGACAGTCCGTCGTTTCCCCACGGCACCAGCTGCAGCACCGCCACTAAGTCACCAATGGAGTTGCGGGCCTGAACGATCAGGCAGTCGGCGTCCTCGGCTCTCGCGAACCGTGACAGCGCCATCGAAAACCCGCGTTCCTGGGCACCGCGGCGCCAGCGCTGTGACAGCTGCTCGGCCTGCTTCCTGTGGGCGGGATCCAGGTCACCCACTCGGTCTATTCGAATCTGATAGCCAGCGCGACTGGCCCGATTCACGGCTTGCCGTACCGACCGCATGGCCCGGCCGTCCAGGCTGAAGTCAGCGACCTCTACCACCGCTTCGTCGCCAATCTCCAACGCGTCGAATCCGACCCGGTGGTACGCCTTGCCGCCGGTCTCAGATACGGCAAGCACCGCCGGAATCCAGGCCCGCTGCTGGGTTAGCTGTAGCCAGGCCTCGATCGCACCTGGCCACGCCTCGACATCCCCGATCGGGTCGCCGGCCGCCAAACAGACGCCGGCCTTGACCTTGTAGGCGACCGCTGCCTTCCCGGTGGGAGAGAAGATGTAGGACTTGTCGTCGCGCGTGGCGAAGTAGCCGAGGGAGTCAACATGGCCATGTTGGGCAAGGAGGGTGCGGATGCGGTTGCGGTCGGCGTCGTTTGCGCTGTCGATGGGGGCGGAGCTGTGAAGTAACACCGCCAGCGCGGCCAGTCCGGTCAAGATCCCAAGCCCCAGCAGCAGGTAGCGGGACTCGGCTGCGGCGTCGGCGTTGACGAACCGCAAAGGTCCAGGGATCCCGACGAGTCCGAACAAGCTTTGCTGCAGCACTTGTGATGCGGTCCAGGGCGAAACCAGTTCGTGGTGATCGGCGCGGATGGTGATGGCGCCCAGCAGCCAGCCCGCAACGGCGAGTGCGAAGAGACTGACCGGGATCGCGCTACGAGACCGGGGCTCTGGTCGACCGACGAACTGGCGGCGGCCCAGCAGCAGTACGGCTACCACCGCCCCCGAAACCGTTGCCTGAATCACCTCGGTACCACGTGCCAGGTGTACCGCGATCGCGGCGCCCAGCAGCGCGACCGTTGCGGTCCACGCCCGGTGCTTACGGCGCCGCAAACCCCGAGCCATGACGAGCAGCCCGCACCCGACCCCAATCCCGATGACCGCAACCGACGCGACGGCCCCGAAGGGCGGCAGATAGTCCTGTGACCAGTCCAACAGTCGCGGAGATCTGCGGACTACCGCGGATGCAATGTTCAGGAGCCCGAGAAGGAACACGACCCGGGCGGCCCACACCGGCAGCCGACTCGACGACAGGGGGGAAGATGCGGCCGCCGTCCGGGGAGGCGACGACGGCCGCGGCTTCGGACGATGCCGGTGCGTGGCCTCGACGAGGTCCGCCGATGATGTGTCCGATCGTGGCATCGCAGCTTTCATAACTCGCGGAGCTCTTCCACGGCGGGTCTGGCGGACGTGTGGGCGCTGGTGAGTGCTGCAGCCATGAGTGCGACCTCGAGCACCGCGACGCACAGGTATCTGACAGGAGGGTGCACCGCCCGTCCGCGAGCCCGTCGGCGAGCAGCAGGCCTCCGGCTGCAGCGGCCAGTAGAACGGCGAAGGTGAGCTCGAGCCGTAATGCCGGTCAGATTGCCCGAGGTCGGGCTGGAGCCGACTTGGGCGCGCACCTGGGTGATATCGGTGACCGTCACCCGCGCACCGACCTTGTCGCGGAGGACAGCGGCGACCGTGGGCTGGTGCGGCTGCTTGTATCAATGAGAAACGCGCCCACCGCATCCGATCCGGTCTGCCGAGCGACATCGTTGGCATTGGCGATGATGAAGGTGTCCCAGGGAGCGGTTGGTGATTCCTTGACGATGCCTTCGCAGTGGAATGGGATGGTGCGGAGCTTCTTGGTCGTGACGAAGCCCCAGCCCGAGGTGGTCTTGGTGGTCTTGCCGACCCAGTCGCCCAGTATGTAGTGCCGTCGTGAACAGCACATAGACCCTGTTGTCGGGGAAGTCTCCTGGCGGCTTCGACGCCGTCTCCGCCGGTGTGGGAGCAGCTGGTGCTGATGCTGCTGGACTTGGCGCGCCTCCCGAGGTGTCGACGGTCGGCTGGTTCGGCGTAGGCGCGCCCGTCACAGCGCCGCACGCCGTAAGCAGGGCGGTGACGCTCACGACAACCAAGTCCACCCCTTCGTTACTCCCAAATCCATGCCCCTCCGCTGGCGCTTGTACGTCTTCAACGCTATGAGTGACAGGGTTAGCGGCTGGTCAGCGGGAGGTTAAGGCACGGCAAAACCTTTCTCGAAAGATGTCGCCGGCGTGTGGGTATGAAGCGAAGCGGTCCGACCGGTTCGGCAGCGGTCATGATTGAAGACGTGCGCCAACGCATCGTGCGCGTGGCGGTTGCTGCCGTGGTGATCGCGCTTCTGTTGTTCGCCGTACCGTTGGCGGTCTTTATACGCACCGCACTGTTCGACGATGAGAGGCGCGAGCTAGAAGGCACGGCCTTGCAGGCGGCAGTCCGGATCGACCCGGACTTCGCACATGACGATCCCGTTGAGCTACCGCCCAACGAACAACAGGTTGGCGTCTACGACGTGGGTTTGCGGCTGCGCCTTGGTCACGGGCCCCAAACCGGAGACGCCGTCGTGCAGCACGCCGCCACCGGCTCGGTCGCCGAGGGTCAGAGCGGTGGTGAGCTGATCGTGGCAGTCCCGGTCACGTCCCAAGAGAAGGTGGTGGGAGTGGTTCGAGCCGCCCAGCCGGTACAGGTCATATGGAATCGCGTGCTGCTCGCCTGGCTCGCACTTGCGGCTCTCGCCGTCGCGGCCTTCGGTGTAGCCGTAGTCGTTGCGCGGCGGCAAGCTCGGCATCTCAGCGCACCTTTGGAAGCACTCGCAGAGACCTCTGAGCGAATCGCCGCCGGGGATCTGACAGTACGCGCCGAACCCAGCGCCATCCCCGAAATCGGCCGAGTGGCTGAAACCCACAACGCGATGGTCGACAAACTCGGCGACATGCTGCAACGCGAGCGCCACTTCACTGCAGATGCCTCCCATCAGTTGCGTACTCCGCTCACCGGTCTCCAGCTAGGGCTGGAAGCAGCTCAAGAGCAAGCCGCGCAGAATCCCGAGTTCGACCTGCGACCTGCGTTACAGGAGGCCAATGATCGGGCCGAGGAGTTGCATCGCACCATCGACGACCTACTCCAGGTAGCCCGCCTTCCATCCGATCAGTGGGCAGCTGCAGAACCGGTCCCGCTCGACGACGTTCTAACCGAAGCGGAACAGCGCTGGCACGGCCCGCTCGCCAAGCGGGGGCGCCGGCTGACCTTGCGCCGGCGCGAAGGCATGGCCGCGGCAGAAGTCCCTGGCCGAGTCGTCGGTCAGATCCTCGACATATTGATCGACAACGCTTCTCGGCATGGAGCTGGCGCGGTGACCCTGACCGCCCGAGACATCGGTGATGCCGCTGCCATCGACGTCGCAGACGAAGGAGCCCTATCGGCCCCAACGACCGAACTGTTCACCCGCGGCGCCTCTAGCGACTCAGGGCACGGCATCGGGCTGGGCCTCGCCCAATCATTAGCCGAGGCATGCGGCGGCCGCCTCAACCTCACCAGCCAAACACCCACCACCTTTAGTCTCGTCCTCCCCAACATCGCCGCCGACGAGACTCAAAAGCTCTAGGCGCGCTCAGCGGGGCGACGTTCGGACGGCAATTCTTCTCTTCCTCTCAGCTGAGCCCATGCATGGTTACCAAATCATGCACGCAATGAGCGACCGTACTGGTGGAGCCTGGCACCCGAGCCCGCGAGCGATCTATCCCACAATTGCCCAGCTCGAGGACAAAGGCCTGGTGACGACTCGGGAGGAGGGCGGCCGCCGCTTGGTCACTCTCACATCCAAGGGGAGTGCACAACTGGAGAAGCGCAGCGCCCGACTGGGCGACCCGTTCGCCGACCTCGCGGATGCACCCAATCGTCCTGACCTCAGAGACCCTGTTGCGTCGACTGCATGCCGTGTGTCAGATCGAGGTCGGAGGCGACGCCACACAGCTCGAGGTCGCCGCGAACGTCCTCGTGCAGGCGCGGCGGTCGCTGTATTTGATCTTGGCCGGGGAGGCCGAGGACGTTGGCGAGTGAGTGAAGGCTGTGTCCTCGTTGGTGCTTGCGCACCCTTCACAGCTAGCTGACAGGTTCAGCACGGCTCAGGCTCAGCCGAGTTCTTAACGATGAAAACCTGCCGACGAGGAGCAAGCGCCATGTCCCACACGTCGAGGTGGTCAGCGTGACTGCACTGGCCACTGCCCCGCCCGCCGCGTCCTGGGCGCCACCGCTGCAGCTTGACAAGGATGCCGCGGTCGACCGAACCGTTCGGCTAGTAACGGGGCTGACGCTCTGGCTGGGTTTGTTGCTCGTCACCTACTGGTGGGTTGCGAACGGCGGTGTAACTGATCTTGCCCACTGGGAGAGTGGGCTCACATCACTTGGACGAATCACTGGTTTGTGGTCGGCCGATCTGCTGCTGGTACAGGTGGTGCTGATGTCGCGGTTGCCCCCGCTGGAGCACGCCTTCGGCCGGGACCGGCTGGCCCGGATCCACCGTGTGGTCGGTCTTCTCTCCTTCTATTTGTTGATCGCCCACATCGTGTTGATCATCGCCGGCTATGCCTCCGGCCAATGGTCGGCGGTGCTGTCAACGATTTGGGATTTGATCACCAATTACGGCGGCATGCTGCTAGCCTTCGGCGGCGCCGTCTGTTTGATCATGGTGGTGATCACCAGCGTCAAGGCCGCACGGCGGCGGCTGCGGTATGAGTCGTGGCATCTGTTGCACCTCTACGGCTACCTCGGCGTCGGACTGGCGCTGCCTCACCAGCTGTGGACTGGACAGGAGTTCCTGCAGTCGCCGGCCGCGACCGTCTACTGGTGGACGCTGTGGGCAGCTGCTGCTGGCACCGTCGTGCTGTGGCGGGTCTGGTTGCCGCTGTGGCGCAGTGCGCGCTATCGGCTGCGGGTCGCCGGGGTGGTTCGTGAATCGTCTGACGTGGTGTCGGTCTACCTGACCGGGCATCGATTAGACCGGCTGCCGCTGCAGGCCGGGCAATTCATCAACATCCGGTTCCTGAGCCGGCCGGGATGGACCCGCGCCAACCCGTTCTCGCTTTCCATCGCGCCCAACAGCCGCACGCTGCGGATCACCGCAAAAGCCCTGGGCGACGGCAGCACACGACTGGCGTACCTGCGGCCGGGCACATGGGCGCTGTTCGAGGGCCCGTACGGACGCCTTAGTAGCCGGGCACGTACCCAACGAAAGGTGCTGCTCGCTGGCGCTGGAGTCGGCATCACCCCGCTGCGGGCTCTTGCGGAAGGACTGGAGTACGCGCCAGGTGAGGCGATCATGCTGCAGCGTTACACCGCCGAGCCGCTGTTTAAGAGTGAGCTGGAGACCCTGGCTGCACACCGAGGCCTGCACGTTGTAGACCTGCCAGGCCCGCGCCACACGTCGACCTCGGTCTTAGGGCCGGCGGCTCGTGGCATGTCGGAGCTGATCGCGCTGCAACGGTGGATACCCGATATCGCCGAGCGCGAGGTCTTCCTCTGCGGCCCCAGCACCTGGACGGACGGCATGGAACGTCTGCTCCTCGCGGCGGGCCTTCCCAGTGACCGCATCCACACCGAAAGCTTTGGATGGTGAACCCATGAGACGCATCGTCATCTGGCTCGCATCGACCGTCACCGTCGTGGTGCTGCTCTTTGGCTACCACACCTCGACCAACAAGACCACTTCTGGCCCGACCGAGGGTGGCAGGAGCGGCTCGACCACGTCGGCCGGCAACGAGCCCAGCGCCTCGCGCTCGAGTCCATCTCAGGGTCGAGCGGCAGTCGTTCGACCAAGATCACCACCTATACCGGGCCAGTCGCTCAGACTCGCTGGGGGCCGGTCCAGGTCAAGATCAGCGTGCAGGGCGGAAAGCTTACCAAGGTCACGATCTTGCAACACCCGAGCGGTAACTCAAGGGACGCGAAGATCAACGACTACGCACTGCCGATCTTGATCAACGAGTCGTTGAAGGCGCAGAGCGCCAATATTGACATGGTCAGCGGTGCGACGGTGACTAGTGGGGGCTACGTGAAGTCGCTGCAGGCCGCCCTGGACGAGGCTGTCAGTGGCCAAGGCGCGATGGGGGCCGGTCCAAGTCAAGATCACGGTGCAGGGCCGCAATTACCCGTTGCAGGCCCCCAGCATCGACATGGTGAGGCGGACGACGATGACTAGTGGGGGATATGTGCAATCGCTGGAGCCCGCCCTCAGCGAGGCTGGCATATGAGCAGCCCAGCGGTCAAGGGACGAACGGACGGCGGTATCCATCGTCGCGTCGAGCACATCATGGGAATGCCGATCAGCCTTGCCTTGCGGGGCCGCCACACCACCACTGCCGAAGCTCACGAGGCCTGGCAGGAGGTGATCAACCAGCTGCGGGAAGTTGATCAGATCTTCAGCACCTACCGAGACGATTCCATCATCAACCGCCTGGATCGAGGCGAACTCTCGATCGACGAATGTCCGCCACAGGTTGCTGAGGTGCTCGAGCTAGGGCGACAAGCCGAGCGATGGTCGGACGGTGCGTTCTCGATCAACCTCCCGCTGCCCGATGGACGGCATCGGCTTGATCCCAGTGGAGTCGTGAAAGGCTGGGCCGTGGAACGCGCCGCTGAGCTCCTGGATGCGTTGGACGAGACCGACTACTGCTTGTCGGCAGGCGGTGACCTGGTCTGTTACACCGCAGATCCCGTGCGACCCGCCTGGCGTATCGGCATTGAGAATCCGCACGACACCATGAGCCTGATCGCCGTGGTACCTATCCGATCTGGAGCCGTGGCCACCTCAGGCACGGCCCACCGTGGCCGCCATCTGGTCGATCCGCGTACCGGCCAACACCCGAGTGGTGTCGCATCCGCCACCGTGATTGCGGACTCGTTGACGTGGGCCGACATCGATGCCACGGCGGCGTATATCCAGGGCCGTCACGCCGTCCGCTGGCTCGAGTCCCGGCCAATTCGCAGCGCACTCATCGTCTGGGCCGACGGTACGACGACGCGGCTCCCTAAAACCTAACCAGGAACGACCCGGCTCAGGCCAAAAGTCGGCGATGTGCTCGACCTGTCCATCGCCGCTGAATCGGAAGAACGTCAGCCCGGGCATCGCCGCGGCCACGGATCCGCTCACGAGTCTGGGGCAGCTGATACACCACACCGTCGGTCGACGGTGCCGCCAGCCGGGGCCAGTCCCGTAGCTCGATCGCGGTCCAATATCGTTCGATGACGCCCACGAATAAGAGGCTAAGGCGAAGATGCTCGATCATGCTGTTGACCGGGTAATCACCGAAGAGGTCTCGCCGAGACCTGCAGGGATGAGTTCGTAGGCCATGGCTGATCTTGCCGGCGGTCGCGATATGACGTGGCGCTCCGGGTTTGTGCGGTTTCCCTGAACTGATCTGGCCCTAGAAGGGAGGTACGACTGTGACAAAAGATGAGATTGTCGTCGGGCTTGACGATTCAGACCCCTCTCGCGCTGCTCTCAAGTGGGCGGCGGACCAAGCGCGGTTGTCAGGTTCGACGCTACGTGCGGTGTATGTCTCGGACTGGCCGACCGGTGTCCGCGCCGGCGGAAGGCCGCTCGTCGTCGAAGATCTCGTCTTCGTTCAGGAGGGAGAACTCGAGCGCACAAATAGGGCGGCGATCACGGAGATCTTCCGAGAGATCACGCCAAAGGATGATTGGTCGCTCGAGTTTGCCATGGGCAAGACCGGGCAGGTCCTCGTCGACGCGTCCAGACATTCCCGTCTGTTGGTGGTCGGCACCGGTGAGCACGTGGGTCTGGGCAGAATCATGCTGGGTTCCACCAGTCATTACTGCCTCAGCCACGCATCATGCCCGGTCGTCGCGGTTCCGGCTCTCGATGACAGCTCGGCGGGTGGGTCGGCGCCGGTCTAGCCCCGCCTCCGGCGATGATCTTGGCCCGCGGACGGCGGATCCGCGGCTCCTTCGGAGGGACGGCCGGTCGGCGGGCCGCCCGTTGAGCGCCGTCGAAAAGCGTAGAGCGAGCAGGACGCCGCGACGAATGGAGTCTTCCGGCCCTGGGTTAGGTAAGGCGCGCGTTGGATCATGAGCTCATGCGCCGTTTGCTTGACATGAAGGAGCTGCTCCTGCTCTTCTCCTCGGTGCTCTGGCTGGCCGCGGGCGGCATCGCGTTGCTCTTGGGCGCAGAGCTCCCGGCGCGGGTGTTGTGGACGCTCGGGACGATCGAAGGTTTGGTCCTCTCCGTCGTCTGGATGGTCGCCGCGGTGCGACGTCGGCAGTTGAGTGTTGACGTGATCGCGTTGCTGGCGTTGGCTGGCGCGCTTTGGGTCAACGAGCCCTTCGCTGGCGCAATGATCACGGTGATGCTCATCAGCGGGCAACTGCTGGAAGCCCGGGCCGCGGCGCGGGCTCGACGGGAGTTGAGCCTATTGGTCGAGCGGGCCCCGCGCACGGCAAAGCGGCGCATCGACGGGGGGGTAGCCGAGGTGTCGGTGGACGTAGTCGTACCCGGCGATCGGCTGCTGGTCGGCACCGGTGAGGTCATCCCCGTCGATGGTCGCCTGTTGTCCTCTGCCGTGCTCGATGAGTCCGCGCTGACTGGCGAGTCGCTGCCGGTCGAGCGCGTACCAGGCGACGTTGTCCGATCGGGTGTGGTCAATGCGGGAGGCCCCGTCGAGCTGGTCGCTACGGCGGCGGCGGCGGAGTCGACGTATGCGGGCATCGTCCGCCTCGTCGCGCAAGCCCAGGCGTCGTCTGCCCCATTTGTGCGGATGGCGGACCGGATCGCCATCGCCTTCGTCCCGCTGACGCTCCTCCTGGCGGGTGCATCGTGGTGGTGGACAGCAGACCCGGTCCGCGCCGTCGCAGTGCTTGTCGTGGCAACGCCTTGCCCACTGCTTCTCGCGGCGCCGATCGCGATCATGTCCGGACTGTCCAGGGCCGCGCACATCGGCGTGGTGATCAAGGGCGGCGGTGCCCTCGAACGCCTCGCCTCCGGACGCGTAATGCTGTTCGACAAGACCGGAACCCTGACGCAGGGCAAGCCCGCCTTAGCAGACGTGGTCACCGATGGCCAGACCGACCCGGACGAGCTCCTGCGTCTGGCTGCCTCGCTAGACCAGGTGTCGGCCCACGTATTGGCCAACTCCATCGTGGCCGCAGGCAGCCGGCGGGGACTGGCACTCGAGATGCCGGAGCAAGTGCGCGAGGTACACGGCTATGGCGTCGAGGGATTCGTCAGCGGCCGCAAGATCCGCCTCGGCAAGGCCTCGTGGATCGTCGGCGAGCATCAGCCTGCGTGGGTGCGCCAGGTGCGTCGGCGCGCCGACCTCGACGGCTCGCTCACTATCTTCTGCGCGATCGACGGCAGACCGGCGGGGGCGTTCCTCCTGGAGGACCCCATCCGCCCCGACGCGCCCCGCATGGTCCGGGCCTTGCGTGACGCGGGAGTGACCTCGGTGGTGTTAGTGACCGGTGATCGCGCAGACATTGCCAACATGGTCGGGCGGATCGTGGGTGTCGACACCGTCCTGGCAGATTGCGACCCAGCCGACAAGCTAGCCGCCATCCGGACCGAGTCCGCGCGCTCCGCGACGATCATGGTCGGCGACGGGATCAACGACGCGCCCGCTCTTGCCGCTGCCGGCGTAGGCGTCGCCCTCTCCGCGCGGGGGGCGACAGCCTCATCCGAGGCAGCCGACGTCGTCTTGACCGTTGACCGGCTCGATGCTCTCGCCGATGCCATCTTCATCGCTCGACGATCCAAGACGGTTGCCCTGCAAGCGGTCGGAACGGGTATGGGTCTGTCGATCGCAGCGATGGTTGCCGCGGCTGCCGGCCTGCTTCCGCCAGCGTTCGGCGCGATCCTGCAAGAGGTCATTGACGTTCTCGCGATCCTCATCGCGCTGCGCGCTGTCCTCCCCGGCAAGGTTCACACCATTGCGATGGCACCGGAAGACGTCGCCACAGTCCTGCGAATCCGAGAGCAGCACGACGCCCTCCTCCCAGTCGTTGAACAGATCCGAGGCGTTGCCGACGCGCTGAGCACCCACAACGCTGACCTCACCGCAGCATTCGATGTATTCGAACACCTCGAGCGCGAGCTGCTCCCGCACGAGCGCGCCGACGAAGAAGTCCTCGTCCCAATCGTCAACCGAGCGCTCAGTAGCGACGCAACCGCCGCGTTGAGCCGTACGCACGCCGAGATCGAGCACCAGGTGAGCCGCCTCCGCCGTCTGCTCACGGGCCTGGACAACGACAACGTCCAGCCCGAGGACGTCGTCGAGCTTCGACGCCTTCTCTACGGCCTCTACGCCGTACTGCGCCTGCACAACGCCCAGGAAGAGGAAGGCGCATTCAGCTTGGTGCCGACCCCCACGCCGACGGCCACCTTCACTACGCGCTCAGGCGCGTCGGCCCATGCCTGAGCACACCACCCCCACTCCCGCCTGAGGACGTCGGAAAAGAACCACGCGACATTGTCGGCCGCAACCTGACAACCCGGCGCCACGAGATCATCACCCTCCAGCAGATATGCCCTGAGCGAGAAGGGGAACCACAACGGAGAGGCTGACGCCAGGCTCCCGAAGAAGCCGTCCCGAAGGCAGGATCGTGGTGACGCCTCCGAGTTAACGCCTCGGCTTCCCCGGGAGTTGGAGAGAACCCCCGGGCGTTCGGCTGGCCTATTCTCTCGCGCTCTGGACGGCGAGGCGGTGGTCACGATTCGCCAATGGCCATCACAATTCTGCCCAGACCTGGCGATACTTGCCGCTCTTCGGGTCAGGGCGGGGCGCTTCTGGGCTCCTCTTTACAGCGACCGAAGCTGCTCCCTGTGCCGAGAGATATTCTCGCAGCCGTCGGTCAATCGCATTCCAGACCTTCTCAGGGTCGGCGCCAAGTGACGTTTCGAGCCTGACCTCTATCAGCTTCGGGGCGGTCTTGATCGCCTGGAAACGCCTCACATCCGGCGTCTCTTCGATCACCGTGCCCAAAGCCAGCGGTAGGAGCCTCACCTCTCCTGCATCGTCGGTTTGGAAGGAGAGGGTGTCGTTGGTACGTCCGACAACGCGTATGGCGGGCAGGGGGCTGCCGCATGGACAGGCGTCGGGCCTAAGGGTGACTGAGTCACCCTGGTCGTAGCGGATGAGGGGTTGCACCCGGTTGGCGAGGTTCGTGATAAGCACCGTATGCGAGGGTTCTCCGGGGAGAACCAGGCGATAATCCCGATCGACCGGTTCGAAGATGTACCAGTCGGCGCTGACGTGCAACCAGCGGTACCCGCACTCATAGGTTATGCCCACTGCCTCGGATGAGCCGTAGACGTCTCGCACCGGACAACGCCATCGGCTGAGGCTTGGTTACCGGCGGCAGGAAGCGAGGATCACTTACGTTTGCCGGCAGGTCCTTGTAGAGCCGGCGGTAATACGGCGAGCAGGTTCGCGCGAACGCGACCAACTCCGCTAGCCGTGCCTGCTGACGGGCAGCTATTACCGCAGGGCCGCTACGCGTAGCGCGTCGCGTGTCCAGGGCTATCTTTAGTGCCGAATTCCTCATGCCGGCCCCGCCAGACCGTCCACGCAGGAGACTGGCCTGCATCGCGGCCATCGTCTCTTACCGTAGCCAACTGGGAGCGCGTGGGTAGGGGCGAAGGACTCTGGTCGCCGGAACCGGACGGACGGAAGCTGGCCGTTGACGCGGCAAACGAGGTCCTTGTGGGAGATGGTGGGCATGGCGACGCGAGCCGATGTGTCGTTCCCCTCTGGTGGGCAGCGGTGCGCCGGCTGGCTGTACCTACCGATGGGCCTGACCGGGAAGGCGCCATGCGTGGTGATGGCGCACGGGACGACCGGGACCATGAACTTCGGCCTGGCCCGCTACGCGCAACGGTTCGCCGCAGCCGGGTTCGCCGTGCTGGTGTTCGACTACCGCCATTTCGGCGCCAGCGACGGCTGGCCACGACAGCTGATCCGAGTCGGCCGCCAGGTGGCCGACTGGCGGGCGGCGGTCCGGTTCGCCCGCACGCTGCCCCAAGTCGACTCCGACCGGGTGGCGTTTTGGGGCACCTCGCTTGGTGGCGGGCACGTCGTGACGGTGGCCGCGGACGACCCGAGCATCGCGGCGGTCGTCGCGCAGCTGCCGTTCATGGGTGTCGATCCGCACGGTTCCAGCCCGCGGACGGGCGGGGTCACCCGCACGCTGTTCATGGCGGCGATCCGCGACGCCATCCGCGGCGTGTTCGGACGGGCGCCGGTGATGAACCGATGGTGGGTGAGCCCGGCACGGTTGCGGTGTTCACGGGCACCGAAGACAACACCGTGGCACGCGGCTTGGCGGCTGAAGCGCCGGAGTGGCGCAACGAGATGGCTGCGCGGTCGCTGTTCTCGCTGATCCGCTACCGACCCGGCAAGCTGGCTGGGCGGCTGGTCATGCCACTGCTGATCTGCATCGCCGAGGACGACACCGCCGCGTCGCTGCCACTGGCTGTCCGCGCCGCCGAGCAGGCACCGCGCGGGGAGCTGCGCCGCTACCCGGGCGGTCACTTCGCCGCCTACCTCGGTGAGGTGTTCGAGCAGATGGTCAGCGATCAGGTCAAGTTCCTGCGACGGCACCTGGCCTCAACACCGGCCACAACCGCCGGGGCCGGGTGATCGGCGGCGCCCTGTCCGCCACGGCAGACGTCTGACAAACCTCTGTTGGTGGGCTGGCCGGCCGGGGTCAGGCCCGGTTAGTGCCGTGTGTCAACAAGTGATCTCGGCGATGTGATCCTGCTCGTCGAACGGGACCCTCGCAGGCGGCGTGGCGTCGGCGCGTCTCAGCGATGACGAGGCCTTGCCCCAACATGCAACCGGGCAGGGTGAGGACGACAGGCCAGCCCCGCGTCCCAGGGGAGTCGTCCGGCCGGCGTTCGGTGGGCCGTTGTGCTCTACCCGGCCGATGGGCCGGGGGCGGACGGTGAGCAGGTGAGCGGTCCCTCGATGGCGAGGCCGGCGGTCGCGACGGCGACGGCGGTCAGCAGTATGGACGTGGTGAAGGCGTACGGCACCGGGCCGTCGGCGGTGCACGCGGTCCGCAAGGTAAAGGTCCTCGCGCTGAGCCGGCTCATCGTCGCGCTCGGGTTGTGGGAGACGCCGCAGGCACTGATGCCCCGCCAGATCACCGCGGTGCAGCGCGAGGACGTACGGATGTACGCCCACCCGAGTCAGGTGGCTGACCTGCTCGCCGCCGCCAGTGCCGTCCCCGACGCGGCCGCCGCGGAACCGTTCCTGCGCCGGGACCTCACCATCACCGCCGCCGCCCGGCCGGCGCCAAGGGCGCGACCTCCGGGCAACCTGACCGGGGTCCTGCATCCGGCCGGACGCATTGTGCTGGCGGCGATCATTGAGGAGGTCGCCTGATGATTGGTGCTCAGGACCTGGCGCTGACGGGTCTGACCGCGCAGGAGGCAGCGCGTCGCCTCGCCGCGGACGGGCCGAACGAATTGCCGACTGCGAAACCGCGCAATCTCGTACAGCAGGCGTGGGAGGTGGTCCGCCAGCCGATGCTGCTGCTGCTCCTTGCCGCCGGCACGGTCAACTTTTTGCTCGCGGAGCCGCTCGACGGCGCCATCTTGATGTCGTTCGTGGTGGTCGTCATCGGTATCTCCATCTATCAGGAACGTAAGACCGAGCACGCGCTGGCAGCCCTACGCGACCTCTCGTCGCCCCGTGCGCTGGTCATACGCGACGGGGAGCGGGTACGTGTCGCCGGGCGGGACGTCGTGCGCGGCGACCAGGCGGTACTGGCGGAGGGGGACCGGGTGCCCGCCGACGCGGTGCTGCTGGAGTGTATGAACTTCTCGGTCGATGAGTCGGCGTTGACTGGGGAGTCGGTTCCTGTGCGCAAGACGCCGGTCGAGGCGGCCTCGGTCTCGGCGGAGATGGGCCGTCCCGGCGGCGACGCGACGCCGTGGGTGTTCTCCGGCACGCTCGTGGTCAAGGGCCACGGCCTGGCGCTGGTGAAACAGACCGGGGCCGGCACCGAACTCGGCCGGATCGGCACGGCACTACGCACGATCGAGCCCGAGCGCACCCCGCTCCAGCGGGAGGTCGACCGGCTGGTGCGGTACATCGCGGTGTTCGGCCTGGCCGCCGCCGCGGCCGTCGTCATCATCTACGGCGTCACGCGCGGCAACAGCCAGCCGCACCTACGCTACAGAGCCAGGATGCTAATGATCGCGTCAGCGCGTGGGCGAACATCGCCGGTCGGCGCTGGGTCGCCCCTTATCAGCATCACTGAGAAGGGGGAGAGAAACCGATGAACCACTCAAGGCATTCCGATCCGGCAGAGCGGAGCGCATTGATGCGGCTGTTTTACCGCGGCTGGCGGCCAACGCGCCTTGGCCGGTGGGTCAACCGGTTTTCCTCCTGGTGGTCAGGCCTCGGATTGCCGCCGACGTTACAGGCCGTCCTGGAAGTTCGCGGTCGCAAATCCGGCCGCAGACGCTCGAACCCCGTGGCGATCGCCACCGTCGAAGGCAATCGTTACCTCGTATCGATGCTCGGTCCTGGCTCTGATTGGGTGAAGAACGTCGAGGCTGCGCATGGCAGCGCCGTGATCCGCCAGGGACGTCGACGCCCCGTTCACCTCGTGGCAGTGCCACCGGACCAGAGGGCACCAATCCTGCGAGAGTACGTGCGAATCGCATCGAGCGGCCGACGGCACTTTCCGCTCCCCGTAGGCGCGCCGCTGTCCGACTTCGAGGCGATAGTCGGGCGTTATCCGGTGTATCGGATCGATCCCTCATGAAGCGACCGGCGTGAGTGCTACCCAGCTTCGGGTTCAGCCGGCTGACGCTCGGAGGCAGATGGCAAGCACGCGCCGTACCCTCCGTGCGGTGGAGCAGCGGTGGATACCTCGGCTGTCGTCGGCGCTCGCCGGGGTCCGGCTCGAGCTGGAGGAATTGGAGCACGCCGAAGGCGTACGACATCGCTGGGCCGCACAACAGCAAAGGCAGGAGGGGGAGCGCGTCGTGACCGGCTTCGCTGCCTCGTTATTCCGACGGAATGCTGTTGCTGTTGGCGGTGACGGAATACCAAGACGCCGACGTTTTCGGGGTGCGGGCAAGAGTGTCGAAATCGACACGGACAAGTCCCCAACGCTGGCTATAGCCTGCCGTCCATTCGAAATTGTCCAGTAGGGACCAGGCATAGTAGCCCTTCACTCGGCTGCCTTCACGGATCGCCTGGTGCAGGGCCTGGAGATGCTGATGAAGAAACACCACGCGGGCCTCATCGGCCGTCGGATCACTGCTGTCTGCTACGTCGTCCGGAATGCCGTTTTCCGTGATCAAGATCTCGGGCGACCCATAGTCCCGCCCGAGCCTTGTGAGGACGTCATGGAGGCCCTGCGGGTAAATCTGTTGCCAGCCAGCGGAGGAGATCCGATGAGTCTGGAGCGGCTGACCATGTCCATCGATGAACATTGGTGAGTAGTAATTGACCCCCAGGAAGTCGACCGGCGTAGCGATGAGGGCGAGGTCGCCATCCTTGACTGCGCTCTCAAGGCCGCTGACAAATCGACGATCGGGATGTCTGAGGCTGGGGTAGTGACCTCTCAGCAGAGGCTCGAAGTAGAGAGTGTTTTCGAGAATGTCGGCGGCAGTAGCTGCGGCGGCTGCCTCAGGACTCGCGTCCGCGGGGTAACAGGGAGCAAGTTGCAGGCATGGGCCGATCTGGCCAGTTGCCGGTGAGGCGCGGAACGCGCTCACCGCCTGGCCGTGAGCGAGGTTGAGGTGGTGGATTACCCTCCCCGAAGCCCACATGTCGCTCTTGCCAGGCGCTATCCGACGTGGCGACTCCCCAGCTGAACCCGTCGGGAAACTTGAGCTGAGGCTTAGCGGGAGACGGGCTCGTCGGTGGTGAAGGACTGAGGCCAACCCGCTCTGAACATGACACAGCAGAAATCCCCATGGCGGCCGCCAGCATCGATATGCAGAATCGACGCCGGGTGAGCTGCGTCGGGACCACCGTTCCCACAGAGTGTCGCAAAGGCGAGGACGGCGGTCCCGCATGCTTTGACAAGTTGGCGTCGGTCAGCCGCGTTGGATCTGGATACGACGGGACGCTGCCTCCGGTGTGGGCTTGGGCAACCGGATCTCCAAAACGCCGTCCTTGTACGCCGCAGAGACCACCTCAGCTGAGGCCCCTGCCGGAAGCCGGACTTGTCGGACGAAGCTGCCGTAGCGGAACTCGCTGCGATAGCCCTTCTCGAGCTTCTCCCGAGTGCTTTCTTGGCGCTCTGCGGCGATGGTGAGGACGCCGTTGTCGACCGACACATCGATGTCACGATCAGGATCCACCCCTGGCAGCTCCGCCCTGATCACCAGATGGTCGCCATCGATGAATTCCTCGACCTTGATGTCTCGAAAGGGCCACCCAATTGCTCCGAAGGGTGCCCAGCCGGACCATAGGTCTGTTAGATCCCGTGGCCACCGAGTCAGAGCGCCCGGAGTCTTGCTCTCCTTCGATTCGCTGGGTTCAGCCTGCTCCGTCATCAGAACTCCTTCCCGGTGCGAGTGTTTCTCGCCTCTTGCTCACCATGGGTGAGAAATCAGCGCACCTCAAGGGCGAAAGGTCCCGATTGGCGAGGCCGAAAGGGCGGTCATTGAGTCGGCTGACGCGCACGTGGCTTAGCCGGACTCCGGGCGTGGCGTACGCATCTGGTTCCTCTTCGACACCGCTGCAGAGGCGAAGGGTCCTTCGCCGTTCCCGCCTCCGCCTGCACCGGTCTCGCGCCGTTCCTTCAGTCGGTGTGGCCGGATCAGTCCAAGCCTGCTGCGGCCAGCTCGGCAGCCCAGCGGCCGGCCTCCTCCGCCGAGGGTCGCTTCCCCTCGATGGTGGTCGCGGCGAACCGTGCAGCGAGGCGAGTTGCCCGCCGAATGCCGGTCCCTTGTGCGAGGCCGTAGAGGAGTCCGGCGCTGGCGGCATCGCCCGCTCCGGTCGTGCTGACGACGAGCCTCGGTTCAGCCGCCGGTACCCACTCTGCTGTCGAGCTCCACGCAGACCCGGCTGACGAAAGAGCGGCCCCGGCCGCAGCTAGGCGATCGGCGCCAGCGCTGACCGCGTACGCTCCTCGCGCACCCGCTGATACCACGGCGACGGCGCATCCATCGTCGATCAGAATGCGAGCACATTCCTCGACCAGATCGTCGTTGGGCGTTTGGGCGATGGCGAGCGCCGACGTTAGGTCGTCGATGCTCGGAGTGGCGATGTCGACGTAGGGCATGATCCGGGCGAAGACTCGACGCCATTCGACCTCGGCGGCTCTGGACCGCCGATCCACCACGGCGAGGTCGAGCGACGTAGTGATTTGTCGACTGCGGGCCTCCGTCAGCAGATTGAGGAGGGGTGCAGCGTCATCGGCCAGCAGCGCAGGCAGCAGCGATGGGTAGCCGAGATGGAGGATGTCCACTCCGTCGAGGTTCACCTCTCGGCCCGTGAACACAGCGTTGGCGCCGGGGTGATGCCAGAACGTCCGGTCACGACCAGGCAATTGCAGCACGATGCTGTACGAAGTCGCCGCTCCTGCCGTGGTCGTGACGCCCTCCAGGTCGACTCCCTGCTCGCCGAGCAAGCGGCGGGCGATCTCGCCGAGCGGGTCGTTGCCGACCCTTGAGCAGACGCGCGTTGGCACCCCTGCCGCCGCGAGGGCGAGTCCGGTATTCGCGACGCATCCGCCGAGGGTCAGCTCTGCCGAGCCAATCTCGTAGAGCTGGCCGGGCACTAGTTCGGGAACACCGGTGAGCTCCGGAGTGATGTCGATGCAGAGGTGCCCGCCGACGAGTACCGAGTGCACGGCCATCATCATCCGCCTATGCGTACGAGCTCGCCTGTCTCGTGCGATTGGATCGCCGCGCGGTAGATCGCATGCGTTAGGGCGGCCTCATCCGGTGTGGCGCAACCGAACCGGCCCCCTAGGGCTCCCTCTCGCTCGGCCAGGAAGGCGGCCAACATCTGCAGGATGGCGTCGGAGAAGCCGGACTCAAAGTTCGGGCCGGTCACGGTGGGCCACACCGACTGGCTTCCGGCGTCGAGGGAGGACCAGACCTGCTCACGGCCACCGCCGGGCACGTCCACGACCGAGAAGATCTCTACCCGCTTCGGGTTCTTGGTCGAGAATCGCACTCCGCCGTCCAGGCCCAGCGCTTCGAACTCCCAGGTGTTCTTCTCTCCCGGGTCGATCCGCTTCATCTCTGTCGTCAGCGGGAACGAGTAGTTATCCGTGGTCACCCACCCGTGCAGGACCGCGTTGTCCCAGGTGTCGCAGCGCTCCCGGCCTCCGTTCGGGGCCGGCCGTTCGGTCACGATGTCCTGGAGCACGCCAAAGATCCGGTCCGGCGCCCACCCGAGTCGCAACGGCACGTGCCACGCGTGCAGCCCGAGATCGTTCATTACGCCGGCCTCGCCGCAGTACCGCGCCTGCCGCTTCCAGTTGATCGGCTTGTCGACGTCGAGGTCACTGGCGTGCAGGAAGGCACAGCGGGCCTCGATGATCCGACCCAGGGCGCCGGACCGCACGTAGTTGACGGCTGCCTGCGCGCCCGGGAAAAACGGCATCTCGCTCGAGCACCGCACGAATGACTGCGGGTTGGCCGCTACGGCCGCCACGATCGCCTCTGCGGCGGACCCATCGATGCCGAACGGCTTCTCGGCGAGCAAGCTCTTGCCGGCCTGGATGGTGTCGACGTAGAGCTGTCGGTGCAGGTCATGACGCACGGCGATATAGAGCACGTCAATCGCGTCATCGGCCAGTAGGTCGGCATAGTCCGTCACCGTCCGCGTCACCGTGGGTACCTGGTCGAACCAGTCCAGGGCTGCCGGGTTGATGTCGCAGACCGCGGTGAGCTGGGGATGCACCGGGTGATCGATCAGTGCGGGCCACCGTTGCAGCGCCGCGGCGATCTCCCGTCCCATGAGACCGCCGCCCACGATGGCCACGTTCACGGTCTTCGTCATCGCGCTTCTCCGACCAGGCGCAGGGCGTCATCGACACCTGCGTTGTCGTGAAGCACCGCCATCAGCGCTCGGGTGATTCCGGTTGGGTTCTCGTGCTGCACCACATTCCGGCCGTACACGATGCCGCGCGCTCCCTGGGCCAGCACGGCCGCCGTCCGCTCGAGCAGAGTGCGGTCATCGACCCGTCCGCCACCGCGGACGAGGACCGGAACGTCGCCGGCGACCTCGATCACCTTGTGATAGTCCTCGACATTGTCCGTTGGGTCGGCCTTGATCAGATCGGCACCAAGTTCCCGGGCCTGGCGGACTAGGGTCATGATCTTGTTGGTGTCCCCATCGACCATGTATCCGCCTCCGGCGGCATTGTCCTGCATCACCAGCGGCTCGATCATCAGCGGCATGGCGCACTTGGTGGCCTCGGCCCGCAGGGCCATGATCGAGTAGATGTTGGCCTCCCGGATCTCCGGGCGCCCCGGCAACTGCATGAGGTTGGCGCAGATCGCCACGGCGTCCAGGCGAACGGCCTCCTCGATCGCGTTCGGGACGTGGTGGCTGAACAGGTGCTCGTCTAGCGGGTCCCCATAAACGTTCGCGACATCACTCCGCAAGACCAGGGCCGGCTTCTGCTTTCCTGGAACGCCCTGGAGGAGGCGGGCGTGGCCCAAAGTCAGCTGCACGGCATCTGGATTCGCTGCGACCAAGGTGCGAACCACCGCATCCATGTCCTCGATGCCGGTCAAGAAGGATCGCTCGCCGAAGAAGCCGTGGTCTACGGCCACGTCGAGCGCTCGCCCCGATTGTGGGTTGAACAGGCGGTTCAAGCGATAAACAGACATCTGTGTTAAGCCTCCTCGCCCAGCTGACGCTCCAGCTTAAGGGATCGAAGTCCTCGAAAGTGCCTCTGACTAGGTCTTTCGCTATGGAGCGGGTAAAGAGAATCGGACTCGCGTCGCCAGCTTCGAAGAACGAAACCGGTGAGGTTCTTGCTGGGTGTTTTCCTTACATGCAAAGAAAAGGCTGACCATGATGAGCCGTGAGCGACCGCAGTTTCGCGGGCGGTATTGGGCATGAAGTGGGCCGCGAGAAGTGACTGTTCGATTTGGCTCCGGCACTCGATCCCTGGCGCGAGATCCGACGCGCAGCGGAACAGCCCGCTGGCCTGCCGCCCAGGCTGTGGGTGAGGGCGGGTCCGGGCGCCGACCCGGCGCTCGACAGCCGACGAAGAGGGACCTGTCACGACCGGAGGAGGGTCTCCGAGGTCGAGGTCGAGGTCGCCGCGAGCCGCTGGAGCCCGTCGTACGCGGCGTCCTTGTAGGCCTCCGCGTACGTCGGCACGTTGAATGTCGTGTCGAGGAAGTACTCGATCGTGTCGCGGTGGTGGATCGCCGACTGCCCGATGTGGATGAGCTCGCTGGCGACCTCACCCAGGATGTGGGCGCCGATCACGGTCCGGTCGTCCCGGCGGAACACGAGCTTGACGAGCCCCTCGGTCGCCCCGGAGATATTCCCGCGCGCGTTGGAGGAGAAACGTCCGCGCCCGATCTCGTAGTCGATGCCCTGCCGCGCCGCTTCCTGCTCGGTGAGCCCGACGCCGGCGACCTCGGGGATCGAGTAGACGCCGGTCGGGATGACCGCGTCGACGGCTTCGCTGCCCGGGACACCGAACGCGTCGCACACCGCGATGCGTCCCTGCTCCATCGCCGCGGAGGCCAGCGCAGGAGGGCCGATGACGTCTCCGGCGGCGTAGATGCACGCAGCGGTCGTCCGGTAGTGGTCGTCGACGACGATGCGGCCGCGAGAGTCGACCTCGACGCCCGCCTGCTCGAGCCCGAGCCCTTCGGTGTTGCCCGAGCGTCCGGACGCGAACAGCAGCCTCTCCGGGCGGACCTCGCTGCCGTCGTCGAGGGCAACGACCAGCCCGTCCGAGTCACGCGTGACCCGGTCGATACGTACGCCGAGACGGACATCCATGCCCATCGACTCGAAGATCCGGCACAGGTCGCGGGAGAGCTCGGCGTCGACGTAGCCGAGCAAGCGGTCGGCGCTATCGATCAATGTGACCTTCGCGCCGAGCGCGGTGAAGATCGACGCGTGCTCGCAGCCGATCGCGCCGCCGCCGACGATCACGACACTCGCAGGCGTGGACCCAATCTCAAGCACGCGCTCGCAGTCGAAGACGTCCGGGTCGTCGAACGGAATGCCGGGCGGGTGGAACGGCCGGGACCCGGTTGCGATTAGCACGGCCTCGCCACGGAGCATCCGCCGGAAGCCGCGCGGTGTCTCGACGACCACGTGGCGGTCTGGCCGAAGCGTGGCGGTTCCCGTAATGAGCTCGACCTGGTGGCGGGCGACGTTCTCCCTGACCGCTTGGCTCATGGTCGAGCTGACGTCGTCGGTGCGCTGGCTGAGCTGGATGTGGATCGCGGAGGACTCCAGCTGCACGGATGCGCCGTAGATCTCGCGCTTCCGGAAGCCCGTCAGGTACAGCGCGGACTCCCGCAAGGTCTTGGTCGGGATCATGCCGAGGCTAGTGACGGCCACGCCGCCGACCGACTGCCGGGAACGTTCAACGATGGCGACGCGCTTGCCGAAGTACGCCGCCTTCGCGGCGGCCTTCTCGCCCGCTGGGCCGGAACCGATGACGATCAGGTCGAAGGGCTGGACGTCCGGCTCGAACTCCCGCGTCATCAGCTTCTCGAGGCCTCGAGGGCGTCGAGCACGGCCGCCGCCTTGTCCGCGTCCCGACGAGCGCCGAGCCGCTCGAAGATCGCCAGCGCGTTGCGTACCTGGTCGAGGGCCGTCACGTCGTCCGGCGTCTGCGCGAGGGCTGTCGCGAGCTCGAGTCGGATCCGACCGGCCATGATCGGCCGCTCCTCGGTGCCGAGGATGTCCAGCGCCTCGTCGAGAGCTGCCGCTGCGCTCTCCCACTGCGAGCGGTACATCGAGATCCGGCCTTCGGACAGGCTCACCGCGGCTCGAAGCACCGGGCTCTCGGACGCCAGCGCACATGCCTCCAGCCGCTCGAGCGCCAGCTCGGCACCGTCGGGATGGTCGCGTGCCAGCTCTACTTCGACGAGCAGCTCAAGCAGCCGCCCTGCCCGAAGTCGGTCGCCGACGAGATCGTGCAGTGCGCGGTTGAGTACGGCGGCAGCGAGGTCCGGCTCCTCGCGCAGCAGGTGGAGCCGCGCCAGCTGCTCGCACACCTCGAAGCGGCCGGCGTACGGCGCGAGCAGGTCGGACACCTCGTCGAGCCGTCCCTGCATCAGCCGAAGCCGGGCGAGCGCCCCCGCCGCGTCGGCCTGCTTGGACACCGCCTTGGTTGAGCTCGGACCGAAGGCGTGCAGGATCTCGACCTCTGCCTCGGTCCAGTGACCGGTGTCGCACAGCACCACACCGTACGCCGTACGACAGTGCGAGTGCAGGATCGGGAGCTTCTCCCCGCACGTCCTGTCGAGATGGATGCGGGCAGTCTGGGTCCAGTTCTCGGCGCGCTTGAGGTCGCCGGTGCGTTCACACGCCGAGAGCATCGCGCAGAAGATCGTGCCGCTTAACAGCGGTGACACGGTGCCGGCGACAATGGCCGCCATCGCCTGGTCGAGCTGGTCGAACCCCTCCGCGATGCGGCCCTGGTTGATGAGCGCGAGTCCACGGTCGGCACGGGCGCGTGCCTCGAGGTCGGGGTCGCCGAACTCCAGGGCCAGCTCAAGCGCCACTACGGCGCTCTGCTCGAGGGCGTGGGCGTCGCGCACGTGACACGCGACGAGCGCCAGCGCGAGGTACCCGCGCTCGACGCAACGCCCTGCCTGGTTCAGCAGCTCGCCGGCACGCTCGAGCCACTTACGCGATCCCGGCTCGTCGAGGAACCCGTCGTACAGGGTGCCTGCGAGGTGCACTGCGGCAAGCCCGGCACTGCGTAGGTCGCCCGCCGCCAGGTACTCGTGGTAGGCCAGCTCCCACAGCCGCCTGGCCTCCTCGAAGTCGTCGTCGACATACCCGAGGTAGGCGAGAGTGTCATAGGCCTCGGGGCTGGGCTCGATGGCCAGCGCGGCCTCCAGGGAGCGCGCGGCACCGTCGAAGTCGCCAGCACGCACCGCCTCCCGACCGGCGACGACGAGGCCGTGAGCCGAGGCCGTCCCCACGAGCCGATGATAGGCCCGCCCCCTGCGGAGGCCCCATGCTCTGCGGGCGCTTGGCACCGGCTTCCTCGCGCTGCTCCACGAAACGCGCGGCCTGCTCGTCCAGCAATGCGATCGCCTGCGCGAGCTCTTGACGGGCCTGCACCCCTCAAGGGGGCCCATTGGGTTCTCTGCGCTGGGGGAGCTGATGGGCTGCGCAAGTCCCGACATCGACCTCAACGAGGCGACGGTCGTATCGCGCGCTCTGTCGTTGAGATAGGCCGCGAGTTGGTCATCAAGGAGCCAGCCAGTGATCAGGAACATCCATGTCCTTCCTCCACATGGTGGTTGGCATGCCGCCCAAGATCATGATCATTAGTCGTCGATCATCAGGACCCGGCGTTTGTTGATCTGGCTCAAAATGGCCGGCGGTCGCCCTGATAAGGCGAACGCCGAGCCGGGCGGGAACATCGGCAAGGCGGCCATGGGGCAGGCAAACCACCTCGGGCCGGATCGCGGAGATCCCCGGCACGAAGGCGCCCTTCCCCTACGCTTTCGGCGTGACCTCGACCGGCCGCTACCCGCACGACGTCCTCGCGTCCGGCTGGCAACGCGCGGGCCGACCGACGAGCGTCGACCTCGTGCTTGAGGTCGGGCTGGTGCTGGAGGATGCCACGTCGGGATTCTGCGGGGCGGTGCTGCGCTGGGAGCGCGGTCTGGTGGTCTTGGAGGACCGGCACGGGAAGCAGCGGACCTTCCCCCTCGGCGCAGGGTTCTGGTACGAGGGAAGCCCGGTGGTGCTCAAGGCTCCGCGGCGAGCACGGTCGGTGCTCACCCGGACTGCCTCGGGTTCGGTCGTCGGTCCGGCCGGTCGGGCCAAGACCGCGCTGGCCAGCAGGATCTATGTCGAGGGTCGCCACGACGCCGAGCTGGTGGAGAAGATCTGGGGCGACGACCTGCGCCACGTTGGGGTGGTCGTTGAGTATCTCGGCGGCATCGACGACCTCCCTGGCGTCGTGGCCGACTTCGCGCCGGGAGAAGGGCGGCGGCTCGGTGTCCTCGTCGATCACCTGGTGCCTGGGAGCAAGGAGTCGCGGATTGCGGACCGGGTTCGGAGCGGGGCTGGCCGCGGTCACGTGCTGGTGCTGGGTCATCCGTATGTCGACATTTGGCAGGCGGTGAAGCCGGCCAGGCTACGACTGGCCGGCTGGCCGGAGGTGCCGCGGACCGTGGAATGGAAGCATGGGATCTGCGCCGCCCTGGGGCTGCCGCACAGGGATCAGGCCGACCTGGCCGCGGCTTGGAGGATGATCTTGGACCAGGTGCGATCCTGGGACGACCTGGAACGCCCGTTGCTCACCGTGGTCGAGCAGCTGATCGACTTTGTCACCGAAGATCATCACTGAGGGCTCCTTCTTCGGCCGGCGGCGCCGTCCTCACCTCAATCGCTGCTCCTGGCTACGACGAGGTCTCGGACGCGTTGTCAACGCCGGAGCGGCTTGGACCAACACGTGGTTCGCAATCAACGCCGGCTTTTGAAAGAGGGCGGCTACAAGCAAAGCGGCCTAAGCCCCGTACGCGGCGCCCGCGGTCTCGCGGACATCCAGGAGATCAAGACCTACGTCCACTTCGTGCCACCCTCGAGTGACTGCCACCGACGCCCAAACTCCAAGCGACTCCTGCAGCCGCTACGGCATCCAAGGAGAGACAAACGTCTGGGCGTCCCTCGATCAGAATCCCCGCACCTCACTGAAGATGCCGGGCTGATCGCCGCCGAAGCCGCACAGGATGCGGGCGCCGTCGGCAGACCAGGTCGCGCAGACATGTCGAACGGGCGTGCGGGGGCTCCAGGCCCGTGAAGTCTGAGCCGTCCGGATCGTCCGTCGCCGGCCGGAACGGAAGGGAGTCACCCGACGCGTCGAAGCGGTTCAGGTTGGAGATCAGAGGAGCTGCGAGATAGTGACCACGGTTTCGGGCACAAGCCTGTCGTAGGCCAACTTTCCTTGTTGTTCGCGGTGAAGTACGCCGGCGTCAGAGAGGATATTGAGGTGGTGGGGTCTGGAGGGCTGAAGTCTTCTGGCTCGTAGTGGGCGAAACCGCTGCGGCGGAACTTCGCGGCGACCTGGAACTGCCACACATGTCGTCGCGGAACTTCTGTTGTGATCGTTTTGGACATGTTGATCATCGCTCAGCGAGGCCACAGTCATAACAGATCTGCGCTCTGGTGCGTTGACAGCCGAGCATGGTAGCGTTCCCCGCAGAGTTGAACAAGCGGAGCAGTAAGGCGCCGAATCGTCTGCTCTTGTTGGTGGAAAATTCGCTTTCGCACTTCGCCTCATGTTTGTTCCGGCTAGTTGGGTGTGGATATCGTGGCTTCAGATATCGCGACAATTCTGGGTCGGCATACCAACGACCGAACGGAATTGATGGACATTCTCTGGGAAATTCAACATGTCTACGGCTACATTCCGCCCGAGGCGGCACAGAAGGTAGCTGGCTGGCTAGGCGTGACGGATGGGGATGTCCTGGAGACGGCGACTTTCTACCATTTCTTTCACACCACGCCGTCGGGGCGTTACCGCATTTATCTGAGCAATACCGCAATTGCCAAGCCGCGCGGTTATCAGCAGGTGTATGACGCCCTCGAACGAGAAACGGGAGCGCGGTTCGACGGGCCGGCATCACCGGATTTCGGATTATTCGAGACCGCCTGCGTCGGGCTCAGCGACCAGGAACCGGCGATGCTGATCGACGACGTGGTGTTCACCGATCTCACACCCACATCGGTCGCCGACATCATTTCGCAAATGAAGCAGGGCCGGTCCCCGGCAGAAATCGCCAATCCGTCAGGGTTGCCTCGCAGCGAAGCGGCGTACGTCGACGCACTCACACACACCACAGTCCATACCTCAGGACCGACCTTCTTCAGCAACGAAGCCGATTACCGCGTGTCCGTGGACCGATGCCTGGCCATGACCCCTCAGGACGTGATTGCGACGATCGCCGACTCCGGTCTTCGAGGCCTCGGCGGTGCCGGTTTCTCCACCGGCATGAAATGGCGACTGTGCCGCGAGGCCGCCGCCGGCGACGAGAAATACGTGATCTGCAACGCCGACGAAGGCGAACCCGGAACATTCAAGGACCGCGTCATGCTCACCCGGTCACCCAAGCAGGTGTTCGCGGGCATGATCATCGCGGCTCACGCCATCGGTGCTGCACGTGGCATCGTCTACCTGCGCGCCGAGTATGTCTACCTCAGGGAGTATCTGGAACAGCAGCTCGCCGAGCTTCGCGAGGAAGGGTTGCTCGGCGATGGATTCGACCTTCGTATCCAGATGGGAGCTGGAGCATACATCTGTGGTGACGAATCCGCGCTCATCGAGTCCTGTGAGGGCAAGCGCGGTACGCCGCGGTTGAAACCGCCGTTCCCTGTCGAGCACGGATTCCTCGGCAAGCCGACGTGCGTGAACAACGTCGAGACATTTGCCGCGGCCGCCCGGATTATGGAGATGGGCGCTGACTGGTTCGCGGCGATGGGCACCACCGGATCTTCAGGCACTAGGTTGCTCAGCGTCGCCGGGGATTGTGACCACCCTGGAATCCATGAGATCGAATGGGGTGTCACCCTGCGCGAGGTGCTCGAGATGGTCGGCGCCAGGGACCCTCTGGCCGTGCAGATCAGCGGCCCCTCGGGGGAGATGGTCTCCGCCGACGCGGATGCCGACCGCAAACTCGCCTACGACGACATCTCCTGCAACGGCTCCTTCATGGTCTTCAATGCAGAACGCGACATCCTTTCTGTGGTCAGGGATTTCATGCAGTTCTTCGTTGACGAGTCCTGCGGAATCTGTGTTCCCTGCCGCGCGGGCAACGTCCTGCTGCGCGACAAGGTCGACCTGGTCATGGCCGGTCGGGCCGGCCGATCGGATCTCGATGACATGGTTCGCTGGGGTGGCATCATCGCCCGGACCAGTCGGTGCGGGCTGGGGGCGACTTCCCCCAACCCGATCCTGACGACACTGCAGAAGTTCCCCGAGGTCTTCTCCAGCCGGCTTCACCATGATCGGGGCGGCCTGCTGGTGTCCTTCGACATCGATGCAGCGCTGAACGGTTACCCGAAGGCCCTTGCGAACCTCGCGGAACAGGAGTCGAGATGAGCGGCCAGATCGACATCGACGGCGTCGTCGTCGCCGCCGAGGAAGGCAGAGTCCTTGTCGATGTCGCGGCGGAGGCGGGTATTTACGTCCCCACCCTGTGCTACCTGGAGGGCAAGCCCCCGCTGGGCACCTGCCGCGCATGTTCGGTGAAAGTCGACGGCCGCGTTGTCCCGGCCTGCACCGTGAAGGTCACCGACGGCATGCGCGTCGAGGTGAACGACCCGGAGACCACCGAAATGCGCAAGGCATTGGTCGAAATGCTCTTCTCGGAGGGCACTCACAACTGCCCCAGCTGTGAGAAAAGCGGTCGCTGCACTCTGCAGGCCGTCGGTTACGAAGTGGGCATGGAGGTCTCACGCTTCCCGTACCAGTTCCCCGAGCGCGTACCGGACCACGCCTCTGACAAGATCTGGCTAGAACGCGATCGATGCATCTTCTGCCAGCGCTGCGTCGAGTTCATTCGAGATCGCGCAACCGGCAAGAAGATCTTCAGCATCATTGGGCGTGGCAAAGACGCCCGCATCGAGATCGATGTCGAACTCGCCAACGTTATGCCGCCCGAACAGGTACGAGAAGCCGTGGACATTTGCCCTGTCGGCACCATCATCGAAAAGCGGGTGGGCTACGACGCACCTATCGGTCGACGGTTGTACGACATCGAATCGGTGCGCGACCGGGTTCTCGAAAGGCACGCCAAATGACTACATCGGATACGAATTCGATTGCCTCCCATGAACTTCCGGCGGCCCACCTGACTCCGGAAATAGCAACCAGGCGTGCGGAGAAGATCAAGGTGTCCATGATCAGCCTGTGCGGCTGCTGGGGATGCACATTGTCCTTCCTCGACGTCGACGAGCGGTTGCTGGCCCTGCTGGACAGGATCACGATCCTTCGTTCTTCGCTGACCGACATCAAGAGGATCACCGAACGTTGCGCGATCGGATTCATCGAAGGCGGGGTCGCCAACGAGGAGAACATCGAGACGCTCAAACACTTTCGGGAGAACTGCGACGTTCTCATCTCGGTCGGCGCGTGCGCGATTTGGGGTGGCGTCCCGGCGCTGCGCAACCTGGTAGAACTCGAGGACTGCCTGTCGGAGGCCTACGTCCACTCCCCGACCGCGGTTGCCGGTGCCGAGCCCGTCGTCCCATTCGACCGACAGATCCCCATTTTGACCACCAAGGTGTATCCGTGCCATGAGGTGGTCAAGATGGACTACTTCATTCCCGGCTGCCCACCTTCGGCGGATGCCATCCTTCAGGTACTCGAGGACCTCATCAACGGACGTCCTGTCGACTTGCCCAAGGCGCTCAACCAATTCGACTGACATGAGGGAGACCTCACAATGACTACCAAGCTAGTCATCGATCCCATCACCCGTATCGAGGGACATGGGAAAGTCGTCATCGAACTCGATGATGACCACAACGTCGTCGACGCCAAGCTGCACGTCGTCGAATTTCGTGGATACGAGAAATTCATTCAGGGCCATCCGTTCTGGGAGGCCCCCGTGCTGATGCAGCGCATCTGCGGCATTTGCTTCGTCAGTCACCACCTCGGCGGCGCCAAGGTGCTCGACGAGATGGTCGGCGTCGGGCCGGCGTCGGGGCTGAACCTGACGCCGACTGCGGAGAAAATGCGCCGTCTCGGCCATTACGCCCAGATGCTGCAGTCGCACGTCACCGCCTATTTCTATCTCGTGTTCCCCGAGATGTTGTTCGGCATCGACGCTCCACCCGAACAGCGAAACGTCCTCGGACTGATCGAGGCAGATCCCGAGCTGGTCAAGCGAGTGGTGATGTTGCGCAAATGGGGTCAGGAGGTCATCGCGGCGGTCTTCGGCAAGCGGATGCACGGCATCTCGTCGGTACCCGGAGGTGTGAACAAGAGCCTGACCGCAGCCGACGTCGATCGGTTCCTCGAGGGTGCTGACGGACTTCTCTCGGCCGACCAGGTGATCGAGGAAGCACAACTCGGTCTGGAACTGTTCTACAACTTCCACGAGAAGCACCGTTCAGAGGTGGACCGATTCGCCAATGTGTCTGCGCTCAACATGTGCCTCGTCGACGACGACGGCAACGTCGACTACTACGACGGCAAGCTGAGGGTCGTCGACGGCGACAAGAACGTCCTCCAGGAGTTCTCCTGTCACGATTACCTCGACCACTTCTCGGAGGGTGTCGAGAAGTGGACCTACATGAAGTTTCCCTTCCTCACCGATCTCGGCCGTGACGCGGGATCGGTGCGGGTAGGTCCGCTCGCTCGGTTGAACGTCACCAAGTCCCTGTCGACCCCGCTCGCGCAGCAGGCGCTGGAGAAGTTCCATGCCTACACCGATGGTCGCGCGAACAACATGACACTGCATACGAACTGGGCGCGAGCGATCGAGATTGTCCATGCCGCGGAGGTGGTCAGAGACTTGCTTGCCGATCCGGACGTGCAGAAAGACGACTTGGTGGTCATACCCCCGGCCGACGCCTGGACCGGCGAGGGGGTCGGCGTGGTGGAGGCGCCGCGCGGTACCTTGCTGCACCATTACCGCGCTGATCGCGAAGGCAATATCACATTTGCCAACCTCATTGTGGCTACCACGCAGAACAACCAGGTGCTCAACCGAACGGTGCGCAGCGTCGCGGAGGACTATCTCGGCGGCAGGACGGAAATTACCGAAGGCATGATGAACGCGATCGAAGTGGGTATCCGCGCCTACGATCCCTGCCTGAGCTGCGCCACCCATGCTTTGGGCGAGATGCCTTTGATAGTCACGGTCGTTGACGCCGAAGGCCGGGTGCTCAGTGAGCGCGTCCGCTGACCCAGCGCTTCTCGCGCGCGAGTTGCTCGATGACCCGTCATCACTGATCTACGGCATCGGCAACGCTGCACGGCAGGATGACGGACTCGGTTGGGCATTCATCGACCGGCTCGAGGCGCTTACATGTCCGCTGCGCGCGGACATTCGCCGTACCTTTCAGCTCAATCTCGAGGACGCCTGCCTCATCAGCGGATTCGCGCGGGTACTCTTCGTGGACGCGACGAGAGATCCGACGGTCTCATCCTTCGCGCTGAGTTGCCCCGAGCCCAAGCTTGACCTCAGCTTCACCTCGCACGCCTTGTCGGTGCCTTCGATTCTGGCGACGACGAAACAGTGCTTCGGAGGCGTTCCAACCGTGCACCTCCTCGCGATCCGTGGTTACCAGTGGGAATTGCAGATGGGGCTAAGCGAGCCGGCTCAACGCAACCTCAGCGATTCACTGGAGTTCTTGTTGGATGATCGCCGACGGACGTGGGTGAAAGCCTGCGCGACTCCGTGATCGAAGCGTTCGCCGCTACGCCATCAGACCGGGACGGCGGGTTCTGATCGGTTGTTTCAAGTGGCCTTCGCGGATTCGGCGGTGTTTGCCCTGGTCAGAGAGCTGGCGAGGGGACTCGAACCCCTAATCTGCTGTTTCTCCGTGAGTCGTACCAGAGCGCTTGGCCTGGTGGCATCGTCTGGCGTCTGGCCTGGTGAGAGCCTGCATAGACACCAATCGTTTTTGATCACCTAGCGATCGCCGAGCCCGAACGTGTGGGGAAAGTGTGGGCTGTCCTATTTCACGGAACGATCGCACTCCCGGGGCTGCCGCATGCTTGACCAGGTAATCAGCTGGGCGACCCGAGAGCAGGGCGACCGCGGCAAACCGGGCGGCCAGGTGAGCGAGTAGCTCATCCGTTCCGGGCAGTGGTCTTGCCTTGTTCGGATCATCGACGATCGGTGCAAGCGTGCCGTCGAAATCGAGGCACATGGCCGCCGTGTGCGTATGCGCTGCCAGTCGCGCAGCCTGCTCAGTCAGCACCGTCACACCGGTGGGCGTCCCGGCCGGAATCCTGTGAGAATGTATGCCGCGCGCCCGGGTGCAGCTCCACGGTCTGTTCGCGCACCAAAACAGTGATGGGTGCTGCCGGGCCAGGGCGTGAACTGACCTCGACACAGTCGTCGGAGAACACCAGCTCGACACGGTGGCCGCGGTAGTGCACGCTGAAGCGCAGCTGTTTGATCTCTGGCGGCATTGCCGGATCAAATCGCAGTACCTGTCCGCTGGCGCGCATACCGGTCAGGCAGCGCATCACAAGATCCACCGTGCCCGCCATCGCCCCGAGGTGAATGCCTTCCGCTGTCGTACCTCCTTGGATGTCGGCGACGTCACTCTGCAGCGCCTGCTGGAGGAATCGCCAAGCCCTGTCGGGGGTGTACTGGGCCAGAACCCAGGCCGTCACGACGGAGCTGAGCGTTGAGCCGTGCGATGTGCGTGCCAGGTAGTAATCGATAGTCCTGGCCAGCTGTTCCTCGCTTACCTCGTAACCAAGATGAGCGAGCAGACCGCGGAGCTCGTCTCGTGACAGAACGTAGAACAACATCAGTACATCGGCTTGCTTGGAGACCTTGTAGCGATTCGTGCTGTCGCCTTCAGCTTCAAGTACGCGGTCCAATCGTCGAGTGTCGCCGTACTTGTCTCGGTAACCCTCCCAGTCGAATTCGGCAAGCTGCTCATAGCCTTCGAATTGGCTCAGCACACCGTCGGCGTGAAACACGACGGTCATCTTCCGGCTGATGTCGCTCCACCGCTCCAGCTCCTCGTCGCCGATCGCCAGCTCTTCGACCAACTCTTGGCGATAGTGAGGCGGAAGCTCCTGCAATGCCTCCAATGCTTGCTGCAGCACCCAGACGGCCATGATGTTGGTGTAGGTGTTGTTGTGCAGGCCCTCTTCATCGGAATTGGGGTAGCCGTCGTGGTATTCGTCCGGCCCCATGATGCCGTTGATTTCGTAGCGATCGGCCGTGCGGTTGTACGTGGCGATGCTGGACCAGAACCGGGCGATTTCGATTAGCAGCTCAACGCCAGTGAAGCGCAGGAACTCAAGGCTTCCTGTGACCATGTAGTGCTGCCACACGTTATAGGCGATCGCGATGTTGACGTGCCGCTGTAGGTGCGAGCGATCGGGCAGCCAGCGTCCCGACATCGGGTTGAGGTGGAGCCGTTGGGTTTCCTCCCGCCCGTTGGAGCCGCTTTGCCAGGGAAACATCGCACCGGCGAAACCTTCATCGCGTGCCGCCGCCCGGGCCGCGCCCAGTCGGGCGTACCGGTAATCGATTAAGGCGGCGGCGAGCCAGGGCCGCTGAAAGTTGATGTACGGAAAAATGAACAGCTCATCCCAGAAGATGTGACCCCGGTACGCCTCCCCGTGCCAACCTCGCGCCGGCACCCCGACATCCAGGTGGGCGCGGCGCGGAGATACGGTTTGCAGCAGATGAAAAATGTGCAGATGTAGCACCGTCGCGCTCCATTCGTTGGCGCTGTCCATCTCGATGTCGCACCGGTTCCAGGCCCGTTGCCAGGCGCGCTGGTGGCTGCTAAGGAGCTCGGCGAAGTCGGCAGCTCTGGCCACTGCCAGGCGGGCGTCCTGGCCGCTTTCAGAGATCCCAGGGTCGCGCGAGGTATAGAGCGCGACGATCTTCTCGACTGATAGCGGCTGCCCCTGCTGCAGCTCGAAGGTGAGATCGTGGGCAATAAATCCGGGCTCGTCGACAACCGTGCGGTCCACCTCGACGATCTCGCCGTCGCGCAGCACCCTGGTTCGGGCGGCGAGGGCGACCCGTACGCGTGACTGGCTTGTCTCAACCAGAAGCTCGACGGTTTCCCTGTCGACCTCGGTCTGACCCAGGGTCGTTAAGTGTTGGCTGTTCAGGTCGCGGTAACGCTTGACGCCGGCGTTGACGATCCTGCCATCCAGACCGGAGCGGATCTGAAGGCTGTTCGACCAGTTCTCAGCCGTGAACTCCGTCTTAAGGCCGGCCAGGTGTTCATCTTCCCGGCTAACGAACCGGCGCTGCACCACCTTGGTTCGCCGCCCCAGGGCGTCCCGCCAGGTAAAACGGCGGATCAGCGTTGCATGCTCCATGTCCAATTCGAGGTGGTGGTCTTGCACGCCGGATTGCATGTCGAACCATGGACCGCCGGCGATTCGAAATTCCAACGGAAGCCAGTTGGGCACATTGACCAAGTCCTCGTTCTCCACCTGCCGACCTGCGATCTCGCTAGTCAAGCGGTTGTAAAGGCCCGCTACATAGGTTCCCGGATAGTTGACGTCGTCGGCCTTGGCCTCGGGCAGTGCGCCGCGAGTAACGAAGTACCCGTTGCCCAGCGCGCAGAGCGCCTCGCGCAAACCTTGGCGCGCGGGATCGAAGCCCTCATAGACCAGCGTCCATACGTTCGGCGGCCGCTCGGTATATCGCCTCCGGATCTCCTCGGCGGCCTGCCGTTCCTGCAACCGGCCCGCGATGAGGGCAGGAAGGGCAATGTCATCCAAGGTGGTCACCACCAGGTCCGCACCGATGTCGGCCAACTGCTGCTGGTCGCCAAGGCGGGCAACGCCAATGGCGGCAAAGCCGCCTGCCTTGGCCGCCTGCACCCCGCTCGTCGCATCCTCGATGACAAAACACGCATCGGGGGAAAGTCCGAGCTCGTCCGCAGCGGTCAAGAAGATCAACGGGTCGGGTTTGCCGCGAGGAAGGTCGCGCCCGGAGATGTCGGCATCGAACAGCTCTTCCAAGGTCATCCCACTGTGTACGAAGCCATAGTCGAGGCGTTGTTCGGCGGTGAAGGTGTCGAGTCGAATCCGTTCGAGGAACAGCTTGGCGTTTTTGGATGAGGACGCCGCCGCCACGCGAATCCCACTGTTCTTGACAGCAAGGATGAATCTCAATGCATCTGGAAATGCCCTAAACCGACCGTGCTCGATGAGCTGGACGAGGTGCCTCTGCTTGACGGCCGCGTACAGTTCGCTCCGCCGGTCCACATCGGGTACGCCGAAGTACTCAAGCGCTGCCCGGGCGCCTGGCAACCGTGGCTTGCCAGCAATTACTTGCTGGTACACCTGGGTGGTAAACCGCTCAGCAGTCCAGCTGGTCCCATCACGGATATCGCGCCAGTCGCCATCCAACAGCTCCTTGAGCGCTTCGCGCCACGCCAGCTCGTGCGGTGAGTCGACGAGCACCCCATCCACATCGAAGATCGCACCCTGGTAGCCCATTAGCCTTCCCAATTCCGCAGAACTCTTGTGTCGGTCCGTAGCGGGCTGACGTGTGACTCACACGCCAAGTTGCCCGCCGTCGAATCTCCTGGTAATCATCATCGATCCTCCGACAGCTCACGATGTCCTCAACTTGGCAGCAATATCGAATGCGACTTCATCCCAGGAATCGACGCCTCCGTCAGTGATGCCAGCCGATCACAGCATTGACGGAAGCATCGGAGACCTGGCAGACGAGCCGAAAGTAGTGGAGAACGGCTGGTTAAAGGTGGTATCCGCACCTGTTCACGGGCTCACGGGTTGTGGCCTTCGACCCGTCAGCGAGAGAGGAGATGGTGGTGGTATGCCGAGGTGGCAGCGGACGAGCTGGACCTCAGTGCTTCGCCTCACTGCGGTTCTTACAGCCGCGTCCATCCTTATCGTTCTGGCCAGTGGCAGCGCGTTGTGGCTCGTGGAGGGTGATCGACCCGACAGCACTCTGCGCTCTTGGGGCGACGCGCTCTGGTGGTCCCTCAGCACGATAGTGAGCGATTCCGCGGCTGTGGCGACACGAGCAGTAGCGAGGAGTAGCTCCACCCGTGTTTCCCAGTAGCTACCGACGGTCCATGGCGAAGGAGAACATGCGCGATGGGCGACACCTCGAACAAGGTGACGGCGCAGATCCTGGGCATGCCGTCAATCCAGGATCACGCAAGCTACCCATCAAGCGGTGATCGCGGAGCTTCACACCGGTGACGCCGGTCGGTTCATGAAGCGCGCCGCCAGATGCTCAGGGCTAGCCCGGCGGGTCCGACACACTCGTGCACGGGCCATGCCTAGCGACGTCAGCCTGCTGGTCTTGCCTCCACTTTCTGGGGAATCACCAGGTCCCGCTGCCGCTCGCCTCCGCCGCCACCACCGCCGGCGAAGCCGCCTGCGCAGAAGGAGCCGCCGGCCAGGCCGGCCATCGTGAGCGGCGACGACGTCGTCGTCGCCGTTGATCAGTCGCCCGAGGCTCGCTGGGCTGTTCTGTGGGGGGCCCGCGAGGCCCGCCTGCGCCGTGCTGTCTTGTCGCTTGTGCACATCAAGTCTTCAGTCACCGACGATCAAGCTATCGACGATTTGGAGAGCGAAGCCGAAACGTTGCTCAGAGTCAGGGCAGGAGAGGCCTCCGAGCTCGAGCCCGAGATATCGGTCGTGCCGAGGCTCTATGAATCTGGGTCCATCAGCGACCAACTGGTCGCGCTCAGTGGCGCCGCCAGCTTGCTGGTCCTGGGCGTAGCTTCGGCGAGGCCTCGCGCCGAACACGGAGTTCTAGGACCTGTGGAGGATCGGGTCGTGGTGCACGCCCATTGCCCGGTAGTCACGGTGAACGGGCCAGGCCCGATTGTTGGCCAGGACTACGACAAGATCGTTGTGGGCTGGACAGAGGGAACCACCGGGCGCCGGGCCCTGGAAGCTGCAGCGGAGGAGGCGGCGCTGCGCGGATCGCTACTCAGCATTGTCACGATTCCGCCGGCGGCAACGGCCTCGCCGGCACATCCTTCCGAACGAATCAACGTCGAGGAAGCGCTCTTCGACTCGATTCGTCGGATCGAGAGCACCTACCCGGGCCTAAGAATCGACGTCACGCACAGGAGCGGTCAGGTCGGTACGGCGTTGGAACAATCATTGGACAAGGCCGCCCTGCTCGTGTTGGGCTCGCATCACAGCGAGCAGGCCTGGAGCATTCGCGTCGGACCGATCGCCGAGGAATTGATGCGACGTTCGCCCTGCCCGGTGATGCTGGTCGGCCGCAGTGGCCATCAGCGGGGGTCCAACTGAGGGAACGGGAACCCCCATTTGTGCCCGCACGTTGCATCAAGGCGGCTCGCCCCACTGTTGTGTCGCGTGTGTCCCTCTGTCCCGTGCGGGCCTCTCCGATCGCGTGCCGTCACATGAACTGCCCATGCTTCACCCGCGAGCTGCGCAGCTGACTGAAACTCCGGCTGGCTGCCACCTCGGCTCAGTACGTCTCGTATG
>CAVXAP010000031.1:0-83469 GCA_963759635.1 uncultured Actinomycetota bacterium
GGTGCTCACGAGGTCAACGTAGGCAGTGGAAAAGGTTTTGGGCTACGAGGCAGGCGAGATCGTCGCCTATATGTGATGCGGGGCCCGTGGTGAGGGCAGGAATTTGCTGTCGCTGGCTCTGCGACAGCCGGCAATGCGCACTGCTTGCTCAGCGATCGTACAGACGATGGGTTGTGTAGCGACTGAGACACACGCGGGTCACTCATCCCATGTCTTCGAGCTGCGGCTCGACAGGCTGCGGGCGTTGGGCTAACCATGAGCTGACCTCCGCTGTCAGGTCGGACACGAGTGCCGACGGGCCTTAGCGTTGCGTACTCACCGAAGCCTTGTCAAGAGTTTGTTCTAACATTCTTACTTATAGCTGATCTGGGATAACGCCAGCATGGCTCGCAACAAGTTGCGCGAGCAGCTCAAAGGGTGGGGTGCTACTTGGCGTACTTAGCCAGCCCTGAGGTATCTCCGCGGGCAATGTCGGAGAACATTGCCCTGGATTTGTTCGGATCCCACACCACGGCCGAGCCCACGGGCGTAGGCGCACCCGTACTGGAGAGCGGCACCGTCAACGTCAGCCCGTTGTCGCCAGAAACCTGCTTCATGGCCAGCGCCAGCAGAAGCGTCTCAGGCAGCGAGGTGTCGCGGCCAAGCTTGATCGCGTCCGCCGTAGCCGTGCAGAAATTCCAGTAGCGGACTGGATTGAGCACGGTTGCCGGAGACGCGGCCTTCTTGGCCACTGCGGCGAGCATCTCTCGCTGCCGCTCCACCCGGCCAAGATCACCGCGGGGGTCCGCCTTGCGCATGCGTACGTAGCCGAGAGCTTCGGTGCCGCTCAAAGTCTGGCAACCTTTCGGCAGATCGATGTGGCTGTCGCGGTCGTTGATCGCGTTCGGCAGGCACATCCGGATTCCGTTGAGGGCGTCGATGATGTTGACAAAACCGCCGAACCCGATCTCCAGATAGCCATCGAGACGAAGCCCGGTGTTCTGCTCGACCGTCTGTACCAGCAGCTCAGGACCGCCGAACGCGTACGCAGCGTTGATCTTGTTCTTGCTGTGCCTCGGAATGTCCACATACGAGTCACGGGGGATGGAGATCAACGCCGACTTGCCGCCTGGCGGGACGTAGACGAGCATGATCGTGTCCGTACGCTGGCCGGCCGTACTACCTGTCCCGAGCCGCTTCTGGTCGGCCTTGCTCAGGCCTGCGCGGGAGTCCGAACCCACCAACAGAAACGTCTTGCCCGGTTGATCAGCAGGACGCTGACCGGACGGTGCTGCGTCCACACGATCAATGCGAGTCCACGCGTACGCGGGTACAGCGACCAGCCACAGAACGAACAAGAGCAGCAGAATCAACAACACCCGGAAGAACTTCCGAACCGGATGTCGTTGCTTTGCGGGCCGGGCAGGTTGAGGTGCCACCGGCCTGCCTGGTCCACCAGGTCCGCGAGGGGGGCCAGGCGATCGTTGTCCTGGGCGAGGTGGCGGGGTCCCGTAGCCGGCAGGGGCCGCCGGGGGAGACGGTGCCTGGCCTGGCCGCGCGTCCGGTGCGGCAGTCCCGTATGGATTCGGCATCACTCGGGTCCGTTCGGGCTCCACCTGCTGACGCTCATGCCCGTATAGCCAGTCGAGATCCTCGTCGCGCCCCGGAGACATATCAGCAAAGGTACCTGGGGATAAGGGTGTGACTTCCAGCTCGTCGGCGTGGCTTCAACATCGATACCGCAGGCACCGCAGATACTGGCAGGGATCTTCCCTCGGTTCCTTCCCCCTACAGCAGACCGAAAGGCTTCCAGGTGTCCGTTCGCACCGCGGATGCTGCACCGCGCACCCCAGCCACGTTTCAGGAACGAAGCGATCGCGTCAAACGACGCAGAGGCTTGACGTTCCTGGCTATGACGCTGGTATTGCCGGGGTCTGCCCAACTTGCAGCCGGCAGCCGTCGCCTCGGTCGTGCGGCGCTTCGAATCTGGGCCACCCTGTGGTGCCTGGCGCTGCTCGCTGCTCTGCTGGCACTGATCCTGCCTGAGGCTGCGCTGGCCGTCCTCACGCTCGGCCCGACCCTGATGGGGATCCAAATCTTGATCATCACGCTGGGCCTGGGCTGGGTTGTGCTGATCGTCGACGCGTGGCGGCTTGCGCATCCATGGGAACTCGAGCGCTGGGGGCGTCTCGGCTTCTCAGTGCTCAGCCTCGCCGTTGCGCTCACCATTTTCGGCGGCTTCATTGCCGTGGGCTCGATGGTCTCTGCGCAACATGATTTGACGAGAACGGTCTTCGGCGGCGGGGGTGATCAAGTCGCGAAGCACGGCCGCTACAACATCCTGCTACTAGGCGGTGACGCGGGACGGCATCGCGTCGGACTGCGACCGGACAGCGTGACGGTGGCGAGCGTTGACGCCGACAGCGGCAGAACTGTGCTGATCAGCATGCCGCGCAATCTGCAAGCAATCCCGTTTCCCAACTACTCGCCGCTGCATGCTCGGTTCCCTCACGGTTACCGCTGCTCCGATGGCTCCTGCATGCTGAATGCTGTCTACACCTACGCGTCCGAACACCGTGATCTCTATCCGGGCGTGCAGAATCCAGGTGCTCAGGCAACCAAGGAGGCCGTCGAAGGCGCGACCGGGCTCACGATCAACTACTGGGTGTTGATCGACCTCAAGGGGTTCGAGTCGCTGGTGGACGCCGTCGGCGGCATCAACATGGACGTCTACCGCCGGGTCCCGATCGGCGGTGGCAGCACCAAGATCTCCGGCTACGTCGAGTCAGGGGAGAACCGGCACCTGAACGGATACGAGGCACTATGGTTCGCTCGCTCGCGCGCGGACTCTTCCGATTACGACCGGATGGTGCGGCAGAAGTGCGTCATGAACGCGATGCTCAACCAGTTCGACCCGATCACCGTGCTGACGAACTTCAACAAGATCGCGGCAGCCAGCCAGCAGGTGGTCGCCACCGACATCCCGACCTCGGAGATCGGCCCCATGATGGATCTCGCGCTCAAAGCCAAGCGGCTGCCGGTTTCGAGTGTGGCCATGATGCCGCCGCTGATCGATCCGAACTCGCCGGACTTCACCGTTGTACGCCATACGGTCGAGAAGAGAATCGGGGCCTCCGAGGCCATCGACCGTCCGGTGGCCGAGCCGACACCGGCCAGCACGACGAGTGCGACCGCCAAGCCCAAACCCACGGCGTCGCCGTCCAAGGATGCGCAGACCGACGATCTTGGAAAGGTCTGTTCAGCCTGACCGTATTTTTGAGCTGCTCGCGCATCGCGCAGTATTGATTGCTCGCTCCGCTCGCTGCGATGTTCGCTAGGTTGCCGCCGTCTTCGTCGGAGCTGACGGAACGGAAGAGCGTTGTTCCGCCAGCTCCTCCTGCAGATCGGCGGCGCGAACATCGAGAATCCGCCGCCGTGGTTGTCACTTGCAGAGGGAAGAACGGCTCGTGCCGTGTTCATTTGCTCGCTCCGCTCGCTGAGGCTGGCGCCGGTTAGCCGCGCCTTCCTCCCTCGCTCGCAGACGAAGAACGTGTCTGCTCGCTCGTTCGTCCAGGACAGTGGCGCGCCAGCCTGGCTCCGTGCGGCGGCGCGCGATTCCCGACGCTCGCAGCTGATGACAGGATGAGCGGGTGAGGTCCGCGGGGGATCGAGTCGGCACAACCTGGCCTGGTGTCTCGGTTGTCATGCCCGTGCTGAACGAGGAACGTCACCTAGAGGCTGCGATCCGCAGGGTCCTCGACCAGGACTACCCGGGCGAGCTTGAGGTGATCATTGCCGTCGGGCCCAGCAGCGACCGAACGCGCGAGATCGCCGCTGCGCTTTCGGCGGTGGATCCGCGGATCCGCGTAGTCGACAATCCAGCTGCGCGTACGCCGGCCGCCCTGAATGTCGGCATTGCCGCATCGCAGCACGAGATCATCGTTCGGGTCGATGGACACGGCGAACTCACCGACGGCTACATAAGGCGGGCCGTCGAACTGCTGGACGAGACCGGTGCCGCCAATGTCGGCGGTGTCATGGACGCACAGGGAACCACCCCGTTCGAAGAGGCCGTAGCTACGGCGTACACCACGCGACTGGGACTGGGCGGTTCAGCATTCCACCTTGCCGATTCATCGGCAGCTGAGGCGGAAACAGTGTTTCTCGGCGTCTTCCGCAAGGAGGCACTCGTCGCCGTGGGCGGCTTTGACGAGACCTTGCACCGCGCACAGGACTGGGAGCTGAACTACCGCCTGCGGACCAGCGGGCACAAGATCTGGTTCTCGCCGGAGCTGCGGGTGACCTACCGCCCGAGATCGACGCTCCGCGCACTGGTGAGGCAGATGTATGAGACCGGGACGTGGCGTCGCGAACTAGTCAGGCGCTATCCAGAGACCGCCACTGTCCGCTACTTGGCCCCTCCGCTGACTCTGCTTGGTGTGCTGACCGGCTCAGTCGCAGGGCTGCTCGGGGTGATCGTCGACTCCCGGCTCCTGCGTGTCGGCTTTCTCGCTCCAGCCGGCTATCTGGCGTTGATCATCGGTGGTTCGTTGGTCACAGCGCGACCGATGTCGGCGGCGGCTCGGCTGCGACTGCCGCTCGTATTGGCGGCCACCCACCTTGCCTGGGGGGCGGGCTTCTTGATTGGCCGGACGGGCACCCAAGTCGCAATTTGACATTATGTCTTAACAAATTCAGAATTGACCCATGCCGCTTGTCCGGATCGATGTCCAGGAGGGTCGTACGCCCGAGGAGCTCCGCGAACTAGCTGACACCGTTCAAGACGTCATGCTCGATGTCTTTGCGGCTCCGCCGCGTGATCGATACCAGATCATCACCGAGCACGACAAGGGCCACATCATCGCCGAGGACACCGGACTGGACCTGGAGCGGTCCGACGGCATCGTGATCATCCAAATCTTCCAACAAGGCAGGTCGACCGAGCAGAAGGTTGCCATGTACGCCGAGCTTGCGAAGCGGTTGGAAGCCGAATGTGGCGTGCGGCCTGAGGACTTGATCGTTTCGGTGGTGGCCAACAGGCACGCCGACTGGTCGTTTGGTCTAGGCCGAGCCCAATTCCTGACCGGAGCGCTGGCCGTCGATTGAGCGCCTTATGACCATTTGTCTGTACAAACTATTGACACACGGAGCAAGGGCAAATACGGTGCTGCGAGAGCCACAAAGCGGCCCGATCTCGATCTCAAAGGAGAGCAATGACTAGCGATCCTCACGACCGTCCGGATCCGCAGGCTGAGCCGCTGGAGGTGCTCACCTTCGGTCGCAGTGGTGTTGACATTTACCCGTTGCAGGTTGGCGTTGGGCTCGAGGATGTGCAGACATTCGGCAAATTCCTGGGCGGCACCACGGCCAACGTCGCGGTGGCGGCCGCTCGCCTCGGCCGGAAGGCTGCGATCATCACCGGCGTTGGCGATGACCCATTTGGCCGATACGTTCGCCGGGCGCTCCGCGAGCTGAACGTTGATGACCGTTACGTGGTGACCAACACCGAGTACGCCACGCCGGTCACGTTCTGCGAGATCTTTCCGCCCGATAACTTCCCGCTCTGGTTCTACCGCAAGCCGACCGCACCGGACCTGCAGATCAAACCGTCGGACATCGACTTCGGCGCGGTGCGCGATACCCGACTGATGTGGCTGTCGGTCACCGGGCTGAGCGAGGAGCCGAGTCGCCAGTCGCACTTTGCGGTACTGGAAGCGCGAGCTCGCAAGCAGTTCACGGTGCTCGACTTGGATTACCGCCCGATGTTCTGGGACACCCCTGCGCACGCGACGGAGCAGGTGCAGCAAGCCCTGCCGCACATCACGGTAGCGGTCGGCAACCGTGAGGAGTGCGAGGTCGCGGTCGGCGAAACCGAGCCGGAGAGGGCAGCGGATGCGCTGCTCGCGGCTGGCGTCGAGCTGGCGATCGTGAAGCAGGGCCCCAAGGGAGTGCTGGCCAAGACCAGAAGCGAGCGGGTCGAGTCTCCACCCATCCCGATCCGGCCACTCAACGGCCTTGGAGCCGGTGACTCGTTCGGTGGTTCGCTCTGCCACGGACTGCTGGCGGGTTGGCCGCTGCAGAAGGTACTGCAGCACGCCAACGCCGCTGGCGCCATTGTGGCGTCCCGGCTCGAGTGCTCGACCGCGATGCCGACCGAAGCCGAGATCGAGACCCTGCTGGCCGGCGGGGATCCCAACGAACATCTCGAAGACTCGCTCGCCGTACACTTCGCGACCGCGGACGCCCGATGAGCACCGTCACCGACGCAACGTCGGGAACCCAATTCGCAGGCTCGATCAGTGAGCTCAACGAGGTCCGCAGCCGCGATCCGGAACGCATCATGCGGCTGCTCGCGGCTCGGCGCAAGCGGGAACTGTTCGGGCCGGACGGCAAGCTCATGATCATCGCCTGCGATCATCCGGCACGCGGTGCGCTGAGTGCGGCGAGCAAGCCCACGGCGATGGCTAGCCGCACCGATCTCCTCGACCGGCTGGTCACAGCGCTGACTAGGCCAGGTGTTGACGGTCTACTCGCGACCGCCGACATCGCTGAGGACCTGCTGATGCTGGGTGTCTTGGAGGAGAAACTGGTGTTCGCCTCGATGAACCGCGGCGGCCTGCAAGGTGCGGTGTTCGAGATGGATGATCGCAACACCGGCTATGACGTACGCGGCACCATCGAGGCGGGGTTCGAGGGTGCGAAGATGCTGCTGCGGATCGATCTTGAGGACGCCGGCACAGTAGCCACGCTGGAGCGGTGTGGTCAGGCCGTCACCGATCTCAACCGGGCCAGGTTGATCGCGATGGTGGAGCCGTTCATCTCCGGTCGATTCGGCGGCAAGATCGTCAATGACCTTTCCCCGGACGCTGTGATCAAGTCGGTGCACATTGCCCAGGGGCTGGGGGCCTCCAGCGCGTACACCTGGATGAAGCTGCCCGTGGTCCATGAGATGGAGCGGGTGATGGATGCGACAACGCTGCCGACCTTGCTGCTGGGCGGGGATCCCGACAGCGCCCCGGACGAGACCTATGCCCAATGGCAGGCCGCGCTCGCGCTGCCGTCGGTACGCGGTCTCGTCGTCGGTCGCACGATGCTCTACCCGGCCGATGATGACGTCGCGAAGGCGGTCGACACGGCTGTCTCACTCGTCCGGTAACGATCATGGATTCGCGCTACCTCTTGCGATCCGGGTCGGCCCGGTCGGCTGCGTACGAGCTCGATGTCACTCCCGAATCGGCCGGCTGGGGCTACTCCTCCTTGAAGATCATTTCGCTCGAGCCGGAGGACAGCCACCGCTTCGAGACTGGTTCGGACGAGGTGATCGTGTTACCGCTCAGCGGGTCGGTCGCCGTTGACGTTGGCGACGCGCACTGTGAACTCGACGGCCGGGCATCGGTATTCGACGGGCCTACCGATGTGGTCTACGTCGGCAGGGGGAAGGCGGTGACCCTGCGATCAGCCGGTGGCGGGCGGTTCGCGCTGTGTGGCGCGCGTACCCAGTCGGCGCTCCCGCTGCGCTACCTCGCCGCATCGCAGGTGCCGGTAGAGCTGCGTGGTGCCGGCCAGTCCAGCCGCCAAGTGCGCAACTTCGGCACTCCGGGATCGCTGGAGGCTGCCAAGATCATCGCCTGCGAGGTGATCACCCCGGCGGGCAATTGGTCCTCTTATCCGGCGCATAAGCATGACGAGACGACTGAGACCGAGTCGGAGCTGGAAGAGATCTACTACTTCGAGATTGCCGCTGGCCCTAACGGCCAACCCGGGTTTGGGTTCATGCGGACTTCCTCGTCGCCCGGTCGTGAAATTGAGGTGCTCGAGGAGGTCCATGATCGCGACACGGTGCTGGTGCCGTACGGCTGGCATGGCCCCTGCGTCGCGGCACCAGGTTTCGACATGTATTACTTGAATGTGATGGCCGGGCCGGCTGTCGAGCGAGTCTGGAAGATCACCGACCATCCGGACCACGCATGGGTGCGCAGTACGTGGGAGTCACAGGCCGTCGACGCGAGACTTCTCCCACAAGCCGTCCAGGAGGGTTGACATGCCAGACACGATTCGGCTCACCGTGGCGCAAGCGCTGGTGAAGTTTCTCGGAGCCCAATACTCCGAATCCGACGGCGAGGAGCAGAAGCTCTTCGCCGGCTGCTTTGGGATTTTCGGGCATGGGAATGTCGCCGGTATCGGCCAGGCATTGCTCCAGGCCGAGCTGGAAGAGCCCGAGACGCTGCGGTACATCCTGGGTCGCAACGAGCAGGCCATGGTGCACACTGCTGTGGCCTATGCCCGGATGAAGAACCGTCTGCAGACCTACGCGGTCTCGACGAGCGTGGGGCCAGGTGCCACCAACATGCTGACCGGCGCCGCGTTGGCTACCATCAACCGGCTGCCGGTGCTGCTGCTGCCGGCCGACACCTTCGCCGATCGCAGCGCCTCGCCGCTGTTGCAAGAACTGGAGCTTCCGGACTCGGGCGATGTCTCCGTAAACGACGCATTCCGGCCCGTGTCGAGGTACTTCGACCGGATCTGGCGGCCCGAGCAGCTGCCTGCAGCCCTGATGTCGGCCATGCGTGTGCTGACCGACCCGGCCGAGACCGGCGCGGTGACGCTGTGCTTCCCGCAAGACGTGCAAGCGGAGGCGTACGACTGGCCAACCACTCTTTTCGAGAAGCGGGTCTGGCATGTGGCGCGGCCGCTACCGGAGCCATCGCGCCTGGATGCCGCGGCGGAGATCATAAGGGCGGCCAAGCAGCCGATCATCGTGGCTGGTGGTGGGGTGACGTACTCACGCGCCCAAGATGCGTTAGCGACCTTCTGCGAGGCGACTGGCATTCCCGTCGGCCAAAGCCAAGCTGGCAAGGGCACCTTGGTGTATGACCATCCGCAGTGCCTTGGGGCCATCGGTTCCACAGGCACCACGGCGGCGAACGCGATCGCCCGCGCAGCCGACGTGGTGATCGGCATCGGCACCCGCTACTCCGACTTCACAACGGCAAGCCGGACCGCCTTCCAAAACCCAGACGTACGGTTCGTCAACATCAACGTTGCAGGCCTGGATGCGATCAAGAATGCAGGACTCGCTATCCAAGCCGATGCCCGCGAGACGCTGGACGCCCTACTGCCGATGCTTGACGGCTATCGGGTCGACGAGAGCTACGTCCGGAAATACAGCGAGTTGAACGCGACCTGGGAGGAAACCGTCCTAAACGCCTATGTGCCAGCGACTCCCAATGCTGGGGCCGACGGGCTGCTGACCCAGAACGAGGTGATCGGCATGGTGAATGAGCTGTCCGATCCGAGCGATGTTGTTGTCTGCGCCGCCGGCTCGATGCCCGGTGACCTGCACAAGCTGTGGCGAACGCGCGACGCGAAGGGCTACCACGTCGAGTACGGCTACTCCTGCATGGGCTACGAGGTCGCCGGTGGCCTCGGCGTTCGACTTGCCTGTCCTGACCGCGATGTTTTCGTCATGGTGGGGGACGGCTCGTACCTGATGATGGCGACCGAACTGGTCACCGCGGTCCAGGAGGGCATCAAGATCATCACGGTGCTGGTGCAAAATCACGGCTACGCCTCGATCGGCTCACTTTCGGAATCGCTGGGATCGCAGCGATTCGGTACTCGATACCGATACCGCAACTCCGAGACCGGGAGGCTGGACGGCGACAAGCTGCCCGTGGATCTTGCTGCCAATGCCGCGAGCCTTGGCGTCGAGGTGATCAAGACGGCGACGGCCGGTGAATTCGCTGAAGCGATCAAGGCCGCCAAGGCCGCCGATCACAGCATCGTGATCTACGTCGAGACTGACCCACTGATCGGGGCGCCGGACTCAGAGTCGTGGTGGGACGTCCCGGTGAGCGCGACCTCCACTCTCGACTCGACGCAACAGGCACGTAAGACCTACGACGAGCACAAGGCCACCCAAAAGCTGTTTCTGTAAGGAGAGTACGTGTCATCCAAGATCACTATCGGTACAGCGCCGGACTCGTGGGGAGTCTGGTTCCCAAGCGACCCGGAGCAGGTCGCTCCCGAAGTGTTCCTTCGCGAGGTTGCTGAGGCGGGATACGAATGGATCGAGCTCGGTCCATACGGCTACCTCCCGAAGGATCCAGGCGAGCTGAAAGATCAGCTTGACGCGCATGGGCTCGGGGTACTGGCAGGGACCGTCTTCGAGCACCTGCATCGCCCGGAGTCGTGGGACGCGGTGTGGGCGCAGGTCACCGACGTGGCGGCGCTGACGCAAGCCGTCGGCGGGAAGCACATTGTGGTGATTCCCGATGTCTGGCGGCATCACAAGACCGGGGAACCGGTGGAGAATCGCGAGCTCACTCCCGAGCAGTGGGAACAGAAGACAGCCGGCCTTGACGAGCTCGGCCGACGGATCCTCGAGGAGTACGGACTCCATGTGCAGTTCCACTCCCATGCCGACAGTCATGTCGGCTACCAGCCGGACATCGAGCGACTTCTGGAGTCGACCAATCCCGAATGGGTCAACCTCTGCTTCGACACCGGGCACATTGCCTACTACGGCGGTGACTGCCTCGAGCTGATCGAGAAGTATCCGGACCGAATCGGCTACCTGCACCTCAAGCAGGTGAATCCGCTGGTCGTTGCGCAGGTACTGGACAAGGATCTCTCATTCCCGGAAGCCGTGCGGATGGGCGCGATGATCGAGCCTCCCTTAGGTGTTCCGGAAATGCCGCCGCTCCTGGAGGCGGTCGCAGCGTTGGACCGCGACATTGAGGGCATCATCGAGCATGACCTCTACCCGTGCGCGCCAGACCTGCCGCTGCCCATTGCCAAGCGCACGAAGGCCTATCTCAGTTCCTGCAGCAGCGCGACCATCGAGTTTGGGAGTCAGCAATGAGTGATGAACTGAGAATTGCCGTTCTTGGCGTCGGCATGATGGGCGGCTTCCATGTGGATGCACTGAGCAGGCGTGTACGGGCCGCCCGGGTGACCGTGATCAACGACTTTCTCGGCGATAAAGCAGCCGAGGTGGCAGGTAAGGTCGGGGCCCGCGTCGAAGCCGATGCGATTGCCGCCATCAACGATCCCGACGTGGATGCGGTGCTCATCGCCAGCCCGGGCGACGCCCACGCGGAACAGCTCAGTGCTTGCCTGGATCGGGGTATCCCGGTGCTGTGCGAGAAGCCGCTGACGACCGACATCGCATCCGCCTATGCGATCGTGCAGAAGGAACGGGCGCTCGGCAAGCAACTCATCCAGGTCGGTTTCATGCGACGCTTCGACCCCGAGTATGTCGCGCTGCAGAAGCTCATTGCCGACGGCGGGCTGGGCAACCCATTGATTGTGCATTGCACTCATCGCAACCCAGCGGTCGGTGATCATTTCAACTCCGAGTACATGATCAGGGACTCCGTGGTGCACGAGGTCGACTCGGTCCGGTTCTTGCTGGGTCAGGAGCTGACCAGCGTCGAGGTGATCAAGGGTGCTGCCACGGATAGCGCACCGCACGGCACCCACGACCCGATGCTGGTGATCTTCGAGACAGAGTCGGGCGCGATCGTCACCGTGGAATCCTTCGTCAGGACCGGCGTGGCGTACGAGGTACGCACCGAGGTCGTCGGGGAGAAGGGCAGTGCTCTCATCGGTCTGGACCAGAACCTGCAGGTCAAGTCCACCGACGGCCGGTGGGGTGGCGCGATCACGCCGAGCTTCGTGGAACGTTTCGGCCAGGCCTACGACATCGAGCTCCAACGGTGGGTTGACGCCGCCAAGGCTGGAACCATCGACGGTGCGACGGCCTGGGACGGCTACGCAGCCGTCGCGGTCTGTGAGGCCGGCGTTCTGTCGCTTCGGAGTGGCGCGAAGTTCCATGTCCACCTCGCGGGCGGTGCGGTCGCCTCCATCGAGCCGGAGGAACCGCACGCCGGCATACAGGCTCCCGACCTGGAGGGAGCCTGGCCGTGAGGCTCGCCCTCGACCCCCAGATGTTCTACGCAAGCAACTCGGTCTACGAGCTGCCCGACATCGTGGCCAGCCTCGGTTACGACTGGATGGAACTCTCGCCCAAGGCGGATTTCGTTCCGTTCTTCAAGTACCCGCGGGTCGACGATGCGGGGGTCAAGAGACTCAAGAAGCTCGCCAGTGACGCGGGGGTCGGCATCGCCTCAGTGCTGCCGGTGCTGCGTTGGTCCGGTCCCGACGAGGAGCAGCGCCAGGCTGCCGTACGCGCCTGGAAGCGGGTCATCCAGATCACCGTCGACCTCGGAGTCGAGGTGATCAACTCCGAGTTCAACGGCAGACCTGAGGCGCCCGAGACTGCCGAAGCTCATTTCTTGAAGTCAATGGATGAGCTGTTGCCGATCTTCGAGCGAGAGGGTCTGCAGCTGATCATCGAGCCGCACCCGGACGACTTCATCGAAGACGGGTTGGAGGCACTGAACTTGATCCGCGGTTTGAACAAGGACTGGCTCGGATTCTTGTACTGCACTCCGCATGCGTTCCACCAGGGCCACGACCCTGGGACGATCATCGAGGCAGCTGGTGACAAGGTCCGCTACGTCCACCTGGCTGACGCCTGGAACCACCTGACCTCGAGCGGACTGCGTTACATCTCCAATCCACCTGGCAACCCTGCCCGAGTCCACCAGCACATGGAGATGGGGATGGGTGAGGTGGACTATGACACAGTCTTCGCCGCGCTCGCTGCCGTTGAGTTCGACGGTGTGATGAGCAGCTGCGTTTTCGGGTGGGAGGAAGACGCGCGCGGGGTATCGGAACGCCAGCGGGACAAGGCACTCGCACTGGTCGGCAAGCACTTCGGCACCGATGCCGTGCAGAAAGTCCGGTCCGACAAGATCACGAACTGATCATGATCATTCAACAGCACTCCAGCAGCACCATCAGATAGGAAACAGACCATGGCAACGACTCTCTACCACTGGAAGTCCGGCGAGATCTTCGAGGGCAACAGCGGGCGCTTCTCCGACGTAACCAACCCGGCGACTGGCGAGGTGACCGCGCAGCTCGCACTCGCTTCAGAAGACGACGTCAACGAAGTGGTCGCCGCGGGGGTGGCCGCTTTTCCAAAGTGGCGGGACACGTCTCTGACCAAGCGCACTCAGATTCTCTTCGCGTTCCGCGAGTTGCTGAACGCACGGAAGAAGGAGCTAGCGGCGATCATCACCTCCGAGCACGGCAAGGTCCTCTCCGACGCCTTCGGCGAGGTCAGCCGCGGTCAGGAGGTGGTCGAGTTCGCGTGTGGGATCCCGCATCTGATCAAGGGCGGCTTCACCGAGAACGCGTCCACGAAGGTCGACGTGCACTCCACGCGGCAGCCGCTTGGAGTGGTGGGGATCATCTCCCCGTTCAACTTTCCAGCCATGGTACCGATGTGGTTCTTCCCGATCGCCATTGCCGCCGGGAACACCGTGGTGCTGAAGCCGAGCGAGAAGGTGCCGACGGCGGCGCTGTGGGTCGCCGAGCTATGGAAGGAGGCTGGGCTTCCGGACGGCGTATTCAACGTGCTAAACGGTGACAAGGTGGCCGTTGATGGGCTGCTGACGCATCCGGATGTGCAGTCTATCTCGTTCGTCGGATCGACCCCAATAGCCAGGTATGTCTACGAAACCGGGACGACGCACGGCAAGCGCGTGCAGGCTCTGGGCGGTGCCAAGAACCACATGCTGGTGCTGCCGGACGCCGATCTTGATCTTGCCGCCGACCAGGCCGTCAACGCCGGCTACGGATCGGCTGGCGAGCGTTGTATGGCAATCTCAGCGGTGTTGGCGGTCGGTGATATCGGTGACGAGCTCGTGGCCAAGATCAAGGAGCGGACCGTCGGGCTGCGCACCGGTGACGGCACCCGCGGCTGCGATATGGGACCACTCGTGACCGCCCAGGCCCAAGAGCGGGTGTCGGGTTATATCGACGCTGGCGAGGAGGCCGGCGCCACGCTGGTCGTCGATGGGCGCAAGCCGAAAGTCGACGCCGATGGCGAAGGGTTCTTCGTGGGACCGACACTGTTCGATCATGTGACGACCGATATGAGCATCTACACCGATGAGATCTTCGGGCCTGTGCTGTCGGTGGTCCGAGTGGACAGCTATGAGGAAGGCGTCAGGCTGATCAATGACAATCCGTATGGGAACGGGACGGCGATCTTCACTAATGATGGCGGCGCCGCTCGGCAGTTCCAGTACGAGGTCAAGGTCGGCATGATCGGCATCAACGTGCCTGTTCCGGTGCCGATGGCATACTACTCCTTCGGTGGCTGGAAGAACTCGCTGTTCGGCGACACCCACGCCCATGGCGTCGATGGCCTGCACTTTTTCACCCGTGGCAAGGTGGTCACCGCACGCTGGCTGGATCCCAGCCACGGCGGCCTGAACCTGGGCTTCCCGCAGAACGCCTGAGAGGCGTCGGAGCTCAGGCGCGAGTCCCGTCGGTAGAGGTTCATCGACGCATCGGTAGCATTCGGCGGGACTCTGGCAGCTATGGCTGCCGCTAGCGCGTGACGCGCTCACTTTCGGCGATCCGGGCCACTTGGTGAGAGTCTCCGCCCACGACCACGACCGCTGAGCCACCGGTCACCAGCGCGGTTACCACACCGTCCCGGCACGTAGCCCAGGGGTCGCCAGCGCGGACCAGGCGGCGTATGCGCTGACTGTCAAGGTTCACCAGGTCTGCCTGGCTCAGGGTGCGCTCGGCGTCCACCCAGGCGGTGGCCGCGGCGTCCGGTGGGGGACCGAAGAACTGATCCGCATGGCCGCGGACCTCAATCGCATAGTCGCGGACGCCGTCCGGTAGCGGCTCGCCGAAGCCAAATCCCAGCGGGTGCAGCGCGCAGGCGAAAACGTCACCCACTTCATGGCCCTGCCATCGCCGCCCCGTCACCACCGCAGCTGGGGAGGGCGGGTTGGTTAGGTCCACAGCCAAGCCGACTTGCCAGCAGGCCAGCTGCCACACCGCAGTGAGCCAATGACCAGGAGCTTCCACGGCGAGCGGCATGCTGATCACATCGCCCTCGTCGACAGCAACCTCCTCGACGAGCAGGTTGGAGGTCTTGTCCACCCAGTTGCTGAAACTCGTCGCCGAAAGTTCGGTGCGCGCACCTGAGCCGAGATCGTAGAAGGTGAACAGCGGCGCAGAACCGTTGGTTCTGACGCGCTGCCGCAGTAGCTCAGCGAGGAGTGCGCTCATGGCGCCAGCGTAAGAGCACGCGCTCGGTCGGCTGTCCCGTCGCCGCTACTCTTTCCGCATGCGTTACGTGTTGATCATGGCTGGTGGATCAGGAAAGCGGCTCTGGCCACTGTCCCGGCAAGACATGCCCAAGCAGCTGCTGCGGATGGTTGACGGCAAGAGCCTGCTGCGGATCGCGTACGAGCGATTGGAGGGCATCGTTTCGCCTGATCACATACTGGTCTGCACGGGGGCCGAGTACGCGGATGTCGTTGCCGCCGAGCTACCGGAGCTGAAGCCGGCGAACATCCTCGGCGAGCCGGAGGGCCGGGACTCGCTCAACGCGGTGGCGTGGCCCGCGGCCGTCCTGGCTGCCCGAGACCCTGACGCGGTCGTCGCGGTTGTCACCGCGGATCACATCATGCATCCCATTTCCGCGTTCCAGAGCGCGGTGCTTGAAGGCTTCGAGGTGGCTGAGAGCGCCGAAGACTTCCTCGTGACATTCGGCGTAGTGCCAACGTCCCCGCACACCGGTTACGGCTACCTTCGCCGGGGCGAGACGGTCCCCGGTCATCCAGACGTCTTTACGGTCATCGAGTTCAAGGAGAAGCCCGATCGCCTGACAGCTGAGGAGTATCTGGCCTCCGGTGAATATTGGTGGAATTCCGGCATGTTCGTCTGGCGCGCCCGCACGTTGCTTGATCAGCTGAAACTGTTGCAGCCGAAAACGCACGATGCGGTGGTGGAGCTGGCTACGGCACCTTATCGACTGTCGGAGATCTATCCGGAGCTGCTCAAGATCAGCGTTGACTATGCGGTAATGGAGCCCGTCTCGCGCGGCGAAGGGAGTGCTCGCGTCGTCGCAGTCCGGCTGCCCATCACCTGGCGCGATGTCGGTGGCTTCGCAGCGCTCGGCGAGCAGCTGCCGCGTGACGAACAGGGAAATGCCACCCATGGCGTCGCGGTGCTGGTCGATGCCCGCGACAACCTGGTGATCAACAATGCTGAAGGCGGCAGGGTCGTCGCAGTCGTCGGACTCACCGACACAGTGATCGTGCAGACCCCGCAGATCACCCTGGTTTGCCCCATCTCAGAGGCTGAGCGGATCAAGGAACTGGTGGCCGCGGTCACCACTCAGCTCGGCGGCAGCTACGCATAACCGCTCGAGTCCCTGACAACTCGGAGCTCCCAGCGCGCTAGGCGCCGTTCGGCTCCGGCGAGCTGGCGACTGGGTATTTGGCCATGAAGTCCTTGATCGCCGCTCCGCTGACGTTGGTGCAAGCCTGCCGGACACCCTTCTGCAGGCTGGGGTTGCTCGGGTCGTTCGGGTCAGCTGTCCAACGAGTAATCACAATGTTCTTCCCGCCTGGAAAGCCTGCACCGTCAGCGTCAGACCAGGGTGCCGCAATGAACTTGTCTACCGGGTTGTATTCCTCGCTGCCGAAGGTCTTGGCGATGCGTTGCAGGTCCGTGATCTGCTTGCTAGGAGCGCCGGCGCGGTACCACACCACTGTGTAGCCGTGTTCCAGGTTGTGCACCAAGGTCTCCACCGCGGGTCGATCGGCTTCGGCGTAGAAGTGCTTGGTGAACGGGGCCGGATTGGGGTAGTGGCTCCCTGAGTCAGGTGGAGTCTGGGCGTAAGGGACCTTGGTTCCGTCCGGCACGTGATCTTGGTTGCCCGTGGCCTGATCCTCAGCAATCGGGTCGCAACCCGCGTCAGCGAGACTGCTGCCGATGTCGGCGATTGTCGCGTTCCGGGCGCGATAGTCATCGACGAAGAGGTAGACCGGGTACGCGAGCAGCGCCATGGCAAGCACGAAACAGATGACGAGCAACCGGATGGTTCGATTGCGCTGTTCCTTCTTTCGCGCCGCCTCGAAGGAGGCCAGCTTGTCGCGCCGGCTCTGTGGCGAGGACGTGGTCTTCGTTGAGGTTGCGCGGCTAGATGCGTCCTTCTCGTCGCTCTTGGCTTTCGCCACCTGGGTCACTCCTACCGATCTGTCTCAAGGAGTGGCGAGTCTAACTCGAAACCCTGGGTGTTGGTCAGGTCGACAGACATGATGGCGCGCAGCAGCTCATCGGCCTCTTTGCCTAATCTCGCCCCAGCCAGCAGCCGGGAGGTTTGCTCTGCGCGCTCGAGCGCCACAAGCTCCTCGTAGCGATCTTGCTGCTCAGTGGCCGCCAGGGCCGCCGCGAGCACCGCCTCCTGGCTCCCAAAACCGAACATGTCCTTGCCCGGCTCCCGGAGCAGCTCACGCGCAGATGAATCGGTCTCCGACACCAACAGACCAAGGCCGCGTACCACCGCGACCGGGCGACCGCGCAACTTGCCCTTCACCAGGTCCGCGGCCGCCGCCAGCTCGTCGGCGAGCGCCATGACCGTCACCTGCAGCTCGTTGCCGTACGCGTCCCGAGCGCCGACATAGTCCTGCAGGGCCCGAACCCCGGAGACCCCGATGGCGTGATCGGTCTGGCCCATCCGCCATGGCCGTCCGGCAGTGTCAGAGATGATCACTCCCAGCCGAAGGCCGGTAACGGCGACCAGCTGTTCGCGGAGTGCCGCAGCACTGGCGTCGGGGTCGTGCGGCAACAGCAAGATTGATTCCGCCGAGACGTTAGAGGCATCGACGCCGGCCGCAGCCATCGTCAGGCCGCCGTGGGTGCGGACGATCCGGGTCTCTCCGCGGCGGGCAACAGTCCGCCTGCTTTCAGAGGTGATCAGCTCTGCGCGCCGTGACGCCGGCGCGGTGCGTCCCTCGGCCTTGCTGATGATCTTGGAGGTGACGACGACGATATCGCCATCGCTGAGCGGTCCAAGTGCGTCGGCGTCAGTGGCCGTGAGTATCGCCGCCGCAAGATCAGTACCGACCACGACTTCCCCGACCCCCCCAGGGGCGAAGATGCTGATCACGGACGGCTCTCGCCCCGGACTCGGCCTCGGATCGTCGGCTCCGACTTGGCCGATCATGATATTGCGGATTTGATCGCATAACTGACGAAAGCGGCTGTGCTCGCCGGGTCCCGCATGATCAGATCGGTCACGACCGCCCGCAATCCGGCTTGCTGAACGCGTTCAGCGGAGGCACCGTCGGCGGTGTCCATGGCCCATGCGTCCAGTACGCCGCCGCGCGACCGGGCGCCGTAGTGCAGACCCACCGCAGCCGCGTCAACCTCGACGCCGATGGCGGGCAGCAACCGGTGAGCCATGCCCAGCAGAGGAGAGCCGCCGAGAATCCCCGCGAAACCTACGACCAGGGCGGGTGCCCGCTGCACCGCGTCGCGTACGCCTGGCACCGCAAGGATCGGACCGATGGAGACCACGGGGTTGCTCGGCGCTACCAAGATCAAGTCGGCCTGCTGGAGCGCCTCGATGACACCGGGCGCGGGACGTGCCGCGTCCACGCCGACCAGGGTGACGGCAAGCGCGTCCGGATGCGCCCGAAGCCGCACCCAGTACTCCTGGAAATGCACAGCCCGCAGCTGACCTGGCGCATCAGGGTCCGCGATCGTCACGTGCGTCTCTACCCGATCGTCGGTCATCGGGAGCAAGCTGAGCCGCTCGTCGTGAGCCAGCCACCGGGTGCCCAGTGCCGTGATCACCTCGGAGAGCGAATAGCCGGCATTGAGCATCTGGGTCCGTACCAGATGCGTACCCACGTCGCGGTCGCCGAGGGAGAACCAGGTGGGCTCAACGCGGTAAGCGGCCAGCTCCTCCATCACCCGCCAGCTCTCGTCCTCGCGGCCCCAACCGCGTACCGGATCCCCGCCGCTGCCGAGGGTGTACATGATCGTGTCGAGGTCGGGGCAGATCCGAAGACCGTGAAGGGTGATGTCGTCAGCAGTATTGGCGATCACTGTGACATCTGCCGTCGGGAAGGCGCGGCGTACACCGAGCACGAACTTGGAGCCGCCGACGCCACCGGCCAAGATCACGATCCGCACCGCACCAGTCTTGCAGTTGTTCTCAGCTCGCGCGGCGCCCCGGGGAGCTGGTGCCGTCGTCGCTCTTCGCGAACAAAGAGCGCGTTCGCTCATCGCTCCTCCGATCACCGGCGGGCGCCTACCGACGCTCGCAGAGGGTTGTCCTCAGCTCGCGCGGCGCCCCCGAGAGGAGCTCCTCGATCGCCAGCACCGCGAGGTCGCAGAGGAGTTTCTGTGCGCCGCCGCCTCGCACCCGTCAATGTCGTTATTCTCAAAGGATGGACAGTTTGCTGCGGTTGCGGGAGCCGGCCGCTTGGGTCGCATTAGGAGCCTTGGTGCTCAATATCCTGCTCGCCGTCGTGGCGATGGCGAGCTACCCGGGCCCGACGGCGAATGTGGGATTGGTGCTGAGCGCCCGAGCCGCCAATCCTGTGCCGCTGATCGTGCTGGCGGTCCTGGTCAGTTTCTGCGTGGTGCGCGAGCGCACACCCCACGCGCGCCTGCTGACGATTCTCAGCCTCATCGTCGGGATCATTGCCGTGCTGTTCGGCCTGACGCTTGCGTTGTTGGGTCTCGCCGCGGAGTCGACGCCCGTTCTCGCGGTACTTGCCACCATCGTGACTGAGCTGATCTCTCTCATTGCGATCGTGCTGCTGATCAAGCTCTTGCAGCTCCAGGCGGTGCCGCGCAGGCTGCCTGCCGGGATCGGGCTGGCGCCGTACCCGTACCCGGAATCGTTGCCGGCACCGCAGCTCCCGGACCAGCAGCTGCAACCAACCTGGCAGCCAGACACGGCTACCGGCGCCGTCTGGCGTACCGCCGGCGAAGCAGCGGCCGGCGCCCCGGCAACTGGTTGGGGCGCAGATTCCTCCGCAGCGTGGCAGCCGATCCCGACCCAACCCAATGGGCCGATGCCGCAGGGCAGAGCTTCCGATGACCCGACCATCCAAGCGCCGGGACAGAGGGACCGCGCCACCCCCGGCTGCGGACTGGTGGGGCCGGCCTCAGTCCTAAACGCAAGGCCCTGCGCTCGAATTTCTCCCAATATCAGGAAACCACTTGACTTTCGGGTATTGACAGGCATGTAATTTCACCAATGTCATTTGCAGTTTTCTGCTGATCCGGCGGAGTCATCAGATGAGTTGCTGCACAGCCAAGGGGGCACCCAGTAGCAGCGGGTGGCAGGTGCATACGGCGCAAGCCAAAACCGGTACGGCCCGCGAAGTCGTACTGGGTTTGCGAGGGTTCCATCATGCGGGTCGAGGAGGCACAACTACATGTACGAGCTGAGGGGCACCACCGAGGGGGGTGCACTGAGCTGGCAAGAGCGCGCACTGTGCGCGCAAACCGACCCAGAAGCGTTTTTTCCTGAGAAGGGCGGGTCGACGCGCGAGGCCAAGAAGGTCTGCTTGTCCTGCGAGGTGCGTGGCGAGTGCCTCGAGTACGCGCTAGCCAACGATGAGCGCTTCGGCATCTGGGGCGGTCTGAGCGAACGGGAGCGTCGCAAGCTCAAGAAGCGCGCTGTGTAGCCGAACTCACTATCGGGCACTCAGTCGACTCGCGTAAAGTAAGGGGCCGCCCAACCGGGCAGCCCCTCACGCGTTTTCGGGGCCCGATTGGTACAGGGGTTGCGCAGGAACTAATGGATAGCGACATTGCCCTGGCCGGTGCAAACGAGGACCGGCCAGGAGGCTCTGGTGCCTGGCCTGGGCTGATGCCGGTCAACGTCGAAGAGTTCGGGTTTGACGAGAACCCGTGGGCATGGGCTGAATTCACCGATGACAGGGCGACCGAACGGGTCGACATCGCTGGCGCCCACGTCATCGCCGTACTCGTCACACTCGACGCGGCACGATGGCTGCCGGCGACCCTGGAGGCGCTGGCCAAACTGGACACGCGACCCACCAGGCTGATCGCGATCGACAATGCGAGCACCGATACGACCAGAACGCTATTGGACCGCGCGTATGACCAGGGCGCGCTGGACGCCGTCTATGACGGCAGCCGGGAATTCGGGTTCGGCGCCGCAGTGAATGCGGCTCTGGAGTTGGACGCTGCCAACCTGCAGGACGACGCAGACACGATCGGTTTTCGCGCGGTGTCGGCACAGGACACGCATTGGCTGTGGCTCCTGCACGACGATGCTGTGCCTGCACCCGACGCGCTCTATCAGCTACTGGCTCACGTCACCACAGACCGGAGCATCGATCTATCAGGCCCAAAGCTGCTGCTGCCGAGACACCGGCACGGCGGCCAACCGATCAGCGAGGTCGGGGTCAGCATTTCCCACACAGGCCGCCGTGAACTCGACCTCGATGTAGACGAGATCGACCAAGGGCAGCGCGACGAGCCTCAGGAGCGGCTGGGCGTCTCCACCTGCGGCATGCTCGTGCGGACCGCCGTCTGGCAACAGCTCGACGGCCTTGACCCAGCGCTGCCGGTCTTCCGGGATGGCGTCGAGTTCGGGTGGCGCGCTCACCTCAACGGCTACCGTGTGGTCACTACGCCCGCTGCGCAGCTCACCCACCGCCAGGTCGGCCGCGCCGGGCTCCGTCCCCGCGGTCTTACTGGGCGCAGGCCGGGCAAGGTTGACCGGCTGATGGGCATGCTCGTGGTGGCCGGACATGCCCAGAGAAAGATGCTGCCTCTGGTTTGGCTCCGCTTGGTGTGGAGCTGCCTGGTGCGCGCGGTGGGCTATTTGATCGGTAAGGTGCCGGGTCGGGCACTCGATGAGATGCAGGCACTCGGGTCTTTCGTCGCTCATCCAGGTCGGCTGCGAGACATCCGCAGGCGGACGGCCACCATCGATCCGGTGCCAGGGACCAGTGAGGTCATTGATTCGCTGCGACCGCCCTGGTGGAGCAGCCTGCAGGTTGGACTCGACACTCTGACCGGTACCGCGTCCGAGCGTTACCGGTTGGTCGCGGGCGACTCCGATGTGGCCTCGATAGACGAACTGACCGGTGATGACTTCAGCTCTGCGACCGAAGCCCGCCCGAAGAACCTTTGGCTCAGCCCAGCGGCGATCACCGTGGCCGTCGCAGTGGTCGCAAGTTTCGTCGCAGCTCGAAGCCTCCTGGGCAGCGGTTCCCTCGTCGCCCCCGCATTGCTACCTGCACACGACAGCATCGTTGGCCTGTGGCGTACGGTCGTCAGCGCGATTCCGGGCGCCCCTGCACAGGTGACGCCGCCGTGGGAAGCGCTCGCCGCCCTCGCTTCAACGGCCTTGTTCGGCCAGCCCGAATGGTTCACCACGCTGTTGTTGTGCGGAGTTGTGCCACTGTCGCTGCTGGCGGCATATCCGCTCGCGCGCCGCGTGATCAACGACCGCCGTGTACGGCTCTGGGTCTGTGGCACGTACGCATTGCTTCCGGTGCTGCTCGGCGGCACGAATCAGGGCCGGCTCGCCCTCAGTGTGGTGGCCATCGGCCTGCCGCTGCTGGTCATGGCGGCGCGGGCGCTGGTGCTGCGTCGAACGCGAACTCCGGAGGCGTGGCGCGGCGGCTGGGGTGTGGGGGTAGTCCTCGTTGCCCTCGTGGCATTCGAGCCGTCCATGATCATCTTTGCGGTGCTGGTCGGAATACTCGGCGCAATTGTGTTGCGCCGCAGCCCGCGCAAGATCGGCCGAATCGGCATCGCGCTCGGGGTGCCGCTCGTCGTGCTGCTGCCCTGGTGGCCAACCCTGATCTCGGCGCCCGGACGGCTGTTCGTCGGGCCGGACTCGGTGCTAGCTGCGGTAACGCCTGCAGCTCCGGCGTGGCAGCTGATGCTCGGCCGCGACGTTGGTCCGGGTCTACCGCCACTATGGGTCGGCGCTGTCATCTTCGGCGTCATCTGGCTGGTCGCGCTTCTCGGACTTGCCCGCCGTCCTGCCCGGCGTGCGGTACTCGCCGCTTGGGCAGCGGCGCTGGTCGCTTTCGGCATGGCTGTCGTGTTATCCAGACTGGTGGTTTCAGTGCCTCCGGCGGGCACCGAGGTGCGGCCCTGGGTTGGCAGCTATCTGCTGCTCGGCTTCGCCGCATTGATCATTAGTGGTGGCATGGGTCTGGACGGATTCTCGGCAGACGTGACGGAGCGCAGCTTCAGCTGGCTCCAGCCCGCCACGGTTCTCGCCGGCATTGCGGTCTGCCTGATCAGCGTCGGCGGTGCAGTGTGGTGGGTGCTGGCTGGCGCCCACGGCCCGATCGAACGCTCCCGGCTTGACGCGATTCCGCCGTACGTCATGAACTCCATGAAGTCAGACGCGCGACCGCGGCTGCTCGCCATCGACCTCAGCGACGGAACCGCGCGCTACTCGGTGCTGGCCGATGATCACCTGCGGCTCGGCGATGCCGACCGCGGTTTTACCTTTGGCGGCTCGGTCTCTGCCCGCGAGCAGGTTGATGATTTGGTCGTCCGCCTGGTGGCCGGGACTGCGGACTCCGATATCAACCCGCAGCTGACGAATCTGGGGATCGGCTACGTCTGGGTGGCCGGTGCGAACGATGACATCAAGGCCAGAATCGATAACACACCGGGTTTGGGCACAGCCAGCGGAAACGAGCGCGGGATCGTATGGAAGCTCGAACCGGCGGTGGCTCGCACCGTGGTCGTCGACGGATCAGCGCGGCTGCCTATCGGCCCGCCGCCGACGCCGGTACCAGCAGGCACTCAGCAGCGGCAGGTTCAGATCGGTGAGTCTGCTGACACGCGGTGGCGGGCGGAGCTCGACGGCAGAGCCCTTAGTCCGGTCGCAGACGGATGGCAGCAGGTATTTGCACTTCCCGCAGACGCCGGGACCGTGACATACAGCTTGCCGTCCCTCATGCCATGGTTGCTGCCACTTCAGGGCTTGGTGCTTCTCGTAGCGGGGGTGTTTGCCGCTCCAGCCATCAGACGACCCGACGTGCGTGATCCGGCCAAGACGGCCCGGCGCGCCGCGACCCTCTCAGAGCTTGCGTGATGTCTGATCTTCGGCTGCGTGGGTTGACACTGACAGGGCGCCGCTCCATAGTCCTTGGCGCAGTGTTGGTCGGTTTGCTGCTGATCGTTGGCGGAGGAACGCTCCTCGGCCAGGGCGGGCCAGCATCCCACGCCAGCCGCACCCCTCTGGTCGGTCGCACGACGACGATCTGCACCACATCAGCTCCGCCGGGTGGCGAGCCTGCCGGGAAGATGGAGGTTTCTGCTGTCTCGGTCCGGGAGGCACCTGGTCGCGCTGGTTTGCTGACGGGATCCACGCTCAAGTCGAAGCCATCGGAGCTGAGGCTCACCGAGCCCGGTAAGGGCGCACAGCAGTCTGGAGTCACCTCACCGGTCGTGATCTCCGCTGATGGAAGCATGGCGAGTGCCAGCAGCGCTGTGATCGTTGGCGACGTGATGGATGGACCCGAAGTCGGGCTCAAGGCGGCGCCGTGCCTGGCTCCGGCAACGTCCCACTGGTTCTCCGGTCTCGGCGCGACCGATGCCGATCGTACTGACTTGATCTTGAGCAATCCCGACGACGCTCAGGCCCAGGTCGATCTTCGGTTCTACGGCCGTAGTGGTCGCGTTGCGGTTCCGGGGAGCCCTGGCGTGGTGATCAGGGCGCACGACTCACGGATAGTTTCGCTGAGCAGCTTGGTGGAGGCCGAGGGTGTGCTCAGCGTGTCGGTGGATGCGAGTGAGGGTCGGGTCACCGCAGTGGCCAAGCGAACGCAGACCAATCAGCTCAAGCCTGCTGGAGTCGACTGGCAGATTCCGTCGGCGTCGCCGAGCGTGGTTGCCGTCATACCCGGCGTTCCGGAGGGCCCAGGCGACCGCCAACTCGTCGTCACGAATCCCGGCAACATGCGAGCGCGCGTGGCCGTGCAGATTCTCGGATTCCAGGGACCGTACGAGCCGAGCGGAGCCGAGTCCCTTGACGTCCCGCCCGAGAGCACCGCAACGGTGAGCCTCGAGAACGGCCTAGCCCGTCAGGCGGGCAGCGTCAAACTGACGAGCAACACGCCTGTGACCGGCTCAGTCATCTCCGCCAGCCGGCGCGGTGGCGCTGGGGATCTAGCCATCCAGTCCGCCGCCGTCCCACTGATAGGAAGTGGAGTCAGCGCAGTCGCGACCAGCAACATCGCCGACAGTGAGCTGATCCTCAGCAATAGCGGAGATGGCGATGCACAGCTCTCGTTCGAGGTACTGAGCTATGACGGCGTGAGGCTGAGGACCGCTGACGTCGTGCTCGGACCGAATAGCACCGCGACGAGGCGGTTGAACTCGCCTGCGCCGTCCTATGTCGTGGTCAAGGTGCCGGACGGTTCCTCGGTGGTTGGTGGCGTGGTTCTCACCCAACCAAAGCGAGATGTCGCTGGATTGGCCACGATTCCGCTCAGCTCACCTGACCTGGCCAGCCGGGCGCCCGCGACGAGACCTGACTACTCAGTAGGTGAATGAGGATCACAGACGACCCAATACAAACCAGGGGTTCTCAGTCGTCCTCAGCGCCCGCGCCGTCTGGGTCGATCTCCTCCACGCTGCGGCCGGTGAGCGCGGAAAGTTGCTCAACGATCGTGCGGTAGACAAGGATGCGCAGACCCTGGCGACTCACCGCGCGATGCTCCAACGGCCTGCGAAAGATCACCACCTGTCCCGGCTGACCCGCCGTGCCCTCAACCGCGGCGGCAAGCGGCACCTGATCGCCAGACCAAGCCATATCGAAGTGGGGCACATCCTCGATTCCGAACGTGATTCCGACGAGGGCTTCTGGACACTGAAGTCCCACTCGGTCGACGGCATCGTGGACGGCGTCGCTGAAGAAGTCGGCCTTGCTCGCCGGATGTGGCGGCTGAGCGCGACGTAAAGACAGCGCGTTCGGCAGTGCCAGAGGCCCGCGAAGTCCACGGCCGTGACGGTCACGACGTTGGCTGGACACGTCAGCACTGTAGTCGGACACGGCAGCGCTTCCCACGATCGAACCCGCCCCCGGAGTAGCGTCGGACAGGTGAGGACGCGCTGCTGTTCACGAGCAGGCTGTCAGCGTCCGGCCACCTCGACGCTGACGTATGCCTATCGAGACTCCACAGCAGTTCTCGGTCCGTTGGCGAGCCAGGCCGAACCGCATTGCTACGACCTGTGCCAGCAGCATGCGCAGACACTCTCGGCGCCGCGTGGTTGGGAAGTGATCAGGCTCGCGGTCGAGAGCCCACCGAAACCCACTACCGATGATTTGCTGGCTCTTGCCGACGCGGTGCGCGATGTCGGCCTGTCCTACGATCCTCCGGTCGGACCGGCAAGCGAGCCTCCGCTTAGACGTACCGGTCTCGTCGAACTGGCGCGTCGCGGACATCTGACTGTCCTGGCCGATCCTGGAGCGGGCTGACGCCGGTCACAGGGCGCCGACCCGACAGTCTAGGATTCTCACTCGATGCTGAAGCGGGGGATCTTTAAAGCGAACGACATTCGGGGAATCACTGAGGGCTCTGATCCTGAGTGGGACGCCGCTGGGGCGTATGCCATTGGTACCGCCGTGGTTGAGGTGCTGGATCTCAACAGGGGTGCCGGCGCGCTGGTGATCGGCCGCGACATGCGGACCAGCGGCCCGCGGATGGCGGCTGCTTTCATTGACGGCGTACTGAGCCGCGGTGTCGACGTAATCGATATCGGCCTGTCCAGTACCGACCAGTTGTGGTTCGCCTCGGGCCGGCTCGACTTGCCCGGTGCGATGTTCACCGCCAGCCACAATCCGAGTGAGTACAACGGGATCAAGTTCTGCCTCGCAGGCGCCAAGCCGATCACCCCCGCTACGCTGGGCGAGATTGCCGATCGCGCTAGTGCGGCCGAACCCCTGCCACCCATGGAACGCGGGCACAGCTCCGAGCAGGACCTGCTGCCCGCCTACGCAAACTACCTGCACTCCCTCGTCGACCTGAGCGGTATCCGGCGGCTGCGGGTGGTGGCCGACGCCGGCAACGGGATGGCTGGATACACCCTGCCGGCCGTCCTCGGTGATGATGATCTTGAGTTGATCGGCCTGTTCCTGGATCTCGATGGCACCTTCCCAAACCACCCGCCGAACCCCCTCGAGCCCGAGAACCTGCTCGATGCGCAGGCGGCAGTCCGCGACCATGCAGCTGATCTTGCTTTGGTGTTCGATGGCGACGCGGATCGTTGCTTCATCATCGATGAGCGCGGCGAGGTGGTCAGCCCGTCGGCCATCACCGCGATGATCGCCAGCCAGGAGCTGGCACGCGAGCCAGGTGCCACCATCGTCTGCAACAAGATCACCTCACGGGTTGTGCCGGAAGTCGTCCTGGGCGAGGGCGGCAAGATCGTTATCACCAGAGTTGGCCACACTTTCGTGAAAGCCGCCATGGCAGAGCACAACGCGATCTTCGGCGGCGAGCACTCAGCGCACTACTACTTCCGTGAATTCTGGGGGGCTGACACAGGCATGCTCGCAGCGCTGCATGTGCTGTCCGCGGCTGGTCGTACCGATCGGCCGCTGTCGGAGTTGGTGGCTCGCTTTGACAGGTACGCCGCCTCCGGGGAGATCAACAGCTTGGTCGATGACCAGCAAATGATCATGGATCGAGTTGCGGCCACTTTCGCCGGTCGCGGCGAGCAAGATCGAATCGATGGTCTGACCATCTCTGGTCCGGACTGGTGGGTGAACGTACGGCCCAGCAACACCGAGCCGCTGCTGAGGCTCAATGTGGAAGCTAGCAGCCGGGAGACGATGGAGGCTTTGCGTGATGAGACGTTAGGTTTGATCCGCGCCTAATGGGGAGAACAACCAGTCGTGTCGAGGAGGATGAGCGTGGCAGTCGATCTTGCGCCCGAGCTGCTGGAAATTTTGGCCTGCCCCAACTGTCATGGAGCACTCGCTGTTGATCATGACCGGGACGAGCTGGTTTGTCTGGCGTCCGACTGTGGTCTGGCCTATCCGGTACGTGATCAGATTCCGGTACTGCTGATCGACGAAGCCCGCCGTCCCAGCTCTGGCACCGATCATCCCCGCACCTCGCCGGGTCGGTGATGTCTGTCTTCAACGACTCCTGGCTGGACAACGAAAAGGCGCTGGCCGGGGCGGATCCGATCCTGCGTCGATTGGCCGAAGCCGGAGCCCGCGTCCGCCGCGAGGTTGCCGATTCGGCGGAGCCGATCAGTCGGCTGGGGGAGCTGCCCCGCCCCAGGGCGGTTGTCGCCGCCGGCACCGAAGCCCGCTTCATCCGGGCGATGCTGGAACCGGTATGTCCAGTCCCGTTCGTCGCCTGGCCGACTCATGGCCTCCCCGGCTGGGTCGGCGCACTCGACCTCGTGGTTGTCATGGCGAGCGAAAGTGCCCCGGCCGGCCTCATCGCCGCTGTGCACGAAGCGGTACGCCGTGGTTCGCAACTGTTGATCGCATGCCCTCAACCATCGATGATCGCCGAGCACGCGGCCTCGCGATCCACCATCGTGCTGCCGACAGCGACGGCCGACCCCCTGGCGGCGGCAATTGTGGTTCTGCACAGCCTGCACGGCATGCAGCTCGGACCAGAGGTCTACCCGCTGTTGGTCGCGGATGCCATGGACAAGGTGGCTGAGGAGTGTTCGCCCTTTGCAGACGTTGCGGAAAACCCGGCGAAGGATCTCGCAATGGGCCTGGCCGATGCGCAGGCACTCGTCTGGGGTGGCTCGGTGCTCGCGGCACGGGCCAGTCGCCGGCTCGCTGAGGCGCTCCGTGCAGCTAGCGGGCGTCCGGCGCTGGCGGCCGATGCAGAGGCGCTGTTGCCGATCCTGGAGTCCACGCCACCCCGCGATCCCTTCGCCGATCCGTTCGAGGATCAGCTCTCAGTCGATCGACGGCCAACCTTGGTGCTGCTCGACGATGGGAACACCGAGAGCCTGATCCGTTCCGATCATCAGCGCCTCGTCGCGGCGGCCGAGCGCAACGACGTACGCGTCTGCACGATCGCACACTGGACCGGCTCCGACGTCGAGCGGTATGCGACCTTGCTGCAGACGGGAATGTTCGCAGCTGTCTACCTCGCCGTCGGCCTGGGTCGCAGCCTTGAGCGATGATGGCGCCGCGAGTCTTGGGGAGTAGCCCTCCAGGTGGATGGGGCGCCTCTGGCAGGATTCACCTGTGAGTGCCGAAGGCGGAACCAGGGCGGTCATTGCAGCCTTGCTCGCCAATACGTTCATTGCGTTGACCAAGTTCGGCGCCTGGGCATTGACTGGGGCATCTTCCATCTTGGCCGAGGCGATCCACTCCGTGGCCGACGCTGGAAATCAGGTACTGCTGTTGGTCGGCGGCCGACGCTCGCAGCGGGAGGCAACAGAGGAGCACCCGTTCGGCTACGGCAGGGAGCGTTACATCTTCAGCTTCATCGTGGCGATTGTGCTGTTCAGCGTCGGCGGCCTCTTCGCGCTGTACGAGGCGTATCACAAATGGCACGAAATCCAGGAAGGCCACCCGAACGAGCTCCTGGAAAGCAAGTGGTGGTGGGTTCCAGTTGTCATTCTGCTGGCCGCAATCGTGGCCGAGGGTCTGTCGTTTCGGACGGCCATCCGGGAGTCGAACAAAACCCGCGGCAAGCAGCGGTGGAGCAAGTACATCCGCGCCGCCAAGGCACCGGAGCTTCCCGTGATCTTGCTAGAAGACTTCGCCGCGCTGCTGGGGTTGGCCTTCGCACTGTTCGGGGTTGGGATGACGCTGCTGACCCACAACGGCATCTTCGACGTCATCGGTACGGTCATGATCGGCCTACTGCTCGTGGCAGTCGCGATCGCGCTTGCCATCGAGACCAAGAGCCTGCTGCTCGGCGAAGCGGCCAGCCCAGACGCCGTCGCTCGGATCGCGCGAGCGCTCACCAGCACACCTGGCGTCGAGCGGATCATCCACATGAAGACGCTGCACCTCGGTCCGGAAGAGGTGCTGGTCGCGGCCAAGATCGCGGTCGTGCCCTGCGATACCGCCACCGAGGTGACGGAGGCCATCGATCGGGCCGAGGCCAGTATCCGCGAGGCGGAGCCGATGGTCACTTCTCTCTACCTGGAGCCGGACATCTACGATCCGGACCATGTTCCGGCTCCCCGACCAGAACGGCCGGCCGCTCCCAGCCATTGATACTTGGAGCTGCTCGCGCATCGCGGTGTTCGTTTCGCCGGCTGTGATGGATAACGCACGCCCAAAGTGATGGAGATTCTTGGGATGTCACACGGCTCCCATAGGCTTGCGCCCATGGATTTTCGCGTTGCCGACCTGACCCTCGCCGAGTTCGGCCGCAAGGAGATCAGCCTGGCCGAGCATGAGATGCCGGGGCTGATGGCCATGCGGGCGCAGCATGGGGACTCCAAGCCGCTCGCGGGAGCGAAGATCGCAGGCTCGCTGCATATGACGGTGCAGACAGCAGTGCTCATCGAGACTCTGGTGGCTCTGGGTGCCGATGTGCGGTGGGCAAGCTGCAACATCTTCTCCACGCAGGACCATGCAGCCGCTGCTGTGGTGGTTGGGCCGCATGGCACACCGGCCGACCCAACGGGCGTACCAGTCTTCGCCTGGAAGGGCGAGACACTGCAGGAGTACTGGTGGTGTACCAGCCAGATTCTCATCTGGCCGGACGGCGAGCTGGCCAACATGATCCTGGACGACGGCGGAGATGCCACCATGCTGGTACACCAGGGCGCCGAGGCCGAGAAGGTCGGCGAGGTGCCAGAGGCCACTGAAGAGGACTCGGCGGAGTGGCACGTCTTTCTTGAGCTGCTACGCCAGACATTGGCCGAGGGACAGTCCTGGATCGAGATCGCGAATGCGATCAAGGGCGTGACCGAGGAGACCACGACCGGAGTACATCGCCTGTACGAGATGATGCGGGCCGGCACTTTGATGTTCCCTGCCATCAACGTCAACGACTCGGTCACCAAGTCGAAGTTCGACAACAAGTACGGCGTTCGCCATTCGCTCATCGACGGCCTGAACCGAGCCACCGATGTGTTGATCGGCGGCAAAGTCGCGGTTGTCTGTGGCTACGGCGACGTCGGCAAGGGCTGCGCGGAATCACTTCGCGGGCAGGGCGCGCGGGTGATCATCACCGAGATCGACCCGATCTGCGCGCTACAGGCAGCAATGGATGGCTTCCAGGTGGCCACCCTGGAGGAAGTGCTTGACATCGCCGACATCTACGTGACAGCGACCGGTTGTCGTGACGTGATCACCGCCGACCACATGCGACGCATGAGGCACCAGGCGATCGTGTCCAACATCGGACACTTTGACAATGAGATCGACATCGCCGGACTGGAAACGCTGCCCAACGCGACCAAGATCAACATCAAGCCCCAGGTGGACGAGTGGGAATTCGGTGAGGACGGCGCCGAACCACACAGCATCATCGTGCTCAGCGAAGGCCGTCTGATGAATCTCGGCAATGCGACCGGTCATCCCAGCTTCGTCATGAGCAACTCGTTCACCAATCAGGTGCTTGCCCAGATCGAGCTCTTCACCAAGCCCGAGAGTTATCCGCTTGGGGTCTACACGCTGCCCAAGCACCTCGACGAGGCCGTAGCGCGACTCCACCTCGAGGCACTGGGTGTGCACCTGACCGAGCTCACTCCGAAGCAGGCCGCCTACCTGGGCGTCGACGTCGGCGGGCCGTACAAGTCCGATCACTACCGGTACTAGATGAAGATCGCGCTCGAGCACCGAACGACCTACCGCTTCGACCGGCCGATCGCGATCGGGCCGCACATCATTCGGCTGCGTCCAGCGCCGCATTCTCGGACACCCATCGAGGCCTACTCGCTCACGATTTCCCCCGCCGACCATTTCATCAACTGGCAGCAGGATCCCTTCGGGAACCACCTTGCGCGAGTCGTTTTCCCCAGCAAGGCCAGCGAGCTGGATATCACTGTCGGACTGGTGGCCGACATGGGGGTGATCAACCCCTTCGACTTCTTCATCGAGAGCTACGCCGAGACCTACCCCTTCAGCTATCCGCCCGACCTCGAGGCCGACCTGAAGCCATACCTGGATATCCCCGATTCCGCGCTTGGACCCCTTGTCAAAGAGTGGGTTGCGAGTAGCGTCACGGCACCATCAGACCCCCAACCGACTGTCCAATTTCTCGGCGCGTTGAACTCCGCCATCTACAACGACGTCGACTACTCCACCCGGATGGAACAAGGCGTTCAGACTCCTGACGAGACTCTCACGCGGCGAATCGGTTCCTGCCGGGATTCGGCCTGGTTGCTGGTGACTGCCCTGCGACAGTGCGGACTGGCGGCTCGATTCGTCTCGGGTTACCTCGTCCAACTGGCACCCGACGAGCCGAGTTCGGATGATGCGAGCGGCCCTACCGAGGACTTCACCGACCTGCATGCATGGGCCGAGGTCTACATCCCGGGTGCCGGCTGGATTGGGCTCGATGCGACCTCGGCACTGTTTGCCGGTGAGGGCCACATTCCGCTGGCCGCCACACCCCATCCGGCATCCGCGGCTGCGATCACCGGGGCAACCGAGCCGTCGGTGACCACGATGGAATTCGCCAACACCGTACGCCGTGCACAGCAAGACCCACGAACGACGTTGCCCTATACGCCGACTCAGATCGACGGCATCCAGCGGTCAGGGGAGGCGGTCGACGAGCGGCTGCAGGGCGCGGGCCTGGAGCTCACCATGGGTGGTGAGCCGACTTTCGTGTCCACCGACGACATGACATCGGCGCAGTGGACTGTGGCTGCTGACGGCCCGGAGAAGCGGCAGCTGGCCAACCGCCTGGCTGCTGCCCTAGCGGATCGCTTTGCATCGGGCGGGCTGGTGCAGCGCAGCGAGGGCAAGTGGTATCCGGGAGAGCCGCTGCCTCGCTGGCAGATCGGCCTGATCTGGCGGAGCGACGGCGAGCAGCTGTGGAGTGACCCTGCACTTCTGGCGGATCCGTTCGATTCCGCGAGCCCAGACCTCGATGCCGCGGCGTCGGCCGAGCGGCTGGCCCGAGTCATCACTGCGGACTTCGGACTGCCGGACGACCAGCTCCAGCCAGCCTTCGAAGATCCGCTGGCCCGGCTCGCGGCGGAGGTCAGTAAGCCGGCCGGGCCCGATCCAGGACGTGATCCAGAGCAGCCAGACCCTCAGCTCGTCGGCGAGCTGGATCGGTCCGAGACCCAACCCGCAGCTTGGGTGCTACCGCTGGTTCCAGCATGGTTCGGCGAGGGCTGGGCCAGTCCGGCGTGGAGGACTCGGCGAGGCCGCCTGGTGCTTGTTCCCGGCGATTCGTCAGCCGGCTCACGCCTGCCGCTCGACGCAATCTCGTGGACAGATCCTGACTTTGCTGGCGAGGAGTCCTACACCAGGACCGGACCATCGCTGAACGAGGCCGTCGGGCACCCGCGGGCGGTAGTGGCCGACCCGCATGAGGCGCCAGCGCGCACGGCCTTGGTCGTCGAAGCTCGTGACTGCTTTGTGCGTGTCTTCCTACCTCCACTGGAGAGGCTGGAAAAGTTCATCGAACTGATCGGGCTAGTCGATCGGGCAGCGACGCAGACCGGCACCCCCGTGATTCTGGAAGGCTATGGGCCGCCACCGGATTCTCGGATCAAGACGTTGCTGATCACTCCCGATCCTGGAGTGATCGAGGTGAACGTCCATCCAACGTCCAGCTGGGCCGAGCTTTCCGAGCTGAACCATACGCTTTACGGGATCGCCCGTGAGCAACGGCTCTGTGCGGAGACCTTCGGCCTCGACGGGCGGCACAGCGGTACCGGCGGCGGCAACCACCTGACGCTCGGCGGTCCCGAGCCAATGCGGTCGCCGTTGCTCCAGCGGCCCGATCTGCTGGTCAGCATGATCACCTTCTGGCAGCACCATCCCGGCCTGTCGTACCTCTTCGCAGGTCGATTTGTCGGACCGACCAGCCAAGCACCACGCGTCGACGAGGGTAGGCCGGAGACGCTGTACGAGCTGGAGATTTCCTTCGCCGAGATCGACGAGCTGGCCGATACCGAGCACCGGCCGTGGGCGGTCGATCGCGCGCTGCGCAACCTGCTCACCGACATCACCGGCAACACACACCGCGCCGAATTCTGCGTCGACAAGCTCTACAACCCCAATTCGACGCGCGGCAGGCTGGGGCTGCTCGAACTGCGCGGATTCGAGATGCCACCCCATCCGGACATGGCGCTGGTCCAGGCCCTCCTGGTCCGTGCGCTAGTCGCCCGATTCGCCGAGGAGCGTTATTCCGCACCACTGGTCAGATGGGGCACCACACTGCACGAGCGATTCATGTTGCCGCACTTCGTCCTGGCTGACCTTGCCGAGGTCGTCACCGATCTGCGCACCCACGGCTTCGAGTTCGAGCTGTCGTGGTTGCTGCCGTTCGCCGAGTTCAGGTTCCCGCGAATCGGTGTGACCAAGATGGGCGGGGTGGCGCTGGAGCTTCGTAACGCAATCGAGCCCTGGCATGTACTTGGTGAGGAGGCGGCTTCTGGGGGTACTGCGCGCTATGTGGACTCTTCGACCGAACGACTGCAGGTCGCGGTGAGCGGATTCGTCCCCGAGCGGCACATGCTGACGTGCAACGGACGGCCGGTTCCGTTGACGGCTACTGGCACACCGGGCAGCTACGTCGCAGGTGTCCGCTACAAGGCCTGGAACCCGTGGTCATCGCTGCACCCGACCCTCGGCGTGGATTCACCGCTGTCTTTCGATCTCATCGACCGCGGGAGCCGCTTCTCCCTCGGTGGCGCGACCTACCACGTGGTCCATCCCGGGGGTCGCTCGTACGATCATCCGCCGGTCAACGCAGCAGAGGCTGAGGCGCGCCGGGCGCGGCGTTTTGAGGCGATGGGTCATACCACGGGGATGATCGATCTCGAGGCGCTGGACGCCCAGCTGATCAGGCGCGCGGTTGGTGACGATGAGTATCCGTTGACGCTCGATCTGCGCCATCGGGTGCCACGTGCTTGGGGACTGGATCCTTCTCAAGCTGGTGACGTCACGTGACTGTCCTGAGTCGCTACCTGGCCGCGGCAAGCGAGTCGACTGCAATGGACCAGCAACCCGTATTCGACGAGTTGGTGGCCGCGGACGGCACCGTACGTCAGGGTTGGAGCTCACTGCTGGACGGCCTCCATGACTTCGCCGACACCGACTTGGTACAGGCTCAACGCGAGGTGGCCCGGTTGCTGGAGGACGACAACGTCACCTACACCCCGAGTCCAGCGTCAGCGCTCTCGATCGCCGACGAACCGAACGGGCATGGTCCTTCGACCGCTGAGACCCCGAATGGCCTCGTGGAGTCACGGCCGTGGCGGCTCGACCCGCTGCCATTGATCGTTGACGACCGAGAGTGGGCGGGGCTCGAGGCGGGTCTCGTGCAGCGCGCCGAGCTCTTGGATGCGATCCTGGCCGATCTCTACGGTGCCCGCCGCCTGTTGACGCGGCGCCATATCCCCGCGGCAGCGATCCTCGACCACGACGAGTATCTACGGCCACTCGTGGGTAGCGAGGCAGTCGCCAGCCAGCGATTGTTCATGATCGCGGCCGATCTGGGTCGGGACGGCCGCGGGGACTGGAAGGTGATCTCCGACCGGACTCAGGCGCCCTCAGGTGCCGGATACGCCATGCAGAACCGTCGGGTGGTGTCGCGGGTGATGCCGGAGATCTATCACCAGGCGAATCTGCACCGGCTCACCCCGTTCTTCCAGGCCATGCGCCTCGCCCTCGTCGATGCGGCGCCCGGCGGAGTCGAGGACCCACGTGTCGTCGTGCTGAGCCCCGGTACGCACTCCGAAACCGCCTTCGACCAGGCCTTCGTTGCCTCCTTACTCGGCTTTCCACTGCTCGAGGGCAGTGATCTGACGGTTCGTGACGGCCGGGTATGGATGCGGGTACTTGGCAAGCTCGAGGAGGTCGACGTGATCTTGCGGCGCGTCGACTCTACGTGGATGGACGCACTCGAGCTGCGTCCCGACTCCCGCCTCGGGGTCACCGGACTAATGGAATGCGTGCGCCAAGGCACCGTCAGCGTGCTGAACAACCTCGGATCCGGGATTCTTGAGAACCCTGCTCTGCTCCCGTTCCTGCCCGAGCTCTGCGAACGGCTGCTCGGGCAGTCGCTCCGGTTGCCGTCGGTTGAGACTTGGTGGTGCGGTGACGAGGCAGAGCGAAGCCATGTGCTGAACAACCTGGACTCCGTCGTCATCCGGCCCATCAGCCGTGGTCACGGGCGCAGCGTACGGGGGGCCGCACTGAGCAGCCGACAACGTGAGCTTCTGGCAGACAAGATCAGGGCTGCGCCACACCGCTTCGTCGGGCAGGAGATGCTGCACCTGTCATCGGCGCCGACCAGCCAAGAGGATCGGCTGGTTCGCCGCAACGTTGTGCTGCGCTCGTTCGCGGTCCGCAGCGGTGGGTCGTACACCGCAATGCTGGGCGGCCTGGCTCGAGTGACCGATGACACCTCGGTGCTGCGTGGGGTGTTCGTCAGTGAACCCAACGGCCAGCTGGCGAAAGATGTCTGGGTGGTTGGCAGCGAGCCGCTTGCCGCTCCCCGGATCGTGGCGCGCGGCCGGGCCGGTGAGGAGGCGGGCTTCGTTCCGGCCATGTCGGCGTCGATCGCCATGGTGCCGAGGGTGCTGAGCGACCTCTACTGGTTCGGCCGGTACGCCGAACGCGCCGAGGACCTGCTTCGGCTGGTGCTGGCCACCCGTACGGTGGCCATTGAGACTGACCTCGATGGGACCAATGGGCGGGCCCTGGAAGTGCTGCTGCAGGCGCTCACCCACGTCAGCACCACATACCCCGGTTTCCTCAATCCGCAGGTCGAGATGATGCCGGAGTTCCGGTCGATATTGCTGCATCGGCATCGGACGGGCACTCTCGCCCAGTCCCTGGGAGCGCTGTCGATGGCCGCGCAAGGCGTACGCGATCAGCTCTCCGAGGATGTCTGGATGGTGCTGGCCGACATCGAGCGAGCCTTGGCCGCGCTGACCGAGAACCCTGACGACCACGGTCTGCAGCTGACCGAGGCCAGCGAGCGGGTGTTGTCCGGCTTGCTCGCGCTGGCGGGGATTGCCACCGAAAACATGGTCCGCGATCCCGGGTGGTACATGCTCGACTCGGGGCGCGGGTTGGAGCGTGCACTGCAGACCTTGGCGCTGCTGCGGGTGACAATCTGCCGGGAGCGACCGGCCGAGACCGATCGGCTGATACTGGAGGCGGTGCTCGCCGCGGCCGAATCGATCCTGACGTTCCGGCGTCGTTATCGCACCCGATCCAGCGTCGACGCAGTGCTCGATTTACTCGTGATCGACCCGTTCAACCCCCGCTCGGTCGCATACCAGCTGCAGCGGATCAGAACCGACCTGCGAGCGCTGCCCAACACTTCACCGACCGCTCGACCGTTGCGGTTGCTGGACGGGATGGCGGAACGTGTGCGCATTGCAGACCCGGTGGCGCTCGCAGAGCCCGCAAATGGACGACGGGCTGCGCTCGAGGAGTTCCTTACCGGGCTCGAGAAACAGCTGCGAATGCTGTCGGATGCGATCCGTGACCAATACCAGCAGCCGCCGCCGACTCAGCGCCCGCTGTTCCGAAGCGACGCATTAGGTGACACAGCATGATCAGCTACCGCATCGAGCACCGCACGACCTACAGCTATGACGCCGATGTCACTGGGAGTTACGGGCTGTTTCATCTCCGCCCGCGTGATCTTGCGTGGCAGAGCTGCCTGGCCCACGAGATCGCGATCGACCCTGAGCCGGCTGACTTGTTCCGGCACATTGACCTCTACGGCAACACCAAGGCCTACTTCCATGTCATCAAGCCCCACACCAGGTTGGTCGTCACGTCGACCAGCATGGTCGACATCGGCGTGAATGAGTTGGATCCGGAGGCACTGGCCGTGCCGTGGGAGTGGGCGCAGCCTCGGTTGCGAGACGACGACGAAGCGTGGGAAGCCATGGATTTCACGTTCCCTTCGCCCTATGTCGAAGTGCCTCCCGCGATCGAGGACTACGCTCGGCAGTCCTTCCTGGCCGGGCGCCCCATTGGCGAGGCCGCGGTCGAGCTGATGCACCGAATCAACCGCGACTTCACATACAAATCAGGCTCGACCACGCTAAGCACCAAAATCTCCGAGCTGCTCGAGAAACGGACCGGGGTATGCCAGGACTTCGCGCACTTCATGGTGTCCAGCCTGCGTTCCCTTGGGCTGGCGGGTCGCTACGTCAGCGGCTACCTGGCTACGCGGCCGGCACCGGGCAAGCCGCGGCTGATCGGGGATGCCGCCAGCCATGCTTGGGCCGGCTGCTGGATACCCGGTGCCGGTTGGCTGTACCTCGACCCGACCAATGACCGCTTCGTTGACGACTCACATGCGACGGTGGCATGGGGTCGCGACTATGGCGACGTACCGCCGGTCAAGGGTGTGATCTTTACGGAGGCCACGAAGTCCAAGATGGAGGTCTCGGTCGACATGGCCGAGGCGCAGCCAAAAGGCAAGTCGTAGGAGGGTCGGTAATTCGGCTGATAGAGCTGGGCCTCGACAACGGCCGGAATGCGCAGATTGACCACGAGCCCGTAGCAGTGGCCGACCGGCTCGGCCCGAATTCCGCGGCCCCTGGCAGGGTGTGCAGAGCAGTGATCATCTAGTTACGCTGATCACTAGACCCGGCGGCTGTTCGCGGAATGCCGACTGGCAAAGTGGGCGACCGTGCGTGCTTTTCACTGTGAAATCTGCGGCGCAGAACTCTTCTTCGAGAACTCAGTGTGCGTGACGTGCGGCAGCGCGGTCGGGTACTCCCGCGAGCAAGGCACCATGGTGGCCGTCAAGGCCGATCGCCCTATCTGTGCCAATCTCAACCGCTGCGGGTGCAACTGGATCGCTGGTCCGGCTTCGGCATCTGGCCTGTGCTTCAGCTGCAGCTTGACACGGACCCGCCCAGCCGATGCGGACACCGTCGGGCTCGCGCAGTACTGGGTTGCCGAGGCCGCCAAGCGCCGGCTGATCTTCGGACTCGACGAGCTGCAGCTCCCTATCAAGGTGAGCGACGGCTCCAGTGGGCTTGGGTTCGATTTGCTGTCCAGTAGTCGGGGGAAGATCATCACCGGCTATCAGAACGGGATCATCACCCTTGACCTGGCGGAGAGCAACGACGCCCATCGCGAAGCGCTCCGGGCGAGCATGGACGAGCCGTACCGTACGGTCCTTGGGCACTTTCGACACGAGATCGGCCACTACTATTGCGAATTGCTCGCCCTTACCGGCGATCGCCGCGAGGAGTTCCGCGCGCTGTTCGGAGACGAAACGACCTCATACGAGGCGGCACTGCAGCGGCACTACTCGACTGGATCGGGCCGGGACTGGCAGGACAACTTCATCAGCGCGTACTCCACCATGCATCCACTCGAAGACTTTGCTGAGGTGTTCGGCCACTTCCTGCACATTGCTGACACGCTTCAGACAGCGGAGGAGTTCGGACTCATCTCAAACGAGCCGCGGCCTGGTCCGCTCGAGGCACCGATGGCTGAGGTGGTTGCGCGGACCTGGTTGCCACTGACAACGGGCTTGAATCAGATCAACCGGAGCATGGGTCGCTCCGACCTCTATCCCTTCGTTCTCGGGGCGGCCGTGATCGCGAAGCTCGCTTTCGTTGCAGACCTGGTCGCCAAGGCTGAGCCCTAACCGCGTGGCACGAGGAAACTGGCCAGCTCCGCGCGGTCCTTCCCGAGCTCGGCCCAGGGCCCAGGCACGTTGACGACGGCGAGCGCACTAGTGGGGAACTTGCTGTCCATATGAGTCCAATCCGGAGAGTCCGTCCGGACACAGACGTGCTCGACGAGGTCCGGAATGCCGGGCGCATGGCCGAGCACGAGCAAAGTGGCGATCCCGTCCGAGACATCACGGATCAAGGTCACCAGCTCTGGAACCCAGGCGCGATATATCTCATCGAGGTATTGCACCTCGCCCGCGCTGGCACCGCCTGCCTTCGCGCACTCCCAGGTCTGCCGGGTACGGGTCGCGGTCGAGCAGAGCACCAGGTCTGGACGCAGCGATCGCTGGCTCAGCAACCTGCCAAGCGCCTCAGCGTCCCGACGCCCTCGCGCCGACAGCGGCCGCTCATGATCATCGACGTCGTAGTCCCACGAGGACTTGGCGTGTCGGACCAGCACCAGCGTCCGCCCGTTGGCGACCTCGGACTCCATGGCGTCAGACTAGAGGTACGCGCCGCCGAACGGCAGTAGGGTCAACCTGTCAGAATCTAGGTTGACCTATTTTTTTGAGCTACTCGGGCATCGCGCCTTGAATCCGCCGCCGGCGTCGTCCCTCGCAGAGGAAACTACGCCCCCTACTCGCTCCTCCTCCGCGCGTCGGCGCGTGATTCCCGACGCTCGCAGCTCACAGCTCAGCTGAGTTCTGACGAGTCAGTTCTTGTCGCTGCCCGGCTCTAGGGACTCCCAGATTTCCTTGCATTCGGGACAGACCGGGAACCGCTCCGGGTCGCGACTCGGTACCCAAACCTTGCCGCAAAGTGCTACCACAGGTGTGCCCATCACCATGGCCTCAGTCAGCTTGTCCTTCGGCACGTAGTGGGAGAAGCGCTCGTGATCGCCCTCGTCAACGCGGTAGTCAGGGCGCTCCTGGGTGCGCTCGTCGACAATGGTTTGGGCGCCGGGACTCGGTTGCTGACTCACGTTGGCCAGTCTAGACAGTCATGGCATTCGACGGGGAGGCCCGAGTTGGCCTCGAGCCTGCTTGAGGTGGTGGACTGCTGGGATGGCCACGCCTCAGACCGCACACGACGACAGCGAAGTCGTCGTACCCAGGGTCTCCCAGCGCGCGCTCACGATTGGCTTGTGCGCCACTATTGTCGCCATCGCCTTCGAGACCATTTCGGTGGCGACCGCAATGCCGGTGGCAGCCCGCGATCTTGATGGCATCAAGTACTACGCGTGGGCATTCTCGCTGTTCTTGATCGGAATGCTCTTCGCCACAGTCGTCTGTGGCCGAGTCAGCGATCGGATCGGCCCGGCCAAACCGCTGCTGGCGGGGCTGGCGATCTTTCTTGTCGGGCTCGTGGTGTCGGGAACCGCTCACCATATGGCCCAGCTCGTCACTGGTCGGCTGGTGCAGGGACTGGGCGGTGGCACCATGAACGTCGCGATCTTCGTCGCTGTCGCTCAGGCGTACAGCCTCACGCAGCGGCCCAAGATGTTCACTTACATCTCCGCGGCCTGGGTTCTGCCATCGTTTGTTGGTCCACCGGCTTCGGCGTGGCTGACGAACCATTTGAGTTGGCACTGGGTGTTCTTCGCTGTTATTCCCTTGGTGCTCTTTGGCGGCATCATGGCGTTTCCGAGCCTGTTGCGGATGATGCGCTCACATCAGCCAGGCGCCACCGATGGCCAGAAGCCTGCGCCTCTCTGGGCTGCCGGGCTCCTCGCAGTCGCCGCTGCCGCCCTGCAACTTGCAGGTCAGCGGCTGGACGGGATTGCGTTAGGCCTGCTGGTTGGCGGCCTGGCGGCCCTTGTGATCGCGCTTCCTCGGCTGATGCCGCCGGGCTTCATGACGTTTCGTCGCGGGCTGTCGCAGGTCATCCAGACCCGGGGGCTCCTGGCCGGCGCATTCGTCGGCGGTGAGGCCTTCGTGCCGCTGATGCTGGTCGAGCAGCGGAGCGTTCCGCTATTTCAGGCGGGAGCCGTGCTGACGGTTGGAGCCATTGGCTGGACCACCGGCTCCTGGCTCCAGTCCCGACCGTGGCTGCGGCTTCGCCGTGATGTGTTGATCACGCTCGGCTGCTGTTCGGTGGCGGCCGGCCTGATGCTCGTTGGCATGATCGCCTTCCTGCCCGCAATCCCGTACGGCTTGGTCGCGGTGTGCTGGATCTTCGGCGGCCTCGGCATGGGACTTGCGATGTCCAGTACCTCTTTGGCTGTGATGAGCCTCTCCGCAGCAGCCGAGCAGGGCCGCAACGCGTCCTCGCTGAATGTCTACGATGCTCTTGGGGCCGGCATCTTCGTCGGCGTCGCCGGCAGCATTTTTGCAGCGCTGCATCAGAGCGGGAACCTCGCCTTGACCTTCGGGCTCGTCGAGTTGTCGATGGCCGCCGTCGCGCTGCTCGGTGTCCTCACCTCGCTGCGCATCGGCGTGGTGCGCAACGAGTTCGCACCACATTGATCTGGCGCTCGGTAGTGGGTGGTCAGCGCAGAACGAGAATGGTCAGGAACATGGAAATAGCGAAGAGGGCGAGCGCTGAAACGCGCAGCAGGATGTAGTAGGACACCGGCCTGGACCGAGTGGGGGTTGCTGGAGGCAATGTTGTCAGCTGGCTCGACCCGTACGAGCCGACCGCCCTGTGGAGTCCATCACCACCATTGTCGCCCGCCCTCGGGCCACGCCGGCCCTCCATGCAACCTACGTTCACGTAGCCTGCGGCCGCTCTGCATGGGTTGCAGCCCATGCAGACCGACAGGAATGTACGTGAACGTAGGTTCCGATAGGGGCGCCGTCAGCGCTCTAGACGGGAGATGAAGGCGTGGCGAGGGCCTCGAGTGTGGCGCGCGCGCCCTTGGTGTGCAACGAGTTGAGGGCATTCAGGTAAGGCTCAGTAAACGCTGACTCATTCGCCAGATCTCCGAAGAGCTCGCGATTCTCTACGAAGGCCAGCGGGTTCTCCCGCTGCTGGGCGGCAATCTGCTGCAGTGTGTCGGCCAGTCGATCGACTACTTCGATCGGCTCGCCCTGCTCGTCAACGCCCTCGGCGTAGCGGGCCCAACTGGCAACCACAGCCGCCGACAGCGTGACATCCCGGCCGGCGGCAAGATTCTCTTGTACGACCGGCAGCAGCCACTCGGGAATGCGTTCCGAACTCTGCGCACAGAGCCGTGCGACCGTGTCCCGCACTCCGGCATTGGAGAATCGTTCGATGAGTTGGAGCTTGTAGGCGTCCAAATCGATGCCCGGCACCGGGGCTAGCGTGGGGGTGGCTTCCCGATTCATATAGTCCAGCAGGAAGTTCGCAAACAGCGGATCCTGGGCGACCTCATGCACCAGCCGATAATCCGCGAGATAGCCGAAGTAGCACAGCGCCTGGTGGCTCGCGTTCAGCAGCCGCAGCTTCATCAGCTCGTACGGCACCACGTCCGTCACCACCTGCACGCCGACCTCCTCGAACGGCGGGCGGCCGGAGGTGAAGTTTTCCTCCAGCGCCCACTGGGTGAACGGCTCGCTGACCACCGGCCAGGCGTCCTCGACGCCGAAGCGTTCGCTGATCTGGGCTCGGTCCTCGTCTGTGGTGACCGGAGTGATCCGGTCGACCATGGAATTCGGGAATCGGACGTTGGAGGCAACCCATTCACCCAGCTCCGGATCTCGGAGCCGGGCGAACGCGGTGAACACCTTCTCTGCCATGTGGCCGTTGCCCAGGATGTTGTCGCAGGACATGACCGTGAACGGCTCGATACCCCGGGAGCGCCGACGTACAAGTGCCTCGGTCACGAGGCCGAACGTTGTGGCAGGAACCGCTCCGGGGGCCAGGTCAGCCTGCACATCGGGGTTGGTTTCGTCGAATTCACCGGTCGCCGGATGGAAGTTGTAGCCTCCCTCGGTCACGGTGAGTGAGACGATCCGTGTGGACGGATCGGCCATCCTCTCGATGACAGCCTCCGGATCGTCCGGCGCGTACAGGTACTGGACGATCGATCCGACGATCCGAGGGTCCCAGGTTCCGTCGGAAGCTTTCAGCACGAGCGTGTAGAGACAGTCCTGGGACTGCATCGCCTCCTTCATCTTGAGGTCGAACTGCATGACACCGACGCCGCAGATTCCCCAGTCGAGCGCCTTGCCCTGCTCCATGAGTTGATCGAGGTACATCGCCTGGTGGGCTCGATGGAAGCCACCGACACCGAAGTGCACGATCCCGACCTTTACCTGGGAGCGGTCGTAGCTCGGCACAGGAATCGAGAGTGATCCCACATTGCCCTGGTTCAATGCAGTCATCTGACCCCTCGCCTTACTTGACAGCACCGAGGGACAGGCCCTGCACCAGCTTGTCTTGGGCGGCGAAGCCGGCGATGATCACGGGCAGTGAGACTATGGTGGCCGCCGCACACACCTTGGCCAGGAACAGACCCTGCGAGGTGACGAAGCTTGTCAGATACACCGGCGCCGTCCCTGCGATCACGCTCGTCAACGTGTTGGCCAGCAGCAGCTCATTCCAGGCGAAGATGAAGCAGATCAGTGCGGTGGCTGCGATGCCGGGGGAGATGATCGGCACGATGATGCTACGCAGCGTGCGGATCAGGCCGGCGCCGTCAATCGCCGCTGCCTCGAAGAGCTCGACCGGGATGTCGGCGAGGAACGACCGCATCATCCAGACTGCGATGGGCAGGTTCATGGCGGTGTACAAGATCAGCAGGTAGTTGATGTTGTCCAGCAGGCCGAGATATTTGGCGAAGATGTAGAGCGGCAGCAGGCCGGCAACGGCCGGCAGCATCTTGGTGGACAGGAAGAAGAACATCGCATCCGTCCACTTCTTGATCGGCTTGACGGCGAGCGCGTACGCCGCCGGGATCGCCAGCAAGATCACAAGGATCGTTGAGACGATCGATGCGGTCGCTGAGTTGATCAACGGCGGCCAGGGGCTGGCTCCCGAGGCTGCACCGAAGAACTCCTTGTAACCCTGGAGAGTGAGCGGGGCGAAGAAGCTGGGCGGGTTGGTTGATGCGTTGACCTCGGAGTGGAGGCTGGTCAGCACCATGAAGAAGACCGGGAAGACGAAAAGAATGCCGATTGCCCAGGCAGCGATACCTGCGATGATATTGCCTCTGCGCGAGCCGAGGCTGGGGCCACCCGTGCTGGATTTCTTACGCTGCGCAGCGGTCTTGCTGGGGGTGGGAGCGACTGCGGTGGTCATCAGGCCTCCTCGAACAGGGTGGATACGGTACGCAGCAGGAACGTGGCGATGGCGATCGAGAAGATCACCACGACCACACCTTGTGCGGAAGCAAGGCCGTAGTTCTGCGCGCTGTAGAGCGTTTCGTAAACGGTGAAGGGCAGGTTCGCAGTGCCGAGCGCGCCGGCCGTCATGACGAACACCGTGTCGAAGGTCTGGATGACATAGATCGAGCCGAGCAGGCCGCCGAGCTCCAGATACCGTCGCATATGGGGCATGGTGATAAAGCGGAAGGTCTGCCAGGCACTCGCACCGTCGACGTTGGCCGCCTCGAGGATGTCACCTGGGCGGGACTGCAGCCCGGCGAGCAGGATCAGGGTCATGAACGGGGTCCAATACCAGATCAGCTGCACCTCGATCGCCAACCGCGGGAAGTCGGTGATCCAGTCCGGCTGTAGGGGAATGCCGACCATGGTGAGCAGGCCGTTGAGCAGGCCGTAGACGGGGTTGTAGATGGCGTGCTTCCACAGCAGCGCGGCGGCAACCGGCACGATCAGGAAAGGAGTGATCATAAAGGTGCGGACGATTCCCCGGCCGAAGAACTTGCGGTTCAACAGCAAGGAGATGCCGAGTCCCAATGCCAGGGAGACGATGACAACGGTCACGGTGAGCACGATCGTGAACCCCACGCTTGATCGCAGGGCCGGGTCGGTGAAGACCTGCACGTAGTTGTTGAGCGTCCCGAAGGCGATCTCGTTGGGATAGTTGGCCTCCCAGTTCATGAACGAGATGATCAGCGTCGCTAGGAACGGGATCTGGGTCAGGATGATGGTGAAGACGAGAGCCGGCAGCAGTGGTACTCGTCGGATCCAGCCCTTCTTGTCCATCCAGCGTTCGTTGAAAGGCGGTTTCGGCTCCTTAGCTTTCTTAGCTGCTTTGGCCTCGGCCTTCGTGTCGAGGGGCGTCGCCGTTGTGGTGGCCATGTGCGCCATGCCTCCTTGTCAGATGCGAAGTGAACTGTCGATATGGCGCCGAGCCTCTCGACAAGTTCACGCCAGCGTTGTGTTGTCCATGTGACCTTGGGCTCCGGCAGGCTCAGCCGCGCAGCTGTGCGGCTGAGCCTGCCGAAGCCCCGTCAGATCCTGTTACTGGCCCTGGTACTTCTTGGCGACAGCCTCGGCCAGCTTCTGCCCGTTGTTGAGCGCATCGTCGACGCTCTTCTTGCCGGCGATCACACCCGAGATGTCCTGGCTGACCTTCGTGCCAAGGTCGGGGAACTCGGGGATGTCGACGAACTGGATACCGATCGTTGGCCGCGGCTGCACACCTGGGTTGACTGGGTCGGCAGCCTCGATCGCCTTCAAGGTCGCCTCAGCGAATGCTCCGGCCTCCCTCTTGTACTCGGGGTTCTGGTAGGTCGAGATGCGCTTGCCGGCCGGCACCGTTGCCCAGCCGTCCTGTGCGCCGACCAGTTCTTCGTACTTCTTCGACGAAGCCCAGGAAATGAACTTCCAGGCGTTCTCTTGCTTCTGGCTCTTCTTCTCGATCGCCCATGCCCAGGTGTACAGCCAGCCGGACGCGTCCGTCATCTTCACAGGTGCTTGCGCGTAGGCCATCTTGCCCTTCACCGGAGAGTCGGGAGCTTCCAGGCTGCCCGCAGCAGAGGTGGCGTCGTACCACATCGCGGCCTTGCTCTGGGTCGTCGCAGTGAGGCACTCCGCGAATCCAGCCTGTGCCGCGCCGGCCTCACCATGCGCCTTCACCAAATCGGTGTAGAAGGTGGTCGCCGCCTTGAACTCCGGGGCATTCACCTTCGGCGTCCAGTCCTTCTCAAACCAGGTACCACCGAAGGTGTTGACCACTGTGGTCAGCGGGGCGAACACCTCGCCCCAACCAGGCAGACCACGCAAACAGATGCCCTTCATCCCCGGCTGGGCACCGTCCAGCTTGGCGGCCGCGGCGGCCACCTCATCCCAGGTCGGTTTGTCCTTGATCGCCACGTTGGCCTTTTGAGCGACATCCTTCCGGTACATCAGGAAGGAGGACTCGCCGTAGAACGGTTCGCCGTAGAGCTTGCCGTCCGGACCCTTCAAGGACTCGGTCATCGCCGGGAAGATGTCGGCCTGGTTGAAGTCCTTGTCATCCTTATACGCCTGAATGTCGTCCATGGACCACAGCCAGTTGTTCTTGGAGTACCAGGGGATCTCGAAGTTCGACAGCGTTGCTACGTCGAACTGGCCTGACTGGTTGGCGAACTCCTGCGCCGCCTGGTTACGCATTTCATTCTCCGGCTTGACAGTGAAATTCACCGCAATGCCGGATTCCTTGGTGAACTCGCCGGCATGTTTCTGCAGCGCGAGCATCTGCGGATTGTTGACCATCAAGACGTTGATCGATTCACCGCCGCCGCCACCGCCACCGCCGCCGCCGGCTCCACCGGCTCCGGCACAACCGGCGGTCGCAACCAACAACGCGGACAAGCCAGCGGCTGCCGCTACTTTCTGATTCCAGCGCATGTTAGGTCTTCCTTCCTAGGTCTTTCCTCTCGGTGAGACTAGCGTCAAGGGCTCGGTCTGATCTACGGTCACTTCAAATGTCGGGAGGCGGGCTTCGGTGCATCGTGTGTAAAGCGCAGCATCAGCGGCCACCAACCCTTTGCAACGCCCACACCAGGGGCCGCCCTACGCATTGGGATGGACGATCACTTTGATGGCGTGGGTATCGCGGCGCCCTGCAGTCAGCGCCTCTTCAACCTGATCCAGCCCGTAGCTCCCGGTCACCAGCCGATCGAGGTCGATACGGCCCGAGGCGACTAACGCGATGGCTGTGGGCCACGTGTTGGCGTAGCGGAACGTGCCAGTCAGGGTGAGCTCCTTCTCCTGGACAACGGACAGCGGAATGGGCACCTCGTCGCCTCCCATGCCGACCAACACTGCTCTGCCGGCTCGGTCTAAAGCGCGGATGCCATCAGCAATGGCGGATGCGAATCCAGAACACTCCAACAAGACATCTGGGGGGAGCACAAGATCGCCGAGGCTGTCAAGCTGTGGATTGATTGTCTGTGAGGCGCCAAGCTCCGCCGCCAACGCTAAGCGGGAGGGATTGACGTCTGAGACGTAAACCTCCTGGGCGCCGAAGGCGAGCGCGGCTTGGAGCGACACGAGGCCTACCGGCCCGGCTCCGGTGATGAGCACCCGGCTGCCCGCAGTCACATCACCTTTTTGGCATGCCCAGATGCCCACCGACAGCGGTTCGATCAAGGCGGCGGCATCGTCACTGATGGTGTCTGGAACCGGGTGAGCGAAGGCGGCGTGAACCACAACCTGCTCTGTGAAGGCGCCGTCAATTGGCGGTGTCGCGAAGAACCTCATGTTGGGACACAAGTTGTAGCGACCCGCCAGACATTGGGGGCAACTCAAGTCCGGCACGCCGGGTTCGATGGAAACGCGCTGTCCGACCGACCGCCCGGTGACGTTTTCACCCATCGCCTCGATCACACCCGAGGCCTCGTGGCCAAGAATGATGGGTTGCTCGACTACGAAACGTCCGATCCGTCCATGCTCGTAGTAGTGGGTGTCCGAACCGCAGATGCCGACCGAATTGACTCTAATCAAGACCTCGTGGGGACCAGGACTCGGATGGCGGCGCTCCTCAACGGTGATGCGCCTCGGGCCATGCAACACTGAAGCTCTCATCAGCTGGCCGGATCAGCTGAGAATCGAGCGCCCTCGGTTGCGCATCCCGGTGAGACAACGGCTGACGGCACAGCCTGCCGTCCTCCCAGCAGCAAGCTGGAGCCCCACACCCCATGCCGGCCTCGCCTTGATCTGTCAGTCATGCCTTCTCCTCGAAGCGCTCAAATGAGCAGACTTCATGCACGGATGTAGCGCAGTCTCGCGTGTGTGTGGTTCTCTCGTCAATAGGGACTACAAGAGTGATATTATCTGCGCTCAAATGAGCAACGAAACACCGCAGGCAGCGCCGCGATGGAAAGGTCCAGCTGAGTTGGTCTTGGCTGCCTCAGTGGCCCGGCGCTACTACATGGAGGGGCTGAGCAAAACCGAGATCGCCGACGAATATCAGCTCAGTCGCTTCAAAATCGCTCGCCTGCTGGAGACGGCACGCTCTCAAGGTTTAGTCCGGATCGAAATCAGTCACCCCGGGACCATCGACGTCGAGCTGTCGGTACTACTTCGGCAAGCCTTCCAGCTTGAACATGCCATCGTGGTGGACACCCAGGAAGACGATGCTGCATCGCTGCGCAAGCAACTCGGCCGGGCGGCGGCCGACCTGTTGGCTGAGGTCCTGACACCCACCGACGTCCTGGGACTGGCGTGGGCCCGGACGGTCAGCTCCATGGCCACCCAACTGCGTCGACTGCCGACCATCCCGGTCGTGCAACTGACCGGCGCTCTGTCGCACTTGAGTGGCAGCTCGAGTTCCATTGACGACAGCTCGATAGATGTGGTGCGCGAGACAGCGCGGGTCTCCGGCGGCCCAGCTTATTTGTTCTTTGCGCCATTCCTGGTACCCAACGCGGCTACCGCGCTGGCACTGCGTCAGCAGCCAGATGTGGCGCGCGCCATCAGCAAGTTTCCCTCCGTCACCAAAGCAGTCGCCGGCATTGGGCACTGGGCGCCGGGGCAATCAACCCTGTACGACGCGGCGACGGACTCCGAACGCCGAGCACTGCTTCGGCAGGGAGTCTGCGCCGACATTAGCGGCGTCTTCCTCGCCGAGGACGGCACGCCGCTGCAAACCGAATTGAACGATCGGATGGTTGGCATCAGCGCGAGTCAGCTGAAAGACATTCCCGAGGTGATTGCGATCCCGTACGGTGACGGCAAGCTAGAAGCCACGCTGGCCGCCCTGCGAAGTGGCCTCGTGCATAGCCTCGTCACCCATGCTGCGCTCGCCACGGCGATGCTCGAGGCGGGTTCCCTGCCGGCTCAGACCGTCGCCGAGACGTCAGGATGACTGACCCGCTGCGTGAGATACCGCTTGAGGGTGGCATCGCCAATCGAGGCCGCGTCGTCCGCGTGGGTGAGACAGTGCGCCGGCCCCTTGACTGACCAGCCGCGCCACTTACGCACCCAGCCATCGTCGAAAAGTCACCTGGCAACCTCAGCCAACCGTCTGCGATCCGCGCCCGGTACGCCGAGGTCGCTGCCGCGGCCATGCGACTGCTGGCCGACGCCTCCACAACGTTGGCCAGGATCGAACTTTGCGCTCCTCTGTGCTCATATGAGCATCCGGTTGGCCGAGGTCAAGCAGCGCCTCGCCGGTTGGCCCTAACTACTTCGACCCGAAATAGTCGTAGGCGCTGGGTTGGTCGGATCCGGGTGGTCGGCCATCCCCGCCGGGGGTCGGGGCGCGGGGGGTGTCTTGGTGTGGTGTCAGTTGGCCAGGGCGCTGATCTTGACCAGGTTGTCGGCGAGGACTCCGTGTCCGGTCCAGATCCGGGCACCTTCGGTGGTGTCGATCATGGTTCGATCCCACCCGTAGCCGCGTTTGAGGTTGCTGATCCGTCCTTCGCAGCCGGTACGCCATTTCAGGTGTCGTCGGAACGTTCGTTGTCGTTCGTGGGCTTGTCGGGCTTTGCCGGGTCGGCCACTGCGGGGAATCACGACCTCTTGGACGCCGAGGTCGTGCAGGGCATCGTCGACGGCTTGTTCGCCGTAACCGCGGTCGGCGGCCACCGTCTGCGGTGTCCGCCCGGTGCGTTTCTTGAGCGCTCGACCGCCGGCCTCAGCCGGGGCGCGTCGGCTGGGTTGCCGGGCTGGACGTCGTGGTCCAGCACGATCCCGTCGTCGTTGTCGCAGACCTGGGCCTTGTGACCGAACTCGACCGGTTTTCCCGAGCCTGCCTTTGGCGATCGGGCGGGCGTCAGGGTCGTGCAGACTGACCCGGCGGGTCGCGCCGTCAGGGGTGACGCCGGTAATCCGCTGCCGGGTCTGCGCCGCGATCCGGCGGGTCGCCTCCAATAGCTCGGTGAGATCGTTGACCGCCCGGGCGAGCCGGCCACGGCGGCGCCCCGCTGCGGCGTCCTTGCCGCCTGCTGCGGCCAGATCGGCCGCCTTCTTCCGGGCCGCCCGCAACGCCGGCTTCGCGTTGGCCAGCAACCGTTCGGCCTCCGCGGCGGCCGTCTCAGCCAGGTCGGCCAGCTCAGCGTTCTTGCGGCGCACCACATCCAACGCCTCCTGTTTCGCCGTGACGCTGCGGGTCCGTAGCTTCGCGTGCCCAGGAGATGAACTTCCAGGCGTTGTCTTGCTTGGTGCTCTTCTTCTCAATCGCCCACGACCAGGCATACAGCCAGCCCGACGCATCCGTCAGCTTTACCGGGGCCTGCACGTAGGCCATCTTGCCCTTCACCGGCGAGTCAGAAGCCTCCAGGCTGCCGGCAGCCGAGGTGGCGTCATACCACATGGCGACCTTGCTCTGGGTTGTCGCGGTCAGGCACTCGGCGAATCCGGCCTGTGCGGCACCCGCCTCACCGTGGGCCTTGACCAGATTGGTGTAAAAAGTGGTCGCCTCCCTGAACTCCGAAGCATTCATCTTGGGTGTCCAGTCCTTCTCAAACCAGGTACCACCGAAGGTGTTGACTACCGTGGTCAGGGGGGCGAACACCTCACCCCAGCCAGGCGGGCCGCGCAGGCAGATGCCTTTCATCCCCGACTCGGCACCATCCAGCTTGGCAGCCGCTGCCGCGACCTCATCCCAGGTCGGATTGTCCTTGATCGTCACACCCGCCTTGTCCGCGACATCCTTGCCATACATCAAGAACGAGGACTCGCCGTAGAACGGCTCGCCGTAAAGCTTGCCGTCCGGACCCTTCAGCGATTCGGTCATCGACGGGAAGATGTCGGCCTGGTTGAACTCCTTGTCGTCCTTGTACGCCTGGATGTCCTCTAACGGCCACAGCCAGTTGTTCTTGGAGTACAAAGGGATCTCGAAGTTCGACAGCGTCGCCACGTCGAACTGGCCGGACTGGTTGGTGAACTCCTGCGCCGCCTGGTTGCGCATGTCATTCTCCGGCTTGACGGTGAAGTTCACCGTAATGCCGGATTCCTTGGTGAACTCCCCAGCATGTTTCTGCAACGCCAACATCTGCGGATTGTTGACCATCAAGACGTTGATCGAGTTCTCACCGCCACCGCCGCCACCGCCGCCACCACCGCCGCCGGCTCCGCCGGCTCCGGCACAACCGGCGGTCGCAACCAACAACGCGGACAAGCCAGCGGCTGCCGCTACTTTCTGATTCCAGCGCATCTTGGAGTCATTCCTCCCTGTCGTTCCTCTTCAGGGTCTGAGGGCTCAGTGGCCCGTTCGTAGGCTGGTTGCGCAGCCACAGGAGGAATGCTGGCTGCACGTGGGATTTGCATACCGATGGTGCCCAGACGCGAGGTCCGGTCACGTCGGCGCCAGTGATGCTGAGCGACATCAGATTCAGCGCAGCAGGATTGCGTTTGTCCCGGTCTCGGCCGGGATCCGCGTCGGCAGGCCGAACGGCGGGGCTGATGCGGGGCTGTGACGGCCTTCGCGTTCACACCGGATCTCACGCTGATCAGTAGTCCCTGCTAAGACACGCTGGCTACTGAGGTCCCCCCCGTGTCCTATGTATAACGCAGGACCCCTGGCTCGCCCACTCTTGTCGGAACGGAAGCCCGAATCATTTCGAAACCGCAACAAGTCGTTGCTGTTGTCGTGATCAGAAGGGCTCAGCCTTCGGCTGGACCGCTTGGATCATTGGGCTGTTGATCATGATCGTCTGCCAAACCTGTGAGCACGACACTACGATGTAGAGGTGTCTGACATTCCCGTAGGCTCACCGCCGGCTCCGCCCGGACGCCATGCCGCTCCCACCGGCTGGTACCCGGACCCGGTAAACTCGGCCCAGGAGCGTTACTGGGACGGCTGGCAGTGGTCCCGCAATACTCGCCCCAGAGCAGACTTGCCGGGCGGCGGCTATGGCCAGGCTCCGTACGCGTCCTACCCTGCCCCCAACGTGACTCGTCCGCCCGGCTACGCCGCACCGCGGATGGGTTCAGTGCAGGCGACCATGACTGCGGACGGCGTCCCGCTCGCGTCGTGGTGGTGGCGGGTGCTCGCCGTCGTGATCGATAACCTGATCACTACCGCTATCGTCACCGTGATCACCTTTCCCGTGTGGCGATCGCTCTACGCGAGCTTGGTTAGCTACTTCAACGCGGTCTTGGATGCCCAACAGTCAGGGATCACCCCACCGACGTTGAACGCCGATCTGATCTCTGGTTCCAGCCAGCTGATCTTGACCTCGGTGACTCTCGCTGTGGGGATGCTGTACCACGTGGGCTTTCTGCGCTGGAAGTCGGCGACACCTGGGAAATTGATCTGTGGGCTGCGGGTCGTTCCGGTCGACCGCGGCCGCGATCGCGGTCCACTTCCGTGGAGCTCGATCTTCATCCGTGCCTCGATTTGGGTCCTGCCTGGCATCAGCTTATTCCTGAGCTTGATCACCCTCGTGGACGTTCTCTTCCCTCTCTGGCACCCGAAGCGACAGGCGCTGCACGATATCGCCGCAAAGACGCAGGTCGTGCGACTTCGCTGAGCCTCGTACATATCAGGTCGGTCTCATTTCTCGCGTCAAAAAGTGGAACCGCCTGAACATCTCAGTGCACCTGACTATATTGAGGCGAGGTCGGAGCGTTCGGGGCGCTCTTACCCGAACCTTCGGGCGCGGGGGCCAGGTCCGATGAGGTTGTTGTGCTGCGTACGCTTTTGCGCTCAACTGCCGCCTTGGCGGGACTCATCACATGGGTGACCGTGGCGGCATTGCCGGTTCCGGCATACGCCGAGACGACTGACGGCACTTTGACGGTCATCATCAACCGTGACGTCGACGGCGATGGAAACTATGACGGCACCGTCGATCAGCCACAGCCGGGCATCGAGGTTGCCGTAACCGACGCCAGCGGACACCGCGTCAGGGGTGTTACAGAGCGTGACGGCGAATTCGTCCTCGCGGCAACGAGCACGCTCAAAGGTGGCCGGTATTTCGTCGTCGCCGAGATCCCCGGAGCACTCTCCGATCTCACCCCGGTTCCCGAAAGCAGCACATTCCAGCCGTTGAGCACGACAGTCGACGTGACGTCGGAGAACCAGACCGTGCGTATGGGCGTCGCGCCCGGTCGCGCGTCCGCTGAAACTCCGCAGCCTGAACCGACGACCGTGTCGCGCAACTCGGATCGGCCCCAAGTAGCTCAATTCGCGGTCGGGGACACGGTCTGGCGCGACGACAACCGGTCAGGCATCCAGGACAGGGGAGAGTCGCCGGCCAGTGGGGTCAGCATTCAACTGCTCAACGTTGACGGCGAGGTGGTTGCCTCAACGGTGAGCGACACATCGGGACGCTATGTCTTTGACAAGCTTCAGGCCGGCACGTACTCGGTACGGTTCGCAGGCCTGCCCGAGGAGTTCCGGCTCACGCCAGCAGGGGTCGGTGACGCGCTGGCGACCGACTCTGATCCCGATTACTCCGGAGTAACTCCACCCTTCACCTTGGGGGTTGGGGAAGCCAATGTTCGACCTACGACCGCGGCCGACGGGGTGGAGGCGGCGTACATCAATCTCACGATCGATGCGGGGATCACTCCGCTGCGCTATGCCGTAGGTGACCGAGTCTGGCTCGACCTGAACAGCGACGGCCTCCAGCAGCCTGACGAGCCAGCCGCGTCGGCAACCGTCTCCTTGCTCACTGTCGCCGGCGATGTGGTCGCTACGACCACCACGGATGCGAGTGGTCGGTACCGGTTCTCCAATCTGCGATGTGGTCGATATCGGCTTCGGTTCGCCAATCTGCCAGCGCACCGTGCCTTTACGGCGCAGGCAGCTGGTGGTGATCGAGCGCTGGACTCTGATCCTGATCCCGTGTCCGGGATCACCCCGGTCTTCAAACTGGGCCAGGGAGCGCCCAATCTTGCGCCGGCCACCGACGCCAATGCCGGCCTTACCGACTTCGAGAATCAGACTCTTAACGCTGGCCTCATGGGCGCGTACTCGGTCGGAGCGACCGCCTGGCGGGACAACAACGGCGATGGGGTACTCGACCCCGGCGACGGCGGCGTAGCGGGTGTCACCGTTGAGCTTCTGGACAGCGACTCACATGTCCTCAGCACCGCGGTGACCTCGCCGACTGGGAGCTATGGCTTCGACCGGTTGCCGGCAGGCAGCTACAAGATCCGGTTCAGCAGAGTGCCCCACGGGCTCACATTCACCAGCCCGCATCCGGGCGACAGCTCAGCCATCGACTCCGATGTTGACCAGCGCGGAGAAACTGCGGTCTTCACGCTTGGCAGTGAGAACCCAGTCCAGAGCAGTATCGATGCCGGCCTTACGTCGCCATCGAACCATGGTGGACTGCCGCGTTCTAACACGCCGCCCGTTGACGCGGCGCTGTCGACCGGCGGGTTTGCCCCGCGGATTGCGATTGGCGGGCTGGCGCTGGCGATTGCCAGCACCGGCTGCCTCTTCGTGGCTCGGCGGCGCCGCAAGCTCCAACACTAGGGCGCTGGGCGCTCCCTGCTCATTGGCAGGTTATTGATCACCTCCTGCATCCGATCGATGCCGAGGCGGCACAGCCTGCGGCGTACCCGAGACTGCGTCGTGTGGTCCCAACTGGAGACAGCCGTTCCGAACCGATCAGGGTCATCGAGTCGCATCAGTTCCACGGCATCGTCGAGGTTCGCGCCGCCGATCAGGGCCTCGACCGCTATTACCACGGCCAGCCAGTTGGCCTCGAGTGAACTCGTGATCTTGAATGGCAGGTCCGCCTCGATCAAGGTCGACAGCTGTTCGACAACCTGCAGTGGGCCGGCCTTGCCGGCATCGATCTTGCCGCAGAGGCCGGCGGCTTCGATCAGTTCGACAGCCGCCTCCCAGCCTGGCGCGTACGGCAGCTCGATGAAGACTCCAACCCCGGGCTCGAGCTCTCCGGCCGCCGAGACAACCCGCGCTGCACTACCGGCAAGGTCCTCGAGATCGCGGAGGGTGGGCTCGACCGACGCAATCTCGATCCCTGCCGTGTGGTGGCGTGCCAGCGCCAGGAGGCCGCCGGCACCGCCGCTCGTGATCACGCTGACCGGGATGCTGGCACCGTGCGGGACTTGCCGAGCGACTTGGGTGAGCCGAGGGTCCGGTACGACCAGGGTTGCCAGCTGAGCGCCGTACGCACTGCGCAGCTCGCGGTGCTGGGCGAGCACCTCCGCGACCGGGATCTCCGGACGCCTGACGAGTATCTCGTCGTCAAGCAGGCTGTCGAAGAGCTCCATGAGCAGCAGGCTACGAGACTCTGGGGAAGCCAGACCCGGGAACAATATTGATCGTGAGCTTCCCGCCGCACGAGGTCGCTGAGGCGCTCGCCAAGGTACGCGCGGCGTGCCTGGCCCTACCGGAGACATCGGAACGTCCAAGCCACGGTGGACCCGCGTTCTTCATCCGGAACAAGATGTGCTTCGTGATGTTTCTCGTTGACCATCATGGCGACGGGCGGCTGGCGATCTGGTGCGCCGCTCCTGACGGTGTCCAGGCAGATCTGGACCCCTCAGGCCGACCCTTCTATGGCCGCTCCGGCATTGGCCAGCTCAGCTGATATCTCATCAACCCGATCCGGAGCAACTGCGGCGGTCAGATTGAGCAAGACAGTCGTCTCGAAGCCCTCACGTAGGGCGTCCAGTGCGGTGGCGCGTACGCAGTAATCGGTGGCGATGCCACAGATGTCGAGCTGATCGATTCCGCGCGCCCGCAGCCAGGCGGTCAGTGTCTCGCCATCGGCCGTGACGCCCTCGAAGGCTGAGTACGCAGGTGCGTACTGGCCCTTGTAGAAGACGGCTGCGAAGTCGCGGAAGGTGAGTTCATCATGAAATTCAGCGCCTGGCGTGCCGACCACACAGTGCGGCGGCCAGGAGTCGACGAAATCCGGCCTGGCGGAGAAATGAGCGCCTGGATCGATGTGATGATCACGAGTGGCAATGACGTGGGTGTAGCCATGATCGCTGCGGAGCAGGCTGTCGATCCGGCTGACAGCGGCCGCTCCGCCATCCACCCCCAACGAGCCGCCCTCGCAGAAGTCTCGCTGGGGGTCGGCGACGATCAAAGCCCGTGTCATGATCACAGCTCCCTCGTAGGTCCAGCGATCGCTTCTCCCATGCTCTGAGCCATGCGCGACTCGGCACCGGGCTTGGTTTGGTTTGGGTTAGGTGGAACATCGTCAGTTCCGGCAAAGATTGTCTCGATGACTGGCTCGCCTCGTGACATCTTCAGCGCTTCCAGGGGAAGCTCAGCGCGCGAGCGCAGGTGACGCTGCCGCATGGTCTCGAGCGACTCATCTCCTACAATCTCTCCCGACTCCACCAGCTGGACGAGCAGGGGACGGTCGTTGGAGTCGCCTGTCGGCGGAACGCCGATGCCCACGATCTCCGCCTGCGCCGTGCCCTGTTCAGACAACCGTCGCAGCGCATACTTGCGACCGCCGATAGAGACCTTGTTCACACTCTTCTTGGCGACGGCCACAATCGGTGCGCCGACGTCGTCCGATTCGGCCCGAGCCACCAGCTTGTAGACGAACTCGCACGTAGGGTGGCCGCTGCCGGTAACCAATGCGGTGCCGACGCCGAAGCCGTCCACTGGTGCGCTCGACAGCGCCGCGATTGCGAACTCATCGAGGTCACTGGTCACAATGATTTTGGTGCGGGTCGCACCCAGGGAGTTCAACAGCTCGCGCACCTGGGTCGCGAGCAGACCGAGATCGCCGGAATCGAGCCTGACCGCACCAAGCCGGCCCTCGGTGAGTTCCACTCCGATCTTGACAGCCTCGAAAACGTCGTAGGTGTCCACCAGCAAGGTGGTTTGCTCGCCCAGTTCCGCGATCTGCGCCGCAAAAGCCTCTCGCTCCGTTGCGTGCAGCAGGATGAAGGAGTGCGCCGCGGTGCCGCGAGTCGGCACCCCGTAACGCCGCCCCGCCTCCAGGTTCGAGGTCGACGAGAAGCCGGCAATGTACGCGGCCCGAGCAGCGGCCACAGCCGACAGCTCATGTGTTCGGCGGGAGCCCATTTCGATGATGGGCCGATCGTCGGCCACGGCCGTCATTCTCGAGGCGGCGGAGGCTATGGCTGAATCATGGTTGTAGATGCTGAGGAGCAGAGTCTCCAGTACGACTGCCTCGCCGAAGGTGCTCTCCACCATCACCACCGGGGAGGCGGGGAAGTAGATTTCGCCCTCTGGGTAGCCCCAGATGTCACCTGAGAAACGGAAGTCGGCCAACCAGTCGGCCATCGCCATGGTCAACCACTTGGCGGTCGAGCAGGAAGCGCAGCGACTCCTCATCGAAGCGGAAGTGTCGCAGGGCACGGAGCGCCCGCCCCACTCCGGCGACCACTCCATAACGGCGGCCCTCAGGCAGCCGACGGGCGAAGAGCTCGAAGACGCATCGTCGGTTCACCGTACCGGCTCGGAGTGCAGCGCGAACCATGGTCAGTTCGTAGTGGTCGGTCAGTAGGGCGGTGGTCGGAACCTCACTCGGTCCCCAAGCCGCCGGAACGGCCAGAGCTGCGTCCGTGGCGGTCACAGCGTCAGCCTAGCCAGCGGGGCCCGAGGTGGGTAAGGAGCGCCATGCGCGAATCCCCGGGGTCGTTGCAACAATGGTTCTTATGCCTGACGCCGACGGGGAGAGTCTGACGCCAGCTGGCGGGACCGCTATCGCCGAGCGCCCAGTCGATGAAATCCTGGCGCAAACACCGTGGGTCACCATCGTCTGGGACGACCCGGTCAACCTCATGTCCTACGTGACCCACGTGTTTGTGATCTATTTCCACTACACCAAATCCAAGGCCGAAAAGCTGATGCTGCAGGTGCACACCACGGGCAAGGCGATCGTCTCCAGCGGTACGCGCGAGGCGATGGAGCGTGATGTCACCGCCATGCACGAGTACGGCCTATGGGCAACACTCGACAAGGCGGACAAATGAGTCTGCGTCGCATGCGGAGCAATCACATTCGATCGCGCACCGCTGTCCTGGGCTGCGCGCGGAGCGAGCCATTGAACACAGCGCGAGCGAGTAGGCATGCTTTTCGTCTGCGAGCGGGTGACGAAGGTAGCGGCTTCCAAGCGCGATCCGCGCCGAGCGAGTTTGCCGAGCGGGGCAATTCAATATGAAGAAGTTCCACCGTCGGCGTGGCATGATCACCACCCAGCTCAGCGCGTATGAGGTGGAGCTGCTGTCTTCGTTGATCATGCAGCTGATCGAGCTCGTTTCCGATGGTGAGCCGGAGGGTTTCCCTCCCGTGCCGGAGTCCACCGATCCGTTCGAGGAGATCGTCAAGGACTTGGAGGGCAACCCAGACGAGCCGGAACAATCAGAGGACCCGGTCCTCAAGCGGCTCTTCCCCGATGCCTACCCCAGTGACGCAATGGCTTCGGCAGATTTCCGGCGTTTCACCGAGCGAGACCTGAGGGCGATGAAGGTCGCCGAGGCGCGCGTCGTCTTGGACAGGCTTGCGACAACCGAGCTGGGAGCCCATGATCTCAAGATCCCGCGTAATGAGGTCGAGAGCTGGCTGCGTACCCTGACCAGCGTGCGGCTCGCCGTCGCGATCCGGCTCGGCATACGTGACGCAGCGGCTGCGGATGCACTGGCCGCACTGCCGGAGGACGACCCACGCAGCTTCATGGTGAGCGTGTACGACTGGCTCGGGTTCGCCCAGGAAACCCTCATCTCGGCGCTCTAACGGCACGTGGAAAGGTGGTACGACATGGCGAAGTACGCATTGAACCAGGCCGCGGTGCGCAACTGCCGTCGGCTGATCGACGCGAGACAGTACGTGCTGAACAGCGATTGGGGAGAGGTGCAGCCACGCGCCGATGACCAGAACGCCTTCCTTGAACGGCATTCCTGGGAGGAGTACGCAACCTGGCATCTCGGCCTCACCGAAGGTGTCACTGACGAGACGAAGGCCCGTTTTGCATTTGTGTACGGCGACTTCCGACGCGTGCACCGTACGGCCTTAATCGCTTGCGTCTACCGTGCATCGGAATGGCGGCACAAGGAGATCGAGCTCGCGGCGCACGACCTCCTGCAGCACCTCGACGCCACCTCTGGGTAGTTTCCTCGGGACAGGGCTACGGGTTCAGGCTGAGGCGGTAAGCCCACAGGTGCACATGAGGCTTCGGGCTGTGGTCAAGCTCTGGAGCGCGAACGAAACCAAACTCCCGATAGAGCGCGTGTGCGGCTGTCATCTGTGGCAGCGAGGACAGCAGCACCTCATGCATGCCCTCCGCACGTGCCCGATCAAGGCATGCCTCGACAAGAGCGCGGCCGACCCCATGTCGCCGGCCAGCCGGCGCGACCGAGAGCATCCGGAACTCGGCTTGGTCCGGGCGTGTCGCAAGCTCCCGCAATGGCGATGTGGGCGGACACCACGTGACCGTGCCAAGGATGCTGGCGTCGTCGACCGCCACCATGAGTACGGCCTCGCGAGCTCGTCGGTCGGCGTCGGCCAACCGTGCCTCATACTCGTTGTCGATCAAGCCGTCCCGACGACGCAGCAGGTCGTCGGCGTGATAACCCTCGGCCGTAACCTGGCCAGCCTCGGCATACTCGCCGGGTAAGGCAACTCGGACGATCAGGCTCACTCAGTCACCGTGCAGCTGAAGTGGAAACCCACACCTCCATTGGGTATCTCGAACCGCCCATCGGTACCGATGATCAAGACGTCGTCCAGCTGCGCCTCCTCGGGCGGCGCCGCACCGTGCAGGACCAACACGAAACGCTCGCGTGCGAATTCCGGGTAGCCGTTGCCGCTTACGTCGGCGTTGAGCGTCAGTTCGGCGCCGGACCGTACGACGGTGAAGATCGTTCGATACCGGGCACCGTGCAAGGCGGCAAAGGTCAGGCCGTCGTCTTCTTGCAGCATCGACTGATAAACACCATCTGACTCTGGTACGAACAGGTGCAACTCGACCACGAGGGGCTGATAGCCGTTGGTGGAGTCGGGTGCTTCCGGCCACAAGGGAATCACCGCTCCGCCGCGCGCATAGAGCGGAATCCGGTCCAGTGGCGTCGCCGTGATCAGAAATCGCCTGCCTCCAACGAGTTCGCCGGTGTGCCAGTCGTGCCAGTCACCCGCGGGCAGATACACCTGTCGGGCCGGGATACCTGGCCCGACGACCGGTGCGACCAGCAGGTCGCGCCCCAAGAGGTACTGATCATCAATGTCGCGGACCGTGGCATCGTATTGATAGTCGAAGATCAACGGCCGCTGCACCGGCTCGCCGGTCTCCGATGCCCTGAGAAAGCAGGCATACAGATAGGGCAGCAAGCGATAGCGCAGCTTGAGCGCGATTCGCACATGATCTTGAATGACGTCACCGAACGCCCACGCGTACTGGTCAACGTTGCCGATCTCGGAGTGGTTGCGGCAGAACGGAGTCAGGGCGCCGTACTGCATCCAGCGCAGGAAAAGCTCCGCGTTCGAATTGCCCTGGAACCCACCGATGTCGGCCCCCACGAACGCCTGGCCAGAGATTCCGACAGCCGACCCCATCGCGATGCTCAGCCAGAGGTGATCCCAACGGGACTGGTTGTCACCCATCCAGTTCGCGGCGTAGCGCTGAATACCGGCAAAACCGGCGCGAGAGAGCACAAAGGTCCGCCGCTCGGGCATCGCGTCCAGCAGGCCGGCCGTGGTCCCCATTGCCATCAGCAGCGCGTACTGGTTGTGGTAGCGCTCATGCGGGTACTCCCCACGACCGAACCGCATGGGCATGGCCCCAATGCTCCCGGTGGCGGGCTCGTTCATATCGTTCCAGATGCCCGCCAGCCCCGAGAGCACATGTGCCGCGTTGAGTTCGCCCCACCAGCTGCGGCCCTCCTCGGTGACGAAGTCGGGAAAGGCAGTGTTGCCCGGCCAGACCTGCCCAATGTAGAGATCGCCTCCTTCGGTGCGACAAAGCACATCACGCTCGACGGCCTGATCGAAGACCCAGTAGCCGGGATCGAACTTGACGCCTGGATCGATGATCGTGATCACTCGGAATCCCTGCGCATCAAGTCGTTTCAGCATGCCGGCGGGGTCGGGGAAGCGGTTTGTGTCCCAGGTAAAGACGCGGTAGCCGTCCATGTATTCGATGTCGAGCCACACGGCATCACAGGGGATGTCGTTGTCTCGGTGCCGCTGCGCGACGGCTTCCACAGCATCCTGTGTGTACTCGAACCAGCGGCACTGGTGATAGCCGAGCGACCAGATTGGTGGCGGTGCTGTACGCCCCGTCAGCCAGGTGTAGGAGTCCAAGATCGCCGGCATGTCAGGGCCCGCGAATACGTATTCGGTGTACTGGCCGCCCCAGAAGACGATCCGGTACTCCTCATCGAATGAGAACTCGTACGCGCCGCGGTATCCGTTGTCCACAAAGGATGCCGCCATACTGCCCTCGGGATAGGACTGGTGGTAGAAGAACGGAATGCTGACATAGAGGGGATCGAACTCGGCGCTGCGCGGATCCCCGCGCGGATCATCGGCAGCCTTGCCAACGGTGAACTCCAACGTCTCCGAGGGGCTCAGTATGTCGGTATTCCACATCGTGAAGTCGCGGCCTCTGCGGTTGTGACGCCCGGACTTCTCACCCAATCCGAAGATCGCGTCCTCCTGTCGGCAGCGACGCCGCATCGTGAAGGAGTCGTTCAAGGTCGCGTATGCCCAGTACCGACCTTCGGCGTCCTGGGCGGTCTCGATCACCGGCGATCCATTGCTGCGATGGACGTCGATCCGGAATGGGTCAAGCCACAGCGATGCGGTGCATGCTGCAGTGATCAACTGCACGCGCTCCTCGTCCTGCTCGACCCGAAAGTCGATGTGGGATGCGAGTGGGTCGACGCAGACCGCGAAGGTGGGAGGCTCGTCGAACACACCTCCGCGGCTGATCTTGATCCGCAGCACGTCGTCGGCTACCACGTCGATTCTCAACTGTTCATGGTGCAGCTCGGCCAGGATGCCCGTCGACGTTTTGCTGACCGAGTCCACCCGTTGCCAGCGGATGTAGTGGTCAGTCTTGATCATTTGGCGCCTCCGGCCTGGGAACAGATAGATCGACGACGAGGGCTCGGTGGTCAGACAGCGGTAGCGCCGGGGCGCTGCTGGCAATGACGTGGCCTAGTCGTCCGCGAATGAGGATGTGGTCGAGCTGGCGATCAGGTTTGTCGACTGGGAAGGTGTAGTGCCTGGCCAGCGGACGGTAGCCGGTGATCTGCGCCGGCAGGCCATCTGGCATGTTGAGGTCGCCCATCAAGATCACCGGTTCCTGCAGCGGGGCTAGATCCCTGCCGGATCCGCCGTAGCTGTAGCCGCCCCCAGCCCGGGACATAGGACAGGTGGGCATTGGAAACGACGACCAATCCCGCCGGGGTGCGCAGACGTCCGATCACCGCAGCTCGCGGCTCCTCCTTGACGATCAGCATTTTCCGGGGCGTCCGCAGATACAGCGGGACCCGCGTCGGGATTCGCGGTAACCGGAGAACCTGCCAGGAATCCGATGGATAGCGAGAGAGCAAGGCGATCCCATAGGACGCAACTCCAGGAAGGTCGTTCTCCGACGCCGCGATCCACGCAGCGCCCGGCGTACCTGACAGTGCTGCGGCGAATCGATGGGTCACCGCCCCCATCGCCTCGGCGGCGACCGCCGTCAGGTCGGCAAGATGGGATCGTGGCTGGTCCCGGTCGACTTCCTGCAAGCCCAAAATGTCGGCGTCCAACAAGCGGATAGCATCGGCCAGCCGATCAAGATCGACCACCCCATCCTCGATCGAGCGGCCGTGCAGGATGTTGAATGTCGCCAACCGCATGGGAAGAAGGTACCCACCATCGCTGAGCAATTATCGCCGCCATCGGCCACAGCCGATGAGCCGCTGCTTCGTACCGCTCTCAAGCGCTCGGCCTCGGCTCTGAAAGCGGACGGCGTCTCCTTCGCGCTGGGTGGTGGCTACGCGCTCTGGGTGGCCGGCGGGCCCGAGCCCAGCCACGATGTCGATCTGGTCGTGGCGGAGACCGATGTCGAGATGGCCGCGAACAGCCTGGCGGCCGCTGGGCTGCGGATCGAGCGACCGCCCGAAGATTGGCTCTTCAAGGCCTACTGCGACGACGACGACTCGACGGAGTCTGTCGCGGAACCTGCACTGGTCGATGTGTTGCATCGGCTCGGAGGCATTCCTGTCACCGAGTCACTGCTGGACTCTGCGCGCGAATATGAGGTCTTGGGCGTCCGGATTCCGGTGCTGCCGCCTACTCCCATCATGATCGCCAAGCTGCAGTCGCTGACCGAGCATTACTGCGATTTCGCACCGCTCCTCTTGGTGGTGCGTGCCGTACGGGAACAACTCGACTGGACGGAAATCCGTAAGGCGACACAGGACAATCCCTTTGCGGAGGTATTCCTCCTGCTGGTGGCACGCCTCGGCATCATCACGCCCTCTTGATTTGGAGCTGCTCGCGCAATGTCTTATTGCTCGCTCCGCTCGCTGCGGATCGCGCCGGGAAGCCGCCTACTTCGTCGTCGCTCGCCGACAAAAGGCGTGTCGGCTCACTCCTCCTCAGCACGCCGGCGCGCGATCCGCAATGTCTTATTGCTCGCTCCGCTCGCTCGCTGGCGGATCGCGCCGGGAAGCCGCCTACTTCGTCGTCGCTCGCCGACAAAAGGCGTGTCGGCTCACTCCTCCTCAGCACGCCGGCGCGCGATCCGCAATGTCTTATTGCTCGCTCCGCTCGCTGCGGATCGCGCCGGGAAGCCGCCTACTTCGTCGTCGCTCGCCGACAAAAGGCGTGTCGGCTCACTCCTCCTCAGCACGCCGGCGCGCGATCCGCTGTTTGATTGCTCGCTCCGCTCGCGAGGATCGCGCTTTGGAAGCCGCTGCCTTCCTCTCTCACTCGCAGACGAAAAGCGTGTCTGCTCGTTCGTTCGTCCAGGACAGCGGCGCGCGATCCTGGGCGCGTTGCATCCCATCTGGGTCTCACAGTCCGGATGTATCAGGTCGCCGGGGGTATCGCCCCTAGTCTGACCGCCGTGCTGAAGATCGCCCGCGAGCACATTGAGGCCATGATCGCTCACGCTCGGGAAGATCATCCGGACGAGGCGTGCGGGGTGATTGTTGGGCCGGAGGGCTCAAACGTGCCGACACGGTTGGTCCGGATGATCAACGCCGACCGCTCGCCGACCTTCTTCCGCTTCGATCCGCAGGAGCAGTTCGCCTTGTACAAGGAAATGAGTGCGGCGGGGGAGGAGATCGTCGTTGTCTACCACTCGCACACCTCGACCGAGGCCTATCCGTCGCGGACCGACATCGCCCTCGCCTCTGAACCGCAGGCTCACTACGTGCTCGTCTCGACCGCCGTCTCAGGTGCCTCGGATGGCCCGGTCAGCGTACGCTCCTACCGCATCGTCGATGGTGGGGTCACCGAGGAAGAGATCGACGTCACGGAATAGGCCTTCGAGGCCAGTCGTTTGGCAAATGTAGCCAGGCAGTAACAGGAGAGGCTCGATGTCAATAGAAGTGAGGATCCCGACGATCCTCCGTACGTTCACCGGCGGAGCGAAAGCGGTGCACGGCAACGGGGCGACCTTGCAACAGGTGCTCGATGACATTGAGGCACGCAATCCTGGGTTGAAGGACCGGATCGTCGAGTCGGAGACGTTACGCCGGTTCGTCAACGTCTACGTCAACGATGAAGATGTCCGCTTCAGCGGCGGGCTCAACGCCGCGACCGCGGATGGCGACGTCGTCGTGGTGCTGCCCGCTGTTGCTGGCGGCTGATCGGGTTTCGTTCATGGTCCGGTACGCCGCGCTCGCCGAGTCAGTGGGGCATACCCCGCTGGTAGGCCTGCCCCATCTATCACCGAGCGAGTCTGTGCGACTTTGGGCGAAGCTCGAGGACTACAACCCGACCGGTTCGATCAAGGACCGCGCGGTACTCCAGATGATCAAGGTCGCCGAGGCCGATGGGACATTGCGTCCCGGCGCCACGATTCTCGAACCGACCAGCGGCAACACTGGCATTTCGCTCGCAATGGTAGCCAAGCTCCGCGGTTACCGGTTGATCTGCGTGATGCCGGAGAACACTTCACCGGAACGCAAGCAGCTGCTCGCCATCTGGGGTGCCGAGATCGTCTCCTCACCCGCCGCCGGAGGTTCCAACGAGGCCATCCGTGTGGCGAAGCTGCTCGCGTCGGAGCACCCGGACTGGGTGATGCTCTATCAGTACGGCAATCCAGCCAACGCGGAGGCGCACTATCTGACCACGGGGCCGGAGATTCTCGAAGATCTTCCGGAAGTGACCCATGTGGTTGCCGGACTCGGTACCACCGGCACCCTGATGGGAATAGGCCGCTTCTTCGCGGACAAGAAGCCTGATGTCAAGATCATCGCGGCCGAGCCGCGGTACGGCGAGCTCGTCTACGGTTTGCGCAATCTCGATGAGGGTTTCGTTCCCGAGATCTACGACGCCTCCTATGTCACATCCAGGTTCTCTGTCGGTCCCCGTGATGCCGTTAAACGCGTCCGAGAACTGCTGGACCGCGAGGGCATCTTCGCAGGGCTCTCGTCCGGAGCGATCCTGCATGCCGCGCTAGCGCAAGCAGCCAAGGCTGTCAATGCGGGCGCGTCCGCGGACATTGTGCTCATCATCGCCGACGGCGGCTGGAAATACCTCTCGACAGGCGCCTACACCGGCGATCTCGACGTCAGCGAGGACTTCCTGGATACCCAGGTGTGGGCGTGATCACTTGTAGGCTAGGGGCTCGTGGCGGCTGATACTGAGGCTCCGATCGGCATCTTTGACTCGGGGTTCGGCGGGCTTACGGTGGCACGCGCGGTCATCGACCAGCTGCCCCACGAAGACATCATCTACTTGGGTGACACCGCGCGTGCCCCGTACGGCGAGCAGCCGATCGCCAATGTCCGCGAGTACGCGCTGGAGTGCCTTGATCATTTGGTGGAGCAGGGTGTCAAGATCTTGGTCATTGCCTGCAACTCGGGCAGCGCAGCGGTGCTCCGTGATGCACGGGAGCGTTACGCCGTCCCTGTAGTGGAGGTGATCTTGCCTGCTGCCCGCCGGGCGGTCGCCGCCACCCGGTCTGGCCGTGTTGGAGTGATCTGCACTGAAGCGACCGCTACTTCGCAGGCGTACGACGATGCATTCGCCGCGGCCCCGCAGATCGAACTGCACACCGCACCCTGTCCCCGTTTCGTGTCCTTCGTCGAGGCGGGCGTCACGGGCGGCCCCGAGCTCCTGGCCTGCGCCGAAGGGTACCTGAAACCCTTGCAGCAAGCCGATATCGACACGTTGATCTTGGGCTGCACCCACTATCCGCTGCTTACCGGTGTGATCTCATACGTGCTTGGTGACAACGTCAGCCTGGTGTCCAGCGCCGAGGAATGCGCCAAGGACGTGTACGCGGCGCTCACCCGGCGCTGCCTCACCCATGATCAGCCAAGGAAGGCCAACTACCGGTTCCTGACCACGGGCAGCCCGGAGGCGTTCGAGGGCGTCGGGCATCGCCTGATGGGCGGTCTCGTTGTCGGCGCGGAGCAGTTCGTCTGATTGCGATGATGAAACTGACGATCGTGGGCTGCAGCGGCTCCATCTCCGGACCGGACTCGCCGGCCTCCAGCTACCTGCTGCAGGCGCCATATGAGAATCGGACCTTCTCACTGCTCCTCGACTGCGGCCCCGGCGCCATGGGTGCGCTCTATCGCTACCTGGACCCGCGCGAGATCGATGCCATCGCACTGAGCCACCTGCACGCCGACCACTGTCTGGACCTCTGCGGCTACCACGTGGCTGCCTGTTACTCGCCGAATGCACCGTGGCCCCGTCGCCCGGTGTACGCCCCGGCCAATGCCGGCGCGCGGCTCGCCCGTGCTTACGAGGTGACCGGTCACGACGGTCAGGTCAGCGAGTCCGGCCCATCGATTGCCGAGCACCTCGACTGGCGTATCTGGCAGCCCAGCCAGCGGATCGGGCCGTTCACTGTGCGGACGGTCCGCGTCGAGCATCCTGTGGAGGCGTACGCCATCCGGGTGCAGGAGGACGTTCCCGGTGGCGGCGCCCTGGTGTATTCCGGCGACACCGGGCCGTCAGGGGCACTCGTGCAGCTCGCGAACAGGGTCGACCTCCTGCTTGTGGAATCGGCTTTTCTCGACGATCCCGACAATCCCCCGGGGATGCATCTCTCCGGCGCCCAAGCCGCCGCGATCGGGCAGGACGCGGGAGTCGGTGCGATCGTACTCACCCACATTCCGCCGTGGCACGAACCAGACCGTGTCCTGGCCGAGGCAACACCTCACTTCGACGGGCCCGTGTCGCTCGCGAAGTCCGGAGCTGCCTGGGACATCGGCGTCTGAAATAGGCTGACCTCGTGAGTTCTCGAGCCGACGGACGCAGCCATGATCAACTTCGGCAGGTCCGATTCACCCGAGGATGGCTGAGTCAGGCGGAGGGCTCGGTGCTGGTGGAGTTCGGCCAGACCCGGGTACTCGTCGCGGCCAGCGTGACCGAGGGAGTTCCGCGCTGGCGTAAGGGCTCGGGACTCGGCTGGGTGACCAGCGAATACGCGATGCTGCCGAGGGCGACCAGCACACGTACCGACCGTGAGTCGGTACGCGGTCGCATAGGCGGGCGTACGCACGAAATCAGCCGGCTTATCGGTCGCAGCCTGCGCGCGATCATCGACTACAAGGCGCTGGGGGAGAACACCATCGTGCTGGACTGCGACGTATTGCAAGCCGATGGGGGCACCAGGACAGCATCGATCACGGGCGCCTACGTCGCACTTGCGGACGCGGTCAGCTGGCTCCGAGACCGCGAGCTGTTGACAGCTGAGCCTTTGACCGACTCAGTCGCGGCCGTCTCGGTCGGCGTGGTCGACGGCAGCTCGATGCTGGACCTCTGTTACACCGAGGACTCCGCGGCTGACACGGATATGAACGTCGTCATGACCGGTGATGGCTCGTTCATCGAAGTTCAGGGAACAGCTGAGGGAGCACCGTTTGATCGGCGGCTACTCGACGAGCTACTCGATCTCGCCGCCACAGGCTGTGCGCAACTGACCACGTTGCAACGTGCCGCGCTTGCTTCCTAATGACGATCGCTCATCGGGTGGTGCTGGCTACCAGGAACGCCCAGAAGCTGGCCGAGCTGCGGCGCATCGTGGCAGCGGAAGCGCCGGATGTGCAGGTCCTCGGACTTGCCGATGTCGCCGCCTATCCTGAGCCAGCGGAGACCGAACGCACCTTCGAGGGCAATGCACTGGTCAAGGCCCGGGCCTGCGTCGCAGCCACCGGCCTGCCTGCCCTGGCCGACGATTCGGGTCTCGCGGTTGACGTGCTCAACCAGATGCCTGGGGTGCGATCGGCGCGCTGGGCGGGTCCTGGGGCAAGCGATCAGGACAACAACGCATTGCTACTGCGCCAATTGGCCGACGTGCCAGCAGCCGAGCGGACTGCGCGGTTTGTTTGTGCCATGGCATTGGTCTTGCCGGACGGTACCGAGCACGTCCGTATCGGGGACATGCGCGGCCGCATCGGTGTCAGCCCTGCGGGCCACAATGGCTTCGGGTACGATCCGCTATTCGTAGCCGACGGCCACGCGATGACCAACGGCGAACTGGAACCGTCTGTCAAGGACGCGATCAGTCATCGGGGGCGGGCCCTACGGGCCATCTTGCCCGTGCTGATCACGGAGCTGCGCCGTTTGCAACCTGTCGCCCAGGAGGGATGAGCCACGTGAAGACCTACCTCGATCTGCTGGATCACGTGCTCACCCGCGGCGTCGAAAAGAGCGACCGGACCGGCACCGGCACGCTCAGCACCTTCGGCTACCAGATGCGCTTTGACCTGCGGCAAGGTTTTCCGCTGCTGACAACCAAGAAGCTGCACACCCGGTCGATCATCGCTGAGCTGTTGTGGTTCATCCAGGGATCGACCAACGTCAAATGGCTCCACGAGCAGGGGGTCACCATCTGGGACGAGTGGGCCGATGCCGACGGCGAGCTCGGCCCGATCTACGGCTATCAGTGGCGCTCCTGGCCGACACCGGGCGGCGGTCACATCGATCAACTTGCGAATGTGATCAGCTCCATCAAGGACGTTCCGGCCTCGCGTCGGCACATTGTCAGTGCCTGGAACGTTGCCGATCTTGCTGACATGGCGCTGCCGCCCTGCCATGCGATGTTCCAGTTCTATGTCGCGCAGGGCCGACTGTCCTGCCAGCTCTACCAGCGCTCGGCCGACATCTTTCTGGGCGTCCCGTTCAACATCGCCTCCTACGCCCTGCTCACCCACATGGTCGCTCAGGTCTGCGGCCTGGAGGTCGGTGACTTCGTGCACACGCTGGGCGATGCACATCTCTACCTGAACCACCTGGACCAAGCCAGGCTCCAATTGAGTCGTGAGCCACGTCAACTGCCCAGGCTGCAGCTGAATCCAGACGTGAGCTTGATCGACGACTTCACCCTGGAGGACATCACGATCGACGGTTACGACCCACATCCAGGTATCAGGGCACCGATCGCAGTCTGATCATGGCCGAGATCATTGCGATCGCGGCCGTTGCCGCCAACGGCGTGATCGGCGCGGGAAACGACATACCGTGGCGGATTCCGGCGGACTGGCAGCGGTTCAAGGCCTTGACCATGGGGAACGTGCTGATCATGGGCCGCAAGACGTACGACTCCATCGGCCGACCGCTGCCCGGCCGGACCACCTTCGTGATCACTCGTGATCGGATGTGGCGCGGCGACGGCGTACGGGCGGTTCCACGTCTGGATGAGGCGATTGACCAGGCCGTGCTGCTGGATCCTCGAACCATTTTCGTCGCCGGCGGAGGTGAGATCTACCGAGCCGCCTGGGATCGGCTCGCCGGCTTGGAGATCACTGAGGTCAACCTGCGACCCGATGGTGAGGTGACTTTTCCCGAGATTGACCCCGATGAGTGGATGGAGACCAGCCGGGAACCGCACGACGGTTACAGCTTCGTCAGCTATAGGCGCCGATCGCCAGAAGAGTCCGCTGGGTGAATATCACGGTGTCGCCTCATTGACTGACGCCGCTTGCCCTAGAATCGCGGCTTTAGTGCACTCGGGAGCAAGGAGATCCACATGCGGGAACCGACGTTGACTGCGAAGCTTGGCGCTGAATTCCTTGGGACGTTCGTACTGCTCTTCGGGGGATGTGGAGCGGCGATCCTGGCCGCGAAGTTCCTCACTGATGACAACGTACAGCTGGGGATCGGGTTCGTCGGGGTCTCGCTTGCCTTCGGGCTGTCCGTACTGGCCGGCGCGTACGCCTTTGGGCACGTCTCCGGCGGGCATTTCAATCCGGCCGTCACGATCGGTCTGGCGATCGCGAAGCGGTTCGAGTGGAAGGGTGTGCTGCCGTACATCGTCACTCAGGTCGTGGCCGCATCGATCGCTGGTGCCGTGCTGTTCGCGATCGCGAGCGGCAAGGCCGGGTTCAGCGCGGTGGACAGTGGGTTTGCGTCGAACGGCTACGGGGATCGTTCGCCGGGCGGCTACGGACTCGTGTCCGGGCTCATCATCGAGGTCGTCATCACCGCGGTCTTCGTCTACATCATTCTCGGTTCCACCGACGATCGAGCCCCGAAGGGTTTTGCGCCCATCGCGATCGGCCTCGGCTTGACCTTAGTCAATCTGGTGGCCATTCCGGTCACAAACTGCTCGGCGAACCCGGCACGCTCCCTCGGAGTTGCGTGGTTCGCGGGCGGTGGTGCGCTCGCTCAAGTGTGGTTGTTCATTGTCGCGCCGATCATCGGAGCTGCGATTGCTGGCGCCACGTACGCGCTCATCACCGGAGCTCCGAGTGCCGACGTAGGCGTCGCCCAGAATCCCGAGCTCGAGAGCCTGGAGCAGACCGCGTAACAGCTCCGGGTAACGAGAAGTCCAGGTCCGGCGAGTGCAGTGAGCACATCAACCCCCTGGATCGCGCGCGGCCGTGCTGAGGAGGAGCGCCCGCTCCGGGTAACGAGAAGGCCGCGTCCGGCGAGTGCAGGAGCGGATCAAACCTGGATCGCGCGCCGCCGTGCTGAGGAGGAGCGAGCGGACACGCTTCTCGTCTGCGAGCGACGACGAAGTAGGCGGACTCTCGAGCGCGATCCACAGCGAGCGGAGCGAGCAATTTAACAGAGTGCCGAAGGAGGGACTCGAACCCTCACACCCGAAGGCACAGGAACCTAAATCCTGCGTGTCTACCAGTTCCACCACTCCGGCTCTGCTTGATTGCTCCGCTCGCTGCGCGCGGATCGCGCCTTTGGAGCGCGGCGACTTCGTCGTCGCTCGGGGACGAAAAGCATGTCCCCTCCCTCCGTATATATTGCTCGCTCCGCTCGCTCAGGCTGGCGCTTGTGAGCCGCTGCCTTCCTCCCTCGCTCGCACACGAAAAGGCATGTCTGCTCGCTCGTCCAGGACAGCGGCGCGCAAGCCTCTCAGCGCGGCGGCGCGCGATCTGGGAGTCTATAGATGGAGGTCGCGCTTGAGCTTGTCGACGTGGCCGGCGGCCTTGACGTTGTACTGAGCGACCGCAATGGTGCCGTGGCCCTTCTGGTCGACGTCGATGACGAACGTTGAGCGGATCACCCCTTGGATCAGCTTGCCGTAGAGGAGCTTTTCCCCGTAGGCACCGTAAGCGTTGAGCGTCGACTTGTCTGGATCAGACAGGAGGGGAAAACCGACCGACTCCTGTTCGCGGAACTGAATGAGTTTTTCCTGAGCGTCCGGCGAGATGCCGATCACGCGCACCCCCGCGGCATCCAGTTCGTCCATCGACGCTGTGAAGTCGATTGCCTGTGTGGTGCAGCCCGGCGTCATGGCAGCGGGATAGAAGTAGACGATCACACGCTGTCCGGGGAAGTCCGCGAGCGACACATTCTTACCGTCCGCGTCCGGCAGCGTAAAGGGAGGCGCCGCATCGCCATCACTGAGCCGAGAAGTCATGCCAGAACCCTAGCCTTGCCGCGAACACTTTGAGACGCTGTCGCCGCCCTGGGAACGGGTGGCCTGCAATACGCTGGGGATTGGAGCGCCCCGGCCGTCGGCCGGTGCCGCAGAATCGCGCTAGGGAGGCTATGTGTCCAGCAACGCTTCACAGCCCACCCGTACCGTGCCCCAGATCGAGGCGGATCTGGGTGCCACACGGGATCGGCTCGCTGCCTCGGTCGAGGCGCTGATCAACCAGGTGCATCCCAACCGGATCAAGCAGCGTCAGATCGCGAACGTGAAGCGTTTCGCCAATACAGAACTGGAGAATGCCAAGTCCAAGGTGTTCAATGCCCGTGGTGATCTACGCACCGATCGAGTCGCGGTGCTGGCCGCAGCCGTCGCAGGAGTTGTTGGCTTCTTACTTATCCTTCGCGCGATCGTGCGACGCGGGAGGAGCGACTGAGTGGTGGCCGACCTCAGCGCCCGCGAGAACTCCGGCGGCCTGGACGAGGGTGTGCTGCCGATCCGGATGCTGCACGACCGGGTGCTTGTCTCGACGGACAGCGAGCCCGGCGAACGCCGCAGTAGCGGTGGGATCCTGATCCCGGCGACTGTTGCGATCGGCCGTCGGCTCGCCTGGGGCGAGGTCGTTGCCGTGGGAACCAACGTCAGGACAGTCAAGCCACAGGATCGAGTGCTCTTCGACCCCGAGGATCGAGCCGAGGTCGAGGTCAGGGGCAAGGATTACGTACTGCTCCGCGAGCGTGATCTTCACGCAGTCGCGTCTGAGAGACTCCAGGATGGCAAAACTGGCCTTTACCTGTGAGTCGCCCTTCACAAGGCGAGGCCATTTGTGCTAGCGCCTCTTATAACAAATCTAAACGTAACGTGAGAGAACTGGCGCTTTTGTGTCACATTGCCTCTAGTGTGGCGAGGTGGCACCAGCGACTGGGTGTCCTCTCTACAACGAAGTGAGGCCTGTATGACTTTCGTTCGTCCCGCGCGCCGCGTCCTCATTGCGGCCGCATCTATGGGTGCCCTCTTCGTCGCCGCGGCATGTGGTGGTGGCGGCGGCGGTGGTGGCGCCCCCGAAGGCGGTGGTACGTCGGCCGCTGCAGCTGATTTCACGAAGCAAGGTGACATCGAGGTCTGGCAAGGCAAGGATGTCTCGGGTAACGTCCCCAAACTGATCAAGCAATTCAATGACTCGCACCCCAATGGCAAGGTCACGTTCCACGAGCTGCCAGACAACGCAGACCAGCAGCGGCAGCAGATGGTCCAGAACACCCAGATCAAGAACCCGGCGATGGCGGTCGTCAGCATGGACGTCGTGTGGACCTCGGAGTTCGCGGCCAAGGGCTATGTCGAGGCGCTGCCAGCCGACCAGTTCCCCACCGAGGGTTTCTTGCCCGCTACCGTTGACTCGGCGACCTACTTCGGCAAGCTGTACGGCTACCCAGCCACCTCGGACGGCGGCCTGCTCTTCTACCGCAAGGACCTGCTCGACAAGTACAAGCTGAAGCCGCCGACCACCTTCGATGAGATGAAGGCTGCCTGCGACACGATCCAGGCAGGCGAGAAGGACTCCAAGCTCGGCTGCTTCGCGGGTCAATACAACAAGTACGAGGGCTTGACGGTGAACTTCGACGAGGCCGTGCACGGTGCCGGTGGCGTCATCGTTGGTGACGACGGCAAGCCGAACGTGGCCACCCCAGAGGCCACCAAGGGTCTGTCGACGCTCGTCGACTGGTTCAAGGACGGTCACATCCCGAAGGCCGCCATCACCTGGCAGGAGGAGCAGGGCCGCCAGGCGTTCCAGAAAGGTGAGCTGATCTTCCACCGGAACTGGGGCGGCATGTACAACCTGGCGAACAAGACCGATGGCTCGTCGGAGGTCGCGGGCAAGTTCGACGTAGCGCCGCTGCCCGGCATCACCGGTCCGGGCGTGTCCAGCCTCGGCGGTCACAACTACGCGATCGCCAAGTACGCGGAGAACAAGGGCACGGCTGTGGACTTCCTGAAGTTCATGTCCTCGAAGGAGGTCCAGAAGTCGCAAACCCTGGCAACGCCGACCCCGCCGACGCTCGCGGAGATCTACAACGACCCGGACATTGTCAAGAAGTACCCGTACATGCCGACGCAGCTCAAGTCGATCGAGACCGCCAAGCCACGTCCGAAGGCCGTGGAGTATGGGGATGTCACCCTGGCGATCCAGGATGCCGCCTATGGCGCACTCCAAGGTCAGACTCAACCCGATGCGGCCTTGCAAGCACTGCAGGCTAAGTTGCAGACTCTGATCAAGTAGTTGGTGTCCGCGGTTCTCGGCGCAGCCAAGTGTTGCGCCGAGAACTCAGCGCATTTCTCGAAGGAGGTACCCGCATGGCCACAGCCACCGCGGAACCACGGAGTTTGCCGGCCACTGAGGGTGATGGCCACAAGCACAAAAAGAACGCGCTGAGCGATGGTCAAGGCCGGCTGGCCTGGATTCTGCTGGCGCCTACCCTGATCATCATCGCTGTGGTCGCGGGAATCCCGGTCATCTTGTCCATCTGGGAGTCCTTCCACCAGACCAACTCCGGGGTGGATCCCACCACAGGCCTGGTCGCCGGTGGCGACAAGTTCGTCGGCCTGGAGAACTTCACCAACATCTTCGCTGGCGCCAACCCGGTGACGGGCACCTACGGCACCATGGACCGCTTCTGGAACGCCTTCCTCAATACCACCTTCATCACTATCGTGTGCGTGCTCTTGGAGACCGTTATTGGCGTGGCGATGGCCCTGATCATGGCCAAGGCCTTCCGGGGACGTGGGATCGTTCGGGCCGGCATCTTGGTGCCGTGGGCGATCCCGACGATCGTTTCGGCGCTGATGTGGAAGCTCATCTTCGACTCATCCGGCGTGATGAACCGGATTCTCGGGCAGGAGATTCTCTGGCTCGCCGATACCGGGGCCTCGTTCTGGGCGATCGTCATCGCTGATACCTGGAAGACCGCTCCGTTCATCGGGCTCCTGACCCTCGCCGGCCTGCAAACCATTCCGGCGGAGGTCTATGAGGCAGCCAAGGTCGACGGGGCCACCACCTGGCAGCAGTTCGTCCGAATCACACTTCCGATGGTTAAACCGGCGCTGGTCGTGGCCGTTCTCTTCCGCACCCTCGACACGCTGCGCATGTTCGATCTGCCATACGGCATGATCGGCCCCGGCAAGTATCGAGTGGAGACACTGTCGGTCTTCGCGTACCAGGAAGCGGCGCAGACCCGATACGGTCCCGCAGCGGCGTACGCCATCATCCTGTTCATCTACGTGCTTCTGGTGGCCTTCCTGTTCGTCAGGATCCTGGGTGCCGAGGTGATCGGCGACGCCGAAGTCAAGAAGAAAAAGAGGAAGAAGGGTGAGCCGCCACCTGACGAAGCCATGCAAGAGACGATGATCGGCGAGGCCATCGGAGGTGCGCACTGATGTCCACAACAACCGCTGAAGTACGCGAGGAACACCTCAGCAAGGAGGAGGTGGAGGCGCTCGCCCATCCGAAGCAACCCCTCCGCCGGCGGGTCGGAGTGGTCTTGTCCTATGTGGGAATGGCCCTCATTGTCCTCTACTGCATCATCCCCTTCTACTGGATGATCGTCTCCTCGCTGCGACTCCCTACCGAAGGGCAGAGTACCGAGTTCATCCCGAGCCCGGTGTCGATCGATAACTACAAGGGCGTCTTCTCGGCACAGAACAACTTCGGCCGCTCACTGATCAACTCGGTCATCGTGGCCGGCACCACGACGATCCTCGTCCTACTGTTCGGCATCGTCGGAGCGTATGCGCTGGCTCGGTTGAGGTTCAGGGGCAAGGGTGCAGTGCTCTGGCTGATCATGGCTTGCTCGATGTTCCCGCTGGTCGTGTTGCTGCCGCCGTTGCTGAAGATGTTCTCCTCGACGGCGCCATTCACCTGGTTCCCGTACTGGATTAACACCTATCAATCCGTCATCCTTCCCGGGTTGAGCTTCGGCCTCCCGCTGGCGGTGTGGACTCTGACAGCCTTCTTCAAGCAGCTCCCGGTCGAGCTGGAGCAGGCGGCGATGGTCGATGGCTGCACGCCAGGGGTGGCCTTCCGCAAGGTGATCCTGCCGCTGGCAGCTCCGGGCGTGCTCACGACGGCGATCATCGTGTTCATCGGCGCCTGGAACGAGTTCTTGCTAGCCCTGACCTTCCTGCAGGATGCGAGTAGGCAAACCGCCACCGTGGCGATCAGCAAGTTCACCGGTACGACCGGCTTCGACACGCCGTACGGCACCATCATGGCAGCCGGTGTGGTCGTGACCGTTCCGCTGCTCCTCGCGGTGCTCGTCTTCCAGCGCCGCATTGTTGCGGGTCTCACCGCAGGGGGCGTCAAGTAGCAGTACCGAAACGCTAGTTGGCCTATCTGGCGCAGTCGCAAAGCAGCGGCTGCGCCAGATCTCTCTTCTCACAGATAGACGGGATAGCCATGAGCGACAACCTTCTACCGGCCATCGAGTTGGGATTCTCCGAAGTGGGTGGCAGTGTCGCCGCCGGGTTCGAACCGCTGGTCGAGACATTTGCCGAGACTCTCGCCCTCTCCCACGGACATGGGGGAGCGCTTCACATCCGCGTCGCCGGGGACATCGTCGCCGATCTGTGGGGAGGGGAAGCCTCGGCGGCGCGATCCTGGCAGCAGGACACGCCCACTGTGATCTTCTCGTGCACGAAGGGTCTCGTCGCGATCTTGATCGGCGAACTGGTCAGCGAGGGCCGACTCGACCTGGATGCCCCAGCAAGTGCCTACTGGCCCGAGTTTTCCGCTCGCGGCAAGGATTCCATTCCTGTTCGATGGCTGCTGTCCCACCGTGCCGGCCTTCCTGCCATCCGTCGCGATCTCCAGATCGCCGACATTGTGAACTGGGACCGGATGGTGCAGGTGCTTGCGGAGGAGGAACCGCTCTTGCCGCCGGGCAAGGGCCACATTTACCACGCGCTCACGTACGGATGGCTGGCTGGGGAGATCATTCGCCGCGTCACCGGCATCGGAGTCGAAGAATTCTTCGCGCAACGAGTCATGCATCCGCTGCAGGTCGAGGCGTGGATTGGCGTATCGAAAGAGGAACTGCCCCGGATAGCGCAGCTGTACGCGGTGCCGGTAGGGCCGGAGGCGTTCTGGCCAGCCGCTGATCCCCAGGACGCTGCCCTACTTGAGAGGTCCATGACGCTTGGGGCGCTCCCCGTCAAGGTCGCGGAACCGAACGCGGGATTCAATAGCGACCAAATACGCCGCGCGGTCATTCCAGGAGCTGGTGGTGTCGCGACGGCTCAGGCCCTCGCGACGATCTGGAGTGCAACCGTCTCAGACGCCGAGAGCATTCGGCTGCTGAACGACGAGGTTATTGCTGATATGTGCCGCGAGCAGAGTGCTGGTGAGCCAGCCCTGTCAGTCCCCGGACCGTGGTCACGCTGGGGCACCGGCTTCATGCTCAGCTCCGAACGCCGCCCTTTCCTTACCGAGGACTCGTTCGGTCACGACGGGTTGGGCGGTCAGGTAGCGTTCGCAGACCCGCAGTACGAGGTCGGTTTCGCCTACCTCACCAACGACCTCCAAGAGTTCTATGACCCTCGCGGCGTAGTGCTTGTCGGGGCCCTCAAAAGGCTCCTGAACGCGTGAGGCGGAGCGCCACCGCGCACTCAAACGAGCTAGTTACGCAGCGCTATGAATCGCATGAGACATCAAGCAGCCGGGGCATCCCCATCGACCGCAGTCAGTGCTGCCGGGCCAGATGCACTCCTGACAGTCCGCGCCGCGAGTACGGCGTCGGCCGTGCCCTCAATGACGATCCCCTCCTGCTTGAACGCATGAGCCAACTGAGCCGGTTCGGTCAGGTTGGAGGTCGACACATTGAGCTCCAAGAGCTTGACGCCGTATTTCCTCGCCCGCTCCTGCAGCGATTCGTCGGCAAGCATGCGAGCTGAGATGTCATCGTCGCTGAGGACTGTCTGCGTGACGAGGGTCCGAACTACCGCGGCACAACTATTGACCAGCAGACCCTTGTAGTCGGCGACACCAACCAGCGCCTTCTCCAGGTCGACGACTTGGAAGTTGATCTGGGAGGCAAATTCGCGCAGGGGCTGCAGCCGAATCAACGGCGGCAACGGCTCGAATTGCTCGGTTATCGACTCGATCATGACGTTGTGCACGAAAGGGATGCCGATGACTAGGCCCGGACCAACCACTTTGGCGTCACCGCGGCGGTGGATTGTATAGCCCAGGCGGTCGTAGATATCTCGGCGGTAATGGACGACTTTGTTGAACCGGGTCCGTAATGCCCTACTGCCCGAGGGCACTTTGTGCATGCCTTTGAAGGCGAACAGCACTACGAGGGCAATCAGCGTCACAGCCCGCAGGACCGTGGCCCACCACGGATCATGGTCTCGGAACCATAGGTACTCGAGTACACCATTCACGGGCATGGTAACCACTCCTGCTCATGGGCGGCACCACTACTGACGAGTAGTTTATTGGCATCGTCTGGACCTGTAAACCTGCTGGCTGCGGCCGGCGGCAACGGACAGGACGGTCATCGCGTCGCTCGTCGTCCGACACGATCGATCGCTCGTAGCAGGGTCTCGGTCGCTCAGCCGCTAGTCATCCAGGCTGCCCATGGTCAAATTGACGGTAGTTCCCGTCATCCCGCTCGCCTTGTCGGAAGCCATGAAGACCGCCATGTTCGCCAGCTCCGCGAGCGTCATAAGCCGTCGTGCGTGGGTCCTGCTTGCAAGGAACTCTTGCCACTGTTCCCAGGTCATCCCCGATGCCTTGGCGCGAGGCTCGAAGGCTTCCTTGATCGTGCGTGTCTCCGGCATGGCCTGTGGTCGCAGACCGACCACGCGAATGCCCTGAGGTGCGAGCTCGGCAGATAGCTCGCGAGTGAGTGCCTCCATGGCCGCCATCGCCGGACCGTAACCTCCCACCAACGGGATGCCCGTCCGCGAGTGGAGTGCGGTGACTCTCATGATCACCCCCGACCTATTCGGAATCATGTGCCTTGCGGCGAGGCGCGCGGTCAGAAAGTACGATCTCGTGTAGGTCGCGATCGGCAGGGAGAACTGCTCGACATCCATCTCGACCAGAGGCACACCTAGAATCTTCGTATCCGGGATCCCGACTGCGTTGAACGAGATGTCGACGCGTCCCGCCTTATCGATCACCGACTGCAGATGCTCGTCAACAGCCTGCTCGTCGAGAGCGTCTACCTCCGCCGCCTCGGCGGATCCGCCGGTGGAAACGACGTCCTTGGCGTCACGTTCGACCGGTGCCAGGTGGCGCCCGGTGAGAAACAGATTGGCCCCTTCAGACGCAAAGGCGCGTGCGACAGCGCTGCCGATCGCGCCTCCGGCTCCGTAGATCACCGCAACCTTGCCCTTCAGCATCATTCTGGTTCCTTTCTGTGCCCTGGCCGTCAACCCCGATCATGCAGACACCGCGACATCGGGAAAGTGGGCGCCCGCCAACCGCCCAGTTTGCCCCTCGGCCGGTGTCCATACTTTGTGACGTGCGACAAGCTGCAGGGAAAGGACGCGAGGTGGAGCTCGTGACGGCCGACTTGCTCTCAAGAGCGCGGGCTGGCGACGGCGAGGCGTTCCGAGCGCTGACCGAGCCGCACTGGCGAGAGCTACAGGTGCACTGCTATCGGATGCTCGGATCCTTCCAGGACGCCGAGGATGCCCTCCAGGACACGCTGCTGGCCGCCTGGCAAGGCCTCAAAGGGTTCGAGAGCCGCGCCTCGATCCGCACCTGGCTCTACCGGATCGCCACAACCCGGTGCCTCAACGCGCTTCGCTCGGCCAGCCGACGCCCTGCCAAGGAGTGGAACATTCCCGAGGTTGAACCGCCCGAACCGACCCGGCTCGGCGAAGCCGTATGGCTCGAGCCATTTCCCGACGCCCTCCTGGAGGGGGCGATCCACATGCCGCTCGGCCCAGATGCCCGCTACGAGCAGACAGAATCTATCTCCCTGGCCTTCGTGACCGCTCTTCAGGTCCTGCCGCCTCGCCAGCTCGCCGTGCTCATCTTGCGCGACGTACTCGGATTCCACGCGAACGAGGTGGCCGACATGCTGGACTCAAGCGTCGAATCGGTCAACAGCGCCCTCAAACGGGCGCGCGCCAGCCTGCAGCGCCAACGGTCGCCAAGCGCCGAGCACGGGCCGCCGCCGGCTCCCGACTCGCTCTCCGAGGATGCGATCGTGGCGCAGTTCGTCCGCGCGTACGAGTCCGCCGATCTCGACGCGCTGGTGGCCCTTCTGACCGACGATGTCTTCGTCTCCATGCCACCGATTCCCCTCGAATACCAAGGCCGCGAGGTCGTGGCCCGCCTATGTGCCGCCATCTTTGGTGCGGGCCGAAGGTTTGACCTCGTCCCGACACGAGCCAACGGTCAACCGGCGTTCGGCGCCTACCTGCGCAACCCCACCGGCATCCGCCACGGGACCGGCCTTCTGGTCCTCACCCTCACCGGCGACCGGATCTGCACTATCACCCGCTTCGACAACAGTGTGCTCCCATGGTTTGGGCTGCCGCGATGCCTCCCGAGCCGATAGGCAGCTTCGGAGTGCACGTTGTCGGGCTCCGCATCGAGTCTCTCCCGAGACGTCTCGTCAGATTCTGGCGAAACGAAGATCTGATGAACATCCTCACGATTGTGGTTGGAAGAGAGCCGCGCGCTGTCGAATGGGGCCCTGCATCGATTAGTACTATGCGAGGGACGATGAGTCTGGATGGTTTCGAGTCATGACCACTGTTGGGGTTATCGGTGCAGGCCGCGTTGGGGCGTCGTGTGCGCGGGCAATTGTCCGTGACGGACTAGTCACACGATTGACGATTTATGACCGAACCGAGAGTTACGCCGATGGAGAGGCTCTCGATCTGAGTCACGCGCTGCCCATGCTCGAGCCGTGCGAGATTCGCGGGCGACCCTTGACTGCCGCGTCGAGGTGGGTGGCCTTCCTCGCGTCTGTCTCGTGGCGACAAGTCCGCTCGATGTCCTCACCGAGTACCTCACGCGGCGCTGGGCGGGACGCGCGGTCAATGTGATCGGCTCCGGCACATCGCTCGACACCTGCCGGCTTCGCGGGGAGTTTTCCTCGGTCTGCCGCGTACATCCGGCTTCGGTGCACGCATGGGTCGTGGGAGAGCACGGCGACTCCGCTGTGCTGCTTTTCAGTTCGGCAACAATTGCCGGCCTCACACTGGACGAGTTCGCTCGGCAGACGGGCGTCGACTTGTCCGTCGAGCGGCTGGCAACAATTGCCGACACGGTGCGAACTGCTGCATATCGAGTGCGCGAACTCAAGGGGTCGACATGGGACGCGATCGGACTTGCGGTCGCGGCTCTGGTGCGAAGCGTCGTCCGAGACCACGGCCGAATCGTTCCCGTTTCGGTCCGAGTCGCCGATCCGCTCTGCGCCAGTTTGCCATGCGTGCTCGGTTCCGAGGGTGCGGGCAAGCCACTTCACCCCAGCATGGACGAGGAGGAGGCCGGCGCTTGGGAGCGAAGCCTCGAGGTGCTACGTCAAGCTTGACAGTGCTCCCATGATGTCAACCGGTGACGGCATCGGTCACTGGCAGTGATCGGGACAGGAGGATCGAGATGACCGCGCGTGCCCGTCCACCGTTCGACGCTGAGCTCGAACCCGCACTCGACGCGGCGCCCGCGTTCTTCACTACGCTCGAGCCCGATTCCATTGCGGAGTTCCGAGCGGCGACCCAACGTCCGTCGTCGCTCGACGAGGTCATCGCGGGGCGGCCGGTCGAAATCACCGATCACGCCGTAAGCGGTCACGGTGGCGGGGAGATCATCGTCACGGTGCTGCAGCACAGTGGCCACGGGGGTGCGGCGGGTCCAGGTATCTATCTCATCCACGGTGGCGGCATGGTAGGCGGGAGCCGATGGGCGGTCGCACCGATGCTCGTCGAGTGGGTCCTCGGCTACGGCGCTGTTGCGGCTGCTGTGGACTACCGTCTCGCACCTGAGTTCCCCGACCCGGTGCCCGTTGAGGACTGTTACGCGGGGCTCGAGTGGTTCACCGGCCGCGCTGACGTGTTCGGCTTCGACCCACGACGGGTGCTGATCGGGGGGCCGAGCGCCGGTGGGGGCCTCAGCATCGGGACGACGCTGCTCGCCCGTGATCGCGGTAGGCCGATGCCAGCCGCGATGCTGCTCATGTGGCCGATGCTCGACGATCGGAATGGGACCGTCTCAGCGCAGCAGATCGATGGCGTTGGGATCTGGGATCGCACCAGCAACCAGACCGGATGGACGGCGCTGCTCGGCGATCGCCGCGGCACCGCCGACGTGTCGATCTACGCGGCGCCGGCACGTGCGAGCGACCTAATGGGCTTGCCGCCCGCCTACATCGAGGCGGGGAGCGCCGAGGTGTTCCGTGACGAGGCCGTCGGCCTTGCAAGCGGGATCTGGGAGGCGGGTGGCAGCGCCGAGCTCCACATCTGGGCGGGCGGCTTCCACGGGTTCCAGACGATCGTGCCGACGGCGGCGGTGTCGCAGACAGCCGTGCAGACGCGCGAGTCCTGGGTGC
>CAVXAP010000032.1:0-140772 GCA_963759635.1 uncultured Actinomycetota bacterium
ACGCCGCGGTCGCGGGAAGCCCCCCTCGGGACGGTCGAACCACAAATGCACCTGACCAGTACCGACAGAGTTTTCGTACTCGCCATACTGCCGGGCTTCGGCACGGCAGTCGCCCTCGCCGAGAGCACCGATCATCATCAGGTAATGGCCGAAGCGCGCCTCCGGCCTGAAGCGGTAGAACTCCGGCATGGCCTCGAGGACTCGGGCGTGGTCGCCGGCGGCGAACCACTGGATGCGCTGAAAATCGGCGGCGGCGGCCTCCGGCGTAAAGATGTGCTCGATCTCGGCTGCTTCGTGGTCCCGTAACCGCTGGAGCGGCCAGAAGGTATGCGACAGGGCACCGGAAGCTATGAGCACCACTTTCCGGTCCGACTCAGCGATCGCGTCGCCGAGTGCGCGGCCGAGCCGCAGGTTGTCCTCGGTCTCGGCGGTCTGGCATACCCCGATCGAGACCCAACGTTTGTCGGGCAGGCCCTGACCAAGGAACTCCCACAGGTTCGTGGTGGCATAGAAGATCGGCAGATGATCATCATCGATCGCCGTGATCCAGGTGCCGTGCTGACCCGCTTTGGAAGCGATTCGATGGGCGAGCGCGGGGTCGCCCCGGAAGTCATAAGGTCGCTGGGACATGCCGCGCGGCAGCTCCTCGGACGTGAACAAGCCACTGCGGCGCTCGTGCGCGGTTACGACGAACTCGACGGTGGTGGCCCAGCGTGAGTCGAGCACCACCACAGTGTCGTAGTCCAGCGTCTCGAAAACCTCCTTCCGCAGCTGCCGCAGACCCGCGACCAGCGTGGTGTCGTTGCCATGGTTCAGCTGCCGGCGGGTCGACTCGGGCAGCACAATCGTGGGAACATGCGCGAGCAGGCCCGCGCCCACAACCTCACCCATGCAAATCTGCCGGGCGCCGCGACACGGAGAGCACCAGGTTGGTGGTTGCCGCAATGGCCAGCGAAGCGCCGAGGAGGTGAAGCGCGACCAGCCAAATCGGCAGTCCCAGCTGGTACTGCGCCACTCCGATCCCCGCCTGCACCAACTCGACCAGCAGCAACAGCAGCACAGTTTTGTTCCGCAGCAGCAAGAAGCAGACCACGCTCGCGGCGACGGTCGCATAGACCATGCTGGTGTGGAGGCGGGTAACCAGCATCCCATCGAGGCTGTTCCGCGGCGCGTTCTCATCGCCGGCGTGCGGCCCGCTGCCAGTGACCAAGGTGCCGAGCGAGACCGCAAGCCACATCAAGACGAAGGTGATGCGGGTCGCGGCGACTGCCAGGCCTGATTCGGGGGCGGCTGTGAAGTGCCAGGTCTTCCGCACCAACCAGACCGCGAGCGCGATCAGAACCATCGACAGCAGCAGATGCAGCCCCACCACGTACGGATTGAGCTGGGTGAGCACGGAAATCCCACCGATGAGGCCCTGCAGCGGAATGCCGAGCGCGAGGCTGGCAGCCAGCCAGCGCAGATCGCGACGCGGCCGCCCATCCTCTCTGTAAAGGATGGCACTGACGAAGGTGAGCACCGCCGCGATGACCAGTACGAGGGTGAACAGCCGGTTCCCGAATTCGATCGCTCCGTGGATGCCGAGCTGAGGATGAGAAACGTAGGATTCCTGGGTACATCTGGGCCAGGTCGGGCACCCGAGTCCGGAGCCGGTCAGCCGGACAAGACCCCCAGTCACCACGATGACGATGTTCATCACCAAGGAGACGACTGCCCAACGCCGCAGGGCGAAAGGGCCACGCACGATCCGTAGGACCGTGGGCAGCGGACCGGCGCTCCGGGGTACTTCGGCCTCGGGTGGCAGCTTCACGACGTCCATCGAAAGCCCTTCCACGCGGCGACACCAGCGGCGACGAGCCAGGCTAACAGGACGAGCACGGGCCAGCTCAGAAGTTGCCCGTTCGCTGCCGCTCGTAGCCCTTCGCCCAGTGCCGCGGTTGGCAGAGCCTCGATCACCGGACGTAGCACGGCTGGATAGCGTTCAAGTGGGATGATGAGTGCTCCGCCGATGACCAAGATCACGTAGATCAGATTGGCAAGGCCCAAGGTGGACTCCGCGCGGAGTCGACCGGCAAGCAGCAACGCCAGGCACACGAACGTCGTCGTTGCCAAGATCACCAGGATGACTGACAGCACCGCTGAGAGAGGTGTGAAGATAGGTCGCCAGCCAAGCCCGACGGCAGCGCCAGTCAAGATCACCAGCTGGCCAAGGATGATCATGGTCACGGCCAGGGCCTTGCCGGCGAGCAGTCCTGGCTTGCCGAGAGGTGTTGTCGCCAGCCGTTCCAACACTCCGTAACGCCGCTCGAAGGCGGTGCTGATCGCTACCGACGTGAACGCTGAGGACCACACTGCCAACGCAAGTACCGACGGCCCAAGCAACTCAAGACTGCCGACTGACGCGCGGGCGAACCGGCCGGCCACCAAGATCGCCAGCGGAATCACCAGTGCCAGCAGGAGTTGTTCTGCGTTGCGGATGAGAAGTCGCACCTCGATCAGTCCGTGTCGCATGATCCGTTTCGCGGCTGGCGCCGGCGCGGGTGCTGGGGAGAGGTCCAGCGCTGTCACGAGGCTGCCCTCGCTCTGGTGTGAGTGAGGAATACGCTCTCCAGACTTCCGCCAGACTTTGTGAGCTGGCGCACGGTGCCGGAGATCGCGACGCGGCCGCGATCCACAATGAAGACCTGGTCGGCGAGGGCTTCGGCCTCGTCCATGGCATGCGTGGTCAGCAGCATGGTGACACCGTTCGCGCGGAGCTCCCGCAGCAACAGCCAGGTGGCGCGGCGAGCATGCGGGTCCATACCGGCGGTTGGTTCGTCGAGGAAAACCAGCTCGGGCCGTCCAACGAGCGCGGCAGCCAGGTTGACTGCTTGTTGCTGGCCGCCCGAGAGACGCCGGTAGGGGGTTTTCGCGCACTCAGCGAGCCCCAGCCGCTCGACCAGCGCTGGCACGGGGAGCGGGTTGGCATACAAACTGGCGAGATAGCGCAAGAGCTCGATTGCCCTGATCCCTGACCAGGAACCAGCGCTCTGCGGCATCAGTCCGATACGGCTTGACAGCTTCCGGGACCCGGCTGGCAGACCCAGTACGCTCACTGTTCCCTCGGCTGGCCGAATGAGGTCGGTACAACAGCGGATCAATGTGGTCTTGCCCGCGCCGTTAGGACCGAGAACCGCGGTCAACGCACCCGCTTCGGCCTCCAGCGCAAGCCCGTCGAGAACGCGGCGGCCACCGAGTTTGACGACCACGTCGGCCACCCGCACGGCGTTGTCGGGAGTGGGCACCGATGAATTCTAGTGTCCTGCGCCGGGATGCGGTGCCGGCTTCCGGCGCAGGATCACTGAACCGGCGGACTGCGTGGTTCAGGCCAAGATGGTGCGCGAGAGATAGGCATTGCGGAAAATTCCACGCGGGTCGTACGCCTCAACGAGCCGGCGAAAGTCTGCCAGCCGCAGCGCGGTTACGGCTGCGGTGTCAGGCACCCAACGCGCAGGTGCACCACCGCTCCGGCGAATTGAGGCGCGCCTGTGATCGACCAGCACCTGATCGCCGGTGCCGGTGATCAAGCTCATCCCGGTTACCCCATAGGCCAACGACCGATTCGCGTTGCCGGATCCATGAGTGGCGGTCGCGACCGAGCCAGCGACCGTAATGTGCGGCAGAGAGGGCAGATTGCTCAGCGCGCAGCCAGACTTGTGCAACAGCACTAGGTCGCCGGCGCACACCTGCTGGAACCGAGACGGTTCGAGCGTCCTCATCGATGATCACGTTCCCGGCAAGGCCTCGAGCGAGATCAGCCCAGTGGCATCAGAGATGTCGTTTGAACGAGTGTCGCGACCTGAGCGCATGCAGCGATGAGCTTGTTGTCCCAATCAACCGCTGCAGCTCATCAAGGGTGCGCCGGCGACAAATCTGCTGCGCAGCGTGGGCATATCTGCCACTCCAATTGCGCTCTGGTGTCGTTATCGAAGCCGCGCGGTGATCATGCAGTACGGGCGGCGGTGGACGTAAGAGCCGCTCACCTGCCGGCGGAGAGAATATCGGCGAGGTCGTACTTGACCGGCTCCTCCAGCTGCTCGTACGTGCAGGAGCGTGGATCACGGTCGGGTCGCCAGCGGCTGAACTGGGCAGTGTGGCGGAACCGGTCGCCCTCCATGTGCTCGTAACGGACCTCGACCACCAGCTCGGGACGCAGCGGGATGAAGGAAAGGTCCTTCTTCGCGTTCCACCGGCTGAACTCTGAGCTGCGCGGCGTACGGGTGCCTTCCTCCTGCTTCGCCCACGCCCACGGATGATCGTCGAAGGTAGTGACCAGTGGCTGCAGCTCGGTGAACAGCTCTTTGCGCCGAGCGGCCGGAAAAGCACCGATCACCCCGACACTGGCCAGCTCACCTGAGTCCTTGTAGAGACCGAGCAGCAGGGACCCGATGCTGTCCGGCCCGCTCTTGTGGACGCGGTAGCCTGCGACGACGCAATCCGCCGTGCGCTCATGCTTGATCTTGAACATGGTGCGTTTGTCCGGCTGATACGTGCCGGCAAGCGGTTTGGCCACCACGCCGTCCAGCCCGGCGCCTTCGAACTGGGAGAACCACTGCACCGCCAGGTCACGGTCGCGCGTGGCCGGCGTGAGATGGATCGGCTCCTTCGCCCCGGCCAAGATCTCCTCGAGGGCGGCCCGGCGCTCCTCGAATGGCCGATGGGTGAAGTCGGTGTCGCCCAGCGCCAGCAGGTCGAAGGCAATAAAGCTCGCCGGCGTCTCCTGCGACAGCAGCTTCACGCGGCTGGCGGCCGGATGGATGCGCTGCTGCAGTACCTCGAACTCGAGGCGATCGCCGACCACGACAATGATCTCGCCATCAATGACACACTTTTCAGGCAGATTGGCCTTGACCGCCTCAACGATCTCGGGGAAGTAGCGGGTCATCGGACGCTCGTTGCGAGAGCCGATCTCGACCTCATCCCCGTCCCGGAACACGATAGAGCGGAACCCGTCCCACTTGGGCTCGTAACTGAACGCGCCCTCCGGGATGCGAGGCACAGCTTTGGACAGCATTGGTGCGACTGGTGGCGTGACGGGCAGCTCCATGCTCGCCATTGTGACCCACCGCGAGCGGAGCGAGCAGTCGAGCACGTCATCGCCGAATGAGAGGCTGGCTGCCATGTCAGATTCAATATTGGCGGTGCCGGATGCGGTCCTGGACGATCTTCGGGGTCGATTGCAGAACACGCGATGGCCTTCGGTCGTGGAGGGCCAAGGGTGGGCGAGAGGAACCGACCTCGACTACCTCAGGCAGCTTGTTGACTACTGGCGAACCGGTTTCGACTGGCGCGCGCAGGAAGTCGCCCTCAGCCGCTTCACCCACGAACGCGTACGGACATCTCATCTATCACTTCATCAGATCCACGAACGCGCGGAAGATCCGGATTCGCTGCCCGTCGTCTTGTTGCACGGTTGGCCTGATTCGTTCTTGCGCTACACCAAGGCACTGCCGCTGCTCGACACTTTCCATCGGGTTGTGCCGTCCCTTCCGGGTTTCGGCTTCTCCGAGCGGCCGACCAACCCGGGTTGGACCTCCATGAGGATGGCGGACGTTATTGCCGAGTTGATGACCGCCAACGGCTACCACCGCTTCGTCGTCTCGGGTGGCGATGTCGGTTCTTCGGTGGCTGAACAGCTTGCCCGGCGCCATCCTGATCGGTTGGTCGCGCTGCACCTCACGGATGTGCCCTATACACATCTGTTCTCGGTGGATCAGGCCGAGTTGACCGAGGCTGAGCGGGCCTATCTCGCTGCCGGACAGCAATGGCAGATGAGTGAAGGTGCGTATGCCCTGATCCAGTCCACGAAGCCGATGACCGCGGCAGTCGGGTTGGCGGATTCACCGGCTGGATTGGCCGCTTGGATCGTGGAGAAGCTTCGATCGTGGAGTGATTGTGACGGTCAGTTGGAACGGCGCTTTAGCCGCGATGAGATCCTCACCTGGGTCACGCTCTACTGGATCACGAACACCATTGGGTCCTCGTTCTTGCCTTACGTTGAGTACGATCCCGGCGATGACAGCAAAGTCACCGTGCCGACCGGCGTGACGATCTTTCCCAAGGATTTGGTTACTGCGCCCCGAGACTTCGCCGAGCCCTTCTTCACGATCGTGCGGTGGCCCGAGCTGCCCGCGGGCGGTCATTTCACAGCATGGGAGGAGCCGGAAGCCTTCGCTCGCGAGCTGACCGCCCTGGCACGAGATCGCAGCCTGTGCTGATCACAATCGCAATCGAGAACTTCCGTTCCCTGCGCGATCTCCGCCTCCCATTCGAGCGGCTCAACGTGATCACCGGAGCAAACGGCACCGGCAAGTCCAGCCTCTATCGCGCCCTCCGGCTGTTGGCCGACTGCGCATCGGGTCGCGTGATCTCCTCACTGGCCCGCGAGGGCGGGCTTGAGTCGGTGCTGTGGGCTGGGCCTGAGCACCTCGGAGCGGCGGTCCGCTCCGGCCGGCATCCCGTCCAAGGCACCGTGCGGTCAGGGCCAATCAGTCTGCAGCTTGGCTTTGCGTCCGACGACTTCTCGTACCTGATCGATCTTGGCCTGCCGACCCGAGACGATTCGTCGGCGTTCAATCTGGATCCGGAGATCAAACGCGAAGTGGTCTGGAGCGGGCCGGTGATGCGACCCGGCAGCGTGTTGATCAAGCGGAAGCGCGCCTCGGTCGAACTCCGCGGTACATCCTCGAGGGGCGATTCGTGGGAGAGGTTCGAGGCCGCTCTGCGGCCATACGAGAGTGTGCTCACTGAGGTGCTGGACCCGGTGCGGGCACCGGAGCTGTTGGCAGTACGAGAACAGATCCGCAGCTGGCGGTTCTACGACCAGTTCAGAACCGACACCGATTCCCCAGTCCGTCAGAGTCAGATCGGCACCCGTACGCCGGTCTTAGATGCGGACGGCCGAGACCTCGCAGCTGCCCTGCAAACCATCATCGAAATTGGCGACACCGACGCCCTTCACGGCAGCATCGAGGATGCTTTTCCGGGGTCACGGCTCCAGGTGGTCGAGACCCGTGGCCGCTTCGATCTTGAACTGGGTGCCCACGGTCTGCTGCGGCCGCTCAGCGCGGCCGAGCTTTCGGACGGCACCCTTCGCTACCTGCTGTTGGTCGCCGCCCTCCTCAGCCCGCGACCGCCGTCGCTCATGGTGCTGAACGAACCAGAAACCAGCCTGCACACCGACCTGCTTCCGGCACTTGCCCGGCTGATCGCTCGTGCGAGTGAGCACACCCAGATCGTTGTCGTTACCCACGCACGAAGGCTGGTAGAGGCGCTGGCCGCAGCCGGCGCCCAGCCGCTGTGCCTCCTGAAGGACCTCGGGGCGACAACCCTGGAAGGGGTCGGTCCTCTGGAACAGCCGCCTTGGAATTGGGGTTCCCGCTGAGGAAGTTCACAGATCGCGGGGAACGGCCGCTGGCTCAATGCCATTCTCGACCTCGACCAGAACCGCCACGCCCACCCGCTCGACGATCCTCGCGAACTGCACAGCCGAGTCGTTGGTTGCGTCGGATCGAGGCAGGTGACCTCGCCCAGCAAAGCGGTCGAACTCCACTTCGCGCTACACACCAGCACCCCGCGGCAAGGGTGCGAGCGGGGTGTCGCGATCGCAACGGCGTCGCGTCAGTTCTATGTACAGCGATGTGTCATGAACTACCGCGAAGCGAAAGGTCGCCGGTGAACCAGGGTTCTCAAGGCGAGTAAGGCGTGCCTTATTTGAACCCGCTTGCCGAATTAAGGCACACTGGCGTTGTGAAAAACTCTCAGCGGGTCGCCTCAGGTGCCGCTGGGGTTCCTCAGAGCGCAGAGACCGATGCCTCCACGCGCCAGCGGGTCGCCAGTTCAATCCTTGAGCACGGGCCCTCGACTGCCGCGGAGTTGGCTGAGCGGCTGGGGTTGACCCCAGCGGCAATTCGTCGGCATCTCGACGTGTTGCTGGCAGCCGGCCAGGTCGAAGCCCGCGAGCAACGCATCTACGGCGCCCGCGGTCGTGGCCGCCCTGCCAAGGATTTTGTGCTGACCGACGCCGGGCGTTCGATGTTCTATACCGCCTACGACGACATCGCGATCGACGCGTTGGACTTTCTGGCGACCACCGCAGGCCCCGAGGCCGTGACGCGCTTCGCGGAGGCGAGGATGGCCCAGGGCGAGAAGCGCTACCGCGAGCGGATGGCGAACGCAGCACCGCGCACAACGCGGCCTCAAGCTCTCGCGGCCGCCTTGTCCGAAGACGGCTACGTCGCCACCACGCTGCCGTTGCCGCATGGTGAACAGCTTTGTCAACATCACTGCCCGGTTGCGCATGTGGCCGAGCGGTTCCCCCAGATCTGCGAGGTTGAAACCGCCGCGTTCTCTCGCCTGCTCGGTGTCCACGTGCAGCGGCTCGCCACCATCGCGCATGGCGATGGTGTGTGCACGACTCATGTTCCCCACGTCCGCGGGACGACGACCGATATGACCACATCCGAAAGGCCATGATCATGACCCAAACTCAGGATCCCACTGTCACCCGACCGGTCGGCACCGGCCAGACCCAAGATCAACATCTGGCTGCTCTCGGTCACTATGAGTGGGGCTGGGCGGATAGCGATGTCGCGGGAGCCGCGGCGCAGCGTGGCCTGACCCCTGAGATAGTCGCCAATATCTCCCGGCTCAAGAACGAGCCGAAATGGATGCTCGATCTGCGGCTCAAGGGCCACCGGCTCTTTGGCCGCAAGCCGTTGCCCACCTGGGGGGCCGAGCTCGGTGACATTGACTTCGACAACATCAAGTACTTCGTGCGCTCCACCGAGAAGCAGGCCACGTCTTGGGATGAGCTGCCGGCCGACATCAAGAACACCTACGACAAGCTAGGTATCCCCGAGGCGGAGAAGGCACGGCTGGTGGCTGGGGTGGCGGCCCAGTATGAGAGCGAGGTGGTTTACCACAAGATCAACGAGGAGCTCGAGCGTCAGGGTGTGATCTTCCTTGACACCGACACCGGGCTCAAGGAGCACGAAGCCCTCTTCAAGGAGTACTTCGGGACCGTCATCCCGGTCGGGGACAACAAGTTCGCTTCCCTGAACACCGCCGTCTGGTCCGGTGGCTCCTTCATCTACGTGCCGAAGGGCGTGCACGTGGAGATCCCGCTGCAGGCCTATTTCCGTATCAACACCGAGAACATGGGCCAGTTCGAGCGCACTTTGATCATCGTCGACGAGGGCGCGTACGTGCACTATGTCGAGGGCTGTACGGCGCCGATCTACTCCTCCGACTCGCTGCACTCCGCTGTTGTGGAGATCATCGTCAAGAAGAACGCGCGCTGCCGCTACACCACGATCCAGAACTGGTCGAACAACGTCTACAACCTGGTAACCAAGCGGGCCACCTGTGATGAGGGCGCGACCATGGAATGGATCGATGGCAACATCGGATCCAAGGTCACCATGAAGTACCCGGCGGTCTACCTGATGGGAGAGCACTCTCGCGGGGAGACCCTCTCGGTCGCCTTTGCCGGTGAGGGTCAACATCAAGATGCCGGGTCCAAGATGGTGCACTGCGCGCCGCACACCTCCAGTTCGATCATTTCCAAGTCGGTTGCTCGGGGTGGCGGGCGGACGTCGTACCGGGGCCTGGTCCAGGTGCAGGAAGGTGCTCATCACTCGGCCAGCACGGTGAAGTGCGATGCGCTGCTGGTTGACACCATCAGCCGTTCCGACACATACCCTTACGTCGACGTACGCGAGGACGACGTGTCAATGGGTCATGAGGCGACAGTGTCGAAGGTCAGCGAGGACCAGCTTTTCTACCTGAGGAGCCGAGGGCTCGGCGAGGACGAGGCGATGGCCTTGATCGTCCGGGGCTTCATCGAGCCGATCGCGCGTGAGCTGCCGATGGAGTACGCGCTGGAGCTCAACCGGCTGATCGAACTTCAGATGGAGGGTGCGGTCGGCTGATCACACATCGCTGAACACCCACCAGACGGAACCAGAAAGAGACCTCTCGACGTGACCCTGCTTGATCAGGCTGCCGCACGTGTCGCCGATGCGGTGGAGGGCCGCCAGAAGGTGGCCAGCCGGCTGCACCCTCCCGGCTCCTTCGACCTCGCTGATCATCCTGTGCCGACAGGCCGGGAGGAAGCGTGGCGGTTCACGCCGATAAAACGGCTGAGGGGCTTACACGACGGCACATTCGTGCCCGGCGGTGGTGCGCGGGTCGAGATCCAGGCGCCGCCGGAAGTCGTGGTGGACTTGGTGGGACGCGATGATCCGCGTTTGGGCACGATCTACATCCCCAACGACCGGGTCGCAGCACAGGCCTGGGACTCTTTCGAGCAGGCCCGGATCCTGTCGGTGCCACCCGGCACAGAGTTGGACGAGCCGGTGGTAGTGAACGTTTTCGGCACGGGCAGTGAGGCCGCCGTGTTCAACCATCTTGTACTGGACATAGGCGCCAACGCCCGAGCCACCGTCGTGCTGCAGCATCACGGCTCGACCGTCCGTGCCGGCAACGCCGAGATCATTGTTGGGGACGGCGCCTCGCTCATCCTGGTCTCGGTGCAGGACTGGAACGACGACGCTGTCCATCTCGCGCACCTGCATGCCCGGATCGGACGCGACGCGAGCTATCGCCAGGCGCTCGTGAGCATCGGCGGCGACGTGGTCCGGATCTCGTCGTCGGTCGACTTCGCAGCACCAGGCGGGGAGGCGGAGCTGTTAGGCCTGTACTTCGCCGACGCCGGTCAGCATCTCGAGCACCGGCTGTTTGTCGACCACAATGCGCCCCGCACCCGGAGCAACGTGGACTACCGGGGCGCGTTGCAGGGACAGGGAGCGCACACCGTCTGGATCGGGGATGTCCTGATCCGGAAGGTCGCCGAGGGCATCAAGACCTACGAGTCCAATAAGAATCTGGTGTTGACTGATGGTTGCCGGGCCGACTCGGTACCCAACTTGGAGATCGAGACCGGTGAGATCGAGGGTGCCGGCCACGCATCCACGACTGGCAGATTCGACGACGAGCAGCTGTTCTATCTGCGCAGTCGGGGAATCGAGGAGGCCGAGGCCCGTCGCCTGGTCGTGCACGGGTTCTTCGCCGATATCATCCGCAAGGTCGGCGTACCGGAGATCGAGAAGCGGCTGCTTGAGGCGGTTGAGGCGGAGTTGGCGATCAACATTGGACTGCCCTCATGAGCACGCTGGTTCGCGCCTGCGCCGTCGCCGACGTGGCGCCGGAGTCGGCCATTCCCGTCGAGGTGCCCCGGAACGGCAGCCGGCTCGAGCTGGCCATCGTGCACAGCAACGGGAACTTCTACGCCATCAGCGATGAGTGCTCTCACGCCCAGATCCCACTGTCGGAGGGAGACGTCGGCGACGGCGAGATCGAGTGCTACCTTCATGGGTCGCGCTTCGATCTGCGGACTGGAGAGCCGATCGGTCTGCCTGCGACGGAACCGGTCCCGATCTACCGCTGCATCGTCGAGGGCAGCGATGTCCTGGTCGACGTCTCAGCACCCCTGGATCCCAACGATGCGGATCCCACCGCTGCACCCACCTACGCACAGGAGTTCTGAGCTGTCATGTCCACTCTGGCTATTCGTGACCTTCACGTTTCGGTCGACACCGAGACCGGCCCGAAGGAGATCCTCAAAGGCGTCGACCTGACGGTCAGCAGCGGCGAGACGCACGCGATCATGGGACCCAACGGTTCGGGAAAGTCGACGTTGGCGTATTCCATCGCAGGTCATCCGAAGTACCGCATCACCTCAGGCAGCGTCACGCTCGACGGTCAGGACCTGCTCTCGCTCACGATCGACGAACGGGCTCGGGCGGGTCTCTTCCTGGCCATGCAGTATCCGGTCGAGGTGCCGGGCGTATCAGTGTCCAACTTCCTGCGTTCGGCCAAGACAGCGCTCGACGGGGAGGCGCCGAAGCTGCGTACCTGGGTCAAGGAAGTCAATGCGGCAATGGAACGGGTTCAGATGGATACCGACTTCGCCAACCGGAGCCTCAACGAGGGGTTCTCGGGCGGGGAGAAGAAGCGGCACGAGATCGTCCAGCTCGAGCTCCTGAACCCGCGGTTTGCGATCTTGGATGAGACCGACTCCGGACTCGACATCGATGCATTGCGCGTCGTCGCCGCCGGTGTGAACCGTTTTTCAGCGCAGGGGGATCGCGGAGTCTTGTTGATCACCCACTACACCCGGATCCTGCGTTACATCAAGCCGGACTACGTGCACGTGTTCATCGCCGGTCGGGTGGCCGAGCAAGGCGGTCACGAACTGGCGGAGCGGCTGGATGCCGAGGGTTATGACCGATATGTGCGCGCTGCTGCGGCGGCCGGGGCGGAGTAGCCATCATGTCCCTCGATGGTGGGCCGGAGTACCCGGTCACCACAGATCTCTCCAATGCGACAGCGGGCAGTCTTGCGCTGGCCGAGGAGCCGATCACCTTCGATGTCGAGGCAATCCGCGCCGACTTCCCCATCTTGGAACGAACGGTGGGTGGCGCGCCGCTGATCTACCTCGACAGTGCCAACAGCTCACAGAAGCCGCGGGTCGTCGTTGAGGCGATCGAGGATCACTACCTGAACCACAACGCCAACGTCGCTCGTGCCATGCACATGTTGGGCGCGGAGGCGACAGAGGCGTTCGAGGGCGCGCGCGCTCGACTCGCGCAGTTCATCGGTGCGCGGCGCTCGGAGGAGGTGGTATTCACCAAGAACGCCTCCGAGGCACTGAACCTGTGTGCGTACACGCTGGGAGCCTCGCTCCGACCGGGCGACGAGATCGTCATCTCGGTCATGGAGCATCATTCGAACATCGTCCCGTGGCAACTCCTGGCGCAGCGCACCGGCGCAGTGCTGCGGTGGTTCGACGTGACCGACGAGGGACGGTTGGACCTGGAGAAGGCCGCGGCCGAGGGTCTGCTGAACGAGCGCACCAAGATCGTCTCCGTGGCATATGTGTCGAACGTGCTCGGCACCATCAACCCGATCAGCCAAATCGCCGCGCTCGGTCATGCGGTCGGTGCCACGGTGGTGGTGGATGCCTCCCAGGCCGTTCCGCAGCTGGCGGTGAACATGACCGATCTTGGAGCGGACCTGGTCGCCTTCACAGGTCACAAGATGGTTGGTCCGACGGGCATCGGCGTGCTCTGGGGACGCTACGAGCTACTGGCCGCGCTGCCACCGTTTCTGGGTGGTGGGGAGATGATCGAGGTGGTCACCATGGCCGGCTCGACGTACGCTCCACCACCGCACCGCTTCGAGGCGGGTACCCCGCCCATCGCTCAGGCAGTCGGCCTGGCCGCTGCGGCGCAGTACTTGAGCGCGATCGGGATGGACCAGATCACGGCGCACGAACACGACATCACCGCGTACGCGCTGGAAGGCCTGCGGAGCCTCCGCGGCCTCAAGGTGCTCGGGCCGGACCAGCCGGTCGCTCGCGGCGGTGCTGTCTCGTTCACATTGACGACCCCGGACGGGCAGCCGATTCATCCGCACGACGTGAGCCACCTGCTCGACTCGCGTGGCATTGCGGTACGGGCCGGGCATCATTGCGCACGGCCGCTTCATGAGCGTTTCGGGGTGCAATCCTCGACCCGTGCCTCGTTCTACCTCTACACCACCCGGGCCGAGATCGATGCACTCATCGAAGGTCTGGACTACACCAGCACTTTCTTCGGGGGGCTGCGATGAAGGTAGAGGAGCTCTATCAGGAGATCATTCTCGATCACTACCGCTCGAAGCATCACAGCGGACTGCGCGAGCCGTACGAGGTCGAAGTCCATCACGTCAATCCCACCTGTGGTGACGAGGTGCGGCTCCGGGTGCACCTGGTCGGGGACACTGTCAGTGATGTGTCATACGAAAGCATGGGGTGCTCGATCTCCCAGGCGTCGACCTCGGTGATGACCGATTTGGTGATCGGCCACCACGTCGCGCGCGGCTTTGGTCTGTACGAGGAATTCTTGACCATGATGCAGGGCAAGGGGGAGATCGAGCCCGACGAGGACCGCCTCGAGGACGGCGTCGCGTTCGCTGGCGTCGCCAAGTTTCCGGCCCGTGTGAAGTGCGCTCTTCTCGGTTGGTCGGCGTTCAAGGACGCGGTCATCCGAGCTCAGAGCGCGAGCAGCTAAGGAGATATGACAATGACCGACACTCGCAGCTACGAAGATCTGTCAACCGATCCGCCCGAGCGGGAGAGTCGGCCGTCGGATCTGGTTGCCGATGACCTTCCCGAGGTCGATCTTGGTGAGCAATCGGGACAGCCGGTCGGACGGCCGTCGCTGGACGACATCGAAGAGGCACTCAAGGATGTCGTCGATCCGGAGCTGGGCATCAACGTGGTCGACCTCGGGCTGATCTATGAGCTGCACCTCGAGGACGACGATTCCTTGACCATCGACATGACGCTGACCTCGGCGGCATGTCCGCTGACCGACGTGATCGAAGATCAAACTCAGACCGCGCTCGAGGGACTTGTTGATCGGTGGGTGATCAACTGGGTGTGGATGCCCCCGTGGGGCATGGAGATGATCACCGACGACGGTCGCGACCAGCTTCGCGCTCTGGGCTTCAACGTCTGAGCGCTCTCTGTTTGGTCCGGTTCTGAGAGACGCCCGCAGCAGGCGCAGAAACGTTGTGGTTGTTCTAGGCGGCACGTCGTGGGTTTTGGCGTGACCTACGTTTCAAGCATCTTAGGTTTCTGCGCCTGCTGCGGGCGCCTCTCCGAACCTTCTACGCGGGGGCTCAGACGTCTAGCTGAATGCGGTGGTCGCGAACGGCACGGTGATCATCTACTACCGGTCGCGGCCTGAACGGAGAGTTGGGCGGCGGCTTCTGCCTCGCCCGGCTTTCCCTCTCCCGTCTTTCTCGAGCTCGCTCGTGTCGGAAACCTACGTTCACCTAGGTTCCTGGCGCTCTGCATGGGTTGCAACCTGTGCACACCGCCAGCAGGCCAGGTTTACGTAGTTTTCTGACATGTCCACGTCTGGGAGGCGGGCGTGCTGTAACAGCGATTGTTCCGCCGCTGTTCGGGCCAGACATGCTGGCAGATCCGCACACCAGGTACGCGCAGGTTCGAGGGCCGGTCAGGTGGAACAAGCAGCTCGATCTTTGGCTGGTCACTCGCTACGAAGATGTGCGTTGGGCATTGGGCGATCCGCGGCTCTCCTGAAACCATGGCGTCCCCTGCCGCTGACTCCGCCGACGGGTCATCCGACCTGCTGGCTGACATGTACACGTTTGTCCAGGCCAGCCTGGTTTTCACCGATCCACCCGATCACACGCGGCTGCGACGGCTCGTCATCGCGGCGTTCGTTCCGCCAGTGGTCAACGAGCTGGTTGGCCCGATCAGCGTGATTACCAACCGCCTGCTGGATGAGCATGCAGAGTCGCTCGACGTCGCTCCGCATCTCGCCCAGCCGATGCCGATCGGGGTGCTTGGGCAGTTGATGGGCGTCTCGCTTACGGAGTCTGAGGGCGCTTAGCTCAGACGGAGGTGCGACGACTTCATGCTGCTGTTCGGCGCGTGATGTGAGCACGCTGAGCCCAGATGAGCTGGCGCGCGGTCAGCGGGCGAGGGTTTGCTTGAGACTTTGGGAATTACAAAGGCAACTCGAACGCTCAAGGTAACCGCGGTCATTCTCAGCCTGCCCAGCTCACGGCACCGACCGCCAGTCCGAAGAAAGCGATCTTTGGTCGCAGCCAAACCCGTAGGGAAGAGTTAGTCCGATGCTGGTCGTGAGGGATGTGGAGGTGCGCGCGGGTGCGCGTCTTCTGTTGGAGCATGCCTCGTTCCAGGTGGCGGCTGGCGACAAGATCGGCTTGGTGGGACGCAACGGAGCTGGCAAGACCACGCTGACAAGGATCTTGTCCGGCGAGACGCAGCCGGCGAGCGGAACGATCACGAGGACGGGTGCGGTCGGATACCTACCGCAGGATCCGCGGACCGGCGATCTTGATGTCCTGGCCAAGAACCGGATCCTGTCTGCCCGTAGCTTGGACGCGGTCGTTGATCGGCTGCGCCGCGCCGAGCTGGCAATGGGGGACGACTCTGCCGATGTCCGGGACCGGGCGATGGGTTCGTACGCGAGGGCGGAGGCGGAGCTGGCGGCTGCGGGTGGCTACGCCGCAGAAGCGGAAGCGGCCCGAATCGCCAGCAATCTCGGGCTGCCCGAGCGGGTGCTACACCAGCCGATTGGGACGCTCTCGGGCGGTCAGCGGCGGCGGGTTGAGCTGGCCAGGATTCTGTTTTCCGGAGCGCCAACATTGCTGCTCGATGAGCCGACGAACCATCTCGACGCAGATTCGATCGTCTGGCTGCGCGACTTCCTGGCTGGACATTCCGGCGGGCTGCTCGTGATCACGCACGACGTCGGGCTGCTGGAGCGATGCGTCAACAAGGTGTTCCACCTCGACGCGAACCGTGCCGAGCTCGATGTCTACACCATGGGTTGGAAACGCTACCTGCAGCAACGTGAGACCGACGAGAAGCGCAGGCGACGGGAGAGGCTGAACGCGGAGCGTAAGGCGGACCAGCTCTTCAGCCAGGCGGACAGGATGCGCGCCAAGGCAACCAAGGCGATGGCCGCTCACAACATGGTGAGGCGCGCAGAGCGACTACTTGCGGGGATCGATGGTGAATGGGCTCGCGACCCAGTGGCCAAGATCAAGTTTCCGAATCCTGCACCCTGCGGGAAAACGCCGCTGACAGCGACGGACCTCAGCAAGAGCTTCGGATCACTCGAGGTCTTCACCGGCATCGATCTCGCCATCGACAAGGGCAGCCAGGTCGTGGTGCTCGGCCTCAACGGCGCCGGCAAAACGACTCTGCTGCGGATTCTCGCGGGCGTGGAGGATCCCGATACCGGCGAAGTCGTGGCGGGTCATGGTCTGCGCATCGGCTACTACGCGCAGGAGCATGAGACCTTGGATCTCGGCCGCTCCGTGCTGGCGAATATGAAGACCGCCGCGCCGCAGCTCGGTGATACCGATGTCCGCAAGGTTTTGGGCGCGTTCCTCTTCTCAGGTGACGACGTCGACAAGCCGACGAGCGTGCTGTCGGGCGGCGAGAAGACCCGGTTGGCGTTGGCGATGCTCGTGTGCTCGAGCGCCAACGTGCTGCTGCTCGATGAGCCGACGAACAACCTTGATCCGGCATCCCGCGCCGAGGTGTTGTCAGCGATCAAGCGTTACGCCGGAGCAGTGGTGCTGGTCACCCACGACGAGGGGGCAGTAGACGCTCTTGATCCCGATCGGGTGCTGCTGCTCCCGGACGGCGTGGAGGATCTGTGGAGTCCTGAGTACGCGGATCTCGTCGTACTGGCATGAAGCCCATTTCCAACTGCTCGCGCGTCGCCCCTGGAAGCTGGTGCCGTCGTCACTCTTCGCGACACGAACAGCACGTTTCGCTCATCGCTCCTCCGATCACCAGCGGGCGCCTACCGACGCTCGCAGAGCTGATCATCCCAGGTGCTTGATCAGACCCTGGGACCCAGAGATCATCTAGCTGCTCCTGTGTGATCAACCCCTCAGGCTTCGTTGATCAGCCAGAAAACCCCCACAGGCGCCGGAAACATGCTAGAAATGGTTGATCATTGATCTTGAGATCTCGATCATTGGGTCTGGCAAAGGTCGTCGTCCACCACGATGACCCACGACAAAGGGAGGCGCAGTGGCCAAGGCATTGGCTAAGGGTTCACGCATCACCGGGGCGCAGCGGACGACGCTTGCTTCCCAGTACGCCAAGCGGTACGCCGCAGGCGACAGCATTCGCAAGATCGCTGAGGACGCCGGCCGTTCCTTCGGGTTCGTGCATGGTGTTCTGAAGGAAGCCGGGGTTGAGCTCCGCGGTCGCGGCGGCGCTACCCGCGGTGCCAAGAAGGCAGCGTCAAGCAGCTCAGCAAGGAAGAGCACCACGGCTCCGGCCAGGAAGACGCCGGCGAAGGCCGCAGCGAAGAAGTCCTCCGCGAAGACTGCCAAGGCTCCGGCGAAGAAGGCGCCCGCCAAAAAGACTCCAGCAAAGAAGACGACTGCCAAAGCAGCCAAGGCACCGGCGAAGAAGTCCGCGGCTAAGAAGACTCCAGCGAAGAAGACGACTGCCAAGGCTCCGGCGAAGAAGTCCGCGGCTAAGAAGGCACCGGCAAAGAAGACCACCGCCAAGAAGGCTCCTGCCAGGAAGCGCTGATCGCGACTCATCATCAAAGGCCCGGACGCAGCTTCGTCCGGGCCTTTCGCGCTGCTGTCCATCGCAGGCTCGGAATAGCCTGGGAGCGCCGAGCGTTGCCAGCCCCGGAGGAAAGCCCATGTCGATGTACATGATGATGCGGCGGATGTCGCAAGATCCCGATATTGCCCAGCATCAACTCAGCCCAGGCGTCGTATGGCGCGTCCTGCGGTTCGCCAGGCCCTACCGGCTCTTGATCATTGTCTTTGTTGTCCTTGTGGTCATCTTGGCCGCACTTGCCGTGGCGCCGCCGCTGCTCTTCAAAGAGATCATCGACCAAGGTGTGCTGCAGGGCGACCAGCGGGTTGTGATCATCCTGAGCCTGACCCTTGCCGGTCTGGCGCTGTTACAGGCGGTGCTCGGCCTCGTTCAGCGCTGGTTTTCTTCAACCATCGGCGAGGGCTTGATCTTCGACCTGCGCACGCAGGTCTTCGATCATGTGATGCAAATGCCCGTCGCGTTCTTCACCAGGACGCAGACCGGAAAGCTCGTATCGCGACTCAATTCAGATGTGATCGGCGCCCAGCAGGCATTCACCTCGACCCTGTCCACGGTTCTGACGAACTTGATCAGCCTGGTATTGGTCCTCGCAGCCATGATCGTGCTGAGCTGGCAGCTCACCCTTGCTGCTCTGATCATGTTGCCGATCTTCCTCATCCCGGCCAAGATCGTCGGCCGAAAGCTCGCAGACCTGACGCGTCAGCAGATGCAGCTCAACGGTGATATGTCCGCGACCATGACGGAGCGTTTCAGCGTCAGTGGTGCACTGCTGGTCAAGCTTTTCGGCCGGGTTCCCGAGGAGCACGACCGGTTCGCGGAACGGGCCGGCGCCGTACGCGATGTCTCGGTCAAGATCGCTATGAATGGGCGGTTCTTCTTCACTTCGTTGGGACTGGTCGCCTCGCTAGCTGTTGCCCTGGTGTACGGCGTTGGCGGGTCCTTGGCCATAGACGGCGTCCTCACGGTGGGTACCCTGACCGCCCTGGCCGCCTTGCTCGCTCAGCTCTACGGGCCGCTCACCCAGCTCACCAATCTTCGTATCGACGTCATGAACGCCCTGGTGAGCTTCGACCGAGTCTTCGAAGTGCTCGATCTGCTGCCGATGATCCGCGACGACGAGAACGCCGAGGCGGTCGAGGGGCCAGCCTCGGTGAGCTTTGAGCATGTCTCGTTCAGCTACCCGACCGCTGATGAAGTCTCACTGGCGAGCCTGGAGTCAGTTGCCTCGCTCGACCAACGTCCCAGCGGCGAGGTCTTGCACGACGTGACTTTCAGCGTGGCGGCCGGCCAGACCGTGGCGCTCGTCGGCCGATCCGGCGGCGGGAAGACGACGATGACCCACCTGATCGCTCGGCTTTACGACGCCACCTCCGGAACAGTTTCCGTGGCCGGCACCAATGTCAGGAAGCTGAAGCAGGCTTCGCTGCGCGCCACTGTTGGCTACGTCACCCAGGACGCCCATATGTTCCACGACACCATTCGCGCCAACCTCCGCTATGCCCATCCCGATGCCACCGAGGCCGAGATGTGGGAAGCGCTGGATGCCGCACAGATCAAGGCGCTGGTCGAGAAGCTGCCCGACGGGCTGGACACTGTGGTCGGTGAGCGCGGCTACCGGCTGTCAGGCGGCGAGCGGCAACGTCTGGCCATCGCCCGGCTGCTGTTAAAGGCCCCATCCATCGTGGTGCTCGACGAGGCCACCGCACATCTGGACTCCGAATCCGAGGTCGCCGTCCAGCGAGCGCTGGATATGGCGATGGTGGGACGTACCAGCATCGTCATCGCACACCGGCTGTCCACGATCCGTAATGCCGACTTGATCATCGTCGTCGATCAGGGCCGGATCGTGCAGCGCGGCCGGCACGAGGAGCTGATGCGCGATGGTGGGCTGTATACCGAGCTCTATCGCACCCAGTTTGATCAGAGTCCGCGTTGGGCCCCGCCCTCGACCGGGATCACCGAGCCGGTGAGGTAGGACGCAGCCGGGGAGAGCAGAAAGGCCGCGACTCGCCCGAACTCTTCCGGCCGGCCGTATCGGCGTAACGGAATTGCGGCCTCCGCGCTCGCCCGTGCCGCCTCAGGATCGTCCTTGAGCGAGTTGAGGTATGCGGCGCGCTCGGTCTCGATGGCACCTGGCATCAGGCCGACCACCCGAGTCCCGTGCGGGCCGAGTTCGTCGGCCAGCTGCTTTACCAGCATGGCCAATCCAGGACGTAGACCATTCGAGGTGGCAAGTCCGGGCACGGGCGTCTTCACAGAGGTCGATAGCACCCAGGCAATGCACAAGTCGCTGGCTGTGCTGTGCCGCACAACCGCGCCGCTGACCCGTAGCGCTGCCAGGAACACCGACTCGAACGCACTGTGCCACTGCTCCTCGGTGGTTCCGAGCACCGATCCGGCGGGTGGGCCGCCAACGCTGATCAATGCGCCATCGAGCCGACCGAAGCTGTCCAGAGCGAGCGCGCAGGCCGTCTCGGCTGTGCCGGCATCAGCCAAGTCCGCCGCCAGTGGGACGGCATGATCCGGTCCCAGGCGGCTCACGGCTTCGGCCAACAATTCGGCCCGTCGCGCCACGAGGACGACGCGCGCCCCCTCGGCGACGAGCTGCTGAGCCGTTGCGTGCCCCAGGCCGGCACTGGCGGCGGTCACCAGGAACACTCGGTCTGCCAAGCCAAGATCCATGATCAGATCATCACACTGTCGCGTGGGCTTCGGTGGCGTCTTCGCGCTCTTCGCGTCGGGTTCTCAGATCGCCTCGGATGAAGACGACGATTCCAGCCACGCCGACGGCAGTGAACATGAACCACTGCACGGCGTACCAGAAATGCGGGCCCTCAGAGAGGTCCGGCAGCTGGACCGGCCGAAAGCCTCCGACCTGCTCGGGCTGAACCGTCAGCAGGCCGATGTATCCGGACTTGATCGGATAGGGCAGCGTGCCGGCGATGGCGTCAGAGTTGATCAGGCGCATCTGGTTACCGACTGGCGTGGTCGCGGCTCGGCGACCCTTCTCACTGCGGCGTACGTGCCCGACGACGGTCACCTCACCAGCCGGCGGCGCCGGAGCCGCTGACGGGATCTGGGTGCCTCGCTGAAGCGGGACGAATCCGCGATCCACCAGCACAACGCCGCTCGCCGTGCGCAATGGTGTCACAACCTCGTAGCCGTCCAGATTGCCGTTGCTCCGGTAGCGCACGACGAACTGGTGCTCTGCATCGAAGGCGCCGCGGGCCTCGACGCGTTGCCATTGATCCGCGTCAATGATCCGGCGGGTGAAAACCTGCTCGTACGGCCGAACCGGCTTCTGTTCGTTGGCGATCGTGGTGGCATTGCGTTCCCGACGCTGAGCCAACCGGTCGAGCTGCCACTCGCCCAAGTTGACGAAGACAACGCCGAGCACGGCGACGAAGACGATCAGCAGTCCCCAGCGGAGCCACAAGCGGCGCACGCAGCCAGGCTAGTCGGCTGCCTCCTCGTTCATCAGCAGCGTCGTGGCCGTGGCCGCGGCTGTGCCGAGTGTGGCACCACGGCCGACGGCGATCCCGACAAGGAAAGTCGTGAGGGGTGCGGCTACCCGTTCAACCTCGTGTGCGGAGTCCCGAGCTAGGTCCAGCAGGGTACGGACCGTGGCGTCGTCCATCGTGACGTCGTTGGTGCCCAGCTCCGCGGACAAGGTGGTCAGCCATTGCTTGAGTTCCATCGGTGGATGCTCCTTGGCGAGCGCGATTGTGCGGCCCACTACTTGGTGTCATGGGCCAGGATGATGCTATGGGACGAGTCACCCGTCGCCACTCGGTACTGCGGGTAGCACCGGGGGAGGCGATTCGGCGCAGCGACACCTTGGCCGTCGAGGAGCCGCTGGAGATCCGGCTGAACGGCGAGTCATACCTGGTCACTATGCGCACGCCCGGCAACGACGTTGACCTGGTGCATGGCTTGCTCTACAGCGAGGGCATCGTCACCGAGCGGTCCGACATCGTGCTCGCGCGCTACTGCGCCGGATCTGGTCCGGACGGTCTCAACAGCTACAACGTGTTAGACGTGACCCTTGCGCCGCAGATCACCGTGCGCGCTGCGGTCCGGCGCAACGTCCAGACGACCAGCGCCTGCGGTATCTGCGGCACCACCAGCATCGACCAGGTACTGCGCGAGTCGCCGTATGCGATCGACCCCGATGTCCCGGTTCCGGCCGAGCTGGTTCTCTCGGCACCGTTGCGGCTGCGCGGCCATCAGCAAGCTTTCGACCGTACGGGAGGGCTGCACGCGGCAGGGCTGCTTGGGCTTGATACGGACATGGTGTGCGTCCGTGAGGATGTCGGGCGCCACAACGCTGTGGACAAGGTCATCGGCTGGGCCATCCAGCAGCACCTGCTCCCGCTGCGTGAGATGATCTTGATCGTTTCGGGCCGCGCCTCCTTCGAGCTCACCCAGAAAGCGGTGCTGGCGGGCATCCCGGTGCTGGCTGCGGTCTCGGCTCCCAGCTCGCTGGCAGCTGAGCTTGCCGAGGAGGCTGGGCTGACGCTGATCGGCTTCGTTCGAGGCGAGACGATGAACGTCTACACACATCCTGATCGGATCAGGTGGTCGGCGAACGGACATTAGACTCCACATATGACCACGCTGCTTCCGTTTCCACGGCTGCGAAGTTCGGCTTCCGCGGATGCGGAGCCCGCAGAGCGTGATCAACTGGTGCTTGCGGATGCGTACGGGCGAGTGGCAACGGATCTGCGGGTCTCGCTTACCGACCGGTGCAATCTGCGCTGTGCTTATTGCATGCCGGCTGAGGGTCTCGACTGGCTGCCTGGTGCAGAGGTGTTGACCGATGACGAGATCGTGCGACTGATCACGATCGGCGTCGAGCGACTGGGCATCGGGACCGTACGCCTGACGGGTGGCGAGCCGCTGTTGCGCAAGAACTTGGAGCTGCTCGTCGCCGATATCGCGGCTCTCTCGCCTGCGCCTGACATCGCTCTGACCACGAATGGAATCGGCTTGGCTGCGCGGGCCGAGAAGCTGGCTGCGGCAGGCCTGAGGCGCATCAACATCTCGCTGGACACGCTTGATCCGGAAACCTTTGCCCGGCTCGCGCGGCGGCGCCGGCTACCCGACGTACTTGCCGGAATCGCTGCGGCGCGCGATGCCGGGCTCGAGCCGGTCAAGATCAACACCGTGCTCATGCGCGGTGTCAACGATCACGAAGCGTTCGACCTGCTGTGCTGGGCAATGGGGGAGCGTGTCCAGTTGCGGTTCATCGAGCAGATGCCACTGGATCCGCAGCACGGCTGGAAGCGCGACGAGATGATCACCGCAGACGAGATCAAGGAGCGTCTGCGCCAGCATGTCGGGCTGGTAGAGGACCCCGAAGATGCACTGACCCGGGGGAGCGCACCGGCGGAGTTGTTCCGGGTGGCGGGTACCGACTACTCGGTCGGCATCATCGCGTCCGTCTCCAAGCCGTTCTGCGGCGCCTGCGACAGGGTCCGACTGACAGCCGACGGCCAGATCAGGAACTGCCTCTTCGCTCGTACCGAATCCGACTTGCGTACGCCCCTGCGAAACGGCGCAAGCGACTCCGACATTGCCGCCCGCTGGGTATCCGCTGTGGCCAGCAAACAGCCCGGCCACGGCATCAACGACCCAAGCTTCTTGCAACCGGATCGGCCAATGTCCGCCATTGGCGGTTAGTCAACTCAGTAACCGCAGCTCTGCACAGGTTTCTGACGGTCTGCACAGGTTGCTACCCATGCAGACCGACCGCAACCTACGTGTACGTAGGTTGCGGACAACGAGTCAGAGGGTGAGTACCTCCTTCAGGAACCCGCGGGCTGAAAGGAACTGCGCCAGGGACTCGCGATGAGCATCGCAGGCCAACCAGTGCTTACGACGATCTGCCGCATGGATCTTGGGGTTGTTCCACTGCAGGTCGTACGAGGCGGCCTGGTGACAGCCTCGAGCGGAGCAACTCAGGCCTGCGGGATCTAGTGGTAGCGGGTCGACACCGCTAGGCGACGCGCTCATTGGGCCGGCGTTGACTGCCGTCCTCCTCGAAGACGCCGTTGTCGAACTCTTCGTCATCGTGACCGGTGGTGAGCTGCGGGCGTTCGCTCGGCAGCGCGTGGGTCATCTTCTTCCCAGAGCGAAAATGCTGGTTGACCTGGTTCGCGGCGATGACTGCGATGAACGGCAGCACCACAGCGCAGGCGAACAGCACCCAGCGTGCAGCGCCAGATACGAAGATCATGCTGACGAAGCAGGCGGCGCGGAAAGCCATGGTGATGGTGTACCGGCGGATTCGGGACGACATTTCCTCGCTTGTCCCCATGCGGGCATCGGTGATCAGCGGGGCTGAGCCTCTGTGGCCCGTCTCGACGACGGTTCGGGCGTGTGTGCCCACATCGCGATCGGTCACCACGTCAGCCTACGCCTGCTCGCAGACGATCTGGAGTACTCGGTAGCGTGACCCCGTGAACCCATCGCGCGTCGTTCTGGTGACCGGTGGCAGCAAGGGAATCGGTCATGGCATTGCTGCTCGACTGGCACAAGGCGGGCATCGTGTCGCGGCCACCTACCGCACTGGTGAGGTGCCGACCGATGTCTTAGGCGTGCAATGCGATGTCACTGATCCGGCCCAAGTGGAAGCGGCATTCGCCCAGGTCGAGTCAGCTCTCGGCAACGTGGAGGTGCTGGTCGCGAACGCCGGAATCACCCGCGACACCTTGCTGATGAGGATGTCGGACGAGGACTGGGATCAGGTGATTGCCACCAACTTGACCGGGGCGTTCCGAGTCGCGCGGCGGGCGGCCAGACCGATGATCCGAGGCAGGTTCGGCCGGATCGTCTTCATCTCCTCGGTGGTCGGGCAGCTGGGTTCAGCCGGACAGGTCAACTACGCGGCATCCAAGTCGGGACTGGTAGGAATGGCGCGCTCTCTGGCCCGCGAACTCGGCTCACGCGGCGTGACCGCGAATGTGGTGGCTCCGGGTTTCATCGAGACCGACATGACCGCTGAGCTGGGCGAGGATCTGGCCAAGAAATACGCCGAGCAGATTCCGCTGGGGCGGTTCGGCTCGGTGGCCGACATCGCGGGGACGGTCGAGTTCCTCGCCAGCGACGCGGCAGGCTACATCACCGGAGCACTGATCCCGGTCGACGGCGGCCTCGGCATGGGCCACTGACGACGACCGCACGAAATTTCTCAGGCGCAGAAGGGACATCTGTGGGCATTCTCGAGGGCAAAAGCATCCTTGTTGCCGGCGTCACCCTAGACACTTCCATCGGCTTCCATGTGGCCAAGGTCGCCCAGGCCGAGGGGGCGACTGTTGTGGTGTCCAACTTCGGCCGGGCGATGAGCTTGACCGGACGAGTGATCAAGAAGCTGGACCCGGTGCCGCTGTTGCTGGAAGTCGATGTCACCAACGAGGATCATCTCGCGGGCCTGGCTGCGCAACTGGGCGAGCATCTCGACCATCTCGATGGGCTCGTACACTCCTTGGCTTTCGCCAACCCGGAGACCGCGCTCGGTGGGAAGTTCCTCAGCACGCCGTGGTCCGACGTCGGTACCGCGCTGCAGGTGTCGGCCTACTCGCTGGCGTCGTTGACGATGGCCTGCAAGCCTTTACTCGCCGAGTCGGCGTCGGTCGTTGGGCTGACCTTCGACGCGACTGTTTCGTGGCCGGTTTATGACTGGATGGGGGTGTCCAAGGCGGCGTTGGAGAGCACCAGCCGTTACCTGGCGCGGTATCTGGGACCGCAGGGAATTCGCGTCAATCTGGTTGCCGCCGGCCCGCTGGAAACACTGGCCAAGAAGGCCATAGGCGGAGCCGATGCCTTCAACGAGGTCTGGGGACGGCGGGCGCCGCTGGGCTGGGATCCCAAGGACATGACGCCGACCGCCAAGGCGGTAGTGGCGCTGCTCAGTGACTTCTTCCCCAAGACCACCGGAGAGATGATCCACGTGGACGGCGGCCTGCACTCCACCGGCGCCTGACGCGCTGATGGCCACCGCTTCCGCTGCCCGGTCGCTGACCGAAATGCGCCTCCTGGACGGGCCGAATCTGTATTTCCCGCGGCCGGCGGCGAAGGTGAGGCTCGACTTGAGCGAACTCCTGGGGCTGCCCGAGGCTGCCGCCGGTGATCTCGGGGTCGAGCTGGACTTGGGCAAGGCGCGTCCAGGGACATCGGGCACGGTGTTCCGGCAGCGATTCGCGATACGGATCGTGACACAGGTCGTGCGGCGGCTGGCCCGCGCGGGAGGCGCGACGAGGTTGGCAGTGCGTACGCGAACCGGACAGGCGGTCAACGAGCTCGTCGTGTCATACCCGTGGCGCAACGCCGGCCGGGCCGAAGCATTGGCATACGGGCTGGCGCGGGTGCTGGACAGCGTCGGCGCCGGACCTCAGGCAGTCGCGGAGGCGATCAGCGCAGAGGGTGCTGTGCTCGCTGCGACGCCGCTCGGTTCGGCCCCCCGGCTGATCCGACCGCGCATTCCCGTCGTCGCGATCACCGGCACCAACGGCAAAACAACAACGGCTCGGATGATCGGACACATAGCCCGGCGGGCTGGCATGTCGGTGGGCTGGTCGAGTACTGACGGTGTGTACATCGATGGGGAGCTGATCGAGGCCGGTGACTTCTCGGGGCCGGGGGGTGCCGGTCGGGTGCTGCGCCACCCGGGCGTGGAGCTGGCGGTTACGGAAACCGCGCGCGGTGGGATCCTGCGTCGCGGCGTCGGCGTCGCGTACAACGACGTCTCCGTGGTGACCAACATCAGCCCCGATCATCTGGGCCTCGACGGGATCGACACCCTGGACCAGCTCGCTGAGGTCAAAGCCGTCATCACCAAGATCACCAAGCCGGACGGCTGGTGCGTGCTGAACGCCGACGACCCGCGGACGTTCGCCATGCGGCTCGGAACCAAGGCCCAGATATGGGTGTTCACCCGAGACCCCGACTCGCCGTCCGGGCGCAGCGTGCTCTCCGCAGGCGGCCGGGTGACCACACTGCTCGACGGATGGGTGAGCGTGCTGAGGGCAGGCGCCGACCCGCTTCCAATCGTTCGCGTCGTCGAGGTGCCGATGACCTTGGCGGGACTGAGCAGGGTCAATGTCGAGAACGTTCTGGCGGTGACCTCGGCTACGCTGGCGCTAGGGTTCTCAGTTGATCAAGTAGCCGAGGGCCTGCGATCTTTCGATCCGAGCGATCACAATCCCGGGCGGATGAACATTTGGACCCTCCCAATCGCCGGCGGAATGATCAGCGTGGTGATCGATCTTGCTCACAACGAAGCTGGGCTGGAGGCATTGCTGGAGATCATGAACGGCATTCGCCCACCACACGGCCGCCTCCTCCTGGGTGTGGGAACTGCCGGTGATAGAAGCGACGAGGTCTTCGTACGGCTCGGCGAAATCGCTGGTTTAGGTGCGGACGTGGTGGAGATCGCCTACAAGGCCGAGTACCTGCGCGGCCGCAACACGGATGATCTTGGCAACCTGATCAAGGAGGGAGCCGGCCATGCCGGCATGAACATTCGCCGTGAGCACGACAGTGAGCTGGGTTGCCTGGTGTCGTTGGTGGGCCAGGCGCGCGACGGCGACGTGGTCGCGATCATGACTCACCAGGACCGCGAGCTGTTGGATCAGTGGCTTATCGATCATGGCGCATCACGAGACGATGCCGAGGTGTTGCGTGCGAAAGTGCAGGTTTAAAGCTGCTCCCGCATCGCGCTGTGTTTGATTGCTCGCTCCGCTCGCTGCGGATCGCGCCGGGAGGCCGCCTACTTCGTCGTGGATCGCCGACGGAAAGCGTGTCGGCTCCCTCCTCCTCAGCACGGCGGCGCGCGATCCGCTGTTTGATTGCTCGCTCCGCTCGCTGCGGATCGCGCCGGGAGGCCGCCTACTTCGTCGTGAATCGCAGAGGGATACGCCTCTGCTCTCTCCGTGTGCATTGCTCGCTTCGCTCGCGGGCCGGGCGCTAGGTGGCCGCTGCCTTCCTCACTCGCCTTCGCAGACGAAGGGCGTGTCTGCTCGCTCGCTCGTCAGGGACAGCGGCGCGCCAGCCTGTCTCCGCACGGCGGGGCGCGATTTCCGACGCTCGCAGCTCAGTGCGAATCCGGGTCAGGCACAGCATTGCTGATTTCGCGCTCGTCCTGACGTCGGGCGCCCGGCTGGGCGTGGTGACCGAAGGACTCCAGTTCGGCCATGATCGCCGCGTGCTGCTCCACGCAGATCACCACGAGATCACCTGGGTTGGACCGCGACATCGCGTGCCGCACGCTGGAAAGTTCGTCGAGCACGATCTCGACCTGCTTACAGCGCGCTCCATCAGCCATCGCCTGACGCGCGCCGCCAGCTACCAGGGTCGCGACCTCCCCAGGTGCGCGGGCGCGGAGGCTAACGTCCTCGCGCACAATCAGCACGTCGAAATGTCGCGCCGCCTCCCGGCCTAGTTCGCGCATGTCGTCGTCCCGGCGATCGCCGGCGGTCGCGATCACGGCTATGCGGGAAATCCGTCCCAAGTCGTTCGTGCTCTCGAGAGTGTCACCGGTCTTGTCCACGAAATCGCCGAGCATGATCATGCCTGGGACATTGTGGCAGTAGTCGACGATCACGGTTCGGCCCGCAACGCTAACCTCATTGAGCCGACCAGGGGAGAGATAGTAGTTGGTCGAGAACGTTCGCAGGCCCTGCCGGATGTCATGCAGTGAGGCACCTGCCGCGAAGGCCGCCGCAGCGGCCGCCATGGCGTTCTGAACGTTCATGATCGCGCGCCCGCCGAAGGTCGCGGGCAACAAGTGGGTCCACGCCAGCTGCATGGAGCGACGACCCTCCTTGACCATGATCATGTCGCCAAGATCGCTGTGCTCCAACACGACCGCTCGCCCGCCGCGACGGCAGTGATCGTCAACGGAATCGCGGATTGCGCTACCCGGCTCGGCCATCGTGAACCACACGATGCGGCCGGAGCAGCGGCGGCGCATGGCGCGAACCAGCGGATCGTCGGCGTTCAACACGGCGAAGCCGTTGCGCGGCACCGCCTCCACGATGACCGCCTTGACGTCCGCGAGCTGTTCGAGCGTGTCGATCCCTCGCAGGCCCAGGTGGTCGGCCTGCACATTGAGCACGACGCCGACGTCATTGCGCTCATAGCCCAGCCCCTCGCGCAAGATGCCCCCGCGCGCCACCTCGAAGACTGCGAAGTCGACCCGTGGATTCTGTAGCACCATCTTTGCCGACCTCGGCCCCGATGCATCCGAGCGGATGACCAATCGCTCATCGATCACGACGCCGTCGGTCGATGTCATACCGACCTTCCTACCGATGCCCTTGAAGATGTGGGCGATCATCCGCGATGTCGTGGTCTTGCCGTTGGTGCCGGTGACAGCGATGATCGGGATCCGGCTCGATGCACCGGGCGGGAAAAGCATGTCGACCACCGGCTTCGCCACATACTGCGGGTCGCCGATCGTCGGATGGGTGTGCATCCGGAAGCCGGGTGCGGCATTGACCTCGCATATCCCTCCGCCGGTCTCGCGTACGGGCTGGGTGATATCGGGCGCAATGAAGTCGATGCCGGCGATGTCCAGCCCGACCACTCGGGCAGCCTCTTCGGCAATCTCGATGTTTTCCGGATGGGCCTCGAACGTGCGGTCGATGGAGATGCCACCGGTCGACATGTTCCCGGTCAGCGTGAGCTTGATCATCTTGTCCTCGGGCGGCACATCGTCCATGCCGAACCCCTGGGCCGCGACTAGGTCGATCGCGGCCTGGTCGATCTTGATCCTGGTCAGCACCTTCTCGTGGCCGACGCCGCGGCGCGGATCGGCATTGGTCCTCGCGACCAGCTGATTGATCGTCAGCGCGCCGTCGCCGATGACATGGGCTGGCACTCGCTCGGCGATGGCCGCGATCTTGCCGTCGATCACCAGGCATCGATAGTCGCGCCCCGTCACGTAGGTCTCGACGAGCACCAAGCCGCCGCGTGACTCTGACTTGGCGACGTCGAAGGCGCGGCGTACGTCCGCATCACCGCGCAGATCGAGCATGACGCCGCGACCATGGTTGCCGTCGAGCGGCTTGAGGACTACGGGATAGCCAACGCGGTTGGCCAGTCGGACCGCGTCGTCGAGGGTACGGACCGATTGCGATCGAGGAACCGGCAGCCCCGCAGCCGCCAGCAGCGACAGGGTGAGTTCTTTGTTGCTGGCGATGTCAACCGCGACTGAGGGCGTTTGAGAGGTCATGGTGGCCCGGATCCGTTTCTGATGAACCCCCTGGCCCAGCTGCACTAGCGATGCGGTGTTGAGTCGCAAATAGGGAATGTCGCGGCTCACCGCCTCCTCGACGATCGCCTGGGTGGACGGCCCGAATGCTGTCCGCTCACCGCGGACGATGAACCGCTCCAGCGCTTCATCGAAGTCGAAGCCCGGGTCGGGAACGATCAGGTGGTTGACCAGCCGGACGGCCAACTCGCCGGCGGCGAGCCCGACCGACTCGTCGTAGTAGGCGTAGATCACGTTGTAGCGGCCGCGTTCGCCCTTCACCTGCCGGGTCTTGCCACGGCGCATGTCATGGCCGACGGTCTGCTGCAGTTGCAGCGCAACATGCTCGGCCACGTGGCCCACCCACGTGCCCTCGTGCAACCGCTCGACGAAGCCGCCACGCCGGCCCCGGCTACAGGTGTGGCTCACCAGGCCCGGTAGCCGCTCCAGTAGGGCGTCGGCGAAGCCGGGCAGTCTGCTGGTCGGAAAGTCTTCGAGTACGCCGAGATCGACGACGAGCTGGATGGCCGGTTCATAATGCCAGATATTCGGACCGCGGAAGACCCGGCTAGAGATGATCTTGAGGTCAGGGTGTGGAGTCGGGGCAACGCTCTCGGTCACGAGGTCTCCTCACAGGATCGGCTTTGCTGTGATCCTGCCACTGCTCGGTGGGCAGGGCTGGGGCGGTTATCGGCGGCTTTCATGGCTGCCAGCCCAACTGTTGCAGCGTGCCGAGATCATCGGCATTCACCCAGATGGCGGAGATCTTTCCATCGGTGATCGTCAGGATGTCGATGGTGCGGATCTGCACGTCGGATCCGGTCGGCTGGATGGTTCCGAACGGGGTCTCGTACGGCCCCGTGTGCCGGCCTCGCATAACGAAGGCAACGGCAACGCCGGCGGTATCCTCAACGACTTGCAGCACGTCAGCACGCAGCCCGGAGAAAGCTCGATGTAGGGCGCGGCCTCGGGAGGCGAGATCGACGAGCGAGACATTGGAGCCGTTGACCCGTACGGGATTGGTATAGAGCGCGGCGAACCGATCTTCCAGTTGGTCGAGATCATCGGCATCTGTCCATGCCGTAAAGAGCCGATCGAGAAGCGAGTTCATAACGGCAGTGTCTTCAATGCCCGGGACTTTGACATGTGACCAAATAGTCACATATACTCGAAGTGTGGAACAAGGCGGCGAAGTCTTTCGGGCGCTCGCTGACCCTACGCGGCGGGCTCTCCTAGATTCCCTCTTCATCCGTGATGGGCAGACGCTCAATGAGCTGTGCGAGAAGTTCCCTGAGATGACTCGCTTCGGAGTGATGAAGCACCTCTCCGTGCTGGCGGAGGCCAATCTGGTCGTGACCGCGCGGCACGGGCGGACGAAGCGGCACTACCTCAATCCAGTGCCCATCGAGCAAGTTGCCAACCGGTGGATCGGCAAGTACGCGGCTCGATTTACCTCCGCGCTGGTGGCGCTGGACGAGCAGGTGGTCACCGATCAGGAGACCGAAACGTCGAGAAAGGCAGAAACGGCATGAGCTTCACTGCGCACGTCTACCAGATCTACATCGGCGCTACGCCAGAACGAGTGTGGTCGGCGATCACCGAGTCAGAGTGGACTAGGCGCTATTTTCACACCACCCAGTTCGTCGAGCCACCGCAGCTGGGAAAGCCCTACCGAACTGTCGCCGGCGACGGGCGACCGGCCGTGGACGGCATCATCGAGGAGATGCAACCACCTACTGACGGAAATCCTGGCCGCTTCGTCCAGACCTGGCACACGCTCTATGACCCGGAGCTGTCGGCTGAACCGCCAAGCCGCGTGGAATGGACCGTCCAGGACGCCGGAGAAGGGCTCACCCGGGTCCGGCTTGTCCACAGCAACCTCGAGCAGAGCCCGCGGACCTGGGAAAACGTCAAAGACGGCTGGGTCAGGATCTTGGACAGCCTGAAAACCCTCCTGGAAACGGGGCACCCGCTGCCGCCGGTTCGCGACGACGAAAGCGTCTCAGGAGCCGTCAGCTCCTGACTCGCCGGTTCTCCGCTGCTCGCCTGGCGCCCCTGAAGCTGGCGCCGTCGTCGCTCTTCGCGAGACGAGGTATTGAATTCCTCGCTCCACTCGCCGGGCCTATTTCGCTTATCGCTTCTCTGGTGGGCTTGCTCAGCGGCCCTTGGCGCGACGAGATCGACCCTTATCGGCGCGCAGCGCACCTTCGGCGGTGACCTCCCGCACCACGTCCCGCAGGTCGGCCTCAGCGGCACGCGCCTCCAGCACCTCGGGATCTGGATCAGCCGTCTGGTGGACGAGCAAGGTTCGGGTCGTGACGTCGAACTGGCTACCGGCAGGCAGTATGTGGATCACCGCCCCGGACATCAGTAGTGGAGTCGTGCGCTTGGCGGCGAAGGCGTTGGAGATGAGGTGCTGCCCATCGACCACTGTGACCGCACCTCGGCCGACGACTGTGAGCCGGCTTCCGTCGTGAATGACGGCGGCGGTGTCTTCATCCACTCCCAAGCCGAGCAACGATGGCGACTGGGCTACCAGGGACAGCAGCCGTCCATAACGATTGCGCTGTTCGAAGTGTTGATCGATCACCACGCCGCGGAGCAGGCCGAGTCCGGCGGACAGCTGGCTCATCCGCTGCTTGGGTGTGGAGCCGCCCGCACCGAACGCGATCATGTGCTCGGCCAGGATGCTGGCACCTGCTGACGTGCCGCCAACCGCCGTGCCGCGCTGATATGCCTCCTGGATCGCATCCCCAAACGGGGTGCCGGTGATGAAGGAACTGAGCTTCAGTTGGTTGCCGCCGGTCAGAAAGATGGCGCTGACCTTGCCCAGCGGTTCAACAAGATCAGGATCCTGTGCCTGCGTTCGACTCTCCGGGCGCAGCGAAATGACCTCGCTGGCTCCCAGCGATGTGAAGACGCCCTTGTAGACCTCGAACACCTGAACGCCCAGGGAGGACGCCGAGGAAACGACCGCGATCCGCGCGTCTGAGCCCCCCGCCGCTGCGACAAAGGCCTCGAGCACGGTCCGCCGCCGTAGTTTGGCCTCGGCGCCACCGATCGCGAACAAGGTGCCGAGCGGCGGAGTGGGAGCCTGCATGTCCACAGGATACGGAGCATGCCGCCGGGCGATACCGAAAACAGTGCCAGCGTCTACGGGTGGACCCAGCCAGAAATGGCATCGTCAAGCGCCCTACCCATCACTTCGCGATCCGGATCGACACCGGTCCAGAGCTCGATATTGATCGCTCCTTGGTTGAGCAGCATGCCACGGCCATCGAGGGTCCTCGCACCAGCTTGGCGTGCCCGCTGCAGGAAGGACGTGTCGGGAGGATTAGGGATTACATCGCAGACCACCAGGCCCATCGGAATGACGTCGAATGAAACTGGCACCTCCCCAGACCCGGGCAGGCCCAATGATGTGGCATTCACGAGGACGCTGGCGGACGCCGGCACCGTAAGCTCCCGCCGCCACTCAACGGCCGTGCAGTCGGTGGACGTCTCAGCATTCACCAGGTCGGCAGTCTCGGCTGCCTTGGCAAGATTGCGGTTGGCAACCCAGAGCTCAGCTGCTCCCGCTAGGGCGAGCTCGACAGCTATCGCCCGCGCCGCGCCTCCGGCGCCCAGGATGAGGACCCGCTGTCCCGCCGGTTCGACAAGAGTCCGCAATGAGGTCAGAAAGCCTTGGCCATCGGTGTTCTCCCCGACCCATCGATCGTTGCGGCGCACCGCGCAATTCACGGCGCCGATGAGGCGGGCTGACTCGGCGAGTTCATCGAGCAGGTCGATCACCGCCACTTTGTGCGGTAATGAGCAGTTGAAGCCGATCCAGCCCATTGCCGTCGCGCCATGCACCGCATCTGCCAGGTCTTCTTTGGCCACGTCGCAGTTGATATATCGGGCGTCAATACCGTGGTGGGCGTACGCCGCCTCCATCATTGCGACGGTGGGGTTGTCGGCCGCCGGTGTCGAAAACGACCCCGTCAGGGCGGGGAGCAGGGAGGACATGGGGGCAGCGTAACGGAGAGTCAGCGCAGCCAGCTGACGGCCGAGCCGAGCGCTTCGCCGGCCCTAGCGCGTACGCGGCGCAACTCCTGGGCCCGGCGATCGGCCTCGAAGGAGGAGATGCTCGCTCCGTCGTCAAGCAACGCGGCATCGCAGGCCGTCAGCAGCCGAGCCGCGCGCTCCGCGGTGGCTCGCTGGCGTGTGCTATAGCCAGGGGCGAGCATCACCACGTCCGGCGGCGCTGGTCGAGCGCCCGCGGCGACATCGAGTCTCGACAACGTCGCGGCCGCATCGATGACCACCTCGTTCAAGGCCCGCTCCGCTTCATAGGGGCTGCTCGGAGCTAGCGGTCGCTCCGCAGTGAAGATCCGCCATTGGACGGCCTGCCCGACCCTGGTCGGCACCAGGCCGAGACCGGCTGCACTAGCCACCACGGCTTCGCCATGCTCGAGGGCGGCAAGGTTGAATGCGCTGGGACCACGTAGCGGGGCAAGGGCTCCCGGCACCGGAAGCGCGAGAAACCATCCATCAGATTCAGCTGCCAGGAGCGCCTCCAAGGCGGCATCCAGCGTCGACGCCTGCAGCGGATCGAGGCCGAGGGCACCATCCGGGTCAACCACATGATGGGCGACATCGGAACCGACAATCGCCCGCTCTGCCTGTTCAATGGACTGCTGGCCTTTGATCATCGAGTTCAGGTTCGCGGTCATCCGGACCGAGGGCAGCGAGTCCATCGACCTACACTACGGGGCCGCGATCCGTGTCTATGGCTCGCTCCGCTCGCTGGGATCGCGGCTTGGAACCCGCCTACTTCGTCGTCGCTCGAGGACGAAAGGCATGTCCCCTCGCTCCTCCTCAGCACGGCGGGGCCGCGATCCGAACTGTAGGTTGAACCCATGGCAGCTGTTGTGGACCTAGCTGGCGTGAGCATCGTCCGGAACGGTTCCACGTTGATCAACGACATCACCTGGGAAGTTGACGAGACAGACCGTTGGGTCGTGATCGGTCCCAATGGAGCGGGTAAAACCACATTGCTGCAGGTGATCTCGGCGCAGATCCATCCGTCCAGCGGAGTAGCCGGGCTGCTCGGCGAGGTTCTCGGCTGTGTCGACGTTTTCGAACTGCGACCCCGAATCGGGCTCACCTCTGCTGCACTAGCCGAGCGCATCCCTCGGGGTGAACGTGTTCACGACGTCGTGGTCTCCGCCTCGTACGCGGTCCTTGGCCGCTGGCGTGAGCAGTATGACGAACTCGACCACGAACGAGCCGACGAGCTGCTCGCTCAGCTGCACATCGATACTCTGGCAGATCGCACATTCGGCACCTTGAGCGAGGGCGAGCGTAAGCGGGTGCAGATCGCTCGGGCCCTGATGACCGATCCTGAGCTGTTGCTGCTCGACGAGCCTGCCGCCGGGCTGGACCTCGCAGGCCGCGAGACGCTGGTCAACACCCTGGGCCAGCTCGCTCAGGATCATTACGCGCCAGCCTCAGTCCTCGTCACCCACCACGTGGAGGAGATTCCGACTGGAGTGACGCATGCCATGCTGCTCAGGGAAGGAAGCATCGTTGCCGCTGGTCCGCTGCGCGAGACGCTCACTGCCGAGAACCTCACCAAGACGTTCGATGTCGAGTTGAGTCTGGTGGAGGCCGACGGTCGATGGACCGCACGGGCACTTTAGCCCGACTGGCACCATTGAAGAACAGAAATGACTGCGTCTGGAGACCATGATGGAGGTGAACTTGACCGACTGGCTGGGTGACAACTCCTGGGCCATCTGGCTGAGTCTCGCCTTCCTTCTGGGGGTCGCCGAGATCATGTCGCTCGACCTGGTTCTGATCATGCTTGCCGTCGGGGCGCTGGGCGCAGCCGGGGTCGCGGTACTAGCGCCTTCGATGTGGTGGCTTCAGATCCTGGTCGCGACCGGCATCAGCGTCGCCATGCTGCTGTTGCTGAGGCCAACGTTGCTCGTCAAGGTGCGTAACATGCCCGGTTATCGATCATCAGCGGACAAGATGGTCGGCAGCAGCGGGGTGGCCATGTCGCAGATCGACAAGTCCGGCGGCGAGATCAAGGTGGACGGTCAGAGCTGGACGGCGCGTCCTTATTCCTCGGACATCGTGATCGAACAAGGCACCGAGATCGAGGTCTATGAGATCGACGGAGTCATTGCTGTCGTCTACCCGAAGCACGGGCAACTTCCCTAGAGAGAAGGAAGATCGTGGATCTCGCATCATTGATCGTCGTCCTGGCCATTGCGCTGGCGGTGATCTTCTTCATAGGTAACTCGGTCCGGGTGATCCGCCAACAGCGGGTTGGCATCGTCGAGCGGCTGGGTAAGTTCAGGCGCACGCTGGAGCCAGGACCCCATTTGGTGGTGCCGCTGTTTGACAAGGTGCGTTACAACCTGGACATGCGCGAGAATGTCGTACCGTTCCCGCCCCAAGGAGTGATCACCGAGGACAACCTGATGGTCAACATCGACTCGGTGATCTACTTCCAGATCATCGATCCCGTCCGTGCGGCGTACGAGGCCCAGAACTACATCAAGGCGATCGAGCAGCTGACGATGACCACTTTGCGCAACATCATCGGAGGACTTGATCTTGAGCAGGCCCTGACCAGTCGGGAGGAGATCAACCAAAAGCTTCGCGTTGTTCTCGACGAAGCAACAGGCAAATGGGGAATCAAGGTCAACCGCGTCGAGCTCCGCGCAATTGAGCCCCCGGCCACCATCCGCGACGCGATGGAAAAGGGTGCCCGGGCGGAACGGGACAAGCGGGCTGTGATCTTGCTTGCTGAGGGCCAACGCCAGTCGCAGATCCTGTCCGCGGGCGGTGAGAAGGAGTCGGCGATCTTGCGGGCGCAGGGCGACCGCGAGGCAGCCGTGCTACGAGCCCAGGCCGATCGCCAGGCTCAGATGCTCCGCGCTGAGGGCGAGGCGCAGGCGATCACGACCGTCTTCAACGCCATCCACGCCGGCCAGCCCGACCAAGCGCTGCTCGCCTACCAGTACATGCAGATGCTGCCGGCGATCGCGCGCGGCGACGCCAACAAGGTCTGGGTCGTGCCCAGCGAACTGAATGATGCCTTGAAGGGTCTCGGCAGCGTGGTCGGCTCGGTGGCCTCCGCCATTCCAGGCACCGCCAAGGGCGACTTCACACCGCCGGACAAGATCGACGTGCAGCGAGAGATCGAGAAGCAGACCGCCGAAGAGGACGCAGCCTTGAAGCGCACCGTTGAGGAGGCGATCCAGGAGGCCCATGAGTTGGAGCAGCGACCAAGCCGACTGGATGTATCGGCCATACCTGCAGCACCGGAGCAGCCCGCGGTGTCGGCCACCCCAAACGGCCAGTCTGACCAGGAGAGCCAGCCTAACCTGACCCAGTGACCTGGCTGGACCTTCTGGCGCTGCTCGGCGCCGGAGCGGCCGCAGGATTGATCAACACCGTCGTCGGCTCGGGAACATTGGTCACGTTTCCGACCCTTCTGGCACTCGGCGTGCCGCCGGTGATCGCCAACGTCTCCAACACCGTGGGGCTCGCACCCGGCTCGCTCTCGGGTGCATGGGCCACCGGGCACGAGCTCACCGGTCAGCGCCGACTGCTGCTCTGGTTGGGAACGGCGTCGCTACTCGGCGGCATCGCAGGTGCGCTGCTCTTGCTGTGGCTGCCGTCGGCCGCTTTTGACGCCATCGTGCCGGCCCTGATCGGCCTTGGCTGCGTGCTGGTCATCCTGCAACCCTTCATCTCCACCAGGCTTGCCATCCGGCGTGCGCGGCTGGGTGCGGACGGTGGGTCGGTGCATGGCCCGATCTTGCTGTGGCTGGCCGTCGCGTTCGTCGGCGTCTATGGCGGATACTTCGGAGCAGCCCAGGGAGTCTTGTTGATCGCGATCTTGGGCATCGGACTGTCCGAGTCATTGCTCAAGATCAATGCGATCAAGAATGTCCTGGCCACGATCGTCAATTCGATCGCCAGCGTGGTGTTCGTGATCGTCAGTGAGGTGAACTGGCCTGCGGCGATCGCGATCGCCGTCGGATCGGTGCTCGGCGCCCAGGTTGGCGGCAGGGTCGGCCGTAAGCTGCCAGCGATTGTCTATCGCGTGATCATTGTTGGTGTCGGCATCGCTGCTATTGTCAGTTTGCTGAGCTGAGCGCCAATGGCAAGACCTCGGCGTACGGCAGACCCGCCGCGGACGGTCCTGGCATGGCGATCTTGCTACCACGGATCCCGCTGCCGACGATGATCATGTCCAGCTTGGCAACCGCCTCATCCACCAGGATCGGCCAGCTGGGTGGCAGGCCGATGGGAGTGATGCCGCCGTACTCCATGCCCGTCTCCCGCACCGCCTCGTCCATCCCCGCAAAGGAGATCTTCCGTACGTCGAGCCGCTTCCTGATCACCCGATTGACGTCGGCTCTGTCGGTGGCCCGCACCAGGCACGCTGCCATCATGGACATGTCGGCGCGCCGGCCGGCGACCACGACACAGTTGGCCGAGACCTCCAACGGCACTTCGTACGCAGCACAGAACGCAGCCGTGTCCGCTCGGCCCGGGTCGATGGGAGCCACGAAGCATTCCAGTCCGAGATAGGCAATTGCATTCCTGACGGGCAGAGCCAACAGTTCGGAATGATCGAGTGCGGGCTGCCAGTCCAAAGTTCCGACGATGTGCATGAGAGGAAGATCATATTGAGGTTCGCCGTCACCGACGCCGCAGACCCCCGGTTGGTCGACTACGTGCGGCTCCGGGACGCGTCGCTTCGTCGGCACCTGGAGGCCGAACATGGCTTCTTCATCGCCGAGGGAGCCAAGGTCATCCACCGCGCTGTCGACGCCGGATATCGGCCGCGGTCGTTCCTGTTGGCTGAGCGCTGGCTGGAGAGTTTGTGCGACGTGCTCGCCCGGTGGCCCGCCGCACCCGTCTATGTCGTGACCGAGGATCTCGCAGAGCAAGTGACTGGCTTCCATGTGCATCGTGGTGCCCTCGCCTCGCTGCACCGCGAGCAGCGCCATAGCGTCGACGAATTGCTGGCGCAGCAGCGGCTGGTCGTCCTGGAGGACATCGTCGACCACACCAACGTGGGGGCCATCCTCAGGAACGCGGCCGGCTTGGGATGGGACGGTGCTCTGCTGTCGCCTCGGGCGGCCGATCCGCTCTACCGTCGATCGATCAAGGTGAGCATGGGCGCAGTGTTCTCGCTGCCCTGGGCCCGACTGGATGACTGGCGCGAAGCGCCTCAGATGCTGAGCGCGGCCGGATTCCTCACGGTGGCGCTCAGCCTGGCGCCGGATGCAGTCGAGCTCAGCCAACTCGCCGCGAGCATCACACGCGAGATGCGGATTGCGGTGATGCTCGGCACTGAAGGAGAAGGACTCTCGAAGCACTGGTCGGATAGCGCCGCGGTACGGGCTCGCATCCCAATGTCTGCGGGGATCGATTCACTCAACGTGGCCGCGGCTGCAGCGATCGCCTGCTATTCACTGTCGCCTCGAGGTGTCACTGGCCAGTCGTCGGGATAGAGCTCTGCGGCGTCCTCGTGCAACGCGTAGAGCTTCTTGCGGGCCCGCCCGGAGAGCCGGTCGCCGAATACGATGCCGTTCAGATGATCAGTCTCGTGCTGGAGGCAACGAGCAAGCAGGCCCGTGCCCACTACCTCGACACGTTCGCCGTTCTGGTCGACGCCTCGGCAGATGGCATGGTCCGGCCGGGCAAGTTCGATGTAGGCGCCCGGCAAGGACAGGCAGCCCTCGTCGGCGGCGTGCAGCTTCCGCTCCTTGCCTTCGGGCAAGCTGACTTCGGCGTTGCACATCACACCGACGTGCCGGACATGGTCCTCATCAGGGCAGTCGTAGACGAATACCGCCAGATCGACGCCCACTTGGGGGGCAGCCAGACCAACGCCCTCCGCCGCATACATCGTCGCGAACATGTTCCTTACCAGCGCGAGCAACTCGTCATCGAATGCCGTGACCCGACGGGTGGACCGGTGCATGACCGGGTTACCCCAGCGGAGGATCGGCAGAATCGTTCCACCGGCCCTCAGCTCATCCACGGTGCTGATCTGAGAGGGCACGCCGGTGAGGGTACCGCGTGGCGTGCTTGGAATACGCACTCTGGTGTTTCAGAGTGGTCAAGTGGCCGAGACAGGATTGCCGCCGCAGTTCGACGCGCTGCTGTCCAGCTACCTACGACATCTGCGGGGTCAGCGAAGCCTGGCCGAGCACACCGTACGCGCCTACCGTGCGGACCTTGCAAATCTGTTCACTCATCTCGGCCGGCTGGGTATCGACTCCCTGGACGCCGTCGACCTGAGGGCGCTGCGCAGTTGGCTGGCCAAGCAGCACACCCTCGGTCACGCACGCGCCACTCTGCAACGCCGAGCGGCCGCGGCTCGCATGTTCTTCGCTTGGGCACATGAGACTGGCCACGTCGCCACGGATCCAGCGGCCAACTTGCGCTCTCCGAAGATCAAGCGCACATTGCCGCCCACGCTAGAGGCCGCAACGGCAGCTCAGATGCTCAATGACGCGGTTGCCACCGTCAGCAAAGGTGGGGGACCTGTCGCCGCACGTAATGCCGCGGTGTTGGAAGTCCTCTATGCCACGGGAATCCGGGTCTCGGAGCTGTGCGGCCTCGACCTGCCCGATCTTGATCGAGCCCGCCAGGTGATCCGGGTATTCGGCAAGGGCAGCAAGGAGCGAACCGTACCCCTCGGTCGGCCTGCCTTACGCGCTGTCGAGGCCTGGCTGGGGAAGCCGCGGGCACAGCTGGTGACGGACGGGTCTGGCCAAGCCATGTTCCTCGGCGAGCGCGGCAAGCGGATTGACCCGCGGGTGGTGCGCCGGGTCGTCCATCGTTCGCTGCAGATGACGGAGGGAGCACCCGACCTCGGCCCTCACGGACTTCGGCATGCGATGGCGACCCATCTGCTGGAGGGCGGTGCCGACCTGCGCAGCGTGCAGGAGATGCTCGGTCACGCGTCGCTTGCCACGACGCAGATCTACACCCACGTGACGAACGAGCGGCTGCGGTCGGCCTTCGAACAGGCTCACCCACGCGCCTGAACGCTCTGCGAGCGTCGATAGGCGCGCCCGCCGCTGATCGGACAAGCGATGAGCGAAACATGCCCGCGAGCGGAGCGAGCAGATCAAATACGGTCGTTTCGCGAAGAGTGACGACGGCAACAGCTTCCAGGGGCGCCGCGCGAGCAGAGCAAAACACGACTCCGTCATAACCAGCTCATCGGGTTGCTGAGCCGTCCATTCAGCCACACCATCAGGTGCAGATGGCAACCCGTGGACAGACCGGTGCTTCCGACCTCACCGATCACCTGGCCACGGCTGATCCGCTGACCCGGCCGAACCAGGTAGCGCGCGGCGTGGTTGAAAGCGGTCTCCACCCGAACTCCGTCGACGTTGCCGTGGCTGAGGAACAGTCGGTTGCCGTAAGCCGGACTGAAGACGGCCCGGGTTACTACTCCCGCGTACGGCGCGCGAATGGCTGTGCCGCAAGCAGCGGCAAAGTCAGTGCCATCGTGCAGTTTCCACGTCTTCAGCAGCGGATGGAGTCGCATCCCGAAAGCGGAGGTCACCGCACCCGCCACTGGGTGGAGAAACCCGTGACTGCCCGGCCGCCCAGCCGGGGTGATGATGGCGCTGGTCTGAGTCGCGGACGCGGCCGTCCTCGCGCGAGCCTGAGCTTCGCGCCGCACGACCTCACGCTGAGACTCCGCTACCAGCCGCAGCTGGCCACCGCGAGTGCCGAGCAGCAGCAACGGATCAAGGTAGCTTTTATCCTCCCGGAGTCCCCAGTGAAGGCAGCCGCGACAGTGCCCGCCCGATCCGAGTACCCCGATCACCTGTCCCAGCGCCACCTGTTCACCGACGCCCAGTGTGCTGACCACCGGCTCGTACGTGGTGCGGACTGAGCCGTGGTCAATGCTGACGACGGGCTTGCCGGCGATCGATCCAGCGAAGGCCACCGTGCCATTCGCCGCTGCCAGGATCGCCTCACCAGGCTTGGCGACGAGATCCACGCCGCGGTGACCGGATGCCCAGGCGAGCGCTGGGGGAGCGAATCCTCGCTGCACAACGGGAGCCCCACGTAGTGGCCAGCCGGCTGGTGTGGGCAGCGGAGGAGCGGCTACGGCGGGAGCCGGAACAGCGAGCACGCTCAAACAAACCGCCATGAAGATGGGTATGCGAAGCTGCCAACCGAGTATTTGCGCTGCTCGCGCAATCGCGCCTTGAATCGGCCTACTTCGTCGGCGCTCGCAGAGGAAAGAGCGCCTCTGCTCGTTCCTCCTCAACACAGCTCGCCGCTGGGGTTGGTGCTCGCTTCGCTCGGGCCCTTTATTTGGAGCACGGCGGTGCGCGATTTCCCGACGCTCGGAGCTAGGACTTGCATGGCGAGAGTCTCCGGACGCTCGCCAGAATCGTGCAGCCTCGAGCAAATCTGTGGATGAAGTTCGGAGGCACCCTTGCCTTGTGGATAGACTCGCCGGTGCAGATCTGTTATCAGGTCCGACTTCGCATGCTCGCGTACCGGCCTCCGGTCCGGGCGGCACATCCGGTCTCGATATTGACGACAAGTCAGGTCGAGTGAGTGCCGCGCGAGCATCAGGCAGCACCGAAAGGTTCGGTGCTGAGCAACCGTACGCCGGCGCCCGCGTGTGCCGGCAAGGAAGGAAGGGCGGCCATGGCCGTCGTCACCACACGACAGCTCCTAGAGAGCGGTGTCCATTTCGGACACCAGACTCGCCGTTGGAACCCGAAGATGAAGCGGTTCATCTTCACCGAGCGCAACGGCATCTACATCATTGATCTGCAGCAGTCGCTGACCTATATCGACCGCGCGTACGCGTTCGTCAAGGACACCGTGGCCCGCGGCGGTCAGGTGCTCTTCGTCGGCACCAAGAAGCAGGCCCAGGAGGCAATTGCCGAACAGGCGACCCGGGTCGGCATGCCATACGTGAACCAGCGCTGGTTGGGTGGAATGCTCACCAACTTTCATACCGTCATCAAGCGCATCCAGCGGCTCAAGGAGCTGGAAGGGCTGGACTTTGACGACATTGCCGCGTCCGGCTTGACGAAGAAGGAGCTGCTCGGCCTTCGCCGGGAGAAAGAGAAGCTGGAGCGCACCCTCGGCGGCATCAGGGACATGACGAGGACTCCTCAGGCGGTCTGGATCGTCGACACCAAGAAGGAGCATCTGGCGGTCGACGAGGCTCGCAAGCTGCGGATTCCGGTGATCGCCATACTCGACACCAACTGTGACCCTGATGAGGTCGACTTTGCGATTCCCGGCAATGACGACGCTATTCGCTCCGTTTCCTTGCTCACTCGAGTGCTCGCCGATGCCGTTGCCGAAGGTCTGATGGCGCGCTCAGGTGCGCAGACGGGAACGGAGGCGGAGCTCGAGCCAATGCCGGACTGGGAGCTCGAGCTGCTCGGTGCTTCCCAGGAGCCGGCACCGGCCACACCGCACGACGAGCCGGCGCCCGACGCTCTCCCAGTACCGGGTGACGAGCAGCCTGAGGAAGCGGCGATCGAGGCCGAGGAGGAGGCGGACAAGGAGGCGGATGTGGAGCGCCAGTCCGACAACCCAGACCCCGAGAACGTCTACGACTCTGATAAAGGATCGACCCACAGCTGAACGCCCATCACATCAAGAGAACGAGGATCAACCAACTCATGCCAACGATCTCCGCTGCTGAAGTGAAGAAACTCCGCGACGCCACCGGCGCGGGCATGATGGACTGCAAGAAGGCACTCACCGATGCCGCCGGCGACTTCGACAAGGCTGTCGAAATCCTGCGCGTGAGCGGCCAAGCCAAAGCGGCCAAGCGCAGCGCCGAGCGGTCGGCTGCGAACGGGCTGGTGGCTTCCACCGATGGCGCGTTGCTCCAGCTCGGGGCCGAGACCGACTTTGTGGCCAAGAGCGAGGCGTTCCAAGCGTTGGCCGCCGACGCCGTGCAGGCAGTGGCGGCGAGCAAAGCCGACAGCGTCGAAGCTGCCAACGCGGCGCTCTTGCCATCGGGCCAGACAGTCGGGGAGGCGGTTGAGGAGCTTGCGGTGAAGATCGGCGAGAAGCTCGAGGTGAGTGCCGCCGCGTACTTCGACGGGCAGACCGCGGTGTACCTGCACCGCCGAGCGTCTGACCTGCCACCGCAGGTGGGGGTGCTGGTCGAGTACGAGGGCTCTGACAAGAGTGCCGCTCGGGGCGCCGCGATGCAGATTGCGGCCATGCGCCCGCGATATGTCAGCCGTGATGAGGTTCCAGCCGAACTTGTGGAGAACGAACGGCGCATAGCGGAGGCAGCGGCGAAGGAGGACGGCAAGCCCGAACAGGCTGTCCCCAGGATCGTCGAGGGCCGGGTGAACGCTTATTTCAAAGACGTCGCGCTGCTTGATCAACCCTCGGTGACCGATAACAAGGTCTCCTTTGGCAAGCAGCTTGACGAAGCAGGCATCAAGGTCCTGCGGTTCGTACGCTTTGAGGCGGCCGGCGCGCAGTAGTTGTCGCTCCGGTTGGCGCCTAACGCCGAGCTGCGAGCGGCGGCATTGCGCGAGCAGCTCCCACGAAAGAGAGAGGAACCCGACGGATGAATGGTCCGTACAAGCGGGTGATGTTGAAGCTCTCGGGTGAGGTCTTCGGTGGCGGCAAGGTCGGCGTCGATCCAGACGTCGTGGCCGGACTCGCGAAGCAGATCGCCATCGTGGTCCAGATGCAGGTCCAAGTGGCGGTCGTGGTCGGCGGTGGCAACTTCTTTCGTGGCGCCGAGCTGCAGCAGCACGGGATGGAACGCGATCGGGCTGACTACATGGGCATGCTCGGGACGGTGATGAACTGCCTGGCGCTGCAGGATTTTCTGGAGAAGGTCGGCGTTCAAACACGGGTGCAGACCGCGATCACCATGGGGCAAGTGGCCGAGCCCTACATCCCGCGGCGCGCGGAGCGGCATCTGGAGAAGGGCCGGGTCGTCATCTTCGGCGCTGGCTCTGGTATGCCCTACTTCTCCACTGACACCGTCGCCGCTCAGCGAGCCCTCGAAATCAGTGCCGAGGTGCTCTTGATGGGCAAGCAGGGTGTGGACGGGGTGTATTCGGCCGATCCTCGTCGGCATCCGGACGCCATCAAATTCGACGAACTGACCTATGACGAGTACCTGTCGCGGAACCTCAAGGTTGCTGACGCGACCGCCATCAGCATGGCCCGCGACTACAAGCTTCCGATGATCTTTTTCAGCCTGGACACCGACGGCACAATCGTCCGCGTGGTCTCGGGTGAGAGGATCGGAACGATCGTCCACGCCTAAGGAGAACAAAGCTGTGATCGCCGACATCCTGCGCGAAGCCGAGACCAAGATGGCGAATGCGGTCGAGTACGCCAAGGAGGAGTTCGCAGCCATTCGTACCGGTCGGGCCCACCCTGCGATCTTCGCCAAGCTGACCGCCGACTACTACGGTTCGCCGACGCCGCTTCAACAACTCGCCACTTTTCATGTGCAGGACGCCCGGGTCGTGTTGATCAGCCCGTACGACAAGTCTGCGATGGCCAACATCGAGAAGTCGATCCGCAACTCTGATCTCGGCGTAAATCCGTCCAACGACGGCACTACCATCCGGGTCACGCTTCCAGAGCTCACTGAGGAGCGGCGCAAGGAGTACATCAAAGTGGCCAAGCACAAGGCCGAAGACGCCCGGATTTCCGTTCGAGGGGCCCGCCGTACGGCCAAGGAGGCCCTGGACCGGATGGTCAAGGACAAGGAAGTCGGTGAGGACGAGGTGGTACGGGCGGAGAAACAGCTCGACGCCGCGACGCGCAAGCACGTCGACGAGATCGACGATGTCCTCAAGCACAAGGAAGCCGAACTGCTTGAAGTCTGAGCTGCTCGCGCATCGCGCTGTGTTTGATTGCTCGCTGCAGCTCGCTGCGGTGTTCGCGTGGTTGCCGCCGTCTTCGTCGGATCCGACGGAACGGAAGAGCGTTTTTCCGCCATCTCCTCCTGCACACAACCCGCCGCTGGGGCTGGTGCTCGCTGCGCTCGCGCGCCTTTGTTCTGCGGATCGGCGGCGCGAACATCGAGGATCCGCCGACCTCGCCGATGCTCGCAGCTAGAGTCACATGTGATGAGTGAGTCACCGGCTGCGCCGGCGGAGACGCACGGCCGCGCCGGCCGCAATCTGCCGGCCGCAATCGGCATCGGCGTCGGACTCGGCGCGTACGTCGTGCTCAGCCTGATCTATCTCAAGCCCGCCTTTGTCGTGCTCGTCGCCGTGGCGTTGGTGCTGGCTACGGTCGAGCTGCACGAGGCTTTGAAGAGGCAGGGGATGACGTCGGCGATCGTCCCGATCGGGATCGGCAGCGTTGCCATCTCCTTCGGCTCCTACTTCGCGGGCCGGCCGGGGCCGGTGATCTTCTCGACTCCCAGCGTGCTGCTCGCGTCATTGGCGCTGACGGTGCTGGCCAGCCTCATCTGGCGGATGCCGAAGGGCGCTGCGGGGTTCGTCCGCGACTCCGCCGCCAGCCTGATGATCATTGCCTATGTGCCGCTGCTCGGCTCGTTCGCCGCTTTGATGCTCGCCGAATCGCAGGGCGCTGCGCGCGTGGTGACCTTCCTGCTGATCGTGGTCATGAGCGACACGGGGGGATATGTCGCTGGGGTGCTGTTCGGAAAGCATCCGATGGCGCCCAAGATCAGCCCGAAGAAGTCATGGGAGGGTCTGGCCGGATCACTGGTGTTCGGTGCAGCGGCCGGGGTCTGTATGGCACTTTTCGTTCTTCATGTTCCGTTCTGGGCCGGCATCATTCTCGGCGTCAGCCTGGTGGCTGTGGGGACCTGCGGTGACCTGATCGAATCGATGATCAAGAGAGATCTCGGGATCAAGGACATGAGCTCCTTCCTGCCCGGGCATGGGGGAGTCATGGATCGGCTCGACTCGCTGCTGGTTGCCGCTCCGGTAGCTTGGCTGATCATGTATGTCTTGGTGCCGGGCGGATGAACCGTTCGCTGCCGCGTTTCGATGGGGGGACGACCCCTCCTGACCCCCGCACGAGATCGTTAGTCTTCGAGGCGCCTCGCCGCAGCCAGCCACCGCGCCACTGGGCTGACCTGAGCCCAGCCGAGCGTCGCGAGTACGTCGAGGCGATGGGTCAACGCGCCTACCGCGCCAGGCAGCTGTCCGCACACTATTTCGATGGGCTCCGCGACGATCCGGAAGAATGGACCGACCTACCACTTGACGTGCGAGATGCACTGGCTGAGAAGTTCATGCCGAGGTTGCTGACCCCGATCCGTGACCTCACCTGTGATGGCGGCACCACGGTCAAGACACTATGGCGGATGCACGACGGTGCGCTCGTGGAGAGCGTGTTGATGCGCTACCCGGATCGGGTCACCATGTGTGTCTCCAGCCAGGCTGGATGCGGCATGGCCTGCCCGTTCTGCGCAACAGGGCAGGGCGGCCTGCAGCGCAACATGAGCACCGCAGAGATCGTAGAACAAGTGATGGACGGCGCCCGGAAGCTGCGCCGCGGGCAGATCCCGGGAGGCGCGGGTCGGGTTGGCAACGTGGTGTTCATGGGCATGGGGGAGCCGCTGGCCAATTACCAGGCGGTTGTCGGCGCCGTACGCCAGCTGATCACTCCGACGCCGGACGGCCTAGGGCTGAGTGCCCGCGGCATCACCGTTTCCACCGTCGGGCTGGTGCCACGGATGCAGCAACTTGCCGCCGAGAGGATCCCGCTCACCCTCGCGCTGTCGTTGCACGCACCTGATGACGAGCTGCGCGACGAGTTGGTGCCGATCAATACCCGCTGGAACGTCGACGAAGTGATCAACGCCGCCTGGGAGTACGCCAAGACGACCAGGCGTCGCGTCTCCATCGAGTACATCCTGATTCGCGACGTCAACGATCAGCCGTCCCGGGCAGAACTGCTCGCCAAGGTGCTACGCCGCCGCGGTAACTGGGGTTGGGTCCACGTGAACCTGATACCGATGAATCCCACCCCTGGCTCAATCTGGACCGCGTCCCGACGCATGGACGAGGACGAGTTTGTCCGGCGACTCCAGGTGAGGGGTGTGCCGGTCACAGTGCGCGACACGCGTGGCCGAGAAATCGACGGGGCTTGCGGGCAACTTGCCGCACACCAGGCGTGAGCTGAGCGCATCGCGGCGTGTTGATTGCTGTCAGGATTGGCGCCGTGACAGAACTCGACGCGACCCTTTACGACCTGGCTGAGGCGTTTGGCGTCGCCACGGAGTACTGGGATTGGCAGGGCCGGCACATGTCCGTCACTCGCGAGACCGTGGTGGCGGTGCTAGGCGCTTTTGACATTGACGCATCGACACGAGAAGCAGCGGCTGCTGCTCTGGCAAGCCATCAGCGCCATCCGTGGACCCAGATGTTGCCGGCCTGCATGACGATTCGGGAGCATCGGACTGCCTCGGTATGGATCCATGTACCGCACGGCAGCCCGGTTACTGTCTGGATCGAACTCGAGACAGGCGAGAGTCGTCACCAGCTGCGGCAACTGGAGAACTGGACACCGCCGCGTGAGATCGATGAAGGCTGGGTTGGCGAGGCGTCGTTCGAGATCCCAGCGGACCTGCCACTTGGCTACCACACTCTGAAGGCCGCGAGCGACGAGCGGCACGCGTCCATGCCGTTGATCATTACCCCGGAGTGGCTGGGCTTCCCGGAACGGATGGGCCAGCATCGTGGCTGGGGCCTGGCCACTCAGCTCTACAGCGTGCGCTCGGAGCAGTCGTGGGGCGTCGGTGATCTGACTGATCTGGAGGATCTGGCCGTGTGGTCGGCAGCCGAGCACCAGGCCGACTTCGTATTGGTCAACCCGTTGCACGCAGCCGAGCCAGTGCCTCCAATAGAACCGTCGCCGTACCTGCCCAGCAGTCGCCGCTTTGCCAATCCTCTCTATCTGCGACTCGAACGCATCCCCGAGTACGCCGTGGCCAGCGTGACGCAGCGCGAAGAGATCGACAAGATCAGAATCCGGCTGCTCGACGAGATTGCCGACTCGGCTCAGATCGATCGTGATCGATCATGGAATGCCAAGCGTAAGGCCCTCAAGATCATCTTCTCAGTGCCTCGTACGCCGGGGCGGGAAGCCTCGTTTGCGGCGTATCGGCGGCGTGAGGGGAGTGGCCTGGAGAGATTCGCCACGAGGGCGGCGCTCGCCGAGGAACACGGCCCCAGTTTTCAGGACTGGCCGACCGAGCTGCAGGCTCCCGAGTCGTCGGCTGTTGCAGTCTTTGCTGCTGCGAATGCCGCAAAGATCGAGTTCCACTGCTGGTTGCAGTGGCTGATGGAGGAACAGCTAGCCGGCACCCAGCAGGCAGCCGTGCGTGCTGGCATGGCGCTCGGAGTGATGCATGATCTGCCGGTGGGCGTGAGCACCAGCGGCGCAGACGCCTGGAGCTTGCAGGACAGCTTCGCACGACGCGTCTCGGTAGGCTGCCCGCCGGATCCCTTCAACCAGCGAGGGCAGGACTGGAATCAGCCGCCGTGGAGGCCTGATCGGCTCGCTGCCACCGCGTACGCGCCTTTCCGAGAGACGGTCTCCACCATCTTGCGGCATGCCGGCGGCGTGCGTGTCGATCACGTGATCGGTCTGTTCCGCCTCTGGTGGATTCCCCAGAGTATGCATCCGACACAGGGCACCTACGTTCGCTACGACCACGAAGCCATGATCGGCATTCTCGCTCTTGAGGCCCATCGGGCAGGCGCCGTGGTCGTTGGCGAGGATCTAGGGACGGTAGAGCCATGGGTCCGCGACTACCTGCGGGAACGCGGCATCCTGGGTACGTCGATCTTGTGGTTCGAGTTCGACTGGGGCGGGGACGGCACGCCGCTGGCACCTGAAAAGTGGCGGGAGTATTGTCTGGCGTCGGTCACGACCCATGATCTACCACCCACTGCTGGCTATCTAACGGGTGATCACGTCCGGCTCCGTGATCAGCTCGACATCCTGACGCGCTCGCTGGATGAGGAACTGGTAGCCGACGAGGCGGAGCGCCAGGCGTGGCTGGACAACCTTCGAAATCGCGGAGCCCTGCAGCCCGATGCAGGAGTCGAGGAGACTGTTGAAGCCCTGCACCGTTATCTGACCTGGACGCCGTCGCGGCTGCGGTGCCTCTCGCTCGCCGACGCCGTCGGCGAGCGTCAGTTACAGAACCAGCCCGGGACTGTTGACGAATACCCGAACTGGCGAGTGCCGCTCACCGGCCCTGACGGATCGCCGGTGATGTTGGAGGACATCTTCACCAACCGGCGGACCGCACGGCTCGTCGAGATCATGAGCGACAACCGTTAGCCGCTGTCACACTCACCTGGGACCTTGGCTGGTCATGCCCTGCTCAACCGCCTGCCGCACAGCATCCGCCTCTTCCTGAGTCAAGATGCCTGACTGGACCGCCTGGTCGAGCCACGCATCCAGCGCTGCCGGCCCTTCGGCCGCATAAGCCGCACGGATCTGGTCGAGGGCGGCCCTGATTTCGGCTTCGTCGACGCCGAGCATCTCCGACAAGGCTTGGACAAGTGCCGCCTCACGCTCCGCCTGATCTGGGTCGGGTGGCAAGCCCGGGGGCTCAGTGCCCGGTGTCTCAGTGCCCGGCGCGGGACTGCTGGGCGTGGAGATACCACTGGGCGCGCTCGTCGGGTTAGGCGTTGCTGGGGTGTCTGCGGACGCTATGCTCCCCGCTCCGATGCCCGCGCCAAGTACGAGTATTCCTGCCCCTATTGCGACTGCAGTCCTCATCGAAGCTGACACGCTTGTCACTCCCTATCGTCGGTTTCGCGATGGCTGCCGAACAGGGTGACGCTCCTATCTGTCAACTGCCTGGGTGGAACCTGGCAGCCAGCTAGCAATGTGACTCGCGTCTGCTGGCCTGGATAGGGTCGAAGTGTGGCCATGGTGAGGACATGTCCGCGACAGCGGTGAGTGAGCGGCGGTCGAAGCAGGTCAACGGCAGCCTGCTGACGGTGCTGGTCGCTTTCCTCGCCAACTTGCTCATTGCCATTGCCAAGTCCGTGGCGGCCGCAATCACGTCATCGGCATCGATGCTCGCCGAGGCTGCGCATTCCTGGGCGGATGCGGGCAATGAGATCTTCTTGCTGATTGCTGACCGGCGATCCGACCGTGGGCCCGACAGCCGGCACCCCATGGGACATGGTCGAGAGGCCTATGTCTGGTCGATGTTCGCAGCGTTCGGGCTCTTCACCGCCGGCGCTGTCGTATCGATCTGGCATGGCGTGCACCAGCTGATCGAGCCAGAGGAAGCGACGAATTACCTGGTTGCCTACATTGTGTTGGCGATTGCCTTCGTGCTCGAAGGCATCTCGTTCATCCAGGCCATGACCCAGTCGCGGCGGTTGGCCGCAACCCAGGATCGCAGCGTGCCGAGTTACGTAGCGAACACCTCAAATCCCACTCTGCGCGCCGTCTTCGCCGAAGACGCGGCAGCCCTGATCGGCATCACGATCGCGGTCATCGGTATAGCGCTCCACCAGGTCACCGGATCGGTGGTTCCAGACGCGATTGGCTCAATCCTGGTCGGCGTACTGCTGGCGGTCGTCGCGGTTTTCTTGATCGACCGCAACCGGCGCTTCTTGGTAGGAGAGGTAGTCCGCCCCGAGGTTCGGCAGCAAGTGCTCCGCGAGCTGCTGGCACGCCCGGACATTGACCGGATCACCTATCTGCACTTGGAGTTCGTCGGTCCCGGTCGGTTGTATCTGGTTGCCTCGGTCGACATGACAGGTGACGACGTCGAGCACAACGTGGCAGTGCGGTTACGCCAGGTGGAACGCGAGTTGGAGGAGCAGGAGTACATCGAGGAAGCGGTGCTTACCCTTGCGACGCCGGACGAGGTGTCGCTCACGCCCTGAACCGCTGAACGCCAGGGCCGCTAGCCTCTGGCGGTCAGGAGGCTGCTCGCCTCGTGCACATCGTCGACGCAGTAGATCTGTTCGCTCATGGGTCGCCCGGCGCCCAGCCGCTGGAGCAGGGGCCATGCGGGATAGCTATCGGTCCAGTACTGGCGGCCGACCAAGATCAGCGGAGCGAGCAGGCTCGCATCGGCAGCATAGAAGTTCTCCGTGACAGCTTGGAAGATCTCCTGCACCGTGCCTGCCAGCCCCGGAAGGAAGACAACGCCGCCCTCGCAGCGATGCAGCAAAGTGTCTTCCCGTAGCGCGTTTGAAAAATACTTGACAATCTCTGTGGCGAACACGTTGGTTGGCTCGTGACCGTAGAACCAGGTCGGGATGCTGAGGCTGCGACCCGCGTCGGCGATGGGCCAGCGGGCCCGTATTCGGAAGGCGCTGCGCGCCCACCCGTCGAGGCTGGGCCGGTACGACGGCACCGGTTTCATGATCGTCAACGCCTCGTCGAGTGCGTCTGACCACGGACTCAAATAGGCCCCGAGATTTGCTGCCTCCATCGCCCCCGGGCCGCCGCCGGTGAGTACGGTACGGCCCGCCTTGGTGAGCATCGCTGCAAGCTCGGTCGCCGCGCGATATGTGTCGTCGGTGCGCGCGACGGCATGGCCGCCCATGATCCCGACAATGTTGCGCAGCTCCAGTTGCGATGTCAGGTCGTCGAGTGCGTCGGTGATGGAGTGATCATGAAGGGTGGTACCGAGCTGGGCTGTGAGGGAGTCTGCATGTTGGGCGTGGGCCCAGGCGTACACCTTGGCATCCACGCTCTCGGCGTACTCGCCAGTGCCGTAAAGCTCGACCGCGTCGTACAGGCGTCCTCGGTAGGGGTCAAATGGCAGATCGGGCAGTCGCGGGAACAGCAGCGCGCCAGAGGCGCGGAGATGATCTTCGACGGTCCGGGGATACAGGCAGCCCAGGAAGACGGCGCCGCGTGGATCGACCTCGAGCAGCGCGTCAGCCCGTTCGGTCAGGTCGACAGATTGGATGAACCATCCGTTCAGGCGGCGGGTCTTGCCGATATGGGCGTCGAAATCGGCGAGGCTCTCGATCTCGAGCAGACGTCGAGTCACGAGGCAGCATTCTGTCAGCCGGCACGGTTGCCGAGCATGAGTGGAGCGATCCTCTGTGCGACCTGCCACACTGTCCCCGTGCGGGACGTGGTGATCTTGGGCAGCACAGGCTCGATCGGAACGCAGGCCATCGAGGTCGTCGCCGACCACCCTGATCAGTTCCGGGTGGTGGGTCTGGCCGCTGGTGGCTCCCAAACGGCCCTGCTGGCTCGACAAGCGTTGGACAGCGCAGCGCGTACGGTCGCGGTCAGTTGGGCCACGACCGTGCAAGACCTCCAACTCGCCCTTTACGCCGAAGCCAGCCGGCGCGGCTGGGCGCAGGGAGACGTTCGGCTACCGCGCATTGTCGCGGGGCCAGATGCAGCAGCCGAAGTGGCAGCTATGCCGTGCGATGTCGTGCTCAACGGCATTACTGGCTCCACCGGGTTGGCAGCAACACTGGCTGCACTGCGAGCCGGACGGATCCTTGCCCTGGCCAACAAGGAGTCGCTCGTGGTTGGCGGTCCGCTGGTCACCCAAGCCGCACGGCCTGGCCAGATTGTTGCTGTTGACTCCGAGCACTCAGCGCTGGCCCAATGTCTCCGCGGCGGCGCAGCCGCGGAGGTCGATCGGCTGATCCTGACTGCCAGCGGCGGTCCCTTCCGCGGACTCACTCTGGAGCAGATGAGTGACGTGACGCCGGAGCAGGCCCTTGCCCACCCGACCTGGAACATGGGCCGCGTGATCACCACCAACTCGGCGACGCTGGTGAACAAGGGGTTGGAGCTGTTGGAGGCGCACCTGCTGTACGGCGTGGACCTGGATCGGATCGATGTCGTCGTGCATCCGCAGTCGATCGTGCATTCCATGGTGCAGTTCGTGGATGGATCTAGCCTTGCGCAGTGCTCGCCGCCGGATATGAAGCTACCGATCGCGCTGGGTCTGAGCTGGCCGGATCGGCTGCCGGGAGTGGCCCGACCCTGCGATTGGAGCACGGCATCGAGCTGGACCTTCGAGCCGCTGGACAACGCAGCGTTCCCAGCCGTGGAACTGGCCCGGCAGGCGGGGCGACTCGGAGGTTCGGCGCCCGCGGTGTACAACGCCGCTAACGAGGTGTGCGTGGACGCGTTTCACGAGGGCCGGATCGGTTTCACCCAGATCCTCGACATCGTGGCCCTGGTGCTGCGCGAGCACGCTGGTTCAGATCCCGACGTAGGCTCAAGGCTGGTCGCGAGTGACCAGCTCACGCTTGAGCGGGTACTAGCGGCGGATGCCTGGGCGCGTGCCCGGGCCGAGGACCTTACTCAGACTGCGGAGCACACGCACTAGATGAACCTTCTGATCTACATCGGTGGTGCCGTTGCCTTCTTCGCATTGGTGATGGCCTCGATCGCCTTGCACGAGATAGGCCATCTCCTGCCAGGCAAGCTGTTTGATGTCAAGACCACCGAGTACTTCGTGGGCTTCGGTCGTACGCTGTGGTCCCGACGCCGCGGCGAAACTGAATACGGCGTCAAAGCGGTTCCGGTGGGTGGCTATGTCCGCCTTGTCGGCATGTTCCCGCCCGCGAAGGACCATCCTGGTCAGGTCCGCACATACAGTACTGGCCCGTTTCGAGCGCTCGCCGACAATGCACGGGCCGCAGAGTGGTCCGCGATCAAGCCCGAAGACAAGGGCCGGCTCTTCTATCAGAAGCCCTTCTGGCAGAAGCTGATCATCATGGCCAGCGGCCCGGCGATGAACATCCTGCTGGCGTTTGTGATCTTGCTGGGTGTCGCGGCCACCTACGGTGTCTACCGCTCCCAGCTGACGATCAGCAAGGTGCAGGAGTGCATCGTCGTTGCGAACGCGGCCGACCAGACCTGCACGGGAAAGCCGCCGACTCCGGCCGCTCAGTCGGGAATCCAGCCGGGGGACAAGATCGTGGCGTTCAACGCGATCCCGGTGTCGTCATGGGACGACGTCTCGCGTCTCATCCGGGCAAACCTGGATCACCAGGCCGTTGTGACCGTAGATCGGAATGGTGAGCAGATCGATTTGAAGCCGGTCAACACGGTCATCACCGGCGTACCGGACAGGTACGACCCGTCCAAACGGGTTCCAGCTGGCTTCTTTGGCGTCGAACCCGAGATAACCCGCGAGCGTGGTGGGCCCATCGCCGTAGTCGGCGACATGTGGCAAATGACCAAGCAGACCGTTGTAGCGCTCGCCTACTTCCCCGCGAAGGTGTTCTATACCGCATACAACCTGGTGACTGGCCAGCCACGAGACGTTTACGGGCCGATGTCGATCGTTGGCGCAAGTCGAGCGGCAGGTGAGATCGCTTCGACGGACCAGATCAATGCGGCAGCCAAGGTGGCGAGCCTGTTCACCGTGCTCGGCGCGGTCAACCTGTTCGTCGCACTCTTCAATTTCGTGCCGCTGTTGCCGTTGGACGGCGGGCACGTCGCCGCAGCGTTCTACGAAGCAGTCAGACGCGCGATCGCTCGCCTCTTCGGGCGGCCTGACCCCGGTCCTGTGGACACGGCAAAGCTGCTGCCCGTGGCCTACATTGTCGGCGGAGTGATCCTGATCTCGGGTGTGGTATTGATCTTGGCCGACATCATCGATCCGATCCGGCTCTTCTAAGAGCCTGGATGCCCCGGCAGCCCGTCGCGCTGCGATTCGGTCCGCCGCTGGGTGCTCGGGGAGGTGCTGATGCAGGCTTACTCCGCCACCGAAACGGGAGAGCCTGCTTCTCGTCGAGGCGGGTGTGTCGGCGGCCCTGGCCGGGTTGGTCTCGGGACTCCTGCTGTGCCTGCTGGTGGCGGTGTTAGAGCGGGTGCTCCCCCTCGTCGAGGTTCTCGGGTGAGGGCTCGCCCATCCTTCAGATCGTTCCTCGTGGCACGATCCACTCGGACGGTTGGCCGGTAACTTCTGCGATCAGGTCGAAGTCGGCATCGTAGTGAAGCACCATCAGTCCCTCGATCTCGGCGGTGGCCGCAATGAGCAGGTCCGGGATGCCTACGGCCCGATGTCGGCCGCGCTCGACAAGTGCGGCTTGGACCTCACGGGCGCGAGATTCGGCGCGCGACGGAATGTTGATGGGGAGCAGTCGATCAAGGATTGAGCGTCGGGTGTCGCGGTAGTCGGCAGTTGACCGAGCGGAGTACCCGACCTCGAGCTCAGTCACGATGCTGACCGCAACCAGACCGCTATCCATGCGTGGCGTCAGAATGCCGGCGACTTCAGCGCGATCGAGACGTGAAAGCGCCGAATTGTCAAGCAGCCACCGAGCCGGCGTCACTCCCACGCCTTGGCCATGATCTCCGGGTTGCGCAGGTCTTCGGTCGCCGCCACGAACCGTTGGATGTCTTCCTTTGTGATCTGCCGTCGCTGATAGGTCTCCACGATGCTGCGGAGGGACCGGTTCACCGTTTCCTTCAGCGTGGTGGTGCCGAGTGCGCGGCGCGCCTCCTCCAGGATCTCGTCATCGATATCGACCAGTCGTTTGGTCATCTGCCGCCCTCCGTATATCTCGATCGCAACCAGGATATCTCAGGGGTTTCGGGTGCCCGGTTGGACGTTCCCCCGGGAACGTTCGAGTCCTGTCATCTGCGGTCTGCGGGACCGAAGTCGGGCGTCGCAGCCTTGCCGAGCAGTTGAACCTGGAGGGCCTCGGTCAGCCAGGCCTGGAACTGCGCGACAGACCATCGGCGCTGACGGACCAGCTTGTCGAACAGCGACGGGTCGTTGTACAGCCACATCAGATCCGCTGCGATGTCAACATCGATGTCGGGCCGCAGCGCGCCTGAGTCCGCAAACAGCTCCGCAGCCTCCTGCATCGACCGTCGACGCTGGCGAACCATCGCGGCGTAGAGCCTGCGCGCCTCCGGATCGCTGGCGGCGGCGCCCTCGAGAGCTCGCCAGACGGCTGAGATGCGGCGATCGATGGCGACTACGAGAGCCGCGTACATGGCGAGCCGCCTAGCAGGGTCCGGCTCGGCCATGAGGGCCGCGATCTCCGGGCGATCCTTGAGCGCAACAGGCTGGTCGTCACCGACGATCGCGAAATCGTATGCGAGCTTCATCAACCGAGCCTTGCCGCCGACGGAGTCAAAGACCGTCTTCCGACTTACACCCGCGGCGGCGGCGACCGCGTCGACAGTTGTGCCGACGTAGCCACGCTCGGCAAAGAGCTCAGCTGCCGCGTCGACGATCCGCCGTCGTGTCTGTCGTGCCTGATCGGCGCGTAACGGCGAGGAGTACGACCGAGTGCCTTCAGCCATGGATCTCACCTCAGTGTCGCAAATGATTTTGAGTATATCATTGACTTAGTCAATTTACTCTCAATATAGTGAATTATAGGCCCACCGAGCCGGACGAAAGGAGCGTGACGTGAGTGCGAGTCTGCCGCTGCTGGCGGGATCGGTGTCGACCGCGATCTTCGTTTTCAGCACTCTGCCGATGCTCGTCAAGGCCGGGCGGACCAAGGACCTCGCCTCGTACAGCCTGGGGAACATCGTGTTGGCCAACGTCGGCAACCTGATCTATGCGGTGTACGTGTTTAGCCTGCCGTTCGGACCGATCTGGGCGTTGCATGGCTTTCATCTCGGCGCAACCGGCCTGATGTTGTTTTGGTACCTCCGGCACGCCAGGCAGCGGCGACCGCGAAGAGCCGCCCGAGCGACTCGACATCGCGCCCGGTCGGCGAGCGTGCTGCATAACCTGTCGGCGAGCGCGGGAAAGTCGATCAGTGTGTTGCAGACGACCCGCTGACCGATGCGGCCAGTCGTGGGCAACTAGATTTCGCATGCCTCGAATCGCCCGTCATGGCACGTCACGATGCTGATCTTGGAAGCTTTCGCTCAGGCGGGACGCAGCCTCGCCGACGCGCCGCGAAAGAGCTTCACCGGCCAGCAAGAGCATCTCGTCCGACTCGAACGGCCCCATGTCCATGCGCTGCCAGGCGTGCGGCTTGATCACAAACTCGAGGATGTCTTCGATCGTGCCGTGGTCCGACGAGTCGCGCTCGCGTCGTCAGCAGCGTGCTCGCTGCTCATTTCGGAAGGGCTTCGGCGCGAATTGCTTCGTCCCGCTCGCGCACGGCGCCGGCGGACACCACATCGACTGGCACGCCAAGCAGCTCCTGGAGTTCATCGATCAACGCGGTGTGATCGAGCAACGTCGCGTCGTCGTCGAAGACATTATGCGGCGTGATGTCCGCGTTTGCGGCGGCCGCAGATGGGACGATTGAGGCCAACGTCGCGGCGCATATTCCTCGAGCTCGATCTGTCTGAGGATCCAGTTTCGAACCGGCGCGATCGTGCCGGGCTCATCTACCTCCGCGCCGAGGCGGTGTGAGCTAGCCGAACTCACGTTAGGCTGGATCGTCGGTGAGCCGTCACCTGGGTCTCGCCGAACCTTGTCGCGCATGAAAGGCCTTATGAGCATCGACCTGGGTCTGCCAACCCTTCCTCCACCGACCCTCGCGCCCCGTCGCAAGAGTCGTCAGATTAACGTCGGCAAGATTGCGGTCGGCGGCGACGCGCCGATCAGCGTCCAGTCGATGACGACCACGCTGACGGCAGACGTCAACGCCACGCTCCAGCAGATCGCCGAACTGACTGCGACCGGCTGCGACATCGTCCGGGTTGCCGTACCGAGCCAAGACGACGCCGACGCACTGCCGGTGATCGCGAAGAAGTCCCAGATCCCGGTGATTGCGGACATCCACTTTCAGCCCAGGTACGTCTTCGCAGCGATCGACGCCGGGTGCGCCGCCGTACGCGTGAACCCTGGCAACATCCGCGCCTTCGATGATCAAGTGAAGGAGATCGCCAAGGCTGCCGCGGACGCCGGCTGCTCCATTCGCATCGGGGTCAACGCGGGGTCACTGGACAAGCGCCTCCTCGCCAAGCACGGCAAGGCCACTCCGGAGGCCCTGGTCGAGTCGGCCCTCTGGGAGGCCAGTCTCTTTGAGGAGCATGGCTTCCGGGATTTCAAGATCTCTGTCAAGCACAGCGACCCGGTCGTCATGGTGCGCGCGTACGAGCTGCTCGCCGACGCCTGCGACTACCCGCTGCATCTCGGCGTTACCGAGGCCGGCCCGGCGTTTCAGGGAACCATCAAGTCTGCGGTTGCGTTTGGTGCGCTGCTCTCGAGGGGAATCGGTGACACAATCCGGGTCTCCCTTTCCGCGCCACCAGTCGAAGAGGTCAAGGTCGGCATCAAGATCTTGGAGTCCTTGAACCTGAGGCCGCGGCATCTGGAGATCGTCTCCTGCCCGTCCTGCGGTCGTGCTCAGGTTGATGTCTACAAGCTCGCCGACGAGGTAACTGCTGGGCTGGAGGGGCTGGAAGTGCCGCTCCGGGTTGCCGTGATGGGTTGCGTGGTCAACGGACCGGGAGAGGCACGGGAGGCAGATCTCGGGGTCGCTTCTGGCAACGGCAAGGGCCAGATCTTCGTCCGCGGCGAGGTGATCAAGACTGTGAAAGAGGCCGACATCGTCGAGACCCTTATCGATGAGGCGATGCGGCTCGCGGAATCCATGCCTGCCGGAGACGGCGTGCCCGAGGTCAGCGTGCGCTAGGCATGCGCAAGGTCGCCGGTACTCTTGCATCCCGATGGGCCCGAGAGGGTTCGGTGCGGGTGCTGAATCGTAGCGACCTACCTGCGGCCATTCGGCTGCTCTCCGCCAAGCCGATCGAGAACGTCTTCGTAGCGTCCCGGGTGCGTGCGGCAGGACTCGAGCAGGCGAGCCTTGGCTGTCCTGTCTGGGGATATCAGCGAGGTGGTCTGCTGCGGGCGCTGTGTCACGCGGGGTCGAATCTCGTGCCAGTCAATGCTGACGAGGACGCGCTTGAGGCTTGGGCTGAGTTCGCCGGTCCAGAACGCATGTGCGCATCGATCATCGGCCCGTCACACATCGCGCTGCAGCTGTGGAACCGGCTCTCCGAGCGCTGGGGCGCTGGCTGGAGCGACGTTCGCGATGTGCGGCCGCGCCAACCGGTGCTTGCGATCAGTTCAGCGCCAGCCATCCCGATTGATCGGCGCGTACGCCGGGTCACCCTCGACCAGTGGGATGCCTATACCGAGGCGGCCGTGAAGATGTATACCGAGGAGATCGGCGTCTCACCGGTGCAGGGCAATCCCGCCGGTTACCGCTTCTATGTCCGCCAGCTGATCGCCTCGGGTCGTGCGTTCGGGATCTTTGAGGGCAATCGGGTGCTCTTCAAGGCTGATCTCGGCTCGGTCTCTGGATCTGTCTGCCAAGTGCAGGGGGTGTGGCTGGAACCTGAGCTGCGTGGCCAGGGGTTGTCAGCTCCCGCGATGGCGGCCGTAGTCCAGTTGGCACGTACGGTCGTCCCGACCGTGTCGCTCTATGTCAACGACTACAACCTGCCAGCTCGGGCGACTTACGCGAAGGTGGGGTTTACTCAGGTCGGGGAGTTCGCGACGGTTCACTTTTGACAGCCCCTCGGACGTGGCTGGCAGCGCTCTCAATCGGACTGTTGATCGTATTGTCGAGTGCGACCGGTGACACGTTGGCCGCACCTAGGCCCGCGGACGACTCGCCGCCAAGCCCGCGCGCAACCTTGACGCCGGAGCGGACCCACGTGACGGTAGTCATGAACGGCGATCTGCTGTGGCACAACACCTTGTGGTACGGGGCGAGGGAGGACGCCAGGCGACGCGGACATAGCGGCTATGACTTCGCGCCGCTGCTGGCGGGAATGAAGCCTGTGATCGCATCGGCCGACCTGGCGATCTGCCATGAGGAGGTGCCGCTCGCTCGGCCGGGCGGCCCGTATCGAAACTATCCGCTGTTCGCCGCACCGCCACAGGTCGTACGAGCCATTGCGGCGACCGGCTTTGACGTATGCACGACCGCGTCCAACCACAGCGTCGACCAGGGCTTCGCCGGCCTCAAGCGCACGCTCGATGATCTTGATCGGGCCAGGATCGACCATGTTGGTACCGCTCGTACGAAGGCCGAGTCCGAGCGGCCGACGATCTTCACCACCAAGCAGGGCGTCAAGGTCGGCATCGTGGCGGCGACGTTCAGCCTGAACGGTCTCCCCATGCCGCCGGGCAAGCCCTGGGCTGTGCAGCGTATGAGCGCAAAGGGTTTGCTAGATCAGGCGCATCGTGCCCGGACGGCTGGAGCAGACATCGTGCTCGCCGCCGTACACGTGGGAACCGAATACTCCACGAGCGAGAACGCGCAGCAGATCAAGCTCGCCCGCGCCCTCACGGCCTCACCCGATGTTGATCTTGTGTACATGCACCACCCGCACGTCGTGCAGCCGTGGACCACCGTGAACAAGAAATGGGTGCTCTACGGGGTGGGGAACACGGTGGCTCAGCACACAACTGACGTGCCCCGCGGCGCTGAGGGTGCGACGGGGCGGTTCACCTTTGCTCGCGTCGGGAATGGGCGATTCACCGTCACCAAGGCTGAATACATTCCGACCCTCGTGACCCACTATCAGCCGGGCCGGCCAGCTCGGCTGTATCAAGTCTCAACCGCCCTGAAGACCGCCAAGGGATCATTTCGTAGCCGGTTGTTGGATGCGCAACGGCGCACAACCGCCGTCGTGATGCGGAAGCATCCGGAGGAATTGATGCGGGGATAGCCCTCAACGATGCACGTCGCGCTACCTCTGGCACTTCGCGTTAATCCCATCCACCGCTGAGTGCTGGGGACTACCGCGAAGTGCTCATGACGAAGACCGTCGGAATGCGGCTCTAGCTAATACAGTGCTCGGGTGATCACCCGAATGTCGGAGCTTTTTGTCCGCACGTTGCGCGAGGATCCGGCCGATGCCGAGGTGCCGAGCCATCGCTGGCTGGTGCGGGCAGGCTACATCCGCCGCGCCGGTCCAGGCATCTACACCTGGCTGCCGCTGGGCTACCGCGTGCTGCGCAATGTCGAGCGCATCGTGCGCGAGGAGATGGACGCGATCGGTGCTCAGGAGGTGCACTTTCCGGCGCTGCTCCCAAAGGAGCCATACGAGGCCAGTGGACGCTGGACGGAATACGGCGAGGGCATATTCCGGCTGCGCGACCGGAAGGGAGCGGAGTACCTCCTCGGTCCGACGCACGAGGAGATGTTCACCCTGCTGGTCAAGGACCTGTACTCCTCCTACAAGGACCTGCCGCTCTCGCTCTATCAGATCCAGACGAAGTACCGCGACGAGGCTCGCCCCCGGGCCGGGCTGCTCCGCGGCCGTGAGTTCGTGATGAAGGACTCCTACTCCTTCGACATCGACGACGAGGGACTCGCGAAGTCTTACGCCGCCCATCGCGACGCCTACATCAAGATCTTCAACCGGCTGGGCTTCGAATACGTCGTTGTGCATGCGATGTCAGGGGCGATGGGCGGCTCCGCAAGCGAGGAGTTCCTGGCCATCGCCGAGAATGGTGAGGACACCTTCGTCCGCTCACCCGGCGGTTACGCGGCCAATGTGGAGGCCGTGCGGACCATACCTCCGGCGCCGCTGCCGTACGACGATGCGCCGGCTGCTCACGTCGAGGACACGCCGAACACCCCGACCATCGAGACTCTGGTTGACCTCGCCAACGCTCGCTTCCCGCGGACCGACCGACCCTGGCAGGCCAGCGACACCTTGAAGAACGTGGTGCTGATGATCACTGAGGTCAATGGCTACCGTCATCCGCTAGTGATTGGCCTGCCGGGGGACCGGGAGGTGGATATGAAACGGCTCGCGGCCCACCTCGAGCCGGCGGTGGCGGAGCCGTTCGGTGACGAAGATTTCGCCGCACACGCCGACCTGGTAAAGGGCTATATGGGTCCATCACGATTCGCTGGGCCTGGCGCGCCGACCGCCGTGCTTGGTGAGGAATCCGACACCAAGATTAGGTTCTTAGTCGACCCGCGGGTCGTGGCAGGCACACGATGGGTGACTGGCGCGAATGAACCTGGTCGGCATGTCTTCGATCTAGTCTGCGGGCGTGACTTCACGCCAGACGGAATCATCGAGGCGGCCGAGATACGGGAGGGCGATCCCGCTCCGGACGGCTCAGGATCGCTCACGCTAACCCGTGGTATTGAGATGGGACACATCTTCCAGTTGGGTCGCAGGTACGCGGAGGCTCTCGGCCTCAAGGTGCTCGATCAAAACGGCAAGCTGGTAACGGTGACCATGGGCTCCTATGGGGTGGGCATCTCACGAGCAGTCGCGGCCGTAGCCGAGGGGACCTGTGACGACAAGGGACTCTGCTGGCCGCGCGAGCTGGCACCGTTCGCAGTGCACATACTGGCGGCCGGCAAGGACGAGGCCGTGACCATGGCGGCGGCCGATCTGGCCGTTCAACTGGACGAGGCGGGCGTATCGGTGCTCCTGGACGACCGGTCGGTGAGCCCGGGCGTCAAGTTCGCCGACTCGGAGATCCTGGGCATGCCGACGATCGTTGTGGTTGGCCGCGGCCTATCCAACGGTGTGATCGAACTGCGCGATCGAAGGAGTGGGCAGCAGACCGAGGTCGCCATTGAGGATGCGCTCGCAGAGATCCTTACAGCGGTGCACGGCCCAACCGGACTGGGCTGAGGCCTTGGTTTGTCGGACCTCTCCGCTCTGTCGCTGGCGGCGCTGATCCTCGCGGCCTTTGTCGCCGGTTGGGTTGATGCGGTCGTCGGAGGCGGTGGGCTGATCCAGCTGCCCGCCCTGCTGATTGGACTGCCGAGCAGCACCCCACCGGCAGTGATCTTGGGCACGAACAAGATCTCTTCCTTCTGCGGGACGGCGACCAGCTCGCTGACGTACGCGCTCCGGATCCCGCTTGATTGGCGGACCGTGGCGCCGCTAGTCGTCGCTTCAGCCGTTGGTTCAGCAGTTGGGGCATCGCTGGCGAAGCTGCTGCCACGGGATGCCTTCACCCCGATTGTGTTGGTCGCACTGATCGGGGTGGGCATCTACATTTGGCGCAGGCCGCAGCTGGGCATGGTTTCGATGCGGAAGCACGCGGGGCGAGGACATTACGGGCTGACTGCGCTGATAGGTCTGTGTGTCGGCGCGTACGACGGGTTCCTGGGCCCTGGCACCGGCTCCTTCTTCGTGATCTTGCTCGTCATCGTGCTCGGCTACGGATTCCTGGAGGCGAGTGCGACAGCCAAGATCGCCAATCTCGTCACCAACCTGTCGGCGATCGTCGTCTTTGGCTTGTCGGGCTCGGTGCTGTGGGCGCTCGGGCTGACAATGGGCGCGGCGAACCTGGTGGGCGGCTACCTGGGTGCCAGGACAGCGATCGCCCGCGGGAGCTCGTTCGTCCGCAAGGTTTTCCTCGTGGTACTCACCAGCCTGATCATCAAGCTGACGTACGACATGGTGGTCCAGCTGGCGCAATGATCAACTGCTCCAGCCCGGCCATGCCCCGAGGGGGGCGCCCCAGGAGCGGGCGGTCTTCATGGCGTTGGTCAGTGCAGCCAGCGCTTGTTGTCGATCTGCTGGAGTGGCCGAGGCAGCCAGCCAGAGCCCGCAGAAGGGCTGCAGCGCAGTCTGCATCCGCATGATCAACTTGCCGGCGGTCGCCGCGTTGCGTGGGACGACCGACGGCACGTACGCCGGCGCGGCAGCCGGGACGTCCGCGGAGTGTTTCTTCAACCAGGCGATCAGCCGATCCCGGAAGATGCGCTGCGCAAGCAGCTCGCGCTCCGCTTTCGGACGTTGCCTGCTGAGCACCTTCAGCTTGCCGATCGCCAATTGGTAGCCGTACACGATTGCATGCAGTTGCCGGACCAGCTCCTGGACCGCAACGACCTCGGAGAGGACCTCGACCGGGTGCCGATCAGCGACCGGGCGCGTGGCGGGCGGATTAGTAGAGCCGATCGCCGCAGCGAAGCTCCCGGCAGCGACTGACAACGAGGCCAAGAGCAGTGCATCCGACCCCTTCGCCTTCAGCGCTGCGCTCCGGTAACGGCCGGCAGCGGAAGTTTCGTGACGAGACAGCAGGGCAAGCGAGCTGTTCAGCGACATTCCGCCGATCTTGACCGGTGCAGCCGTTGGCGGCGGTTTGGCGATTGCCTGAGCGTGTGCTGTATGCGCGTTGCGAAGGAACGTCAGTAACTGTCGGCGGTCCTTCGAGAGCTGCTTGCGGTTCGGTCCCGCCAGGATCGCAGATGCGAGCGCTGCCAGAGCCTGCTCCGGTGCAGCCGCACCGGACGATGGACTCGACACAGCTGGAGTTGGAGTGGGACTCGCCGCAGGACTCGACATGGCGGACGACGGTGTGCCGGGGGCAAGCGCGGGACTGTCGACAGTCGGATCGCCTGCCGTACATCCGGCCAGCCAGGGCATCGCCAGCGTCGGCGCGGCAAGGCCGAGGCCGATGATCATCCTGCGGCTCAATTGTGCCGGCGGGACGAGGCCAATGGGTGCATCTGAGTCGGCCACCCGCCGACCGTACCTCAGCCGAGGGATATGCTGCCCCACACGCGCTGCGAGATGTTTTCCCGATCGGCGCCGCCACAACCGAAGGGCCTAATCGGATCGAAGGACAGCGCGATGAATGAGAGCCAGATTGCTGGTGTGCTGACCCCGATCCTTGCCCGGTTCGGTCTCGAGCTGGAGGCGGTGGAGATCATTCCGGCGGGCAAGCGGCGGCTGCTTCGTGTTGTGGTCGACGGCGAGGGCCCGCAGGGCACTGGCCCGCTGCTGGATGACATTGCGGACGCAAGCAAGGCGGCGTCAGAAGCGCTGGACAAGGCGGACGTGACCGGAGCCGCGCCGTACACGCTCGAGGTCACTTCCCGCGGGGTGAGCCGACCCCTCGAGCTGCCTCGTCACTGGCGCCGGAATACCGGACGCTTGGTCGCGGTGCGACTGTGTGAGGGGGACACAATCACCGGCCGGATCGTTTCCAGCAGTGAGGACGGCGTACGGCTCGATGTGGACGGCGATACCCGCGAGATTCGCTTCGGCGACGTCGATCGCGCGCTGGTTCAGGTGGAGCTGAACCGACCGCGAGCGGCGCGCAGCGAGGATGAGGAGGGTTGAGATGGACATCGACATCTCCGTGCTGCGGCTGATGGAGCGGGAGAAGGACTTGCCGTTCGAGGTCCTGGCCAGTGCGATCGAGGATGCCCTGCTCACCGCGTACGAGAAGACCGAGGGTGCAGTGCACGGTGCCCGGGTCGAACTCAACCGCAAGACCGGACACGTCATCGTGTTCGCGCCCGAGTACGACGAGGACGGTCAGCAGATCGGCGAATACGACAGCACCCCGGCGGGTTTCGGACGAGTGGCGGCCTCCACCGCCCGCCAGGTGATCATGCAGCGGCTGCGAGACGCCGAGGACGAGCAGAAGTACGGTCACTTCTCAGGGGTCGAGGGCGACATCGTTTCTGGAGTGGTGCAGCAGGGCAGTGATAGCCGCACCGTGCGAGTCGACCTCGGCAAAATTGAAGCCATCATGCCGCTGAGCGAGCAGGTGCCCGGCGAGCGCTATGCCCACGGAACTCGGATCCGGGTCTATGTGGTCTCAGTTCGCAAGGAATTGCGCGGCCCGCAGATCATCGTTTCGCGGACTCATCCCGGACTGGTGGAGAAGCTGTTCAAGCTTGAGGTGCCGGAGATCGCAGACGGGACGGTCGAGATCAAGGCTGTGGCCCGCGAGGCCGGTCACCGCAGCAAGATCGCGGTTGTCAGCCACAATCCCGATGTCAGCGCGAAGGGTGCCTGTATCGGTCCAATGGGCCAGCGGGTGCGGGCGGTCATGCACGAGCTGAACGAGGAGAAGATCGACATCATCGACTACTCACCCGACCCGGCGACGTTTGTCGGTCACGCGCTGTCGCCGGCCAAGGTGACTTCGGTGACTGTGGTGGATGCGAACCTACGAGCCGCTCGCGTGGTGGTACCGGACTATCAGTTGTCGCTGGCCATCGGTCGAGAGGGCCAGAACGCCCGGCTCGCAGCCCGGCTGACTGGCTGGCGTATCGATATCCGCTCGGATACTGCGCCAGCCTGATCTCGCGGTGGCGCTGACTCGGGCTTGATCTCGGCGTAGGGTTCGGCCCCTCAATCTGCGTTTGCCGTCTGGAGACGGCTGACGAGTGCCGTGGGGGCGCTCGAGCCCCTCGCCAGCCATCTCGAGACGGCTCGCGTCAGTGGAGAGCGGCCGAGAAGTCTTCCACAGATTGTGTTGACGACTGCGGTGGCGGCGTCCGGAGCACTCAAGATCGTGCCCATGTCCGCAACCGCTCAGGCCTCAGCCGCATTCAATCCTCGCCAGCCGTTCAGCCGAGCAGAGGGCCGAGCGGCTGGTCTGACTGCTGAGATGCTGCTCAGCAGGCGATTTCACAAGATCTTCTGGGATACCTATGTCGCCCGTGAAGTCCACATCACCCCGTTGCTGAGGGCAAAGGCCGTTATCAGACTGGTGCCGAGCGGTTCATACATCAGCCATCACTCGGCGGCTGAGCTGTGGGGTGCAGCTCCGCCGCCGACGGTGCTACGCACGTCACTTTGCCGTCGGCGTGTGGGCGCCTGGTTCGCCAGGGAGTTAGCTCGCACTACCGCAATGACTCGGCCCAGACCACGCTTCGCAAGGGTGTGACCTATCTCGACTCCGGAGCAGACTTCTTGGACCTTGCCGCGATCGGCGTCGGGCTCGTCGACCTGGTCGTCGTGGCCGACAGCTTGATCAAGGCTGGCCATACATCCCGGAGCTGCTCATCGGGACGGCTGGGCAGTGGAACGGTCGGGGATGCCGCCTTGCCCGCAGAGCTGCCTCCTTGGCGCGCGAAGGTGTGGATTCACCTCAGGAAACCCGGCTCCGCTTGCTTGTGGTGCTCGCCGGCCTTCTTCTCTGCGAGCGTCGGTGGGCGCCCGCTGGTGATCGGAGGAGCGATGAGTGAAACATGCTTTGGTTTCGCGAGAGTGACGACGGCACCAGCTTCGAGGGGCGCCGCGCGAGCAGAGCAAAACAACCTCGCGTCAACCTGATCATTCGCGCGCCTGACGGCTCATGGCGCAGGCGCTATGGCATGGCATACGACGACATTCGGCTGATTCTTGAGTACGACGGCCGGCAGCACGCTGAAGATACGCACCAGTGGCTCACCGACATCTCCCGGCGAGAGGAACTGGACCAGATTCGCTGGCGACTGGTGATCATCACCTCCGATGGCATCTATCGCGAACCATTGCGGACCCTGGAACGAGTATGAGACGCCCTGCGGGCCTGCGGGGCGGTGGGTATCCCGAGAACCTTCAAGCCAGAATGGCGGCTCTACTTCCCGACCCGCCAGCACCAGCCGTCTCACGATGGGAAACGTGTGCGGTTTCAGCCAGATCAGCACTCGCGGAGCCGTCTTGAGACAGCAAACGCGGTTCAGGCCGCCCTGTGGGGCATTAGCCTGTTTCGGTGTCCGCTCCTGTTCGCACCTGCATCGGTTGCCGGGAGCGAGCCGAGAAGTGGCAGCTGCTTCGCATCGTCGCCAGTGAAGGGGCGGTAGCAGTCGACGATCGCCAGATGCTGCCTGGCCGGGGGGCATATCTGCATCCGAAACCGGGATGTCTTGAGCAGGCGCTCAAGCGACGTAGCCTAGGAAGGGCTCTACGGTCCGAGATCGATGGACAGCGAGCAGCTGTCATGATCCGGCACTTCCTTGACGCGCTCATTTAGACACGTGCGCGCGGCTGGGCATAGAGTTCTCCATGCGTCCGCTCCGCTTGGAGCGGCTGAGATAGCAAGCACTCGCGTACGCGAGAGCCGAACCAGAAGGTGGGCACACAAGCTCATGACCAATCGATGAGAACCGCTCAGTGAGCATGTTCGACAACTAACTGGTCCGGAATCTAGACCCGGACCGCCAACAAGGAGAGCAGTGGCAAAGGTCCGTGTCTACGAGCTTGCAAAAGAGCTCGGAGTCGAGAGCAAGACCGTCCTCAGCATGCTGAAGGACATGGGTGAATTCGTACGATCCGCCTCCTCAACCGTGGAGGCGCCGGTCGAGAGACGACTCAAGGAGAAGCTGGCGAGCGAGCCGCCGCCAGTCAAGAAAGCGCCAGCCAAGAAGGCGTCGACCGCGAAGGCGTCGACCGCAAAGGCGGCTGACGGGGCGCAGGCAGCGCCCGCGCCGGCCCCTGTTGAGGTGGCTGCCGAGGCGCCAGCAGTGACCCCACCCGCAGCGCCCGCGGTACCAGTGGCACCAGCAGCAGCACCGGCAAGTCCGCCGTCTCCGCCGCAGCCGACATCGGTTCCGCGCCCAGGCGTGCCACGGGCTCCGGGCCAAGCCGCGCCTGCCGCTCGGATCGGCGAAGCCCCCGGCGCCGCCGCACCACGGCCGCGTCCCGGGTCCACCGGAGGACTCCCCGGCGCTCCAACTGCACGGCGTCCCGGTACCCCGCGGCCCGGCAACAACCCGTTCTCCTCCTCGCAAGGAATGGGTAGGCCGCGTGCGCCGCGTCCCGGCGCGGACGCCGCTCGACCTGGGGAGCCGCGTCCGCCTGCCGGCCGTGCTCCGTTGGCCCCGGGCGGTCGCTCAGGAGTTCCGGGAATGCCACGGCCCAACCCGGCGATGATGCCCAAGCAGAACTCTGGTCAGCTTGGCAGCACACCTGGCGGTCCGGGTACACGCGGTCGTGGGGCACCCGCTGGTGGTCGTCGCGCAGGCGGCGGCCCTCCAGGTCGCGGTGGCCCCGGCGGTGGGCCCGGCGGGCCACCGCCGAGTGGGCGTGGTGGCCGAGGTGGTCGCGGTGGCACCCAGGGAGCGTTCGGCCGGGCAGGCGGCCCGACTCGCCGTGGACGGAAGTCCAAGAAGCAGCGGCGCCAGGAATTCGATCAGATGGAGGCCCCATCGATCGGTGGCATCCGCGTCAAGCAGGGCGACGGGCAGAAGGTCCGGCTCGCCAGGGGTGCCTCGCTGACGGATCTGGCCGAGAAGATCGGCGCCGACGCGGCATCGCTGGTCCAGGTGCTGTTCCACCTTGGAGAGATGGTGACCGCCACCCAGTCGGTGAGCGACGACACTCTGCAGGTGCTGGGTACTGAGCTCAACTACGACATCGAGGTTGTCTCGCCCGAGGACGAGGATCGCGAGCTGCTGGAGAGCTTCGACATCGAGTTTGGGGAGAACACCGGCGGCGAGGAGGATCTCGAGGCCCGCCCGCCGGTCGTCACCGTCATGGGTCACGTCGATCACGGCAAGACCAAGCTGCTCGACGCGATCCGTAAGACGAACGTGGTGGCCCGCGAGGCAGGTGGCATCACCCAAGCCATCGGGGCGTACCAGGTCTCCACCGAGGTGGAGGACGAGGAACGCAAGATCACCTTCATCGACACGCCGGGCCACGAGGCGTTCACCGCAATGCGTGCGCGTGGTGCCAAGTCGACCGATATCGCCGTGCTCGTAGTCGCGGCCGACGATGGTGTGATGCCACAAACGATCGAGGCACTCAACCATGCCCTGGCAGCGGAAGTGCCGGTGGTCGTGGCAGTGAACAAGATCGACAAGGTGGGTGCCGACCCGACGAAGGTCCGTGGCCAGCTCACGGAGTACGGCCTGGTGCCCGAGGAGTACGGAGGCGACACGATGTTCGTCGACGTCTCAGCGGTCACCAGCCAAGGTCTTGACTCGCTGCTGGAGGCGATCATCTTGACCGCCGACGCGGCCCTGGACCTTCGAGCCAACCCCGATATGGATGCTCAGGGTGTGGCCATCGAGGCGCACCTGGACAAGGGGCGCGGTCCGGTAGCTACCGTTTTGGTGCAGCGCGGAACCCTCAACGTGGGCGATTCGATCGTCACCGGTCCTGCGCATGGCCGGGTACGCGCGTTGCTCGATGATCATGGTGACAATGTCAGCGAGGCGCCGCCATCGTTCCCGGTGCAGGTCCTCGGCCTGACGGCCGTGCCCGGTGCGGGGGACAGCTTCCTGGTTGTCGATGACGATCGCATGGCGCGGCAGATCGCGGAACGGCGGGCAGCACGGCTGCGGATGGCTGCTCAGGCTGCCGGCACCCGGCGCAAGACCCTCGACCAGCTGTTCGAGCAGCTCGAGAAGGGCGAGACGCAGGAGCTGCGGCTCATCCTCAAGGGTGACGGTGCTGGTTCGGTGGAGGCGCTGGAGGACGCGCTGTCCAAGATCGACGTCGGCGACGAGGTCAGCCTGCGGGTGATCGATCGCGGCGTCGGCGCCATCACTGAGACGAACGTCACGCTCGCTGCGGCGTCTGATGCGGTCATCGTCGGCTTCAATGTCCGGCCTCAGGGCAAGGCCTCCGAGTTGGCCGATCGCGAGGGCGTGGACATCCGTTACTACTCGGTCATCTACGCCGCGATCGACGAGATCGAGGCCGCCTTGAAGGGCATGCTGAAGCCGATCTACGAGGAGGCCACCCTCGGTCAGGCGGAGATCCGGGAGATCTTCCGCTCGTCCAAGGCGGGCATCATCGCTGGCTGTATGGTCATCAGCGGTTCGATCCGCCGCAATTCCAAGGCACGACTGCTGCGTGACGGTGTGGTCGTCACCGAGACGACCATCGCCTCGCTGCGCCGGGAGAAGGACGATGTCACCGAGGTACGTGAGGGGTTTGAGTGCGGCATAACGCTCGCCAACTACTCCGACATCAAGATCGACGACATCATCGAGACATACGAGATGCGGGAGAAGCCGCGCTCGTAGCGGCCGAATTGTCAAAACTGGGTTGATCACTATGGTGAACCCAGATTCTGGCAAGTCGGTGTGAAGGAGGTGGACATGGCCTCGCCACGCGTGGTCAGGCTGGCTGACCAGATCAAGGTGATCGTCGCGGAGATGCTGGAGCGTCGGATCAAGGATCCGCGGCTGGGCTTCGTGACGGTGACCGACGTACGGCTGACCGGCGACACCCACGATGCCACGGTCTTCTACACGGTGCTGGGCTCAGATGCCGAGCGGGCTGATACTGCGGTGGCGCTTCGCTCGGCCAACGGGCTGATCCGATCTCAGGTCGGCAAGCAGCTCGGCCTCAAATTCACCCCGACGATCGAGTTCGTGCCGGACGCCGTGCCCGAGAACGCCAGGCAGATCGAGGACCTGCTCGCCCAGGCGAGGTCGGTGGACGCGCGCGTGGCCGAGCAGGCCGCGGGCGCGGCGTACGCGGGGGAGGCCGACCCGTACAAGCACGACGATGTCGAGGAGCGCGCGGGCGCGACGAGGTTGTCGAGGAACGCGCGCAGCCTGATGACGACAGGCCTGAAGCCGAACCGTCGGGACCGATCTCGGGCTCGCCATTCTCGACAAGCCCGCTGGCTGGACCTCGCATCAGGTGGTCGGGCGCATCCGCCGGCTGGCCGGCACCCGCAAGGTGGGGCACGCCGGCACCCTGGACCCGATGGCCACCGGCGTGCTTGATCGTTGGGATCGAGAAGGCGACCCGCTTGTTGGGATATCTCGCGTTGTCCGACAAGGTCTATGAGGCGACGATTCGCCTGGGCATTGGCACGATCACAGACGACGCCGAAGGCGAAGTCGTCACGACCGACGGGCGCGGCTGATCTTGGCGAAGCCGAGATCGAGGCTGCCATGGCGAGGTTGCGTGGCGACATCCTTCAGGTGCCGGCCGCGGTGTCGGCGATCAAGATCAACGGTGTCCGCTCCTACCGGCGGGTACGTGCTGGTCAGTCGGTGGAGCTTTCCGAACGGCCGGTCACCATACGCAGATTCGACCTGCTGGGTCGCCGGGAGCTTGAGGTTGATGGGGTTGGTTGTGTCGATCTTGAGCGTGGTAGTCGAGTGCTCATCAGGGACCTACGTTCGCGCGCTGGCTCGGGATCTCGGCGCCGCTCTCGGGGTCGGCGGTCACCTGAGTACCCTGCGCAGGACGCGGGTGGGGGCGTTCACACTGGACGAGGCTCAGACGTTGGAGGAGGCCGAGCGGGGACTCAGGATCATGCCGCTGGATCGGGTCGTCCGCAGCAGCTTCCCAACTTTGACCGTCAACGAGACCCAGGCAGGCCAGATCCGAAACGGTCGGCGGCTTGGCTGGCGTGATCTTGCCAGACGGCACGACGGCATTACTTGACGAGGCTGGCCACTTCCTGGCGCTTTACCGCCAGGAAGGACCGGATGCTGTTGCCGAGGCGGTGTTTAGTACTAGCCTTCCTAAGTGCGAGCTCCGTACTGGAGGTCCCAGTAATCGAGCGGGAAGCACGCCTCCTCTAGCACCCGCACGCCGGACCCTGGAACTCGTCGGTCCGTGTATGGTCACGTCGACATGGATGACGTACGGACCGTCCATCGGCCCGGATGGCACCAGGAAATCGCCACGGTTGTCGCGTCGTAGCCATGCCGTCTGCATTGGGCACGAGATCGAACCAGACCTCGTTCTCGGCGGATTGCTGCATGCCGGCCCGCGGGTGTCGTGCTTGTAGTGCCCTCCAGCCGCATCCCTGCCGAGTCGGCCACAGCGTTGTCCACGCACGGACCGATGTGGAGGTGAGCGCCGAACGAGGGACCGTGTCCGGATCGAACTCGCTGTCCTTGGACATCGATTCCCTGTGACTCGATGCGTGAACTTGTACTGTCCGTCGGCCGTCTCGCTGATCTGTAACCTCGCCTGGCCGAGTCGAAGCGACCATCGGTCAGTCGGCTCGGACATCGATCAATCGAGCGTGCTAAATTCGTACGTCGTCGGAGCCAGATGCCCCGGCCGCGCACTGTGTTCCGCCCAGAACCAGCGCGCAGCCCGCAAGGCCGCCGAGCGCAGCCTTAGTAATACGCCTCAAAATGTCCCCCCGAGAGTCAGATGCATGCGTGTGCTCGGAAAGTCTTACATAACTTGGCTTTCTTCGCGTGCCATCTGCCCATAACGTGAGTCGCTTTACAGTCGCGCTGCATGGTTCGGCTGTCTGCTTAACTGTTCGAGATGGCGAGCAGGAAGACTAGGAGGCGCATCGAATGAGCAGGCCGACCGTCGTCGTGATCGGCAACTTCGATGGGGTCCATCGAGGACACGTCGAGCTCATCCGTACCGCCCGGGCAGCCGAGCCGGGAGCCCGCCTCGTTGCGGTGACGTTCTGGCCGCATCCGATGTCGGTGATCCGACCGGATCAGGCGCCGCTCCTGCTCACCTCACTGGAGCGTCGCAAGGAGTTGCTGCGCCAGGTGGGCGTCGATGAGGTCGTCGTCGTTCACTTCACCGCTGAGGTCGCCAGCTGGAGTCCGGCCCAGTTCGTCGATACCGTGCTCCGGCCGCTGCATCCCGACGCGGATTGTCGTTGGAGAGAACTTCCGCTTCGGGTTCCGAGCCGCCGGCGATGTCTCCACCCTGGCTGAGCTCGGGGCGGGGGAGTTCAAAGTTCAGGCGCTGCCGCTGGTCACCGATGGCACCCAGCCGAGCTCATCGACGCTGATCCGGCATGCGGTGGCCGAGGGCGACTTCGGTCGGGTCCGAGAGCTCAGCGACAACGTCTTCCGGTTCTCGGGCGTTGTCGTCCGCGGCGACCGAAGGGGTCACGAATTGGGCTTCCCGACAGCCAATGTCCGGGTGCCCCCAGGAATGGCGGTGCCTGCCGACGGGGTCTACGCCGGCTGGGTCACACGGCTGGATGTTCCTTCACCGCGCTGGCCTGCGGCGATCTCGGTCGGTACCAACCCGACCTTCGATGGTATGGAACGTCGGGTTGAGGCGTACGTGCTGGATCGTGACGACCTCGAGCTCTACGACGTAGAGATCGCGATCGATTTCTACGCCAGGCTCCGCGGTCAGGTGAAGTACGCAGGTAGGGAGGCGTTGATCCGGCAGATGCATGCCGATGTTGAGCAGGCTCGGCATCTGCTGCACGCGGCCTGAGTGAAGGTGTACGTGCCCTGAGGTTGTCGAGGAGCTGACCTTGGAGCGTTGTGTTCCTACACCTTGTGATGATCATGATTTGCACTCGACTTGATGGCTCCGGACCTGCTCCCGGCTGTGGGAGTGTGGCGTCGTCCTCGCCGGCGTCAAGGCCAAGCCCTACGGGTGGCCTACGGCCAGCCTTGACCCCAGCTCCGGGCGACACCGATCAGGCAGCCGCCGGGAGCAGGCCGGGGATTCAAGAACAAGAGAGATCCGGGGGAATGTTGTGGAAGGGTGCGTGGGGGGTTGGGTTGGGTGGTTCGGTGCTGAAGTTCTTGGTCGTCAATTTTCCTTATTTTGTTGGGAAAACGGCTTGTCATCGAACATAGTTCGAATAGAATGATTGTATGGAACTCGGGGATCCACCAGCAGAGCAGCGCACCGAGCGCGGCCGGCTGGATGTGGCCCTGGACGAACTCAACGACAGTGCTCACCGAACTCTTATGACACCGTCGAAACCGGTGGGCTTGATCAACTCGACGCCGCAGAGAAAGTGGCGTTGTGGCAACGGTTCGAAACCTTCCGGAACCGGCTGCCGTTGATCGACCACAGTCTGATTGCTGATGCGGAGGCCACTGATCTTCCGGGAACCTATTGCTTCTCTACCTTGACCAGGTTCTTGGTGCGGGTGCTACAACTCTCCCCTGGTGAGGCTGCCTCCCGGGTACGCGCCGCAGCCGCGGTCGGACCCCGCAGCTCCATGTTGGGGGAACGGTTGGAGCCGGTGTTGCCGCGGTTGGCTGCGTTGCAACGCGACGGTGCCGTGTCGGTGGAGAAGGTGCAGATTGTGGAACGGGCCATGCAGAAACTCTCCCGGCCCGGGTTGGATCCTGATGCTGTGGAGGCCGCGGAGCAACTGCTCACCGACTACGCCCCCGTGCTCGGACCCACCGACCTGCGCCGCTACGCGCTAGGCGTTGTGGCTGCCGCTGATCCGGACGGCCCGGAACCCGTCGATGATCAACTGCAGCAAGACCGCCGGTATCTGGAACTCAAGCAGCGTCGGGATGGCATGTGGCACCTGCAGGGCAAACTCACCACCACGGTGGGTGCCCAGCTGAACGCGATCTTGGACCCGCTGGCCAAGCCCCGCACCACCACCTTCGAGGGCGAGGACGGGCAGACCACCCAGATACCGGATGAGCGGCCCTACGGGCAACGCCTCCACGACGGGTTGGATGAGGTTTGCGGGCGCCTGTTGAAGATGAAGGACCAGCCAGCCTCCGGCGGCACACCGACTTCGGTGGTCGCCACCATCCCGCTTGAGGATCTGCTCGCCAAAGCCGGGCTAGCCGAAACCGGCGACGGCAGCCAACTCACCTCTGATCAGTTGCTGCGGATTGCTGATGAGGCCGACATCTGGCCCACCATCATCAACCACAACAATGTTCCCCTGGCACTGGGGAGAACCAGACGGATCGCCTCCGCAGGCCAAACCATGGCGTTGCACATCCGAGACGGCGGATGCAGCTTCCCCGGGTGTAGTCATCCACCGAGTTGGTGCGACCGGCACCACATCATCGACTGGATTAACGGCGGGCTCACTGATCTGGACAATCTGACCCTGTTGTGTCGCTATCACCACACGCATTTCCTGCAGAAAGGCTGGACCTGTCGGCTGAACGCCGATGATCTACCGGAGTGGATCCCGCCCTGGTGGATCGACCAACACCAGCGACCCCAAATCAACACACGCATCCGGCGGCTGCACGCCGAGCGCCAACAGCACCCGCGCCACCGGCGACGGCGACGACCCGACGCCGCATGAAGGCACGTGCCCGGAGCCTTCGCAGGTCGACCGTTGGCTTCGGCAAAACTAAAGTAAACAATCTCGAAACGGCGCGCACTAGTCGTGGAATTCGCTGGCAACTGCCCAGCGCTGGTAGATTGGCGGCGCCGTTTGACCGGCCGCGGATTTCAAGAGCTCCCACTCACACCGTGTGAAAGGTCCCGAAAGGGCATCGGGGGCGCCGCGCAGCGGGAAACCGAGAGGAGAAGTCAGTGTCAATCGACGCTGCAAGCAAGAAGAAGATCATTGACGAGTACGCAACCAGCGACGGCGACACGGGTTCTCCGGAGGTCCAGGTCGCAATCCTCACCAAGCGGATCGCCCATCTCACCGAGCATCTCAAGGAGCACAAGCACGACCACCACAGCAGGCGCGGCCTGATGCTGTTGGTTGGACAACGTCGCCGCCTGCTCAACTACGTAGCCAAGACCGACATCGAGCGCTACCGGTCGCTCATCGAGCGCCTCGGGCTCCGTCGGTAATCTGTCAAGGCGGCGTGGTCTGGCTCGGCAGCACGCAGAGCCGGGGCCCGCAAACCACAACTAAATACCTACATCACGTTCGAGATCGCATCTCGACACGGATGCTCGACGAGGAGAGACTCGGTCCTCGGTAGTGGTTTTCGGGAGGAGCGTTGCGCTCTGGCCCGCGGACCTCGATCGAAGACCGGCCTCCACCACCTCGGGGGACTGCCGCGGGACACGCGTACCCGCCACGTCGAGCCTCATCCGTGAGCGTGCGATCCCCGCTCAGGCACTGGCCGTACGCCAGCGCCGCAGAAAGGAATCCCGTGGAGGGATCAGATCTTCAGTTCGCCGAGGCCGTTATCGACAACGGCGATCTCGGCCGCCATATCGTCCGGTTCGAGTCGGGCCTGCTGGCCCGCCAAGCCGCTGGATCGGCCACCGTCTATCTGGACGACGACACCATGGTGCTGTCGGCCACAACCGCGCAAAACAAGCCCCGCGAAGTCCTTGACTTCTTCCCACTCACGGTGGACGTCGAGGAGCGGATGTACGCCGCGGGCCGCATACCCGGCTCGTTCTTCCGCCGTGAGGGCCGCCCGTCCGAGGGCGCGATCCTCACCTGCCGGCTCATCGATCGCCCGCTGCGACCCTGTTTCGTCAAGGGTCTCCGCAACGAGGTCCAGGTCGTCGTCACCATCATGGCGTTGAACCCGAACAAGCTCTACGACGTCGTCGCTATCAACGCGGCCTCGCTGTCCACCCAGCTGGGCGGCCTTCCGTTCAGCGGCCCGATAGGCGGCGTACGCGTCGCACTGATCGGTGACCGCTGGATCGGCTTCCCCGACGTCGACCAGCTAGAAAGGGCGACTTTCGACATGGTGGTCGCCGGGCGCGTCACTCCTGCTGGCGACGTGGCCATCGCCATGGTTGAGGCAGAGTCCACCGAACACACCTGGGATCTCGTGAGGGCAGGCGAAACCGCTCCCTCCGAGGAGGTGGTGGCCGCCGGTCTGGAGGCGGCGAAGCCGTTCATCCGTGTGTTGTGCGATGCACAGACCGAGCTGGCGGCAAAGTTCCCGAAGCCGATCGCCGAATTCCCGATCTTCGTCGACTACGCCGACGACGTGTACGCCGCCGTTGAGGAAACGGCCACGGTGGAACTCAGCGAGGTCATGTCGATTGCCGACAAGCACACGCGCGAGCAGGCCGCCGATACCCTCAAGAACAAGATTGTCGAGCGTCTGGCGCCGCAGTTCGAGGGCCGTGAAAAGGAGATCACCGGCGCATACCGGGCCCTCACGAAGAAGCTCGTTCGGCAGCGGATCTTGACTGACAAAATCCGCATCGACGGTCGTGGCGTGACTGACATCCGAACCTTGTCGTGTGAGGTTGGTGTGGTGCCGCGGGTGCACGGGTCGGCGCTCTTCCAACGGGGCGAGACCCAGATTCTCGGCGTCTCGACGCTGAACATGCTGGGCATGGAGCAAAGGCTCGACACCCTCGCGCCAGAAACCACGAAGCGCTACATGCACAACTACAACTTCCCGCCCTACTCCACCGGCGAGACCGGCCGGGTCGGATCGCCGAAGCGACGCGAGATCGGTCACGGTGCACTGGCCGAGCGGGCCTTGGTGCCGGTGTTGCCCACGCGTGAGGAGTTCCCGTACGCGATTCGGCAGGTGTCGGAAGCCCTCGGCTCCAACGGTTCTACCTCGATGGGCTCAGTGTGCGCCTCAACGCTGGCGCTTCTCAACGCGGGCGTGCCGCTACGCGCCTCGGTTGCCGGTATTGCCATGGGGCTGGTCTCCGACACCGTGGACGGTCAAACCCGCTATGTGGCGCTGACCGACATCCTCGGCGCGGAGGACGCGTACGGGGACATGGACTTCAAGGTTGCGGGTACCCGGGACTTCATTACGGCGCTGCAGCTGGATACCAAGCTGGACGGGGTTCCTGCCTCGGTGCTCGGAGATGCGCTGAACCAGGCCAAGGACGCCCGGAACACCCTGCTCGACGTGATGCGTGAGGCCATCGACGGTCCTGACGAGATGAGCATCTTCGCGCCGCGGATCATCACCATGAAGATCCCTGTCGACAAGATCGGTGAGGTCATCGGCCCTAAGGGCAAGGTGATCAACCAGATCCAGGACGACACCGGGGCGGAGATCAGCATCGAGGATGACGGGACGATCTATGTGGGTGCGGATCAGGCCGACAAGGCCGAGGCTGCACGAGCCATGATCAACGCCATTGCCAATCCGACCAACCCGGAGAAGGGCGAGCGGTACCTCGGCACGGTTGTCAAGATCACCGCCTTCGGCGCCTTTGTCTCGCTGCTGCCCGGGAAGGACGGCTTGTTGCACATCTCCAAGATGCGCCCACTCGCCGGGGGGCAGAGAGTCGAGAGCGTCGAAGATGTGCTCAATGTCGGGCAGAAGATCCAGGTAGAGATCAATGAGATCGACGATCGCGGCAAGTTGTCGCTGATTCCTGTGGTCGAGGAGACGGTGTCGGCGTAGGGCAGCGTCCACACATTCGAGTCAGCGCCGATGCCCATCACGCGCGGCCGTTCGGGACGGCGCCTTCCTCAACTGGATGGCGCCGTCCGCCGTACGGTGCTGCGAAACGGTCTCCAGGTCGTCACTGAGGACATCCGCTCGACCAGCACCTATTCCCTGGGTGTCTTCGTTGCGGTCGGTTCCCGGCACGAGACGCCGAGGCTGCATGGCGCCTCCCACTTCTTGGAGCACCTGCTCTTCAAGGGAACTCCCAGTCGCACCGCGGAGCAGATCTCGGCCGCGATCGAGTCCGTAGGTGGCGAGCTCAATGCCTACACAGCCAAGGAACACACCTGCTTCTACGCTCGGGTGCTGCACAGTGACGCCGAGCTCGCCCTCGACGTGCTCACCGACATGATCACTCACTCGCTGATCACGCCGCAGGATGTGGACGCCGAGCGCGCAGTGATCTTGGACGAAATCACCATGCACGCCGATGACCCGGCGGAGCTGGCGGCCGAGGCGGTCGCAGCTGAGATCTTCGGCAAGTCAGGGCTCGGCCGCCCCGTCATCGGATCGGCGGCCTCGGTGGTCGGCCTGACCCGACGGCAGATCGTGAATTACTGGAGGCGACACTATGGGCCCGGCTGCCTGGTTGTTTCGGCAGCGGGCAAGGTCGACCACGACCGGCTCGTCGAGCGGCTGAGCGCTCTCGAGAGAGAGCCGTCAACGTCCGCTCGGCTACTGACCGGCCACAGCACGATCAGCCGTCGCGGCGGGCTGGTCATGCGTCGGTTGCCGCTCGAGCAGTGCAGCGCGGTGCTGGCGTTTCCCAGCGCTGGCGTCTTCGATGTTCGGCGATTTCCGCTTGGCCTGCTCTCCCTGATCATCGGAGGTGGGATGGCGTCTCGGCTGTTTGTCGAAGTGCGGGAGCGGCGGGGACTGAGTTACAGCATTGATGCTGGCGAGACGGCGTATTCCGATGCTGGCCTGTGGAGCGTGGAGTGGCAGTGCGCACCGGGCAAGCTTGCACAGATCCTGGAACTTGTGCGGGCAACGCTCGCCGATGTGGCCTCCCATGGCATTACTGAGGATGAGCTGGCCCGAGCCAAGGGCCAGATGCGCGGCCAAACGGCGCTCTCGTACGAAGGCCCGGGCAGCCGGATGAGCCGGCTTGGCCTGAACGCCATCATCGGCGACGAGCGGACACTCGGCGAACTACTGCGTTGTTTCGATGAGGTGACCGCCGATCAGATACGCGCCGAGGCAGAAGTCCTCTTCACACATCCCCCGACGCTCGCCATCGCCGGCGCCCGGGTGCCGGCCCGGCGAATCGAGTCGGTCCTCTCCCGGTGGTAGAACCGAGTTGTCAGCGTCTCAGCTGGCCGCTGTGAGTCTGACAAGTCGGAAGGTGGTGGCGAATGACACGGGTGGGCGTCTTCGGATCCCGCGGCCGGATGGGTGCCGAAGTGTGCCGTGCCGTCGACTCGGCCCCAGACTTGGAGCTCGTTGCGGCGCTCGACCTGGGAGATGACCGAGCGCCCGCCGAAGCTGCGGAGGTCATCGTCGACTTCACTCATCCCGATGCGGTGATGGACAACCTCTCCTGGTGCATCGACCATGGCATCCACGCCGTCGTCGGCACCACCGGCTTCACAGACGAGCGGCTGAATCGGCTACGTACGACCCTTGCCGATCATGACGGTGTCGGCGTTCTGATCGCTCCCAACTTCTCCATCGGAGCGGTGTTGATGATGCGTTTCGCGGAACAGGCGGCCGCGTTCTACGAGAGCGCGGAGATCATCGAGCTGCATCACCCAGGCAAGGCCGATGCCCCATCCGGCACCGCAGCGAATACCGCACGCAGAATTGCGGCTGCACGTAACGCGGCCGCCCTCGGAGCGCCGCCCGATGCCACGGTCCAGGAGTTGCCTGGCGCTCGAGGTGCGCAGGTTGACGGGATCCGGGTCCATGGTCTCCGGCTCCGCGGACTGGTTGCTCATCAGGAGGTGCTCTTCGGCGCGGAGGGTGAAACCTTGACCATCCGGCATGATTCGCTCGATCGGGTGTCCTTCATGCCAGGCGTGCTCGCAGCAGTCCGCGCCATCAGCACCAGGCCCGGCCTGACCGTCGGGATCGAACCCATTCTTGGGATCTGATGACGTGAACCGATCATGGACCAGCCGCCTACGGGGCTCGCCGCTGGTCGTCGTATTGATCATCATCGTGAGCGTCGTGTTGCTCGCCGCAGGGCTCTATGCGGGCGATCGGTACGCTCACCGTCGCGCTGAGCAGCAGATTGCCGCGGAACTGCAGCCCCAGCTGGGATCGCCCCAGCCACCCCAGGTCGACATTGAGGGGTTTCCGTTCCTGACTCAGATCGCGTCCGGGTCCATCGGCAAAGTACACGTCGCGGCCGATCAGCTCGGCGAGACGACCCAAGCCCCCCTGATCTTGGCGCATGCCGACCTCGTCCTGAGCGACATCGCGACCAACGACTGGTTCAAGACGATGAAGGTCGCTCACGGTGAGGGTGCCGGCCTGATTGACTACGCCAAACTCTCCTCAGTGGCCGGCGCACCGCTGACGTACGGCGGCAATGGGCGGGTGGAGATTGTGGTCAAGACCACCGTCGTTCGCCGAGAAGTGGAGGCCGTCATCAGCGGCTCGCCGCGGCTGAACGCCAAGGAACAGACCATGACGCTGAGCGACGCCAGGATCGCCGTCGCCGGGGTGAACCTTCCTGACTTCACAGCCCAGGCACTGCTGGCCGCGCTGCTCAAGCCGATCCCGCTCAAGGGAATGCCGCTCGGCCTGACCGTCACCCAGATCGTGGCGGCCGAAGACGGTGTGCATGTCGACCTGGCGGGCGAAAACCTGACTATCTAGTGGTTCGGCGATCAGCGGTCGGCCGCGAGGTCTGTGTGGAGCCGGACCTGTTTGAGGCGTACCGACTCGTCCTCTGGTCCGATCTCCCGCGTCGCCCTATCGGCAGCCCAACCAGCAGCAGTGAGGAACCGTCGGAGCCCGTCGTCGCGTGCGTTCACCCAGCAATAGGCACGGCCAAAGCCATCGGCCCGGAGCGTGTCCGCGCAGGCGTTCAGCAACCGCGAACCATGGCCTCGATGTTGCGCCGCCGGATCCACGACGAACTGATCGATGGCGCCGTCCAGACTCGGGTCGGCATCCTCATCCTGACTGGGCATAGTGGTGGCGAATCCCACGACGCGAGTGCCGTCGGTCGCGACCAAGACCCGGAAGGCCGCCTCCGGGGGGCGCTCAATGGCCGACCGCCACGAGTGGGTCATCTCCGTCAATGAGACAGATGCGAGCATCAACTCCGCGAGATCGGCCGGCCACTGGGTGGCCCAGGACCGTCGTTGCAGCTCGGCAATGCTCGCCGCCTCGACTGGCCAGGCAAGGCGTACAGAGTCCGCAATCGGTTCATCGGAGGCTGGACCCACGGGCGTGATGCTATCCGGCCTGTAACCTTCCTCCCGTGGCAGCCAGTAGCTTGCAGATCCCGCCTTTGCTGGCACCGAATGCGATGCGCATCGTCTCGTTAGGCGGTTTAGGCGATGTCGGTCGCAACATGGCTGTGGTTGAGTTCGACGGGCAGATGCTGCTGATCGACTGCGGTGTGCTGTTTCCCGAAGATGATCATCCTGGAGTCGACCTGATCTTGCCCGGCTTCGACGCCATCAGTGAGCGCCTTCAGGATGTGACCGGCCTGGTTCTTACACACGGCCACGAGGACCATATCGGCGCGGTGCCGTACCTGCTGCGACAACGGCCCGACATCCCGCTCATCGGGTCCAAACTGACGCTGGCGCTGCTCGCCGAGAAGCTGCGGGAGCACCACCTGAGGAAGGTCTCCCAACAGGTCGTCACCGGCGGTGACAGGCTCAGCATCGGGAAGTTCGATTGCGAGTTCATCGCAGTGAACCACTCGATCCCCGATTCCTTGGCCGTCGCCGTACGTACCCCAGCCGGTCTCATTCTGCACACGGGTGACTTCAAGCTCGATCAGTTGCCGCTGGACGGCCGGATCACCGACCTGCGCGCGTTCTCCCGACTCGGTGAGGAGGGTGTCGACCTATTCATGGTCGATTCCACCAACGCTGAAGTGCCCGGCTTCACGACACCGGAGCGAGACATCGCTCCTGCTCTCGAGCGGGTGATTGCCAGCAGCCGGCAGCGGGTGATCGTCGCCTGCTTCGCCTCCCACGTGCACCGCGTGCAGCAGGTGCTCGACGCGGCGGTTGCCCACCAGCGGAAGGCGGTCTACGTCGGCCGCTCGATGGTCCGCAATATGGGTGTGGCTCGAGATCTGGGCTACCTGAGGGTTCCTGCCAACACCTTGATCGAGCAACGCGACATCGACAATTTCCCGCCGGAGAAGGTGGTGATCATCTCCACCGGATCGCAAGGCGAGCCGCTGTCGGCGCTGTCACGGATGGCCAACCGTGAGCACCCGGTGATCCAGCTGAAGACCGGCGACACCGTGGTGCTTGCCAGCTCGCTCATCCCGGGCAACGAGAGCGCGGTCTATCGGGTCATCAACGGCCTGACCAGACTCGGTGCCCACGTCGTGCACAGAGGGAATGCGCTCGTCCACGTGTCCGGGCATGCCAGTGCGGGGGAGTTGCTCTACTGCTACAACATCGTTCAGCCACGAAACGTCATGCCAGTGCACGGCGAGGTCCGGCACCTGTCCGCGAACGGAGACCTGGCAGTTGCGACGGGTATTCCGAGGGAACGCACCATCATTGCTGAAGACGGCATGGTTGTTGATCTCGAGCGAGGCAAAGCGAGAATCGTCGGCAAGGTCGATGCCGGCTACATCTTCGTCGATGGCACCACGATCGGCGATATCTCGGAGCTCTCATTGAGCGACCGGCGCATCCTGGGTGAAGAAGGCTTCATTTCGGTCATCGCGGTGGTCAACACGCACGCCTCCCAGATCGTCAGCGGTCCGGACATCCATGCTCGCGGATTCGTGGAAGACGACTCGGTGTTCAACGACGTGCGCCCACTTCTCGTGGCTGCCCTCGAGGCCGCGCTTCAGGAGGGTGTGGACGACACGTTCCGTCTTCAGCAGGTGATCAGACGGCAGCTGGGCAGATGGGTGAGCGACACGCACCGACGACGACCCATGATCATCCCTGTAGTCATCCAGGCCTGAGAACGGGAACCGGCACGACGCCTGATCCGGCGGACCGGGGTTAGGGTCAGCGGGTTACTTTGCCGGCCTTGATGCATGACGTGCAGACGTTGAGCCGCTTCGGGCTGCCGGCCACGATGGCGCGTACACGTTGGATGTTCGGGTCCCAGCGCCGGTTGGTCTTCTTCTTCGACCAGGGCACGTTGTGGCCGAATCCGGGCCTCTTGCCGCATACGTCGCATACCGCAGCCACTGGAGTTCGCTCCCAAATGAGGTCATAACAGGTCTAGATGCCCGATGTGGGCAACCGGAAAAGAGTACCCGACAGCGCCAGCGCAGGCCAATCGCTGCCGGCCTTTGCGTCGCTCTTGCTTATAAGGTGGGGGCGTGTCAGCCAGGCTCGGCGAGCAGGCGCCCACGCTCTGGGAGGCCTACGACGGTTGGCTGCGCCGGGCGACCAGCGTCATCGGTGAGTCCGCCGACGCGTTGAACGCGATCAACGTCTTCCCGGTGCCCGACGCCGACACCGGATCGAATCTCAAGCTGACCCTGGGTGGGATCTCCCAAGCGGTCGCCAACCTCGAGCAGGCCAGCATGGACTCGGCCGTTCAGGCGGCGATCCTGTCCGCGCACGGCAACTCAGGAGCCATCGTCGCCGAGATGTTCGTCAGCGTCTGCAGGACGCTGGAGTACGACCTGCCGGCGTTGCGCTCCATGCCCCGGGGCGCCCTCGTGGCCACGCTGTTGCGGTCGGCGGCTGTTGCGGCGCGCCGCGCGGTTGCCCGTCCAGTGGCGGGCACGATCCTCACTGTTGCGGACGGGGCTGCTGGCGCTGCAGAGGAGGCGGCGACCAGCCATCCTGACGACGCCCTGGCCGTCGTATTGGGCGCACAGCGCGGCGCCCACGAAGCCTTGGCGCGTACGCCGGAACAGCTCGACGTACTGGCCTCGGCTGGAGTGGTCGATGCCGGCGGTCAGGGGTTTGTGCTGCTGATCGACGTCCTGGCCGAAGTGCTCGGTGGGGCGCCGGCTCAGCCGCTGACAGCGGTCGTTCCGGGCGTGGCGGGGAGGCAGTTCGAGGAGCGGAGCATGGCGGCCGCGTACGAGGTGATGTACACAGTCCGCGGCGTCCGACCATCGGACCTGGACGCGCTGCGCGAGCGGCTGTCAGAGCTCGGCCATAGCGTAGTCATCGTGGGTGACGAGGCCATCGCGCAGGTGCACGTTCACCTCGGCGAGGCCGGGGCGGCGGTCGAGGCTGCGCTCCCGCTGGGTGAGCTGAGCCAGATCCGAATCACTGCACTGCCGTCGAGTTTGGGCGACGCCGGCCGTCGAAGCGTCCTGGCCGTGGTCGCCGGCCTCGGGTTGGCCCAGGCCGTCGCCTCGCTCGGCGGGATGCCGGTGCTTGCCACCGACGGTGAGGTCACGGTCGAGGAGCTGCGGGCTGCGGCGGATCGAACCTGTGGCGACCTGGTGATCCTGCCTAACGGCACGGAGAACCTCCAGAGTGCTGCCCATGTCGCGGCGGAGCTGCGCCGTACCGGCCGCCGGGTCGGCATCATCCCGACTCTTGCCCAGGTGCAGGGCCTGGCCGCCATGGCAGTTCATGAACCATCGACGGATTTCGACTCGGTGGTCGTGGCCATGAGTAACGCCGCCGGTCACGCCCGGCATGGCGCGGTCACGGTGGCCGAGAAGTCCGCGATGACGATGGCCGGACGCTGCCAGCCAGGCGACGTGCTCGGTGCCGTTCAAGGGGACGTTGTCGTTATCGGCACCTCCATGGCCGAGGTGGCATGGCAGGTGGTCGAGCGCCTGCTCGCTGCCGGTGGTGAGCTGCTGACGCTGGTCCGTGGGCTCGGAGCTGCCGACGACCTGCTGACAGATCTGACGGTCCGCGTACGGGAGTGGTCGAGCACTGTCGATATCGAGGTGGTGGACGGGCGGCAGCCGCGTTACCCGCTGCTGCTCGGGGTGGAATGACCACACTGAAACTCGTCGGTTCACCGTGGCACACCGACACGTTCCAGCGGCTGGCGACCCGGCTTGAGAAGGTCGTCGGCTCCAAGACCGCCAAGCAGTTCGAGCCGCTGAAGATCTTCACCGTCGGCGATCTGATGCGGCATGTGCCACGGCGCTATTTCTCCGGTACCGAGCTCAGCGACCTCGCATTACTCCAGGAGGGTGAAGAGGTCGCGGTTATGGCGGAGGTCGTGGACGCCCGGACATTCAACCTTCCTGATCGCCCGAACCATCGGCTGCCGAGCAAGCCGCGACTCGAGGCCACCATCACCGATCATCGGGGTAGGTTGACCTGCACCTTCTTCGGCCAACCGCGATTGATCAGCTACTGGCAGAGCCAGCTGCACCGGGGTGCCAGAGGCATCTTCGCGGGCAAGGTGACAAGGTTCAACGCCAGGCTGCAACTCGCACATCCAGACTTCGTCATCCTCGACGAGCACGGTGCCGTGATCGGCGGCGCAGCGCATAACGCGGCGCTCGCGTCGGCCTCCGGCGTCCCGCTCATCGGCCTCTACCCAATGGCCGGCAAACTGCGCACCTGGACGATTGCCGACTGTGCCGCGCTCGCCCTGGAGTTCCTGACGGGTATCGAGGATCCGCTCCCGGAGCGGGTTCGCCAAGGGGCCAGGGTCGTGGATCTGGAGGCGGCCTTCCGAGCTGTGCACCAGCCGACCGATGGAACTGTCGCCGCCATGGGCCGGGACCGGCTGCGGTTCGATGAGGCGTTCGCTCTGCAGCTGACCATGGCGTACCGGCGGGCGGATGCCGCTTCACATCGGGCGGTGCCACGGACACGGAAGGCCGGTGGTCTGCTCGACGAATTCGACGAGCGGTTGCCGTTCATACTCACGCAGGGTCAGATCGCGGTCAGTGAGGAGATCATGGCTGACCTCGGCCGGACTCGTCCCATGCAGCGTCTGCTGCAAGGCGAGGTTGGGTCGGGCAAGACGCTGGTCGCGTTGCGCGCAATGCTGGCGGTGGTCGACGCCGGCGGTCAGGCCGCATTGCTGGCGCCGACCGAGGTGTTGGCGGCTCAGCACTTCCAGACGATCACTCGGATGCTCGGCGAGCTGGCCGCTGGTGGCACTCTTGGCGCGCCGGAGCACGCGACCGGCGTCGTGCTGATCACCGGATCCTCTTCCGCTGGGCGTCGTCGGCAGGCAACGGTTCAAGCAGCCTCGGGCGAGGCTGGGATCGTCATCGGCACTCACGCCTTGCTCAGCTCAGATGTGCAGTTCGCCGACCTCGGCCTCGTTGTGGTCGATGAGCAACATCGGTTCGGAGTCGAGCAGCGCGCTGCATTGAGCGCCAAGGCGAACGTACGGCCACATGTCTTGGTGATGACCGCGACGCCGATCCCGCGCTCGGTTGCCATGACAGTCTTCGGTGACCTGGAAACCTCGACGTTGCGGGAGATTCCGGCCGGGCGGGCGGATGTGACGACTGTCGTTGTCGATGCCGTTCACCAGCCGTCCTGGGTCCAGCGGGGCTGGCAACGGATCGTTGAAGAGGTAGGCCATGGCCGTCAGGCGTACATCGTTTGCGCGCGGATCTCCTCCAGCAGTTCGCCCGGCACTGATGGCGAGAACCTGGCCGGCGATGCTGACGGTGAAGCAGCGCCCGCCGTTGCCGTCGAGGAGCTGTTTGAGGAGTTGCGCAGTGGGCCGTTGGCGGGCGTTCGGGTCGAGATGGTGCACGGCCAGCTGCCGAGCGAGGAGAAGGACGCGGTCATGCGCCGCTTCGCGGCCGGTGAGATCGATGTACTGGTCGCAACGACGGTCGTCGAGGTCGGTGTGGACGTGCCCAACGCTTCCGTCATGGTGATCCGTGATGCCGACCGCTTCGGCATCTCCCAGCTGCACCAGCTGCGGGGCCGGATCGGCCGGGGAGCCCATCCCGGCGTCTGCCTGATGTTGACAACCGCGAGTGAGCAAAGCTCAGCGCGAGAGCGGCTGGATGCAGTGGCCTCCACTCGTGACGGCTTCGCCCTCGCCGAAGTTGACCTCGAGCAGCGTCGTGAAGGGGATGTGTTGGGCGCCAGCCAGTCCGGGAGCCGGTCGAGTCTGAAGCTCCTTCGAGTGCTGAAGGATGCCGATCTGATCGCCCAAGCCCGCACTCTGGCGGAGCAGTGCATCGCCCAGGATCCCGAGCTGGCCAATCCGGGATTGGCCGACATTGTGCTCGATATGGAGATGGACGCTGCAGGGGACTGGCTGGAGCGCTCATGAAAACCTGCAGGAGCGCGGTGAAACTGCGCGAGCGAAGCGAGCCCCGGCACCGGCGGCGAGCTGTGGATGCGATCTCCAGCCCCACCGGCGAGGTGTGTTCTTGAGTCGGATCATTGCCGGGTCCCGGGGCGGACAACGGATCGCAATGCCGCCGGGCGATCGGGCCCGCCCGACTACCGATCGGGTACGCGAGGCGTTGTTCTCGGCCATCGCCGCGTGGGCGGGCACAGCAGCGGCGCCCGTCGAACGGTCCCTCGCAGGCCTGGCCTTCTGTGATTTGTACGCCGGCTCGGGTGCTGTTGGGTTGGAAGCGGCCAGCCGTGGCGCCAATCGAGCTCTGCTGGTCGAGCGCGACCCGCGTACGGCCCAGCTCAGCAGGCGCAACGCCGAGGCCCTCGGACTCGCCGTCGAGGTCGTCAACTCGCCCGTCGAACAGGTGCTCAGAAGATCGCCAGCCCACCCTTTCGACATCGTCTTCGCTGACCCGCCTTATGAGCTGGATACGCCCACCGTCAGCGCCCTTATCGAGCAGCTCGTGGTCAAGGCGTGGGTCGACCTGGGCTCCTTGATCGTGGTCGAGCGATCACGGCGCAGCCCGAAGCTCGTCTGGCCAGATCTCGCCGCACAGCGCTGGAGTCGGGCCTACGGTGAGACCATCTTGTGCTTCGGGGCGCTTGTGGAGGAGCCTGGCGGGCCAGACGAGGAGGATCCATGACCAAAGCTGTCTGTCCAGGGTCGTTCGACCCCGTCACTCACGGGCACCTCGACGTCATCGAGCGGACCGCGCGGATCGTCGACGACGTCGTGGTCGCGGTCGGGACCAATATCTCCAAGAACGCTCTCTTCACTCCGGACGAGCGGGTCGAGATGCTCACCGAGGAGTGTGCGAAGTGGAGCAACGTGGAGGTCACCTTGTTCGGTGGACTGCTCGTTGATTTCTGCGCAGCCCATGACATTGACGTCATCAGCAAGGGCTTGCGCGCAGCCGATGTCGGCTACGAGCTCCAGATGGCTCAGATGAACCGGAAGCTCACAGGTGTGGATACCGTCTTCCTGCCAACCGCGCCGCAGTGGGCATTCGTCTCGTCCTCCTTGGTGCGTGAGGTGGCGACGCTGGGTGGCGACGTGACGGCCTTCCTGCCGGCAAAAATCGCCGAGCGCACGATGGAGCGGGTTGCGTCTCGGAATGCGGGAGCGGCTCCGGATGTGTGAGACGGGGCCCATGTGCGCGACACTAGGGAGCAAAGCACACTCGAAAGGGGACGAGCGTGGTGGCTTATGGGGTAGGAACGTCCATGATTGGGCGGGGAACGGCTGAGGACAAGCTGGCGTATCTGCGCGAGCTCATTCTCAATGCGCGGGCGATGCCGATGTCGGCATCCTGCGTCATCAACAGAAGCGAAGTCTTGGCTGCTATCGACGATGTGATCGAAAACCTACCGGAGGAAATCGCCGATGCGCAGCGGGTTATCGACACGTCGGCATCCAAGGTTGCCGAAGGTGAAGCCGAGGCAGGCCGAATCCTGGCTGAGGCGCGAGAGCATGCCGCGACCCTCGCGCAGCACAGCGAGGTAGTCCGGGTGGCGGAGCAAGTCGCCGCCCAGGTCCGGGCCGAAGCCGATCAAGAGGCCGCCGCGTTGCGCCGGGAGATCGATGAGTTCATCGACGCGCGTATGGCGAGCTTTGAGTCCGTGCTGCACAAGACGGCGAGCCAGGTGCGGACCGCCCGTGCCCGGCTGGCGGAACGCAGCGGCTTGGACACCGGTGAGCTACCGAGGTTGGACAAGCGCACATTCGCGGAATAGCACCTGGAGCAGCGAGTCTCGACTCCTGACCCGGGCGTGCTCGATGAGATCAATGCGTAGTTTGGCTCCGTTGCCTACCCGCCGGTAAGGTTGGACCTCGGCCACGACGAGAATCGGGGCCGCTGGGCTTGGAAGGATTGCGATGAGTTCGCCGCATCGCCCACTGAACCCACGTTCGGGTTTGGTCCTCGACACCCACGAACTGGGCCGTCGCGCGGGCGCGATGAAGGTGGTTCGTGCATCCGTCGAGGCTCCCGCGGACCTGGGAATCAGCGTGATCGAAGTACCACGTGGATCACCGGTCGAGCTCGATCTTCGGCTCGAGTCGGTGGTCGAGGGAGTGCTAGTCAGCGGCAGCGCCACGGTCAAGGTCCGTGGGGAGTGCGTTCGGTGCCTTGGTGAGATCTCCGACGAGATGGAGGTCGACATCCAGGAGCTGTACGTCTACCCAGGGTTCGAGCTGGACGATGACCTCGCTAGCCGGCTGGAGGGCGACCTCATCGACCTCGAGCCGTTGCTCCGCGACCAGGTGGTCCTTGATTTGCCATTCCAACCCGTGTGCCGGGATGACTGCTCGGGGTTGTGTGCCGAATGCGGCGCCAACCTCGACGACAATCCTGACCACAGCCATGGGCCGCGTCTCGACCCTCGATGGGATGCACTGCGAGGCCTTGAGGGTGGAGGCGGCGAATCTTACGATGTGTTACAGCCTGCCCAATGGGCAACGAAATTTCCGGGCCAAAGCACCCGGAGGAACAAGGAGTGAAGTCGTGGCGGTTCCCAAGAGGCGAATGTCGCGAAGCAACACGCGACACCGCCGTTCCCAGTGGAAGACGTCCGTGCCTGCGTTGGTGACATGCGCGAACCCGGCCTGCCGCGAGAAGCACCTGCCCCATGTGGCATGTCCGTCATGCGGCCAGTACGGGCCCCGCGGAGCCCGTCGACAGGTTCTCTCGTCCTGATCCGGTCAGAGGCGACTGCCATTCGCCTACCCGCTGGAGAACTCTTGACCGAGCTCGGGATGAGTGTTGATCCTGAGCTACTCGACCGCGCATTGACACACCGCTCGTACGCGTACGAGCAGGGTGGATTGCCGACCAACGAGCGCCTGGAGTTTCTCGGTGACTCGGTGCTCGGTCTGGTTGTTACCGAGCATCTGTTCGTCACCTACCCAGATCTGTCGGAGGGCCAGCTCGCTAAACTGCGCGCCGCTGTAGTGAACTCACGGGCTTTGGCCGACGTTGCCCGCAAACTCGACCTCGGCTCAGTCATTCACCTGGGTCGGGGCGAAGAGAGCACCGGAGGCCGGGATAAGTCCTCCATCCTCGCCGACACCATGGAAGCGGTGATCGGCGCAGTCTTTCTGCAGCATGGCATCGAGGCCGCGAGAGCGTTCGTACACCATCTGTTCGACCCTCTGATGGCGGAGGTGGCCACCCGCGGTGCGGGACTGGACTGGAAGACCAGCCTTCAGGAGATTGCATCGATGACCGGCCTCGGTGTACCGGTCTACGACGTGGTCGAGTCGGGACCGGACCATGCCAAAACGTTCCAAGCCATGGTCAAGATCGAGAATCAGAGCTATGGACCCGGTATTGGCCGGAACAAGAAGGAAGCCGAGCAGAATGCCGCAGCCATTGCCTTCGCCGCGCTGAAGGGCGGCCGCGGATCCGGTCCGGTCGCAGCCCGCTGACCGCGATCGTGTTTGATTGCTCACTCCGCTCGCTGCGATCGCGCTTTGGAGCCCGTCTACTTCGTCGTCGCTCAAGGACGAAAAGCATCTCCCCTCCCTCCTCCCCAGTACGCCGGCGCGCGATCGATGCCCGAGCTTCCTGAGGTCGAGGTCGTACGCCGCGGTCTCGCGAACAGCATCACCGGACGCCAGATCGTTCGGGTGCAGGTACTTCATCCACGGCCAGTACGTCGGCACCTCACCGGGCCCGAAGACTTCGAACTGCAGACCACAGGGCGGACATTCGCCGAGCCGCGCCGGCGCGGCAAGTACATGTGGTTGCCCTTCACCGACGGCGACGCAATCCTGGCTCACTTGGGCATGAGTGGGCAGTTCCGGGTCGCTGCTGCGGACGCGCCGCTGGTCGCCAACACCCGAATCATCTTCGCCTTCGCCGACGGCGAGCCTGGGCTGCGCTTCGTGGATCAGCGGATGTTCGGTGGGCTTTCGCTCTCTCGGGGAGGCGCCGAGCTGCCACCCGAAATTGCCCACATCGGTCGCGACCCTTTCGACCCCGAGTTCGACCTGGCCGATGCCGTCGCCCGGATGCGCAGACGCAACACGGTCGTCAAACGTGCGCTCTTGGATCAGCAGCTGGTGTCCGGGATCGGAAACATCTATGCCGATGAGGCGCTCTGGACGGCTCGAATGCATTACGCCCGACCGACGCGAACGATGTCGCGCATCAAGGCGGCAGGTGTGATCACGGCCGCTGCGGACGTCATGCGCAGGGCCCTAGGGCACGGCGGCACGTCCTTCGATGCCCTCTATGTCAACATCAATGGCTCCAGCGGCTACTTCGACCGCGCTCTGGCGGTCTACGGGCGCGAAGGCGAGCCGTGTCCCCGGTGCGGTACACCGATTCGGCGAGAGCCGTTCATGAACCGGTCGTCTTATCGATGTCCGCATTGCCAGCGCGCTCCGCGAGGGTTCGTGGTCAAGCGCAATGTGCGAGCATCTCCGAGTGGATGAGGCTGGGCCAGAGCGTCTGCACCCACGCTGTTCAAAGTTGCTGGTCACCGCGATGTGCGAGCATTGGTATGGGATAGCTGCGAGCGTCGGGAATCGCGCGCCGCCGCACGGAGGAGAAGCGAGCAGAGGCTGTTCTTCCTCTGCGAGCGACGACGACGGCGGCGGATTCCATAGCGCGATGCGCGAGCATTGGTATGGGATAGCTGCGAGCGTCGGGAATCGCGCGCCGCCGCACGGAGGAGAAGCGAGCAGAGGCGTTCTTCCTCTGCGAGCGACGACGACGGCGGCGGATTCCATAGCGCGATGCGCGAGCAGCTCCTAAATAGATGGGTATTGTCTAACGGTCGTGGAACGTCTGAAGCACTACTTGCTCGTACGCCATGGGCACAACTGGGTTCTGCTCTTCCGGTTCGCCCTCGTTGGCGCGTCCGGCGTTCTCGTCAACCTGTTCGTCGCGATCATGTGCAAGAAGCTGGGTCCTGACGAGAATGGCGTCTTCTTCGACTTGCCCTTGACCGACTTCAATGTCCGCTGGTATCACGCGTACTCCACGATCGCGTTCCTTGTCGCCAACCTGTGGAACTTCGAGCTCAATCGGCTCTGGACCTTTCGCAGCGCGAAGCATGCCGGCTGGTTCCGCGAGTATTTTCCCTTCCTGACAGTGGGGATCCTCGCCCAGATCGTTGGGCTGGGAATCCTGACCCTCCTGATGCACCCCGATTCGATCTTCTCGTTATCACCAACCATCTTCGATAATTCCACCGGCTTCCGTACCCGCTTCTACTGGGCGCAGTTGATCACCATCGCTATCGTCACCCCGATCTCGTTCCTTTTGAACAAGGTCTGGACCTTCTCCGCCGTACGCGACAAGAACCAGACGAGCGAGCCGGCGGAGGAAACCGTGGAAAGCGAGCACCCGACGGCTGGTGTCTGACCGCTTCATGCGGCAATCTCGGGACCCGCCCCGCGGCATGCCAGGTGTCTCGACGGCTGTCGGTTACAGTGAGGTCGCCTTTCCGCAGCCAGATCTTCGCCTGAGCTCACACCGTCGAGAGGTGGGACGTTGTACCTCAAGAGCCTGACTTTGCGCGGATTCAAGTCCTTCGCGTCGGCGACGACTCTCAACTTCGAGCCAGGCATCACCTGTGTCGTCGGTCCCAACGGTTCCGGCAAGTCCAACGTCGTGGATGCTCTCAGCTGGGTGATGGGTGAACAGGGCGCCAAGTCACTTCGCGGCGGAAAGATGGAGGACGTCATCTTCGCCGGCACATCTGGACGCGCGCCGCTAGGACGCGCTGAGGTCGTGCTCACCATCGACAATTCCGACGGCGCCCTGCCCATCGACTACTCCGAAGTCACCATCTCGCGAACGATGTTCCGCAACGGCGGCTCGGAGTACGCCATCAATGGCACGGTGGCGCGTCTGCTCGACATCCACGATCTGCTCAGCGACTCCGGAATCGGCCGGGAGATGCACGTCATCGTCGGTCAGGGACAGCTCGACTCGATCCTGCAGGCCACCCCGGAGAGCCGTCGTGGCTTCATCGAAGAGGCAGCCGGGGTGCTCAAGCACCGCAAACGTAAAGAAAAGGCCCTCCGCAAGCTGGAGGCCTGCGAAGCAAACCTGAATCGGCTGTCTGACCTGATCAACGAGATCCGACGGCAGCTGAAACCGCTCGGCCGACAAGCCGAAGTCGCGCGGAAGGCGGCCATCATCCAGGCTGAGGTGCGCGACGCGAAGGCGCGGCTGCTGGCTGACGACTTACTCCAGGCGACGCAGGCGCTGCAATCGGAGCTCGCGGATGAGCAGGCGATGAACGAGCGGCGCCGGGACCTTGAGGTCGCGCTCGATGCCGCCCGGGCGGCTGAGGTAGCCGCCGAGGAAGCCGTACGGGACGGCGTACCGAGACTGTCGGCCGCCCAGGAGACGTGGTATTCCCTGGCCGCACTGCGGGAGCGCGTCGCGACGACGCTCTCTATCGCGCGAGAACGGATGCGGCAGGCCGAGGACGACCCTGGAGAGCTCCTTGTCGGACGCGACCCCGACGAACTGGATCGCGAGGCTGGCCGGGTCGCCGCCCGGGAGGCTGAGCTGTCGAGTCAGCTCGAGGCGAAGGCGCACGCGTTGCAGGAGGCCACAACTCATCGGAGCAACTGCGAGGACGCTCAGCGAGGTGAGGAGGACCGGCTGGCGGCGCACATCCGTGCCGCTGCTGACCGGCGCGAAGGGCTGGCCAGGTTAACCGGACAGGTCAATTCGCTGCGCAGTCGTGGCGAGGCAGCAGCGGCCGAGATCAGCCGGCTCACTGCCGCACAGCGGCAGGCGGCGGAGCGTGCCGAACAAGCCTCCCGGGCGTTCACCGCACTGGAGACCAAGGTCGCCGGCCTCGATGCGGGTGAGTTCGGTCTGGATGCAGATCATGAGTCGGCGGTCGAGGTACTGGCCGGTATTGAGAAGCAACAGGCCGAGCTGCGTCGTCAGGAGCAGGTCGCGACGCAGGAGCGGGCCGCCCTGGCGGCTCGAGTCGAGGCACTCCGTGTCGGACTTACTCGCAAAGACGCAACTTCGGCCTTGCTGGCCGCCACCGACCGGCTGGATGGGCTGCTGGGATCAGTTGCCGCGCTGGTCAGTGTGCAATCCCCATACGAGACGGCGATTGCTGCGGCCTTCGGCGCTGCAGCCGACGCTGTGGCTGTGTCCGATCTCGATGCAGCACTGGATGCGTTCGACCATCTCAAGGCTGAGGACTTGGGACGGGCTGGCCTGCTACTCGGCGGTGTTGTCGACACCGAGCGGAGCGACGAATGGCCGACCCTTCCTCGCGGGGCTCGGTACGCTGTCGGGTTGGTCGAGGTGCCCGACCAGCTGACCGCAGCGGTGCAGCGGGTGCTGCGCAAGGTTGCCGTGGTCGAGAACCTGTCCGCAGCCCAGAGTCTGATCTCTCACCTGCCCGATGTCGTCGCGGTCACCCACGACGGGGACGTTGTCAGTGCTCATTTTGCTGCTGGCGGATCGTCCGCGACCCCGACGCTGATTGAAGTGCAGTCCGCGATTGACGACGCCGAGCGCCGGCTGACCGAAACCAGTCACGTATGTGACCGGCTGCGTTTCGCTCAGAGCCAGCTGGAGGAGCAGCATCGTCAGGCCAGTGCCGCAGTCCAAGACGCGCTCGCAAGACTGCATGAGTCCGACGCTGCGATGGCGGCGTTGGCCGAGGAGCTCGGCCAACTCAGCTCAACCGCCCGCTCGGCGTACGCCGAAGCCGAGCGACTGCGTCAGGCCATCTCAGAGGCCGAGGAGGCGCGTAACCGCGACGTCGCTGGCCTCGCCGATCTGGAGCGCCGGCTCGAGCTTGCGGCCGAGACCGCAGACGAGAGGGAACCGGATCCGGCGGAACGTGATCGGTTGGCCGAGCAGGCCAGGCTCGCCCGCAGCGCGGAGATGGATGCTCGTCTCGCGCTGCGGACCCTGGAGGAGCGGGCCCGCGCTCTCGCTGGTCGAGCGGATGCGCTGCGGCGTGCCGCCGAAGGCGAACGCCAGGCGCGGCTCCGTGAGATCGCCCGTCGCGAGCGACTGGTGCGTGAGGCACGTACCGCGGCTGCCGTACACACCGGGGCCACGTTCTTGGCGCACCTTCTGGAACGCTCCCTCACCGTGGCGGCAGACGAACGCTCTCGGGCGGAGGCCATGCGAACCGAGGCGGAGGCCGCGCTGAGTGCGGCGCGGGCATCCGTACGCTCCCTGACCCGGGACTTCGAGTCATTTGTCGACGCAGCGCATCGAGACGAAGTCGCAAGGGCCGAGCAGCAGATGAGAGTCGAGGCGCTGGCCGAACGGGCCATGGCCGAGCTCGGCCTCGAAGCTTCCGAGCTGGTGACCGAGTACGGACCGGACCAGCCCATTCCGGTGCTCACTGGAGAGGACGGCGCAGCCCTTGCCAGCGATGACGACCGGCCCGAGCCTGTGTCTTACGTCCGCGGGGTGCAGGAGAAGCGGCTGCGCACCGCCGAGCGTGAGCTCAGCGAGCTTGGCCGGGTCAACCCGCTGGCCCTGGAGGAGTTCGACGCGCTGGAAGCACGACACCAGTTCCTCTCCGAGCAGCTGGAGGACCTGCGTAAGACCCGTCGAGATCTCCTCGAGATCATCGACGAGGTTGACGACAGGGTGCAGCGCGTCTTCGCAGATGCGTACATCGACATCGCGGCTGCGTTTGAGCGGGTGTTCGCGCGGCTGTTCCCGGGCGGGGAAGGCCGGCTGATCCTGACCGAACCCGGCAACTGGCTGACTACTGGGGTGGATGTCGAGGCCCGCCCGCCGGGGAAGAAGATCAAGCGGCTCTCGCTGTTGTCCGGTGGTGAGCGCTCCCTGGTGGCGGTCAGCTTCCTGATCTCGCTTTTCATTGCGCGGCCCAGCCCCTTCTACATTCTTGACGAGGTCGAGGCCGCTCTCGATGACACCAATCTCGGCCGCTTGCTGGAGATCTATGAGGAGCTCCGGGCGACGAGCCAATTGCTGGTCATCACACACCAGAAGCGGACGATGGAGATCGCCGACGCCTTGTACGGGGTCAGCATGCGCGGCGACGGTGTCTCAACTGTGATCTCCTCGCGGCTGCGTGAGGCCGAGTCCGTCGCCTGATGTGATGAAATCGAGAGCAAGAAACGGCTTTTCAATACCGTCACTGTGATCTTGGTTTGGCAGACTATGACCTAAGAGCTGTTCCACCCGGCACCGCATGCATCGCAGCTGCGGCTGTACGACCCGTAAGACAGTTCCTTCCCCGTTTCGCTTGACATCGACTGTCTGAAAGGGATGTTCGTGACCTCGATCGTCGTCGCAATGATTGTGATTTTTGTCGTTGTAGCTTGCACCGTGGGCCTGGTTCTGCTGGGGATGGAGGGGCGTGGGAAGCAACGCGCACCGAAACTGGCCGACCGGATGGCCCGTGCGGCCCAGCATCTCAATGGTGACGGGGAGCCTCCTGCTCGCCTGATCAAGCTGATCGAGTCCAGCCGCGGTCGCTGAGCCGAGGGCCCGGCCCGTCCTCGCCTAGGATGTGCCGGTGGATGCGACAACTCTCTGGCTGATTGTCGGCGTCATTCTGGTGGTGGCCACCGTGCTCGTCGGATTTGTCGCCGTTGGTCGACGCCGAGCGCTGCGCACTGGTGACCAGCCGCCCAGTTTGGAAAGCCCACCGCGCGGCTGGGAAAAGCCTGCCGAGGATTCCGGCGATGAACTCTCCGCGACGCAGGTTGACGTTCGCGCCACGCCACACGAAGTCGAGATTCCTGAGATCGAGCTGGCTCCGGAGGCGCCGGAGGTCGAGCGCCCCGAAGCTCCCGAGAGCCGGTTGGTACGTCTGCGTCGCCGGTTGGCCGGCTCCAACAGCCCGCTCGGACGCGGCCTGCTGCTGCTGATCACCCGTGATCGGATCGACGAGGATACCTGGGAGGAGTTTGAGGAGACGCTGATCACGTCCGACCTTGGCGTCGCGCCGGCAACCGAACTGGTGGAGGCGCTGCGCAGCAAGCTGCGGGTCGAAGGGGTATCCGAGCCCGGGCGGGCCAAGGCCATCCTGCGGGCCGAACTGATCAAGCTGGTCGATCCCACGATGGACCGCAGCATCAATGCAGACCGGGCCGAGCAGCCTGCTGTCGTCATGGTGGTAGGCGTGAACGGCACGGGCAAGACAACGACGGTGGGCAAGCTTGCCCGGGTGTTGGTCGCAGAAGACAAGGACGTGCTGCTCGGCGCTGCTGACACCTTCCGGGCGGCCGCGGCGGACCAGCTGGAAACCTGGGGTAGCCGCGTGGGAGTGCCGACCGTGCGAGGCGCTGAGGGGGCCGACCCGGCCAGCGTTGCCTTCGAGGCTGTGAAGGCCGGCATTGAACAGGAGGTCGACGTGGTACTGATCGACACCGCAGGTCGGCTGCACACCAAGGTGGGGTTGATGGATGAGTTGGGCAAGGTCAAGCGGGTGATCGAACGTCAGGCACCCGTCGGTGAGGTGCTCCTGGTACTGGATGCCACCACCGGCCAGAACGGACTGACCCAGGCTCGGATCTTCGCCGAGGTGGTCGATGTGACTGGCATTGTGCTCACTAAGCTGGACGGCTCTGCGAAAGGCGGCATCGTGGTCCAAGTGCAACGAGAACTTGGCGTCCCAGTAAAGCTCGTCGGCCTCGGCGAAGGCGCAGATGATCTTGCACCGTTCGATGCGGAGGTTTTCGTCGACGCCTTGTTGGACCAGGCCGCATGACGAGCATCCTTCATCCACCAGTCGAGGGCGCCGCGTTCGACGCGTTCCTGCAGAACTCTGCGCCGGCCAGCCGAGATCACGCCAGGTGGCGGCCGGAGGACGGCCTCATGCCGGCCCTCTACCTCAGCCATGGTGCTCCGCCGGTCTTCAATGACGCGCACTGGATGGATCAGCTGTTCGCCTGGTCCCGGTCCTTGCCAAAGCCAACGGCCATCTTGATCGTCAGTGCCCACTGGGAGGCCGCCCCGCTCGCCCTCTCCGCGCCGGCAGCCGGGACTCCGTTGATCTATGACTTCAGCGGATTCGGCCGACGGTACTTCGCGATGACCTACCGGACACCGGACGCGTCAGCGCTCGCGGCAAAGATCAGCGCGCTGATGTCGGACACCGAGCCGGTGCACGAGCATCCGAGCCGTGGTCTCGACCACGGTGCCTGGGTGCCGCTGAAGGTGATGTATCCGTACGCAGACGTGCCGGTGCTGCAACTCAGCATGCCGACCCACAACCCGGACCGGCTGTTTCGGATCGGCCAGCAGCTCCAGCCGCTGCGTGGAGAGGGCGTGCTGATCATCGGATCCGGCTACATGACCCATGGTTTGCCGTTCCTCGGCCGGGACAGTTGGGAGCGCAATGTGATTCCCGGTTGGTCCCGCGACTTCGATGCCTGGGCAGCAGAGGCACTGGCGGCTGGCCGGATCGACCTGCTGGCCGACTTCCGGCACGCACCGGGGATGCCCTACGCACACCCCACGGTCGAGCACTACACACCCATCTTCGTCACCTTCGGTGCGGCGACCGATCCGACAGCACCGCCGAAGGTTGTGATCGACGACTTCCAGATGGGTCTTGCGAAGCGCTCGTTTGAAGTCGCATAACAGGTTCGACGCCCACCCCGCAATGATTGAGCGGGGTCTCGTCCGCATGACAACCTTGAACATTCTGGAAATTGGATACTCAGCAAGGTCTGCGGCTGACCTGCAGGACGAGCTGCACAGACCACCGCTTGCGCTAATGCCAATCGAGTATCTGACGCCGGCGAGCGAGTCACGTGCGATGACCGTGCAAGCTTTGCTCGCCGAGCGGGGGCTTCACAGAGCGCCCTCCATGGCGGATCTCCTCATTGCCGCCAGTGCGGAACTCACTGGCGCGACGCTGCTCCACATGGACAAAAAACTTCGGTCTCATCGCGGACGTGACCGGGCAGCCAGTCGAGACGCTTCAGCATCCTCCTCCATGAGGACGTTGCCTCTGGGTGGGTCTGGAGTCGAAAACTCGAGCCGCTCCGGAACGTCAGCGCAGCGGTCGGCCCAGGTTCAGTGCCGTTTCCGATTTCGCGTAGTAGCCGAACCGCTCGACGTCGACGTAGCCACTTGAGCGGTACAGGCCGACCGCTGCAACTTGTGGTTGGCCAGTCTCCAGGAGCATCCAGTCGGCGCCGGCGGCTGCTGCGCTCGCCTCGAGCGCGGCCAACACGAGGCGCGCGAACCCGCGTCCTCGGACGCGTTCGCGTACGAACATCCGCCTGATCTCGGCTGGCCGCCGCGCTACTCGCGGCACACCGGGAGTCCGAAATCGCCAACCGCCCATGGCCACAGCTTCCTCGTCCAGGTAGCCGACGAGGAACGTTCCACGCGGAGGCGTGAAATCTGCCGCTGTGAACGGAGTCTCATCTTGTGAACCGTAGATCTGAACGTAGAAGTGCTGGGCCGCCCGTTCGAGTGCGGCAACGTCCGGGTGCTCGTACGGCACGGGCTGCAGCCGAAACGCCTCAGGCACCTGCCCAGGGTAGGCGGCCGGTCGCAGCCTTTCGCGGCCAGAGACACTGCAACAGGTTAGTAGGCTGAGTCAGTCCAGTACCCGACGTAAGGACGCTCGTGTTCGACACCCTGCAAGACCGCCTCGCCGCGACGTTCAAGAACCTGCGCGGCAAGGGCCGGCTGTCCGAGGCCGACATCGACGCTACGGCTCGCGAGATCCGGATCGCGCTACTCGAGGCCGACGTGAACCTGTCGGTGGTCAAGGACTTCATCGCCGCGATCAAGGAGCGAGCCCGCGGCACCGAGCTCTCCGGCGCACTGAATCCTGCCCAGCAGGTGATCAAGATCGTCAATGAGGAGCTTGTCGCGATTCTCGGCGGCGAAACCAGGCTGCTGCGTTTCGCCAAGCGTCCGCCGACGGTGATCATGCTCGCCGGCCTGCAGGGTTCCGGTAAGACGACGCTGGCCGCAAAGCTCGGGTTGTGGCTGAAGGAACAGGGTCACTCTCCACTGCTGGTCGCGGCCGACCTGCAGCGTCCCAACGCGGTCAACCAATTGCAGGTGGTCGGCCAGCGTGCCGGAGTTCACGTCTACGCGCCTGAGCCCGGAAACGGCATCGGTGACCCGGTTGCGGTAGCCCGATCCTCGATCACCGAGGCAGAGCGTCGCCTCTATGACGTGATCATCGTCGACACCGCCGGCCGGCTCGGCATCGATGCCGAGATGATGAAGCAGGCGGCTGACATTCGTGATGCCGTCAATCCGGACGAAGTGCTCTTCGTCGTGGATGCCATGATCGGCCAGGACGCCGTCAATACCGCCAATGCCTTCGCCCAGGGAGTGGGTTTCGACGGCGTTGTGCTCACCAAGCTGGACGGTGACGCCCGCGGCGGTGCCGCCCTCTCGATCGCGCGCGTCACCGGCAGCCCGATCATGTTCGCCTCCAACGGCGAGTCCCTCACGGACTTCGACGTGTTCCATCCCGACCGGATGGCCAGTCGGATCTTGGGCATGGGCGACATGCTCACTCTGATCGAGCAAGCCGAGAAGACCTTCGACGCCGAGCAGTCGGCCAAGGCGGCCGCCAAGCTGGCTGGACAAGGGGGAGAGTTCGGATTGGCGGACTTCCTCCAGCAGATGCAGATGGTCCGCAAGATGGGTCCGCTGTCGAAGGTCTTCGGGATGTTGCCCGGGATGGGCGAGCTCAAGGACAGGATCGCCGGCATCGACGAGCGCGATGTCGATCGCATCGAAGCGATCATCCATTCCATGACTCCGGGCGAGCGTGACAATCCCAAGATCATCGACGGCTCCCGGCGTGCCCGGATCGCCAAGGGGGCCGGGGTCGAAGTCTCAGAGGTCAACGGCTTGATCAATCGCTTCTTCGAGGCCCGCAAGATGATGAGCTCGCTGGCAACCGGCAACGTGCCCGGGATGCCAGGAGTTGGCGGTCTCCCTGGGCCCCGACGGCAGCCGGCACGCTCCCAGAAGAAACGGGGTGGCAGGGGCGTCTCGGGCAACCCGGCCAAGCGCAACGCGGCCCAGCAACCGGCGGGGCCCGTTGATCCGGCGGCGGCATTTGGCGGTGACGAGTTCGACCAGGCTGCGCTCGAGAAAGCGATGGCCGACTTCCAGCTGCCGCCGGAGCTGCGCGGCCGCTTCGGTAAGTAAGCCGGCTGTGGCCGACCGCCTGCACTTGGCCGGTGTGGTGTTGCCTGAGGGCGAGCATCGCGACCTATGGGTGGTCGACGGCCTGATCCGGACTGAGCCGGTCGCCGAGGCGCAGACCGTCGCCACCGGGGTCTGGTTGATGCCGGGCCTCGTCGATGCCCATTGCCACGTCGGGCTGGAGAGGCACGGCGCGGTACCCGATGAGCGGGCAGAGCAGCATGCGCTCGCCGAGCGTGTCGCGGGGGCACTGTTGCTGCGCGACGCGGGCAGTCCGGCTGACACTCGATGGATGGACCAGCGCGTCGATTTGCCGAAGATCATCCGTGCTGGGCGGCACATCGCCCGGCCGAAGCGCTACCTCCGTAACTACGGCGAAGAAGTCGAGCCCCATGAGCTGGTCGCAGAGGTGGAGCGCCAGGCGGCCCGCGGCGACGGCTGGGTGAAGCTTGTCGGGGACTGGATCGACCGGGACGTCGGTGATCTGACGCCGCTATGGCCGGCTGATGTCGCAGCAGCCGCCATCGCGCGGGCGCACGGGCTGGGCTGCCGGGTGACCGCGCACGTCTTCGGTGAGCAGGCAGCCAGCGAGCTGGTCGCGGCTGGCATCGACGGTATTGAGCACGGAACGGGAATCGATGAGGCCACCATCATCCTCATGGCCGAGCATCAGGTGGCGCTAGTGCCGACCATGATCCAGCTGGATAGTTTCGAGATGTACGCCCAGTCGGGCGAGGACAGGTATCCCACGTACGCCAGGCACATGCGTGCCCTGTATGCCAGTCGTCTCGAGCGGTTCGGGAAAGCCCTGGACGCGGGTGTCCCGATCTACGCAGGCACTGATGCCGGCGGCTATCTTCCACACGGCCTCGTCGGCAAGGAGATAGCAGCGCTGCGGCAGTTCAGCTCGCCTGACTACGCGTTGGGCGCGGGTTCGTGGCGGGCTCGTGCCTGGCTCGGCCACCCGTCCCGGCTCAGTGAGGGAGCGCCGGCCGACCTGGTGGTCTTCGACGCCGACCCACGCCTCGACCTGGCGGTACTGAGTGCTCCACTCCATGTGATCCTGCGCGGCGCTCTGATCGCGTGACCTAGCTGCGAGCGTCGGGAATCGCGCGCCGCCGCACGGAGGAGGAGCGAGCGGAGGCGTTCTTCCTCTGCGAGCGACGACGACGGCGGCGGAGTCCAAGCGCGATGCGCGAGCAGCCCAGAAAAATTGCGTCGCCGAGCAAGATGGGCCCATGCGCGGCGCCAGGGCAGCAGCCTTACTGCTGATCGTTGCGCTGTTGGTTGGAGTCCCGGTTACGGCGTCCGCGGCAGATCAGGTGATCGAAACCGAGCTGATGGTGCCGGGCACGCCCGAGGCGGATGGCAAGCCGGTGAAGCTCGATGCGACGATCCTGACCACAGACCCGGCTACCCCGCGGCCGGCCATTGTGCTGGCGCACGGCTTCGGCGGCAGCAAGGCCGACAGCGAGGCGACGGCACGTACGCTCGCGCTGGCCGGTTACACGGTGATCATTTACACCGCGCGCGGCTTCGGCGCATCCGGCGGCCGGATCCACCTGGACAATCCCGCGTACGAGGGGGCGGATGCTCGCAAACTGGTGGATCTGGCGGCCAGCCGTCCCGAGGTCGCCAAGGACGGGGACGATCCTGTGATCGGCTTCGCCGGGGTGTCCTATGGGGGAGCGGTGTCGTTTCTGGCCGCCGGGCTGGATCATCGCGTCGATGCCATAGCGCCAGCGTTCACCTGGCACAGCCTTCGACAAGCCCTCTTCCCCCAGTACCAAGTTGTCGGTGCGGCCATTTCGCCGGCCGATGTCAGTCCTGCGAACCGCCGAGGCGTGTTCAAACAGCGCTGGGCCTCATTGTTGTTCTCCAATGCCAGCGGGCGACCAGCGACGACCAGTCAGGGGGCCGGCAACACGGATGCGCTGTGCGGTCGATTCGACCCGGAGCTGTGCAACGGCTATCTCACCGCCGCCGAGACTGGGGAGGCCGACGACGAGCTGAGCGCGCTGCTGGATGAGTCCGGGCTGGAGAAGATCTTGCCCAAAATCGAGGCGCCGACACTCATCATTCAGGGGGAAGATGACACGTTGTTCACTCTCGATCAGGCCGACGCAAACTTCCGACGCCTGCCCGCCAGTACCCCGGCCACGATGAAGTGGGTGTCCGGCGGCCATGACGCCGAGATCTCCGTCGACCCATTGATCGATGATCTTGAAGACTGGTTCGGCCGCTACCTGAAGCGCGACGGCAGCGCCGCCGACACCTCGTTCTCGGTGCTTGTGCCCGAGACATCGCTGCTGGGGGAGGGGCGTGGCACCCGCGACCCAGAGACTCTTCTTGCTCAGTCGTACCCGGGCCGGGGGTCCAATCTCGCGGATCAGCGGGTAGCACTCAGCGGCGAGCGGCAAAGCATCGTGGCTCCGCCGGGCGGGTCGCCCGCTGCGCTGACCAACCTTCCCGGGACCGGCGGTGCTTTCGGGAGAGCCTCTACCATCGGCGGCTATACCCTCGGCGTGCTGCCCGGTCAGTCGGCCCGCTTCACCAGCGAACCGCTCAGCACACCGCTTACTGTGATCGGAAGCAGCCGGATCAACCTCGAGGTAACGGGGACGACATCGAACGCCACGTTGTTTGCGTCGCTCTGGGATCTCGGCCCCGACGTCGAACAAAACCAAAACGGTCGCACCACGATAAGTCCCAGCTCCGCGGTACTTCCGCAGCTCGAAGTTGCGCCACTCAAACTTTCCCGGATCGACCCGAACAAGCCATTGCGCGTCACAGTCGCACTGCCTGCGGTGTCCCACAAGATTCCCGTCAGTCACCGCTTGCAGCTCGTGATCTCCACCACCGACCAGGCCTACGCGAACCCAACACAGGCCGCCAGCTATCAAGTGACACTGGCCGGGGATCCGGCTGCTGCGATCCCGGTGCTTGCCACCAGGGCGCTGAACGCCAACACGCTACGAGTTCCCCTCCCGCTCGTCGTCGTGGTCGCGGTGCTAGCGGCTGCCTCAGTCGTTGCCGCGCTGCTGGTCTGGCGCCGCCGCCGTGAGCTTCACACCGTTCCTGAGCTGGCGGGCATTCCGCTGATCGTCAACGATGTGGTGAAGACCTATGGAGACGGCGTGCGGGCGGTGGACGGCATGTCCTTCCGTGCGGGGGCCGGTCAGGTGGTCGGACTGCTGGGCCCCAATGGGGCCGGCAAGACCACAGTGATCCGCATGCTGGTGGGTCTGATTCGGCCAGATTCAGGCTCGATCTACGTCAACGGCCAGCCGGTGCACGCCGGCGCGGATGTGCTCGGCTCCGTAGGCGTTTTCATCGAAGGACCCGGCTTTCTGCCGCATCTCAGTGGCATGGCGAACTTGAAGGCGTACTGGGAGGCGACCGGGCGGCCGCTGGAGGAGGCGCATCTCGACGAGGCATTGGAAATCGCCGGGCTTGGTACGGCCATCGGTCGCCGGGTGCGCGGGTACAGCCATGGCATGCGTCAGCGGCTCGGCATCGCCCAGGCGATGCTGGGGCTGCCACCCTTGCTCGTGCTGGATGAGCCGACAAATGGGCTCGATCCACCGCAGATCAAGACAATGCGGGCTGTGCTGGCTGACTACGCGGCCGCTGGCCGGACAGTCGTGATCTCTTCGCATCTGCTGTCCGAGGTCGAGCACACCTGCAGCCACGTTGTAGTGATGGACAACGGGAAAATCGTGCTCACTGGCGCGGTCGAGGAGTTGACGGCTAGCGAAAGCGTGACATTGATAGGACTCACCAATGTCGCCGATGTCAGCGCCGCAGGCAGGACTTTGCAGGCTCGAGGTCTCCATGCCGAACCTGAGGGCAAGCTGCTCCGCGTTACCGGTGACCTGCCGCGTCAGGCGATCGTAGCCGAGCTCGTCACAGCCGGTTACGGGGTCGAGTCAGTAGACGGCCACCGTCAGCTGGAGGAGGTGTTCATGAGCATTGTCGGCACGCCCGCCCATGAACATGAGAACCGGGATCGGGCCGCGCCGTGAGCACGACGACGGTAACCAATCGGGCGCTCCCCCTTCGGGCCGAGATCGGACGTCAGCTGCGCCGGCGACGCACCATTGGCATCTTCACCGTGCTCACGGTCCTACCGCTGGTCCTGCTCCTGGCCTTCTGGCTCGGCAATGACGGCAACACCGCTGGGGAGCGCGGTTTCGTTGACCTGGCCCAGGAGAGTGGCGCCAACCTCGTGATCTTCACGCTCTTCGCCTCGACCAGCTTCCTCCTGATCGTGATCGTTGCCTTGTTCTGCGGAGACACGGTTCCATCGGAGGCGAGCTGGGCCACCCTGCGCTACTTGCTGGCAGCGCCGGTGCGCCGCGAGCGGTTGTTGCGGCAGAAGCTGGTCGCAGCGGCGCTCTCCTCGGTGGTTGCCCTCGTGTTCCTGCCTGCTTGGACGCAAGTGGTGGGTGGGATCGCGTACGGCTGGGGCCCGTATGTCGGCCCGACCGGGAGCCAGCTCGGCTGGCCGGAGTTCGCATGGCGGCTGCTGATCATCGTGGGCTACCTACTGCTCGAGCTGTCCGTGGTCGGCGCATTCGCCTTCATGCTCGGGGTTCTTACTGATGCGCCGCTCGCCGCGGTGGGCGGGGCAGTGCTGTTGATGATCTTGTGTGCGATCCTCGACTCGATCACAGCCCTGGGCAGCATCCGGGACGGCCTGCCCGGTCATTACGCCTACGCGTGGCGCGACGCGCTGGCGCCAACCGTCGACTTCTCGGACATGATCACCGGCGCACTCTGGTCAATTGGATACGCGATCATCGTCACCTGGTTCGCCGCGTGGCACTTCTTGCGCAAGGACATCACGAGCTGAAGGTGCGTTTTGCTACTTCCCGGCAGCAGGCCGAGCAGTCCCTGATCCCAAGTGCGTGGCGAAGAAGGCCTCAATCCGGCGCCAGGCATCGGCTGCCGAGACCGGCTCAGGTCCCGCGTGGGTCAACTTCATCACTGGGCGGAACAGCAGCGGGCCGTTCGGCTCGACGTTCAGAAAGCAGTGACCGGCTGCGGGATAGACCTCGACATCATGCGGCACTTGGTGTGCGCGCAGCGCTTCTCGAAGCGCAGGCACCCTTTTGGCCGTCCAGTCCCGGCCGCCGTAGCTGGCCACGACGGGACCAGCGCGTGCAGCGAGCTCGTCGATATCGGACGGCACGATGCCGTAATTGACCGCTGCTGCGTCGTAGCCGTCCGCCGACAGCAGCAAGGCGAAACCGCCGCCCATGCAGAAACCGATGACGCCAATCCTGCCCGTGCACTCCGGATCCGCTCGCAGCTTGTTGCGGCACGATTCGATCAGCTCGAACGGCCTACCCGCTCGTGCCTGGTAGGCCTTGAACGTGCTCCGGACACATCGCAGCCACGGACCGTCGCCCAGCAAATCCGGGGCGTGCACGAGGTATCCCGCGGAGGCCAACCGATCCGCATGGCGGCGCAGTACGTCATCGATGCCCCAGCCCTCGTGCAGCATCACCACCCCAGGCCAGGGACCGGGGGCGTGCGGTCGCGCTGCAACGACAGTGCGGCCATCGACGATGATGTCGGCCATTGTCGTCTCCATGGCGCCACGCTAGCGATTCACTGCAGCTCGGCGATTGTCCATGCAAAACTCGCCCAATGGACATCTTCCAAGTCGCACAGCATGTCGATGACCTTCCTCGTGCACGGGCCTTTTATGAGCGCTTGCTGGGCGCACCACCATCCGGCGTCTTCGACTCGCCTGGCATGGTGTTCTTTCAAGCGGGCCCGGTACGTCTACTCCTCGAGTACGGCGCGACGAGCGCTTTGATCTACCTCAGAGTCGATGACCTGCATGCGACGATCGAATCTCTGCGCGCGGCCGATGTAGACATCGTCACCGAGCCGTACGTCATCTTCCGCCATTCCGACGACAGTCTGGGACCGGCCGGCACGGACGAGTGGCTGTCCTTCGTCAGAGACTCAGAGGGCAACCTGCTCGGTTTGCTGAGTCACAAAAGACCCGAGGAGTCCTGACTGACCTGTAGAGAACTGGCGCGGCTGATCGTCAGTTCGCATCTCCTTGGGCGATTCTGGCAGAATGCATGCCGCATCTGTTGTCGTGCGGTGCCCTCTCACCCCGTACGGCTCAGATCCACCGAGATCATCGCAAGCGCGCCCCCACCGCGCCGGATGGGATCACCCGAATGTGGCCGGCCCATAGGCTGGTCGCAACGCCATTACAGGAGTAACCACACACGTGGCTGTCAAGATTCGTTTGAAGCGATTCGGCAAAATCCGATCGCCGCACTACCGCATTGTCGTCGCTGACTCTCGTACCAAGCGGGATGGCCGCGCCATAGAGGAGATCGGCAAGTATCACCCCAAGAACGATCCGTCGGTCATCGAGGTCGACTCCGAGCGAGCACAGTACTGGCTGTCGGTTGGCGCGCAGCCAACCGAGGCTGTCGTCGCGCTCCTCAAGCGCACGGGTGACTGGCAGAAGTTTTCAGGGGACACGTCACCGTCGGGAGTGCTGCCGCAGCCGGAGAAGCCCAACAAGACCGACGCCTTCAATGCCGCACTCGCCGAGGCTGGCAAGGAGCCCAAAGCTGTCGCGAGCAAGACGGCAAAGAAGGCAGCATCCAAGCCCGAGAGCACACAGACCGAACCGGCCAAGGTCGAGGAGAGCACACAGACCGAACCGGCCAAGGTCGAGGGCAGTCAAGCGGAAGCCCAACAGGCTGCTGATGCGGGTGTTGCTGACGCGCATTCCAGCGAGTCCTAATGCTCGCTGAAGCGCTCGAGCATTTGATCCGGGGGATCGTCGCGCACCCTGACGATGTCACGGTCAAGGAAAAGGATCTCCGTCGCGGGCGGATGCTCGAGGTGCGGGTGAATGCGGACGATGTTGGAAAGGTCATCGGCCGCTCGGGCCGTACCGCAACCGCACTCCGTACGGTGGTCGGCGCGCTAGCCGGCGATCAGGGCGTACGCGTCGACTTCGTCGACGTCGACCGACTCGCTCGCCGCGGCTCCGGTGGCCGTCGCCGCTAACCAGCGCCACGGCGCATGAAGTAGGCGGAGCGAGCGATTGACACCTTGTCTGTGAGTGACGACGAAGTAGCCGGATCCCAAGCGCGATCCGCGATTGACATAGTCGTTGGTGTCATCGGGCGCGCTCACGGCGTACGCGGCGAGGTCGTGGTGGAGCTCCGCACCGATGAGCCGGAGCGCCGATTTGCTCCCGGTCAGGTACTTCGGGAGGAAGGCGGTGCCCGCCTCTTCACGGTGAGGTCGGTTCGCGATCACTCCGGCCGGCTGCTGGTGAGGTTTGCCGAGCTGGTCGACCGGTCCGGCGCCGAGGCGGCGCGTGGCACGCTGCTGATTATTGCCGTCGGACCAGATGAGCAGCCGGTGGAGCAGGGTGAGTTCTACGACCGGCAGCTGATCGGCCTGCGAGCCACCACGCCTGACGGCGCTGAGATCGGCACGGTGGAATCGGTGCTGCACCTGCCAGCGCAAGATGTCTTGGAGATTGAGACGGCCGCCGGCCCTCGGCTCGTGCCGTTCGTGGAAGCCCTGGTGCCTGATGTCGATCTTGAGGCTGGCCGCCTCACCGTCGTCGAGGTCGCCGGTCTGCTCGACGACCGGGACGCCGATGAAGATTGACGTCGTCTCGATCTTCGTCGAATACTTTCAACCGCTCCGCCTTTCGCTTGTCGGCAAGGCAATCGAGAAGGGGGTGGTGGACCTTCGGATTCATGATCTTCGCGATTGGACCACTGATCGGCACCGAACCGTGGACGATACGCCGTACGGGGGAGGTGCAGGCATGGTGATGCGTCCGGAGCCCTGGGGATTGGCATTAGATGCACTGGTGGCTGGACAAAGCGACCCGCGACTGCTGGTTCTCTCACCTTCCGGTCGGACCTTTACGCAGTCCCTTGCGCACGAGCTGGCCGCCGAGCGGCATCTGATCTTCGCCTGTGGTCGCTACGAGGGCATCGACGCCCGAGTCGTCGAGCATGCTGCGGGTCGGATGCGGGTCGACGAGCTGAGCATCGGCGATTATGTGCTGAGCGGCGGGGAGGTCGCGGCCATGGTCGTGATCGAGGCGGTCGTGCGCCTCTTGCCAGGTGTGATCGGCAATCCAGACTCTCTGACCGAGGAGTCGCACGCTACGGACCACGACGGCCTGCTGGAGGGCCCCAGCTACACCAAACCACCGAGCTGGCGAGGGCTGAACGTGCCCGAAGTCTTGCTCAGCGGCCACCACGAGAGAGTTGCCGCATGGCGTCGAGACCAGGCAGTCGCAAGGACGCTACTCCGACGTCCGGAGCTGCTGCCGTCATCTGAGCTGCTCATCGAGCCAGCGAGGCCCAACGATGCGGGCGAGCTGTGGACGCTGCAGCTGGCGGCATACAGGTCGGAGGGCCAGATCAACTCCTCGTTGTCCATCCCGCCGCTCCCTCAAACGTTGGACGAGCTGCGGGACTCGCTGTCGACGGGGACCGTTCTCGTTGCCCGTCGCGGGCATCGGCTTGTCGGCTCAGTTCGCGGCGAGCTACAAGACGACGATGTTTGGTACATCGGGCGGCTGATGGTTGCTCCCGACCTCTGGGGACAGGGTATCGGCACCGAGCTCATGGCGGCCATCGAAGGTTGCGCGCCCCCTGGGACCACCAGGCTCCGGCTGCTGACCGGGGCGGCAAGCGAACGGAACGTGGCTTACTACCGGCGCCGCGGCTACCGCGAGGTGGCGCGTGATCTCGATGTCGTCGGAGTCGTCGTGGTGATCATGGAAAGGCCGATCTGAGCTCGGGGTCGCCCCGCATGCTGCGAGCGTCGGCGAATCGCGCGCTGCTCCGCAACCAGACCCCATCCGCATGCTGCGAGCGTCGGCGGCGGATTCTCGATGTTCGCGCCGCCGATCTGCAGGAGGAGATGACGAACAACGCTTTTCCGTTCCGTCAGCTCCGACGAAGACGGCGGCAACCCAGCGAACATCGCCGCGAGCGGCAGCGAGCAATCAAACGGAGCGCGATGCGCGAGCAGCAAAGCCCAGCAAGAACGTGGCCAAAAACACCAGTGATCACGGTGGCCTTCGCTCGCTGTTAGCAGGACCGGAGTTCTAGTGTGGCTGCGTGGCGACAATTTCTTTGACCCCCGCCCAGCAGGCGACCAGGTCAACCGTTGCGCTCAAGGCATTGATGGCCGTCACTGGCCTGATTTTGATCGGCTACTTGCTAGCCCACATGTACGGCAACCTCAAGATCTTCGCCGGGGAAGAGGCATTCAACGACTACGCCCATCACTTGCGAACACTCGGCGAGCCGATCCTTCCGTACAGCGGCGCGCTGTGGATCATTCGGGTCGTTCTGATCGTCAGCGTCCTCGCCCACATGTACGCCGCATTCAGCCTGTGGTTCCGGGCGCACAACGCGCGCGGCGGCACGAGACGGTACTACAGCAACAAGTCACGAAGGGGAGTCCAGCGGAGCTATGCCTCGTTCACGTTGCGCTGGGGCGGTGTCGTCATCTTGCTCTTCGTGATCTACCACCTGCTGCACCTGACGTGGAACACAATCCACCCGGGCGGCGCTGCGGCGGAACCGTACGACCGTGTAGTGAACGGCTTCCAGATCTGGTCGGTCGTCCTGGCGTACACGATCGCGATGATTGCGGTCGGCTTCCATCTGCGACACGGCATGTGGAGCGCCCTGACAACACTCGGAGCCAATACCTCCAGCCTCGCGCGACAACGCCTGAACATCCTGGCGTACGCGGTGGCCGGGGTGGTCACGGTTGGCTTCCTTCTCCCTCCCTTTGCCATCCTGTTCGGGTTCGTGAGCTGATGAGCGATTGCATTCCGAGCATCATGAGGTGAACGTGACGAACTCCGAATTGCTCGACTCGCTCGATGCCAACTCGTTCTACATCGAGGGCGCTGGCATCGCCGACAGCAAAGCTCCGAAGGTGCCAATCGAAAGGCGATGGGAGGACCGCCGGTTCCGTGCCCGGCTGGTCAATCCGGCCAACCGTCGCAAGCTGAGCGTGATCATCGTCGGTACTGGCCTTGCTGGATCCTCTGCGGCGGCAACTCTGGGCGAGGCGGGCTACAACGTCACCTGCTTCTGCTATCAGGATTCACCGCGGCGCGCCCACTCCATCGCCGCCCAGGGCGGCATCAACGCCGCCAAGAACTACCGCAACGACGGGGACTCGGTCCATCGGTTGTTCTACGACACCGTCAAAGGGGGCGATTTCCGGGCCCGGGAGTCCAACGTCTACCGGCTGGCCGAGGTCAGCCTGCAGATCATCGACCAGTGCGTTGCCCAAGGCGTGCCGTTCGCGCGCGAATACGGAGGCCTGCTCGACAACCGCTCGTTCGGCGGCGTCCAAGTGTCGCGAACCTTTTATGCCCGAGGCCAGACCGGCCAGCAGCTGCTGATCGGGGCGTACCAGGCATTGGAGCGCCAGATCGCTGCTGGCACCGTCGACATGCATACCCGCCACGAGATGCTCGAGCTGATCGTTGTCGACGGCACAGCCCGAGGCGTGGTCATCCGAGACATGGTGACCGGGGAGATCGAGCCTTACTTTGCCGATGCTGTGGTGCTCGCCACCGGCGGCTACAGCAATGTTTTCTTCTTATCGACCAACGCCATGGGCTGCAACGTCACAGCCACGTGGCGGGCCTACCGCAAAGGCGCGTACTTCGCGAACCCCTGCTTCACCCAGATTCACCCGACGTGCATTCCGGTGAGCGGCGACTACCAGTCCAAGCTCACCTTGATGAGCGAATCCCTACGCAACGACGGCAGGATCTGGGTGCCCAAGAGCGGGGAGGACAAGCGCGACCCTCGGGCGATCCCCGAGGAAGATCGTGACTACTACCTGGAGCGCATGTATCCCTCGTTCGGCAACTTGGTACCGCGTGATATCGCCTCCCGTGCTGCGAAGAACGTGTGCGACGAAGGTCGCGGTGTCGGGCCGGGCGGGCTGGGGGTTTATCTCGACTTCGCTGATGCCACAAGGCGACTCGGCCGGCAGAGCGTCGAAGCCAAGTACGGCAATCTCTTCCAGATGTACGCCCAGATCACCGGCGAGGACCCGTACCAGACGCCGATGCGGATCTACCCGGCCGTGCATTACACGATGGGTGGGCTCTGGGTCGACTACGACCTGGAGTCCAGCATTCCCGGGCTGTATGTAACCGGTGAAGCCAACTTCTCCGACCATGGGGCGAACCGGCTGGGTGCCAGCGCTTTGATGCAGGGCCTGGGCGACGGTTACTTCGTGCTCCCGAACACAATCTGTGACTACCTCGCGGATGGGCCGTTCCCCAAGATTGACAAGACTCATCCAGCCGTCATTGAGGCTGTGGACGCCGTGGGGTCACGGATCGACAAGCTGCTGTCGGTGAACGGCAACCGAACCGTCGATTCCTTCCACAAGGAGCTCGGTCGCGTCATGTGGGACTACTGCGGGATGGAGCGGAGCGAAGAGGGTCTGCGCAAGGCGCTCACTCGGATCCGAGAGCTGAAGCAGGAGTACTGGTCCGACGTCAAGGTGCTGGGCACGAACGAGGAGCTCAACCAGGCGCTCGAGCGAGCGGGTCGCGTTGCAGATTTCTTCGAGCTCGGTGAGCTGATGTGCATCGATGCGCTGGTCAGGCGCGAGTCGTGTGGCGGTCACTTCCGCGTCGAAAGCCAAACCTCAGACGGCGAGGCGCTGCGTAACGATGACGAATTCGCGTACGTGTCGGCCTGGGAATTCGGCGGCGAGGACGGGCGGCCGATCTTGCACAAGGAGCCGCTGGTTTATGAGTATGTCGAGCTGAAGCAGCGGAGTTACAAATGAACCTGACGCTGCGGATCTGGCGACAGGCGGACGCGCGCTCCAAAGGCAAGATGGCGGTCTACAGGGTCAACGACGTCTCCGAGCACATGTCTTTCCTGGAGATGTTGGACGTGCTCAACGAGCGACTGACTCTCCAGGGCGACGATCCCATCGCCTTCGACAGCGACTGCCGTGAGGGCATTTGCGGCATGTGCGGTCTGGTGATCAACGGCGTCGCTCATGGCCCGCAGCAAACCACGACGTGCCAGCTACACATGCGCTCGTTCTCCGACGGCGACGTGATCGACGTTGAGCCATGGCGAGCCGAGCCCTTCCCGGTGATCAAGGACCTGGTGGTGGATCGCAGCGCATTCGATCGGATCGTCCAGGCTGGTGGATACATTTCCGCGCCGACTGGCACTGCTCCGGATGCGCACGCCAACCCGGTGCCGAAACGTGATGCCGACCGTGCGTTCGACGCGGCGACCTGCATTGGCTGTGGCGCCTGTGTCGCTGCCTGCCCCAACGGCTCGGCGATGCTGTTCACGGCCGCGAAGATCACCCATCTGGGCCTGTTGCCCCAGGGCCAGCCCGAGCGGTACTCCCGGGTGGTCGGCATGGTGGCCCAGCACGATGCCGAGGGATTCGGTGGCTGCACCAACATTGGGGAGTGCACAGCTGTCTGTCCGAAGGAGATTCCACTGGAGACAATCTCCCGGCTCAACCGAGATCTGATCAGCGCGCTGACCCACGGCGGCTCCCATTGGCCCAAGGCGGCGCCAGTACGGGAAGAGCTGGAGGAAGAGCAACCCGACTGAGGCCGTCCAGCGTCGTGACGGTCAGAATGTCAACACGATGAGCAGCGCAGCGAAAGAGCCGAGTAGCGCGCCGCCGTAGCAGAGCACAGCGATCGGCGTGGCCAACCTCCTGAGCTGAAGTCCGTCGTACAGGGTGAACCTGAACCGGTGCGCCCCGTGAAACAGCATGAGGACGAGCAGGCCCAGCAGGACCAGCCGGGTGAGCCAATGGCTGGCCACGGCGTGCAGATGGTCGTAGTCGGGCCGAACCCATCCCAGGGGAATGGCCAGTCCGAACAGCACAATCAGGATGGGCAAGAACACCGCCGCCACCACTCCGCCGCCGCTGAACAACAACCACAGGATCGGCTCGAGATGCCGCTTGGTCATCGGAGCACCAGCCAGGCGATGAATGCCGACACCACAATGAGTCCCAGGTATTGCGACGCGATCACCATCCCAGCCGGCACTCGGCCACCGACGCGAACCACCGTCGCTGCCGGCACGGTCCGGCCAGCCACGGTAACCATCTTCACCGCTGGCACGCGTCGGCCGCCGAGCCGCACCACCATCGCCTGCGGGGTGAGCATGAACCACGTCACGGTGTGCAACACCGCAAACGCAAGTGCCACGATGTTCACCACGACGAGGATTGGTGACGCGGCCCAGTCCAGAAAGCGCTGATAGGAGGCCTCGCCCCGTCCGATGGCAAAGACCATCACCATGAGAAACACCGCGAACCACGCCACGAAGACACTGCTGAGCTCCCGCATCACGAACGTGAAATAGGTTCGCTTCTTCATCCACCACAGCCTGGAGACGGGTTGGCGGTAGGTGGTCTGCGCACTCATCACGCACCCCGGGGGAGGAGGAAGGCCATCACGTTCTCCTTGGCGGCCTTGAGCTTGTATCGCTGGATGGCACCTGCCGGGTCGACGTGCTTGGGGCATACCCGGGTGCATTCACCCACAAAGGTGCATCCCCATACGCCTTCGCGCTCGATAAGCACATCGAGGCGTTCTCGCTGTCCCCGGTCGCGAGAGTCCAGGTCGTATCGCTCGGCGAGGGCAATAGCGGCTGGGCCGATGAAGGTCGGGTCGATGCCGTAGATCGGACATGCTGCGTAGCAGAGCATGCAGTTGATGCAGTTGCTGAACTGCTTGTACTCCTCCAGCTCCTCGGGGGTCTGCACGTACTCGCCATCGATCACGGACTTCTCGTCGTCTCGGATGATCCATGGTTTGACCCGCGGGAGCTTTTCCATGAAGTCCTCGATGTCGACAACCAGGTCCCGAACGACGGGGAAGTTGGTCAGCGGCTCCACCCGAACCGGACCGGGTGCGTAATCGCTGAGGAAGGTGGCACACGTCAGCTGCGGCTCGCCCTGGACGTTCATCCCGCAGCTCCCGCAGATGCCCATCCGGCACGACCAGCGGTACGAAAGGCTGGGGTCGACGTGGTCCTTGATGTAGTTCAGGCCGTCGAGGATCGCCCAGTCCTTCCTCAACGGCACGTTGTACTCGGCGAAGCTCGGCGCGGAGTCGGTGCCGGGCGTGTACCGCGTCACACGCATCTGGATGCTGTCGGCCATCTGCTACCTCCCGTACACCCGCTCGCCGGGTGGCCATCGTGTAATAGTCACAGGCGACTGCTCGATCCTGACTGATCCGTCCGAGTCGCGGTATGCCAGCGCGTGATGGAGGAAACGCGTGTCGTCGCGCGCGGTGAAGTCGGTCCGCTGGTGGGCGCCGCGCGACTCCTCGCGTTGCAGTGCGGACTGCAGGATGCACTCCGCGATGTCGAGCATGTTCGCCAACTCCAGAGCCGCGACCAGCTCGGTGTTGAAGACCGATGTCTCGTCGGCGAGCTGGACGCGGTCGAGTCGCTGCTGCAACCCGGCCAGCTGGTCGACGCCCTTGGTCAACGAGTCGCCGGAGCGGAAGATCCCTGCGCTGTCCTCCATGGTCGTCTGCATTTCTTCACGAATGTGGGCGATCCGCTCGTTGCCGCGGTCGGCCGATCGCATCTCATCGATTCGGCGCACCTCGTCGTCGGCCTGGCGCATCACGGCGGATGGTGTCTGACTGGCGCCGGCGGCGTACTCCGCAGCGGCCCGGCCCGCTCGGGCGCCGAAGACCAGGCACTCCGGCAGTGAGTTGGACCCCAGCCGGTTCGCGCCGTTGATGCTCACGCACGCGGTCTCCCCGGCTGCGAACAGCCCGTCGATGGGCGTCGCGCCATTGATGTCGGTGTCTACGCCGCCCATCATGTAGTGCACCACCGGGCGGACCGGGATCAGCTCCTTGACCGGGTCGATGCGCTCGTACTTCAGACACAGCTCGCGCACGAACGGGAGCTTGGTGTCGATCAGTTGCTCGCCTAGGTGCCGCAGGTCGAGGTGGACGATCGGCCCGTACGGAGAGTCGGTGGTGCGGCCCTTCTCGACTTCGTGCACGAAGGCCTGCGACACTCGGTCCCGCGGCCCGAGCTCCATGCTGCGTAACACCGGCGTGGGCTCGGGCTTACCCAGGTCGTAGTCCTGGAGGTAGCGGTAGCCGTCCTTGTTGAGCAGCCAGCCGCCCTCGGCGCGCGCTGCCTCGGTGATCAGGATGCCCGTGAACGGAAGCCCGGTGGGGTGGTATTGGACGAACTCCATGTCCTTGAGCGGCGCACCCGCCCGGTACGCCAGTGCCATGCCGTCGCCTGTGTTGATGTTGGCGTTGGTCGTGAATGGGAAGACCTTGCCGCAGCCGCCGGTGCACAGCACGACAGACTTCGCCGTGATGGTCTCTATCCGGCCGGTCATCAGGTCGATCGCCACAACTCCGTGGACGCGTCCGTCGTCGACGAGGAGCCGCGTGACGAACCATTCGTCGTACCGGGTGATGTCGGCGTATTTCAGCGACGTCTGGAACAGCGAGTGCAGCATGTGGAAGCCGGTCTTGTCCGCTGCGAACCAGGTGCGCATGTTCTTCATGCCGCCGAAGGCGCGTACGGCGATCCGCCCGTTTGGTTCACGGCTCCACGGACAGCCCCAGTGCTCGAGTTGCAGCAGCTCGCGAGGAGCCTCCTGGACAAACGCTTCCACCGCATCCTGGTCAGCGAGCCAGTCGCTGCCAGAGACGGTGTCGTAGGCGTGTTCATCCAGAGTGTCGCCCTCGGCCATCACGCCGGCCGCTCCGCCCTCGGCTGAGACAGTGTGGCTGCGCATGGGATAGACCTTCGAAACCACCGCCACTCTGAGACTCGGATTGGTCTCGGCGATCGCGATCGCCGCCCGCAGTCCGGCGCCGCCGCCGCCAACGAGCAGTACGTCGTGGGCGGCGGTCACGCCTTCACTCACTACCAAACTCCTCGTCCACCACGATCCTCCCCGGCCGGCGTCCTGAACTTCGGGTGCACGCGCTACCGTCGTGGAACTCTATACCCGGGAGACGCCGCAGCAGCCGTAGGAGGTCTCCGCTGTGACGCACTAGTCAGCGAGCCTTTTCGCTGCCGCCTCCACCAGGGCGAGCTGGGGATGGGCAAAGCCCGCCTCGTCATCGTCGATGTTCACCGAGTACGGAGACTCATCGGTGTAGACGAGATGGACCGTGATCATCATTCGATCCTGCAGCACCGTCAATCCGACGCTCTCGAAATAGGAGTCATTGCCCGAGGAGCCGTCTTGCTGATAGACGATCTCGGCGACCTCTGCCTGGGCGGGATCAGCCGCCACCGGGGTCCACTCCAAGTGCGGGCGCAGCGCTTGAATCCCCGTCGGCAACTCCTTGCCGGATGCGCAGTTGACGACCCAGCTTTCATAGATCAACTTGGCTCGTTGGGCAGCGGTTGGATCAGGAAACTGCAGCACAACGGCGTAGCGATCGGGCTCGTCGTCCAGCGATGACCGCGGGAAGGGCCGATCACCGGATGGATAGCGGGCCTGGAAGCTGCGGCTCTTGATCGCCAAGGCGCCAAGCGTTTCCAACGGTTGCGGCTGACAGATCGACAACTGATCCAGCGGCCGAGCGTGGTGGTCGTAGTCGACCACCTTCCCGCCGCCGATGGCCGCCGGTAGATCCGCAGCCTTGATCAGGTTGGCGTCCGTGATCGTACGGACCTGCGGCGAGGCCGCACTGCTGCTCGGCTCGGCGGTTGGTTGAGGCGAGGAGGTCAGCCAGGAACATTGCGCGAAGACCAGGCAGCTGCCAAAGGCAACCAAGGCTACGCACAGCCGACGAAGTTTGAGGATGGCCCAATCCGCAAGTGAAGCTTCGCCCGTCCTTGGAGACCTCCGCACCAGCCCATCAAACACGATGAAACTCAAGCTCGTGGCAACTCCGGCTGGGTGGCGACCTCAGCGTGAGTCTCTTCGGCTGAGCGTGCATGAACTGCCCATCCTGACGCCCGGGCCGGCTAGTTGTGCGCGCCCCGACGATTTCGTCCTGTCTGCTCAGATGTGGCAGACTTGACGGCTGCTGCCGTCCTGCAATACGACACCTGCCACAGGGGGATGTTCGCCGCGGGCTGCACTTCAACTGGATGTACAACCGTGGTGACCTGTGGCACCGGCGAGGAAGTTCTCATGAGCAGGCTCATCAACGAGCTCGACCAAGCCTCGATGCGCAGCGATCTTCCCGCATTCCGCCCCGGCGACACCGTCAAAGTGCACGTCAAGGTCGTCGAGGGCACTCGCTCGAGAATCCAGGTCTTCACCGGTGTGGTCATCTCCCGAGCAGGCGATGGCATCCGCGAAGCGTTCACGGTCCGCAAGGTGAGCTTCGGTGTAGGCGTGGAGCGTACGTTTCCACTGCACAGCCCCATCATCGACAAGATCGAGGTGGAGCGCCGCGGCGACGTACGCCGTGCCAAGCTCTACTACCTGCGAGGCCTGCGCGGCAAGGCAGCCAAGATCAAGGAAAAGCGCGACTGATCGCCGGTAATTCCGACATGGCGCGCCGGTGGGTCAAGGTGGCGCCGCGACGAGCGCTGCAATACGTAGCCGAGCCGGAGTCGGATCAGGTCGAATCCTTGGATTCCGATCCTGACCATCTGACCTTTCGTCAGCATGTTGTCGCCTTCTTCAAGGAGGTGACAGTCGTCGTCCTCGGTGCGGTCATTGTTGCCTCGTTGCTCCGCGGATTTGTGGGTCAAATGTTCTTGATCCCGTCGATTTCGATGGACAACACGCTGCAGGTCGACGACCGCGTTGTCGTGGAAAAGCTCAGCGGCATCAAACGTGGAGAGGTTGTCGTGTTCTCCGATCCCGGCGGCTGGCTTACCGGCACCACCACGCGCGAGCGCGGTCCTATCGGCAAGGCATTCCAGTTTGTCGGCCTCCTGCCCGACACCAGTACTGAGCACCTGATCAAGCGGGTGATCGGCCTGCCTGGGGATCACGTGGCCTGCTGCGACGGGGCTGGTCGGCTCACTGTCAATGGCCAAGCTCTTGATGAAACCCCCTACCTGGGCAGCGGGCCGGATGGTGTGCAGGCGCAGCCGTCAGCGATCAAGTTCGACATCGTCGTACCTCGTGGCCACTTCTTCGTGATGGGGGACAACCGTGATCACAGCCGCGACTCGCGGTGCCACCTCAATGACATGCAAGGCGGGGCTACAAAGGGTCAGAATGCCTTTGTGTCCCAGGATCTGGTCATCGGTCGCGCGGTCGCCGTCGTTTGGCCCTTCGATCGCCGGCACCGCTTGCCCATTCCGGATACGTTTGAGACCGTCCCGTCCGGTAAGCGGCCGGCGCCGGACGTAGCACTGATCACCGCCGGACCTGAGGCCAGCTGTTGACAACTCACAAGAGTCCCGCCGCGCCTCCGAGCCTGGCCCGCGACAAAGCCGACTACAGACAGAGCCAACCGCAGACGATCGGTCGTCGTGCTTGGGCGTTTACACGAGAACTGCTTATCGTGGTTGTTGGTGCAGTGGTGGTGTCCTCACTGCTTCGGGCGTTCGTCGGGCAGATGTTCATCATCCCTTCGCAGTCGATGGAGAACACGCTCTTGATAGGTGATCGTGTGGTGGTGCAGAAGCTCACCGACTTCAAGCGTGGCGACGTGGTTGTGTTCTCCGATCCGGGCGGCTGGTTAGAGGCGGAGCCGACTGATGATCCTCCTCCTTGGGACAAGGTGTTGGAGTTCATCGGGCTGCCTACCAGGAGCACCCCTGGCCATCTGATCAAGCGCGTCATCGGGATGCCAGGAGACAAGGTCGTTTGTTGCACCGGCAAGGGTCGGATCACCGTCAACGGGTACGCCCTTGACGAGACCAGTTACCTCTACACAGATCCCGACGAGGGCCAGGTCAACCCATCCGACGTCCGATTTGAAGTCGTGGTTCCCAAGGACCGGATCTTCGTCATGGGTGACCACCGCGATCTAAGTGCTGACTCGCGTTGCCACTTATCCGATTTGTCGACAAGTCAGGGGAGAGGTGAGGTCGCCTTCGTTCCGACCTCGCTCGTGGTCGGGCCTGCTTTCGCGATTGCGGCGCCCTTCGATCGAGCTGGCCGGTTGCGACGGCCCGCAACTTTCGAGAAGGTCCCCGCGCCGCGCCGTTCTGCGCCCGAAAGAGCGGTGATCAAACCTGCCGGGGTGAGCTGTTGATGACTGCCGCGAGGGCTGCAACGCCCGTCCTCGTCAAGCGCAACAGCGGTATCTACGGGTACGAGCGGGCGCTGCAGCGAATGGGTCTTTACCCGGTCGCTGGAGCTGACGAGGCTGGCCGCGGCGCCTGTGCAGGACCCCTTGTAGCCGCCGCCACGATCCTCAGTGACGTCAAGTCGCAGCAGATCGCCGGGCTCAAAGACTCCAAGCTGCTCACCGCGTTGCAGCGGGAGCGGTTGTACGCAGAGATCACCGAAAAGGCCGTGGCCTGGTCAGTGGCGTGTATCGAGCCAGCGGAGTGCGATGCGCTCGGCATGCACGTTGCGAACGTCATGGCGTTGCGGATGGCCTTGTCTCGACTCGACGTCTCGCCGACATATGTGTTGACCGACGGGTTCAGCGTGGACGGGCTCTGTACGCCGGGACTCGCGGTGTGGAAGGGCGATCAGGTCGTGGCGTGTGTGGCGGCTGCATCGATCATCGCCAAGGTGACGCGGGACCGGATCATGTGCGAGCTCGACCAGCTCTACCCGGAGTACGACTTCAAGGACCACAAGGGCTATTGCACACCCCTACACCAGGAGAAGCTGGACGCGTACGGGCCGTCTGCTACCCACCGGATGCGCTTCGTCAATGTTTCACGAACGGCTAGAGTCGATTCGCTATGAAGCACAGTAGGAGCGAAGCGACTTTCAGCTCTCGCGGCGAGCGATGCCGATGAGCGCCGAAGATCTCGAACAGTACGAGAGTGAGCTAGAGCTCCAGCTCTATCGCGAGTACAAGGATGTTGTCGGCATCTTCACCTACGCGGTGGAGACTGAGCGCCGGTTCTACCTCTGCAACGCTGTCGACCTGAAGGTACGCACCGAGGGCGGCGACGTCTACTACGAGGTCTCGATGGGCGATGCCTGGGTGTGGGACATGTACCGTCCTGCTCGTTTCGTCAAGAGCGCCAAGGTCCTCACTTTCCGAGACGTGTCGATTGAAGAGATCGCCCACAGCGACCTCGAGGTCCCCAAAACGGGTTAGTTTCCACAGCTCCGAAAGGGCGTTTTCCACAGATTTCGGGTGACCCTGCACGATTCGGGGTGGGCGTACGCATGCTTCCTGCGGAGGTGGGCGATGCCGAGGACGGAGTCCAACAGGAGCTAGGCGTACGCGGAGAGGACCTAGCCGAAACAGCTCGTCTATGTGCCGCAACAGTCCGTGTAAATCTCGGGGGTCTCCGAAAGGCCCCCACACGGGCCGGCGATCTAGACATAGCCACTCGCCGTTGACGAGGAGCGCCGGGAGGAGAGACTGCGACGACCCCATTATCGACCAAGGTCATTTAGATGATGATCTGCATGAACGACTACGCCGCGCTAGTACGCCCGTGCGCACCGTGCGATCAACGGGTCAAGTTTGGGTTAGTACTCCTCGTAGGTGCACGTGGTTGCGTCGCAGTCAACGAGGATGCCGAACCAGCCGTGGTCATCTACCCACGCCGGGCAGCCGGAGCACGATGGGAGTAAATCCCCCGCCGAGGGGCCGTGTGGCACACCGGCGTCCTCAGCCAAACGCCGCTGGTGTGAGGACCTGAACGGCGCTCTGTTGTAGCGACGTTCTCGTCGAGTGGACAACAGATTCCGGGTTTGACCAGAAGTCGCCTGGACGAGGGATGCAAACAGCTGTCCCTCATCTGTCTCTGGCTGCTTTAGGACAAGAAGAACCAACGGATGGGTGTGATCATCACAAGGCACGAAATTCAGGAACTCAATCGTCTCGATGCTGGTCAACCGAATCCTGATCCAGTTCTCGCAGACGGACCCACGTGCGAACAGTAGATAATCGTCATCGTCCTCGGCGGGTTTAACCATGCCGTACAAGACGATCGGGCGGCGGATCTCATCTCGTCGGAGACGGTCGAGGAACTCGTACGGTGTGAAGGATTGCCTTCCATTCATAGTTGGTGCTCTCCCATCGGACGTGGCGACACTTACCGACGAGGTATACCAAGGCATGCTCAGCTGGGCGACGGCGGGCCGCTGCGCCTTCCTCGATGCCGCAATGGATGAGTTCCTGCGCAGGTCACTGGCCATCACGAGCACCTTTGTTGGGATGAGTACTTGTCCAGGCTCCTGGCGGTAATGTCGGCGTAACCGAGTCACCACTCGCCGCGCCGCATTGCCATTCCGCGCCCGTGCTCTTACGGCTCGATACCGCTCCAGCTCGCGGTAGTCGAGTGGGACACCGCAGCCGCCGGCGGCGAGGATCAGCATGCCGGACTACGACACCCTCATCGCGCGAGCCGGTCCGCGTCGCGGAGCTTGTTCGCCCTGGCTGCGGTTCGGACGACGACTGACCTACGGCTCGGTGGCGGCGAGGGTCACCGGTTGGGGAACTGCGAGTAGTCCGGGAAGTTGCCGAACAGCCGCTCGTCCTCGCCGTCCGGGCCGTACGTGACCGCCTGCACGAGCAGGTCTCCGCCGACGAAGGCACCCTTCCACGACTCACCCATGCCGCCGAACACTTCCTCCCGGTCACCCCTGCTGCGTGGTCGATTGATGCCTACCTTGAAGGCCTGCAGCTGCTCGGCGACGCGCGAGGCGAAGTCCATGTCGTCGGTCGCCAGGCTGGCCACCAGGCACCCGTTGCTGGCATTCATGGCCGCGAGCAGCTCGGCCTCGGTGTCCACGCAGACGACGGAGTCGAGGGGGCCGAACGGCTCGGCGTGGTGCAGCGACCAGTGGGCCGGTGGCTCGAGGACGCAGGCCGGTGCGACGTATGCCGAGGTGTCTTGTCCATCAAGGAAGCGCCCCGAACCCACCGAGCCGCGGTGGAGGGGAAGCCCCCGGCCCCGCATTGCCTCCTCGAACTGCTCTCCTAGTTCCGCGGCCTTCCGGGCCCCGATCACCGGCCCGAAGTCCAGCTCCGGGAGGGGATCATCCGGACGGTCGACAGCCAGCGGGTGGCCGAAGCGCAAGCCTTCGACGACCGGCAAGTAAGTATCGAGGAACGCGGGCAACAAGCGTCGCTGGACGACATACCTCGGGTACGCAGTGCACCGCTGTTTGGCGTATTCGAACCCCTTGCGCAGATGCTGGGCGAGCAGCTCCCACTCTGTGAAGTCCCATATCCCCCACACGTTCAGCCCTTCCTGCTCGAGAAAGTGGCGGCGGCGGCGGTCGGCCAGGGAAGTGGCGGCGACCCGTCCGTTGGATCGGCCTCCGACGAACGCGAGTGCCCCTATGCCGGGATTGCTGATCAGGACGTCGCCCAGCTTGCCGCCGATCCCGCTGAGCAGCGTGACCGGAAGACCGGCGCGGGCCATGAAGGCGTGGGCGAGCGTCAGGCAGTGGAAGCCGCCCTGGCTCGGCGTCTTTGCCACCACGGCATTGCCGGCCAGCACCTGAACCAGCTCGGCGTGCACCTGCACGCTCATCGGGTAGTTCCAGCTCGCAATATTCGACACTGGGCCAGGCAGGGGCCGCCGCTCGGCATCAGTTCCGATCGCCAGCTGGCGTTCTATCTCGTCGACGTACCAGCGGACCCCGTCCAGGCCGCGATCCACGTCGGCCACGGCCAGCCGCCATGGCTTGCCGATTTCCCACACCAACAGGAGGGCGAGCAGGTCCCGGTGGAGGACCATCGTGTCGATCGCGGCGGTCACCCGTTCGCGGCGTTCAGCCAAGCCGACCTTCGACCACGCTGCATGCTGATCGCGGGCATGCTCCACGGCGCTAGCAGCGACGTCGCGCTCGACACGTGGCGGGCCCTGGATCGGCGACAAGTCGACCGGGGTGACATGGTGGCCGGGTACTCCCACGCGCTGCCACTTGCCGTGCAACAGGTTGCGGATGCGGTCGGACTCGAATGCCTCCGGTGCCACCGACACGCATCGGGCGTAGGTCTCTGCCCACGAGCATCCAGGTTTCAGCTGCAGGTTCGTCACGTCGACATTCTGGCGCCGCAGCAATCTCGCCATGCGAGCGGGCCGATTCAGCCTCGCCGCCCGTCATGGCGACCCGGTGCGGACGGCCGTCAACGGTGGATCAGAGCTGTGGATCTTCGTCCCGTCAGTGGCTCACTGCTATGACTGCTCTGAGATGAACATCAGTCAGTTCGACTGGCTGGCCCATTGTCGGCCCGTCGCCGTCCGTCTGTCCAGCCAGGATGAGGAGACCGGCCGCGATTCAGTCCTTCGTACGAGGTTGCGGGCAATACAAACAGGCACCGGCAATCCGTGGACCGCGACGAGAGTCTCACCGGCATCGATCGTTTCAAGCTCAACGAGGCGCGCGTACCCGGTTCCACCACAGCGAGAGCCCGACGGCGACGGCAACGAGCAATCCTCCAGCGCCGGCGAACCATGATGCGATGTCGATGTGCTTCTTGACCACCGTCACCCTGCTGGGCAGATCACCCAGTGCCTCCTGCAGCTGGTCGGCACTCTCGGCCTTGTAGTACTGGCCGCCGGTGATCTCGGCGACGGCCTGCAGGGTGGCCTCGTCGATGACCCGTGGATTGCGGCCCGCGCCCCCACCGAAGCCGCCGCGCGGACCTCCGCCGGCCCATCCGCTGGCCTGCCGGCCGGTGCAGGCCATCCGCGAGGGGGTGGTCGTGCCGAATCCGATCGTGAACACCCTTAAGCCCCGGACGGCCGCCGATTCGGCGGCTGTCGCCGGTTCGACGCCCTGGGTGTTCGCGCCATCGGTCAGCACGACGATCACGTCCGCCGCGTATCCCGACCGCTGAGCTGATTCCGCATCGACCCCGGTGGGGGCCACGGTCGGGTTGATCGCAGCGATGCTGTCGATCGAGGTGAGGATCGCCGAACCGATCGCCGTACCGCGGTCCGTGGTGAAATTGTCGATCGCCTCGATCAACGCATCCTTGTCGGTGGTCGGTGGCACCTGCAGACCCGCGACGCCCGCGAAGGCGACGAGACCGATCTTGGTCTCGCCGTCCTGGGACTCGATGAAGGAGACGGCCGCCTCCTGGGCCACGGTGAGCCGGTTGGGTTCGACGTCGGTGGAGCACATGGATCCGGAGACGTCCATCGCCAGCATGATCGTCGTGGAGTTGGACGGCACCGGCACGGTCGCCTGCGGCCGCGCCGCCCCGACACCGAGCGTGGCGAAGCCGAGGAGGAGCAACAGGGTCGGGATGAGCCGGGTCCACCTCGTATGGGGTGGCAGCGCGGCCCGTACCAGGGCGATCGAGGTCACCCGCACCGCCCCGCGCCGCCGGCGCCGCCGCAGCAACCAGACGACTCCCGCCACGATCGGGATGATCAGCAGCGACAACAGCGCCCACGGCCAGCTGAACCACATCAGACGAGCCTCCCCGTCCGAACACCGGTCAGCAGCGCGCCAACGGCCAGCAGCACCAGCGCGACGGCGATGAACCCGCCGGCCAGTGGTACGTCCTGCTTGGCCACCGTCAGCCGGAGGTCGATGGTGGAGGCTACATCGTCAAGCTGCTCCGCGTCGGAGGCAGGGCGGTAGTGGCCGCCGGTGGCCTGCGCGATGGCGGTCAACTGCCCCGTATCCAGAGCGGTATGCAACTGATAGCCGTCGATCTCGACGGTCGCTCCGTCTGCGGTGCCAACGCCGACGGCTTCGATGTGCACACCGGCGTTCTGGGCAATCGTTGCTGCAGCCGTCACCGCGTCGCTGCCGCCGGTGCCGCCCTGGTCCTCGCCGTCGGAGAACAGCACGATGGTCGCCGAGCTCCAGTGCCCGATGTCGGGCAGATCGCCGTCCTCGCCAATCCTGACCGGCGTGCCGGTGATTGCGCTCAGCGAACCGAGAATCGCCGAGGCCAGCGAGGTTCCGCCCGCGGTCCGCATGTTCTGCACCGCCGCCTTCGCCACGGCGCGATCCGCACTTGGCTGTGACGTGGTCAGCGCACCCTGGTCGAACCCGACGACGCCGATGTCCACGCTGTCGGGCTGGGTGTCAATGAACGACAGTGCCGCCTGCTGCGCGGCCGCTAGCCGGCTCGGGCTGACGTCGTCGGCACTCATGCTGTTGGACACGTCCATCGCCAGGATGACCGTGCCCGCGCTCCGGCCGACCGGCAGCGCAGCAGCCGGCCCAGCCACGGCAACCGCCAGCAGCACGACCCCGCCGAGGGAGAGCCACAGCCCGAGCTGGTTGTTGCGCCGGCCAGCCACCGAGACCCCCGCCGCGGCAAGGGCGGCGGACTTGCGCCGGCCCGCGAGCACGGCACCGACTATTAGCGCAGCGGCGACCAGCAGGCCAAGGATGAGCAGAGGCGGGTAAGCAAGGCTCATCGGCGCCTCCGCTGGGTCTCGGTGATGACCTTCAGGAGCGTCTCGAGGAGTTCGCTGCCGGTGTCGACCCGGTGCAACGGCACCCCGGCCCGGCGCATGCCAGACCGAAGTCCGGCCTCGCGCTCGTTGACCCCGTCGCGGAACCGCACGCGGAACAACGGGTCGGCGGAATCCACAAGGAGCTGCTCGCCGGTCTCCGCGTCTTCGACCACGATCAGACCGACCTCTGGAAGGGCGTCGTCCGCGCCGTCGATGATTCGCAGCGCCACGACATCATTTCGGTGCGCGAGCCGGATGAGCGGACGTTGCCACTCGCCCGTGCCGATGAAGTCTGAGATCACAACGACCAGACAGCGACGGGCCAGTGACGCGACCGTGTCGAGCATGGCGGCCAAGTCGGTGGTGGCCGCCGCCCGGGAGACCGGACCGCGGTCGAGTTCCCGTCCGATCCGCAGTGCATGACCGCGCCCAGTGCCGGGCGGGACGATACGTGTCGTGCCGGTGTCGTAGAGAATGGCGCCGACCCGGTTGCCGTTTCGGCCGAGCACCCTGGCCAGGATGAGGGCGAGTTCGGCAAGCACGTCCTGCTTTCCGCGGCCCGGGCCGCCGACCACCATGGATGCCGATCGGTCGAGGACGAGCCACGTGGTCAATTCACGATCCTCGTTGAATTCGCGTACCTGCGGTTCATCGAGCCGGGCAGTCACGTTCCAGTCGATGTGCCGGGCATCGTCGCCTTCGACGTATGGCCGCAGCCCGGCGAAGTCAAAACCAGTACCTCGCCGCGGGGTGCGATACCCGCCCTGGACGCGCCCGTCGAGTCGCCGCACGATCCGCCACTCCAGCCGGAGCAGCAGACGGTCCGTTCCCCTGATCATTTTCGGGGGGTCAGGGGGTCGTCCCCGCTGCTGCCAATTCGGTGATCATGGCTGTAGCACCACGTCCGGCACGGGAACGGCGCGTAGCACGCGAATCAGGATGCTGTCGGCATCGAGGTCGTCGGCCAGCGCTTCGTACGACAGCACGATCCGGTGGCGCAGTACGTCGAGGGCCACTTCGTCGACGTCGTTGGGGAGCACGTAGTCCCGGCCGCGCAGGAACGCCATTGCCCGGCCGCCCAGGACGAGCGCGATCGTGGCCCGCGGGCTGGCCCCGTAGGTCACGTACTTCTCCAGGTCGCCTTGGCCGACCCCTCCCGGCGATCGGGTGGCAGCGACGAGCCGGACGGCGTACTCGACGACGGCGGGGTCGACGTAGACCTGCGCGACGCTGTCCCGCATCCGGATCAGGTCTTCCGGGGTCAGCATCACTTGCGGCGGACCCGGCGGCAGCAGAGCCCGCCCAACGATTGCGTGCTCCTCCGGCGAGGTCGGATAACTCACGAGCACCTTCATCATGAATCGGTCGACCTGCGCCTCGGGCAGCGGATAGGTGCCGTCGGACTCGATCGGATTCTGGGTCGCCATCACCAGGAACGGCTCCGGCACGGGGAATGTCTCCCGCCCGATGGTCACCTGTCGCTCCTGCATCACTTCGAGCAACGCGCTCTGCACCTTGGCGGGGGCGCGGTTGATCTCGTCGGCCAGCAGCAGATTGGTGAACACCGGCCCCAGCGAGACCTCGAACTCGCCGGTCCGCTGGTGGTAGACCCTTGTTCCGACGAGGTCGGCCGGCACAAGATCCGGGGTGAACTGGATTCGCTGGAACTGCCCGCCGATCGCGCCGGCCAGCGACTTGACCGCGAGCGTCTTGGCCAGCCCCGGGACGCCCTCGACGAGCAGGTGACCGCCGGCGAGCATGGCAATCGCCATCCGCTCGAGCAATACATCCTGGCCGACGATCGTGCGCTTGACCTCGAACAGCACCGGTTCGAGCGGGCTCGGCGTCATGGCATCACTTTCCCTCGATCGTTCCACGTATCAGGATTAGGGCGTGTCCTCAGAGCAGTTTCAAAGGGCCACGCCCGGCGGGGGTTAAAGGGGGTCGCCCCCCTTTGCTGACAACGCGTCCGGTTCACAGCCGCGGACCCCTGCCCTGCCCCGGCCCCAAGTCCCCGCCGAGCGCAGTGCCGATCGGAACGGCGAATCCGATCCCGGCGAACGCTTCGTTATCTCCGGGGGCGGCGATCGACACGACGACGCCGACGACGATCCCCTGGGCATTCAGAAGCGGACCGCCGGAGCTGCCCGGGTTCACCGCGGCGTCGAACTGGATCAGCCCGGACAGCGCGCCCACTTTGGTCTCGGTCGTGCGGTTCAGACCGGAAACCACGCCGGTCGTCGTGCTGTCCCGCAGCCCCAGCGGGTTGCCGATGGCCACCACCTCCGAGCCGACGGCGACACCTCCGCCGAGGGTCGCCGGGACCACGACTTCGGGGAGCGTCTTCGGAGTCAGCGTGGCGATGTCGATCTTCGGGTATGCGGCGGCGATCGTTCCGGATGTCTTGGTCCCGTCGGCAAACACGATCGAGATGTCGCCGCCACCGGAGACGACGTGGTGGGCCGTGAGCACCGTACCGCTGTCGGTGACGATCACACCGGACCCAAGCGAGCCTTTCGAGGTGGTGATCAGCACCACCGACGGAACGACCTGTCGGTACAGGTCGGTGACCGGTAGCGGGGTCGCCGTTGCCGCCGGGGTCGGAGTCGCTGTCGCCGATGCCCGGCTGGCCGAGGTGGCCGAGCCGGACCCGAGCTTGAACGCCAGCGCGGCGATGATCACCATGGCAACGACGAGAACGGCCGCGGTTGAGGCCGCCCAGCGCCAGCCATGGCCCAGCCGGATGACCTGATCGTCTCGATCCGTCGTCGGCGCTTGCGCTGATCCGGAACGCTCGGGCTGCCCTTGGGCTGGGGATGACGCGCCACCTGCGGCCACGTCGGCGCCGGACGCGCGGAAACCGTGCAGTCGTTCAGCCCCGGCGGGCTCCATGGGGAAAGCGTATGTGCCGATCCTATGAGTCCGCTGTGCATCGTCCGCGCACTCCGCACTCGGTGCCGTTGACGCTGCAGGTCATCGTCTCGGATGTGTACCAGCAGATCGTGACGCGAGTCGCCGCAGACTCGCGGCACCCGGCCCTCGAACCCGAGTCCGACAATCCGCAGGTCGAGACCTGACATGCTCGGACTCTGGCCGAATGTGCTCCTGACTAGTGAAAGGTCTGGTCAAGCATGAGCGGGTGGTCATCCGGGAGGCGGCCCGCGAGCTTGACCGACTACTCCGTTAAGACCCAATTCGAGCCGTAGGAGCCTTATGTCCCACCACTGCGATCGCCGACCACGCCCTGCTGTGCGACCGACACTTCGCAGCGGTCGTCGATCGCTCGGGGTTCGTGGAGTGGCTGAGTTTCCCCGTTTCCGGGGCGATCGCTGGAAGCGGTAGGCGAGGGGATCTGGGACACTGTGGTATGCGACGCTTGGAGTGAGGGAGCGGGCGCCTTCACTCAGTGCGTTGACTCGACCGCCCTGGATGCCGCGAACCTGATGATGGCGATCGTGAATTTCTGCCTGCCACTGACCCAAGGATGTTCGCCACGATTGCTGCGATTGAGGAGCGGCTCACCGACGACCGCGGGTTGGTGCATCGCTATCGCACCGACCATGGAGTGGATGGGCTGCCGGCGAGGAGGGCACCTTCTTGCTTGCTCTGCGCGTTTTGGCTCGCAGAAGCGCTGACGCTGGCCGATCAGGTTGATCGAGCCCGAATGTGTTTGAGCGGGCCGCTGGCTTCGCGAACGATCTCGATCTGCTGTCCGAGGAGGTGGACCGGGAGATCGGCGACGGTAACCTCCCTCGGCCTTCAGCCACATCGGTCTCGTCACCGCCTGGGCAATCCCCGAGGCCGAGCGACGAGCGCACTCTTGATCATGTCCCCAGTCCGTGATCAGCGGAGCCTAGCCTTGCGTGCATGGCTGGAGCAGCAGCGCACAGTGTTGGCGCTCCGTGACGTTCACGGCCTGACGTCTGACGAGGTTTGTTCCTTTCTCGGGCTGAGCGCCATCAATCAGCGGGTGCTGTTGCACCGGGGTCGCTCCCGGCTGAGGGGCCTTCTGGAAATGCACTATGCAGCCGAAGCGCGGGTAGTCGGCACATGAAAGGCGAGCAGCGTACGCCGGGTCTGACGGTGCACTGCCAGGAGATCGTCGAGCTGGTCACCGACTACCTCGAGGGCGCACTCGACCCTGACATGACCGCGGAGGTTGAGGCGCACCTCCAGCTCTGCGACGGCTGCGACGTTTACGTCGAACAGATGCGTGCAACCATTCGTGCACTCGGCACGGTGCCAGTGGAGACGCTAAGCGAGACTGCACAAGCTGAACTCCTACGAGCATTTCGCGACCTGCGCGGACCAGCGGCTGCGCCTTAGCGGTTAGCTGCATCTCTCTCGTGGTCGACCTGAATCGAGCGTCTTCGGGATGCCCGAATCAGGGCTCCTGCCAAGGCTTGGGCAGTTCTGCACACCCGAGTGGTGTTGTCACCTGGTTGGGTGATGCTCAATAACGCGGATTGGTGACGTTCGCGATGGAACTTTTCTGGCAGGCGTAACGATATCGACCCCAAGCCGCACGTATTGGGTGTTAGCACCGACCTACCAAAGGAGCAGCCCATGAACGACACACCGACGAGCGGCGCGTCAAATGCCGTCTACGTGCAGACCAACACGACGCCCAATGAGGTGATCGCGTTCCGCCGATCAGATGACGGGCTTAGTGGTCGTGCTGAACACGGGGGGACCGAGTCTGGCGTCGTTGCGGCTGAGCGCGATGGCATCGCACGAGTGTCGGATCAGGCTTTAGCAGCGACGCCGACCCGGCGCAGGTCGGGATTAGTCCCGACGGTTCGATGGTGGTGGTCACCCAGCGCGGTACCGACTCGATCATGGCGCAGGAGGTTGCAGCCGACGGCGCCTTCGGGGCCTCCCGAGCCGTTGAGTCGCAAGGACCGACGCCGTACGGATATGGGTTCGCCTCAGGCGGAACGCTGGTCGTGACCGAGGCCTTTCGGGCAGAAAAGGGCGCGGCGGCGGCATCGTCGTACGCGATCGTCGACGGTTCGATCGAGCCGCGTAGCGGGTCGGTTAGCAATGGCCGCAGTGAGATCTGTTGGGCCGTGGTGACGCCCGATGGCAAGTTCGCCTTCACGACGAACTTCGCCGATGGGGCTGTGTCGCGCTATGCGATTGGGGCTGACGGTTCGCTTTCGGTGGATGATGCAACGGCCGGCATCGCGGTCGACGGCATGACGGGGCTGCGGGATGAGGACCTCTCTGAGGATGGGCGGTTCTTGTATGTGATCGACACCGACGGCGGCCGCATCTATGGCTGGTCGGTCGGCGCGGCGGGCGCGTTGGAGCCGGTCGGGTCTTGGGAGGGCCTTTCGGCGACCGTGGCTGGGCTCGCGGCTCGCTGAGGCTGGAGCGAGATGCGACTCAAGCCGCTCTACACGGTCACCTTCACGACGCCGGAAGCTTGGAGCGTTGAGGCCGCCGGAGACGGCGGCGGCGAAGGTCGCAGCTTCTTGTTGGCCGAGGGGCGCTCCACCGGGCGTCTCTCGGCCCGCTACCGCGCGGCGAACTTTCCTCGGAAGCGGGCCGACGGTGCGCTCGTGCCCGAGTTTCGTGGGGTGCTCGAAACCGACGACGGCGCCGCGATCCTGTTCGAATGGCAGGGACTCGCGATACGCAGCGACTCCGGCACGCGACGGCTGCTAGGCAGCCTCGTCCACACGACCGACCACCCGCGCTACCGCTGGCTGAACGACCGCGTCTGTGCAGTCGAGGGCGAGGTTCGCTCCCGCACCGACGCATCCGGATCTGAGGTGGTGTTTGAGGTCTCGGAGATGGTCTGGGAAGGTGTGCCATGAGCGAGCAGCCATCGCTCGTCGCTCGGACGAGACGGGAAAGGCTCGGGCTCTGTCTTGGCTGCAGCCCAGCCGGTGGCTGATGCGCCGTCGAGGTGTCCCGAGTCACCAAGATCACGAGCGGATGATCAACCGCGACGGGTTCCGGATTCACGTTCGGCATGGACAGCCACGCTCACATGGAGGGCTTGTCGGTCCGTCTTCATCCCGGAACAAGTCCGCGCCGTGCTGACCGGGGAGAGTTCACGGCTAGCCAGGCAGCGGCGGGTCTTCCGACGAATGCCATTCCCTCCACGCTGCAAGATCTGCGCGGCTCCGTTCGCCGGGCTGGGTGGCCTCTTCTTCAGTGGCGGTAGCAGCAGCCATTGACCTGGCCGAGCGACCGGCACGGGCGAGTACTACATCGTTGGTGTCCATTCCAGTAGGAACGGCTGTCCACACCGGCGTCGCATTCGTTGGAGCGACCGGGCTTGGCACAACCGTCGACAACTTCACAGCGCTCGGTGATGCAGTCAACATCACCGCGCGACTCGCATCGGCTGCGGGTGCCGCGAGTGATCGTGAGTGTGGCAGCCGCCGAGGCGCAGGGATGGGGACTAAGCAACCTGAGCGACGCACCGTAGAGATCCGCGGCGCAGGGAGCGGATCGAGGTGATCGTCTCCCGCCGCTAGACAGAAAGAGTGTTGCCAGATGAGCACCATGTCTGAACTCAGGCGCCCGCCGGCGCGCAGCCCGCTGGCACGTCGCGGCGACCAATTGAGCCGGCCCGATGCCAGTGGCTCCCAACCTCAGCACAGTGCGGATGGCATCGGATCACGCAGTCATTGCTTCGCCCGCTCAAGGCGGATGAACACATACATGCGTGTTCCGCTGAACGTTTTCGCCTTCAGGCCTCCGTAAAGCGTTCAGTGGCCGTGCAGCTTGTCCGCCATTGGCGGATTCGGGTGGCGACGTTGACCTGGATCTTAGGACCAGGCACAAGGCCCCGATCGTGATCCGCTCTCAGAAGTTATTTCTACGCCTGAAACCAACTTTAGCGTGATATGAATGAGTAAATGTGCTGTCGGCATGCGCGCATTATGCAGGCTGATAATTCTTATGCTATTTGTCGAATGCTTTGGTGCATGGCTTGTTGACAGATACGGCAGGGTTCTTCCTCTTCGAAGCCGATCAGCCACTGGCGCCCGGCCTTCCACCATGGTTCATAATCCGCGAAAGCGACGAGATCGGCCAGTTCGCGCAACACCCAACCGATAATGCCGGAAAGCGTGACACTGCCCCACACTACAGTTGCCCATCGTTGGCCCACAGGTATCACCGTGATGGGCTTCTGGATCTGATAACTGCGCGGATCCTTGCCTTTTGCCCGCCGTTTGATGACAGCGGCGACGTATTCGCCGTCGCGCATCCCGGTTTGTGCCATCCCGCTATATGGTGTGTTGGCATTATCTCCGACCACAAATACGTTGTCATCAGCCTCGAGGTAGAGGTTGGTAGCGACTTTGCCGCGCGGGGTGAGCATGAATCCGTTGTTCTTGAAGAACGGATGGTTGGTGATACCGGCGGTCCACACGACGGTGTGACTCTTGATCGGTTTGCCGCTGACAATCAGTTGGTCAGCCGCGACTCCTTGGACGGCGCTGTCCGTATAAAGTCTGACACCTTTACGGCGCAGCCGCCTCGCGACACTTAGTGAGGCGCCCTGTGGCATGCGTGGCAGCAGGCGGGGCGCAGCCTCGATGAGCTCGATGTACACCGCCTTATGTTTGACGCCGTGTATATTCATCACCTTGCGTAGATACTCCGGCAGCGCCCCGGCGAGCTCAATTCCGGTGGGCCCTGCCCCGACGATGACATAATTCAGGTCTGGCCTGCGTTCATCCTCGATCTGATTGTGCAGATGTTCCTTGAACCGCTTGATAGCGTCAAACGACTTGATACTGTACGAAAAATTCTCCATTCCAGGAATGCCGAAGTATTCGTCACCACTCCCAAGCCAAGTATGATGCTGTTGTAATCCAGCACTTCGCCCCCGGCAAGCGTCAGGGTATGCCCCTTGCGGTCAATTGTCTCGGCGGTGCCTTGGATTATCTTGACTTTCTTATCACTCAGAATAGTCTTGAGCGGTATGCTCGATCCCGCGACCACACCGCCGGTTGCTGTCCGGTATAGCGCTGGATAGTACCGAAAATTGGCTTGGTCGGACACCAACGTGATATCAAAGTTGCTATTATCGCCCTTGCTCAGTGCCAGCGCCGCTTTAATTCCGCCAAAACCGCCGCCCACAATCAAGATTTTCTGCTTGTTCATGCGCTTATGGTAAGCCATAAAGGCTTCTTTCTTACCAAGGTTTCCGTTGACATGAAATGTGTCATCGGGGAAGTCGCGCTCAGACCTTCGCGAGCGTGAACAAGATCGTGACAACGTGTATCCACCGCTCGTGGGAACCCGTGCGCAGCGCGACGCCCCCTGTTGCCGGGCTCGGATTGCGGGCTCGGATTGCGGGCCCGCCTAGCCGACCGCCTCCCCCCGGGTTTTTGATTGGCAGCTGGCAATTATGACGAGTGATAGACCTATCGCTCGACGGGACACTCCGCACGACCTCGCCTGTCCGTCGAAAGTCAGGTTAGCGCACTGCTTGGCCGCCGTCGGCGGGCATGAAGACCTCGGCTGCGATGGGCCTGGCCAGGTCGAAAAGGTCGGCCGCCAAGTCGACCAGCAGGTCGTCCACAGTAATCATGCCAACGAAGTCGTCAAAGTCGACGACGGCCAACCGCCGCACCGCATGGATGCGGAAGAGCTTGAAGGCTGAATGCAGGTCCGCCTCGGCGCCGATAGTGACGACAGGAGTACTCATCACCTTCTCGACCGGCGCAGTAGGCGCAAGGTCTCGGGCCAATCCACGGCGCACCAGGTCGCGATCCGTGACAATCCCGACGAGCCGGCCATCGTCTATCACGGCAAGCGATCCCACACCCGCCTGATCCATGATCATCGCTGCATCGCGGATGGGACGATCTGGCTCGACCGCCACGCCCGAGCGGCGCACCCCGTCAATCGCCCGCATGAGCCCTCCTCAGTCATCCTCGTGTGGGATGTGTTTGATCACGGCATCGGGGCCTGGAAAGAACAACGTCTCGTGGCCGCCGTCGCCCCACCGAACGCGGTATGGGGGTTCACCATCATCCCCGACCTCCAGCACTTCACAATCGCGGTCCGGCTCACCGACGCGATGGCCCTTGACTACGATCCGATCACCCGTACTGGCTCGCATTCAGACCTCCCAGTCGCTCCTGAGCATGTGGTCCATCATCTGGCCGGCCACCTGCACCAGCTAGGGTCGAAGGTCCTCTGAAAGTCCAGGTCAGATCACCAGTTGAACAGGTCTTGCGCGAGCCCGCTGAGGGCGCTGGAGGCCGCGGCCCGAGGCTTGCGAAACATTGTTCCGAGAAGTCCATGGACGTGGTGTACGACGCCTTACTGGCCGGGGGGGTTGGTGGGTGTGGAGACGGTCACCGCGTGATCGTTCAGAAGACCGCTCAAAGTCAGACTGAAGGAGATCACTACGATGACGGCCAACCCAAACCCTATTGATCTTCCGGCCCTGTTGGAGTCTCGCCTGGAGCGCGCCAAGCCGGATCTGCTCCGCTCGATGCTCACGATGTTTGTGCCGGCGTTGATGAGCGCCGAGGCTGATGCAGCCTGCGGTGCGGAGTTCGGCAGCCGCAGCCCGGATCGGAGGAATCGGCGTAACGGCCATCGAGCCCGGGACTGGGATACCAGGGCCGGCACGATCGAGCTCGCCATTCCGAAGCTGCGGGAAGGCGCCTACTTTCCCGACTGGCTGCTGGAACGTCGTAAGCGAGCGGAACGGGCTCTCACGTCGGTAGTGGCCACCTCCTACCTGCTGGGGTCTCGACGCTCCAACAGAGCAAGGGCTGACGATCGGCTTCGTCAGGGGTGATGTCGTGGACGACGACGGTGCCGATCGCGATCTCGCGAAGGTTGGTCATCGACGGATGGCGCCCGCGGCACGGCGCTGGCGTACGTCATCGACGCCCGCCCTGATGCTGACACGCGGCAACTTGGGCGTGTGATGCGTCGCGATGTAGTGGCGTCCGCCGTCCAGGTGGATCCCCAACACTGGTCATCCCGGAGAAGAACGATCACCGCCTCGGCAAACTGGGCAGAATCATCCCGACGAAAACAGCCTTCGCCATCGGCGAAGGTCAAGCCTCGGGCCCCGACCGAGGTCGAGACCGCGGGCACCTCGGCCGCCATGAGGTCGAGGAGCTTCATCCGCATCCCGCCCCCCGCGTGGAGGGGGGAACCACCGCGACGCGAGCCGCTTCCAGCGTTGGTGCCAGATCCCGAACGTACCCAAGGACCGAGATCCCGTCTTCACCGTCGAGTCGCCGGATCGCCGGCCCGGCATTCGGGCCAACGAGCCGCCAACGTGCGTTGGGGACGGCCGCTCGGATTCGCGGGAATACTTCGAATCGGTACCAGATCGGGCCATCTCGACGCCGAACCAGCTCAGGTCCCGAGCGACAGGATGATCGGTTCGGTCGGTGGCTGGTTTCGGATTGGGCGGATCAGAGGCGCCGGCATAGGGACCAGCCGCGTTCGCTTGACACCGAGCTGGCCGAGGAGTGCGGCGTCCTAGGGAGCGAGCACAAAGATTTCATCGAATACACCGAGCAGTCGTCGCTCGGCGAAACGGAGTTTGAGGCCTTCCTGTCGCGCCCAGACGCGCACGACGGGAGTTCGGCCGGTCTTCCCAGCGAGCCGGTACACATCGGACTCGACGTTCGGGCATCCATATGTCGATGGCGCCCCCGGCTCCCAGTACTGAGTGACGCCGAATTGATCGAAATGGACGAGATCGTAGGTCGTGCCGGCCCGGAGCTGGGTCAGAGCCTCGCGGTACGCCCGACTCCGGAACTTTCGGAGGCGATAAGGCCAGCGTGAGAAGAGGCCCTCAGGGCCTCCCAGGCCTGACGGACCCGATGCAAGCCAAACGTGAACGGGTGGCGGACGATCGTTACGGATCGACATAGGCGGCGAAGCTCGTCCAGTTCGAGTTCACCGATGGGATCTGCGAGCGCGATCAGATCGACGTCGCTGAACGACGCAAACGCTTGGAGGTTTCGCAGCGTGGCGATGCGGCCCCCCGTCGGGAGGCCATGGCACGTCGCCAGCCACGAATAGCACCTGGGGTCGGCGGCCAACCTCAATCGGGACCAACGGGCCTCCCACACGAGGTCGAGAACTTTTTCTGACAGGTCAGCATGCCGCCGCCGCCTCGTCGTCGCCGAGCGCTGACCCCAGGCGACACCGCGGTACTGTGCCCGAAGCCGAGCGAGCAGACATGCGATACCCGTTCCGACCTCCAAGCCTGATGCTCAAGGCCGGTTCCCACACTCTATGACACCGGTTGAGCGGGATATGCGCGACTCCAACGAGAGGACTGAACGGTCGAGCGGGAAACACTTGGAGCGACCATATCGTTCCACATCGTTCCGATTCGAAGGAACAGCGTGACAAACCATGAGCCTCGTCAATGACAATGAGGCACGGCTGACGCTGCGAACGGTTACGCCACAGTGTCGATATAACAGTTTCGGAGATCCGGCGCTGCTCCTATAAACAGGGCTCCATGAAGGGCGCCGATGTGCCCAGATAGTCAGGGGAGGAATCTT
>CAVXAP010000033.1:0-40854 GCA_963759635.1 uncultured Actinomycetota bacterium
CCCGCGGGAGGAGTGAGCTGTCAGCCCCGAGTACAGTCATTGAGTTTTCTTGCCTTCGCCTACCGAGCTCCACGCCGAGCCAAGACGGCTGAGGCGGTCTTCCACAGAATCTGCAGGTCATAGGTCAACGACCAGTTCTCGACGTAGCGCAGGTCGAGCTTGACCCCGTCTTCTTCGTGAAGATCGGATCGCCCGCTGACCTGCCAGAGACCGGTCACACCGGGAGTCACGAGCAGTCGACGGCTCGCCTCGTGCGGCATCTGCGCGATCTCGTGTGCGAGATGGGGGCGTGGACCAACAAGCGACATCGAACCGCGCAGCACGTTGAACAGCTGCGGCAGCTCATCGAGAGAGAAGGTGCGCAGGAAGCGGCCGAAGCGGGTGATCCTCGGGTCGTGCTGCAACTTGAACAAGGCGCCGTGGCCCTCATTCAACGGCAGCAAATCCACCTTGCGTGCTTCGGCATCGATGACCATCGAGCGGAACTTGAGCAATGTGAACAGCTCCCCGCCCCGGCCGACACGACTCTGCCTGAAGATCACCGGTCCGCGGTCCTGCAGCTTCACGACGGCGGCGATGATCAACAAGACGGGTGCGGCCGCGATCAGTCCCAGGGAGGCCAAGACGACATCACCGACACGCTTGACGAGCCGACGCCAACCGGCGAAGTGGGGCTCTTCCACACGAACCAGCGGGAATTCGGTGTGCGGACGGATGTGCAGTCGCGGCCCTGCTACTTCTTCGAGGCCTGGGTCTACCAGCAGCTCGACGCCTGCACCCTCCAGCGACCAGGCAAGTTTGCGTAGATAGCTGTGGCGCGTTGCGTCGTCACTCGTCACAGCCACTGCATCGCAGCCGAGCGTGCGTACCACTTCTGCGACCTGGTCGAGGTTGCCGAGGACAGGAATCCCATCGACGACCGGTCGCGGCAGTTCCTCGGACGGCAGGCAGAGACCGATCACTTTCATTCCGCTGTGCGGCTCTTCCTGGATCCGCACAGCGAGCTGCTGAGCTGCCGCAGAACTTCCAGTCACGACAACATGCCGGATGCCCTGGCCATGCTGCTGCAGCCGACGCAGGAGATTGCGGGCAAAGACACGACTGATCAAGCTGGAAATGGCCGCAATCGGCGCACCGACCACAAGCACGCTTAGTAGAGCAAAAAACGGCGATGCGATTGCGAGGCTGGGACTGAGCGCCTCGCTCTGGACGACGAGGAATCCAGCCGGTAGCGCGCAGGCAACAACCATGACCGCTCCTGCCACCAGCACAGCTCGGAACTCATCAGAGCCAACGCCGATCCGCGCCCGGAGATAGCCTCGGCTGACCCCGATGGCCGTTGGCCACAAGAGCAAGCCGATCAGGCAGAGCAGCGGCACCGCTTGATAGGCGTACAGGGTGGGGCTCAACGACGCGGGTACTGCGGCGGAGACACCACCAATCAGCGCATCGACACCCGCCAGCACCAAAACGTACCGGAGGCTCCACTCTGCGAAGCGCTGCCGTGCGGGCTCAGGCGCCGCGAAGCCTGTGACGACCTCTTGTTGATCATGGCTGGCTGGCTGGTGATCGCCAGGCTGAAGTGCGAGAGAACCATCGAGCATCTCAGCGCCCATGTCGGGGCTGGTATGGAGTTCCCTTAGATCACCCGTGCCCAGATGTCGCTCGTGCACATCGTGGCCCGTGACATCCGCGTATGCGAACTCCGGTGCAGAGCTTCCCTCAGATGCGCGCAGCAAGCTTTCTGGCCTAGCCATCCCCAACGGCCCCCCGACATCGACACTCGACGGCCCCCCCGCCGAGTTGACGTGCTTGAAGGAGACAGGCGACGTAACGCCGATTCCAACAGCGTCAGGTCGTTTCTGGGGTGGTTAGCAGTGGGGAAGGATCTGCTGACATACCCCGCACTCGGTCAAGCACCGGGAGCGTATCCCGCGGTCGAAGCCGGATTGTGGCGCTATATCCAATCGTGATCCTGCGTGTCGCCGACGTCTGCAAGGTCACGAATCGCCAACTGATCGTCCTAGAGATGATCTTGATCAGCCAGCAATCGATCAAGGCGTCATCTCGCCGGCCTCGCTGTAACGCGTGGTTGCCTAGGAACCGAGTGCGCACAAGGATGCGGCGGTGGACGAGTCAGCTGAACGGAGGTCTCTGCAAGATCATCTTCTGCGGCGCGGCGAGACGGACTCGTAGTCCATTCGATGGCGTGCTCGCACAACCGTCACGGCGACGTTATGAATTCGTCATTTTCAGCGGCACTATCGCCGCTGTCGAGGCGTAACCAATGGGCCCCATCCGATGGCGAGAGACGCAGGGACTTCTCGCGCTTTGCGGTTGCATGCCGCTGGACGTGGTTAGACTGTCGCGGTCAGAGGGGGGTTCGGGGGTTCACTGTTCAGTCGGGCTGACATCTGCGTCGCGTCTCATTGCCTGCTGCCGGGCGGCAGAAGGGCAGCTGCACACATCATGACGCTACGCCAGGTCCTCGTTCACCTCGGACATGATCAGCCAGCAGGGAAATCCGAGGTTCGATGAGCACGCTTGCACTGACAGCGAACCGCGCGCTGGCTGGTCCGGCGAGCGCGACCGTCCCGCTGCGCAGTCCACTGCCGGTGTGGATCGCCTTGTTCGCCAACGTTCTCGCGTTCTCCGAGCTGCCGACCCTGGTGCCCATACCGACCACCGTCGGGCGGCTGGTGACCCAGGGCGCGCTCGTCCTGGCCTTCCTGCTCGCGCTCCGTGCCAATCCCCGATGTGTGATCAGACCGAACCTCTTTCTGGTGCTGCTGAGCATGCTGGCGGTCGTCGCGCTCGTGGTCAGCATCCACAACGAGTTCCTGCTGGGATCGACGTTCCGGGCGTGCCGCCTCATCGGCTTCGTCGCTGTCCTCTGGCTGCTCACCCCGTGGTGGGGGAGGTCGGACCTCGTCCTGCTGCGCTCGCATATCACCTGCTTACGTGTCGTGCTGGGCACCGTTCTGGTGGGCGCCGTACTCGCGCCGGGCGCGGCATTCTCCTACAACGGCCGTCTCACCGGCGCGCTGTGGCCGATACCTCCGACACAGGTTGCGCACTACGCGGCCGTTCTGCTCGGGTGCACCGTTGTGCTGTGGTTCGGCAGCGTCGTACGCGGTCGAACAGCCTTGTTGACGCTTCTGGCCGCGGGAGCGGCCCTGGTCGGCGCACACGCCCGGACCGCGCTCATTGCCATGGCCATCGGCTTGGCCGTGGCCGGCGCAAGCATGTTCTTCGGCCACGCACGAGTTCGGCGCACATCGGCTTTGCTGGCCATCGTCGGTGTGATCGCGGCCACCCTCTTCGCGCCACTGCTCAGCAACTGGTTCTGGCGAGGCGACACCACCCTGGACGAGGCGGCGCAACTCACCGGACGTACCAAGGTATGGACAGAAATCTTCGGGCTACAGCGGCCCTGGCTGGAGGAGGTCTTTGGTTCCGGACTGTCCAACAAGTCCTTCAACGGCCTCCCGATCGACAGCAACTGGCTCGCCGTTTACCTGGACCAAGGCTGGTTCGGCATCGTGATCGACGCGGCGCTCCTCCTGGTGCTGATCATCCTTGCGGTGATCCACCCGCCTGGGGTCAGGCGCGCCACTGCACTGTTCCTGGTCGCCTACTGTCTAGTGGCGTCGATCACCGAAACCGGGCTCGGTGACGCGTCCCCGTACCTGCTCAACCTCGTCGTTGCAGCGTCCTTGCTGGCCGCGCCAGTCGAAGCGAGGCGACGATGAAGATCCTGATCGTCCACAACCGCTACCGGCCGACGGCACCCAGCGGCGAGGACGCAGTCGTCGACCAGGAGTCATCGGCCCTCTTGACGCGTGGCCACGAAGTCGCCGTCTTTCAGCGGCGAAGTGAGGAGATCTCCGCCTGGTCGCCGCTGCGGCGGGCCACATTGCCGATCCGCGTGCTGTGGAGCGAGGATTCCCGGCGCGCGATCACCGAGTCGCTGGCTGAGTTCGCGCCTGATGTCGTCCACATGCACAACATCTTTCCTTTGATCACGCCGTCCATCCTGTACGCCTGCCGCGACGCTTCGGTTCCTGTCGTTGCGACAGTGCACAACTACAAGCTGGGCTGCGCGAGTGGCACGTTCTTCCGTGACGGTCGGGTTTGCCACGACTGCTTGGGCGGATCCTCCTTTCCCGCGCTGGCCCACGGCTGCTACCGCGGCTCTTCGGTATTGACGGCGCCGGTGGTGCTCGGTTCCTGGCTGCATCGCACGGCATGGCGAACCATGATCACCGCGTACGCCTTCATCTCCGCTGCTCAACGAGATCTGTTGGCACCGGTCGGACTGCCCGCTGACCGGAGCTTTGTCAAGCACAACTTCGTACCAGCTCCGCCGCCGCACCCCGAGATCGCAACCAAGCCGCAGGTCGCCTATGTGGGGCGTCTGGACGAGGCGAAGGGTGCGCCTTTCCTGATGCGGGCGTGGGACGCCTTCCGTGCCGGGCGCCCCTCCTCATCGCTGCGCCTCGTTGTGGCCGGTGGGGGAGACATGGCGGCGGACGTGATCCGCTGGGCCGACCGACACCCCTTCGTGACGGTTGCTGGTCACGTCTCTCGCCCGGAGGTGTTCCGGATCCTCGCCCGGTCTCGTGCCGTAGTGGTTCCCTCCCAGTGGGAGGAGACCTTCGGCATGGTTGCGGTCGAGGCCATGGCCGCCGGGACGGCCGCCGTCGCCTCCTCGCATGGAGCCTTCCCCGAGTTGGTGACCCACGGGTCTGACGGCGCGCTCTTCCCACCTACCGATGTGGAAGCTCTGGTGGAGATCCTGGGGGACATCGACGACAACCCCCAGCGGTGGGATACCTACGGCCAGCATGGACGCCAGACATACCAAACCCGTTTCAGTCCGGATGCAGGCGTCGCCCGGCTGCTGGAGATCTATCGCTTCGCGATGGAGCATCCGCTGGAACGGTCCGGACGCTCGGAGAATATGGGCCGATCGGATCGCTCTCGCGACGAGGTGGCGAGGTGACCACGCTCTCCGAAAAAACACCATCAGCGCCGACAGAATCCCGGAGGCCCGGAGTGATCCAGGCCGTGAGACGTCTCGGCTGGGGTGTTGCCGACCAGGGCATCTCAAGCTTGGCCAACTTCGCGCTCGGACTGTTCGTGGCGCGCTCTGTCGGTGCCGACAGCTTCGGAGCCTTCACGCTCGCCTTCATCACCTACACGGTGGTCATCAACGCCGCACGCGGCTTGGCGACCGATCCACTCCTCGTCCGCTTCAGCGGCGATCTGGTTCGTCGCTGGCGCCGCGCCACATCGGCCGCTAGCGGGACTGCACTCATCGTCGGCGTGGGCGTTGGTGTCCTCTGCATCATCGCCGGGCTGATCTTGCCCGATCCGTTGGGTCCGGCATTTGTCGCGCTTGGCATCGGTCTACCTGGACTTGCCTTGCAGGACAGCTGGCGGTTCGCTTTCTTCGCGTCTGGCCGGGGTGCGTCGGCATTCATCAATGATCTGGTCTGGGGTGTGCTGCTCGTTCTTGCACTGGTTGTTATGCACGGCCGAGCAGACAGCGCGGCGCACTGCATGCTGGCCTTCGGCGGAACAGCCACACTCGCTGCTCTGCTCGGGATGCTTCAGGCCAGGACTGTTCCTCGCCCCTTACGCGCGGTGGCGTGGCTTCGCACACACCACGATTTGTCGGTGCGATACCTCGTCGAGAACGTCAGCAGCAGTGGCGCATCGCAGGTGCGTTCCTTCGTGCTCGGTGCGGTGGCCGGCCTCGCCGCCGTCGGCTACGTCCGAGCTTCTGAGATCCTGATGGGCCCGTTCCTCGTTGTGCTGATGGGGATCAGCCAAGTTGCTGTTCCCGAAGCCTCGCGGGTGCTCCACCGGAATTCCGAACATCTCGCGCGCTTCTGCTTCGTCCTCGGTGGTGTTCAGGCCGCGGCGGCGATCGTGTGGGGACTCATCCTGATCACGGTCTTCCCACTCGGTCCCGGGCCTGCCCTACTCAAGGAACTCTGGGCGCCGACTGCGCAGCTACTCCCAGCAATCACGCTCACGGTGGCAGCTGCCTCGTTCATCACCGCGGCCATGGCCGGATTGCGAGCCATGGGTGTCGCGCGCCGCAGCCTGCGAGCACAGCTGACAGCTTCAGCCACCTACGCGATCGGCGGTTCACTCGGAGCCATCTTGGCAGGAGCGGTCGGCTCGAGCTGGGGTGTGACGGCTGCGGAGTGCTTCGCGGCGTTGGTGTGGTGGCATCAACTTCGGTCGGCGCTGGCCGACCACCACTCAGTACCGGAGGTTGTCAAATGACATCGACATCGATACCCCGCCTCACGTTAGGTCTGCCTGTCTACAACGGCGAACGTTATCTCGCTGAGTCGTTGGACGCGCTGCTTGCCCAGACCTTCACCGACTTCGAGCTGATCATTTCCGATAACGGCTCCACCGATGGGACACGTGACATCGCCCAGCGATACGCGGCGACTGATTCCCGCGTGCGCTACGTCCACCATCCGCAGAACCGCGGCTCGTCGTTCAATCACAATTTCGTAATCGAGCAGGCGCGCGGCGAGTTCTTCAAGTGGGTGTCTGACGACGATCTTTACGCGCCCGAGCTGCTGCAGCGGTGTTTCGACGCCCTCGACTCCAGGCCGGAGATTGCCCTGGCGCATGCCTGGACGGCGTTCATTGATGATGCGGGCAAGATCACTGAACCAATCGACTATGCGCTGACCACCGATGTCCCCGATCCGGTGCAGCGCTTTCGAAGTGTGCTGTACACCGATGGCGGTGACGACATCTACGGCGTCATCCGGATGTCCGTCCTGCGTCGGGTGGCGCCCTTCGGCAGCTACCACTGGGCCGATCGCACGTTCGTCGCCGAGCTGGCACTACACGGTCCGTTCGACAACACACCGGACTTTTTGTACTTCCGACGTGACCACCCCATGCGTACATCGCGGGTAGGACGCGACAACATGCGTGTGCGGTGTGCCCGTCTGGATCCCGCGCGCGGAAGCCGTTGGCGACATCCCGACGTGCGTCTGGTCGGGGAGTACCTGTTGGGGTATGTCTCCGCTATCCGACGGGCTCCGATCAGCCCGAAGGACCGCTGGCGGTGTGCGAAGGAGCTCGTCGTCTGGGCCGGGCGCCGCGCCAATCCGGTGGGAAGACGGCGGCAGGCGGTGAGTCTTGATCGGGAGATCCAGGCGCCCGGAGCCGCGTCGCCGGCTACGCCCCAGAGCCGCGAGGTGCGCACGAGTCAGGGGCGGCTCACCTCCATCCAGCGGGAGGGCAAAGCTCAGTGAAAAGGCCCATCCGCCGCGTCGCACTTTACGGCTACCTGGGCAGTGGCAACATCGGCAACGACGCCAGTCTCGAAACGGTTCTGGCCTGGTTGCAGTCCGCCTACCCGGACGTCGAGGTGCGATGCATCACCATCGCACCGAGGGAGGTGACCGCTCGTTACGGTATCCCCTCGGTGCCATTGGCCCGGCACTCCTCCGGTCACGGCGGCAACCGAGTGACGGATGTATTCCGCAGGCTGTTCGGGCGATTGGTAGACGCCCCTCGCTATTACACGCTGGCCGGCTCCGTGGACGCAGTCATTGTCCCGGGTATGGGTGTGCTGGAGGAGGCCCTACGGGTCCGGCCGTGGGGTTTGCCTCTTGGGCTCTTTCTCATGGCGGCCACGTGTCGGCTACGCAAGCGGCCTTTTGTGCTTCTCGACGTGGGAGCGGAATGGGCGGCAAATCCCATGACGAGGTGGCTGTACGTTGGCACCGCCCGTCTGGCGGCGCATGTCAGCTACCGAGACCGTCTGTCGGCGGAAGCAATGGCTCGTGCCGGTGCCCGCGATCACGATGGGGTTGCCCCGGACCTTGCCTTCGGTCATCCCACCTCGACGCTGACCCGGCCCGAACCAGGATGCCTCGTCGTAGGTGTCATGGCCTACTACGGACAAAAGGATGATCCGGTACGGGGCGCGGATGTACGCCGCAGGTACGTCGCGACCATGACCGATGCGATGACGCAGCTCGCCAGCGCAGGGCATCAGGTTGTGCTAGTCGGTGGCGACCGGGTCGACGTCGATGTTGCACGCGACGTGCGCGCAGCCGTTCTCACTGCGTATCCGGACCTCCCCGATAACGCGGTTCAGGTCCGTGAGTTCACGACCTTCCAAGAGCTGACAGAGGAGATGATGCGGGCCGAGGTCGTCATCGCATCACGCTTTCACAACCTGATCTGTGCACTCCGACTCGCCCTACCGACTGTCTCGGTCGGCTACGCACCGAAGAGTCGCCGCCTCATGGAAGCTTTGGGTCTCGACGACTACTGCCAGGAGATCGAGCATTTGGACGCGAGCCTGCTCGTGGCACAGGTCAAAGCCGGTCGTGAGGAGAGGGACGTACTCGCGGCTCAGATCCGGCGTGGCACCTCCGACTACGCTCACGAGGTGCAGCGGCTGCTCCAACGAGTGGCGCACGAGCCACTAGGTCTCGCCGCGGGGCGGCGTGAGCTCCACATACACGGCGGGATGGACGTATGGCAGAACACATAGCCTCGAGATCCGCCGCGTGGAGACGGGCGTCAAGCATCGTGCTGATAGTCGCAGCGACGGTCGTGCTGGGGGTGGCGGCATGCGATACCAATTCCGGCAGCGCCCCCACGGGTGATTCCGAACTGCCCGTTCCGGCTACGCCGCCACCTAGCGATCTGCCTTCGTCCACATCAGCAGAGTCGGCATCTGCCGCCCCGGAGAAACCCACTGCTCAAACGTGCGACAGTAAAACCCTGGAGGGGCCGTCCGAAGCTCCCGCCAATGCTGTGCCAGTGTCGACTGACCAGAATCTCGCCGATGTGGTCAAAGCACACGGGGGGAACACGACGTACTGGCTCTCCCCGGGCACCCACCGGCTGGGAACTGGTGCCTACGACCAGGTCGTCCCCCACGCCGGCGACACCTTCGTGGGGGCACCCGGTGCGATCCTCGACGGCGGCGCATAAGAACCGCTACGCCTTCGCAGGAAACGCGCCGGATGTGACGATTTCCTTCCTCACCGTGCAGAACTTCGGTTCCCGGGGGGAGAACAACAACGAGGGCGTTGTCAACCACGACTCCGCTAAGGGCTGGACTCTGGAAAAGAGCACTCTTCAGAAGAACGCCGGCGCGGGCATCATGCTCGGCTCGGATAACCGGTTGACCGGAAACTGTCTCCGGAACAACGGGCAGTACGGGTTCAGCGCCTACCACGCCAACGGCGTAAAGGACGTGGTTCTGGCACGGCAATGAGATCTCGGGCAATAACACCGATGACTGGGAAAGCCGAGAGCCAGGATGCGGCTGCACCGGAGGTGGCAAGTTCTGGGAGACCAATGGCGCGAGGGTCACCGACAATTATGTCCACGACAACCGGGGAGTCGGCCTCTGGGCGGACTCCAACAATGTCGGCTTTCGCTTTGCTGGCAACTACATCTCGGGCAACGACGCCGAAGGCATCATGTACGAGACGAGCTACAACGTCGCGATCGTCGACAACACATTCGTCAGGAACGCGCTCGTCAAAGGCCCGACCAACCCGGGATTTCCGGCCTCCGCGATCTACCTTTCAGAATCCGGAAGCGACAAGAGGGTCCCGGGCCCGTACAACGAGGCACTGCGAATCTCACGGAATGTGTTTGTTGACAACTGGTCTGGGGTCGTGGCGTGGGAAAACGCCGATCGCTTCGCCGGATCCCCCGCCAACACAAGCACGGGCGTCGGCACGTTGGTGAATCCCTCGGTCGCGAGCGTGGATGGGTGTTCGGAGAAGTCGAACATCAAGAAGAAGCCGTTCTTTGACGACTGCCGGTGGAAGACGCAGAACGTCATGGTGGAAGGCAACGCTTTCACCTTCGACCCGACGAAGATTCCTCGCTGCGTCGCCTCGAAGGGTTGTGGCTTCAATGGACTCTTTTCGAACTACGGCACCTATCCGAAGTGGTCGCCCTATAAGGGGGAAGTCGTGCAAAAGAACATCACATTCGAGCAGAACAACGTCTGGCGGAACAACACCTATACCGGTGACTGGCATTTCATGGTGGAAGAGAGCGGAAACGTGGTGACGTGGGACACGTGGCGATCAGCGCCCTATCAGCAGGACGTCGGCAGCGACCTGAAGGCATCGCGATGAGAGTTTTGGTGAATGGCGACCGAGGCTACATCGGCGCAGTACTGGTGCCTTTCGTGCAAGCTGCCGGCCACGAGGTCGTCGGACTCGATGTCGGCTGGTACGACGGATGCGACTTCGGCGCCCAGCCTGCGGGCTACGAACAGCGCACCGGGGATATTCGCGATGTGACGCCGGAAGACGTCGAGGGATTCGACGCGGTGATCCACCTCGCGGCGATCTCCAATGACCCGATCGGTCACCTGAATCCGGATGCCACCTACGGAGTCAACGCGCACGGCGCCGTACACATGGCGAAGATGGCCAAGGCAGCAGGAGTACCGCGCTTCCTCTTTTCGTCGTCCTGCTCTCTGTATGGCGCGGCCGGCGACAAGCCGGTGGATGAGACTGGCCGATTCAATCCCGTGACCCCGTACGGCGAAAGCAAGGCGATGGCCGAGGAGGGCCTCTCCGAGCTCGCAGACGACGACTTCAGTCCCACCTATCTACGGAACGCCACCGCGTACGGATCCTCGCCCCGATTGCGGGCAGACATCGTGGTCAACAATCTGACAGGAACTGCTTTCACTCAGGGCAGCGTACGGCTGCAGTCCGACGGCAGCCCATGGCGACCGCTGGTCCACGTAGAGGACATTTCCCGAGCATTTCTCGCCTTGCTCGAGGCGCCGCGAGACGTCGTCCACAACCAGGCCTTCAACGTCGGGCGTGACGAGGATGTGGTGCAGATCCGGACGATTGCGGAGCAGGTCAGCGACATCACCGGTGCACCCGTCAGCTTCGCTGCGGGTGCCGGGCCAGACACCCGCAACTACCAGGTCGACTTCAGCAAGATTCGCCGCGAGGTTCCGGCATTTGCGCCACTCTGGACCGTCCCTCAGGGGATCAAGGAGATCTGGACTGATGCCGGCGACCGCGGTCTGACGACAGAGGACTTTGAAGGCCCTCGCTTCGTGCGACTACGCCAAATTCAGAGGCTGGCCGCAGAAGGTCGCCTCGACCTCACAGACCTGCGGCTCCGCTGACGTACGTGCCCTGAGCCTTGCTATAGAAGTGCCCTGAGCTTGTCGAAGGGCACATTACGCGCTCCGACAAGCTCAGCGCGCACTTATTGCAGGCGCCTAGAAGATCTCGAGCTTGGGCAGGCTGACAACGAACCGGCCGCCCCAGTCCCGTACGTAAGCGAGCTGTGCCGTGATCTCATCTCGCAGGTTCCAGGGCATGATCACGACGTAATCCGGTCGTTCCTGCGCCAGCCGCTCAACCGGGTAGATCGGGATATGAGTGCCTGGCAGGAACATGCCGTGCTTGTGCGGATTGCGATCCACCGTGAACTCCATGAGATCCGAGCGGATGCCGCAATGGTTGAGCAGCGTATTGCCCTTGCCCGGCGCCCCGTAGCCGGCGACCCGCATGCCGGTCCGCTGGCAGCCGATGAGGAACTCGACGAAGTCGTTACGCGCAGCGGCGACCTGGTGGGCGAACCCGTCGTGGCCCTCGACGGTGTCGAGGCCAGCAGCGGCTTCGTCCGCCAGCACGCGTGCCACGGAGGGAGCCACGGCGACACCGGCGGCAATCGGCGCTGACCAGATGCGCATCGAGCCGCCATGGGTTGGCAGCTCCTCGATGTCGACCACCTCTAGATCCGCAGTCGCGAGGACACGCTTCGCCGTCAGCAGGGTCAAGTACGAATAGTGCTCGTGATAGATGGTGTCGTACTCGTTGCCGTCAATGAGCCGCAGCAGGTGCGGTATCTCGATGCTGACCCGACCCGAGTCGGCGACCAGCGCACGCAACCCCTTGCTGAAGTCGACGATGTCGGGAACGTGTGCGAACACATTGTTGGCGACGACCAGGTCGGCCTTGCCATGTCGGGCTGCCACATCATGACCGGTCTGCTCGCCGAGGAACATGATCTCGGTGTCGATGCCCCGCTCCCGAGCAACTTCCGCAATGTTGGCGGCGGGCTCGATCCCGAGCGATCGAATGCCGCGGGCGACGCTGTGCTGGAGGAGGTAGCCGTCGTTGCTCGCCACCTCAACAATGAAAGACTCACTGCCCAGCCTCAGTCGCATCGCGGCGTCGTCGACGAACCGGCGGGCGTGCGCGACCCAGGAGTCCGAGTAGGAGGAGAAGTACGCGTAGTCGGAGAAGACATCCTCAGGCGACACGTACGCGGGTAGCTGGACCAAGAGGCAGCTCTCACAGACGCGGACATGCAAGGGATAGAACTTCTCAGCCGCGTCGAGCTGCGATGCGGTGAGGTAGCTCTCACAGGGTGGAGACATCCCGAGGTCGACGAAGGTGTGCCTCAGCTCCGCAGAGCACAACCGGCACCGGGGGTACGACATGGACGCTCCTTCACGTGGCTCCGACGATGCGCGGGTCTCATCCTGACATGACTTGTACTGTCTTCCTGCGCAATAGCCGAACTCGCCGGAGACTGAAGTCGAGCCGGTGACCGAATTGGAGAGTGATGATCGAGGCTACGAGGAAATTCGGACATGTCGACCGCAGCCCGCTGGCCCCCGCCGATCCCGGCTGGTCATGTCGCTGGTGCGGGAGCCAGAGCGGGCTGCGGGTGCTCGACGCGGGATTGCAGCCGCCGTCCGATCTGCACCCCAGGCCGTCCGATCCGGAGCCTGACCCCGAGTTTCCACTGGTCATGGTGATGTGTGTTGCCTGCCGGCTGGTCCAGCTGGAGAGCGACTCAACCACCCCAGAGGAGCCGCGTGGCCTGGAGCCGAGGGCGCTCGTCGAGCAGGCCGAGGCGGCAGTCAAGGAAGCGGAGGCGCAAGGCTACGTCCGACCGGGAATTCGGGTCCTCGAGTACCCGAGTCCGCACGGCGGATCCTGGGTCGAGCAGCTGGAACGCCGTTCGCTGACCGAGGTCTCGGAAGGTCCTGCCGAGCTGCTGGTCGACATCTTCGGCATGATGCATGAAGCCGACCAACGAGCAGCCTTGATCCGCCGAGTATCGCAGATGAGTCCGGACTCGATCTTGCTCATGCAGTTCCACACGGTTGCCGCAATCGTCCGGTCCGGCTTCTGGAACGCCTTGCGCCACGGGCACTTTGCGTATTATTCGACGCCGGTTCTGGTTCGCATGGCGGCGGAGCTCGGGCTCACAGCGGTCTCCGCCCGGGAGTACCCCCTCTATGGCGGAACGATCCTGTTGGCCCTCGCGAAGAAAGGCTCTCGCTGGGGGAACCAGGGGGAGAACGTGACGAGCCTTGTCGACCACGAGATCGCCGAAGGGGTTCTCGAGCCCACGGCCGTTGCCTCGCTCAACGAGTCGCTTGCGAGCTCGGCAGCTGCACTCGGTAGGTATCTCGCGGATGCACGGTCTCGCTCCGAAACCGTGGCTGGGTACAGCGCCGCATCTCGCACAGCCGCGTTACTCCGGTGTGGTCGCGTCACTCCCCAACACCTCGTCGCAGTCGCTGACGCTGCGCCGGGACTCCATGGCCGGGCCATGCCGGGCAGTCGCATCCCTATCGTGTCACCCGCTGAGCTCGTGCAGAGAGGGACGGACAAGGTATTGCTGTTCGTGCCGGATCTGCTTGACGAGGTTCGCCGCGCCTTGCCGGAGATCGAGCTCAACGGTGGTCGATGGGTCGTGATGGACCCAATGCCCCGCGAGATTGCGCCAGCCGCCCTTGCTTAGCGAGGTGAGCCGTTGCCGTCAACTCCAAGCTGGCGACGGTACTCCGCCCAGGTGATTCCGCTCTCGCGGTCTCGTGCGCTCATGATCGTCACAGGCGCCGGCCATGGAATCCCCAGGTCCGGATCGTCATGTCGGATGGTCACATCGCTGTTCGGAGCGTGGAACTCGTCGATCCGGTAGACGACATCGGTAACGCCGGTCAGCGCCTGGAAGCCGTGGAGAAAGCCGCGCGGGATGTAGACCTGCGTGCAGACCTGATCGTCGAGCAAGAAGGTCATGACCTGGCCGAAGGTCGCAGAACCCGGCCGGGCATCGACGACCACGTCAAGCACAGCGCCATTCGCACAGCGGACCAGCTTCGCCTCGCCAGCCCCGGATCGACCGTGCAATCCGCGGCGTACGCCCTGGTAGGACCGCGATTGGTTCTCCTGCTTGAAACTGGCGGGGTCGATTCCGGCCTCAGCGAGGATCTGAACGTCGAGGGTACGCGAGAAGTAGCCGCGTTCGTCTCGAATCGGCGTCGGTCGAAAGATGACCAGATTCTCGATCGGAGTCCGGATGATCTCCATGTCGAGCAGCATAGTGAAGTTCGATAGGTCGCCTGCGAATCGCCCAAAGTCACGAAAGCCCAGCAATGCCCGTATGGGAGCGGTTTGTCAGTAATAATGATTCGGGCATGCCTGCGGGGAGAGGATGCGGGGGCTGTGACACAGGCTGTGATGCCAGGGGGGCAATGAGGTTCGAGAACTCTGTACTTGCCCAGGCGCGTCTGCATGAGGTGATTCCGGGCGGGGCGCATACGTATGCACGCGGGTCCGACCAGTTTCCGGAGCACATGACTCCGATCCTGGTTCGCGGTCGCGGGGCGAGGGTTGAGGACCTCGACGGCAACTGGCTGATCGAGTACGGAATGGGTCTCCGCTCGATCACGCTCGGTCATGCCTACCAGCCGGTAGTGACCGCGGTCTGCAACGCGGCTGCTGACGGGGTCAGCTTCTCCCGGCCGAGCGTTTGGGAGCTGCGTGCAGCTGAGGATTTTCTGGAGCAAGCGCCGGGCGCTGAGATGGTGAAGTTCGCCAAGAATGGTTCGGACGTCACAACAGCGGCGATCAAGCTCGCGCGGGCGGCGACCGGTCGTGATCTTGTCGCGATCTGCGGAACCCAGCCTTTCTTCTCCGTTGATGACTGGTTCATCGCGAGTACCCGGATGAACGCTGGAATCCCGTCGGCGTACGGGTCCATGACGCTGAAGTTCAACTTCAACGATCTGCCTTCGCTGCAGGCCCTCTTCGATGCTTTTCCCGGTCAAATCGCCGCCGTGATCTTGGAACCGGCCACGGCCACGGAGGAACCCGCACCCGGATTCCTTCAGGGGCTGCAATCGACGACCAAGAAGCACGGTGCCGTGTTGATCTTCGATGAGATGATCACCGGAATGCGCTGGTCCCGGCACGGCGCCCAGGCGATGTATGGGGTCGCGCCAGACATGTCGACCTGGGGCAAGGCAATCGGCAACGGGTTCTCTGTCTCTGCGCTCGCCGGCAAGCGGGAGCTCATGGAGGCCGGCGGGCTCAACACCGATGTCTCGCGGGTCTTCCTGTTGTCCACAACTCATGGCGCTGAAACGACCGGTCTGGCAGCCTACCTCGCAGTGTCTGAGGCGTACGCCGAAAGGGACGTGGTCGCCGAAATGGAGGTGCAGGGCACCAAACTTCGGTCAGGGCTTGAGCAGGTCGCGAAGGAGGCCGGCATGTCTGAGCACGTGCTCTTCCAAGGACGGCCGTCATGTTTGGTGTTCGGAACCAAAGACCACCAAGGCCAGCCGTCTCAGGCGTTCCGCACGCTCTTCGTCCAGGAGTTACTCCGGCGCGGAGTCCTCGGACAATCATTCGTGATCTCCGCCGCTCACACCGACGCAGATATCGACCAAACCATCGACGCGGCGGCGGAAGCACTCGAGGTGTACGCCAGGGCGATCGAGGCAGGCAGCACTGACGGCCTGCTGGTAGGAAGGCCGGTCGCGCCCGCATTACGAGAATTTGCCGAGCCCCGGCGATTGAAGTCGAGCTTGACGAGTGCAACAGGAGGCGCATCATGAAGGTTGTTTTGTTCTGCGGGGGCCTCGGTATGCGGATGCGTTCCACGAGCGACTCGCCCCTGCCCAAACCGATGATGCCGATCGGCTCCAGGCCGGTGCTATGGCATATCATGCGCTATTACGCCCACTTCGGGCATAACGAATTCATTCTCTGCCTTGGATTTGGGGCGCATTCGGTCAAGGACTATTTCCTGGACTACCACGAAACTCATTCCAATGATTTCGTCTTGTCCAACGCCGGTCGGACGGTTGAGTTGCTCTCTAGTGACATCAGCGATTGGCGTATCACGTTTGCTGATACCGGATTTGAAACGCCGATCGGCGAACGCCTGCGTCGCGTTCGTGACTACCTCGGCGACGACGAAGTTTTTCTTGCAAACTACGGGGACGTTCTGACAAACGCGCCGATGAACAACCTCATCGATGATTTCTTAGAGACCGACGCTGTCGGATCGTTGCTCGCTGTCCCGCCCCAAGACTCTTTCCACGTCGTCCGGATCGACAGCGAGAGCCGTCTCACCGGAATTGAGCCCGTTGTCGATATGGACATGAGGATCAACGGGGGCTACTTCATTCTCCGTAGGGAGATCTTCGACTACTTGAATCCGGGTGACGACCTGGTGACAGACGCCTTCACCCGAGCTGCCCGCGTTGGGAAGTTCCGAGCCGTGCGATTTGACGGCTTCTGGGCACCGATGGACACCCTGAAAGAGCGTACGGCGCTTGAGGAGATGCATCGAAATGGAAACCGTCCGTGGGCATTGTGGGAGTCGCCGTCGGGTAGCGAATTCGTAGTGCGTCACCCCGTGCGGACCTTGCCGGTACCAATAGATTCGTTTTATGTCGCGTGATCAGTCGCACGTAACGAATCTGAGTCTGCTCGCGATGAATTGAGATTCGACGCGCAATGCGGCATTTGAGCCTCTCCGCCGGGCCACTCAGGATCGTTTGCCTTGCGGCCCATCCTGATGACATCGAGATCGCTGCTGGCGCTACGTTGCTTGCCCTCGCCGAACGAGGCGCTGTCGAGGGCCACTGGCTGACCCTGACCGGTTCAGCTGAGAGGCGCGCGGAGGCGGAAGCGGCGGCCCAGGCCTTTCTGCCGGATTCCCAGTCGAGCTTTCACGGGTTCCCAGACGGACGGCTGCCAGCGCATTGGAACGAGGTCAAGGACATTCTCCATGGCTTCGCCGCTGCGATATCTGACGCGGATGTGGTCCTTGCACCAAGGATGGACGACGCACACCAAGATCATCGACTATTGGGCACGATGGCGCCGACCGTTTGGCGTGATGCTCTTGTCCTTCATTACGAGATTCCTAAGTGGGACGGCGACCTCGGGCGAACCAATTGCTACGTGCCTATCTCGGTTGAGTTGGGGCGGCGCAAGGTCGAGCTGTTGAATAAGCATTACGCGTCGCAGCGGATGCGTGACTGGTGGGACGACGAGACATTTTTCGCGCTAATGCGCATACGAGGAATGGAATGCCGGAGCCGCTACGCCGAAGCGTTTCAAGCGTCGAAAGCTGTGCTTTCGTTGGGGACTGAGGCCTGAGTAACGATCAGGATTCCCATCCCGAGAGGCGCGAAGCTAGACCCTGCTCGACCTACGGTTTACCTGAGCCTTGATGTTCCTTCGCCGATTTCGACGTTTCGTCCCCGTGCTCGTCTCGGCGTTGGATACCTGATCATCACTGGTCGGCTCGTCCGCTGTGGCTTGCCCATTTGCTTCCGCCCTCAGCTCAGGCACTGGCCTCGTTTCGTTGCCGTTCTTTGACGCCAGCGGCTCATCGCGGACGACCCGGGCCCCGCCAACCTCACCATTGACAGCGGAATCGTGCTTGGAGTAATGGCCCTCGAGACTCCCATCCCAATACTCATCTATGTAGAGGTTCCAGCCCTCGAGAGTCGTCTCTGCCACAGGATACGCAACCTGATCAGGCTCGGCCGTTTTTTTCGCGTCAGCTGCCTGTTCGGTATCCGGCTGCTGTGCGGCATCGCCCGGCTTATCGGTGGCTTGCTCGTCAGCGTCGGCTGGTCCATCCGCGCCTATCAGCTCTCCGTCGGTGGCCGGTTCGTCGATGACCGCCGGTTGTTGGGCGGTCTCTTGATCGGCCTCAACCTGGTGCTCCAGATCAGCCACTTCGGCCTCGGCTGACCGTTCCTGAGCGGTCAGTTGCTCTTCGGCCGTGTGCTGTTCCTCGCGCTCCACATCTGTCTGGTGGTCCTCGAGGCGCTGATCCTCCTGGTCTTCCGCCGTCCGCCGCTCGACGCTGGTCTGCTCCTCGTCCTCAGCGGGTGTCTCGGCTTCGGCGACCTCGGCTTCGGTCGCCTCACCTTGAGCCCGTTCCTGGGCTTCGGGAAGTTCGGGTTCAGCCAATTGCTCGATTTCGGCCGCCGGTTGCTCGGCGGCCAGCTGTGCAGTCTTGGCCCCAGCGTCAGCCGCTTCGACCTCTGCCTGTAGTTCGGCGGCCTCTTGCTCGTCGTCAGCCTGCGGTTCGGCATCGACCACTTCGGCCTCAGCCTGCGGCTCGATGTCGACCATTTCGGCCTCAGCCTGCGGCTCGATGTCGACCATTTCGGCCTCAGCCTGCGGCTCGATGTCGACCATTTCGGCCTCAGCCTGCGGCTCGATGTCGACCATTTCGGCCTCAGCCTGCGGCTCGACGTCGACCATTTCGGCCTCAGCCTGCGGCTCGACGTCGACCATTTCGGCCTCAGCTGCCTCTTTCCTGCCAGTCAGCTGTTCGACTTCGGCGCCAACCTCGGTGACGGCCCGCTCACCGGGGGCCTGCTCTGCCTCGGCGGCTGACTCCTGGTCGGCCTGGGTCTCGGCAGCTTGCCGTTCTTCGTCAGCACGTGTCTCGGCTTCGGTCGCCTCAGCTTCGGCAACCTCAGCTTCAGACGGCTCATCTACTTCGGGCGGCGCGACCTCAGCCAGTCGCTCCGTTTCGGCCGACTGTTCTTCGCTGTCGGCTGACAGCTCCTCGGCAGTCTTGTGCCCTTCGGCTTGTCGTGCATCGGCCGCTTGCGGTTCGCGAGCCGGCTGCTCTGCATCGGTTGTTTGCTGCTCGGCTTCGGCTTGCTGCTCCTCGGCCTCAGCATCGGCGCCCTCCGGCTCGTCGACCTCGGCCTGCTGTTCGCCTTCATCGGCCACCTCGGTGTCAGCCGGCAACACAACATCGGTTGGCTGCTCCTCGGCGGCCGCCCCTTCCGCGGCGGGCTGCCGTTCCTCGGCCGGCTGCGTTTCCTTGCTTCGCTGCTCGGCTTGGGGCTGATGGTCTGCGGCGGCCAGCGGCTCTTCGGCCGTGGCCTGCTGGTCAGCACCTAGCGTCTGCTCCGTCTCGATCGTCGGAGGAGAGTCGGTCTCCAGACTCCGATCAGCGGCCTGCGCCTCCTGTTCCCGCTCTGATGCCGCGAAGCCCGCTACACCCGACGAGTCGTCGGTGCGCTCGGTGCGCACCACGGCTGCGAATCGCAGGTCCAGTCCGGCAGTGCGAATCAGGTCGGCCGCGGTCCTTACCCTTTCGGCGCTTGAGCGGCCAGCTGTCACGACGACAATCGCTTGGTCACTCCATGCCTTGACGTGGTCGGCCCCCACCGAGGGATCCAGGTCGGCCAGGACCAGGGTGATGTCAGTCCGCTCGAGTGAGGGAGAACCACCATCTTCACGCCCGACATCGCGAAGGTCGGCAAGACTCGCGGCGAGCGCCGGTACCCCACGTGGACGAAGGATGGTGGGCCCGATCGAATCGGGAATCGACGGCTCAACATGAAGGCCGCCACGCTCAGTGAGATCGATGACCGCTACGGAAAATCCACGAGCGGCGAGATCAGCTGCGGCAATTGCAACGGCGAAGCGAACCTCGTCCGCGTTGTCGATGCATGCCACGGCGAGCCGACCCTGCCCGCCTGGGACGGGAAGTTCCATCTCAATCGCATGTGCTAGCCGCTGGCGCTCACCGGCGCGGCGTGCGTCCACGGCATACATGTGTGGAAGCCACAGCCACTGCTTCGACAGTGGCGTGATCTTGCCCACGCTGACGGGTACCGGCACCTCGAAGGCGGCCGCGACGTCGGATCGCCGACGAAGCCGGTCTGAGGTGATGGCGAAGAACAGCACTATTCCGCAACCCAATGCGGCGCCTCCGATGAGCCCCGACGCCAAGGTCAGTGCTGTCCGACGCTTCGCACCAGCCGCGTCGACGGCTGCGGGGTCAATCACGCGGCTCGAGGAGATCACAGATCCGTTCCGCAAAGTGGCCTCCTCAACTGATTGCTGCAGTGTCTCTATCTGCCCCTGGAGGGTTGCCCGCTGCGCAATCGCGTCGCTCAGCTTGCTTGCGCCTGATCTGCCGGCTCTTGACAGCTGCTCAATACGCTGCGAGAGATCTGCTACGTCGCCCTGGAGCTTCTTGATGCGCTGCTGCATACCGTCCACCAGAACGTTCGACTGCGTGGACAGTTGCTCACCTCTAAAGGTCAGATAGACAGATGTGAGGGCCGCGAGGCGGCGAATTGCCTCGGCGTCGGTGGGTGCAGTGATGGTGAGTGTCAACAGCTCCGAACTGACCGACTCGGCGGTGACGCTTTCGAGGAACTCATCGGGGGTCATCGTGAGCCCGAGGTTGGCGATGGTGTTGCTGGCCACAGTCCGGGTCATCAACAGACTCACATCGGTGGCCATGGCCCGAGACGCGTCGACTTGTGGATCATGCGCCAGTACGAGTGCCGCCTTGGCTTGCGACGCGGGAGACGCAACCAGGAAAGTGACGGACGCAAGCAGCCCCAGAACGGTGCACAGCACGCACACCCACCAGCGACGCCGCAGCGCGGAGCGAAGGAAGTGCAGGCTCACCAGGGTGGGAATGGGGCGTCTGGCTGTGGTTTCGTCATCTTCATCGAGGGGGACGTCCCAGCGTGCCGCGATCATGAGCGAATCCTCTGATGGTTGCCGGCGTCACTCGGAGACGATGCCAAGCCCGTGAGGCGCACAGGTACCGCGGGCCGCCGAGTTCGCTCGTCCATCGTGTGCCGTCCGGACGTACGGTCGGTCTGATCAGGGTCTGCGACCACGATTCCATCTATGCGACGGCCGACATCGTCCAGGGCTACGGCCACGCGAGCGAGATCCTGTTCGGTCGCGGCGCCTGCGGCAACGGAGAGAATTGTGGCAGCGCTGGCGGGTGCGTTGAACTCAGGCTTGTTTCGGGCGATGACCACCAACATGACCGTCAGGTCAATCATCTCCTGGTTCTGCACCTCGCCGATGTTCAAGCCTGGCCGAGGTGCCCTGTCGGCGGAGCACGCTGCCCATAGGGCCGCCGCGCTCTCGTGCCCCGCCGTGGTCGCCAGACGGGTCCTAATGCCCAATGAGGCGGCATACGTCGCGAGCTGCGGACCGATGGCAACGCCCTGCTCGTCACCCGAGAGCGATACCACTGTCACAGAGTGTGGATGGACGACCTTCCCGGGAGCGCGCGAGGCCCCATTGCGTTCCGGTGGTGCAAGCCCTCGGAGAACATGACGAAACGCCCATGACTCGACGGGAGTTGCCTCATAGGTCTCGAGCAGCGTCGACCAGCCCGCCACCGACCGTTGTGGCTGGCTGTGCACCGCAGCCAGGACCGGGCTACCGACAGCGTCGGCGATCTCGTCGCGAAGCCGGACACGCGGATCGCGCCGTGCGGCCACAAGCAGGACAGCGGCCGCCAGGATGGTGCAGACCAGGGCGCCAAGCGCTCCCCAGAAAAGCAGCCGCACCAAGGTGGAGTGACCGGTGGCCTCCGTCGCCTTCTGGATGACCGAGGTACCCCCGGTCGCAGACGACGCTACCGGTCCGCCTGTGGCGATCTTGTCTTCGACTTTGTCAACCTGCACTGAAAGGTCAGCCTGTTGCGTCCGAAGCTCCGCCGATAGCTGCGCCTCTTTTATTCCCTCCGCTGAGTTCGGATTCAACTCTCGCTGACGCTTGGTCGTAGCGGCAATCTCATTCTGCAATTGCCGGATCTGCGCCTGCAGTTGATCCCTCCGGACCTTGAGGTCAGCCAGCGCGGCGGAAGTGACCTCTCGTGCAGTATTGCTGACGTAGCCGACGTAGGAATCTGCGACAGCTTGTGACAGCGTCTGTGCCTCTACCGCTTTTGCAGAGGTGGCCTCGATCTTGATCAGCTGATTCGTCGACGCCGAAATCGCGACCATGTCCTTCACCGAACGAGGCGAGAGAGCCGGCACCACCGCCTGCCCCGCACGTTCCAAAACGGTGGCGCTGAGGGCGATTTGTACCTGAGTGTCAACGTCGGAGTTCGTGCTCTCGGCGAGCGCGGGTGTGGGGAGCAGCACCAAGGCAGTGCTGGTCAGCGGCGGCGGGAGCAGCAACACGTAGGCAATGCCCAGGGCCAGGCCCACGAGGGCGGCTGTGATGAGAACCCGACTGCGGCGACGCAGCGTCGCCCCGATTGAGCGAAGGTCGGTTGCCCGCTTGGTCACGGTAACTCCAGTTCAGTGACGAGATGAGTTGACGAGGTGGCCATTCCTCGCCCGACAAGAGACGTCGCCGGAACGCGAGTGCCGAAGCGGGGGGAGTACCAACCCTCGATCGGATCGGTTTCGGCCCGATGCGGGGTCCAGGTGAGGCTCTTGGGAAGCGCGAGCCGCCCCTCCCTTCTGTCCAAACCGACTTGCCATGAAAGCGTTGCGTTTGTTCCGTCCAGATCGACGACGACATCAGGGCCCAGGTGCCAGGACAGACGCAGCGGAGCCGCCACGGCGGCATCGACGGTATCGACGACCGTCAGCCGGCGTCCCGGTGAATCCAATGTCACCGAGCGGCGATGCACAGTAGGCGTCATCAAACGCAGGTAACCGTTGTGCTGTGCGCTCCAGCTCTGCACCGGCTGCTCACCGACCTCGCTGCCCAACATGGTTGCCTTCGCGTGTGTGTTCCAGAGAAACGGACCACCCGATTCGGACTGATTCACACCGCCGATCTCGACGGTGTTGTGGGCGGCTGTCGAGCGGAACCACCCCCGCCACTCCGGCTCGCCGTGGTAGCAGTAGGTGCCGGGATCAGCGAAGATGTCGACGCCATCGTGTCGAACTTCCAGCGACAGGGCGTCGGCGTGGGCGTGGGCCGCGATGGACAGGAATCCATGGGGGCCACCATCGCAGCGGCACCAGATTTCGGGACCATCGTGCGGGCGGGAACTGAGAACGACCAGGCCGGCGCCAGCGAACCGACGCGGTCGGGTCGTTTGTCGTGGCAACTCGCGTGACCGCCCGAGCGCGCCGACCAGAGAGGCCTCGACGGAGCCGGCGAAGTCGGGCCACCAGTCTGGCGCGCCGAGCAGTGCAGCGCCCGCGCCGAGGACAGTCGCCCATGGATCACGCTCGGGGCCATCAACCACGAGTGCGCGGCCCTCGTCGCCGTCACCCTGCCGCGGGGCCCGGCCGTGGCCATCCACGATGGCCGCGCCGGCATCGAGCATCTGCGCCAGGTGCTCCCAGGTTGCCTGGGACAGAGGATGGTCCTCGGCGTCGGCCTCTACGGCGGCTACAAGCCCGAGCTCGAGAACGAAACGGTGGTAGTCACTCGCCAGCTCGCGGTTGAGGCCGTCGTCGAAGGTATTGGCGGCCAGCTCGTGCTCCAGGAGCGCAGCGGCGCTCCGGCGCCACTGGTCGGTTCGGGCGTACCAGGGAAACGCGCATGAAGCGACCAACCTCCCGGCCGCTTCGGCCACGGCATGGTTGTTGGCAGACGAGCCCCTACTGGGGAAGGCGGCCAGGAACTCCTGATGCCAGGCGATTTGGCGGACGGCATCGTCATTGTGCTCGAACAGATCGCCCACCTTGGGCCACTCATCGAGCAGGCGGCGGATCCACGTCCAGGAGATCAGGCGGATGGCGGCCTCGATACCGCTTGTCCAGTGCGCACCGGTGAGAAACGGGTTCGCACTCCACCAGGAGCGTAGCTGTCTGGCAGCGGCATCGGCGTAGCGCTCGTCCTTGGTCAGCCACCAGGCGGCTGCCAGGACAGTGACCTGATGATGCCGGGACAGCTCCCAAATCTGCTTGATGTTGCCCGTCTCCGCCTCGTCTCGATGGTGGATACGGAATGCCAGCTGGCTGTCGGGCGCGCGGCGGCCGGTCACCGGATCGCGGAACCAGTCCGGGGCCGCGCTGTCGGTACGAGTAGCACCCAGCACAGTCCACGTACCAGCCAGGACCGTGTCCGCCGCGCGGACCAATGCGGATACGGCGTCCGGAGCTACGCCAGCGCGGGCAGATGCCGGCAGCGGCGAGGCGAAGATTCGCTCCAGCCGGACGTCCCGTGGCAGTGCGGCTGCCTCGCCTGGTCGGACCTGGCGACGTGCCCAGACCCGGCGTCGCGTGGCGTCGAGCGTGCGATGGACCACTTCGGTTGGCGACATACCGCGCAGTCGTCGGATGTACCAACCGGCACGGGGACGGCTCACCAGGTAACCGGCCTTCCTGACGACAGACTGGTTCCCACGGCGAGCGTTGCGCGAGTCGTCGCTACCAGCGACTCCAACGGGATCGGCATCGCCGACCCCGTACGAACGGCATGCAGGAAGTGGTCCAGTTGTCCACGCTGCCCTTTGTCCTGCCCGCTGAGCACGCGGTGCCCGCCCTTTCCCTTGGCCGACCACACCGTCACCCGCTGGAAGTTGTCGAGCCGCCCGTTGCGGCCGTCGCCGATCACATCCAGGGTCTCTTTCGGGAAACGTGAGCTGCCGTCGGTCAGGTAGGAGATGGTGGCCACGGATTCGTCGGCAAGGCGGAGCGTGGTGTGGACGTTGCCGCCCGTCCCGATGGCGTAGACCTCGACCGGGTTGTGTCCCACCAGAGCACTCACCGCGTCGATGAAATGACCGCCTTCGCCGGCGAATCGCGATCCTTCGAGTTCCTGGTTGAGGTACCAGCTGCCCGCGTCCAAACGGCCTGCGTTGATCAAGTAGCGAGCCGACAACGGTCCACGGGCTGGGCCGAACCGTTCTCGCAGATCGGTAAAGAGCGGTGCAAACCTTCGGTTGAACCCGACCATGAGCCGCTCGTTGCCGGTTCTTTCCACGGTGTCCAAGACGGCGGTGAGCTGCTCCTCGGTGAGGGCAAGCGGCTTCTCGACGAAGACGGCGAGGCCGCGCTCCAGGGCTTGGCACACAAACGTCGCATGCGAATGATGCCGCGTGACGATGAACACAGCTTCGAGGCTGTCGTCGTCGAGCACAGAGTCGGCGTCTGTCGTGATGGCGGTGAAGCCGAACTTGCGTTGGGCATTGAGCCCGGACAGCGCCTTTGTCGTGGCCACCGACACGAGCTCAACGCCAGAGTTGTCGCGCAGATGAGGCAGCAACATCGACGTGGCGTAGTTTCCAGCGCCGATGAAGCCAAGACGTACGCCACCAGATGATCGCCGGCGGCGGTTCGTCGATTTGGATCCGGGTTGAGCTGGAAGCTGAAGCGTTCGAGTGAGGGACGAGATGTCCTGCGGATCACCGTAGGACAGCAGGAATCCAACGCCCTGGAGGGAGCCGGTACGCAACCGGCTGTAAACATCCGCTGCTTCTTCAATGGGGTGGACACCTGAGATCAACGACGCGACATCAACCGAACCGCCCACCAGCAAATCGAGGAAGCAGGCCAGATTACGGCGCTCGGTCCAGCGAACGTAGCCGGCTGGATAGTCAATGCCTTCGAGCTCGTAGCGGTCGTCGTATCGACCCGGTCCGTACGACCGTGAGAAGCGGACGTCCAATTCCTTGTCGTAGTAGGCGTTCCAGGGCAGATCCAGTCGCGTCTTCCCGATGTCGACCACCCGTGCCCGATCCCGTGCCAGGCGCGCCGCCACCTCAACCGGCCCATTCGAGTCACCGCCAGCGGCCAGCAGCACATGGTCGGCTCCCAACCCTCCGCTGCGCTCGAGGAGCACCCGCTCCACCTCACGCAGACCGTCCTCGTCAGGTGCGGCACATATCAAGGCGCCGGCCTTCTCGGCCATTCGGCAGCGGGCCTCTACGACGTCCAGGCCGACCACTTGCACTCCGGAGGCGACGAGCAGTCGTACGGCGAGCTGTCCGATAAGCCCGAGCCCGATAACGCACGCCGTTTCACCAAGGGCGACCTCAGCGCGCCGCACCCCTTGCATCGCGATGGCCCCGACCGTCGCGAACGCCGCGTGCTCAGCCGCGACGCCGTCCGGCACGGGCACGCACAGATTAATAGGTATCCAATTCACCTCAGCGTGCAGCGCGAACTCGTTGCCGGCCGCTGCGACCACCTGACCCACGGAGAACTGCTCGGCGCCCGCGCCAACCTCGACGACGACCCCGCACAGTGAATAGCCGAGCGGGGTGTAGCTATCGAGGCGGTTCATCGCCTTCTGGTATGTCGCTACTGCCCCTTGCTGGGCCACCGAGTCAAGCAGCTTGCGCACCTGATCCGGTCTGGCCCGGGCCTTGCCGACCAGCGACATCCGCGCCTCGCTCACCTTCATCATCTCGGTGCCGGTCGAGATCAACGAATAGAGCGTACGAACCAAGACGCCCCCCGGCTGACACGCCGGAACAGGGACGTCCAGGACAGCGAGGTCACCAGATTTATAGTTTTGAGCGACTTGCTTCATCGACTTCCCCCGAGCGATTGTCGCTACCGCAAGTCGTTCACGGCGGCGCGACCCCCGCAGCCAGAGCGCCGCGGTACCACAGCTCCATTGAGAGCAACTGCCATAGCTGCTTGGACTGATCCCGTCGCCCGGTGCGTTGATCGGTCACCATTTGACGCAGCGGCGGCCGACGCAGAAACCCTGACGATACCAGTTCGCCGTCGAGTAGGACGTCATCAATCAAAGGTCCCAGGTCATTGGTGATCCAGGCGCGCAGCGGGGCGCCGAAAGAGGCCTTCGGGCGATCGACCACCTCGCGCGGCACCCATTCCTCGGCGGCGGTACGCAACGGAGCCTTCTGCGTACGGCCTTTGATCTTCTGGCTGCCAGGAAAGCTGAAGGCCGCCCGAAATACGTAGGGATCGACGAACGGAACCCGTACTTCCGTCGACGCAGACATGCTGGAGCGGTCGGTGTAGGCCAGGTTCAGTCCCGGGAGGAACAAGCGCGTGTCGGTCAGGCACATCCTGTTGACGTGATCGGAGAGTCGGTTCTCCGTATACAAGTTGCGATGCGCAGCCACCACGCTGTGCACCCGTGGCTCCAGCTCCGGATCGAGCAATGCCGAAAGCTCGGTCGGGTCATAGAGGGTATAGCTGCGGCGGAAGGCTGCCTCCTCCGGCAACTCTGCGAAGCTGAGGAAACGCTTGGCCCAGCGGCTGTACCGGAGCCCGCGCCCACCGGCCGCGACAGGGAGTCGGTTCACAGTCGGTGCAAGGACTCGGGTGCGAAGCGTCTGCGGGAGCGTCTGGTACTTCGCTCCCAGAACGCAGGCCAAGTGCTTGCGATAACCACCGAACAGCTCGTCCGCGCCCATCCCGGAAAGCAAAACCTTGACGCCTGCTTCCCGGGCAGCCCGGCACATGAGCACGGTGTTGATGGCGCCAGGGTCGCCGATGGGCTCGTCCAGGATGTCGACAACCCGAGGAAGCATGTCCACGACGTCCGGGCTGATTTCGATCTCATGCAGTCGGATACCAAGGTGTGCTGCCATCTTGCGGGCGTAGACGGCGTCGTCGGGCATCGCTTCGAGACGCTGATCCTCGGGACGGAATGTGATGGTGTAGGCCTCGATGGAGGGGTCCCGGCTCGCCGCCATCGCGGTGATGAGGCTCGAGTCCAGGCCGCCGCTAAGAAAGGACGCGACCGGTACATCAGCGACCATGTGAGCGGCGACTGACTCCTCGAGTACCGTCTGCAGCGGGGCGACCGGGTCGGCAGCGGCGGCGAAGGCCTCCTCGGCAGGATCCCAGTAGCGGCCGCTGCGCTTGGTGCCGTCGGCCCGCCATTCGGCCCACGTACCTGCTGGAAGTTTGAAGACTCCTTTGACGGCCGACCGTTCCTCAGGCAGGAAGTAGAAGAGGGTAGACGCCACCAGCCCGTCGGGGTCCACGGTGAGTTCGGGGCCCACGGCTGCCACCAAGGCCTTGAGCTCCGAAGCAAAAAGGATGCCGCTGCCGCGCGGCATGACGTACATCGGTTTGATGCCGAGTGGGTCCCGCACCAGCGTGAGCACTGCGGCGCGCTCGTCGTAGATCGCGAACGCAAACATCCCGCGAAGGCGGGGGAGCGCGGCCGGACCCCAATGCCGCCAGGCCTCCAGGACAACTTCGGTGTCTGATCCAGTGGAGAACCGGACGCCCTTGCCGCGCAGGATATTGCGCAGCTCGCGGTAGTTGTACAACTCGCCGTTGTAGCTCAAGTGCAAGCCGTCCTTCACGAACGGCTGATCCGCGGCGGCAGACAAGTCGATGATCGACAACCGCCGATGCGCCAGCTGCAGAGATGAGTCCGGCGAAAGGTCCGTGAGCCCATGCGCGTCCGGCCCGCGATGGCAGATGCGATCGGACATCATCTGCACTAACCGAGCGCCATCAGGCTGGAGAAATGCCCCCGTCACGCCGCACATGTCAGCCTGGCACTCTGCGGCGGCCGACAAGTGTGTCGAAGACACCTATGTAGGCATCACGCTGGTACGGCCAACCCAGCTCTTCCTCGATCCGAACGCGTCCTGCCTTACCCATGGCCTCGCGTTTGTCGGCTTCGTCGAGGAGATCCGCGATCGCCTTGGCGTACGCGGCCACATCGCCGCTCGCGATGTAGGTCGCAGCATCACCAGCCGATACCCGGGTCTCTTTGAGGTCAAAGGCCACGACCGGCAACTCGAAGGCCATGTACTCAAGGGTCTTGTTCATCGTGGACACGTCGTTGAGTGGGTTCTTCGGGTCGGGCGAGAGCCCAACCGCAGCCGTGGAGAGTACGTCGAAGACTGTCGCGTCAGGCACCCGACCCGGCAACTCGAGGTACTCCTGCAGTCCTAACTCGTCGCGCAGCGCCACGATCTCGTCATAGCAGTCGCCTGCGCCCATGAAAGTGAAGGTGACGTCCTCGCGGCCGAGGTCGTGGACGACATGTGCTGCGGCGCGTACCGCAAGATCAACGCCATCCTGCGGGCCCATGACGCCGATATAGGCGACTAGGTGTTGCCGGCCGCGACGCAACTCCGTGACTGCGGTCCTTCGGCGCAGGCGCTCCGGATCGGGGCCGGTACGCACAATTGTGATCTCCGTCGCTTCCTTACCACCCCGCCGCATAGCGACCTCTGCATACGAGGCGTTGGTTGACACGATGTGGTCGGCCGTACGGAAGGTCGCCTTTTCCAAAGCGACGAGTCCTCGCCGTGGCAGGGCGCTCCCGTCCGGAAAACGCGAGTCATACAGCTCTGGACAGAGATCGTGGTGGTCGAACACGAACTGCGAATCGTCGCGTCGGCGCAACCACCAGGCGATCGGCCAGAAGATGTCCGGCGGGTTGCAGGCCTGGAGGATGTCGAACTTTCCCTCACGACGGGCGCGGAGAACCAGCTTCGCAGTCGCGAGGAAGGAATAGGCGTACTCCATGACGAAGCCGAGAGCTCCGCCGCCTGGCGCGTAGGGAGGATACTTCAGCAGCGTGACGCCCTCGATGACCTCATACCCAGGGTCATCCTTTCCTTTTGGGCAGACGACCGTGACGTCGTAACCCGCCGCAGTCAGGGCCTGGCACTCCAACCAGACACGCCGGTCAAAGGGGACGGGGAGGTTCTGCACGATGATGAGAGTCCGGGGTGGACTCACCTCACGTGGTCCACTCATACCGCCCATCCGATGCCCTCGTAACCGGGCAGTCTTTCGATTTCAGCGCCGAGGCGCCCATGAAGGTCGAAGATCCAGACAGGTGGGGCGGCATGCAGCTCCTCGATGACCGGCCCATCAGACGTGGCAACAACGGCTGCATTACAGCCTTCCAGGGCCTCGCGGGGCGTCGCGAAGAGCAGGCGACGCAGATGCGGAAGGTGACTCTCGATGTACCGGAGGTTGGAACCCATGAGGCGCTCAGGATTGACGATCGGGTCATAGATCCGAACCTCGAAGCCCTTGCCGATCAGCCGCTCCACCAGCTCGACATACGGGCTCTCTCGCAGATCGTCCGTGTTCATCTTGAAGCTCAGTCCCAGCATGGCGACCGTCCGGAACGGACTGGCGATCAGCCGGTCGACGACGTCGGCGATAACCAGCTCGTTGCTCCACAGCGCGCTCGAAAGGAGAGGGGCGTCCAGCGCGTTGACCCGAGCCATATCGAGTAGTGCGCGCAGGTCCTTGGGCAGGCAGGAGCCGCCGAACGCGAACCCAGGCCGCAAGTACGCAGGAGAGATGTTGAGGACGGTGTCCTCGCTGAACACGCGCATGACCTCTCGCGAGTCCACCCCGAACACCCGGAATATGCGGGCCATCTCGTTAGCGAAGGTGACCTTCATGGCGTGAAACGCATTGCAGGCGTATTTGAGCGCCTCCGCGCTACGGACATCGACAAGACTGATCTCGCGGTTCAAGAACGAGAACATCTCCGTCAGGCGGTCGGTCACGCGTTGATCGGCCGTGCCGACGACAACCAAGGGCGGGTTGAAGAAGTCCGCAACGCCCGAGCCTTCGCGGAAGAACTCCGGACACATCGCCGTCCCCACGGCTCGGCCAGCCATGCCGGCGAAGGTCGTGCTGACCAGATCGTCCCCCGTTCCCGGAGGGACAGTGCTCCTCACTACGACCGCGTGGAAGCCCGAGGCGGGCGGTGTGGCGACGGTCAGTCCACGACGAATGTCATCCAGCGCACGTCGTAGGTACCTCAGGTCCGTGCCGCCTTCTGGCACCGACGGCGTACCCACGCACACCAAGGAGACATCGGCCCGGTCCAGAGCCACCATCGGATCTGTGGTCGCGCTGAGGTCGCCACGCTCGACGGCGGTCGCGATGAGTTCTTCGATACCTGGCTCGACCACAGGACTTCGCCCGGCTCGGACGTGGTCGACCTTCACGTCGTCAACGTCGACAGCGCATACCTGGTGGCCTCGTGAAGCAAGACCCGCGGCCGTCACCGTACCGACGTAGCCCAGCCCGAAGACGGCGATCCTCATTGTCCCCCATAGGATCAGAACTCTTCCGGAGCCAGGATCGTAACAGTCTGTGACCTCCGAGATGGGCAGGTTCTCTGGCGAGTCTCGGTGTTCCTCTCAATCGGTTCCTCCGAGTCGAGCGGTAAGGCCCTCTCGCCGGCCGCCGCGGAGCCCCGCTCGGGTTTCCGGGCGACCATACGACCAACAACGACAGCCGGAGGCAACCAACAACACGGAGATGGCGAGCAAGCCACCTCCGACAACGTCTGTGAACCAGTGGGTTGCTTGCAGCAACAGGCAAGCTCCCATGAGGCCGCCGCCGAGAGCCGGGATAAGCCAGATCCACCAGCCAGCAGGAGGTTGTGCTAGCAGGACAGCCAAGCCCAGGCCAACGACGACGGCAACCATGTGACCGGACGGGAAACTGCCCCCGTAGCCGTTGGTGACTAATCCGTGCGGATCTGGACGACCTACCGCCGTCTTTGCTGCAACGGTCAACGCCACGGCCACCAGAGCGACACCGCCGACGAACATGATCGGTCTCATTGACCGACGTTTGACACAGCAAACCACTGTGAAAGCCGCCAGGAGCCCCGCAACTACGGCAGGGCGCAGACCATGGACGACGAGGTCGGCTCGGACCTGGGCGCTGCCCCAGACGTCATGCGGTCGCGCCCATGCACGGACGATCCAGTCGAACCGATTGAGCATGTCCATATGGACCGAAACGGCCAGTACGGCGAAGGCGCCTGCCAGTCCCACCGCGATCCACGACCGCGTCAGCCCGCGAACCGCTACATTGTCGGCGCGCGGCTTCAAGCGGCGCCACGCCTTGCCATCACAGCAAAGATCGTCTTCCACAGAATCTGCAGATCGAGGGTGAGCGACCAGTTCTCGACATAACGAAGGTCAAGGCGGACCGCGTCACCGCCTTCCAGGTCGGAGCGTCCACTGACCTGCCAGAGCCCGGTGAGGCCCGGCGTCACCAGCGATCGCCTGCTCGCCTCGATCGGCATTTGTGCGAGCTCGGACGCCAGGTGCGGACGTGGGCCGACTAGCGACATCGAGCCAGCCAAGACGTTGAAGAGCTGTGGCAGCTCGTCGAGAGAGAAGTCTCGCAGGAACTTGCCGAAGGGAGTCACCCGCGGGTCATTGCTGAGCTTGAACAAGCCACCCTTGCCCTCGTTGCTCGCCATCAAGTCGAGCTTACGATCCTCCGCGTCCACGACCATGGAGCGGAATTTGAGCATCGTAAATGGCTTGCCGTCGCGACCGATCCGAGCCTGACGGAAGATCACCGGCCCGCCGTCTTGAAGCTTGACGACTGCTGCGATGCCAAGCATGAGTGGAGAAATGATCACCAGCCCGATCGAGGTCAGCACGAGGTCGGTCGCGCGCTTGACGAGCCGCCGCCAGCCAGTGAAATGCGGTTCTTCGACATGGAGTAGCGGAAAGCCCATGAGCGGCCGGATGTGCATGCGCGGTCCGGCCACCTCGACCAGGCCGGGATCCACCAACAACTCGACTCCGGAGCCTTCCAACGACCACGCCAGCTGGCGTAGGTTGCTGTATCTCGTGGCGTCGTCACTGGTCACCGCCACAGCGTCGCAGCCCATCGCCTCAACAACCTGAGGCACCTGGTCGAGGTTGCCGAGTACCGGAACCCCGGCGATGACGGGCCTGGGCAGTTGGTAAGAGGGCAGGCACAGGCCAATCACCTTCATGCCGGCATCCGGCTCCCGTTGGATCCGTTCGCTGAGCTGCTGCGCGGCGCCGAAGCTGCCCGCCACGACGACATGTCGGAGGCTGCGTCCATGGCGCTGCAACAGATGCAGGATCTTCCGGGCAAGGAAACGAACGAGCAGGCTGACCAGCACTGCGAACGGAGCGCCGGTTGCCACCAGCTTCAGCAATGCGTAGAACGTCAGGACGCCCGTCGGGTTCGGCACGGCCATGAAGGCGGCTGGAAGCGCACCTGCTACCACGACCACCATTCCTGCTCGAATGACGGCACCAGGTTCGTCGAAGCCGATGCCGATCCGGTGACGGCGATACCCGCGGCACAACGCGATTGTGGCAGGCCAAACGATTACGCCTACCAGGCAGAGCAGCGGTACCGCATGCTGCCCAGAGAGTGTGTCGCTGATCGATGCGGGAACGGCTGCAGAGAGACCGCCGACCAAGGCGTCGGCGCTCGCGACCAGCATGAGATACCGCCGGCTCCAGGCCGTGAAACGCTTGGGCGCCGGCACCGTGACAACAGAATCGGCCCGCGGGCTGAGTTGATCATCGCGTGCAAGATCGAGCCGCTCGAGGCGCAGTGTCGGCGCGTCTTCCAGGAGGTCGACGGCCTCCCCGACGTCCAGCCGGGACGACGCATCAGTCATGTGGGAATCCGGGTGCAACTCGCGCACGTCGTGGCGCATCAGGCCCGCGAATGTGGGTTCAAGCGCAGCACGCCTCGGCTGAGGTGCAGCGCGTCTCCCAGCTACGCGCAGTAGGTTTCCTGGCCTCGCCATTCCCCCACGACCCACCTTCGACACTCGCCGGCTCCCGACGAGTTGACGTGCCCGAACGACAACGTTGGGGTGACAGACAGTGGGGGAAGCTAGGACGCTGTCGGACACCCCGAACGACAAGCACTCGAAACCTATCGCGCGACTCGGCGCGGAATTGGGACCTAGATCCAATCGTGATCTTGGGTTCTACTGTGATGTCTATGGGATTACAGTAGTGACAACCGGTTGTACAACGTGAGTCCAATAGCGATCAGAGGTTTACTTCGCGATCTTGAGTGTTGGCTCAGGAATCCGTTACGAACAAAGAAGATCGTCGGTTCCGGACCCGTGGGCCTACATCATTACAAGATTATCTTTTGTGCAATGTCGGTGGGGTTTCCTCTTCACCGCCCAGCGTTGCCGCTGGGCTCGTGATAGCCGGGTTATCGAGTTGTCGCTTTCGGCGTGTCGCGGGGCGAAGTCACCACCACGACCGTGATGATGCGAATGCCGGATGCGGTCATCGAGGGCTGGAGGAACCAGGCATCCGAACCGATACCAGCGAGCCTGCTTCGATCGCCGACCAGTCGCCTTCGAACTCCACCTGGGCAAGGGCGGCAGCCGGGAAACGACTCTCGATCGCGCGAACTGCCTGCGGGGTGGAGCTGGCCGGGTCTGTGAGCTCGTGCACGAGACTAGGCACAGCCGGAGCGTGTCCGACGAGCAACGCCACGCGGCAGTCGTCGGGAAGCTCACGGACTGCGTTGATCAACGTATCGCCGCCCGCGTTGTAGAAAAGGTCGGCGATCTCCACACGATCCGGAGCCGGAGTATCACCCAACTTGAGAAGCTCGAGTGTTTGCCGCGCGCGGGCTGCGCTGGAGCACAAGACTGCGTCGATCGTGATGCCTTGACCGCGCAGGTAGTCGCCCACTTCGAGCGCATCGCGTTCGCCGTCGGGGGTGAGCCGGCGCTCACTGTCCTTGCTGCCCGGTCGTATGTCTTCGGTCTTTGCATGGCGGAGTACGAGCAAGGTGCGTCGCTGGTCCATCTCTGCAGCCTATGGTGTCTGTGCCGACGAGGAATTCCCGCTGGCGCGTTTGAGCAGCAGCGCGCGTTCGCGCTCGTTTGGGTCATCGTCGCGGCCCGGGTGAACTCTGCTTGTGCCTCCTCTCACTGCCCGAGCTTGTGCAGCAGGTCACCGCGCACGCTGGGCAACAGGTGATAACCACTCAGCGGCCGTTTCAGCGCGGCCCTGGCGAGCGGATTGGCCAGGATTTCAGGTCAACTGCCGTAACTACCTCGCGTGGACGGACCTTGTGGACATCGCGCGGGGTTGCATAAGGTTCGCTGGGATCTTCAGAATGCGTGGGTGGATTGGGTCGACGGCTGCTCAGTCCGTAGCCGACGCAGCGGCAGCCAAAGATAACGGTTTGGTTGCAGGGCCTCGAGTGTTTCGCCCAGGCAATCACGATTGAGCATCAGCCCCGGAATTGCGCATTGGCTACTTACTGCTGCGTTAACGTCATGGTATCCAGCCAGTTCCATGCAGTGTTGCCACGGCGCCGGGACTGCCTTACTTCCCCCGACTCGGCCCGTGCGGCGTCGGCCTCTAGCGGAACTGGCGGATGAGAGCCACAGCTCCGCGGTAGGCGGAGATCTAGATGGGGAGTCGGGGGAAATGTTAAAGGTGGACTCGCTGGCTAGCTTGTTGGCGTTCGGCGCCAGACGAAGGGGTGCCCGCAATGGCCATCTCTGAGGGATTTCATCAAGCTCAACCTTCATCTCAGACGTCGTATCCGAGACGGGCTCTATCTCAGGTCGTAGAACCGTCTCCATCACGACCTTGGTGGGCGCCACTGTTGCGGGGCGGAATCCGGCCCTTGTTACTTGCCGGTGACCTGGTTGCCTGCGTGGTAGCCGGCGCCCTCTCTCCAAGTCGCTCCCCACTGGCTATCTATTTCGCGATCGTCCTAGTGGGTTTTCTCTACGTTGTCGATCTTTACCGCTCGAGGTTGACGCTCTCTCTTCTCGATGATCTTCCGCGCCTTGTCCAGGCCTGGTTGATGGCTGTGGCACTGATGGAAGTTGGGGCGCAGATCATTCTCGGAGAATTCGTCGGGATTCAGCTGGCGGCAGTAGCGGGCGTCACTCTGGTCACGTTCCGCGTACTGAGTTACCAGCTCGTGCGATCGTTGCGCCGGAGTGGGCTGGTCTCTCACCCCACTGTCATTGTCGGCGCCGACCAGACCGGCGAAGCGATAGTCCGGCAACTCAACAGGAACCCCCAGTGTGGTCTCAAGTCGTTGGGCTTCTTGGATAGCTACGTGTCCCAAGCTGGGGATACCCGGTTGCCGGTGCCTCTGCTTGGCGGTCCCTGGGAGCTGAGTAAGGTGCTGCGGACCTACGAACCTCGAGCCTTGATCATCGCTCATACGTCGATGATCGAGAACGACCTGGTCGCGGTGATTAGGGCGTGTCACCGGCACCACTGCGAGATGTTCATCCTGCCTCGGCTTTACCAGGTGACCCATGTCGGAGACGACATGGACGCGCTCGGAGACATGCCGCTCATTCGGTTGCGCCGAGCCGCATATCGAAGCTGGGGATGGCGCTGGAAGCGACTTTTTGACATAGCCGGCTCACTGGCGGCGATCGTGCTGCTCACTCCATTTTTGCTCGTCTGCGCGATAGTTGTTCGGCTTGAAGGCGGTCCTGGCGTGATCTTCCGACAAGAGCGTGTAGGCGTCGATGGCCGACGCTTCGAGCTCTTGAAGTTCCGCTCACTCCGTCCGGTCAACGAATTGGAGTCGCAGACCAACTGGAACATCGCCCACGATTCCCGGGTCAGCGTGGTCGGGCGCACCTTGCGTAGGTACTCCTTGGACGAGCTGCCACAACTGTTCAACATCCTGCGCGGCGACATGAGCCTCGTCGGACCGAGGCCGGAGCGCCCCTATTTCGTTGCCGAGTTCGACCGTCTCTACGGCGGTTAAGGAGCACGCCATGGAGTCCCTTGCGGCCTGACCGGCTGGGCACAGGTCCACGGCCTCAGGGGCAATACATCAATCGAGGACCGTGCTCGCTTTGACAACTTCTATATCGAAAACTGGTCCCTGTGGCTTGACTGAAGATCTTGCTGCTGACCGTTGTATCGGTCTTCAAGTCCCCGGGCGCGTAACGCTCAAGATCCACACCGGACTCAGGAGGAAAAATGAGCCCCCAGATAACCAATCCCGACTTCAACCCCGCGGAAATTCCGGTCGTGATCCTGTGTGGCGGCATGGGCACCAGGCTCCGAGAAGCGAGCGAGAAACTCCCCAAGCCGCTCGTGGATGTTGGTGGCAAACCAATCCTGTGGCACGTGATGAAGACCTACAGCCATCACGGTTTTCGTCGGTTCATCCTCTGCCTGGGATACAAGGGTGACCAGATCCGCCGCTACTTCCTCGACTACCGGGAGCACATGAACGATTTCACTCTGGAGCTCGCGGCCGATCGTCCGCCACGTTGGCATGGTGAGGGCAACACAGGATTGGGAGATCACTTTCGTTGAGACCGGTCTCCTCACCGGAACCGGGGAACGGGTGCGACGAGTCGTCGATCACATCGACACAGACGTCTTCATGTTGACCTACGGTGATGGGATCGGGGCAGTCGACATCCCGGGCTTGGTCGACCAACACCTCAAATCAGGGCGGATTGGCACGGTGACCGGCGTCCACCCGGCGAGCCGCTACGGTGAAATGCACATTTACGACAGTGAGGTCACCGAATTCAACGAAAAGCCGACTCTCGCCACCGGCTGGGTCAGCGGTGGCTTCTTCGCCTTCAACCGGATCATGATCGACAAGTACCTCTCCGACGAGCCAGGACTTCTGCTCGAGAAGGCTCCTCTACAGACCATGGCGAGCTGACGGTGAGCTTGGGATCTTCAAGCATGAAGGCTTCTGGATGGGTATGGACACGTTCCGAGACTGGACCGAGCTCAACGAGCTGTGGGACAGCGGCAACCCGCCTTGGAGGATTTGGAACCACTGAGCAATTCGACGACTGCCCAGCTGTCAAAGACCTATCAGAGATCACCTATGGCGGACGGGAGCAGGAGATCTCGATAAGGAAATCAATGAAGGTACTTGTCACTGGCACCGATGGCTACCTCGGCTGCCTACTGCCCCGGAGTTGGTGCGGGACGGCCATCAGGTGCTTGGTGTGGACACCGGGTACTACAAGCATGGTTGGCTGTACAACGGGCTCGATTGCACACCATTCACGCTCGCGAAAGACATCCGCAACCTCACCGCTGGGACCTCCAGGGCGTTGACGCCATCGTCCATATGGCTGAACTGTCCAATGACCCGCTCGGTCAGCTCTCACCGACGATCACCTACGAAATCAATCACCAGGGTCGGTCCACCTCGCCACCTTAGCCAAGCGAGTCGGTATCGAGCGCTTCGTGTACATGTCGTCTTGCAGCGTGTACGGCGTGCCAAGGGGAAGTCGACGAGACCTCGCCGGTGAACCCGCAGACGGCGTACGCAGAGTGCAAGACCCTCGTAGAGCGTGATTTGAGCCGAATGGCCGATGACAATTTTTCACCGACCTTCATGCGCAATGCGACCGCCTTCGGAGCTTCCCCGCGGATGCGGTTCGACATCGTCTTGAACAACTTGGCAGGGCTTTCGTGGACTACCGGCAAGATCGCGATGGTTAGCGACGGCACACCTTGGCGGCCGCTGGTCCACGCGCTGGAATCGGTCAGGCGATCCGCCGGGTGCTTGCGGCGCCCCGTGATCTGGTTCACAACGAAGTGTTCAATGTGGGCTCCAGCGAGCAGAACTACCGAGTTCGAGAGATCGCCGAAATCGTCGGAGACATCTTCGGCGGTGAGGTGACATTCGGCGAATCCGGCGGTGACAACCGGAGCTATCGTGTCTCCTTCGAGAAGATCAACAACAAGCTGCCGGGCTTCGAATGTGCATGGGATGCGGTAAGCGGCGCAAAGCAGCTGCATGCAGTGTTCAGCCGGATCAGCCTCGACGATCAGACATTTACTGGACGCGGGCACACGCGGCTGAAGCAACTGCAGTACCTTATTTCCTCCGGCCAGCTCGATGAAAAGCTCTTTTGGAGGAACCCATGATCTTCAGCCGCACAGCTATTGAGGGCGTCGCCATCATTGATCTGGAGCCCCGAGAAGACTTCCGTGGCTTCTTCGCGCGAACGTTCTGCATGCGGAGTTCGAGGCCGCCGGGCTTGACCCCGAGTTGATCAGTGCAACTTGTCGTTCAACCATCGCGCCGGCACTTTGCGGGGTATGCACTTCCAGGTTGCCCCACATCCCGAGGCGAAACTGGTCCGCTGTATCCGCGGCGCCATCGTCGATGTCATCGTGGATATGCGTCCCGACTCACCAACCCGGCTGCAGCACGTCGCCGTCGAGCTCACTGCTGCGAACCGGCGTTCCCTCTATGTGCCGCCATATTTCGCGCACGGGTACCAGACGCTGGAGGAGAACCGAGGTGTTGTACCAGGTAGCAGGCACCTATGAGCCCACGGCGGAGCGGGGACTGCGCTACGACGACCCTGCTCTCGGCATCGAGTCGCGTACAGGGACCAGGATCAGCGAAAGGACGCCGCTTGGCCGCTGTTGGATGAGACTGCGGGTGCCACGGGAGGCCTTGACCGAGGTCCCGAGTGATCCTCGTCGATTCGGCACTGGCAAAGCGAGCTGCGGAGTGGCAACAGGTCGCCGTCCCCTGGTAGGCGCGGGCTTCATGGGCCGCGGTCTGACCAATCAGATCCTCAACAGCGTGCCGGGAATGGAGCTGGTCGCAATCGCCAACCGCACACTCGGAAACGCCGAACGTGCGTACCAGGAGGCTGGCCGGACCGATGCCCAATCCGTTGCCAGTGCCGCTGAGCTCGACCGCGTAGTCAACTCCGGTGAGTCTGCGATCACTACCGACTACCGCACGGTTACCGACTCTGCGGTCGTCGATGTGATCATCGAGGCCACGGGGGCGGTGGAGTACGGGTGCCATGTGGTCCGGCGTGGGATCGAGCACCAAAAACATGTCGTGCTGATGAATGCCGAAGTCGACGCCACCGTAGGCCCCATTCTGGCGAAGCTCGCCAAGGAAGCGGGGGTTGTCTACACGGGCTGTGACGGCGACCAGCCGGGCGTGCAGATGAACCTCGTGCGCTTCGTGCGGGGCATCGGTCTGACGCCGTTAGTCTGCGGCAATATCAAAGGCTTGCAAGACCCTCACCGCACCCCTACGACGCAACGAGCATTTGCAGAGCGGTGGGGTCAGGATCCGCACATGGTGACCAGCTTTGCGGATGGCACGAAGATCTCTTTTGAACAGGCGACAGTAGCCAACGCTACTGGGATGTCGGTATCCGGACGTGGTATGCGTGGCGGAGATCATCACGGTCACGTCGACGAATTGACCAGCACCTGGGACGTCCAAGACCTGCGAGCTCGCGGTGGTGTGGTCGATTACGTGGTCGGCGCACAGCCCGGGCCGGGCGTTTATGTGTTAGCGACGCATGATGATCCCAAGCAGCGGCACTACCTTGAGTTGTACAAGCTGGGCAAAGGCCCGCTGTACAGCTTCTATACGCCGTACCATCTGTGTCACTTCGAAGTGCCGCTTACTGCAGCTCGTGCTGTGCTGTTCGGGGACGCGACTATCGCACCGCTGCAAGCGCCAACGGTCGAGGTGATTACCACGGCTAAGCGCGATCTCCCCGCCGGCACATGCATCGACGGTCTCGGCGGTTATGACACCTATGGACAAGCCGAGCGAGCCGATATCACCGCCGCTGAACGGCTACTGCCTATGGGGGTAGCCGAGGCCTGCCGGTTAGTGCGCGACATCGCAGCAGACGAGGTCATCACATATGACGATGTCGAGCTGCCGGAGGGCCGCCTTGTCGACGAGCTCCGCGAGTAGGCAGGCACAAGAACTGCCGGTTCAGACATTTGCGGCTAGCTGTAATTAGACTGATTTGTGCTAAGGCCCTTCGGTTCACATTGTCAGGGCCGACGCCATCAGGGCAAGGCTGGTACGCACATCAAGGATCCGTATCGCTGTTTCGTGACCAGCCGCCGCTACATCGGTGCGCGGTTTCCTCGGATGTTAAGAGCCGCGCGATGTGATCAGCAAAATCAGCTGGCGCGTCAGCGACGAGCAGGTCGTCACCCACCCGCAGATCGATGCCGGCCATGCCACGGCTGGTGCTGACCACCGGCACTCCCACCGACAGGTACTCCACCAACTTGATGTTGACCCCCGATCCGGACACTGCCGGGTTG